>NZ_LFIO01000045.1 GCF_001187535.1 Rhizobium ecuadorense
CCCGGATCTTCACGTTGTAGTCGACGACGCGCTTGACGGGCACGAGAATCTTCATTTGCAAAACCCCTTTATGTCTAGACTGCCGGCCATCAATGCGGCCGTTCGGCAAGCAGCGCCCAGAAGGCGAAGAGCGGTGTGTCCACCGACCTCATGGCATGTTTGATCCCGGGGATATTGTAGAACGATCCGCCGATACCAGGCGAAAACCAGTCCCCCTCCCCTTGCTGAAATTCTCCCTCGGAAAGCACGAGATAAACTTCCTCCGGCGGGTGGTCGTGATCGGGATAGCGCACGTGCGGCGCCAGCAATGTCACACCGAGCCACAGGTCGCTCCGCTCCTCCAATCCTCCCGGGCCGATGATCATGGCATTGGCATGTCCATCGACGAAATTGTCGCCGGCCGTGTGGTCATACTTGGTGCGCCGACGCCATTCAAGCATCGGCTCGATGCCTTTGAACGCCGCGATCAATCGCGCCAGCGAAGGATCATAGGAGGGATCGACCGCAAGCGCCACATCAAGCTGAGCGCAGACGGGCAACCGGCTTCCCTTCCCCGCACGCATGATCCCCGGCTGCTCCAGCGCCGCAAAAAACTGACCGATCGAGCGCCGGGACTCCTGAGCTTTCGCGAACTGATCGAAAGCCAGAGATGCGGCATCCACGAAAAGCCGGAGGCTTTCTTCACGTAAACTCATATCATCCCCCGAAAGGAGCGGCCGACGCGCGGCCGCTCCTGCAATCATATATCCTTGGCGATGCGCAGGCCGTCATAAATGGCGGCATGCGTATTGCGCGCAGCGACAGCATCGCCGATCCGGAACAGCTGGAACTTGCCTTCAGGATTGCGCATGACGGACTGCGGCTCTCCCTGGAGAAGCTGGTCGTGCGACATCTCGCCGAGATTGCTCGAGCTGGGCTTCAGCTCGAAATAGAGCTCGTCGAGCGGGATGGTCCCGTGATTGACGACGATCTGGTCGAAGCTGCTCTGCTTGGCAATCCCGCCGTAATCGCTGCCGACATGGGCGACGAGCTGGTTGCCGCTCTTCTCGACGGCCTCCAGACGATAGGTGACGGTGAAGGTCACGTCATGCTTCTGAAGCGCGCGCATATAGGGCACCAGGTTCATGGCCATGACCTCCGGCGCGAAGGAGCGGTCCGGCGTCATGATCTCGACCTTGGCGCCTGCCTTGGCGACGAACTCCGCCGCCTGAAGACCGGCATGGTCGCCGGCATCGTCGAAGATCAGCACGTTGGTTCCAGGCTTCACGTCGCCGGAGATGATGTCCCAGGAGGAGACCACCAGCTCGTTGCCGCGCGAGAGAACCTCGGTATGCGGCAGGCCGCCGGTCGCGATAATGACGACATCGGGGTTCTCGGCTTCGATCGTGTCGGCTTCTGCCCAGGTGTTGAAGTGGAAGGTGACGTCGTATTTCTGGCACTGGCTCATGCGCCAGTCGATGATGCTGATCATCTCCCTGCGGCGCTCGCTTTGGGCGGTGAGCCGGATCTGGCCGCCGGCATTGTTCGCCGCTTCGAAGACGACGACCTGGTGGCCGCGCTCTCCGGCGACGCGCGCCGCCTCCAGACCGGCCGGACCGGCGCCGACGATGACGACCTTTTTCCTGGTGTCGGCCTTTGCCACGATATGCGGCATGGTCAGTTCGCGGCCGGTGGCAGCATTGTGGATGCAGTAGGCGGCCCCGCCCTGATAGATGCGATCGAGACAGTAATTGGCGCCGACGCAGGGACGGATATCCTCTTCCCGCTTTTCGATGATCTTGCGGACGATGTGCGGATCGGTCATGTGGGCGCGGGTCATGCCGATCATGTCGACCTTGCCGGCCGCGATCGCGTGGCGGGCGGTGGCGACGTCGGGGATCTTCGCCGCATGGAAGGTCGGGAAGTCGGTCGCGGCGCGGATCTCGCCGGCGAAGTCGAGATGCGGTGAATTCGCCATGCCCTGGATCGGGATCACGTCGGTCAGACCCGCGTCGGTATCGATGTGGCCGCGGATCACGTTCAGGTAATCGATGAGGCCGCTTTCCTTCAGGCGCTTGGAGATTTCGATGCCTTCGGCCTTGCCGGTGCCGCCGGGAAGACATTCGTCGGCGGTATAGCGCAGACCGAGAATGAAATCGTCGCCCACCCGCTTCCGGATCGCCTTGAACACGTCGAAACAGAAGCGCAGACGATTGTCGAGCGAGCCGCCATAGGGGCCATCGAGCTCGTTGGTGAGCGGAGACACGAACTGGTCGATCAGGTGACCATAGGCCTCGAGTTCGACACCGTCCATGCCGCCCGCCTTCATGCGTTCGGCCGCATCGGCGAAGTCCTTGATGATGCGCTCGATATCCCAATCTTCCATCTTCTTCGGGAAGGCGCGGTGCGAAGCTTCGCGATGATGGGATGGGGCAACGACCGGCAGCCAGTCTCCCTTGTCCCAGCGGGTGCGCCGGCCGAGATGGGTCAGCTGGATCATGATCGCCGCACCCTCTTCATGCACGGCATCGGTCATTTCCCTGATCCAGGGCACGATCTCGTCCTTATAGGCAAGCAGATTGTTGAAAACCGGCGGGCTGTCCTTGGAGACGGCAGCCGAGCCCGCCGTCATCGTCAAAGCCACCCCACCCTTTGCCCGCTCCACCGTATAGGCGCGATATTTTCCCTTCGGCATGCCGTCTTCCGGATAGGCCGGCTCGTGAGACGTCACGATGATACGGTTGCGCAACTTCAAATGCTTGAGCTGATAGGGCTGCAGAAGGGGATCATTCGACATGGGCCGTGGTTCCGGATTAAAACATCGAGGGAAACGCTAAGCGCAATGTACATATGTGTCAACGACGAAAACAGTTAAGTCGCTATTTTCGACACTGATGTACATTTTTCTTGTGCGCGGCTTCATAATTTGATAGGAGATAAGGCATGGATCAGGCTTTAAACGACACTGGCTGGCGCGGGTCGCAGGAAGGGTGGCTTGAGGCAGCCTACCACTCCCTGCTGGAATCCGGCGTGGATTCGGTGAAGATTCTGCCGCTGGCGAAGAAGCTCAATCTCTCGCGCACGAGCTTCTACTGGTTCTTCAAGGATCGGGAGGAGCTATTGAGCGCGCTCGTCGCGCTGTGGCGCGACAAAAACACCGGCAACATCGTCAAGCGGGCCGAAGCCTATGCGGAATCGCTGGCCGAGGCGATGCTCAACGTGTTCGATTGCTGGCTCGACAACGATCTGTTCGACGCGAAGTTCGAGTTTGCCGTGCGCAGCTGGGCGCTGCAATCCGACGAGCTTCTCGCAGAAGTCCAGCAGGCCGATCAGATCCGGCTTGAGGCGCTCAAACGCATGTTCATGCGGTTCGGGTTACCAGAAACGACATCGGATGTCAGAGCGCGCACAACGTACCTTGTTCAGATCGGATATATTTCCATGCAATCAAGGGAGGAACTCGCCGTCCGCATGAAACGGATTCCGGAATATATCGCGATCTACACGGGCGTCGTGCCGCAGCAGAGGGAGCTCGACCGCTTCTTCTCCCGGCATCGCTACAGGCCCGGCTAGAGGAGGCCCGGATGAGCGTTTCCTTGAGGATCGGTATCATTGGCGGCGGCGGCTGGCTGGGCGGAGCAATCGCCGGCTCGATTGTCGATGCCGGCCTGGTCGAGCCTCGGAATCTCTCGCTCTCCTATCGCAGCCTGCAGCCGGATCGCTTCGCGAACTCCTTCTGGACCTCCGACAATCAGGTGCTTGCCGACCGCTCGGACGTGATCCTTCTCTCCGTCCGGCCCGATGACTGGCGCACCCTTGATGTCGATGCTGGCGGCAAGCTCGTCATTTCGGTCATGGCGGGCATCAGTCTTGCCGCCCTTTCACAACGCCACAAGACCGGCCGTGTCGTCCGCGCCCTGCCGAATGCCGGCGCCGAAGTGGCCAGGTCCTATACGCCCTGGATTGCTGCGGGCGACATTCCGGAAGGCGACCGCGCCGTCGTCCGCGCCATTTTCGAGGCATGCGGATCGCAGGACGAGGTCGCAAGCGAAAGCGACATCGATTACCTCACCGGCCTTTCCGGGTCCGGACCGGCCTTCCCGGCGCTGCTTGCGGCCGCCATGATGCGTGACGCCATCGCCCGCGGCCTGCCGGCCGCGATTGCGCGCCGCGCCGTCAATACGGTGATATCGGGCGCCGGCCGGCTTTTGGAGCGCCGTGACGAGAGCCCTGAGGAGGTCGTTCAAACCTTTCTCGACTATCGCGGCACGACGGCGGCGGCCATCGACAGCATGCGGGCGGCGGGGTTCGACGCTTCGGTCGCCAAGGGATTATCGGCAGCATTTCAGAAATCGGTGAGTATGGGAAAGGTTTCCTGACGACCGTTGGGGCGGGTACTGCGGCACCCCGCTCGGCAAGACAAGCCGCTAAACAGAGGGAACGAGAAATGAAAAAATTACTTGCAACGACGTGTTTGACGTTCGGCCTGATCGGCGGCGCGTCATTCGCCAGCGCTGCCGAATGCGGCAGCGTGACCATCGCCAGCATGAACTGGCAGAGCGCCGAAGTTCTCTCCAACCTGGACAAGTTCATCCTGAACGAAGGCTACGGCTGCAGCGCTGACATCACCGTCGGCGACACCGTCCCGACGATCACCTCCATGGCCGAAAAGGGCCAGCCGGATATCGCGCCCGAAGCCTGGATCGATCTTCTGCCCGACGTCGTCAAGAAGGGCACGGAAGAAGGCCGCATCGTCCAGGTCGGCTCGCCGCTGCCGGACGGCGGCGTGCAGGGCTGGTGGATTCCGAAATATCTCGCCGACGCCCATCCCGATATCAAAACGATCGGCGACGTGCTGAAGCATCCGGAACTCTTCCCCGATCCCGAAGATCCGAAGAAGGGCGCCATCGTCAACGGCCCGCAGGGCTGGGGCGGTACGGTCGTCACCTCGCAGCTCTACAAGGCCTTTGAAGCCGAGAAGGCGGGCTTCACCCTCGTCGACACCGGTTCCGCCGCCGGCCTCGACGGTTCGATCGCCAAGGCCTACGAACGCAAGGAAGGCTGGGCCGGATATTACTGGGCGCCGACCGCGCTGCTCGGCAAGTATCAGATGGTCAAGCTCGAAGCCGGCGTGCCGGAGGATTCAGCCGAATGGAAGCGCTGCATCACCGTTGCCGACTGCCCCGATCCCAAGCCCGCTTCGTGGCCGGTCGATCACGTCGTCACCCTGGTTGCCAAGCCTTTCTCGGAAAAGGTCGGGCCTGAGGTCATGGACTACCTGGCGAAGCGCTCCTGGAGCAACGACACGGTCAACAAGCTGATGTCGTGGATGACCGACAACCAGGCGACCGGCGAAGACGGCGCCAAGCACTTCCTGAAAGAAAACAAGGACATCTGGTCCAAGTGGGTTTCGCCTGAGGCAGCCACGAAGATCGAAGCTGCCCTTTAATACTGACTATCGCGGTGCGCCAAAAGCGCACCGCTTCTCGCTCGCCGATAAAAACAAAAAGACTGCCGCGGCTCTTTGAAGAAAAGGGGAACCGAATGGAATGGTTTTATAAGTTTCCACATATGGACGACGACGCGCTTCGCAATCTGAAGAAGGCGATCGATGACGGCTTTCGCGGGTTCACCCGCGCCTACGGCGACGGCATCGAAACACTGTTCGTGCCGCTGCAGCATTTCCTCATCGCCGCCGAGCGTTTCATGACCCAGACGCCATGGCCGATCATCACCCTGATCGTCCTTGCCATCGCCTGGTTTGCCAGCCGCAGCCTGAAGATCGTCTTCGGCTGTCTGGTGACGCTGATGCTGATCGGCTATTTCGACATGTGGGACGATACGATGCGGACGGTCTCGATGATCTTCGTCTGCACGATTCTGTCCATCGCCATCGGCATTCCGATGGGTATCCTGATGGCCCGCTCCGATCGGCTGCAGCGCGTCATCAACCCGATCCTCGACGTCATGCAGACGATGCCGAGCTTCGTCTACCTCATCCCCGTCGTCATGCTGCTCGGCATCGGCAAGGTGCCCGGCCTGATCGCCGTCGTCATCTACGCCATCCCGCCGATGATCCGCCTGACCGATCTCGGCATCCGGCTCGTCGATAAGGACGTGCTTGAAGCAGCCGACGCCTTCGGCACCTCGCGATCGCAGAAGCTGTTCAAGGTGCAGCTGCCGCTGGCGCTGCCGACCATCATGGCCGGCATCAACCAGACGATCATGATGGCGCTGGCCATGGTGGTCATCGCCTCGATGATCGGCGTCCAGGGCCTCGGCCAGCCGGTGCTCAAAGCTATCGCCAACCAGTATTTCACGCTGGGTATCTTCAATGGTCTTGCCATCGTCGGCATCGCCATCATCTTCGACCGAGTCAGCCAGGCTTATGGCAAAAGGCTCCAGAAGCATCGGGAGACCGTCCATGGCTGAGCAGCGTTTCGGCGGCATCAAGATCCGCCACCTCTACAAGATCTTCGGCCCCAATCCCGCCGCCCATGTCGAGGCGGTTCAGAAGGGACTGTCGAAGACCGAGCTCAACGAAAAGCACGGTCACGTGCTCGGTCTCCGGGATATCAATGTCGAGATCCCTTCCGGCCGCATCCAGGTCGTCATGGGCCTGTCGGGTTCGGGCAAATCGACGCTGATCCGCCACATTAACCGGCTGATCGATCCGACCGCCGGCGAAGTGCTGGTCGACGGCGTCGATGTCGTGAAGATGAACGAGGCAGAGTTGCGGGCGTTTCGCCGGCACCAGACGGCGATGGTGTTTCAGAAGTTCGCGCTGCTGCCGCACCGCAACGTGCTCGACAACACCATCTTCGGCCTCGAAGTGCAGGGCATGGAGCGGTCGAAAGCCGTCGACGTCGCCATGCGCTGGCTGGAGCGGGTCGGGCTCAAAGGCTTCGAACAGCGTTATCCCAACCAGCTTTCCGGCGGCATGCAGCAGCGTGTCGGCCTGGCCAGAGCTCTCTCCAACGATGCCCCGGTCCTTCTCATGGACGAAGCCTATTCGGCGCTCGATCCCTTGATCCGCACGGACATGCAGACGGTGCTTCTCGACATCCAGAAGGAGATCAAGAAAACCATCGTCTTCATCACCCACGATCTCGACGAAGCGCTGCGGCTCGGCGACCAGATCGCCATCCTGCGCGACGGCGAAGTCATCCAGCAGGGCACCAGCCAGGACATCGTCCTGCGCCCGGCCGACGAGTACATCGCCAACTTCGTCAAGGAGGTCAATCGCGGCCGGGTCATCCATGTCGAAGCCGTCATGACGCCGCTGCACGCCGGTGCGGCGCCGGTCGGACTGGCGATTGCCGCAGGAACGACCGTCGAAGAGGCCGTCCGAATGCTGTCATCGGCGCCTGAGGGCGATGCCAGGGTGGTCTCGCCTGCCGGAGAAACCTTGGGGCTCGTCACCTTCCGCCAGCTCGCAAGTGCGATGGTGAACTCGCAGGAGACAGCCCCCCAGCGCGACAGCGCCCTGTCGGTCGCCCTCTGAAGCTCCTAGAGCGTGATGTCGAAAAGTGTAAGCGGTTTTCTCCTGACATCATGCTCTAACCTTTTGATTTAGAACAGAATTCAATTTTAGGCCGACCGGGCCTAAAATCATTCTGTTCTAATGCGGCCGTCTTCCATTTCGCTGGACATCGAACACGTCGCCATCTCGGGAACTGGGAAGCCGGCCGCCGCCGAGCGGTGAAGATACTTGATGTCAAATGGCGTCTTGTGGCCTGCCCGATCACAATATCGGCTGACCGGGGAATTGCGCTCGTAGCGTATCGATGTCATAGAGATCGGCGACTGCGCGGCCGGCGCCGGGCGCCCTATGCGTTCTATGAGGGTGGGCGGGTCGAGCAGTGACGCCGGAGCAATCCCGCTGCGTTAAGCAAGCTTTTCCTGCTTGCCAAACGAGACATTCAAGTCTCTATCCACTTTGCGCAAGCTGCGGCGCGACCATGCCTCCAGCCAGCGCCTTCCTATACATTTTGCGCAAACCCAGTCCAGACTGCGTCGCGAAAACCTCCTCGGCCGACTTTATCGGGGGCCGGCAATTGCTCGATGGCCACGGAGCAATAAGATGATTCTCGACCAAGGCCATGATGGTTTGCGGTCCTCAAGCCAAGCCCGTTCATCCATCACCCCCAAAAGGATGGAAGGGACCGTACATACGCACCCCATCCCGTGCGTATGCCTGCATGCCTGTCTGCCTGCCGAAGGCTATAAGCGGTCCACTATGAACCTTCGGCAGGCGACTGCGCTGATCCCGGGCCGTGATATTCTCCATAGCGTCAGATGATGATGCGTATCTCGGCAAGATCGCCGCGTTGAGCCCTTCGTGGCATCACGGATACACCCCATAAAATTGCCCCTCTGCGTAATCGTTTTATCACCGATAACCGGTGGCGCGAACGCTTGCCTATTGTTCCGAGTTCTGCCAGTTCCTGCCCTCAGGCTGCGAAAACCGGTCGGATGGGGACTGTCGACAATGCATTCAATGGGTCGGTTTTTTTGACGCCTGCCACGCCCGAATTCGGCCTGTGTCGGCTTGCGCAAAGCGCTGATCCTGCTGTCGATACCACGCGGAGATCGACCTGCTCCGCGGCTGCCTGCTGCACTCCAGGCCTCGATCGGCTAGGATATAGCCAGGGCTCGCCCATCAAACCCGCCCGTCAGCACTGAGAAGCGGGGGACGATGATCATGGCTATCGGCAGGGCCGAAAGAGGTACGCACATCAAACCGTCAGCCCGGACCGCGCATCGCCACGGGAGCGAGCAGTTGAGAGCAGGTCAACGCCGCCACACGGAACAGGGGGAACAGCATGTCCGAAACTAGCCCTTCGCCATTTTCGTTCCGGTTTCGCGGTTCATCCTTCGACAACATGGTCGAAACGCTCGGGGGCGCCTTCGGCGCATTCGATGCCGAGCCTGTCGGCCGCGCCCAGGAGTTCCATTGGGGGCTGGATTTTTCTGCCAGTGACAGCGCCGTCCTGCTTACCGGCTATCACGAAGCGGAGTTTCAGTTCAACATCGAGCCGACCGTCGATACGGCGGAATATCTGTCGGTTGTCGTGCCGCGAAGCGGCGGCATGGGGGTGACCTATGGATCCCGCGTCGCCGAGGCGGGGCGAGGAAAATTGCTTCTCTATAATAATTTCGAACCAGACAGCGTCATCATGCACGGCCAGTCGAATGTCATCGACGAATTGCTGATCAACTGGTCGGTGATCCTCCAGACGATCGGCCAGACGTTCGAAATACCGTTCAGCGGCTCGCTCGATCTGCTGCCGGAACTGGATCTGTCGACGCCGGTCGGCCGAACGATCGGCAACCTGACGGAGACGATCGCCATCGGCATGCGCGACGACGGCCCCTTGCTGCAGTCGCCAATCGCCATGGCGCACATGACCCAGGCACTGGCCGATCTTGTCGTGCGCATGGTGCCGAACCGGCTGTCGCATTTCCTCGACAAGGGGCCCGCCCTCATCGCTCCCCGGCATGTCCGCAAGGCGATCGATTTCATGCAGGCCAATATCGATCAGCCGATCACCATGCCGAAGGTGGCCGAAGCCGCCGGCGTCTCCAGCCGTGCACTCGAAACCGGCTTCCGGGCCTTCAGGGGCACCTCCCCCGCCGCCTATCTGCTGACGCTTCGCTTGCGCTCGGCGCGGCAGGACCTTCTCGATCCCGAGAGCAAGGCGACCATGAAAGGCATCTGTCTCAAATGGGGATTCTTTCATTTCGGAAGGTTTTCAGCGGTCTACAAATCGACCTATGGGGAATATCCTTCCGACACCAGGAAGCGCGTCTGCCGTATATAGCGGCGGTTACCGCGAAGAAGATGGCGGCAATATGTAGTGCAGTCTCATCGTCTTCTGATCCCGCTTGACGATTTCAAGCATGCCTTGGCGCTCCGCCAGCGCGTTAAGTTCCCGCAGCACGAGGGAATGTGCGATCCCGAGCTTGCGCGCAAAAGAGCGGCTGTCACGCGCAATGTCGAGTTTGGCGGCAACGAGGAGACCTGCCTGTATGGCTGTCAGGCTGATGTCCCCCTCCCGCGTCGCAGCGACGAGGGCGAGAAACCGATCGACTTCGGACGGCTCTTCGCTCACGCGGCGTTTCGCCCGCGGAAGGACACCATGATCGATTTCGAGGTGGGCGTATCGCTTTCCTTGCCAGCGCTGGCGAGCGGCACCAGCACGTTCAGCTCCGGATAATAACCGGCGATGCTGCCCCTCGGAATGTCATAGGGCACCAGACGGAAATCCTCAGCGACGCGCTCGATGCCGTCATCATGCTCGCCGACCACGTCGATGCGCTCGCCGGCCTCGGCATTCATCGCCTTCAGATCGTCGGGATGAATGAAAATGACCTGCCGCTCTCCGTAGACACCGCGATATCGGTCGTCGAGACCATAGACTGTCGTATTGTATTGATCGTGCGACCGGAATGTCTGCAGGGCGAAGCGACCTCCCTCGCCCTTTCTTGCGCGTTGATGCACCGTCTCGTCGGGAAGCGCCTCGGACGAGAATGAGGCCTTGCCCGTTGGCGTTTGCCATTCCCGATGCCTTGCCGCATTGCGCAGATGGAAGCCTCGCGGTTTGCGCAGGCGCGCATTATAGTTTTCGAAGTCCGGAATGGTCGCCTCGATATGATCGCGGATGAGATCGTAGTCATCGGCGAGCTCCGCCCAATCGACCACCGTCGAACCGACCGTCGCTTCCGCAATGCCGGCAATGATGGCGACTTCCGAGAGAATATGCGGCGAGGCCGGACGATTGATGCCCGCGGAGCCATGCACCATGCTCATCGAATCCTCAACGCTGACGAGCTGGGAATTGCCGGCTTCGTTCAGATCCATCTCGGTGCGCCCGAGGCAGGGCAGGATAAAGGCCGCTTCGCCCGGCATGAGATGCGAATGGTTGGGTTTGGTTGCGATGTGCACCGTCAGTTTCAGCTGCCGAAGCGCCATTTCCACAAGGGCGCTGTCGGGCGTGGCGCGGGCGAAATTGCCGCCGAGCCCGATAAAGGCCTCGGCCGAGCCGTCGAGCATCGCGCCGATCGCGGCCAGAACATTGTGGCCATGTTCGCGAGGAACGGCGAAGCGGAAGTGTTTTTCCAGTGCATCGAGGAAATCGTCCTCCGGCTTTTCGTTGATGCCGACGGTGCGGTCGCCCTGCACGTTGGAATGGCCGCGCACCGGGCAGAGGCCGGCGCCTGGTTTGCCGATATTGCCGCGCAGGAACATGAAGTTGGCGATCTCGCGGATCGTCGCGACCGAATGCAGATGCTGGGTGACGCCCATCGCCCAGGTGCAGATGACACGTTCGGCGGTGATGTAGACATCGGCCGCCCGTTCGATCTCCTGCCGGCTCAGTCCCGACTGGTCCTCGATCTCAGCCCAGCCTGTGGCCTCGACCGCCGCCCGATACGCTTGAAAATCCGCGCAATGTTCGGTGAGAAATGCATGGTCGAGAACGGCGGGCAGACCGGCGGCGACCGCTCTGTCTTCTGCAGCCAGCACGGCCTTGGCCATGCCCCGCACCGCGGCCATGTCGCCGCCGAGCTGCGGCTGCAGATAAAGGCTGGCGATATCGGTCGAACCGCCGCGCAGCATTTCCATCTTGTCCTGCGGATCGGAGAAGCGCTCCAGTCCGCGCTCGCGGATCGGATTGAAGACGACGACGCGCGCGCCGCGGATCGCCGCCCGGCGCAGGTCGCCGAGCATTCTCGGATGGTTGGTGCCCGGGTTTTGCCCGATCACGAAGATCGCGTCGGCCTCTTCGAAATCCTCCAGAAGCACGGTGCCCTTGCCGACGCCGATGGCCTGGCGCATGGCGATGCCGCTTGCTTCATGGCACATGTTTGAGCAGTCGGGAAAATTATTGGTGCCGTAGACGCGCACGAACAGTTGGTAGAGAAAAGCGGCTTCGTTGCTGGCCCGGCCCGAGGTGTAGAATTCCGCCCGGTTGGGGGTATCGAGGCGCGTCAGGATGCTGCCGATCTCGGCAAAGGCATCCTCCCACGCAACCGGCAGATAGCGATCGCTCGCCGCGTCGTAGCGCATCGGATGTGTCAGGCGGCCGTTGAGTTCGAGTTCATAGTCCGTCAGCCGGCGAAGCTCAGACACCGTCTTCTCCGCGAAGAACGCGGGCGTTGCCCGCTTCTCCGTCGCCTCCCAGGCGACCGCCTTCACGCCGTTCTCGCAGAACTCGAATGACGATCCGTGTTCCGGATCGCCCCAGGCGCAGCCGGGGCAATCGAAGCCATCCGGCTGGTTCGCCTTCAGCATGGTGCGCGCGCCCGAGATGGGCATGCCGCTTTGCAGCAATTGCTTGCCGCAGCTCTTCAAAGCACCCCAACCGCCGGCCGCCGCCGATTTCTTGCCAATGAATTTTGTGTCCATGCGCCCTTATTGTCGAAGCGCGGAAAACATCAAGGCCACAGGCGCGATGGTTTGATAGAAAAAACCTATCAAAGAAGGATCTCGATTTAACCGGCTTCCTTGATGGTGGGCCGGTCCCCGTTTGGCGAATGGGCCAGAATGCGATTGCGGCCCTGTGTCTTGGCGTCGTAGAGCGCCGCGTCGGCCTCGGTCAGGAGGCGGTTCGGGTTGGTCCGCAGGACGGCGCCGGTGGCACAGGATACGCCGATGCTCGCCGTCACTCGGGCAAATTCGCTACCGGAATGCGCGATATTCTCCTGGGCCAGGCGCCGGGCGAATTGCTCGGCGACGATCATCGCCCCTTTGGCGCTGGTGTCGGGGAGGAACACCACGAATTCCTCGCCGCCGTAGCGCGCGACGATATCCGCCGGTCGGCTGACGGATTGGCGCAGACATTTGCTGACGACCCGCAGGCATTGGTCTCCGGCGGGATGACCATAGGTATCGTTATAGGCCTTGAAGCGGTCGATATCGACCATCAGCAGGCTGAACGGCGTGTTTTTCCGGGCGCTGCCCGCGGTCTCGCGGGTGAAAGCTTCGTCGAAAGCGCGGCGGTTGACCATGCCGGTGAGGCCATCGGTCTCGGCAAGGTTTTTCAGCTGCTCCGCCGACAATCTGAGCGCGATTTCGGCCTGCTTCGTCGCCGTGATGTCGGAGACGACGGCCATTGCCGTGCCGTCCTCCGCAAGCCTTGTCCGGATGCTGCGCCAGTCGCCGTTATGGAGCTGAACCTCTTCGTCCTTGTTGCTGTGCAGGGAAGCCGCGGCGGCCTTGATCCAACCTTCAATATCCCCTTCGGGGATACCGGGCCGCTCGCCGGTTTCGACGACGCGGCGCAGGATGTCGCTGATATGGGCGCCGACCACGCGGGCATCGCCGGAGAGCGGGAACGCATGGCGATACTGATCGTTGCAAAAGAGGATAAAGCCGTTGCTGTCATACATGGCGATGCCATCGGACATGCCGGCCATCGCATGCGAGAGCAGGTTCTTGCTTTCGCGCAACTCTCGCTCCAGGGCAGTACGCTCCGTAACATCGCGCGTTACACCGGCAAGGCCGATCACCCGCCCCTGCTTGTCCCGCAGCGGAACCTTGGAGGCGAGCAGGAATCTGCCTTCGATATATTCGGTGGAATCGATCAGCGGCACCCCGGTGTCTATGACCTGCTGCTCGAGATAATATAATTCCTCGGCGAGCGGCCGCGACATCAGATTGAAATCCGACAATCCGGTCATCTCCGCCGTCGTCCTGAAACGGAAGAGGCGGGTCATGTTTTCATTGACGGTGATGAACCGGCTGTTTCGGTCCTTTACATAGAGATAGTCGGGCGACTGCGAAAACGCGGTCACCAATATGCTTCGTTCCAGCTCCCATTGCTGTGTTTTCAGGAGGACGAGCCCGCCCAGAACGGTCGCCAGGCAATTCAATGCGGTCAGGGGAAACCCGACGCCGGCGAGCACATGGGCATTCACCAAGGTGGGAAGCATCGCCATCGACAGGACCAATGCAACGCCGAGGGCGAGGCTTAGCAGCGCAACGTCCATGAGCCCCGGCGATCTCTTGCGAGTCCAGCCATGACCGGCCAGACCGATGCCGGTGGCGACGGCCATGGTGATGATCCCGTCGACCATCGCCGCGCCGCCGACGAAAAAACGAAAGGCGATCGCCAGCAATGCGGCAAAGGCGGCCGCGATCGGCCCACCGAACATGCCGGCCAATGCAAGCGGCGCAAAACGCATGTCGATATAGATGCCGGGATGGAATTCAATGGCCAGCAATATGGAGCCGATGGAGGCAGCGCCGGCTATGATTCCGAAGGCGATTTTTTCCTGCCGGAAGGAATGGTGCTGAAACTGAATCGAAAAAAGCGCCCACAGCGAAATTGCCAGACACACGAAAGAAAGGTTGCCACCGAATTGCGTCCAATTGCCATTCACCGCGCTGGATCCACCTTCCAAGACATGTAACGAACTCATCATAGGCGAAACTGGTTTGAGCTTGGTTAAACCGATCTCATGGGGCGGCATGGAATATCGACCAGGCCAGCCTGACACGCCTGTTATAAGGCATGCTTAACAACCGCCCCCTCTTCGTCTGGACATGTCTTGGGATGGCGCAATAATGCGTTATTCGGATAAGACTGCGCAATGGGACTATTATCGCGCGATTAAAAGCCGCTGAGATGCCGATAGTTGCAGCGCGTTCCGCTGCCAGCCAGCCGAAATTCGCCGGCGCCCCGCGGTCGAACAAGGAGCCCGGCGTGGTCCGCCGGGCATGACTTCCTTTACTTGCAAATCGCCGCGGCCAGGAAGCCGCGCATCGCCTCGCCGAAGGGCGGCCGCATCATATATTCCGCTTCCACCATCCTGCTCTGGTGATAGACGGCACGTGGATGCGAGAAGGTGAGGAAGCCGAACTTGCCGTGATAGGCGCCCATGCCGGAATGGCCGACGCCGCCGAAGGGCAGGCCTTCGGCGGTGACATGGCTCATGCAGTCGTTGACCGTCACCCCGCCGGAGGTCGTATTGCCGACAACGCGGCGCTCCTCGTCACCGTCCTGGCTGAAATAATAGAGAGCGAGCGGACGCGCCTTTGCATTGATGCGGTCGACGACGTCGGCGATATCGCGATAGGCGATGACCGGCAGCACCGGCCCGAAGATTTCCTCCTGCAGCACCCGCATATCCTCGCCCGGGTCCAAAATGAGGGTCGGAGGGATGCGGTGGACCGATTGCTGCGAGAAATTCTCCGCCGCCGGATTGATCTCGACGATACGGGCGCCTTTGGCCCTCGCATCGTCGATCAGGCCCTGGACGCGGTCATGATGACGACCATTGACGATCGAAGTGTAATCAGGATTTTCCTTCAGGGTCGGATACATCGCGCCGACCGCCGCCACCGCGTGCTTGGCAAAGGCCTCGACACTTTCCTCCGGCACATAGACATGGTCGGGCGCCAGGCAGATCTGACCGGCATTCAGCGTCTTGACGGTCATGACGCGGCGCGCGGCATCCGCCAGATCGGCCGAGCGGCCGATGACGACGGGCGATTTGCCGCCGAGCTCGAGTGTGAGCGGTGTCAGGTTTTCCGCCGCCGCGCGCATGACGTGATGGGCGATCGCCGTGCCGCCGGTAAAGATCAGGTGGTCGAAGGCAAGTGATGTAAAGGCGGTGCCGGTGGCCGGTCCACCCTGGACGACGGCGATTTCCGTGTCGTCGAAGGCGCAGGCGATCAGTTCCGTCATCAGTGCTGACGAAGCCGGCGTCACCTCCGACGGCTTGATCATGGCGCGGTTGCCGGCGGCGAGAATACCGGCAAGCGGCGCGAGCGCGAGCTGATAGGGGAAATTCCAGGGGCTGAGGATGCCCACAACGCCCTTCGGCTGATAGACCACCTCGGCGACCGCATCCGGGAACAGCGCCTCGTGCCGCTCGGGTTTCAGCCATTCGGCCAGATGGGCCTTGGCATATTTCAGCGAACCGACGCAGGTGAAAACATCGAGAAGCAGGCTTGCCTCGACACTGCGGCTGCCGAAATCCTCCGACAGTGCGGCGGCGATCGCATCCTTGTGGTCGACGAGAAGGGCGATGACGCGGTCGATACGATCGGTACGGATCTCGATATCAGGCGGTCCGTCCTTCAGGAAGGACGCCCTTTGCCGGGCAAGCAGCGCCTTCATCGCATCGGGGCTGGTATCGGTGGCGATTGGGGTGATGGTGTTCATTGTTTCCTCCCTTGAACGGTGTCAGGCGGCCGGCTGGCGCACGACCGGTTTCAGCACGATGCCCTTTTCCGCATCCAACACCGCCTGATTGATATCGGCGAAATCATAGAAGGTGACGAGCCTGTCGAAGGGGAAGCGGCCCTGCCGGTGAAGGTCGATCAGCAGCGGGATCAGCACGTCGGGATTGGAATCGCCCTCGACGATCCCGCGCACCCGGCGTCCGCCGGAGAGAATATGGGTGAGGTCGAGCGTCAGCGTCGCGCCGTGCGGCGAGGCACCGACGATGCCGCAGGTGCCGCGCGGCGCCAGCACCCGCACGCATTGATCGATGACAGCAGGCACGCCGGAAGCATCGATCGCATAATCGACGCCGGCGCCGGTCAGCGCCATGATCGTGGCAACGGCATCGTTCGCCTTGCCGTTGACGATATCGGTCGCGCCGAGTTCGGCGGCAAGCGCCAGCCGCGTCTCGTTGATATCGACGGCGATGATCCTGGAAGCGCCGACGATCCGCGCCGCCATCACGGCGGCAAGACCGACCGACCCCATGCCGAAAACCGCGAGCACTTTTCCGGGTTCGACCTTCAGCGCATTCATGACCGCGCCGGCGCCGGTCTGGATGCCGCAGGCCAGCGGCCCGAGCAGCGCCAGATCGGCATCTGCGGGCACCTTCACGATATTGCGCTCATGGCAGAGCGCGTGGCTGGCGAAAGAGGATTGCCCGAATATGTTGCCGTTCACCCGCTCCCCTCTATAGGAGAGCCCGCTCGAACCATCGGCGCGCGAACCGAAGAAATTGCGCGGGAAGAATTCGTGGCAATAGGTCTCTTCGTGCTCGTTGCAGCTCGGGCAATGACCGCAGGAGTTGAAGGTCATGACCACATGATCGCCGGGCACCACTTTGGCAACGCCCGGCCCGACACGCTCGACGATCCCGGCACCTTCATGGCCGAGCACGACCGGCTGCGGCACCGGCAGGTGCTGGTCACGCATGACGATATCGGTGTGGCAAACCCCGGTCGCCACCACACGAACCAGGATCTCCCCCTCGCGCGGCTCCTCCAGATCGAGGCTTTCCAGCGAAAACGGCATATGCGGCGCACGCGCGACCGCGGCATGTATCTTCATTCTATCCTCCTCCCGATGATCGGCCTGCGAAAGGCCCGGCCATGCCGGGTCTGACCTCAGCGCCCGCGTTTGTAGGCGCCGAGCCCCGGCTGATAGGTCTTGTCGTCGAGGAACTGCTTCAGCCCCTCGTCGCGCCCCTTGGTCTTGTCGAGAAACAGCATCTGCTCCAGCTTGGCGTAGATGTAATCGTCGGCGAGATCCCAGGGCAGATTGCGCACGCGCTTATAGGTGTCCTTGGCGGCCTTCAGCGTCACCGGGTTCTTTTCGAGCAGGCTGGCGCAGATCTTGCGGACCCGGGTTTCAAGCTCGGCGAGCGGCACGGCTTCGTTGACGAGGCCCATTTCGGCAGCCTTGCGCCCGCCGAACAATTCGCCGGTCATGATGTAGTAGAGCGCGTCGCGATGGCGCATCACTTCGGCGACCGCGCGGGTGACGTTGCCGCCCGGCAGGATGCCCCAATTGATTTCGGACAGGCCGAAATTCGCCTCCTCGGCGGCGATGGCGAGATCGCAGCAAACCAGCGGCGTGAAGGCGCCGCCGAAGCACCAGCCGTTGACCATGGCGATCGTCGGCTTTTCGAAATACATCAGCCGGCCCCACCAGCCGCCGGATTGGCGCCGCGCCTTCAGCGTCACATCGCGCGGCTTGTCATCATTGTCGCGGAAATATTCCTTCAGATCCATGCCGGCCGACCAGGACTCGCCAGCGCCGCGCAGCACGAGGACGCCGCAGCGCTCGTCGCCCTCGAGCTCGTCGAGCACCTCCAGCATCCGCGCATTCAAGGCCGGGTTCATCGCATTACGCTTTTCGGGACGGTTGAGGGTCACGAAAGCGATGCCGTTATCGAATTCGACCAGAACCGGCGATTTCATATCAGTCATGGGTCTACTCCATTGGTTTCGGCATTGAATGCCGGGGCCGCTTCATCAGGCCTGTCGTTGAAGGGTTTCGTCGGAATGCAGCTGGCGCAGAACATGTTTCTGCACCTTGCCGGAGGCGGTACGGGGAATGGTCTCGACGAAGAGGATACGCGCCGGACGCTTGAAGGCGGCGAGCCTTGCGGCGCAATGGCCGGCGATCGCCTCGTCCGTTGCCGCGGCACCCGACCGCAGCACGACATAGGCGATGCCGCATTCGCCCCATCTGTCGTCGGGAACGCCGACGACCGCGACGTCGAGAATATCGGGATGGTTTGCGAGGGCGGCTTCGACCTCGGCGGGGTAAACATTTTCGCCGCCGCTGATATACATGTCCTTCAGCCGGTCGACGATGCGATAGAAGCCGTTGATTTCGCGTCGGCCGAGATCGCCGGTGCGATACCAGCCGTCGGTAAAGGCGGCAGCGCTTTCCAGCGGCTTGTTCCAGTAGCCCGGCGTGACCGCCGGCCCGCGCAGCCAGAGTTCGCCGATCTCACCTTGCCCGACGTCGCGGCCGGCCTCGTCGACGATGCGGATGTCGAGCAGCGGCGCCGGCAGACCGACGCTGCCGGGATTATCCTGCACGGCGCGCCGGTCGATCGGCACATGCAGCACCGTTCCCGCCTCGCTCATGCCGTAGCCATTGACCAGCGCCACGCCGTCGCCGAGATAGCTTTCGATCAGCGCCTGCGTCAGCGGCGCGCCGCCGACAAAGAGCGCATGCAGGCCGGAAAGAGCCGCGGCGCTATAGGCGGGATCGCTGCGCAAGGCGAGCGCGATCTGCGGCACGGCGAAATAATGGGTGATGGCGCGCTGCCGGTCGGCAAGGGCTGCGAGCGTGCGGGCCGGGGTGAAGCGGTCGGAGACGACGAGTGTGCCACCCAGCATCAATGTGGTGCGCGCCACCGCGATCAGCCCGATCGTATGGAAGAACGGCAGGTCGCAGAGAGCGACCGATCCCGGGCCGATCTCGCCGACGAAGGAAAAATTGACGGCGGCAAAGAAGGCGTTGCGGCGGGTGATGACGACGCCCTTCGGCTGCCCCGTCGTGCCCGACGTATAGAGCAGGACGCAAGGCCGATCGGCATCGGCGGGCACGGGCTCCACCGGGAGGCTCGTCTCGATCCGCGCGGCAAGCCCGCCCGGGCCATCGGCCGTCGAGATCACCGCCATCTCGGACTCGATGTCCGCAAGATCCGTCACGGCCGCCGAAAACTCTTCGTCGTGGACCAAAAGCGCCGGCGCGCAATCGGCCAGGATCGGCCGAAGCTCGGCGGCGTTGAGACGCCAGTTGAGCGGCACGTAGATGGCGCCGGCGCGCTGGCAGGCAAAGGCAAGCACGATCGAATCCATCGAATTACGCGCCAGCATGGCGACACGCGCCCCGTCCCGCCCCGCTCCGAGCACAGCGCCGAGGAAACCGGCGCAGCGGGCGATCCGCGTATCGAGTTCGGCATAGGTCAGTTGCCGGCCGGTGGCGATCTCGAACAGAGCCTGACGATTTGGTGCAACGCGGGCGCGGTAAAGGATCGGATCATCCGTCACCAGTCCGCAATCCGCCGACGAAGCCATCCCGGAAAAGGAATGCGCCATTTTCTCCTCCCATGCCCGCCGCTCCTCCGCGGTAGGCAAATTTGTATGCAACACATACTAATATCTTTTTTCGGTGAGATGCAAGAGGCTGTTTTCGACAAATCCTGGTGCTCGAGGGAGCACGGGAAATTTCCCAACGGGGATATTGACTAACCCGCTGATTTTGATGGTTATGGCGCCTGAACGAAGCGAGACGAATGATGGCCGCAAAACCACCGCAGGACGAAATCGAGGCCGAGGAGGCTTCCGCAGCGCCGCCGCTCGACGTCGGCCGGCTCGGCGATCTCTTGGGCTTTCACCTGCGCATGGCGCATGTGGCGATCTATCGCGACTTCGCCGACACCATGGAGGAGCTCGGGCTGACGCAGAAGCAGCTTGCGGTGATGGAACTTGTCGCCGGCAATCCGGGCGCATCGCAGATCGATCTTGCCAATACGCTCGGCACCGACCGCGCAACGATGATGGCCCTCGTGAACCGGCTGGCGGCCCGCGACTTCATCGAGCGCCATCCTTCCGCGGCCGACCGCCGGCGCCAGGAACTGCATCTGACGAAGGCCGGGCGCGCGATGCTCGCGCGGGCGCGTAAGCTGATCAACACGCATGAACAGCGTTTCATCGACCTGTTTTCAGCAGACGAAATGGATGGGCTGCTGGCGGCGCTGAAGCGGATTTACAAGGGCGGTTGAACCACCGCTTTCGCTTGGGAAGCACGCAACGTCCTGGCCTGTAGATTTCTATTGGGAAAATCCCGTGTTATGATCCCAGCCCGGGCGTCGTCCGCCGTGGGTTCTGCACACGGAGACTTGTCTCATGAGTGAAATGGACGTGCTTTTTGTCACCCTGCGGCAGGCGGCTGACCCGCAGACGGTTGCGTGCATCGAAAACGTCGTCAAGCATGGCTTGGATCGCGATCTCAATCGCATCAATGCGCTGGCCTTCGCCGAAAAACATCATCTTGATGAAGAGAAAACGATCGCGGCGCTTCTGCACGCAGCCCGCATCGGCGCGTTCGAGATGACCTGGAATGTGCTTTGCCCGGGATGCGGCGGCGTCCTCGACAGCGGCGCAACCCTGAAAGGGGTCGTCCAGGACACCTACCATTGCGCCCTCTGCGCGGCCGGATACGAGCCGACCCTCGACGAGATGGTCGAGGTGACTTTCACGGTCAGCCCGCGCGTGCGCAGGATCGGCGCCCACGACCCCGATCTGCTGCCGCCGCTCGAATATTACCGGCAGATCTTTTTCAGTTCCGGCGTCGACCTGCCGGAGGACCTGGAGGCGCGATTCGAACGCATCCTGTTGGAGATGATCGAGCTGGCGCCGGGCGAGAAGGCTTTCGTGTCTTTAAAACTGCCGCCGCAATTCGTCATCATCTTCGATGCGGTCACGCACTCGGCACAGTTCATCGACGTGAAGGGGGAGCCAACCGACGAACGTCAAAACCTATCGATGGTCATCAGCCGCGCGCATGCGCTGAACGAAACGCTGACCCTGCGTCCCGGACTGCTGCGGCTCACCCTCGAAAACCACACCGATCGCAGAGTGGTGCCGAATGTCTGCATTGCAGGCGATGACCTGCACGACCTGCTGGGCCGCAGACGGCCGTTTCTGACAGCCAAGCGTCTGCTGACCAACCAGAGTTTCCGGGACATCTACCGGACCGACACGCTCGATGTCGACCAGCGCCTGAAGATCACCAGCCTGACTTTCCTCTTCACCGACTTGCGCGGCTCGACCGCGCTTTACGAGCGCGTCGGAGATCTTGCCGCCTTCGATCTGGTGCGGGCGCACTTCAGGGTTCTGCACGAGATCGTTGCCACGGAAGCCGGCGCGGTGGTCAAGACCATCGGCGATGCCGTGATGGCGACCTTTCCAAGCCCGGACCGCGCGGTGGCCGCCGCGCTCAGAATGCGGGAGGCGATGCTTCGGCTGAATGCCGAACACGGCAGCGACGACCTCCTGCTGAAGATCGGCATCCACGAAGGGCCATGCCTCGCGGTCAATCTCAACGACCGGCAGGACTATTTCGGCCAGACCGTCAACATCGCCTCTCGCGTCCAGGGCCTTGCCGATCCCAATGTGATCATGACGACGGAAGCGATCGTCGGCGATATCAAGGTTTCGGAGATCCTGCGCGACAGCGGCATCAGCTCGGCCTCCCGGATGGCAGAACTTCAGGGCATCGGCAGGGAGGTCAGGATCTTCGCGCTGTCGTGAGGTTGGTCTGCTCGTCGACATCAAGTCAAAAGGCCGGCGGAGTCGCCTCCCGAGAGCAGACATTCCCTCGATGCGAATTTCCCGACCCGCGCTATTCGCCTAGGCTGGAAAGCAATTCGTCGAGCTGATCCAACTGCTCCGGCAATGCAGCCGCCGAGCCCTGTAGTGCTTCCTCAAGCGCTTGCTTGGACGGATAGACTTCGTGGAAAATCAGGAGCGTGCTCCCGCCTTGGTCCTCGAAGGTCACAGTCGTGACCGCGCCCTCTTCGCCCTCGTCGTTGGTCCAGACGATGCGCTCGTTCGGCACCACCTCGAGATACTTGCCATAGAAGGCCATGGTGTCCGAACCGCCGGCGCCGAATTCCAGCCGATATTTGCCGCCGGTACGGACGTCCATCTCGCATGATACGAGCGAAATGCCGGATACCGATTTTGGCACCCACCAGCGCTGGAACAGCTCGGGCTGGCTCCATGCCCTGTAAACCGTGCTCGGCGGCGCATTGAATATCCGCGTTACCAAGAGTTCGCGATCCCCTCTGCGCTCGACTGACGTGCGGTTCTGCGCACCACTTGCACTGTTGACTTGCTCAGTCATCGCTTCTCTCCTGTTTCATTTCGCTGATGATTTCGTCCAGCGCTTCGAAGCGGGCCTCAAAGAGCTTGCGATGCGCCTCGATCCACTCGGCCTCCGCCAGGAGGCCGCGTTTCCCGAGCTTGCAGGTTCTCACCCGTCCGACTTTCTGCGTGACGACGAGCCCCGCCCGCTCGAGAACCTGGACGTGCTTCTTCATGCCGGTCAGCGTCATCCGGAACTGATCCGCGAGACTGGTGATCGACGCGTCCCCTCGCCCAAGCTGATCGATAATCCCGCGGCGGGTCGCATCGGACAGCGCCGCAAACGAGAGATCGAGGGGAGAACCTAAATACTGAACCATCTAGTTCAGTGTATAACCCGCTCGTGCGGGAAGCGCAAGCATCCCGAACTTTCCATGCTGTCGAGCGCACGCGGCGGCAGCAGAAAATCGTCTGGTGCACGCCGACAGCTGCAGAAATGCGACTGCCGAGCTTCAGGTGAGTTGAGCGAGGATATCGTCGACGACACTTGGAACGGTATTCGCCGTGTCGATATGATTGCCGGCAGGAAGATGCTCCCGGCTACGATGGTGGCGGAGTACCAGGGCCCGCTCGGCCGGCTCGAAGCCCGGCTCATCCGGCCGCCCATCCAGTCGTCGGTTCAACGTCTCAACGTCGATGTCGAGCACGAAAATCTGATCGAACAGGTCCAGGAATTTGTGGAAATTGCGCGAGCCGCCACAAAAGAACGTCGCAGGATGGGTGGTGTCGGCAGCGATTGCTCGGACCTTGTCGACAGGCCAGATCCAGTGAGCGTATCCCCAGGCGATGCGGTCTGCTCCTTCGGGTGGTCCTGCGAGCGCCTGGCCTGTCTCGGGGTCGCCGACATAGGCCAAAACGCGGTCACCATGGACGACATGGTAGCCCCGCCGCTCCAGTTCGGTAGCGACGGACGTCTTTCCAGTCCCCGATCCGCCTTCGATCAGATAGTTCTTGATGCCCATGGGCCCATTTATCACAGTCTTCAATACGGTGAGAAGACACTCTCCCTGGGTGTGCTCCGCCAACGAGCTCACCTGATCAAGGTGAGCATTCGGAACATTTGGATTAAGGGTGAATGTCCGGCGGCATCACGCCCCCATGTCGGCCGCGGAAGTCGATCTTGACGTTGCCCGGAAGCAGACATCTGCTGTGACCGCGCTGGCGTCGCGACGAGCCTCCGAGCACATCTCGGCACCGCCGTCAAAGGCTGTGGGTTGTGAAATGTTTACAGCTTTGCGCATCGGTCGCTTTCGTACTCTAGATGAGTCAGCCGAGCGTGGCCACTGGCCCTGCCACCGAGGCTATGTTTACCACCAGCCTCGTTTCGTGGCGGCTTTCTCCCAGCCGGATTCTGGCGGCGTGCTTGGAACTAATGGCGGGCGAGACTGTTTCAGACTGTGATTTTGGCATAACGCTGACGTGCCCTCCTGGCTGGGTAAGCCTCGATTTTGAGGAGACGCATCATGAAGTATTCGTCCAGATTTCGTTCAGTCGCGGCTGCTGTTATCGCTGCAGCAGGAATCAGCTTTGCCGGCTCCGCGCACGCCGACGGCGGTACAATCAGCTTCTCAGTCTACAAGGCTGCCTTTTTTGTGGGCGGTTCTGGAGGCGAGGGTACGCTGACCTTCCATGGTCACCGCTATCCCGTCTCTATCGGCGGCATCTCGGGCGGCCTCGCCTTCGGGGCTTCTAAGACTTATTTTCATGGTACCGTTCGCCACATTCGCCGCGCCCGAGATGTGACGGGGGTCTACGGTGCGGCGGGCGGTGGCGGCGCGCTCGGCAAAGGGGCCCAGATGATCGTCATGACCAATGAGAAGGGCGCCCAACTCGAACTCTCAGGCAAGCAGGTAGGCCTCCAAGTCAACGCTGATCTCAGCGGAATTGCCATCACGGTAAAGTAGGGGCCGTCGCTCCGTTCGTCTTCCCGTTCTTCGGCCCACTACGCTGAATACAAAGGTCGGCCCAACAGGTGTCACCCGGCACTGCCGGGTGACAGATCGTCCTGATGACGTTGGATGAAGGCCGCGGTTCGGTCGATGTCGTCAAGACCTGATGAACGAGAGCAGGTCGGGGTTAAGGACATCTGCATGCGTGGTCAGCATGCCATGGGGGTAGCCCGGATAGGTCTTCAGCGACCCGTTCTTGAGCAGGTCGACCGCACGCGGCACGGAACTTGCGAATGGGACGACCTGATCGGCCTCGCCATGCATCACCAGCACCGGCACGGTGATCTTCATGAGGTCTTCGGTATAATCTTCCAGCCAGGAGGCGACAGTCGCGTGGTGAGCGAGAGCACCACCGCCCATGCCCTGGCGCCACCAGTTCGCAATGATTGCCTCCGAAGGCTTGGCCCTATCGAGGTTGTACCCGTAGAACGGATTCTCAGGGACGAAACGGTAGAATTCCGACCGGTTGCCCAGCACACCCGCGCGGATCGCTTCGAACCACTCCGGCGGCTGACCGGACGGGTTTTCCTCGCTCCGGTACATGTTCGGCGTCAGGGAAGCGACCAGTACCGCCTTCGCGACGCGCTCCTGGTGGCGGGCGACATAGCGAGCGACCTCACCGCCGCCGGTGGAGTGGCCGATATGGATCGCGTCGCGCAGGTTGAGGTGCCCGGTCAGGGCCGCGAGGTCGGCAACCCAGTGGTCCATGTCGTTGCCGGTGCCGGGCTGGTCGGACCGGCCGTGGCCGCGCCGGTCGTGAGCGATCACCCGGTAGCCGTGGCCGAGGAAGAAGGTCATCTGGGCGTCCCAGTCGTCCGCCGACAGCGGCCAGCCGTGGCTGAAAACGATCGGCTGGCCTGAGCCCCAGTCCTTGTAGAAGATGTTTACGCCGTCCGTGGTCGTGATTGTAGGCATCGTGTCGCTCCATCTGTCCTGTTGAACATTCGTTTTGGGATACAGTTGATTGCGAAATACCTCCGGTGAGGCGTGTTCGATCATATCCCAAAATTGCGACGTCAGTTAAATTCCCTCTTTATCAGGGACAAATACCTTGTACGCTTGAGCTATGCCTCAAAGGTATAGCGAGGACCCGATGGAACTCAGGCATTTGCGCTATTTCGTTGCTGTTGCGGAGGAGGGAAGCCTGCTGACCGCAGCAGAGCGGCGGCTTCACACATCCCAGCCCTCACTCAGCAGGCAAATTCGCGATCTGGAAGCCGAAGTCGGTGTAAAACTGCTGGAACGGCAGCCGCGCGGCGTGACGCTGACCGCCGCCGGCAAAGTGTTTCTCGATCACGCGCGGCTGGCGTTGTTACAAGTCGAGGCGGCTGCGGAAGGGGCCCGGCGGGCGGAACGGCCGCAAAAGCAGTCGTTCACTATCGGTTTTCTCGCAGGACAAGAGGTCGTGTGGCTACCGCATGCATTGCGCATTATTCGTGAGGAAGCGCCGGAGGTTGAAATCATACTGTCCAGTCAGTCTTCCCCGGACCTTGCTCTGGCACTGATGCGAGGCAAGCTGGACGTCGCTTTCCTTCGCCCCGAGACGCAGAGTGTTGGCGTGTCCTTCAAGTTTCTGGCCAAGGAGCCACTGATCGCCGTGCTGCCGGCGGACCATCGCCTGACGTCGCGCAAAAAGATCCAGCCGCAGGACCTTGCCCGCGAAACTTACGTCAGTTCGGCCAGAATTTCTCCCGTATTGCAATCCGTGATCCAGGATTACGCGTCGGAAGTTGGGATCACACTCAAGGCAGAGTACGAAGGTGACGGCCTGCCATCAGCAATGTCGCTCGTCGTGTCTACAGGTGGAATAACGCTTATTCCGCTTTATGCGCAAAATATGCTGACGCCAAATGTCGTTGCCAGAGCACTTGAGGGTGTGCCTCCGACAATTGATCTCACCTTGGGATACAACGATTCAAATTCCTCACCTTTGCTCCGCCGATTTTTGTCTCGTTCTGATGAATTGGTCGCCAACGTACAAAATCAGAGCATCATCCGCTATGCTGAAGTTCCATAGTAGAGATTAAGCTCATGCGATTTCTGCTTGTTGGCGTGCTCCCGAATTTTGTCGCGCCTTCATAATGGTCATTGAGCCACCCGTCGCTGTTGCTGCAAAGCGGACATGACGCAGTGACAACGCGGGTCGCAGTTGCGCCAAAAGCCGCCATTCCACCCCATGCGGGTGATTAGATCACGAATTCCTCCTCGTAAGTCTGTGGCTCGGGAACGACCGTAACCTCCACCGGAACGATCCAATTGGCCGCGTAGCTCTCGCAGTCCGAACGCGGGAGGTCGGGCTGCACGCACCCCGCCGCATCGATCGCGCGACATCGCAGTATATATTGCCCCACTTCTTTAGGCGTCCACATGTACTCCCACAAGCGCCATGCAAAGGGACGTTCTGTTTCGAGGAGCCTTCCCTCGCGCCAGCCCCTGCCATCTCCGGTGCAGACCTGCACCTGCCGGACAACAGCCTCTCCGCTCCAGGCGGCTCCGAAAATCCGGTACGGTTGGCCGGCGATGAGACGCGCCCCCTGCACGGGACGCGCGATCTGCGCTTTGACCTCCATCTCCGCGAGGGGGACCAGCCTGGGTTCCCCGAGGCTGCGCTCCCAACGGAAATAGTCGCGCGCCTGCCAGTAGCCAAGGAAAGGTTGCTCCACAACCGTGATATCAGTGATCCACTTGACCCAAGCCATGCCGAACCAGCCGCCGACAACCGCGCGTAGCGGGTAACCGTGATCGCGCGTCAACGGCTCCTCGTTCATCGAATAGGCAAGGATCGTGCTGTCAGCGATGGCCTTCTCAAGCGGTAAACTGCGCGCAAAAGCGATGGGGCCGGGAGAGGCCGTTTTCTTGTTCGTGTCGACGACGCCGCTGTCGGCGCCTGTGAGCAGAACCTCACATGCGGTTGACTTAACGCCCGCCATTTCCAGAATCTCGCGCAGAAGAACACCTGTCCACGCGGCATTGCCGACGGCTCCGTTCTGCCACTGCAACCCCTCCTTCGGCGGGACATAGTAGACGCGCCCGTTGCCTGCGCACTCGACGACGGCGGTTAATGTCGTGCTCCGCATCGCCTTGATGCTGTCGAGGTCAAGTTCGATCGGCCGCTCCACCGCCCCGCCAACGCGCAATCTCCAGTCACGCGCATCGAGGTCCGGCGACGGGAAATGGTTTCGCACGAAGAACAGCTCGGTTGGGATCAGCCAATCGGAGAGCGACGCAAACGGAAACTCGATGTTTGGTGGGGACTTCTGTCGAATTATTAGACTGGGTTTCTCTGGTGTCGGCATTCGTCCTCGTCTCCCCTTCCAAGAGCACCACGATGGCACTCGGTCGCGCGAATTCCGGTTCGATCACACCGCCCCTCGCAGTGCGTCTGTCGCGTTCCGTCTTCGGCCCCATTCTAGCACATGCCGCACGTTCCTCGGATCGACCTCGAGCAGCAGCAAAGGGCCCGAATGCTGCTATGAGCCCACGTCTCTTTCGCGTCCGCTTGTCGTTCGGGCACTACCGCTGGAGAAAACCAGCAACATATTGTTGGTAGGCATCTCGATCGTCTCGCGGAGATTAAGTCCAGCGGCCTCACCCACTTGTTCAAGATCAGCGATATCACGCACACCCCAGGATGGGTTGCGCTCCTTTAGAGCCGCGTCGAAAGCAGCGTTCGAGGGGGCGTTGTGTGCCCCGTCGCGCATGAATGGGCCGTAGAGAAGAAGAAGCCCACCAGCGTGAAGCAAACGGCCAGCTCCTGCGAACAATCCTAAGCTTGCCGCCCATGGCGCGATATGGATCATGTTGATCGACACGATAGCGTCAAAATGCCCGGTTTGTTCGACGCCCCATTGGCCTGAGCACACATCAATATCCCGCGGTGCCAGCACATTCTTCAACCCTGCGAATTTGATCCAGTTAGACGTGCTGGTGCGGGCGTCGGCATCCGGATCGCTCGGCTGCCAGGTGAGATTGGGCATTGCTCCCGCAAAACACACGGCGTGCTCGCCGGTCCCGCATCCAATCTCCAGCACGGCGCCACGTATTGGAAGGACACGTTTTAGGACCGCGAGGATCGGTGCCGAATTTCGCGCAACGGAAGGTGAGAATATGCGCTGGTCGGCGCTTACGTCGCGCTGTTCCAGCGCAACAGGCGAACGGTCCTTCTTCTCTGGGGGCATTGACCTTGAATCCCCTTTGGGCGATGTCTCCCACCTTATAGCTGAAATGATGGGACTGAAACCAAGCATTTCGGACTTACGAAGGGGGTCGTCGGCGCGTGCGTTCGGCCGAGGGCGACCGAATGTCCACTTCGCGTCAGATCACTCGCCCGCCAGGCTCAAGGTCTGCTTTCGAAAATCGGAGCCCGGAAGCTGACCGACGGCTTTCGGCGCGAAAGCGGTCGTTCACCCGATCCGTTGTGACGGTTACTATTGGCGGCTACTATTGAAAAACTCGGTTGCGATTTCTTGGGACGCGCCTTCATCATTTTTATGCCATTCGTCCGGTGTGCTATGGATGGGGACTGGAAGCCTTGATCGCACTTGGAGACGCAGCATGCAGAAGAACCAACCTGTCGATATGATGGCGCTTCGGTTGGAGGCAAAGAAATTTGCGATGGAGAACTATGCAGCCTCTTTGATGTCTAACACCAAGTGGCGCGCGCTTTTTAGCGCGCTCGAACGGGCGGGTATCGACGCTTCATGTTCGGTAAAGTTTATCGGCGACGACAAGGAATGCAATATAGTGGCTCATCCTGGACTGTATCCGCCTCACGCGTATATCGATCTGTGGCCGCTTAACGTCTACCCACTTGTTGAAATTGAATGGATCGAGTTTAGGCGTGTCGTAAGATACCGAAGGGATAATAACCTCCCGGCTAAACTTGTGCCACAGGACATAGATGCGATTTTAGCTGTCATTGAGAACATCGGAAAACGCTTTCCTCTTGAGGTTTCCGAGGACGCAATTCGGGTCGTCGGACACGTCAAGTGAATAGGCTGCTGCCCATTGCTTGCGCGTTGTCGTCGTGATTCAATCCTCATGCAGTTCCATCGAACCTACGCGACACCGAGATCAGGGATCACAGCGGAGGGAACGCGGCTTTACCGTGCCAGCAAAAGGGACTGTGATCGCTGCGAACTGAGACCCCGGTGCTGCCCGCACATGCCAACGCGCAAGGTGCCGCGCGATCTTAACGAGGAGGCCCATGACGTCGCCCGAGCAATTGCCACGACACCGGAGTACGTGCAGTCGCGGCATCGCCGAAAGGGGTCGAGATGCTCTTTGCACACCTCAAGCGCATCCGGCGCATGGCGCGACTACGGCTTCGAGGACCATGTGGCGCGGAGACGAATTCCTGCTTGCCGCAACGGCACAGAACTTGAGGAGGCTGGCCAAACTCAGGCCTCATATGCCGCCATGCGGTTCCATTGCCGCCTGAGGACGGCATCGATCTATACACTGCGCCAAGGCGCGGAGCAGACCATGGCATAGTTCAGCTTCCGGAAGACCAAGGAGGCGTCCGAGCGGACAATCCGTCGAGTTTTTCAACGATATCGACGCACTACAGTCCTCCATCTGTTGGGGCTCCCCTATCAATGTGATTTGCGATCCAAGACCGGCAAATTCCAGCTTTGACACAATAAGCCCCGAGCCTAAGGCCAATCGGCATAACCCGAGGACAACATGCTGTTTTCCGAGCCGGCCGACGCGCGGGCGATGTCGCGGTAGCCGGCGGGGGAAAGGCCGGTCTTGCGTTTGAAGAAATGGCTGAAATAGGTCGGGTCGCGAAAACCGAGGCCGTCGGAGATTTCCTGGATATTGCGGGCCGACCGTTCCAGTCTGAGTTTTGCCTCCTGCACCACGCGCTCATGTAAAAGCTGGATCGGCGAGCGGCCGAGCCCCCTTTGGCAGATCGAATGAAGCCGGTCGGCGGTGACGCCCAGTTCGGCGGCATAGTCGCTGATCGGCCGATGCCGGCGGAAGCCGGCCTCGACCAGTTGCCGATATCGCTGCAGGATCGATCCGGTTTCGCCCTGCCCGCGCGGCTCGTTTCTCTCGCCGTCGGAACCGCGCCACAGCGTCATCAGGATCAGCCGCATATAGGCCGATGCCACCATCCAGGAAGAACGGGAGGGATCGGCGAGTTCCCGCACGAAGCCTGAAATCAAGGGGCTGATTTCGGCCACCAGCAAGGAATCCAGCGCCTCCACGAGTTTGCGCTGCTCGGTGAAGATGCGCAGAGAATAGGATTCGACCTTGTCGCCGATCGCATCGACCATGACCTGCGCCGAGGCGCCGACGAGATGAGCCGCGGTTCCGGCGGAAATCGACAGGTCGCAGCGGGCCTGCGGCGGCAGGAAGGCAAGCAGCGGCCCCTGCAACCGCCGATCTTCGCCGCCATCGAAATGGAGCTCGGCCCGCCCCTCCCCGAGCAGCAGGAAATGGTAGAAATCGGCATACAGTCCTTTTTGAAGACGGATGCGCCGATGCGACAGCGACGGCGCATGCCACTCGCCCCTGGCATAGTGATGAATGCCGCCGTCCGTCGCCAATGCTTCTCCTCCGCTCGCCTCAAACATTGCCGCAATCGCCGGATAATTACAATATTAACCCAATAAATCGCATTCCATCCGCAATTGATCGGCGTAACCTTATCGTCATCAGCCTTTGGGAGGAGGCATTCCGACAGACGCGGCAACGCTGAGACAGCCTTCGGGCTGCTGCGTCCGCTCGTCTTCTCCCCATGGCAACAATGCGGGGTGAAACGGTGTTTTCGGCAAAGCTGATGATCAACAACGAGGCGATGGAGGCTTCCGAAGGGGCCACCTTCGAACGGATCGATCCGCTGAGCGGCGATGTCGCGACGGTCGCCTCGGCGGGATCGGTCGTCGACATGACCCGGGCAGCCAATGCAGCCGCTGCCGCCTTTCCCGACTGGTCGCAGACCGGCCCCGGCGAACGGCGCCGGCTGCTGAATGCCGCGGCCGATCTGCTGGAGGCCCGCACGCCGGAACTCGTTGCCGCCATGACCGGCGAAACCGGCGCCACCGCGCAATGGGCGGCGATCAATTGCGGGCTCGGCGCCGATATCTTTCGCGAGGCGGCGTCGATGACCACGCAAATCTCAGGCGAACTCATTCCGTCGGGCATTCCCGGCAGTCTCGCCATGGCCGTGCGCCAGCCGGCCGGCGTCTGCGTCGGGATCGCCCCCTGGAATGCGCCGGTCATTCTCGGCGCCCGCGCCGTCGCCATGCCGCTTGCCTGCGGCAACACTGTCGTCCTGAAAGCCTCGGAGCTCTGCCCGAAGACCCATGGCCTGATCGGCGACATCATGCGCGATGCCGGCTTCCCGCGCGGCGTCGTCAATGTCGTCTCCAATGCGCCGGGCGATGCCGCCGCCGTCGTCGATACGCTGATCGCCCATCCGGCCGTGCGCCGCATCAACTTCACCGGCTCCACCCGCGTCGGCAGGATCATCGCAGAAAGCGCGGCAAGGCATCTGAAGCGCTGCCTGCTCGAACTCGGCGGCAAGGCGCCGTTCATCGTGCTTGCCGACGCCGATATCGACGAGGCGGTCGCTGCGGCCGCCTTCGGCGCCTTCATGAACCAGGGCCAGATCTGCATGTCGACCGAGCGGATCATCCTGATGGACGAGATCGCCGACCACTTCGTCGGCAAGTTCGGGACGAAAGCCGCGACCCTCGTTGCAGGCCACCCCGGGGAAGGCAACACGCCGCTCGGCACGCTGATCAATGCAGAGGCCGTGCGCCGCGTCAGGTCGTTGATCGATGATGCCCTGCAGCAGGGCGCGGTCCTCGTCTGCGGCGGCGAGGCCCACGGCACGCTCATGGATGCGACCGTCATCGATCACGTGACGCCGGCCATGCGCATCTACCGCGAGGAGAGCTTCGGCCCGGTCGCGGCGATCATCCGGGTCGGCAGCGTCGACGAGGCCGTGACGGTTGCCAACGACAATGAATACGGGCTTTCGGCGGCGGTTTTCAGCGCCGATGTCAATGCGGCGCTTGCCGTCGCCATGCGGCTCGAATCCGGCATCTGCCACATCAACGAGGCGACGGTTTCCGACGAGCCGCAGATGCCGTTCGGCGGCGTCAAATCGAGCGGCTACGGCCGCTTCGGCGGCAAGGCGGCGATCGACGAATTCACCGAGCTCCGATGGGTCACCATGGCATCGGGAAAACGGCAATACCCGATCTGAACTGCAGGTCGGCCGGAATGAACAGGGAAACGGGCCGGAGGCCCGCATCGAGAGGGAGGAATGATTTCATGAGCGGAAAATTCAACGCGGGGGCACTGACCCGCCGGTCTTTCATCGCGTCGGCTGCGGCGGGCAGCGCGGCATTGGCGCTTTCCGGCCGCACGGCTTTCGCTGACAGCGATACGCTGAAGGTCGGCTTCATCAGTCCGCGCACCGGCCCGCTCGGCGGATTCGGCGAGACGGACGGTTATGTTCTCGACCTCGCACGCAAGGCGCTGGCGAACGGCCTGCAGGCTGGCGGCAAGACCTGGAAGGTCGAGATCCTCGACCAGGACACCCAATCCGACCCCTCGCGCGCCGGCCAACTGGCGAAGGACCTGATCAACAACCAGGCGATCGACCTGATGCTCGCTGTCTCGACGCCCGAAACCATCAATCCGGTGGCCGACGCCTGCGAAGCGGCAGGCATTCCCTGCCTGTCCACGGTCATGCCCTGGGAAGCCTGGTATTTCGGCCGCGGCGCCAAGCCGGGCGCGCCCTCGCCGTTCAAGTGGACCTATCATTTCGGCTTCGGCGTCGAAGAGTTCCACAAGGCCTATGTCTCGCAGTGGAACCTGATCGAGACCAACAAGAAGGTCGGCGTGATGTATCCCAACGATGCCGACGGCAATGCGATCCGCGCCCATCTGGCGCCCGCACTTGCCAAGGCCGGCTTCACCATCGTCGATCCCGGTGCCTATGAAACCGGAACCACCGATTTTACGGCGCAGATCGCCCTTTTTCGGCAGGAGGGTGTCGAGATCTTCAACTCCTTCCCGATACCGCCGGATTTCGCCGCCTTCTGGCGTCAGGCCGCACAGCAGGGTCTGACCCAGCAGATCAAGATCTGCCAGGTGGCCAAGACAGGCCTGTTTCCCTCCGACATCGAGGCGCTCGGCGATCTCGGGATGAACATCGGCAGCGCCGCCTACTGGCACAAGGCCTTCCCCTATAAATCCACGCTGACGGGCGTCTCCGGAACCGAGCTTGCCGACGGCTACGAAACGGCAAGCGGCAAACAGTGGACGCAGCAACTCGGCGCCAGCCTGGCGCTTCTCGACGCCGGCTTCGATGCGCTGAAGGCGAGCAGCGACGTCAAGAGCAAGGAAGCCGTCGCCAAGGCGATCGCCACGCTGAAAACCACGACGATCGCCGGCAAGGTCGACTTCACCAGCGGTCCGGTCGCCAACGTCTCACCCGGGCCGATCATCGGCACGCAATGGGTGAAGGCGGCCGAGGGCTCGAAATTCGCGCTCGACTATGTCGTCACCGAAAACGCCACCGACCCCAATGTCCCGGTCGGCGCCAAGCTCATCGCTTATAACGGGTAACGCACGGTGCAGCAGGTAGCTCAAAATCGGCCGGGAGGAGCCTTTCTCTCGGCCAAAGGGATCCACAAGCAGTTCGGCGCCCTCGTCGTCCTGGAAAACCTGGATTTTTCCATGGGCGACGGCGATGCGGTCGGCATTGTCGGGCCGAACGGCGCGGGCAAGACGACGCTGCTCTCCGTGCTCGCCGGCGCCTTCCCGCCAAGTGCCGGAACCATCACCTTCGATGGCGTCGATGTCACGGGCCGGACGGCGGCGGAGCGCTGCCGTTCCGGGCTGGTGCGGACCCATCAGGTGCCCAAACCCTTCAGCGGCATGACGACCTTCGAGAATGTCTTCGTCGCCGCATCGCACGGCCATGCCGCAAGCCGCGACGAAGCCTATGAGCGTGTGGTGGATTCGCTGTCGCTCTGCGGCATGCTTGGCGTGGCCAACCGCCCGGCCGACACGCTCGGGCTCCTCGATCGCAAACGCCTGGAGCTTGCACGTGCGCTAGCCACGCAGCCGCGGCTGTTGCTGCTCGACGAGATCGGCGGCGGCCTGACCGATGGCGAGGCGAGCGAGCTCGTCGAAACCATTCTCGAATTGCGCCGCCGCGGCATCGGCATCGTCTGGATCGAGCATATCGTTCATATCCTGCTACAGGTGGCGGAACGGCTGATCTGCATGGACGCCGGCAGGATCATCGCCGACGGCGAGCCGAAAGCGGTCATGAGCAATGCGGAGGTGGTCAAGGCCTATCTCGGAGGGACGCCGGCATGAGCCAACTTTCCATCCGCAATCTCGACGTTCGCCACGGCCTGCTGCAGGCGGTGCGCGGGGTGAGTTTCGATATCGCCAAGGGCGAGGTGCTGGCGCTGGTCGGCGCCAACGGCGCGGGCAAGACGACGCTGCTGAGATCGATCGCCGGCGCCCACCTTCCCGCCTCCGGGCAGATCCTTCTCGACGATGAGGACCTGGCCCCGATCCCCTCCCACAAACGGATCGCCAAGGGCATTGCCCTGGTGCCGGAAGGCCGGCGGCTGTTTTCGCAGATGACGGTCGAAGAGAACCTGCTTCTCGGAAAAAGCTGCGGGCGCAAGGGTGATTGGAGCATCGATCGCGTCCTCGACGCCTTTCCCAACCTCAAGCCCCGCCGCCACGCCAAGACAGGCCACCTCTCGGGCGGCGAACAGCAGGCGACCGCGATCGGCCGGGCGCTGATGAGCAATCCCGACATTCTGCTGCTGGATGAAGTCTCGCTCGGGCTTTCGCCTCTGGTCGTCGATCGCGTCTATGCACAGCTGCAGGCATTGCTGACCTCGGGAACGACCATCGTTCTCGTCGAGCAGGACCTTGCCCGCGCCATGAGCGTCGCAAGCCGTGTCGTCTGCATGCTGGAAGGACGCGTCGTCCTCGACAGGCAGGCCACCGCCGTGACCCGCGAGCACGTCACCCAGGCCTATTTCGGGCTGCACCGGGCCGCCGGCGAAAGGAGCCCATCATGATCAACTCCCTCATCCAGGGCATCCTGCTCGGCGGCTATTACGCCGTCATCGCTTGCGGCCTATCCTTCATGTTCTCCGTCATGCGGATCATCAATCTCGCGCATGGCAGCCTGGCGGTCGCGGCCGCCTATGGGCTGTGGCTGCTCGCCGCCAAGGCCGGCATTCCGCCTTTCGCCGGCCTGCTGATCGTGCTGCCGGTCATGGCGGTGATCGGCTGGCTGCTGCAGCGCTTCATCCTGGAACGCAGCGCCCGCGGCGGCACGCTGCTGCCGATTCTCACCACATTCGGTCTGTCGATCGTCGTCGACAATCTGCTGTTCGAACAGTTCGGCGCCGACACCAGATCGCTCGCCCCCTTCATCGGCAACCTGTCCTATGCCTCCTGGCAGCTGCCGGGCCACATTTTCGTCGGCAAGCTCGCCGTGATGATGATGGTGACGGCGGTCCTCGTTCTCGGCGCGCTGCAGTTTTTCCTCAGCCGCTTTGCGCTCGGCCGCGCCATCCGCGCTACAGCCGAAGATCCCGATACGGCAGGGCTGGTCGGCATCGACGCGCGCCGGGTCAATGCCGTCGCCACCGCGATCACCATGGTGACGATCGGGATTGCCGGCGCCTTTCTCGGAATGCGGGCAACCTTCAGCCCCTATGCCGGCGGCCCGCAGCTTCTCTTCGCCTTCGAGACGGCTGTGATCGGCGGAGCGGGATCGCTCTGGGGCACGCTTGCCGGCGGCATCGTGCTCGGCCTTGCGCAATCGCTCGGCGCGCAGCTGCATCCGCAAGGCTTCCTGATCGGCGGCCATGCCGTGTTTCTGCTCGTCCTTTTCGTCAGGCTGTCCCGCTTCGGCATGCCTCAACTCGACAAGCTCGGCGCGTTCTTGAATTTTCGCGCCCGTCTTCGGAGCCCGACATGACATTCGTCTCCAACGGAATATCGATAGAACGCTGGACGAAATCGTCGCGGCTAGCGCTCGGCTCCATGGTGGCGGTGCTGGCACTCTTGGCGCTCGTCCCCGCCGTGCTCGGCGCCGGCGCGATCGACAGGCTGACGGCCCTCTTTATCTACGTGATCCTTGCGGCCATGTGGAATGCGCTCGCCGGTTTCGGCGGGCTCGTCTCGGTCGGCCAGCAGGTGTTTTTCGGCCTCGGCGCCTATTTCACCATCCGGCTCGCCGATGCCGGGCTCGACCCCTTCGTTTCGGTCTTTGCCGCCGCAATCGTGACCGGCGCTCTGTCGATCCCGTTGTCGCTGTTCATGCTGCGGCTGAAGGGCGGCGAGTTCGCAATCGGCATGTGGGTCGTGGCCGAACTCGCTCACCTGCTCGTCAATCTCGACCGGCTGATCCAGGGGGAAACCGGAACCTCGCTGATCTCGCTCAATGTCTACGACAGCGGCATGCGGCGGGCGACGATCTACTGGCTGGCGCTGGCGTCCATGGCGGCCCTGCTCGGCGCTCTCTTCATACTGATGCGTAGCCGCGCGGGGGCCGCCATGCAGGCGATCCGCGACAATGAGGAGGCGGCGACCTCGGTCGGCGTGCGGGTGATCGCGACCAAGAGGCTGCTCTTCGTGCTCGCCGCCTTCGGCATCGCGATCGCCGGCGGCCTGTGGCTGGCGACCGCCACGACTTTCCAGCCGAAGACCTATTTCAGCGTCCAGTGGACGGCCTACATGATCTTCATGGTACTCGTCGGCGGGATCGGCAAGTTCGAGGGCGCCATCCTCGGCGCCATCCTGTTCTTCCTCATCGAGACCTTCTTCGGCGCAGCCGGCGTCTGGTACCTGATCGGCCTCGGCGCCACCGCCCTGATTTTCTCGCTCTATCTGCCGCGCGGCCTCTGGGGTGAAATCGAGCGCCGCTTCGACCTGCAGCTTCTGCCCGTCGGCTACCGGCTGAAACTGCCCGGCCCCACCAAGATCCAATGGAAGGAATGAGCCGGTTTGCTTGCCGGTCTCTCCAGCGAAAGGTGACGTTCATGCTTTTTGGTAAAACAATCCTGGTGACCGGCGTGGCCTCCGGCATCGGTGCCCGCACGGCGGAACTGGCCGGCCAGATGGGCGCCGAGGTCATCGGTGTCGATGTGCGCGAACCGGCCGGTGGAAGTGCCGCCTTCATCAAGGCCGATCTGTCCACGCCCTCGGGCGTTGCCGAGATCGTTGCACGGCTCCCGACGCGTCTCGATGCGCTCGCCAATGTCGCCGGCCTTTCCGGCAGCACTGGCGTCGTCTCGACGCTCGCGGTCAATTTCTACGGTCTGCGCGCCCTGTCGGAAGCCGTGGCGCCCCGGCTGCGCGAAGGCGGCGCCATCGTCAACGTCGCCTCGATCGCCGGTTACGGTTGGCGGGCCAATCTCGAGCGGGCAAAATCGCTGACATCGATCGAGGGCTTTCCTGATGTGGCGGCGATCGTGACCGAACACGGCCTCAAGGACGAGCAAGCCTATCCGCTCTCCAAGGAATTGCTGCTGCTCTGGACCATGCGCGCAGCCCACCAGCCGCTGTTCAAGCAGCGCGGCATCCGCGTCAATGCGGTGAGCCCCGGGCCGGTGGAAACGCCGATCCTCAAACAGTTCCGCGCCGTGCTCGGCGACGCCAGGGTCGACAGCGACATTACCCGCGTCGGCCGCGCCGGCACCGCCGCCGATATAGCGCCCGCCGTGCTCTTCCTCTGCTCGGATGGCGGACGCTGGATCAACGGCGCCAATCTTGCCGCCGACGGCGGCCTCGAAGCATCCATCAATGCCGACGTCCTCGGCTTCTAGTCATTCTCAAAGGAGACCCACGATGAATATTTCCCTGCTGATCAACGGCGCAGACCGCCCGGCCTCCGACGGCCGGACCTATGACCGCATCGATCCCTTCACCGAAAAGCTCGCCAGCCGCGCCGCCGCGGCGAGCCTGGAGGATGCCGCCGCCGCGGTCGATGCCGCTTCAGCCGCCTTCGGCGCCTGGTCGAAGACCGGCCCCGGCCAACGCCGCGCGATCCTGATGAAGGCCGCCGACATCATGGATTCCAAGGTGGACGAGTTTACCCGGCTGATGATCGAGGAAACCGGCGCCACCGCGCCCTGGGCCGGCTTCAATGTCATGTTCGCCGCCAACATCCTGCGCGAAGCCGGCGCCATGACGACGCAGATCTCCGGCGAAATCATTCCCTCCAACAAACCCGGCACGCTCGCCATGGGCGTTCGTCAGGCGGCCGGCGTCTGCCTGGCAATTGCCCCCTGGAACGCGCCCGTCATCCTCGCGACCCGCGCCATCGCCATGCCGATCGCCTGCGGCAACACCGCCATCCTCAAGGCCTCCGAACAATGCCCAGGCACGCACCGGCTGATCGCAACGGTGCTGACCGAAGCGGGCCTGCCGGCCGGCGTCCTCAATGTCATCACCAACGCGCCGGAAGATGCGCCTGAGATCGTCGCCGCGCTGATCGCCCATCCCGCCGTCAAGCGCGTCAATTTCACCGGATCGACCAAAGTCGGCAAGATCATCGCCGAGACCTGCGGCAAGCACCTCAAACCGGCCCTCCTCGAACTCGGCGGCAAGGCCCCGCTGATCATCCTCGACGATGCCGATATCGACGGCGCGGTCAATGCCGCCACTTTCGGCGCCTTCATGCATCAGGGGCAGATCTGCATGTCGACCGAGCGGATTATCGTCGATGAGACCATCGCCGATCAGTTCGTCGCCAAACTGGCCGCCCGCGCCAGCCAGCTCCCGGCCGGCGACCCACGCGGCCACGTCGTGCTCGGCTCGCTGATCAGCCTCGACGCCGCCAAGAAGATGGAAGAACTGATCGCCGATGCGACGGCCAAGGGCGCAACACTCGTGGCCGGCGGCAAGCGCTCCGGCACCGTGGTCGAGGCGACTTTGCTCGATCACGTCACACCGGATATGCGCGTCTATGCGGAAGAATCCTTCGGCCCGGTCAAGCCGATCATTCGCGTCTCGGGTGAGGAGGAAGCAATCCGCATCGCCAACGACACCGAATACGGCCTGTCATCCGCCGTCTTCAGCCGCAACATCCAGCGGGCGATGGCGGTTGCCGCGCGCATCGAATCCGGCATCTGCCACATCAACGGCCCGACCGTGCATGACGAGGCCCAGATGCCCTTCGGCGGCGTCAAGGGCAGCGGCTACGGTCGCTTCGGCGGCAAGGCGGCAATCGCCGAATTCACCGATCTGCGCTGGATCACGGTCGAGGATTCCGCCCAGCACTATCCCTTCTGATAGTGAGGTGCGTTACTGCGCCACAACCGCTGTTGCGGTTGTGGCGCGGTCGATGTTCAGGCCGAGAAACCATCCAGCGCATCGGCAAGCTTCAGCCAGAGATCATGGGGAGGCGAAGGAATTGGCCGCGATTCTTCATCGGAGACCCGGATTTCGAAAGCGGCACCCTTCGATCTGACGCCCGCCAGCATCCGCCGAAATTTCGTCGCCTTCTCCGTGAACCGGCCCGAGCCCTGTTCGCCCAGCACGGTGCGGACCGTCGCCAGGGCGAGATTGAAGTTCTTCTGCAATTGTCCGAAGGCGCCGCGATGTTTGTCCCGCATGCCGCGATGGAGATCGCCATGGGCGAGCGCGGCCATCGCGTCGTTGAAATCGGCGAGGTTATCGCCGATCGACGTGATCAGCTCATTGAGGATAGCGGCCGAACGGGAGAGATCCGGATCGGCATAATCGGCTTTCATCCGCCGCGTCAGATCTCCGCCCAGGACAGCCGTCGCCAATGCCGCGACCTCCGCGGAAAATCTGGCTTTCTCACCGTTGAGATCGGTTGTTGCTTCAATGCTGGGATCATCAGGAACGCGATCCTGATACGCCGCATTCCAACCCGAACCGTTCGTTGTCTCGACCATGTGAACCGGCCTTAGCGCAATGCACCGCAGCCGTAGGACCAGCGGCGGATCATAAATGCACAACTGCTATGGACCATGTCGTATTCCCCGCTACCGACCTCGCCGCTGCCACGTCACAAGTGACAAGCGCGACCCCATCCAAGGCGGCAACATTTAAAAAAGTGCTTCGCCGCCGCCCCGGTCGGATCTTTTGCGCGCGAAACGGATAGCATCGACGTATTTTGATTATGATTGGGGCGTGCCTAGTAAAGACGGGTAAATTCCGCATCCTCCGGCAGGTCGTCAGGGATCGTCGCGATAACGAAGACGTCGTCGGCTGCGGCGCAAGCGACAACGAATTTGACGGGTACGACCATCGGCTCTCCTGGGAGCAAAGCGGGCGCTAGAGCAGATCCTGTTCAATCCGGGTCATATCCGGCAGCCCTGAAGTAGTTTC
>NZ_LFIO01000333.1 GCF_001187535.1 Rhizobium ecuadorense
CGTATGTGGCGCGACGATGGAAATGTTTCTGAGCGCGCAGAGTTCGATCGTGACGTCTTCGATCAGGGCGTTGGCAAGCGCAAGTCCGGCATCGGCATGTTTCGACGTCGGGGGAAGCAGCACCAGGCGAGGCAAGATCAGCGGCATCGGCGATATGCGTTCGATGTCGGCAGGTGTCTCACCGGCCTCTGACCGCTTCACCTGTACCCGGGCATGGTCGTCGCCGTTCGGCAAGCTCTCATTGAGGGACGAACCGCCAGATAGCCGGTGCAGTAAGGCTCTGACCTGCTCGTCATTCGGATCCCGTTCGAGGATCTGCAGGGCGGCGCTGGAAATGG
>NZ_LFIO01000397.1 GCF_001187535.1 Rhizobium ecuadorense
GCTTTGCGCCCGGCACGGGCACGCCCGAGGTCGGTGGATTGACCACGCGTGAAGTCCTTGAACTGATACGCGGGCTGAAAGGGATAAACCTGGTGGGCGGTGACGTCGTCGAAGTTGCCCCGCAATATGACGCAACGACCAACACAGCGCACGCCGCAGCACAGGTGCTCTTTGAAATCCTGAGCCTCATGGTGTTTAGTCCGTCGATCGGCAAACGCTAAGGCCGACCTCTCGGTCATCTCCATGTCATTCGTGGCGATGAGCAGTATTGCTGTGGAGGCTGTATCGCCACACCAGGCTCTAGCCAAACTCGCTCAAAAATTCTTCGGTCTTCATG
>NZ_LFIO01001021.1 GCF_001187535.1 Rhizobium ecuadorense
TCTCTGCGTTTCATGTCGGCCTGACCTCTTTCAGCGTCGAATTGATTGAACGGTCGGGCGGGATCAAGCGGGGAGCGGAAGGCTTGAAGACTATATTCGCGCTTGGAGTAAATGACATTGATTCCCTGGTTTTCGAGGTCGTTCCAAACCGTGAACAGCACCGATCCGTCCTTGCCGCGACGCTCTTCAGCTTGCCAGGGATAATGCCTGAGTATTCTGAGGTCTGAGTTTATCCCGGGCATTGTCGCTTCAAAATCGACGCGCGCGGCGGGTCTGTCCGGATAGTCCCTAAGCGGCTTCAGCCAGAACTCGGGATCGAAGAGCCTCTTCGGTGGCC
>NZ_LFIO01000623.1 GCF_001187535.1 Rhizobium ecuadorense
CAACCAGCCGGGCGTCGGCGCCGCCCCGAACGGCGTGCCGCTGATCGACATCGTCACCCCGAATGCGACCGGCCTGTCACATAACAAATACGACAATTTCAACGTCGGCACGCCGGGCCTCATCCTCAACAACTACAAGGGCGAGATCGGCAATTCCAATCTCGGCGGCGTCACGCCGGGCAATCCTAATCTGAATAATTCTAGCCCGGCATCGGTCATCCTCAACGAGGTGACCAGCGGCAATCGCTCGGCTTTGAACGGCCCGACCGAGGTGTTCGGCGGCCGGGCGGATGTCGTCATCGCCAATCCGAACGGCATCACCTGCGACGGCTGCGGC
>NZ_LFIO01000264.1 GCF_001187535.1 Rhizobium ecuadorense
GATGGCGCCTCGGCCGCGCGCAACCCCCTGCTTCGCCTTTACTTGGCCTTACTGACGCTCGCCTCAATCCTCCCCAATTGAGAGCTCACGTAGTCGCCGTGGCGAAGCTTTGCGAATTCGTCGGTGGCTTGTGCCCGTCTGCTCTTGAAAACGTACCATTGACCGTCCGGTTCGCGTTTCTGATAGATCAGGCCGCCCTTCTTGCGGTGGCTGAAGCAGGTGATTGCCGTCGCCGTTCCGGTCTTGGCGTGCCAGTCGGCGTTGAAGCAGAGTTTACCCGACTCCGTGATGAACCAGCGGCCCATGCCGAAAGACGGCGAGCCGTTTTCCCGCGACC
>NZ_LFIO01000042.1 GCF_001187535.1 Rhizobium ecuadorense
GCAGGTCGATCTTAGCCTGATGCAGTGTCGCGCCTTCTGAAACTCCCTTTTTCACCAGCGCTTCAATACGCGTCAACTGCACGGGCGCGATGATCGCACCCATATCGATGCACTTGTCCAAAGGCTGACCGACCCGCAATGTCTGCATGCGGCGCTTCAGCCGCTCATGGAAAAGATCGGCAATGCCTTCCTGGACCAGAAGCCGCGAGCCGGCGCAGCAGACCTGTCCCTGGTTGAACCAGATCGCATCGACGACGCCTTCCACGGCGCCGTCGATATCGGCGTCGTCAAAAACGACGAAAGGTGACTTGCCGCCGAGTTCCAGCGTCAACGATTT
>NZ_LFIO01000412.1 GCF_001187535.1 Rhizobium ecuadorense
GGCGGAGCCGGTGGTCACACTCGTGCCCATTAACGTGCCGCTGGAAGCGGAAGTCTCGATTAACACGCGCGATATCGGCCGGGTGGCCGTCGGCAAGGAAGCCCGTATCAAGCTCGACGCCTATCCGTTCCAGAAATACGGAACCGCGACAGGCGAGGTGAGGACCATCAGCCAGGATACCTTCTTGACCGGCCAACAGGAGCAGACTGCCACCCCCAGCCAGCCAGCCGCCCCCTTCTTCAAGGCGCGGATCCTGCTTGCCGATACCCGGCTGAATGCCACAGATGGCCCGGTGCGGCTGCTTCCCGGCATGACTGTGACCACGGAAATCAAGGTC
>NZ_LFIO01000964.1 GCF_001187535.1 Rhizobium ecuadorense
CTATCCCAGCAACCATTCGTTCCAGTGCTTTTCGATCGCCTTCGCCTTCTCGACGATCCTGCCGGAACATCCGGCCACCGACGAGCTTGCCCGCATCGCCCAGAACGTCGCCGAAAATCGCGAATGGGCCGGCCTGCACTATCCGAGCGATACGCAGGCAGGGCGAGATCTCGCCCTGCCTGCGTATCGCTCGGATAGTGCAGGCCGGCCCATTCGCGATTTTCGGCGACGTTCTGGGCGATGCGGGCAAGCTCGTCGGTGGCCGGATGTTCCGGCAGGATCGTCGAGAAGGCGAAGGCGATCGAAAAGCACTGGAACGAATGGTTGCTGGGATAG
>NZ_LFIO01000728.1 GCF_001187535.1 Rhizobium ecuadorense
CTCGGAGATGTGTATAAGAGCCTCGGACATGGGCGCCATCGGAAACGGAACGAGGCTCGATACGCCGAGCAATGATGGTGCCATCCGGTTTCCGGATGCCGAACACGGCAACGCGATTGCCTTTTCGCAAGCCCTTCGTCACCAAACCTGTCGTGTCGACGGTTTGCGACAATATGGTGATACCGGTCTTGTCAATCCGGTCGATGCGGCCCTGAACCTCGCTGACGATCGCGATGCGGGCAGCACGCTTTCCTGACAGCAGCACCCGGACGACATGACCGACCTTCATCGCGCTTGCAGGAGCGCGCCGTCCATCGATCTCGATCGGCGTCGTCT
>NZ_LFIO01000990.1 GCF_001187535.1 Rhizobium ecuadorense
TCTCTCAGATCGGCATTGGCGAGCATCGGGGGATCGAGCGCGAGCAGGAAACCGACGATACGCTCTGAGATCATGCTGGCAAAGAGATCGGCCTTGGTCGGAAACAGCCGATAGAGGGTCTTTGTGGAAACACCAGCCTCCTGGGCGATCGTGGCGATGCTTGCCGCCGCGTATCCATTCTCGTGAAACTGGGTATTTGCCGCCTTGATGATCAGGCCCCTGGTGTCGTCGTCACAGCGCAACTGCGGCCTTCCGCGCGGCCTTCTCTCAATTTGTTGATTTTGGACCATGATGATTTTCCAAATTCCTATTGACATCCATTTTATAGTGCATAT
>NZ_LFIO01001125.1 GCF_001187535.1 Rhizobium ecuadorense
GACAACCTCAGCTTTCCCGGTACGGATCGAATGGACAACCTATTGGAAGCTCACAGCTAGCCGACCTTGAACAGGCCGGCAGCACCGACACGTTGCCGCCTTCCGGCCGATGCGATCCAACCAAGATGATAGGGAGGGTTAATGGGCGGTTGATATCCACCGGACCTGTCCCGATCCCGCGCAATCCCGCAGGTGAGCCGTCGGCATCCCTCGGTTTTCAGGCAGCCAATCGCCGAAACCGGGTTCTGATCCGGTCGAGGTAATAATGGCCGGGAGACGGCGCCACCGTCATCGCATGAGCTTCCGAGGACGGAACGCCTTCGAACAGCCGCTCTTCGCCATTCTTGAAACAAATCCTGAGCCGCCCGTCTTCCTGGCTGAAATAGACGGATTTGATGATCTTCGACTTTACCGAAAGTTCTTCCACCTGTTTTACCTCTGGTTTTTAATTTTCCAGAGCATAACCCGGTACGTGCAAAGACGCGGTGAAGCGGCATGGTAAAAATTCAGGAATCTTCTGGTGCTTTAAACGTCGCAGCGTCATCGAAGCGGCGGGTTCGAGAGCCTCGAACCCACGCTTGCGAACCAGCTCAAGCCGGGTGCAACCTTGCCAATCCGGCGGAGAAGGCCGTCAGCAAGGCTTTCCCCTGACCCCAGTTCTCAAGGCCGCTTTGCCCGTTGATATGGCCGAATGGACCGATCTCGACAAGGCCGCTACCCCACAGGGCGGCTCGCGCCCGGACATGGTCGAGCGTGCCGAAAGGGTCATCGGCGCTTGCGATAATTAGAGTGGGGAAGCGCATCTCTTGGGATGGTGGATCTGCGAATCCGGTGGCTTCCTCCGGGAATGCAGCGGATTGCGGATCCGGGACCGCCACAAGAAAAGCCCCGGCAACAGCAAGCGACGAAACCTGCTGCCAATGAGCGACCAGCAGGCAGGCAAGGCTATGGGCGACCAGCAGGGGAGGTGTTGCCGATGCGGCGACGGTGCGATCCAGGGCTGAAATCCAGTCCGCCAAGTCGGGCCTATCCCAATCGGCTGGTTGAAAACGCCGCATTTCCGGGTTCGCGGTTTCCCAGTGGGTCTGCCAATGAGCCTCGCCTGAACCGCCAATCCCCGGCAATATGATGATATCCCTCATGTGTTTTCCTCTGGCCATGCATGCGGGTGAAAATGATGCATTTTCATTTGCGTCGGAATGAATGATCATCGGAAAACCGCGTCCTTCTCCGATGATTTCAAGGTGACCCCATGGCTTTTCAGGAAAACAATCGGGTACTGCTCGATCCAACCGATATCGCCATCATAGAAGCGATGCAGGAAAATGGCCGCATTGCGATTTCCGAACTCGGTCGACGGGTCGGGCTCTCTCAGCCGGCGGCATCCGAGCGGGTCAAGCGGCTGGAAGATCGCGGCATCATCGTTGGCTACTCCGCCCGGATCGACCCCACCGCTTTGGGAATTGGAATGATGGCTGTGCTTCGCCTGCGCACGACGCATGAACATATCAAGGCCTGTCTGAAGCAGTTTGCAGAGATGCCGCAAGTCATGGAAGTCCTGCGCCTCACCGGAGAGGATTGTTTCCTCCTGAAGGTGCTGATTCCGTCGCCGGGAGAACTGGAAACCATCGTCGACACGATCGCGCGTTTTGGCCCCGTGACGACATCTCTTGTGTTGCGCAGTGAGAATCCGAAGCCGATCGGACGCGCCTTGCTGCAACGTCCTTGAGAGTATGTGGGCAGGAAGAAATCGTCCGCGAGGCGCAGCGCGAAGAAGTGAGGCTTCGTTCCCGGCATGAGACGGCATGGGTGCACATGTCGGAGGAGGAACCGCCTGGATGCTGAAATTGACCCTCGCATTTCGACGCGAGCCGGTCTTTGCCAAACGACGTCAGACAGTGGGAGACATACGATGCGGAAATGCACCATGGCGGACAGGGTGGGATTCGAACCCACGGTACGCTTTCACGTACACACGCGTTCCAGGCGTGCGCCTTAAACCACTCGGCCACCTGTCCTTCTTGGGCGTTCGCGCCTGGATAGGAGCAAATCGTCGGAACGGCGCGATATATACCGATGAATTTTTGTCGATCAACCGAAATCTAACAGTTTTTTGACTTCTTCCGATAAAACTCGCCTCCGCCCGTCCATTGTGCTTCACCCCATCGACGACTATGTAATTCTCAAGGTGGAGAAATGGCGCGGCCGGCCGGGATTGTCCGGCATAAAGAGCGTCGGAGGAATTGATGCGTTTCCTGTTGCGTCTGGCCAGCCTTGTCGCGCTTGCGGCGGCCGTTATTGCCGGGACCATCGATTCAATCCAATCGGTTGCGGCGTCCTCAGTGGTGGTGACGCCGATTTCCGATGCCTGGCAGGATGTGAGCCCGGCAACCCTCACATCGCTGCAATCCTCCCTTTCTTATTATATCCACCCGCGTTTCTACGCCTTCATTTTCCAATGGCTGATGCTGCAGCCGGCCTTTGCCGTTTTCCTGGTGATCGCGCTGCTTCTCTGGATGATCGGCTATAAGAAGCCGCCGGTGGCCGGTCGCTTCACCGCGTAGGAGGCCGGTTTTGCCGCCATGGTCGGCCGCGGCTCCGATCGGCCGCCAATGTTTCCCCAGCCCCGGCGGGGCTGCCGAATTGGCTGGAAATTCCGCATCTCGGCGGCGGAAATGTCTAAAAATAAGCCCCGGAGAACGGATTTTCGGCAATTGCTGCAAATCTTTACCGCCTGAAAAATTTCTGGTGAATTTTTCCGTGAGCCATGCAAGGATGCGCGCAGCCAGGCCTCCGGGGGGAGGTCGGTGGTTCCGCAGACATGTCCGGAAAGGACTTGCGGGAGGACCCCTAACGAATAGCAACAACAGGGCTGCACAATGAAAAAATCCCTTCTCACTCTCCTTGCCGTGGCTGCCATGTCGACGACGGCGCTGGCTGCCGATGTCAAGCCGGCGCTGGTTTACGGCACCGGCGGGAAGTTCGATAAGTCCTTCAATGAGGCGGCTTACAACGGTGCCGAGAAGTTCAAGGCCGAGACCGGTATTGCCTATCGCGACTTCGAGCCGACCGGCGACACCCAGGGCGAGCAGGCCATCCGCAACTTTGCAAGCCGCGGATTCAACCCGGTGGTTGCCGTTTCCTTCGCCTGGACTTCGGCCATTGAGAAGGTCGCTGCCGAATTCCCCGATACCAAGTTCATCATCGTCGACTCCGTCGTCGACAAGCCGAACGTCCGCTCGGTGGTCTACAAGGAAGAAGAAGGCTCCTATCTCGTCGGCATTCTCGCCGGCATGGCATCCAAGACCGGCAAGGTCGGCTTCGTCGGCGGCATGGACATCCCGCTGATCCGCAAGTTCGAATGCGGCTACGAGCAGGGCGCGCGCGCTGCCAAGGCCGATGTCGAAGTTTTCCAGAACATGACCGGCACCACGGGTGCTGCCTGGAATGACCCGGTTCGCGGCGGCGAGCTCACCAAGAACCAGATCGATCAGGGCGCCGATGTCATTTACGCGGCAGCCGGTGCCACCGGTCTCGGCGTTCTGCAGACGGCTGCCGACAACAAGAAACTGTCGATCGGCGTCGATTCCAACCAGAACCATCTGCACCCGGGCTCCGTCCTGACCTCGATGGTCAAGCGCGTCGACCTCGCTGTCTACAATGCCTATTCCGACACCAAGAACGACAAGTTCACCGGCGGCGTCCAGGCGCTCGGCGTCAAGGAAGATGGTGTTGGCGCCGCGATCGACGACAACAACAAGTCGCTGATCACGCCGGAAATGCAGGCGGCCGTCGACAAGGCCAAGGCCGATATCATCGCGGGAACCATCAAGGTTCACGACTATACCTCGGACAACGCTTGCCCGAAGTGATCCGCGCCCGGATGTAATCGACGATTGAGATCGGGCGTATGGCGGAGGGGATTTTCGCCATACGCCCTTTTCTTATTTGGAGCCTGCAGTGACAGATAAGCCCGCTATCGAGCTTGTCGGCATCGACAAGAAATTCGGTGCCGTCCATGCCAACAAGGACATCAACCTCACCGTTGCCAAGGGGACGATCCATGGCATCATCGGCGAAAACGGCGCCGGCAAATCGACGCTGATGTCGATCATTTACGGTTTTTACCATGCCGACAGTGGCGAGATCCGCGTCAACGGCAATCCCGTCACCATCCGCGACAGCCAGGCGGCGATCGCCACCGGCATCGGCATGGTGCACCAGCATTTCATGCTGGTCGACAATTTCACGGTGCTCGAGAATATCATGCTCGGCGCCGAAGGCGGCATGCTGCTGGCGAGAGGCGTTGCATCGGCCCGCGCCGAGCTCAAGCGGCTGGAAACGGAATACGGCCTCGAGGTCGATCCGGATGCGTTGATCGAAGAGCTGCCGGTCGGCCTGCAGCAACGCGTCGAAATCTTGAAAGCCATGTATCGCGGCGCCGAGATCCTGATCCTCGACGAACCCACCGGCGTGCTGACGCCGGCCGAAGCCGATCACCTCTTCCGCATTCTCAAGGTGCTGCGCGACCAGGGCAAGACGATTATCCTCATCACCCACAAGCTGCGCGAAATCATGGCGATCACCGATACGGTCTCGGTCATGCGCCGCGGCGAGATGGTCGCAACCCGCAAGACGGCGGAAACGACGGTGGAAGAGCTTGCCGAGCTGATGGTCGGCCGCCGCGTGCTGCTGCGCGTGCAGAAGGGCGAGGCAAATCCCGGGGCCGCGGTGCTCTCGGTTCGCAACCTCACGGTCAAGGACAATCGCGGCGTCACCATGGTCGACAATGTCTCCTTCGACGTGCGCGCCGGCGAGATCGTCGGCATTGCCGGAGTTGCCGGCAATGGCCAGTCCGAATTGCTGGAGGCGATTGCCGGGATCCGCAAACCGGCCTCCGGCGAAATCCTTCTCGACGGCCAGACGATCGACAAGGCCGATCCCGCCCGCCTGCGCGATCTCGGCCTTGCCCATATTCCCGAGGACCGCCACCACATGGGTCTGGTTTTGAAATTCGAGGAATATGAGAATTCCGTGCTCGGCTACCACAGGCGTCCGGGCTACAGCAAAGGCCCGCTGCTCGATCTCGAATCGATCCGCAGGGATGCGATGGAGAAGATCGAAAAATACGACATCCGCCCGCCGAACCCGCGGCTGAAGACGGCGAATTTCTCCGGCGGCAACCAGCAGAAGATCGTCGTTGCCCGCGAAATCGAACGCGACCCGAAGATGCTGATCATCGGCCAGCCGACGCGCGGCGTCGATATCGGTGCCATCGAATTCATCCACCGCCGGATCATCGAAATGCGCGACGCCGGCAAGGCGATCCTGCTCGTCTCCGTCGAACTCGATGAAATCCGCTCCCTTTCAGACCGTATCCTTGTCATGTTTGCCGGCCATGTGGTCGGCGAGAAGACGCCCGATGCCGGTGAACAGACCCTCGGCCTGATGATGGCCGGCATTGCCGCGTGAGGCCTTTATGAGCACTGCATCAGTTCCGCTGCCAAACTGGATCAATTATGGCCTGATCCCGCTTCTGAACCTCGTCGTCGCCTTCCTGATCTCCGGCTTCGTCGTCTGGCTGATCGGCGAGAGCCCGCTCGCTGCGCTGTCGCTGCTGATCGAGGGGGCGTTGGGCAGCGGCGAAGGCATCGGCTTCACGCTCTACTATGCCACGAGCTTCATCTTCACCGGTCTTTCCGTGGCCGTTGCGATCCATGCCGGTCTGTTCAACATCGGCTCGGAAGGCCAGGCCTATGTCGGTGGGCTGGGCTGCGCGCTGGTGGCGCTCGCGCTCGACAATTACGTGCCATGGTATGTGACGATGCCGATTGCAGTCATCGGCGCCGGCCTCTTTGGTGCCGCCTGGGCCTTCATCCCCGCTTTCCTACAGGCCAAGCGCGGCAGCCATATCGTCATCACGACGATCATGTTCAACTATATCGCCGCCGCTCTGATGGTGTACCTACTGGTGCACGTGCTGATCGTGCCGGGCAAGATGGCGCCGGAAACCCGCACCTTCCTCGAAGGCGGGCAGCTTCCCAAGCTTGGCTGGGTCATGAGCATCTTCGGCAGTAAACTTGGTGCCGCCCCGTTCAACGTCTCCTTCATCATCGCCCTTTTCGCCGCTTGGTTCGTCTGGATCCTGATCTGGCGCACCAAGCTCGGCTTCGAAATGCGTACGCTGGGCGTCAGCTCGACGGCGGCAGCCTATGCCGGCATCCCCTATGCGCGGATCGTCATCATCGCCATGCTGCTTTCCGGCGCGCTCGCCGGCATGATGGCGTTGAACCCGGTTATGGGCTCTTCCGCCCGCCTGCAGGTGGAGTTCGTCGGCGGCGCCGGCTTTGTTGGTATCGCGGTCTCGCTGATGGGCCGCAATCATCCGCTCGGCATCATTTTCGCGGCGATCCTGTTCGGCATCCTTTATCAGGGCGGCGACTGGATCTCCTTCGAAATGCCGAACATCACCCGCGAGATGATCCTGGTCATCCAGGGTCTGGTGATCCTGTTCGCCGGCGCACTGGAATATATGTTCCGGCCGGCGATGGTGCACCTCTATCAACAGTTCAAGCGGGCCTGAGGAGCGGACGATGGATTATTATGACATCTTCATCAGCGTTCTGAGCTCAACGATCCGCTTGTCGATCCCGCTGATTTTTACCGCTCTCGCCGGCCTGTTTTCGGAACGCGCCGGCATCTTCGATATCGGCCTCGAAGGCAAGATGCTGGGCTCGGCCTTTGCTGCCGCCTGCATCGCCTATCTCACCGATTCGGCCTGGCTGGGTCTCGGCGCCGGCATCGTCTGCTCCGTGGCGCTCAGCCTGGTGCACGGCTTTGCCTCGATCACCAACCGTGGCAACCAGATCGTCTCTGGTGTGGCCATCAACTTCTTCATCGCCGGCATCACCATCGTGCTCGGCCAGGCCTGGTTCGGCCAGGGCGGGCGCACGCCGCAGCTGTCGCCGGAGTCGCGTTTCGCGCCGATCATCCTGCCGGGTGCCGATGCCGCCCGCGACATACCGATCCTCGGCCCGCTCTACGCCAACGTCATATCAGGCAACAATATCCTGACTTACCTTGCCTTTCTTGCCGTGCCGTTTTCCTGGTGGGTGCTGTACCGCACGCGCTTCGGCCTGCGGATGCGCGCCGTCGGCGAAAATCCAGGCGCGGTCGATACGGCTGGCATCTCGGTCGCCTGGCTGCGCTATCGCGCTGTCATGTGCGCCGGCATTCTCTGCGGCTTTGCCGGCACTTATCTGGCGATTGCCCAGTCCGCCGCCTTCATCAAGGACATGTCGGCCGGCAAGGGCTATATCGCGCTTGCCGCCCTCGTCTTCGCCAAGTGGAGGCCGGTGCCTGTGATGTTTGCCTGCCTGCTCTTCGGCTTCCTCGACGCACTGGCCAATTTCATGCAGGGCAAGCAGGTGCCGCTGATCGGCGAGGTGCCGGTTCAGGTCTTCCAGGCGCTGCCCTATATCCTCACCTGTGTCCTGCTTGCCGGCTTCATCGGCGTGGCGATCCCGCCGAAGGCCGGCGGTGTGCCCTATACGAAGGAACGTTGATCATGTCTCACGATCTGTTCGAAGCCGCCCGCGGCGCCATGGCCTTTGCCCATGCACCCTATTCGAAATTCCCCGTCGGCGCGGCGATCCGCGCCGAGGACGGCAAGGTCTATGCCGGCGCCAACATCGAAAACCTCTCCTTTCCGCAAGGATGGTGCGCCGAGCCGACGGCGATCAGCGCCATGATCATGGGTGGCGCCAGGAAGATCGTCGAAATGGCTGTGATCGCCGAAAAGTTGCCGCTCTGCCCGCCCTGCGGCGGCTGCCGCCAGAAGATCTCCGAATTCGCTTCCAAGGACACGAAGATCTATCTGTGCGATGAGGCCGGCGTGCAGAAGACCATGACAATGGAAGAGCTCCTTCCCTTCAGCTTCGAGACCGAACTCGGATGAAGGCGACAGTCGATCTGCTCGCCGCATTGCTCGGCGCCATCAAGCCGCGCCATGGCATCGTGCTCGGCTCCGGTCTCGGTTCGCTGGTTGGGCAGCTGGAAGGCGCCGTCCGCATTCCCTATCGCGACCTGCCGGGCTTTCCCGTCAGCGCCGTTTCCGGCCATGCGGGCGAGGTCGTCGGCGGCCGTCTCGGCGGCGAGCCCGTCGTCATGCTCTCCGGCCGCGTACATTATTACGAGAAGGGCGATGCCAATGCTATGCGCCTGCCGATCGAGGTGCTGAAGGCGCTCGGCGTCGAGACGCTGATCCTGACCAATTCGGCCGGATCGCTGCGCGACGACATGCCGCCCGGTTCGGTGATGCAGATCACCGACCACATCAACTATTCCGGCATGAACCCGCTGATCGGCGAGGAAAGCGATCATCGTTTCGTCGGCATGACCAGCGCTTACGATGCCGACCTCGCCACGGCGATGCAGAAGGCAGCGGCAAAGCTCAAAATCGAGCTGGCGCAAGGTGTGTACATGTGGTTCTCCGGCCCGAGCTTCGAAACGCCGGCCGAAATCCGCATGGCACGCATCCTCGGCGCCGATGCCGTCGGCATGTCGACTGTGCCCGAGGTGATCATCGCAAGAATGCTCGGCCTCAGGGTTGCCGCCGCTTCGGTTATCACCAACTATGGGGCAGGCATGACCGGCAATGAACTCAGCCATGAAGAAACCAAGGACATGGCGCCCATCGGCGGCGCCCGTCTCGCCGCCATAGTGAAAGACATGATTGCGGCCAGAACAGGATGATTTTAGGCCGGGCCGGCCTAAAATCTGAATCCTGTTCTAAATTATATAGTTAGAGCATGATGTCATGAGAAAACCGCTCACACTTTTCGGCATCATGCTCCAGAGGAAGTAAAGATGAATAGCCATTCCATCCGGGAAACGGCGGCGGTCGCCCTTTCCCTTCTCGATCTGACCAATCTCAAGGACGATTGCACGGAGGCGCAGATCGACACGCTCTGCGCCCGCGCACAGACGCCCTATGGCAACAGCGCCGCCATCTGCATCTGGCCGCGCTTCGTCGCCCAGGCCCGCAATATCCTCGGCACCGGCCATGCCGTGCGGATCGCCACCGTCGTCAATTTCCCCTCCGGTGATATGGAAGTTGCCGACGTCGCCGCCGAAACCCGTGAGGCGATTGCCGACGGCGCCGACGAGATCGATCTGGTCATCCCCTACCACAAGCTCATATCTGGCAATGAGAAGGCGGTGACCGACATGGTCAAGGCGGTGCGCGCCGAATGCACCGGTCCTGTCCTGCTGAAAGTCATCATCGAAACCGGCGAGTTGAAGGATGCGGCATTGATTCGCCGTGCCTCCGAACTTGCCATCGAAGCCGGCGCCGATTTCATCAAGACCTCCACCGGCAAGGTCGCCGTCAATGCGACGCTCGAAGCCGCCGACATCATGATCCGCGCCATTCGCGAGAGCGGCCGCAAGGTCGGGTTCAAGCCGGCCGGCGGTATCGGCTCGGTGGCCGATGCGGCGCTCTACCTGAGCCTGGCCGAAACCATCATGGCGCCCGACTGGGCGATGCCGTCGACCTTCCGCTTCGGCGCCTCAGGCCTGCTCGACGATATCCTGGCGGTTCTGAGCGGAACACAGTCTGCACCTGCCGCGGCGTCGAGCTATTGAAATGATCCCGCAGGAGATCATCCGGCGCAAACGCGACGGCGACGAGCTCGACCCCGCCGATATCCGGTCCTTCATTGCGGCCCTTGCGGCCGGTCACCTGTCGGAAGGCCAGATCGGCGCATTTGCCATGGCCGTCTGGTTCAAGGGCATGTCGCGTGAGGAAATCGTTGCCTTGACGCTGGCGATGGCCGATTCCGGCGATCGGCTGCAATGGGCGGATATCGACCGCCCGATCGCCGACAAACATTCGACCGGCGGCGTCGGCGACAATGTTTCGCTGATGCTGGCGCCGATCGCCGCCGCCTGCGGCCTCGCCGTTCCGATGATATCGGGGCGCGGTCTCGGTCATACCGGCGGCACCCTCGACAAGCTCGAATCCATTCCCGGCTATATGATCACCCCGGACGCCAGCCTGTTCCACGAGGTCGTGAAGCAGGCGGGATGTGCCATTATCGGCCAGACCGGCGCCCTGGCGCCCGCCGATGGCAGGCTCTATGCCGTGCGCGATGTCACCGCCACCGTCGATTCCATTCCGCTCATCACCGCCTCCATCCTGTCGAAGAAACTGGCGGCCGGGCTTCAGACCCTGGTGCTCGACGTCAAGGTTGGCAACGGCGCCTTCATGGCCGATCGCGCCCAGGCGGAGATCCTGGCGCAGTCGCTGGTCGAGGTGGCCAATGGTGCGGGGGTCACGACCTCGGCGCTGATCACCGACATGAACCAGCCGCTCGCCGATGCCGCCGGCAACGCCGTTGAAATGCGCAATTGCCTGGATTTCCTGGCCGGTGGGAAGGCTGACACGCGGCTTGAGGCCGTCGTTCTTGCCTTCGCCGCCGAGATGCTGGTGACATCGGGCATTGCCGCGTCTTCTGATGAAGGCGAGGGGATGGCGCGTCGGGCGCTGTCATCGGGGAGGGCGGCTGAGATCTTCGCGCGCATGGTATCCATGCTCGGCGGTCCGGCCGATCTCATCGAAAACCCGGACAGGTACCTCGCCAGGGCGCCGGTGGAAAAGCCTGTCCCAGCCGCCCGGTCCGGCTGGCTTGCCGCCTGCGACGCGCGCGGTATCGGCCTCAGCGTCATCGATCTCGGCGGCGGAAGACGCCATCCGTCCGACCGGATCGACCATCGCGTCGGCTTCTCCGAACTCCTGCCGCTCGGCACCCGCGTCAGCGCGGGCGAGCCGATCGCGCTGGTTCATGCCGCCGACGGCGCTGCGGCGCAAAGGGCAGCGGCCGCACTTGCCGCGCACTACCGCATCACCGAGGAAAAGCCGGAGCTGACGCCGGTGATTTCGACCCGGATCTGACGCGGTTTACTGCTTGAGGCTGAGCGAACCATCGGCGACGGAATAGGAGGCGAGCTTCTGCAGGAAGCTCATGCCGACCAGCGCCGTCGTCAGCGCATCGTCCTTGAGCACGAAGGCTTCGACATTGCGCACGCGAATATCGCCGATTTCGACCCGGTCGAGCATCACATGCGCCGCCTTCGTCTGGCCGTTGGCGGTGTTGACCCCGTAGCGGAAATCGAGCTGGTTGGCCGTGTAACCGAGGCGGCGGGCGAGCGTCTCGTTGAGCGCCACATAAGTCGCGCCGGTGTCGATCAGGCCCTGCACCGGCTTGCCGTTGATCTTGAAGCTTCCAGTATAGTGGCCCTGCGCATCCGCCTGCAGGCGGATAGTGTTGCCGGCGGAAACCGGCGCGGGTACGGCGGGCTTGTCGCTTTCGGTTGAGATGTAATTGGCGGAGAGAGCGTCGGCAGGCTGCTGGCCGGTGCTTCCGAAGAAGGAAGGTGCCTGTGTGGCCAGCACCGCGGCGATGCTGGCGAATATGACGGTACGCACGAGCATGAAACAGAAATCCTTCCTGTATAAACCCCGCTTCATGCGGGGCCTCATGCTTCGAGATTGCTAGACCTCAAGTGCTGACAAGTTGCTAATACCGACAACGAAAAGGCCCGGAATGAACCGTCCGGGCCATAAAGTCTTTCGATTTGGTAAAAGAAGGCTGAAGTTATTTGGTGCCGTACATGCGGTCGCCGGCATCGCCGAGACCGGGCATGATATAGCCCTTCTCGTTGAGATGGCTGTCGATCGAGGCGGTGAACACCGGAACATCGGGATGGGCGGCGCGGAAGTTCTGGATGCCTTCCGGGGCGGCAAGCAGGCAGAGGAAGCGGATATTGTGGGCGCCACGTTCCTTGAGCTTGTCGATCGCCGCGATCGAGGAATTGCCGGTTGCCAGCATCGGGTCGACGACGATGATCAGCCGCTCGGCCACATCTTCAGGCGCCTTGAAGTAATATTCGACCGGCTGCAGCGTCTCGTGGTCGCGGTAGACGCCGATATGCGAGACGCGGGCGGAAGGCACGAGATCGAGCATGCCTTCGAGCAGCCCGTTGCCGGCGCGCAGGATCGAGGCGAAGACCAGCTTCTTGCCTTCGAGGATCGGCGATTCCATCGTCTGCAGCGGCGTCTCGATCGTTGCCATCGTCAGTTCGAGATCGCGGGTCACTTCGTAACAGAGCAGCGTCGAGATTTCGCGCAGCAACCGACGGAAACTGCCCGTCGATGTTTCCTTGCGCCGCATGATGGTGAGCTTGTGCTGCACCAGCGGATGATCGATGACCGTGACGCCGTCCATGGGGAAGCCTTTCATTCTTGCTGTCGAATGTTTCTTTCACGGAAATCGGCCCGACCGCAAGAGTGGCGGCAAATTTGCACCGATCTTCCCCAGCCGCGCTCAACATTTGGCCGTCAAAGCCGGGCGAGCAGGACCTTGCGTGTGTCTTCGTCGACGAAGGCCGCGTCGATCGCGGTTCGCGTCATGGCATTGATCTCTGCATCGCTGAAGCCGAAAGCCTCGGCGGCCAGTTCGTATTCCCGCGCAAGCGAGGTATGAAAGAAAGGCGGATCGTCCGAGCTGATCGTCACCCGCACCCCGGCCTCCTGCAGCCGGCGCAGCGGATGGGACGCGAAATTGGGAAAGACCCCGAGCGCGATATTGGAGCCCGGGCAGATTTCAAGCACGGTACCGAGATCGGCTAGCCGCTTCACCAGATCGAGATCCTCGATGGCGCGCACGCCATGGCCGATGCGCGAGGGGCGCACCGCATCGAGCGCATCGGCGACGCTGAAGGCGCCGCAGACCTCGCCGGCATGGATGGTGAGCCCCAATCCGGCATCGCGGGCGATATCGAAGGCCCTGCTATAGTCGGCGACGCGTCCCATGCGCTCCTCGCCGGCAAGGTTGAAGCCGGTAATCAAGGGATTGCCGGCCTTTGCCGCGTATTCGGCCGCACCGATCACACTCTCCGGACCGAAATGCCGCTCGCCGGTGACGATCAGGCGGGCCTCGATGCCGCTCTTTTCCCTGGCTCGCCGAATGCCTTCGCAGATGCCTGAGATATAGGCGTCGGCGCCGAGCCCGATGCGTTTGCCATGGTCGGGCGAAACGATCAGTTCACTGTAGATCGTATCGATGCCGGCGAGTTCGTCGAGGTAGGTCTCGGTCAGAAGCGCATAGTCCTCCCCGGTCCTGTAGACCTCGGAAACCTTGTCGTAACATTCGAGGAAACTTGCGAAATCATGCCAGACATAGGCTCCGCCGCGAAGCTCGCCGCTGATATCGACGCCGTATTTGCGCGCCTGCGCTTCGGTCAGTTCAGGAGGTGCCGCACCCTCAAGATGGCAGTGCAGCTCGACCTTCTTCAAATGCGATGTCACAGAAAGCTCCTTCCATGCGGTCCGGCCGGAATGCCGAGATGGCGCGCGATGCTTTCGCCGATATCGGCATAGCTGCGGCGCACGCCGATCGAACGCGACCGGATGCCGGGGCCGTAGGCGATGACAGGCACGCGCTCGCGCGTATGATCCGTGCCGCGCCAGGTCGGATCGCAGCCGTGGTCGGCGGTGAGCACGACGAGATCGCCCGGCTTCAATTTCTTATGGACTTCGGCCAGGCGTGCATCGAAGGCTTCAAGCGCCGCGGCATAACCGGGCACATCGCGGCGATGGCCGTAAATCATGTCGAAATCGACAAAATTGGTGAAAACGAGATCGCCGTCTTCGGCCTCGTCGATGGTGGAAAGCGACGCATCCATCAGCGCCTCGTTTCCGTTCGCCTTGATGAGGCGCGAAATCCCTTGATGCGCGAAGATGTCGCCGATCTTTCCCACAGCGTGCACGTGCCGGCCGTGTTCGATCAGCCGGTCGAGCAGCGTCGGCTCCGGTGGCAGCACGGAGAAGTCGCGCCGGTTTCCGGTGCGCTGGAAGGTAGAGCTGGAATGACCGGCGAAGGGCCGGGCGATGACGCGGCCGATATTGTAAGGATCGAGCAATCCGCGGGCTGCCTGGCAGAAGGTGAGCAGACGATCGAGGCCGAAATGCAGCTCATGCGCCGCCACCTGGAAGACCGAATCCGAGGAGGTGTAGCAGATCGGCTTGCCGGTGCGGATATGCTCTTCGCCGAGGCGTGCAATGATCTCCGTTCCAGAGGCATGGCAGTTGCCGAGAATGCCCGGCACGCCTGTCTCCTTGCAGAGCGCCTCGATGAGTTCCTCGGGAAAGGCGTCGCCCTCCATCGGGAAATAACCCCAATCGAAACTGACGGGTGTTCCTGCGATTTCCCAATGACCTGACGGCGTATCCTTGCCGCGGGAGATTTCGCTGGCTGCGCCGTAAATGCCGTAGACCTTCTCCGGGATCGGCATGCCCGCCGGAAACCGGCCGGAGGCGGATCGGGCGATCTGGATCAGCCCGAGTTCGGACATATTGGGCAGGCAAAGCGGCCCGCTGCGCAATCCGGCACGGTCTCCCGCGCCGGCCGCGCAGAACTCGGCGATATGGCCGAGCGTATCGGCGCCCTCGTCGCCATAGGCGGCCGCATCCGGCGCGCCGCCGACGCCGAAAGAATCCAGAACGAAAAGAAAGGCACGCGCCATTTTACACCCGAGAGAGCCGATCGCCGGCCTCAGGGACGTCGGAGGCGGCAGAGGTTCAGGCATATAATGCTGCGGCCGGCTTGGCAAATTCGGGAGGAGGCAAAAGCGGCGTCAGCAGTCGCCGCAGGGGATCGAGTCGCCTTGCCGCTGGCGGTAGAAATAGCTGCGGCTGATGGTGATCGTGCGCATGCCGTCCGGCATGAAGTTCGGCGCAAACAGGAACATCGTATAGGGGATGCTGAGCTCGGTGCGAACCAGGAAGCTGTTCGCCGTCTTCATATCGGCCGGCACGTCGCTCACGGCGGTGTTCTTGGCATAGGGCACCGTCCCATCCTGCGCCCAGGACCAGAGCACTTTCGCATTGGCGCCGGCATCGATGGTGATCCCGGTGATCTTCAATGTAAGCGACGTCGTGTTGTAGGGCACGAAGATCGAGTTTGCGACCGACGGCATCTGCGCGAGCGCGCTCTTCGTGACGGATTGCTGCTGGGTAACGAGGTCGGCCACCGAGCCTGCGGCGCGTGTCACCCGCTTGCTGACGCTGAGGCCGATGGTGATCTCGAAAGCGCCGATATAGAGCATGACGAGCACGGGAAAGAGGATCGCGAATTCGATCGCTCCGGCACCCTTGCGGTCTCGGGCCAGCCGCCGCGCCGTCAATGCCAGCCTGGTGAACGGGTTGCGAAGCGCCATTATGGATACTGCTCGTTCTGGAAGGCCGCGGTTGCAATGATCAGATAATCCCTCGGCATCGAACCGTCGGAGGGCCGTATCGTCGTGATATAAGGCCGGACCAGATCCGTGATGATTTCCCAGCGGTAGTAGGCGCGGACCATGTTGATGGTGCCGGCGCCGCCCGGCGTATATTTGAAGGCCGCCGTGTTGATGTCGGCATATTTGTCGGTGGAAAGCTTGGGAATCGTCGTCGGAATGGCCGAGAAGGTGCCGAACGTCTGCACATCCACGTAGAGCTTGCTCGGCGTAGCCGCTTCGCTGGTCGAGCAGCGGATCAGGATCGAGATCTCATCGCAGAAAGCCTGACGGAACTGCGTCTGGTTCATATCGGTCGTGCGGCCGAGATTATAGGTGATCTGCCCGGTTCGCATCTTGCGGCTCATCGTATCGACGGCGTTGGAGACGAGCTCCTCGGCAGCAAAGGCGACAAAGGTTTCGAGGATGGCGAAAATCACCAGGAAATAGGGAATGGCAAGCAAGGCGAATTCGATCGCCGCAGCACCCTCGCGCGAGCGGGCGAGAGCGCGAAACCGCAAGAATCGGAACGGCGCCGGAGGATGCGCCTTATCCGTCTTCTGATCAATTGCCGTCATTGCCTGGACCCGAGCGATATTCTCTGTCCGCCACACTAGGGTCCGTTCGTTGATTTTCCGTTTCAGTCTGACGCGACGATTTTAACGAATGGCCGAAGAAGTGCGGGAAGCCGATCAGGGGGAGGTGGTGCCGGTCGCCGCCTGCTGGGCATGCTGCTCGCAGTTCGGCGTGCAGGACAGCACGGAGCGTTCGGTCTGCCGGTAAACGCGCACCGTATTGCCCTCATCGATCGACACCAGAATACGCTCGTCGAGGATGGCATTGCCATCGGCATCGAGCAGCACCAGATTGGTGGTGCCGAAGCTGCGTCCTGTCAGCACGATCGTCTTGGCGTCGGCGACGGTCGCATCGGCGACCTTGGCGTTGCCGACGATGACCTTGCTGACGGGGCGGTCGAGCTTCAATACGCGCGCGTGATCCATATAGACGCGCAGCATGTCATCGTCTGCGGCCGCGGAAATTCCCGAAACACCGAAAACGGCGATCATGCCGGCAAAGAAAATGGTTTTGCCGCTCGATGACATTTGGTCCTCTTTCACGATCACAGCGCAATATCCGCATAGAATGGAAAAAAATGGTGAACGAAGCCTTAAGCCAGTCGTCTTGTTCCGGAATGAGGCGGAATGATCCGATTTGACACGGCCTCTGGAGGCGCACGCGGTGGTTGGAAGTCGAGTGTGTGCTATTTGCGGATGAATGCAGCCGATATAGCGGGAATATTGTTAAATATTGAGGTAAGCCTGTAAGAAAATACTTACTCTACAAAGGCATGTTGTCCCGTTCACATCTCGTTAACTCTTTTCCTTAAGTCGATGGAAACGCCCATTCGCTAGGTTGCAGTCATCCGATCAACGGCAACAGTTGGCGGACGTGCTGAACATCAACTGGAGTTAGGAGTTACCATGACCAAGCTTTTTAGCCGTTTTCTGAAGGACGAATCCGGCGCGACCGCCATCGAATACGGCCTGATCGCCGCTCTCATTTCCGTAGCGCTCATCACCGGCGCAACGGCGCTCGGCAACAATATCGGCAATACGTTCACCAACTTGAGCGGCAAGATGAGCAGCGCGGCCACTGCGGCCAAGTAAGATAAGCGTTCTCAGCGGCGTCGAATAATGCCGGCCAAATTCACTTTGGCCGATATATCGAGCGGGCTCACAGGCTGAACGGCCGTGAGCCTTTTCGCATCAAGTCGGGATCGGGTATACGCATGATCGCAGCTGCAGTCTTCGTGATACTGCCACTCTGCCTGGCCATGGCGGCCTTCTCGGATCTGTTCACCATGACGATTCCGAACCGCGTTTCCCTGATCCTCATCGCCTCCTTTTTCGTCCTCGCGCCGCTGTCCGGCCTTGGCTTGCAAGCGATCGGCATGCATCTTGCCGCTGGCGCCATTGTCTTTACCGCCTGCTTCGCTCTTTTTGCCTTCAATGTGATGGGCGGCGGCGACGCCAAGCTGTTGAGCGCCACCGCGCTCTGGTTCGGCTTGAACGAATCCCTTCTTTTCCTGATGACCGATGTTGCTATCATCGGTGGCTTGATCACCTTGCTGATCCTGCTGGTGAGAGCGCAATCGAACACGATCCTCGCCATCGGCCTGCCGGTGCCGAATTCGGTCCTGCTCGCCAAGAAGATCCCCTATGGCATCGCCATCGCGATCGGCGGCTTCATGGCCTTCCCTTCCTCGCCGGTCTTCCTCGCCGCGCTGGAAAGCCTGAAATAACGGCATTTTAAATGCCCGTTAACTTAAAATGTAAGCGTTCCATTAACCATAATTATACCAATTGCTGAGCATTCTGCGGGGCGAACATATCGTGCCCTGAGGAATGATCGATGAAACCGGCCCGCCTTATAATCCTAGCTGTCGCCCTGGTGGCAGCCGGCCTCGCCGGCTTCCTGGCGATGCAAATGGCGGGCAGTGGCGGTGTCGTCACCCAGGTTCAGTCGGTCATCGAGAAGGAACCGACCGTCAACATCCTCGTCTCCAACGCCAATCTGGCGGTCGGCGAAAGGCTGGACGAGAAGTCGGTGCATTGGATGCCCTGGCCGCAGGGCGGTGTTGTCCCGGGCCTGATCACCGAAGCCGACAAGCCGGACGCGATCAAGGATCTGCAGGGTGCCGTCGTGCGCCTGCCGATCTTCGAAGGCGAACCGATCCGGCCGGAAAAGGTCGCCGATTCCAATAGCCGCATCCTTTCCTCGCTGCTGCCGGCCGGCAAACGCGCTGTCGCGACTGAGATATCGGTGGCGACGGGCGCCGGTGGTTTCATCCTGCCGAACGATCGCGTCGACGTCATCATGGTTCGGAAGGGCACCGAGGCCAACAAGCTCATCACCGAAACCGTGCTGAGCAATGTCCGTGTCCTCGCCATCGACCAGCAGATTCAGGAAAAGGACGACGGCTCGAAATCAGTTGTGGGAACGACTGCGACGCTCGAGCTCACGCCGGATCAGACGAAGGTTCTCGCCGTCGCCCAGCAGATGGCGGACCGGCTGTCGTTGGCGCTGCGTTCGGTCGCCGATGCGCAGGAGCAGGATACCAGCGCCGCCGACTATCTGCTGAGCGGCGACAACGGCAGTGCGATCATCCAGGTCATCAAATCGGGCGCCATCGTTACCGATGCCGGCGCAGCGCCGAAGGCGGAGTAAGAGGACGTGCAAATGGGCAATTCAAAGCGGCGCGCCGGGATTCTCCTGACAGGTTGCCTCTCGCTGGCAGTCGGCGTCTCCGGTATTGCGCCGGCCTCTTTCGCGCCGCTCCTAGGCTCAGGCGAGGCGCGTGCCGAGTCCGAAAACCTGGTCCGCATCTCGCAGACTGGCCGCGATGCCCACCGCCGGCTGAAGCTCGGGCTGAACAAGGCCGTCGTCGTCGATCTGCCCGAAGATGCGCATGATATCCTCGTATCCGATCCGACCATGGCCGATGCCGTCACCCGCACCTCGCGGCGCATCTATTTGTTCGGCAAGAAGGTCGGCCAGACGAATATTTTCGTTTTCGGCGCCGGCGGGCAGGAGATCGTGAATCTCGACATCGAGATCGAGCGCGACGTGTCCGGCCTCGAAGTCAATCTCCGCCGCTTCATTCCAGATTCCAACATCAACGTCGAAATCGTCTCCGACAACATTGTGCTGACCGGCACCGTGCGCACACCACAGGATGCCACGCAGGCCGCCGATCTGGCGCAGGTCTTCCTGAAGGGCGGCGAAGCGACGACCAGAACCGAGACGGCATCCGGCACCGGCGGCGACAGTTCGGTGGCGCTCTTTGCCGAAGGCCGTCAATCCTCGCAGGTCGTCAACCTGCTGCAGATCGAAGGCGAAGACCAGGTCACCCTCAAGGTGACGATCGCCGAGGTCCGCCGCGAGGTGCTGAAGCAACTCGGCTTCGACAATCTGGTTTCCAATTCCTCAGGCATGACGGTCGCCCAGCTCGGTAGCCCCAGCGCCGACAGCGCCACATCCGTCGTTGGCGGCGGCCTAGCGGCGCTCTTCAAGAGCTCGATTGGAAAATACGACATTTCCACCTACCTCAACGCGCTGGAGCAGGCCAAGGTCGTCAAGACGCTTGCCGAGCCGACGCTGACGGCGATATCGGGCCAGGCCGCGACCTTCAATTCCGGCGGCCAACAGCTGTATTCGACGACCGACAGCGACGGCAACGTCACCGTCGTGCCGTTCAACTACGGTATCAACCTCGCCTTCAAGCCAGTCGTGCTCTCATCGGGACGCATCAGCCTTGAGATCAAGACCAATGTCTCCGAACCGGTCGCCGGCAGCGGCAACGCCACATATCAGCGCCGTTCGGCGGAAACCTCGGTGGAACTGCCCTCGGGCGGCTCGATCGCGCTGGCCGGCCTGATCCGCGACAACGTCTCGCAGACGATGGGCGGCACACCCGGTGTTTCCAAAATCCCGCTGCTCGGCACGCTCTTCCGCCAGAAGGGTTTCGAGCGTCAGGAAACCGAGCTCGTCATCATCGCGACGCCCTATCTGGTGCGTCCGGTGGCGCGCAATCAGCTCAATCGGCCTGACGATAATTTCAGCCCCGAAAACGACGGTGCAACCTTCTTCCTCAACCGTGTCAACAAGGTCTATGGCCGCCGCGAGGCGCCCGTGGCCGATGCGCAGTTCCATGGCTCGATCGGGTTCATCTACAAATGAGCGGGGCAGGAACGGCAGCAATGGAAGAGAACAGAGATCAGGCGATGACCCATATCAATTCGACGACACCCCGCCTCGGAATCTCGAAGGCGCTGCTGGCCGCGGCCGGCGTTTCGGCGGTGATCCTTTCTGGATGCGCCGGTCCGCACGACCAGCTGACAACAGGCGGCATTCCCGACGACTATCGCGCCCGCCACCCGATCATTGTGACCGAAGCGGAGCAGACGGTCGATATACCCGTCGCTTCCACCGATCGCCGCCTGACCATTGCCCAGCGTGACCTCATCCGCGGTTTTGCCGCAAACTACATCGCCCGCGCCTCGGGTCCGGTTTACGTGCTGTCGCCGCAAGGTTCGCCGAATTCGGCGGCGGCCTATCAGCTGCGCAATCAGGTCCGGGCCGAGCTGGCTTCGAGGGGAATCGCAAGCTCGAAAATCGTCAACACCTCCTATGCCGCGGTCGGCCCCGGCGATGCGGCGCCGATCCGGCTGAGCTTTACCGGCACCACCGCGATCACCACCCAATGCGGCCAGTGGCCGAAGGACATCTCGAACGATTTCACCAACCAGAATTACTATAATTTCGGCTGCGCCTCGCAGAACAACCTCGCCGCCCAGATCGCCAATCCGGAAGATCTGGTGGCGCCTCGCGGCATGACGCCGATCGACGCGCAGCGGCGCAACAATGCGATTCAGGAATATCGCACGACGACATCGACGATCGAAGAGGTCGCCGGCAGCGACAGCAGCTTCTGAGACGGGACGGGACGATGAGCGCGATCGAATACGAAATCAAAAATCCGAGCGAGCTTCGCCACGCCGAGGAGGCGGTGCGCATGGCGGATCTGGAAAATATGCGGCCGCTGCCGCGCATTTCCGTGCATGCTTTTTGCGAGAGCGAAGCGCTGCAGCAGGTCATGGAACGCTGCGCCAATGACCGGCGTATGGCGAAGGTCAGCATGCGCATCACCAGCGGCGGCATCGCCGCTGCCGCCAATATGTTCTCAGGCGCCCCGACGCCGAACCTGATCATCCTGGAGACCAAGGCTAATTCCGGGAGCCTGCTCGGCGAACTGGCGCCGCTCGCCGCCGTCTGCGATCCGACGACCAAGGTCGTGATCGTCGGCTATTACAATGATATCGGGCTCTATCGCGAACTCATCCGCAACGGTATTTCCGAATATATGGTCCAGCCCGTCGCGATGCCCGATATCCTGGCGTCGATGGCCTCGATCTTCGTCGATCCCGAAGCCGAGCCGCTCGGCCGCAGCATCGCCTTTATCGGCTCGAAGGGCGGCACCGGCGCTTCGACCATCGCGCATAATTGCGCCTTCGGCATTTCCAATCTCTTCTCCACCGAGACGATCCTGGCCGATCTCGACCTGCCCTATGGCACGGCGAACATCGACTTCGATCAGGACCCGGCGCTCGGCATCGCCGAAGCGGTCTTTGCGCCCGATCGTCTCGACGAGGTCTTCCTCGACCGCCTGCTGACGAAATGCTCCGCGCATCTTTCCCTGCTTGCGGCACCTTCGCTGCTCGACCGCGCCTATGATTTCGATGGCCAGGCTTTCCAGCCGGTGCTCGATGTCCTGCAGCGCAGCGCGCCCGTGACTGTGCTCGATGTTCCCCATGCATGGTCGGAATGGACACGCTCGGTGCTGTCGAGCGTCGACGAAGTGGTCATCACCGCCGTTCCCGATCTCGCCAACCTGCGCAATGCCAAAAACATGCTGGATGCGTTGCGCAAGATGCGGCCGAACGACAAGCCGCCGCATCTCGTCCTCAATCAGGTCGGCATGCCGAAGCGCCCGGAGATTTCACCCTCGGATTTTTGTGAGCCGCTTGAGATTGATCCGATCGCGATCATCCCCTTCGACATCAATCTTTTCGGCAACGCCGCCAATAGCGGCCGGATGATCTCGGAAGTCGACCCGAAATCGCCGACGGCGGAGACCTTTTCGCAGATATCGCACATCGTCACCGGCCGTGTCGCGATCAGGAAGGCGAAGAAGGGCGGCCTGCTGGGCCTCCTGAAGCGTAAGTAGCAAGCAGAACAAGCAGATTGGATTAAGCGGCATGTTTGGAAAACGCGGAAATGAAGGTTCCGGAAAGGTCGGAGGGACGATTGCTCCCCCGCCGCCGGCTCCGGCTGCCGCCCCTGCGGCCTCTTCTCCCTCCGTTCTGGTCGAACCGTCGCGCGAGCCCGCACGCCAGCAGGTGACACCGCCGCCGATGCAGACGCCGCAGCGCAAGCGCCCTGTTCGCACCGATGAATATTACGACACCAAGGCGCAGGTCTTTTCCGCGCTGATCGATACGATCGATCTCTCCCAGCTTTCCAAGCTCGACGGCGAAAGCGCGCGCGAGGAAATCCGTGACATCGTCAACGACATCATCACCATCAAGAACTTTGCGATGTCGATCTCCGAGCAGGAAGAACTGCTCGAGGATATCTGCAACGACGTCCTCGGTTACGGTCCACTGGAGCCGTTGCTGGCGCGTGACGATATCGCCGACATCATGGTCAACGGCGCCGGCCAGACTTTCATCGAAGTCGGCGGCAAGACGATCGAATCGGAGATCCGCTTTCGCGACAATGCGCAGCTTCTCTCGATCTGCCAGCGCATCGTCAGCCAGGTCGGCCGCCGCGTCGACGAATCGAGCCCGATCTGCGACGCCCGTCTGCCGGATGGCTCGCGCGTCAACGTCATCGCGCCGCCTCTGTCGATCGACGGACCGGCGCTCACCATCCGCAAATTTAAGAAGGACAAGCTGACGCTCGATCAGCTCGTTCGTTTCGGTGCGATCACGGCTGAGGGTGCGACCGTGCTGCAGATCATCGGCCGCGTGCGCTGCAACGTTGTCATTTCGGGCGGCACCGGCTCGGGCAAGACGACGCTGCTGAACTGCCTCACAAACTATATCGACAGGGACGAACGCGTCATCACCTGCGAGGATACGGCAGAACTGCAGCTGCAGCAGCCGCATGTCGTGCGTTTGGAAACACGCCCGCCGAATATCGAAGGCGAAGGCGAGATTACCATGCGCGATCTCGTCAAGAACTGCCTGCGTATGCGCCCCGAGCGCATCATCGTCGGCGAAGTGCGCGGACCTGAGGTTTTCGACCTGCTGCAGGCGATGAACACCGGTCACGACGGCTCGATGGGCACCATCCACGCCAACACACCGCGCGAATGCCTGAGCCGTATCGAATCGATGATCGCCATGGGTGGCTTCACCCTGCCGGCAAAGACGGTGCGCGAGATCATCTCTAGCTCGGTTGATGTGATCGTCCAGGCGGCGCGCCTTCGCGACGGTTCGCGCCGCATCACCCAGATCACCGAGGTGATCGGCATGGAAGGTGACGTCATCATCACCCAGGACCTGATGCGTTACGAGATCGAAGGCGAGGATGCCGGCGGCCGCCTGATCGGCCGGCACATGTCGACCGGCGTCGGCAAGCCGCATTTCTGGGATCGCGCCCGCTACTTCAACGAGGAAAAGCGTCTTGCCGCTGCCCTCGACGCGATGGAAGCGAAAACGAAGGATTAGGCGAGATGTTCGGGTTCGATCCGATAGTGCTGGCAATCGTCGTCCTCGCCGCCGTCTCCGCGGCGGCAGTCGCCTATGCCCTGATGTATTCCCGGATCGAGGCCGACAAGAAATCGGCAAGCCGCATCGACCGCGTCAAGTCGGCCGAAAGCGACCGGGTCAAGGTCAAGGCTGCCCGCGACCGGGTGCAGGAAATGTCGAAGCGCCGGAAATCGGTGCAGGACAATCTCAAGGATCTGGAAAAGCGCCAGCACGAAAAAACCAAGAAGACCCTGACGATGAAATCCCGCCTGGTGCAGGCCGGCCTGACTTTCACGGTCGGGAAATTCTATCTCTTCAGCGCCATCTTCGCCTGCGTGCTGCTGCTCATGGCTTTCATCGTCGGTGTATCGTTGATGGTGATGTTCGGGATCGCCGTCGTCGCCGGTCTCGGCCTGCCGCGCTGGATCGTCGGCTTCCTGATCAAGCGCCGCCAGAACAAGTTCCTCAACGAACTTCCCAATGCGCTTGACGTCATCACCCGCTCGATCAAATCAGGCCTGCCGCTCAACGATGCGATCCGTCTTATCGCCACCGAAGGCACCGAGCCGGTCAAGAGCGAGTTCCGGCGGGTGATCGAGGCACAGCAGGTGGGCCTCAGCATCCCCGATGCCTGCGCCCGCATGACGACCCACATGCCGCTCCAGGAAGTCAGCTTCTTCGCCATCGTCATCGCCATCCAGTCACAGGCCGGCGGCAATCTGTCGGAAGCGATCGGCAACCTTTCCAAGGTGATACGCGAGCGCCGCAAGATGAAGGCCAAGGTCTCGGCGCTGTCGATGGAAGCCAAGGCGTCGGCGGTCATCATCGGCGCGCTGCCCTTCATCGTCGCGACCCTCGTCTATCTGACGTCGCCGAGCTACATGATGATCCTTTTCACCGATCCGCGCGGCCACCTCATCATGGGTGTCTCGGCGATCTGGATGTCGATCGGCATCTTCGTCATGCGCAACATGGTCAATTTTGACATTTAGCCGGAAGGACGCACCATGTCGCAGGACCTTGCCGCAACCCTGACCAATCCAAGCATGCTGATCGCGCTCCTCGTCGCGATCGCGGTCTTCGCCACGTTTTATACGATCGCCGTCCCCTTCTTCGAACGCGGCGATCTCAACAAGCGTATGAAGGCTGTTTCCACAGAGCGCGAGCAGATTCGCGCGCGCGAACGCGCCCGCATGAACACCGAAACCGGCGCCGGAAAGGCCTCGCTCAGGAACCAGAACAATCGCTCGGTCCGCCAGATCGTCGAGCGCTTCAACCTGCGCAAGGCGCTCGTCGACGAGAATACCGTCAACAAGCTGCGTGCTGCCGGTTTTCGCTCGGAAAATGCGCTGAATACTTTCCTCGTGGCGCGTTTTCTGCTGCCCTTCCTCTTCCTGGCGCTTGCCACCTTCTGGGTCTTCGGCCTCGGCAATCTCGCCGACAGGGGCACGCCCATCCGCCTCTTTGCCGTTATCGGCATCGGCTATCTCGGCTTCTACTCGCCGAACATCTATATTTCGAACCGCATGGGCAAGCGTCAGCACTCGATCAAACGTGCCTGGCCGGATGCGCTCGATCTGATGCTGATCTGCGTCGAATCGGGCATCTCGATCGAGGCGGCGATGCGTCGTGTGTCGGAAGAACTCGGCGAGCAGTCGCCGCCGCTTGCCGAGGAGATGGTGCTGACCACGGCCGAGCTCTCCTTCCTGCCGGATCGTCGCGTGGCGCTCGACAATCTTGCCACGCGCACCCAGATCGAGCTGGTGCGCTCGGTCACTCAAGCGCTGATCCAGGCCGATCGCTACGGCACGCCGGTGGCGCAGGCGCTGCGTGTCCTCGCTCAGGAAGGACGCGACGAGCGCATGAACGAAGCGGAAAAGAAGGCGGCGGCCCTGCCGCCGAAACTGACGGTGCCGATGATCCTGTTCTTTCTGCCCGTGCTGATCGCCGTCATTCTCGGTCCGGCCGGTATCCAGGTGTCAGACAAGTTCTGAGGCTCGCCGCCGTCTAAACCGGTTCCGATCTGAGGGATAATGCGGTACCTTCGATCGCGAACGAGGGTTTTCGTATGTCTTCTGCAGGCGTTTTCATCAGCATCATGGCAGCCCTGGCGGTCGGCGCGATGAGCCCCGGCCCGAGCTTCGTCGTTGTCTCCAGGATTGCCATTTCGCGCTCCCGGCGGGACGGTCTTGCGGCCGCACTCGGCATGGGCGCCGGCGGCGTCGTTTTTGCCGTGCTGGCGCTCGCCGGGCTGACGGCGCTGCTGTCGCAGTTCGAATGGCTCTATATCCTGCTGAAGGTCGCAGGCGGCGCCTATCTCATCTATATCGCCGTCAATATCTGGAGAGGTGCTGCGCGGCCGCTGGAGGTTTCCAACGCCGGCGATGGCCAACGCGCGCCGAGGCTGAGCTTCACCACCGCGCTGCTAACCCAGCTCAGCAACCCGAAGACCATCATCGTCTATGCCAGCCTCTTTGCCGCACTTCTGCCAAGGACGGTGCCGCTCGATCTGATGGTTGCGCTGCCGCTCGGCGTCTTTGCGGTGGAAGCGGGGTGGTATTCGATCGTGGCGCTGGCCTTTTCGGCCCGCCATCCGCGGCGGCTCTATCTCGCGGCTAAGAGCTGGATCGACCGGGCCGCCGGTGCCGTCATGGGCGGCCTCGGACTTCGTCTTATTTTTTCGGGCCTGCGCGCCCGCTAAAACCCATTGTCAGTTGGTGTTGCTGGCGTCCGCCGCACCCGGCGTCTTGTCCTTGGCGGCAAGCTTCTGCCAGGAATTCTGCTGCGAGAGCATGCCTCTGAGATAGGCGACATTGGCATCGGCCTGTTGCGGCGAAAGTTCGCGCCGCGCGATCTGCTCGGCTTCGGGGAAACGCCCCTGCAGGCCGACGACGAGCGCGAGGTTCTGCCTGACGCGGCTGTCGGCGGTGGGCTGGCCGGCGGCGGAACGCAGGTAGGTTTCGGCGGTGCGCAGATCGCCGGTCAGCACATAGGACATGCCGAGATTGGAAAGGATCGAGGGCTCGTTCGGCTGGATGTCGAGTGCGTCGCGGTAGCGCTGCCGGGCATCGCTTGCCCGGCCCATCTGGTCGAGGATCGCGCCTTCGGCCGAGATCAGTTTCCAATCCGGACGATCCGGTGTCTGGGCGCGGCCGATCGTGTCGAGCGCCTGCTGGAACTGGCCGGCCGCCGCCTGCGCCTTGCCGTAGGCGGCGAGCACGTTGCGGTCGGCAGGATTGCTGATCGCCACCTGCTGCATGACGGCGAGAGCCTGCGCATCACGACCGTTCATGCGCAGCAGATTGGCATAGTTGACGCCGGTGACCGGATCGCGCGGGTTCTTTTCGTAGGCCTGGCCGAGCCGGTCGGTTGCCGAGCGCAGCTCGGTGGCGTCCATCTCTTCGACCGGCTTGGTGAGCTTCGGCACCGAGCCGGTCGTCATCCGATCTTTGGTCGTCGAGCAGCCGGCAAGTGCCAGGACGATCAGCGATGCCGCAGCGCCCTGCAGGATACGATGGGTGAATGTGGTGGTGAGCGAGGCCGGCATGACGCGTTCCCTGGATTCCGAAATCGGCGCCTGACCTCGAAGCGGAACAGGGAAAGGTTTGACGCAATCTTCGCTCCAGCAATAGTCTGTTAACCCTAACAGACCGTTAAGGAGTGATTCCTTGCGACCGCCGAAGGACAATCATGGCCCCCTATCAGTTCATCGAGAGACCGACCCCTTTCAACACCAAGGGCGGTTCGACGCTGCCGATCTTTGCAGTCACCCCTGCCCATATCGAGACCGGCACGATCGATCCGATCGCGCTCGATTGGGCGCAGAGGGCGGGCTACAAGGCCGAAAGCGGGTCGCTGCTGCTGATCCCGACGGCCGAGGGCCATCTCGGCGGCGCGCTTTTTGGCCTCGGCACCAATCCGTCCGAGCAGCCTTACATCACCGGCAGGCTCGCCCGGGCGCTGCCGGCCGGCGACTGGCACATCGAGACTGCTCCGCTGACGGCAAATCGCCTGGCTTTGGGCTTTGGTCTCGGCAGCTACCGTTTCGACCGCTACAAGTCCGAAAGAACGCCGGCGGCGACGCTGATGATCCCCCGCGATGCCGACAGTGCCGATATCAAACGCCAGCTCGCCGGCGTCTTTCTCGCCCGCGATCTCATCAATACGCCGACCAATGACATGGGGCCGAACCAGCTCGAAACCGTGTTCCGTGGTTTGGCTGCACATTACAAGGCAGAGGTATCGGTTATCACGGGCGACGATCTGCTCGAGCAGAATTTCCCGCTGGTTCATACCGTCGGCCGCGCCAGCGTCGATGCGCCGCGCCTTCTCGAGCTGCGCTGGGGCAAGAAGGGTCATCGCAAGGTGACGCTCGTCGGCAAGGGCGTCTGCTTCGATACCGGCGGCCTCGATATCAAGCCTGCCGCCTCCATGCTGCTGATGAAGAAGGACATGGGCGGCGCGGCGAATGTCATGGGGCTCGCGTTGATGATCATGGACGCCAAGCTGAAGGTCGATCTGCGCGTCATTGTCCCGGTCGTCGAAAATGCGATCTCCTCCAATGCCTTCCGCCCTGGTGACATCTATAAGAGCCGCAAGGGGCTGACCGTCCAGATCGACAATACCGACGCTGAAGGCCGTCTGATCCTTGCCGATGCGCTTGCCTATGCCGACGAGGAAGAGCCCGATCTCCTGATCGACATGGCGACGCTGACGGGCGCTGCCCGCGTTGCGCTGGGTTCTGATCTCCCACCCTTCTTCACCGACGACGCCAATCTGGCCCACGACCTGACCGAAGCGAGCCTGGAAACGGACGATCCGATCTGGCGGCTGCCGCTCTATTCCGGCTACGAAAAGGATATCCGCGCCAAATTCGCCGATCTCACCAACGCGCCGGCCGGCGGCATGGCGGGAGCGATCACCGCCGCACTTTTCCTCAAGCGTTTCGTCGGCAAGACGAAGAGCTGGGCGCATTTCGACATTTACGGCTGGGCGCAGTCCGAGCGGCCGCATTCGCCGGGCGGCGGTGAAGCACAGGCAATCCGCGCGCTCTTCCATCATATCCGCGAGAGCCTGCGCTGACGGTGCAAACGACCGCTGAGGGGCGGTCCCATATTGCCCCGCGCTGCCGATCGTTAAAATTTTATTCACCCTGCCGGGCGGCAATTCCTGCCGCCTCTTGCATGTCCATGGCAACTGCCGGAAAATGAAACGTTAGCGTAACGATTTTCCGGAGGGGCCGTGCCGATCGAACTGACCGCCTCGCAGGCGTTGGGGCTCTGGCATGGCGTGGCGCTCGATCAGGTCCGCCACGATGACCGCGATTTGACGTTGCGCCAGATGGCGATCCTGCTGCATATTTATCTGGTGCCGCCACCGCATACGGTGCGCGGGCTTGCCGCGACTCTTGAGGTCACCAAGCCGGTCATCACCCGCGCCCTGGACACCATGGGCGAGATGGGCCTTGTCGATCGTGTGCGCGACGATGCCGACCGGCGCAGCGTGATCATCAAGCGCACCGTCGGCGGCGCGCTATACCTGGAAAAGCTCGGCGACCTCGTCCGTGATCAGGCCCGCCGGCTGCCGCTCTGAGAGGCTTCTGAAAGGCCACTTGAAAGGAATGTCAATGACGATGCTCGACCGCCGGCTGCATGCCTATCGGCCGGATCTCGCAGAAGCGGGGCTCGAAGGCAAGGTAGAGGCGTTGCGCTTCGTCGAAGGCGCCCCGGCCCGCATTGCCGTTCCGGTCGCCGGCTTGCGTCCCGAACCGGAACCTGCGCGTGGCATCGATACCGAACTGCTGCTCGGCGAGGATGTGACGGTGTTTGATCGCGCCAACGGCTGGTGCTGGGTGAAAGCCGCCTCGGACGGTTATGTCGGATATCTCCCTGAAGAGGTGCTTTCGCAAAGCCTGATGGCGCCGACCCATATCGTCACCGTTCAGCGCACCTTCCTCTATCCGGAACCGGAGCTGCGCAAACCCCACCGGGCGATCCTGTCCATGGGAAGCCGCATCCATGTCGCCGGCGAGGCGGAAGCGCGCGGCAATCGCTATGTCGTGCTCAAGGATGGAACCGCGATCTTCGCCAAACACGTCCAGCCGATCGGCGGGCTCGACGGCGCCGATTACGTCGAGATCGCAGCCCGTTTCCTGGAGACACCCTATCTCTGGGGCGGACGCTCCGGCCTTGGTATCGATTGCTCCGGTCTCGTCCAGCTGGCGATGCTGATGACCGGCAGAAAGGCGCCGCGCGATACCGACATGCAGGCCGCCGGCCTCGGCCAACCGATCGACCGTTCCGAAATTCGCCGCGGCGACTTGGTGTTCTGGAAGGGCCATGTCGCCGTCTTCGAGGATCCGGAAACCATTCTCCACGCCAACGGCCACAGCATGACGGTGGCGCGCGAGAATTTCGAGGCCGCCGTCAAGCGCATCGGCTGGCTTTACGAGCAGCCGACCGGTTACCGCCGTCCGATCGGCTGATCAGGGTCGCACCTCGCGTGGGTCGAGAAGGTCGCGCAAGCCGTCGCCAAGCATGTTGAAACCGAAGACGGCGAGCGCGATGGCAAGGCCGGGCAGGATCGCCAGCCAGGGCGCAAGCGCCAGATAGGTTTGCGCATCAGCCAGCATCCGACCCCATGTCGGCGCCGGCGGCGCCATGCCGAGCCCGAGGAAGCTGAGCCCGGCTTCGGTCAGGATCGCCAGCCCCAGCTGAATGGCGCCATGCACGATGATCTGGCTGATGATGTTCGGCAGCACATGGCGCAGCGAAATGGTCAGGCGCGTATTGCCGAGTGCGCGCGCCGCCGTCACATAATCGCGGCTCCAGGCCTGCAGCGAGGTCGCCAGCGTCACCCGTGCAAAGACCGGGATCATGAAGACGGCAATCGCGGTAATTGCCGTGAAACGCCCGGGCCCGAGAAAGGCGCCGAGCACCATCGCCGACAGGATCGGCGGCAGCGCGAAGATGACGTCGCAGATGCGCGTCATCAGCGTTTCGAAAGGGCCGCGGATTGCCGCCGCGGAAATGCCGGCGATCGAGCCGAGCGTCCCGCCGACCGCAACCGCGGTGATGGCGATCGACAGTGAATTCCAGCATCCCGCCATCAGCATCGACAGCACGTCACGGCCGAATTGATCGGTGCCGAGCAGGCCGAAGGCAAGCGGCGACTGCAGCTTATGGCTGATCTGCATTTTCGCCGGCGGCAGCGGCGTCCAGACGAGCGACAGCAGCGCAACGGCGACCAGCAGGCCGATAATCACCGCTCCGGAAACCAGGTTCATTCGCCGGCTAAGTTTAAGGTCGCGGCGGCCGGCAATGGCGGTGGAAACGACGGGAGCCATGTCTCAAACCGCCTTTCTCATTCTGGGATCGATCGTGAGGTAAGAGAGATCGACGATGAAATTCACCAGGATGACGAGAGCGGCGAAGAACAGCACGACATCCTGCATGACGATGATATCGCGCTGGGAGAGCGCCTGCAGCGCCAGCCGCCCAAGGCCGGGCAGGTTGAAGACGTTTTCCACCAGCACGGCGCCGGCGACGAGAAAGGTGAACTGCAGCCCGATCATGGTGAGGATCGGGATCAGCGCGTTCGGCACGATATGCCGCCACAGCACGACCCTACGGGAGAGTCCCTTGGCGACGGCTGTGCGGGCAAAATCCTCATGCAGCGTCTCGAGCACCGCCGAACGCGCCACTCGCGTCAACACGCCCGCTTGCGGCATCGCCAGCGCGACGGCCGGCATGACAAGCGCCTGCAATGCCGGCAGAAGGCCGGCACTCCAGCCCGGAAAGCCGCCGGCCGGCATCAGCCCGAGCGTCGTCGAAAACAGGATGATCAGCAGCAGCGCCACCCAGAAGGCGGGCACGGCGATGCCGATCTGCGAAAACAGCGTGGCGATGACGTCGAAGAGGCCGCCGCGGCGCGAAGCGGCCAGCACCCCGAGCGGCAGAGCGATCGCCACCGAAAGCACGACCGCCATCAGCGCCAGCGGCAGCGTCACCGCCAGCCGCTCGACGATCAATCCGGCGACCGGGACGCCATAGGTGTAGGATTGCCCGAGATCGCCGGAGAATACGCCGGCCAGCCATCGCCCGTAACGCAGGATGAGCGGCTGATCGAGCCCGAGATCATGCCGCAGCGCCGCTACGGTCTCGGGGCTCGCCGAGGTGCCGAGCATGATCGAGGCGGGATCGCCGGGCAGGAGATCCATGACGGTGAAGATCAGCAGCGAGACGATGAGGAGCGTGACGAGGAGACCGGCGAAGCGGCGGAGGAGGAGTGCGATCATGCGGGCCACGCTGCCGGGGTGGCTTGGCGGCTCTCTGATGCGCCGGCGGCGGGTTTGGCGAGAAGGCCAACCCCACTCTCCGTCCTCCTCGGCCTTGAGCCGAGGATCCATTCCACCGCTGTTGATGGGCGCGGTGTGGATGCTCGGCTCAGGGCCGAGCATGAGGGAGGGTGGGGCGGGCGGAGGGAGCCCTCCGAGGCGCCGGCACCAAGAGCGCCATCCGCCAGCGAAACCAAACAATGTCGGCCCGGGTTGACCTGACTTGGCGAGACAGGGGAAAGGTTGTGTCCTATATCGGCCAAATACATGTCGGATCTCTCCAAGGTCTCCTGCATCCCCATCAGGGGCCGCCTCACTCCTCCCACGAAACCCCGGACAATACATTGGACGGGATCGGCTCGTTCTCCCATAGCCCCTTCAGCTTCCTGTCCCAGACCCCGAGTTTCGGCATGACGAAGAGGTAGAGCGCCGGCACGTCTTCGGCGAGGATCTTCTGTGCTTGCGCATAGATCGCATTCTGCGCGGTGGGATCGGTCGTCTCCTGGACCTTCTTCATCAGCGCGTTGAAGACTGGGTTTTTGTAATTGAAATAATAGGGATCGCGCCCGTAGATGTCGATGTCGAGCGGTTCGGCATGGGCGATGATCGTCATGTCGAAGTTGCGGTCTTTCATGATGTCCTGGACCCATTTCGCCGGAAACTCGGTCGGCTCGATCGTCATCGTCACGCCGATCTCGGCAAACATCGCCTGCATCACCTCGGCGCTGCGCGGCGCGTAGGCCATCTGCGGTGATTTGATCGTGAAGGTGAAGCCGTTGGGATAGCCGGCTTCGGCAAGCAGCGCTTTCGCCCTTTCGACGTCATAGGGGAGCACATCCGTCATATCCTGATAGCCGGGATCGTTCGGCGTGTAATGGCTGCCGATCGGCGTGCCGAGGCCCGACCACGCACCGTCGATCACCGTCTTGCGGTCGATCGCCATCATCAGCGCCTGGCGCACGCGCTTGTCGTCGAAGGGCTTCCTGGCATTGTTCATGCCGGCGACGACCTTGAGCTCGGTATTGCCGATCCGGGTGACGAGCCTGGTATCGCCGTCGAAGGAGCTCATCAGCTCGGGTGCTGCAAATTCCGGAAAGGCATCGAGATCGCCGGATTTCAGCGCAGCCGCCTGCGCCTGCGGATCGGCGATGAAGCGGAAGGTCACCTTGTCGAGCTTGGCGGCCGCAGCCTTGTTCCAGTAATCGGCATTCTTTTCCAACTCGACCTTGTCGCCCTTCGCCCAGCTGGCGAATTTGAAGGGACCGGTGCCGACTGGTGTCACCTTGTCGCCGGTGGCCGTCTTCGGCGCGACCATCACCGAAGCCGGCCAGCCGAGCCAATAGATCAGGCTGCCGGTCGGCGCCGAGAGATGCAGCACCAGCGTTTCGGCATCGGGCGTTTCGATCGAGGCGATCGAGGCGAAGAAGCGCTTTTGCGGGTTGACCGAATCCGCGCCGCGGGCGCGGTCGAGCGAAAATTTGGCGCTAGCGGCATCGAAGACCTCGCCGTCATGGAATGTTACGCCGCTCTGCAGCTTGAACGTATAGGTCAGGCCGTCGGGCGAAATCTGCCAGCTTTTTGCCAGTTGCGGCTGGATCCTGCCGGCCTGGTCGATCGTCACCAGCCCCTCGAAGACGTTCTGCCAGGTCACCTGGCCGATCGCCACCGGTGCCGCGATCGTCGGGTCGAGGCCGGTCGGCTCGACGCTCATGCCGAGGGTGAGGGTGGTCTTCGCCGCCTCGGCCGGCGCCATCGCAGCCATCACCAATCCCGCCGTAAGCGCAGCCCTGAGGGAAATCTGCCGGGCGAAGCGCGCCGGCGGCACGAAGGAAAGCTTGATCATCATGTCCCTGTCTGGCCACGCTCAAAGCGAAGGCCTTTCATCAATAGACGACGGACTACACGTGAACACATTATGAGGATTTTTTGCAATCGGTGTAGCCGAAACAGCTACACAGCAAATTGGGTGCAAAGGCAAGCTTTAGCCTTTGATCTTCATGCGTTCGCGCATGAAGTTTTCGATGAAGTCGACCAGGCTCGCCGCCGCAAAAGATAGCTGCCGGTCGGGCGCGACGCAGAGATCGACATGGGTGCGAATTCTCTTGCCGGCAAGCGGGATGGCGCGCAGCTGGCCGGCTTCGATTTCCCGGCGAACGGCAAGCGCCGGCAGTAAAGTGGCGGCAGCCCCGCTGAGGACAAGCTCCTTCAGCATCTCGATCGAACTCGTGACGAAAACGGGATCGAGATCCACTCCCTCCTTTTCGATCAGCGCGTCGAAGGCCTGACGGAAGCCAAAGGAATGCTCCGGCAGCGCCAGCGGGTAGTCGGCAAGTGTTCTCAAGGGGATGTCGGGCCGCGCAGCCGCCGGATGCTGCGGCGCGACGATAAGATCATAGGCGATTTCGGAACGCAGCCGGACCTTGGTGCCTGACATGACGGGCGCAAACAGCGTCACGGCGATATCCGCCGCAGCGCTGCTGACGGCGTCGACGGCCTGCCGCGCGCTGCTGATCGTCACGGTAAAGCGCAGCTTTGGAAATTTCAGACTGAATTCCGCAAGCACCGGCGCCAGCAGACTGGTGAGCGTGGCGCCATTGGCATAGATGCTGACATGGCCGTGTTGCAGACCCTTCAAGTCTTCGATCAGCTGCTGGACGTGATCGAGCTCGCGCAGCGTCCGTCCGGCGCGGGCGGCAAGCAGTTCGCCGGCAGCCGTCAGCTTGACGCCGCGGGAGCTGCGCTCGACGAGCGGCGCGCCGAAATGAGATTCGAGGTTTTCGATCTGCCGGCTGATCGCCGTCGGCGCGACATTGAGGTTTTCGGCCGCCTGGCGCATCGAATTGGTCCTGACCAGCTCGTCGAAATACATCAGCGCCCGGATCTGCATTCACGTCTCTCCGCCATTCCCCGGGTTGGACCCTATTCAATCAATGACCGTCGGGATAGCGGTCGCGCCACGCCTTTTGCGCGCCCTCCACCGGCAGCGCGGTGGCGGCGTAGATGCCGCGGGCGATCGCCCGCGCCATGACGATGGTGGCAAGATGGCAAAGCTCCATCAGGCTTGCCATGTCGTCTCGGCGATGCCTGGCCGTCGAAGCGGCAAAAACGGTGTCGCCGTCGAGCGGCAGATGCGCCGGCAGTAGCGCCCGGGCAAGGCCGTCATGGCCGGCCAGCGAAAGCCGGTGCGCCTCGGCCTTGGTCAGCTGTGCGTCGGTCACCACCGCGCCTATCGTCGTCGCAGGCGTATTCATGCCCTTAAGTCGCATCCTGTGATCGGCCATCGCGGGCATGCCAAGCCCGCCGAATTCTGCGTCTTTCTCGAAGGGTGCTGCCCAGAAATGCGGCCCGTCGCCGATCGTTGCCGAGCCGAGCGCATTGACGGCGACGATTGCCGCGACACGATGCCCGGCACTGCTGACCGCGCTGGCCGAGCCGAGCCCGCCCTTGAAGGTGGCTGTCGTGGCTCCCGTGCCGGCACCCGCGGTGCCGAGCGCGAAGGTGCCTTTCGCGGCGGCTTTCAGTGCCGCATAGCCCATGTCGCGATAGGGTGAATGGAGCCCCCAATCCTTGTCGCCGCCGTTCAGCAGGTCCATCAGGATCGCCTGTGGCACGATCGGTATGCGCACCGGCCCGACCACGAAGCCACGGCCGAGTTCGCGCAATCCGGCCTGCACGCCGCCGGCGGCATCCAGCCCGAAAGCGGAGCCGCCGGAGAGCACGAAGGCATCGACGGCGTTGACGGTCATCGACGGATCGAGCAGGCCGGTGTCGCGCCCGCCCGGCGCGCCGCCGAGCACCGTGCCGGAGGCGACGGTCGGCGCGTCGAAGACGATGACCGTGACGCCGGAACCGAGCGCAAGGTCGGTCGCGTGACCGACGGAAACGCCGTCGATGTCGGTGATGAGGTTGAGAAGATCGGGCAAGGGCGGATCCTTATGCGGATAGGCCGCCGATAGGACTGCAATTGCCCTCAAAAAACAAGACCGGCCCCAAATGGCGGGACCGGTCGGACATCGGGAAAAGCCGTGAATGCGATGCCGGCCTCATGCCCTCAGGCATGAAGCGGCTTCGGATGACGGCGGGTCATCAGATCGTGGATGGCCAGCCGCACCTCGTCAGGCGAGCCGAAACGCTGCTCGTCGAGGTCGTGGACATGAAATTTCACGGCGATGAACTTCAGCCGGTCTTCATCGGGAATGACGATCCCGACGGGAACGCCTGCATATTCGATAACTTGCTTCTTCATAGATAGAACTCCTGCCGCGCGACATGCACAGCCATGACGAATTGACTTGTCTGGTACCGTTGAAAGGAGGACGAACGTCACATTCGACAGTTCGGGCGGGAGAGGGCGCCCGGACGGTCATTGCCAAGCACAGATCGCCCAAGGTCGGCGAGAATATCGATGTCTATCATGCTCGTTCCTTGCGTTGGCGTTGCACTTGAGAGGTCCCGGAAGAGCCCGGGGCCGGCGATGGCTGCCATTGATAATCTACTAACTTAGTAGAGATTACCCTGCAGCCTGTCAGAAACATATTCCGAAACGTGTCAAAATATCGACGATCCGAAAAAATTCATTCCATCCCAGCCGAGCTTTACGGAAAGAAACATATCAGCTCTTCGTAAAATTCGCATGACAGAATCGAAACTCTTTCGATCGCCGCAGCAGAGATAGGAAGCCCGGCTGTTTCAGGCAATGGGCCGTTTCGTTAAAAGTCGGAATGCCTCGAAATGACCGATTTGGTTAATGCCGGAACCACCTCGCTCACCAGCCTTCGTCGAGCACCTTTTCCAGCATGTCGGCGAAGAAATCCGCGCTTTCAATGCTGAGGCAGAGCGGCGGTTTGATCTTCAGCACATTTTGGTGATCGCCGGTCGGCTGCATGATGACGCCGAGGCTCAACAGCCGGTCGCAGATTGCCGCCGTCTCTTCGGTCGCCGGCTCCAGCGTCGTTCTGTCGCGGACGAATTCGAGCCCGAGATAGAGGCCCATGCCGTGCACGGCGCCGGCGATCGGATGGCTGTCGATCAGCGCGGCAAGCCGCGCCTTCAGATGATCGCCGACCGTGCGCGCATTTTCCTGCAGCATTTCCTCGGCCATGATGTCGAGCACCGTCATGCCGGCGATGCAGCTGACCGGGCTGCCGCCGGTGGAGGAAAAGAAAGTGCCCTCCTTCTCCAGCGACCGAGCGATCTCCCGGGTGGTGATGACGGCGCCGAGCGGATGGCCGTTGCCCATGCCCTTGGCGATGGTGACGATGTCGGGCACCACCCCTTGCTGTTCGAAACCCCAGAAATAATGTCCGAGCCTGCCATAACCGACCTGCACTTCATCGGCGATGCAGAGGCCGCCGCGGGCGCGCACCTGTGCGTAGATCTCTCTGAGATAGCCATCCGGCAACGGAATGCCGCCGGCATTTCCGTAGACCGATTCGCAGATGAAGCCGGCAAGGCCCTCGCCGCCGGCGTCGATTGCTTCCAGCACCGGCGTTATGGCGCCGAGATAGCCGGCGGCCGTATCGGGGCCGCGGAAGGCGCCGCGATAGGTATTCGGTGACACGACCGCATGCACCCAGTCGGGCCGGGTGGTCAGAGCCTCAGGATTGTCGGCGATCGAGGTGGAAACGGCGTCACTTGCCGACGACCAGCCATGATAGGCTTCGAGCAGGCAGAGCATGTTGCGCGATCCGCTATGAGCCTGCGCCAGCCGGATCGCCAGATCGTTCGCCTCAGAGCCGCTGTTGACCAGGAAGACCGCGTCCAGCCCGTCCGGCAAAAGTGCTGCGAGCCGTTCGGAAAATTCGGTGATCGCGGCATAGTGGAAGCGTGAGTTGGTGTTGAGCCGCAGCCATTGGGCGCTGATCGCCGCCGCAAGCTTGGGATGGCCATGGCCGAGAATGGAGACATTGTTGACCATGTCGAGATAGGCGCGGCCCTCGACATCGAACAGATGCTCCTTCCAGCCGCGCTCGATCTGGGGCGGCGCTGCGTAATAATTCTTCTGAGCCCCTGCCAGATGCGCCTGCCGCCTGGCGAGCAGCGCGGCGGTTTCAGGTTTCGGCGCATCGGCTCCAGGGCCGAGAAGCAGCGAGGGCGAAGGGCAGAGCACCGACCAGGCCGCCGCCTCGTGCGGCGTGGCAAAGAGCGGCGGCTCCAGCCCCGCGACGCTGCAAAGCTGAACGCGCAGCCCGCCGAGCGACGAAGCCTCGCCGACGACTGTGCCGAGCCGCTCGCCGCCGGCAAGCTCGGCGCCATCCTCGACCGAGGGGTCGAGCCCGTCGAGGTGCAGGGTCATGCCGTCGCCGGTCAGCGTCAGATGCTGGTCCTTCCAGCCGATGCGGCCGGCAAAGGGCGCGGCAACCGCGCTGCCGGCGGCAAGGCATATATCGATATGCAGGGCGCAGGTCGCCTGTCTCCCGGCGGTTCCCGCCCGGGAAAGCCGATATTCGCCGTAGCGCGTCGTCGCCGTGCCGTTTTCGGTCGCAGCCCGGGCAAGCAGCCGCCAGTCCATGTCGGCATTCAGCCAGTTGCCGGCGGAAAGATGCGGGCTGCGCACCCCGAGATCGACATAGGCGATCCCGGCGGGATCGATGTCAGGCAGCAGCGGCAACCATCCCGATGTTTCCGGGGCGGCGACATCGGCGTCGGCGGCCTGGAGGATTGCTGCTTCCATCAATTCGAAGGGAACCGACATTGCCGTATCGAAGATCGCCCGCTCGCGATCGAGATTGCCGCGGACATAGTCGTTGTCGGGATCGACCGAAATCTGCTGCTCGCTGCTGGCGACGAGGATGACCGCGCGGGCGACGATCAATGGCCAGAGTGCCTTCAACTCCTCCTCGGTCAGCGGATAGATCGCCTGATAGGCGGTGACGGCAGGCAGGATGTGAAAAGGGTCGCCCTCGGCCTGATGCAGCAGCGAAGCGCATGTGACGGCGAGGTCGCCGACCAGCCAACCGCGGATGATGTCGCCGAAATCGATCACCCCGTCGGGAATGATATGGCCATGGGCACTGCGATGGCCGACGACATTGTCGCCGGTGACGTCGTGATGCACCGCCTGTAGCCGAAGCGACGGCGCCAGAGGCTGGATGCGGCGAACGGCCATCACCATGGTTTTGGCGATCCGGTCGCGCGCGGTGCTGTCGGTGATGGCGGAAAGCAGTTGCACGGCGACCGGACCCGCCCGCCGGAGATCCCATTGCAGGCTGCGGTCGAGGCCGGGATGGTTGAAATCGGCAAGCGCCTGCGCCAGCCTCGCGCAGAGCGCGCCGAGTGCGGCGACGGACGCCGGCGCCAGATAGCTCAGTTCCGTCAGCCCCTGGCCTTCCAGATATTCCAGCAGCCGGACCTGGCAGCCCTGCCCGCGCACGGTGAGCACGACGATCTCCCGCCCGTCATTGGTGGCGATCACATTGGGAACGCGTGGCGCATCCTGCTTGCTCTTGAGGTGATGGATCGCCGCATTCTGCGCCTCGAGTTCGCGGGTCTCGTAGGCGGCATGGCAGATCTTCAGGACGTAGCGGCCGCGATCGCTATCGACGCGGTAGTTCCGATCCTGCTGACTGCCGAGTTCGGCTATGGTGCCGGACAGGCTGTAATGGGCAAGAAGGATCTCTTCCGCGTCCGCTACGGTGACGTCGGGACGCGGCAGCGTCATGCGATCAACAAGCGCCTCGTCGGTCATGACACCCCTCCCGCAGCATGATTCGATTACCTATTGAAGGCGATAATCAAATACTTGCTGCTGGCAGGCAACGGGAGATTGTCGTTTGCCAGCAAAAGAGATGTGGGTCTCGACCGCGCTCAACCCATGCGTTCGGAAGCGTAGCTGCCGGGGCTGGCCGGGAAGACCACGGTTCTATTGCCGTTGATGAAAGTGCGGTGATGGATATGGGCGTGGATGGCGCGGGCCAGCACCTGGCTTTCGACGTCGCGGCCGA
>NZ_LFIO01000808.1 GCF_001187535.1 Rhizobium ecuadorense
GCTCCACCCCTATACCGAAGCGCTGCTCTCGGCCGTGCCGATCGCCGATCCGAGGATGCGCCGCCATGGCCAGCGCATTCGGCTGGCTGGCGAGGTCGCCGATCCTGCCCATCCGCCTCCCGGCTGTGCATTTCATCCTCGCTGCCGCTACGCCACCGAGCTTTGCAAGCAGGAGGTGCCGGCGCTGCGTACCGTCACAGCCGATGGGCACGAAGTGGCCTGTCACTACGCCGAATCCTTGTCGCTTAATCCCTTCGCCGACCGTACCGTTCCGGAGTTCAATTGATGCCCGAATTCATTCCACGCTCCGAGCAGCGTCCCATTGTGGATACCTC
>NZ_LFIO01000249.1 GCF_001187535.1 Rhizobium ecuadorense
AGCCGATGCAAGATAAAATTGCGGAGCGCCATCATCTGACCAGCTCCGCTTCTTCCCGGAGGAAATCTTCGAGTGTGCCCCGTCCACCCTTGCCGCTGATGTCGATCACTTCAAGCGACAGATAGCGCTCGTTGCCAGCCTTGATCGCCGGTTTGGTCATGAACATGCGTGCGAAGGCAACCGCCTGCGTCTGCTTGTGGCCGTTCAAATGGTCGACCGAGGCCTCGTAGCCGCAATTGACGATGGCGGCGAAAATCTCGCGGCGGTCGCCATATTCGCCCGCCGTGTAGTTCGACAGGGCCGGCCCCGAGTAGCACTGTCCGCCGCCTGTCGTC
>NZ_LFIO01001701.1 GCF_001187535.1 Rhizobium ecuadorense
CGATCTCGGCGAAGAAGGCCGATTGGTTGAGCGTCAGGCCGAGAAAGGCGGCGGCAAAGGGCGTCAGCAGCTGCACGGTGGGATAGTCGAGGAAGACTGTATCGGTGAAGGGAATGCCGATCTTGATCGTCTCATAGAGGTAGCCGAGATTGTTCAATATCAGCAGCAGCACGATGACCGGGATTGAGCGCAGCAGCCAGATATAGCCCCAGGAGAGACTGGAGAGAAGCGGCGACTTGGAAACGCCGGCAAGCGCCAGGGCCGTTCCGAGGATGGAGCCGGATATGGCGGCAAGCACGGTCAAAAGCAGCGTCCTGCCGAGACCGACGAGGACT
>NZ_LFIO01001341.1 GCF_001187535.1 Rhizobium ecuadorense
GCTGGAGGCGGAAAGCTGCATGACGTCTTTCAGGTCGCCGGCGCGCTTTTCGAAATAGGGGACTGCCTCGGACTGCCAGATCGCCTCGACCTTTGCATTCGGGTCGAAGGCGGTCTTGGCCGCTGCCGCCGCCTTTTCCTCCGCGGTCGGGGTCTTGATGATCTTGCAACCGGGCAAGGCTGCCGCCACGACGGCAGCGAGCAGGGCGCCCTTCATTCTCAACATGCTATGAACCTCGACGTCTTGCGAAAAGCATTGCAGAGGGCGCAGCTGCGCCCTCTGCAATTCGCGGCTGATCAGTTCGTCAGGGCGAAGGTTTCGAGCTTGCCGGAGT
>NZ_LFIO01001578.1 GCF_001187535.1 Rhizobium ecuadorense
CTACAACGACTGTGCCATCCTCTGCCCGATCTTCCCGGTCGGCGTTATCGGCGACGGTGCGCGTTCCGGCTACAAGTTTCTTGAGGAAGGCGACATCCGCTACGATCAGGTCGTCCTTGCCATGGTCGCGGAGATGGCCGACAAATACCGCCAGGACTGGTCCAAATTCGCCATGTTCGGCTTCTCCGGCGGCGGGCATTTCGTGCACCGTTTCGCAATCTTGCATCCGGAAAGGCTCTGGGCGGCATCGATCGGCGCACCTGGTTCCGTCACCCTTCTGGATCCGACGCGTGACTGGTGGGTCGGCATTCGGGATCTGGAGGCACGCTTCGGC
>NZ_LFIO01000573.1 GCF_001187535.1 Rhizobium ecuadorense
CACCAGCAGATTGGTCATGCCCGGGATGTTTTCCGCAAGGTCCGTCCAACCTTTCACAGTCTGGGACAGAGCCCAGATCCGCCGCTGCGCGATAAGGTCGAAGTCGCCTGGCGCCTCGAGCAGGAAGGATCTGGCGCCGATCGAGGAAACCCGCGCCAGGTTTTTGGTGACCGGAGCGATCTCGCGTTGCGATGCATGTCTGTTCGTCGTGACGATCATGACTGGAGCTCGATTTCGAACAGAGGATCACCGAAGCCGACCGGTGCGCCGGGTTCTGCGAGCAGCCTGGTCAAAACACCGGAACGGCTGGCGCGAAGGGGAAGCAGGATGTGCC
>NZ_LFIO01001398.1 GCF_001187535.1 Rhizobium ecuadorense
GGCTCCGGTGATTTCCAACCGGGCGCTGCTGGTGACATCAAGAGATTCTCTCTTCACCATCGCCATGATCCCATTTTCCGAACTGGTCGAATACCTTCGAGAAAGCGGCTTTCTAGCCATGGCTATTATTGTTCCTTGAAAGTGACTGTGTGAACAGCACCTCTTCGGCGAGGACGGGCGGCGCCTGTCCTGATAGGCTGCGAGAGCTGGTCTCGCGCTCGCGCAGACAAACGACGCCGTCCCCATCATCCTGCGACATCGGCGCAGGCAAGCCAGCCGTCCGACGCAGTCCGCCGGCTTGAGGGGCACAAGAGGACTAGTGACGGCCGGGGCC
>NZ_LFIO01000456.1 GCF_001187535.1 Rhizobium ecuadorense
GTGCCGGTGGTCGAACTCATCTGCCTCGTCTGCGATCGCCATAGTGCGCTTGAGCGGAAAACGTTGGTGAAAGCGTTTGGCGCAAGCGTCACCTTCGCGGAAATCCGCCGGCGCATGGCCATGGGCTGCGAGCGGATGCAGGCGACCAAGGGTGACAAGTGTGGAGCACACTTCCCATGTTTGAGTGACGGTCTCGCTGATGGAAGCTAGATAATGACAGGCGAAGACAACCGCGAACGGCCGCGCAAGATCGTGCATGTCGACATGGACGCCTTCTACGCATCGGTCGAGCAGCGCGACAATCCGGAGCTGCGAGGTGTGCCGGTTGCTGTC
>NZ_LFIO01001495.1 GCF_001187535.1 Rhizobium ecuadorense
ATCCAAGCGCGCGCGGCTGCGCTGCGCGGCAAGGCGTTCAGCGTGCGCGTGCTCGACATCGCCAAGCACTGGCCGGAATGTGGCCCGAAGGAAGATATCACCGACTGGAAGGAGAGGGGCGGCGGTACAGCCGAGCGGTTAAGCGCCCTCATCGACAAAGCGCCGCTGTGGTCGCCTGAGGCGCCGCGCTCGCAATTCGGCGTCATGTCGTGGCATGACCTGGACCAGCCCGGGCAGGACCTCGAATATCTAGTCCACGGCATGTTGACTGTCGGCGACCGCTCCGTCGTCGCCGGCCCGTCTGGGTCTGGCAAGACTTTCCTCACGTTGCAC
>NZ_LFIO01000435.1 GCF_001187535.1 Rhizobium ecuadorense
CTTTGAACTCGATCAGTTTAGCGCCCGCATCCGGCGCCGCATTGAACCGTTCGACGCAAATGGCGGACGCCAGTTCTCCGCGTGCAACGTCGCCGGCGGCGGCTGCCGCTTTGCTTGACGTGCCGCCTGTTACCCAACCTCCCCAGCTGAATTCGATAATCATCGTGGCGATTGCCGTGACGACGCAGGCCCAGACGAGAAGCGTCTTGGATGGCTGGTAACTGTCGAAACGCTGGGTGATCGATGTCTTGCTGCTGCTCTGAACGGACATTGGAATTCTCCCTGTCTATTGTTCGGGTTCGCCGTCCGGCCACGCCGGACGGTTCAGGCTGT
>NZ_LFIO01000512.1 GCF_001187535.1 Rhizobium ecuadorense
CTGGGTGCCGCCGCAGGGCGGCGAGGGGCCGGTCTATCCGAATATGTGAGGCGGAGCGGCACGGTTATCTTATCGTCAGAACGCACACCCAATGGCGACTACGCGGAGGTAATATGATTGCGGATCTGGAACTAGCCAAACGCGAGGCCCATGAACGTCCTATTTCTGCAACGCATTTTAGTCTTTGCTGTTCAATGATCGGCAGGGCAGGACTAAAATACCCTCTCATGAAAAGAGTGCTTTTGTCTGTTCGACGGTTTGCTCGCTGTGGTCGCAAACGTGTTAATCCGTGAGTTGCGCCTCGATTTCGGGCCAACGGGAAATGGAATTTTCCGCGATTAAAGCTCAGGTCGGCGCTGCTCGACGAGCTATTCGTGAGCGAAATTGGCATCTAGTTACGATCGCGCTATGTGGCCGGAATTAGCTATCCGGCCGCATCGTCGCCCGGCGTCATCGCTAGCGCCTGCGAGCGCCCAGATTGACGCCAATATGCATCCTAAGCGGACTGCCTGATCTTAATCTGAAACGGCAATATGATTTTTGCCGCCTCCTCAGGCTGCCCCTGAGGAGCCTCGATTAATCGAGCTATTGCAGGACCATAATCGAATGCAGGAACGGTTACGGTTGACAGCCAAGGAGCCAACCAGTCGTTTAGACGATTGTCATCGAACCCCATCAGTATGACATCGTCGGGGACGGCAAGCCCTAACTCAAGTGCCGCACGATGGACACCATAAGCGATCATATCGTTGCCGCAAAAAATGGAGAGACGCCTTTTGCTTTTTGAAAGCAACTTCCGCCCCTGTTCGTAGCCGGCCTCCATAGTGTACGCAGCCTCGACCCTCTTGACTGGACCTCTGTCGCCTAGACCAGCAATGAAACCATCAAGCCGCTCGCTGCTTCCTGAATAATTTTTCGGACCGTGGATCGCCACGCAGTTCACATAACCACGCTCCGCAAAATATTGGCCGACTGCCATGCCCGCAGCAAAATTGTCGACGCCCACATAGGGAGCAACTATTCCCTCGGCCGGACGACGATTTACGAAGATTATGTTCTTTTGTCTGGAGCACAGTTCGCGCAACCGTGGGGTGTCAATCGCGCCTTGTAAAACGATGGCCTGGGCTCGCAGCCCCTGCGCATCCGCGAGCAGACGATCCTGCTGCTCAGCATTTTCCGCCGCATTTGCCAGAACCATCGAAAGGCCTGACGACTTCAGAGAATTCTCCAGAGATGCGGCAACGTCAGCTGTAAAATGGTTCGACGCATCTGGCACGAGCATCACCACAACGCTGCTTCGAGCAAGACGGAGAGACCTTCCGATCTCCGAAGGAGTATAGCCAAGAATCTCCGCCGCTTTCTTAACGCTTTCAATTGTGTGAGGGGCAACCGCATCGGCTTTGCCACCAAAGTATCGTGACACGGTTGCCGTAGACACGCCCGACAGGCGCGCGACGTCTCTAACAGTAGGCGGCTTGGTCATCGCTAAAAACTCATATGACTTCTTCTGGCATCCGCTCTGTCGAAGCGAAAGTCTGATCGCGTCGTCAGCAAAGGGCACCCTTCATTGCGAACAGCAGGTCGTCAAGCAATTTCAGCCGTTTGTCGCTGAACGGCGATTGTCAATTAAACGCCGGGAAATTGTCGAAGTCAGTTAAGGGATTGGAGGTTCGCAAGTTTCGGTATGCGAATCCCAGCCATCGACCAACATGAGCGCTGATGTAATCGTTGACATCGCTACAAATACGTCGTTGTATACGTTAACATCGGCGTCGACGATAGAACGACGTCCAGATGTAGCGGCAATGTCTATACAGAAAACCAAAACCCTTAGTTGTCCACTCAGCCTTACCGGGAGCCACTATGCTTGATCTGCAAAACGCCAAGGGTCAGAATATCGCCCTGACGATCGAAAACTTCATGACGCTCGATCTTACTGGTGTGGGCCTTATAGGGAAGATCTATAAGGCGTTGCAATCGCGTCAGCCTGGGCCTGCCTGCATGGATGCGGCCAACCTGATCGTTGACGTCGTTCGCGAAAATCGTGGCCCGATCGTAATTGCGACCGGCTTTCCTGAAGGCGGCGGCGTCCCGGAAACCGACGGCCCTGTAGGCGCAGCGCTCCTCGCGCGCGCGCTCTTCCTCGGGCTAGGCGTCGAGACCGTGATCCTGACCGATGACAATTGGGTCGGCATGATGGAGGGGACTTGTCGAGGCGCCGGACTTGCGCCGCTCTCATTCCCCGACGACGGCCAAATCAGGCCGGTCGACTTCGTCCGACCGGTTTATATTCGCAGCGTCCCCAAAGATACGGCCGGGTGCAAGGTCATCACAGATCAGCTTCTCGAGGTGACAAAACCTTCATTGGTGATATCGATCGAGCGGCCTGGGCAAAACGACAAAAGCCTTTACCATGGACTCGGCGGACGTCCGCTCGACAATCTTGTCGCAGATCTCGACCAGTTTTTCTTAAGTGCCAAGAAGCGCAAGATTCCCTTCATTGCGATCGGGGATGGCGGCAACGAACTGGGCATGGGGCTGATCGCTGAAGATCTCAAGAACTTTTCGCCCAAAGCCAAGGATAGCGGACATCCCGGGCGTGGCGGCGTTGCCGCGGCGACCGCGGCGGATCACCTCATCGTTTCCAATGTCTCAAACTGGGGAGCAACCGGGTTGATCGCCGCGCTTTCCGCGCTTTTGGAGAAACCGTCAATCTTTCACGACGGCGCTTTGGAACGCAGATGCATAGAGCAGTGTGTCTCGTTCGGGGGTGTCGACGGCATGTTCATGGGACCGGAGCCGGCTGTTGACGGCATTTCTGCCCGGGAGTGGGAAGGGCTCGTTAATGCGCTGCGCAACACGCTTGACCGATTGGCCGGGCGGGTCATCGGATGGAAAGGTGACAGTGGGGACTGGCGTCAATTGAAGTGACGAAGCATCCGACGGCTCGCCGACTGACGGCATACAGCCGCGGAAGCTCCAACCTTCAAGCTTGACTGTGAGCGCCGGATAATTACCGATCGCGATGATCTCATCGCGCTCGGATTGGCGACGGGGACGATCCATGATTGCCTCGACATTTTGCCCGCGCCTACAAGGGCTGAGTCTTGCTTGACAGAATCATTCCTTCAGCAAGGATCTATCGGAAACTGCCGGCTTGTAAGCGTTCGATAAAAGCGAATGCTGCTAGCCGGCTGCGCAGGGCATCTCCACCTCTCTACTATCATTTATCCTTCCTTTGATAGGGAAACGACGCCGATAGAATCCGGCGTCAACGAAAATGTAATCGTTGACATCGTGTTTTTTGTGATGTTGTATACGTTAACATCGCGAAATGGCGATCGAGCCCGACGGCTCGCAGGGTTCTGGAAAACAGGGTGCCGGCACATGCGCCGACCCTCCTTTGGAGGCTTATCAGTGAAGAAGTTGAACGTTGCGCTCATCGGCACCGGCTTTATGGGCAAGGCCCATTCGATCGCCACCGCGGTCGTGCCGATCCTGTTCGGTTCCCCGGTCGAAATCGAGCGCAAGGTGGTCGTCGATATCGACGAGGAACTGGCTCAGAACGCCGCCAAGCAGTACGGCTTTGCCGAATACGCGACCGACTGGCGCGATGTCGTCTCGCGCCCCGACATCGATATCGTCGACATCTGCACCCCCAACAGCACCCATGCCGAGATTGCCATTGCCGCGGCCAAGGCGGGCAAGCACATCATGTGCGAAAAGCCGATGTCGATGACGGTGGCCGAGGCCGAGGCGATGCTGGCGGCAGCCAACGAGACCGGCGTGGTGACGATGGTATCCTACAACTACCGCCACACGCCCGCCCTGCAGATGGCCAAGCGCCTGATCGACGAGGGCCGCATCGGCGACATCCTGACCTTCCGCGGCTATTACCTCCAGGATTGGGGCGCCGATCCGGATAAGCCGCTTTCCTGGCGCTTCAACAAGGCGCTGGCGGGTTCCGGCACGCTTGGCGACATCGGCACCCATGTGATCGATGCCGCACGCCTGCTCGTCGGCGAATTCGACCAGGTGAACGCCATCGTCAAGACCTTCATCCCGGAACGGCCGCTGCCGGCCGGTCGCTTCTTCGGTCCGAGCGGGGCGGCCTCCTCGGAAAAGGGCAAGGTCGACGTCGACGACACCGCGCTGACGATGATCAAGTTTGCAGGCGGGGCGCACGGCACGATCGAAGTGACGCGCAATTCCTGGGGCCATCATAACCAGCTCGGCTTCGAGATCCATGGAACCCGCGGCTCGATCGCCTTCGATTACCAGCGCCTCAATGAGCTGCGGGTCGCCTTTGCCGACGATCCGGCGGATGCCTTCGGCTTCCGCACCATCTATTCCGGCCCGAACCAGCCCTTCGGCGACAAGCTGTGGCCGGTGGCCGGCATGGGGCAGGGCTACATCGATATCAAATCGATCGAATGGTACAACTTCCTGCAGGCCATCGCCGAGAACAAGCCGGCCTCGCCTGACTTCAGGGACGGCGTGCAGATCGAGCGCATCGCCGAAGCCATTCTCGTCTCCGGGCAGAACGGCGCCTGGGAAACCATCAAGCAATCTGCCGCCTGAAGGAGCCTTCGATGACCATCAAGCTCGCAATGCACACCTGGCCCTATGCAAGCAACCCGACCTGGCTGCCGGCCTATACGCTTGAGGAAACCATCCGTCGCGTCAAGAAGATCGGCTATGACGCCATCGAGATCGGCGCGGCCAGCCCGCATGTCTTTCCGCCGACCCTGAGCCCGCAACGGCGCAAGGATCTCGGCCAGATGCTGAAGGACTACGAGCTCGAGCTGGCCGCCATGCTGCCGGCCCATGGCGGCGGCCCCGGCAACAACGTCGCATCGCCGATCCCCGAAGAGCGCCGCTGGGCGATCGACCATTACAAGGACATGGTCCATCTCACCGCCGACTGGGGCGGCAAGCGGCTGATCTGCTTGCCGGGCTGGTACATCTTCGGCACCACCTACCGCCAGGCATGGGACTGGGCGGCACAGGCGATCGGCGAGATCGCCCGCTTCGCCCAGGACTTCGGCGTCGAGATCGTCATCGAGCCGACCCCGGAAGACAGCAACATCGTCAATACCTGCGACAATACCATCGACATGATGAAGGATGTCGGCGAGCCGAACGTGCGTCTGATGTTCGACAGCCATCACGTCATCACCGAGAAGGAAGTGATGAGCGACTACGTCTATGCCATGGGCAAGGATCTGGTCCATATCCACGCATCCGACAACAACCGCCTGCCGCCGGGCATGGGACGGGGGGACTTTCCAGCCCTCATCGAGGCCCTCGCCGAAACAGGATTCGACGGCTACCTCTCGATGGAGTGCGGCTTCCACCAGCGCGGCATCGAACCGGACTGGGTCGCACGCGTCTCACTCGAATACCTCAAACCAATCGTCGATGCGGCCAACGCTAAAAATCGACGGTAAAATGTAATCGTTAACACCGGCAGTCGTACATCAGAATGATGCGCGTGCCCGACCATCTAGGTAAGCATTGATGTCAAAGCCCCCCACGATCAGGGATGTCGCACGTTTGTCGGGTGTTTCGACTGCGACCGTCTCGCGATATTTCTCGGGAAAGGCAGATTCGGTCTCTCCTCATAAGATCGAAAGCGTTCGTAGGGCGGCCAAGTCCTTGGGCTATACCCCGTCGGAGATCGGCCGCTCGCTTCGCCTTGCTCAAAGTCGCGTGGTCATGATGCTGGTGCCCGACGCGACCAACCACTTCACGGCCGATATCGCCGTGTCGGTGGAAAGCGCGCTCAAAGAGATTGGTCTGTCGATGGTTCTCGCCAATACCGGCGAGAACGCGATCCAGCAGGACCGGCTTCTTGCCGACGCGCTGGGGCTGAGAGCGCGCGCAATCGTTCTTCAGGGAGCGATCGATACGCCGAAATTACGTGAACTGGCCGCACGGCAGAACAATCTGATCTTCGTCAACCGGCGCCCGGCTCAAGGAATTCTCGCGCCCTATGTCGGGATCGACAACTTCCAGGCCGGCTTGGCGGTCGGGCGCCATTTCGTCGAGCGCGGTTATACCAACTGCGTGGCGATCCACGGTCCGCGACATTATTCGGGCAGCACCGCACGACTGGACGGCTTCCTCGCCGGGATCGGGAAGGATGCCAAAGTTCTCCAGTTCGAGAGCGCCTATACCATGCAAGCCGGCTACGACTGTGCGTCGCGCCTGCTCGAAGCCGAGCCCAAGAAATACTCGATATTCTGCGCCAACGACATGATCGCCTATGGCGTCTATCGGGCAGCCCTCGAGAGAAGGATGCAAGTGCCTGAGGATCTGGTGGTTTGCGGCTTTGACGATAATCGCCTGAACGAATGGTTGGCACCCTGGCTTACGACAGTGAAGGTTCCGGCCTTGGACTTCGGCCCGGCCATTGCCGAACTGATTACCAAGCCGCGTCCCGATGACGAGCAGATCAAGAACATCATTCTGCCGTTCACACTGCAGCTCCGACAATCGGCGTGATCACTAGCCGTCCTTATAGGAGGAGGACGGTCCGGACAATTCTGGGTGCTTCCGGACGCTCGATCAAGAAACAGGGGAATAACGACATGAAGCGAATGATCCTTGGAACAGCGATGATGGCGCTTGCGGCATCTGCCGCGCATGCCGGTGATATCGGCGTGACCATTTCCCACTCCGACTCGAACCTGGCGGTTCTGGTGCAGGGCATTAAGGACGAGGCAGCCAAACTGAAGCAGCCGCTGCAGATCGAATTTGCCGAGGGCGACGTCAACCGGCAGCTGTCGCAGGTTCAAAACTTCATTGCCGCCAAGGTCGATGCGATCATCGTCAACACGGTGGAAACGTCGGCCACGCCGACGATGACGAAGATGGCGGCGGATGCCGGCATTCCGCTGGTTTACGTCAACAACACGCCGAGCGACGTCAAGGAGCTCGGGCCGAAGGCGGCGTTTGTCGGTTCCGACGAACATGTTGCCGGCATGCTGCAGGCGGAGGAAGTCTGCCGTGTCCTGAAGGAGGCCAAGAAGACCGACGAGGCCGGCATCCTGATCATCCAGGGCGTGCTGGCGAACGAGACGGCCGTGTTGCGCAGCAAGGCGGTTCATGACGTCGCGGCCAAGCCGGAATGCAACTTCATGAAGATCATCGACGAGCAGTCTGCCAACTGGGATCCGGTCAAGGCGCAGGACCTGATGACCAACTGGATCACCGCCGGCTACAAGCCGGTGGCGGTGCTGGCCAACAACGACGAAATGGCCATCGGCGCCGTCAACTCGCTGAAGGCGGCCGGCTGGGACATGAAGGATGTCGTCATTGCCGGTGTCGACGCCACCAAGGAAGCGATGCATTACATGCAAAACGGTGATCTCGACGTCACCGTCTTCCAGGACGCACTCGGACAGGGCGCCGGCTCGGTGGATGCCGCCGTCAAGCTTGCCAAGGGCGAGAAAGTCGAATCCCCGATGTGGATCCCCTACGAGCTGGTCAATCCGGCCAACGTCGAGAAATACCTCGCCAAGAACTGATCGCCGCCCGACTTCGGATGTGCCCGCAAAGACACATCCGAAGCCGGAACCTCTATGCATAGAAAGCAGAAGGTCTGCCACGATGCCGAATATCTCACCATCGACCGTCAAGGCGGTCCGGGAAAGCGGCGCTGTTCCGACAGCCGAATATCTCCTGGAGGTCAAAGATGTCCGCAAGGAATTTGCCGGAAACGTTGCGCTGGATGACGTCTCCTTCCGCCTGAGACGCGGCACGGTTCATGCCCTTATGGGCGAAAACGGCGCGGGCAAGTCCACGCTGATGAAGATCATTGCCGGCATCTACACGCCGGACGCAGGAGAGTTTTTCTTAAACGGCCTTCCCATTCGGCTCAGCAGTCCGCTCGACGCCCTCGACAACGGCATCGCCATGATTCATCAGGAGCTCAATCTGATGAACCATATGACGATTGCGGAAAACATCTGGATCCGGCGTGAACCAAAGAACCGTTTTGGTCTCGTCGATCACAAGGAACTGCACAGCCGCACCTACAGGCTTTTCGAAGAATTGGGCATTGATCTCGACCCCGACCAAAGGGTCGGTCTGCTTTCGGTTGCCAGCCGTCAGATGGTCGAGATTGCCAAGGCGGTTTCCTATGAATCGGATGTCCTGATCATGGACGAGCCTACCTCCGCGCTCACCGAACGCGAGGTCGAGCATCTTTTCCGTATCATCAGGACGCTGAAGGAGCGGGGAAAAGGCATCATCTATATCACCCACAAGATGAACGAGCTTTTCGAGATCTCCGACGAGGTGTCGATTTTCCGCGACGGCAAACACATCGCGACCAAGGCTGCGCAAGACCTGACCCGTGAAGAAGTCATCCGCATGATGGTGGGGCGCGAGATCTCGCAGATGTTTCCCAAGGTGGAGGCTAAAATCGGCGACGTCGCGCTCAGCGTCCGCGATCTAGGTCTCAAAGGTATCTTCCAGGACGTCTCGTTCGACCTTCATGCCGGCGAGATTCTCGGGATCGCCGGGCTTGTCGGCGCCGGTCGCTCCAACATTGCTGAAACGCTTTTTGGTGTGACACCGGCGACATCAGGTACGATCGAGATCAGAGGCAAGTCCGTCAACGTCAGTTCTCCCGCCGTCGCCATGGAAAACGGGATGGCCTTCCTCACCGAAGACCGGAAGGAATCCGGCTGCTTCCTGCTGCTGGACATTCAACAGAACATGCAGATGGCCGCCCTCCATGGCGGGTATGTGCGTCGCGGCTTCGTCGAGCAGAAGCGGCTGTCGCAGGACTGCGAGGCGATGACGACATCGCTGAGGGTCAAGACCCCCGGCATGGGCGAAAAGATACTGAACCTCTCCGGCGGCAATCAGCAGAAGGTGCTAATCGGCCGCTGGCTGCTGACAAAGCCGAGCGTCCTCATCCTCGATGAACCCACGCGCGGTATCGACGTCGGCGCCAAGGCCGAGATCCACCGCATGATTTCCACGCTCGCCTCCGAAGGCGTGGCCGTCATCATGATTTCCTCGGAACTGCCCGAGATCCTCGGAATGAGTGACCGGGTCATGACCATCCGGCAAGGACGCGTGTCCGGCATCCTCGATCGGGCTGAGGCCGATCAAGTCAAGATCATGGAGCTCGCAGCACAATGACGATAACCCCTGGGGCCACGGTTGTGGCGGAAAAGCCTGTGTCGAAACGCAAGTTTCACAGTGAGATGTCGATGGCGGTGGTGCTGGTCGGCATTGCCCTTGCCTTCGAGATCCTCGGCTGGGTCTTCGTCGGCAGTTCGTTTCTCGGCAACGAGCAGCGCCTGTCGATCATCATCCTGCAGGTTTCGGTGACCGGCATTCTCGCCGTCGGCGTCACCCATGTCATCATCACCGGCGGCATCGACCTGGCCTCCGGCTCGGTGGTCGGGCTGACCGCCATGGTCGCCGCCTCACTGGCCCAAAGCTCGACCGATGTGCGCGCCCTTTATCCCGCACTCACCGATCTTTCGCCGATCTGGCCGATCCTGGCCGGCCTCGTCGTCGGTCTTCTGGCCGGATGGATCAGCGGTGTCCTGATCGCCAAGACCGGCATTCCCCCCTTCATCGCCACGCTCGGCATGATGGTCTGCGCCAGGGGCGTCGCCAAGTGGTACACGCTCGGACAACCGATCGCTCTCCTGACGCCGCAATTCACCTGGCTCGGCAAGAGCTTCATCATCTTCGGCTTTCCCGTGCCGCTGCCGGTGATCATCTTTCTCGGCGTCGCCGTGCTCTCCCACATTGCCCTCGGTTATACGCGCTACGGCAAATATACCTATGCGATCGGCTCCAATCCCCAGGCGGCGCGCGTCTCCGGCATCAATATCGGCGCCCATCTGATCAAGGTCTATGCCGTCGCCGGACTGCTGTCGGGTCTGGCAGGAGTGGTCACCGCAGCCCGAGCCGCATCCGCCCAGCCGACCATGGGCACGGCTTACGAACTCGACGCCATTGCCGCGGCCGTCATCGGCGGAACATCGCTCGCCGGCGGCGCAGGACGCATCACCGGAACGCTGATCGGAACCATCATCCTCGGCATCATCACCTCAGGATTCACATTCCTCAAGATCGGCTCCTATTACCAGGAGATCATCAAGGGAACCATCATCGTCCTTGCCGTCGTCATCGATCAATACAGGCGATCAAAACAAGCAAGAGCGTGACCGGGCGGCAGAGCGACGTCTATGGACATGACCGGACCAATCCGATGATGTGGAGGTCGCGAAACTTCATGACGACCGCAAAGCGGCAACTGATAAGGCAGATAACATGGCAAGCATCGACCTCAACAGCGATCTCGGCGAAAGCTTCGGTGCATGGGCAATGGGTGACGATGTTTCGATGCTGTCGATCGTCACCAGCGCCAACATTGCCTGCGGCTTCCATGCCGGTGACCCGGTGGGCATCCTGTCCGTTTTAAAGGAAGCGGCAAAACGCGGCGTCTCGGTCGGAGCCCATATCGGTTACCGCGATCTCGTCGGGTTCGGTCGCCGCAACATGGATCCGTCCAGCGCCGAGCTCGTCGGCGATACCATCTATCAGATCGGCGCTTTGCAGGCTCTGGCAAAAGCCGCGGGCACCCGGGTGCGTTATGTAAAGCCGCATGGGGCACTGTACAACACGATTGCCACTGATGCCCGGCAGGCCTACGATGTCATCACCGGTATCAAGGCGGTCGATCCCTCGCTCGCCTTGCTGGCGCTTTCCGGGGCACCCATCGTCGAGCAGGCGCGTGCGGCCGGGCTGACGGTTGTCTGTGAGGCCTTCGCCGATCGGGCCTACAACGCCGATGGCAGCCTCGTCAGCCGCCGCCTGCCGGGATCGGTCGTCCACGACCCGGAAACCATTGCCAGGCGGATGCTGCGTCTGGTGGCGGACGGTCGCATCACGGCGGTTGATGGCACGGAGATAAGGCTCGAAGCGCAATCGATCTGTGTCCACGGCGATACTCCGGCGGCCGTGGCCATCGCTCAGACATTGCGCGAAGCATTGATGAGCAACGGCGTCGGCCTCAATCCTTTCACGGATGTCGACCATGACTGACAAGCTGCGTTTCCTGCCCGCCGGCAGCCATGCCTTTCTCGTCGAACTCGACGGTCTGGAAAAGACGCTGACGCTGCTCGATCGCCTTCTGGCCGATCGGCCGGAGGGGGTCGTCGAACTGGTGCCTGCCGCCCGAACAGTGATGCTCCGCTTCGATCCCCATGTGACGGATCGGGCACGTCTTTGCGCGCATATATGCGCTCTTGATCTCGGTCATCGCAGCGCTCGCCAGGGCGAGACAATCGAGATCCCAGTCAGCTATGACGGCGAAGATCTCGCCGAAGTCGCCGAAATCCTCGGCTGGCCGGTTGATGACGTCATCCGCCGCCACACGGAAGCCACCTACACGGTTGCCTTCACCGGTTTTGCACCCGGCTTTGCCTATATGACCTCGGACGATCCGGACTTCGACCTGCCGCGCCGCAAGAGCCCGCGCGTGCGCATTCCTGCGGGCTCCGTGGCGCTCGGGGGCAAATTCGGCGGCGTCTATCCCTCGGACAGTCCGGGCGGCTGGCAGCTCATCGGCACGACCCCATTGAAGATGTGGGACATCAAACGACCGCGCGCCGCACTTCTGGCACCGGGCGATCGCGTCCGCTTTCGTGACATCGCGAAAGGCGCCGTGGTTGCGGCCGCCGCTGTCCCGGAGCCCGAAGCCGTGCAAGCCGGGGAGGGACTTGCCGTCACCCGCGCCGATAGACCGGCACTGTTTCAAGACCTCGGCCGGCCCGGCCGCGGCAACCAGGGCGTGTCGGAATCCGGTGCGCTCGACCGTGCCTGCCTGACGGAGGCCAATCTGTCTGTCGGCAATCCGCACAATGCAGCTGCCTTGGAAATTGCTTTCGGCGGCTTCGCCTTCAAAACCGATCGACCGGTCACGCTCGCCGTGACCGGTGCGCCTGCGCCGCTTGTTATATCGACCGAAGACGGTCGTTCCATCGCCGCACCCTTCGCTCAGCCCTTCGCGCTCGATGCCGGCGACGAACTGACGCTCGGCTTTCCCACGGAAGGCATGCGCAGTTACATAGCGTTGCGCGGCGGTTTCGCTGTCGAACCCATTCTCGGCTCGGCTGCCACCGACACCTTGGCAAAAGTCGGGCCTGCGCCGCTTAAGGCAGGCGATGTTCTGGTGCCGGCCAACGCACCCGTCTCTGCCGTCGATCCCTTCCGGCGCGACGCACGAGCGCTGCCCAGAGCCGGAGATACTGTGACGCTTGACGTCGTCCTTGGCCCGCGGACCGACTGGTTCACAGCAAAGGGTATAGAGACACTCACAAATCAGGTCTGGCAGGTGACGGCTGAATCGAGCCGCGTCGGCGTGCGGCTCGCCGGAGCCGAGCCGCTGGAGCGGAAGGATGCCGCCGAATTGCCGTCGGAGGGCACACCCATCGGGGCAATTCAGGTGCCGCACAGCGGGCAACCGGTGCTCTTCCTGGCCGATCATCCGTTGACTGGCGGCTATCCGGTGATCGGTGTCGTGGCCAGCCACCACCTTGATCTCGCCGGCCAGATCCCGATCGGCGCCAACATCCGCTTCAATATCGTCGCCCCATTCGATCCGCTCGTCAGGGAAACCAACCGATGAAAAAATTGCTCATTGCCAATCGCGGCGAAATCGCCATCCGTATCAGCCGCGCTGCGCGCGATTATGGCATCGCCTCGGTCGCGATCTATTCGGATGCCGATGCTGCCTCGCTGCATGTCGACCTTGCCGACGAAGCCTATTGCCTGGGCGCCGGCCGCCCGGTCGACACCTACCTGAATATCGGAAAGATCCTGGAAATCGCGCGACGCGCCGGCGCCGATGCGGTCCATCCCGGTTACGGATTCTTGTCCGAGCGTGCCGAATTCGCGAGCGCCGTCATCAATGCCGGCCTCATCTGGGTCGGCCCCAAGCCTGAGGTCATCACGGCGCTTGGCGACAAGGTAGAAGCACGACGGATCGCCGAAAAGGTCGGGGCGCCTCTTGTCAAAGGATCGGACGGTCCTCTGGCCACCGCCGAGGAAGCCATCGCCTTTGCCCGGCAGGCCGGTTTGCCGCTGGCGATCAAGGCTGCCTTCGGCGGCGGTGGCCGCGGCATGAAGGTCGTTCATCGCATCGAGGATGTCGGCGAGTTCTTCGAATCCGCCGTGCGCGAGGCGAAGGAAGCCTTCGGACGCGGCGAATGTTATGCCGAACAGTTCCTGGAAAAACCACGCCATATCGAGGCGCAGATCATCGCCGACAGCCACGGCAATACGGTGGTGCTCGGCACCCGCGATTGCTCGCTGCAGCGGCGCAATCAAAAGTTGGTCGAGGAGGCGCCGGCACCGTTCATCTCCGAGGAGCAGCGCAGCCGCATTCACGATGCCGCCAAGGCGATCTGCGCCTCGGCCGGCTATACCGGCGCCGGCACGGTCGAGTTCCTTCTATCGCAGAATGGAGTCATTTCCTTCCTCGAGGTCAATACCCGCCTGCAGGTCGAACATCCGGTGACGGAGGAAACGACCGGCGTCGATATTGTCATCGAGCAACTGCGCATCGCCGATGGGCTGCCGCTGTCGGTCACTGAGACACCTGGCCCACGCGGCCATGCCTTCGAGTTCCGCATCAATGCCGAGGATCCGGGCCGTGGGTTTCTGCCGACACCGGGGTTGATCACGGGCTTTCGCGCCCCGTCCGGTCCCGGCATCCGGCTCGACAGCGGCGTGGAAGCCGGCTCCGAAATTCCCGGCCTTTATGACTCGATGATGGCCAAACTGATCGTTACCGGCGCGACCCGCGAGGAAGCGTTGATCCGCGCTCGCCGCGCACTTGCGGAATTCAAGATCGAAGGCGTCGCCTCCGTGCTGCCGTTCCACCGGGCCGTGCTGGAGGAACCGGCTTTCACCGGCGAGGATGGGTTCAAGGTCTTCACCAACTGGATCGAGACAGAATTCCGTGGCGTCGAGCCGGCTCCGCGAGTCGATCCGGTGGAAGGCGGGCTGCTGCGAAGCTTCATCGAGATCGACGGCAAACGCCATGCGTTCGGCCTTCCGGCTGGGCTGTTTTCGGGCGGCGCGGCTCCAAGAACGACATCAGGCCCTGTATCCGCTGATGCAAACAGCAATGCGCTGACGGCGCCGATCCCCGGCACCCTGCAAAAATGGAACGTCGAAGATGGCGCGCAAATTGCCGAAGGCGAGGCGGTCGCCGTGATAGAGGCAATGAAGATGGAAACCCGGGTGCTGGCGCCGAAGGCCGGCCGCATCTCCATCAAGGCCGCACAAGGCGCAGTGGTCGCGCTCGGTGCGGAACTGGCAACGATAGAGTGACGGACAGGCAAATCGGATGGTGACCATTCTCGACACGATCAATCCCGACGCCAAGCGCGTGCGCCATCCCGAGAAGGCGCATCGGCCGGATACGGAAGTCATGCGCAAGCCGGACTGGATCCGCGTCAAGGCGCCGACCTCCAAGGGTTATGCCGAGACGCGGGCGATCGTGAAGGAGCACAAGCTCGTCACCGTCTGCGAGGAGGCCGGCTGCCCGAATATCGGCGAGTGCTGGGACAAGAAGCACGCCACCTTCATGATCATGGGCGAAATCTGTACCCGCGCCTGCGCCTTCTGCAATGTCGCCACCGGCAAGCCGAACGCCCTCGACATGGCCGAGCCCGAGAATGTCGCCAAGGCGGTCAAGGAGATGGGCCTGTCCCACGTCGTCATCACCTCGGTCGACCGCGACGACCTGGAGGATGGCGGCGCCGAGCACTTCGAAAAGGTGATCTGGGCGATCCGCGCCGCTTCGCCGGCAACGACGATCGAAATCCTGACGCCGGACTTCCTGAAGAAGCCGGGTGCCTTGGAGCGCGTCGTCGCCGCCAAGCCCGACGTCTTCAACCACAATATGGAGACGGTCCCCGGCAATTATCTGACGGTTCGCCCCGGCGCCCGCTATTTCCATTCCATCCGGCTCTTGCAGCGGGTGAAGGAACTCGATCCGACCATGTTCACCAAGTCGGGCATCATGGTCGGCCTCGGCGAGGAGCGCAACGAGGTGCTGCAACTGATGGACGACCTGCGGACCGCCGATGTCGACTTCCTGACGATCGGCCAGTACCTGCAGCCGACCCGCAAGCACCACAAGGTCGAAAGCTTCGTCACCCCGGACGAGTTCAAGTCTTATGAGACGGTCGCCTACAGCAAGGGCTTCCTGATGGTCGCCTCCAGCCCGCTGACCCGCTCCTCCCACCATGCCGGTGACGATTTTGCGCGGCTGAGGGCGGCGCGCGAAAAAGTCCGGCGACCGCAGCGAGATCCCGTGCCCAGGAACTGGAGAGCCCTCGATTGCGAAATGGGTGTGATTTGACCGTCGGGACGAAGCACGCAAGGGAAAGATCATGTCAACGATAGCCATGCCGGAGCCGCGTGCTGACATTCTGGCGCGCTTGCCTCAGATCATCGCCGAACTGGAAGCGGCCTTGCCCAAAGCCACCGTCATTTCGGATCCGCAGGAGACCCGGGCCTATGAATGTGATGCACTGACAGCCTATCGCTGTCCGCCGCTCGCGGTCGTCTTACCACGCAGCACCGAGGAGGTCGCGACAGCGATGCGTGTCTGCTATGAGCGCCGCGTCCCCGTCGTGCCGCGCGGGGCAGGGACCTCGCTCGCCGGCGGCGCCTTGCCCACCGCAGATAGCGTCGTTATCAGCACGATCCGGCTGCGCGAAATCCTCGAAGTCGACACGGCAAACCGATTTATCCGGGTCCAGACCGGTGTCACCAACCTTGCCGTGAGTGCCGAACTGGACGCGGATGGATTTTTCTACGCGCCCGACCCATCGTCGCAGCTTGCCTGCACGATTGCCGGCAATATTGCGATGAACTCAGGGGGCGCCCACTGCCTCAAATACGGCGTCACCACGAACAATCTGATGGGCCTTCGCATGGTGCTGCCGAGCGGCGAAGTCGTCGAGCTGGGTGGGCCGTTTTTGGGGACGACCGGTCTTGATATTCTCGGACTCTTGTGTGGTTCCGAAGGCCAGCTCGCGATCATCACCGAGGCGACCTTGAAGATAGTGCCCAAGGCCGAAGGCGCCCGGCCGATGTTGATCGGTTTCGAAAGCGCCGAGATTGCCGGTGAATGCGTTGGCCGCATCATCCGCTCCGGTCTGCTGCCGGTGGCGATCGAATATATGGACGATGTGTGCCTGCGCGCGGTCGAAGCATTTGCCAAAGCCGGGTATCCCGCCTGCGCCGCCGTTCTGATCGTCGAAGTCGAGGGATCCGAAGAGGAGATCGACGAGCAAACGCAGCGCATTCGCGCCATCGCTGAGGCGCTGGGAGCGGTAGAGTTTCGCAGCAGCCGAACCGCCGATGAATCGCTCGCGATCTGGAAAGGCCGCAAGTCGGCGTTTGGCGCGATGGGTCGTCTCGGCGACTACCTGTGCCTCGACGGAACGGTGCCGGTTTCGAAACTCCCCTATACGCTGAAGCGCATCGGCGAGCTCTCAACGGAATACGGCCTGGAAGTCGCCAACGTCTTTCATGCCGGTGACGGAAACATGCATCCGCTCATCTTGTTCAACGCCAACGCGCCGGGCGAGTTGGAGCGCGCCGAAGCTTTCGGCGCCGACATTCTTCGTCTTTGTGTTGACGTTGGCGGTTGCCTGACCGGCGAGCATGGGGTCGGCATCGAAAAGCGCGATCTCATGACCGCACAATTCAACATGACGGACATGGACATCCAGATGGCGATCAAGGACGTCTTCGATCCGGCCTGGCTGTTGAACGCTGCCAAAGTCTTTCCCCTTGAGGTGAGTAAGCCCTACCGCGAGAGAGCTCGATCACGATGACAGACGGCAACATGCTTGCATCCGTAGAGACCGTCTTCTCCCCCGCGGACGAACTTGAACTTTCCGCCTTCCTCGATGAGGCCTGCAAGACGGCAAAAGCGCTCCACATCATGGGCGGCGGCACTCGCCTGAAGCCGAGTTTTCCATTCGAAACCACCACGCTGACGACGCGACGCCTCAGCGGCATCGTGACCTACGAACCTGGTGCCATGACGCTGATCGCCCGAGCGGGGACGCCCGTTGAGGAAATCGAGGCGGCGCTTGCCACAGAGGGCCAGGCACTGGCTTTCGAGCCCATGGATCATCGTACCGTTCTTAGCACGGGCGGTGTTCCAACCATTGGCGGCGTGGTTGCGACCAATGCTTCAGGCCCGCGGCGCGTCCAGATCGGCGCCTGCAGAGACCATCTGCTTGGGGTTCGCTTTGCCGATGGCCGGGGCCGGATCGTCAAGAACGGCGGCCGAGTGATGAAGAACGTCACGGGTCTCGATCTTGGCAAACTTCTCTGCGGTTCCTTTGGCACACTGGGCGTCCTGACGGAAGTGGCCATAAAGACGCTGCCAGCGCCCGAAAGCGAGCTGTCGGTCGGCTTCAGCAATGTGTCTGTGTCGGAAGCGAGCCGGATTTTTCAAACCGCGCTTGCAAGCCCCATGGAGATTTCCGGCGCCGCCTTTAGATCCGGGACTGCCTGGCTGAGGATCGAGGGGCGCTCCAAGCAGGTCAGATACAGGCGCGAAAAGATATTCGACCTGCTACCTCACTATAATATCGACTTTCTCTACGATGTTGTGAGCAAGGACCTGTGGAGCCGGCTGCGAGACCTGCACCACTTTGACGACCCGCAGTTGCCGCTGTGGCGAATCCTGGTCAAGCCGACGGATGCGTCGATCGTCGCATCCGCACTCGAGAACCTTGGAGGAACCGTATCGCTCGATTGGGGAGGCGGGCTGATCTGGTTTGCGGGGCAGGCGGACCCGCTTGAGGTTCGCAGGGCCTGCGGCACCGGACAGGCCTTGTTGATGCGCAGCGAAAGCCCATTTTGCCGCCCGAGGTTCGCGCCTGAAGGCGAAGCTGTTGCTCGCCTCTCGAAGGCATTGCGCAACCAGTTCGATCCCGCCGCAATCCTGAACCGCGGTTTGATGGACAGCTAGATGCAGACGAATTTCAATCAAGTCCAGCTTTCAGACCCGGCTACACGTACATCAAACGAGATCCTGCGGTCCTGCGTCCATTGCGGCTTCTGCACGGCAACCTGCCCAACATATCGTGTGCTGGGCGATGAACTCGACAGTCCGCGCGGCCGGATCTACCTGATCAAGGATATGCTGGAAAACGACAGGGTTCCCGACAACGCAACCGTAAAGCACATCGACCGTTGCCTCAGTTGTCTCAGCTGCATGACGACATGCCCTTCCGGCGTGAACTATATGCACCTGATCGATCACGCGCGCGATTATATCGAGAAGAATTATACTCGCCGCTGGGACGATCGGGCCTTACGATGGCTGCTGGCCCGGATATTGCCGTATCCTCAGCGGTTCCGCTGGGCCTTGACCGCAGCCAAATTGGCCCGCCCCCTGCGGCGCCTTGTTCCCGATGCCCGGTTGCGGGCAATGCTGGAGATGGTACCGGAGAGCATCCCCAAGGTCAGCAAAAACGACAGGCCACAAGTATTTCCTCCAAAAGGCGAGCGGCGCAAACGCGTGGCTCTCCTGGTCGGCTGCGCCCAGCGTGCGCTGAACACGGATATCAACGACGCAACGATCAGGCTTCTGACCCGGCACGGCTGCAAGGTGGTCGTCCCGAAAGGCATCGGCTGCTGCGGAGCGCTCACGCATCACATGGGAAAGGCCGAGGAAAGTCGCGCCATGGCCAGCGCCAACATTCGCGCCTTGGTTCGGGAGCTTGACGGGGGAGGGCTGGATTCCATCGTCATCAACACGTCCGGATGCGGGACCACCGTCAAAGACTACGGACATATGTTCCGAAACGGCCCGATGGCGGCCGACGCTGAGCGCGTTGCGGCGATTGCCAGGGATGTCACCGAAGTCATGGCGGATATCGGGCTCGAGGACGCTGGGCACGCCGTTCCGCTTCGCGTCGCCTATCACGGCGCCTGCTCTCTGCAGCATGGCCAGCAAATTCGCGCCCAGCCGAAGGATCTCTTGAAATCGGCGGGCTTCGATGTGGTCGAGCCGCGCGATTCCCACATCTGCTGCGGTTCGGCAGGCACCTATAATCTGCTGCAGCCGGCAATATCGCAGCAACTGCAATCGCGCAAAGTCGCAACCATCGAGGCCGTTCGCCCGCAGTTAATCAGCACCGGCAATATCGGCTGCATGATGCAGATCGGTTCGGGTACCGAGCTTCCGATCGTCCACACCGTTGAACTGCTGGATTGGGCAACCGGCGGGCCAAAACCGAGAGGTCTTTCCAAGCTTCGATCGGGGCGACCGGATCTGCGCGGTGGTTGAGATCGTGAAGCTATCCGCCCCCCAATCTGCGAGAAACGGTTTTCGCAGCTCCGGCGACGCGCTCGCCGATTTGCTTGATGAGCCGGTCAGGCATTCGATGCGTAGGGCCGGAGACGGATATGCCGGCCACCGCTTCGCCGTGTACGTTCAAGATCGGCGCGGCGACACAGCGCATGCCTTTGGTCCGCTCCTCATCGTCAATCGCATAGCCGCGCTCCCGGCTGACGATCAGTTCCTCTTTCAGTTGTGCGACCGAGCGCGCGGTATTTTCGGTAAACCGCTTCAAAGTGGAAGTCTTGAACAAGGCAGAAAGGCGACCATCATCATAGGTGCTCAGCAACGCCTTCCCGATGCCGGATGCATGAAGGGGCGACAGAGTTCCTGGCGGAAAAAAGGCGCGTATGGATTCATGTGTCTCGACCTGGCTGATGAAGAGAATATTCCCGTCCTTCTCTATGCCGAGGTTCGACGTCTCTCCTGTCTCCAGCATCAACTCGCGCATGATCGGGCGACTTCGTTCGACGACATTGGATCGGCGCAGAAATGCCGCTCCGGTGCGGTAGGCTTCCGGGCCGATGAACCAGACCTGCCGATCAGGGCTGATCTCGACGAACTCGCGGCGTTCGAGTGTGGCGAGAACGCGATGCATCGTCGCGGGCGATTGATCGAGATGGGCAGAAAGTTCAGACAGCGTCATTCCTTCCGGCGACGCCAGCGCCTCCAAGACATCCAGAGCGCGATCGAGCGACTGTATGACGCTCGAGGACTGGGGTTCGTTGAAGGATTTCGGACGCCCTCGCCGTCGGTTTAAGTTTTGCATCGATCACCCTCGCAATTGCAGGCTTTTATCATTAATTGAAAAACGAATTCACACAATGAAAAATATCAACATATTGAAATTCATTATAAAATGTCAAATTATTACACGATTGAAAATTTTTTTCAAAAAAATATATCTTCGCGCAAACCCATGTTATCTAGTTTGAAAGCACAGGAGGATGCATACCATGTACGGACAAAATCCGGTTTTCATCCCAGGCCCCACGAACATGCCGGAAATCTTGCGCAAGGCGGCGGACATGCCGACCATGGACCATCGTTCCTCGATGTTCGGCGAAATCCTTCATCCCGCTCTGGCGGGTGTGAAGCAGGTTCTCAAATCCGAAACTGCTTCCGTTTTCATTTTTCCTGCGACGGGCAGCGGGGGATGGGAGACGGCGATCACGAATACGTTGAGCCCGGGCGATCGCGTCCTGGCTGGCCGACACGGCATGTTCAGCCATAAGTGGATCGACATGTGCCGGCGCTACCAACTGACAGTCGATGCTATCGAGTCCTCCTGGCACGACGGCGTCCCGCTGGCGCAATACGAGGAACTTCTCAACGGCGACAAGGCGCACGAGATCAAGGCCGTTCTCGTTACCCACAACGAAACCGCGACCGGCGTCAAGTCCGACGTTGCAGCAGTGCGCAGGCTGCTGAATGCCGCCAATCATCCGGCTCTGCTGCTCGTCGACGGCGTCAGTTCCATCGCTTCGATGGACTTTCGAATGGACGAATGGGGCGTCGATGTTGCCGTGACCGGGTCGCAGAAGGGATTCATGCTGCCTGTCGGTCTGGCGATTACCGCCTTTTCAGCCAAGGCCATGGCGGCACTGGAAACGGCGAAACTTCCGCGGGCCTTCTTCGACGTGCGCGATATGGCCAAGGGCTATTCGACCAACGGCTACCCCTATACGCCGTCGGTCGGGCTCCTGAACGGTCTCAAGGTATCGACGGAGCTTCTTCTTCAAGAGGGGCTGGAGAACGTTTTTGCGCGCCACAGGCGCATCGCCTCCGGCGTTCGCGCCGCGGTTCGGGCCTGGCGGCTTGAGCTCTACGCCGCGCGCGAGGAGCTCTATTCCGAGACGGTCACCGCGGTTCAGACGCCTGCCGGTTTCGATGCCTCCCGGTTTGTAACGCACGCTGCGACAAAATACGACGTCGCCTTCGGTGCTGGCCTCGGAGACGTCGCGGGTAAGGTGTTCCGCATCGGTCACGTCGGCAGCATGACGGATGTGATGGCGCTGTCCGGTATTGCCACGGCCGAGATGGTCATGGTCGATCTGGGCCTCAACATCAAACTCGGCTCCGGCGTTGCCGCGGCACAGGCAATCTACCGCAATAGCCAAAGCTCCGCTTCTTACATGGTAGCCTGAGGTCTGATCCAGATGTACATACCCACTCTATCCGACATGTTTGAAGCCCATCAGCGCATCAAACCGCACATCCATCGCACGCCTGTCCTTACCTCGACATTCATCGACACGCTTGTCGGTGCCAATCTGTTTTTCAAATGCGAGAACCTGCAGAAAGCCGGTGCCTTCAAGGCCCGTGGCGCCTCCAATGCGGTCTTTGGTCTCAGCGAAGAGCAAGCGGCGAGGGGCGTTGCCACCCATTCGTCCGGCAACCATGGCACCTGCCTATCCTATGCCGCCGGGCGCCGAGGAATTCCGTGCACCGTCGTCATGCCGCGGACGGCGCCGCAAGCCAAAAAGGACGCGGTGCGGGGCTACGGCGGCCAGGTCGTCGAATGCGAACCATCGACATCGTCGCGCGAGGCGGTTTTCGCCGAGGTCGTTGCCGAAACGGGCGCCGAATTCGTTCATCCCTATAACGACTCCCGCGTCATCGCCGGCCAGGCGACATGCTCGAAGGAACTGATAGAGCAGGTCGACGACCTGGACGCGGTGATTGCACCCATCGGCGGCGGCGGCATGGTATCGGGCACCTGCCTGACGCTGACAAATCTTGCGCCAAGGGTGAAGATCTATGCCGCCGAACCCGAACAGGCCGACGATGCCTATCGTAGCTTCAAGGGTGGACACATCATCGCCGACGACGCGCCCAACACCGTCGCGGACGGTTTGAAAGTTCCGCTCAAAGAGCTGACCTGGCACTTCGTAAAGAATAATGTCAGCGACATCCTCACCGCATCGGAGACTGACATCATCGATGCCATGAAGCTCATCTGGAAGCGTATGAAGATCGTCATGGAACCGTCGAGCGCCGTTCCGCTGGCGGCCATTCTGAAGAACAAACACCTGTTTTCCGGCAAGCGCATCGGCATCATCGTCACCGGCGGCAATGTCGATCTCGACACGTTACCCTGGCAATAAGGGAGAGGTAAATGAACATGCAAGCAAACTTCGACGGCCTTCAAGTCGGCTATGATGTACCGGCTCTGCCGGGAATGAGTGTCGAGGACATCCAAACGCCGTGTCTGATCCTCGATCTCGACGCGCTGGAGCGAAACATCCGGAAGATGGGTGACTACGCCAAAGCGCACAATATGCGTCATCGCGCCCATGGCAAGATGCACAAGTCCGTGGACGTCATGCGCCTCCAAGAGCAGTTGGGCGGAGCCATCGGCGTGTGCTGCCAAAAAGTGTCCGAAGCGGAGGTCTTCGTCAGAGGCGGGATCCGGGACGTCCTCGTCTCCAACCAGGTGCGCGATCCGCTGAAGATCGATCGCCTTGCCCGACTTCCCCAGCAGGGCGCCAGGATAATCGTATGCGTCGACGACCTAGACAATGTCGCTGAACTGTCCACCGCAGCCCAGAAACATGGCACGTCTCTGGATTGCTTCGTTGAAATCGACTGCGGCGCCGGTCGGTGCGGGGTCACCACGAGTTCGGCCGTTGTCGCGCTTGCTCGCGCTATCGATGCGGCTCCAGGCCTCCGCTTTGCCGGCATCCAGGCCTACCAGGGCGCCATGCAGCATATCGACAAATATGACGACCGCAAACTCAAGCTCGATACCGCCATTGCACAGGTGAAGGATGCTGTCGAAGCTCTGAAGAGCGCCGGCCTTGAGCCTGAATTGGTAAGCGGCGGCGGCACCGGCAGCTATTACTTCGAGAGCAGTTCGGGCGTCTATAACGAGCTGCAATGCGGAAGCTATGCTTTCATGGACGCCGACTACGGGCGCATCCAGGACAAGGACGGCAACCGGATTGACAAGGGCGAATGGGAAAATGCGCTCTTTCTGTTGACCACGGTGATGAGCCACGCGAAGGCCGACAAGGCAATTTGCGACGCTGGCCTCAAGTCGCAGTCGGTCGATTCCGGTCTGCCTTTCGTCTATGGCCGCAGCGATGTCAAATACGTCAAGTGCACCGACGAACATGGCGTGATCGAAGATCCGCAGGGCGTCCTGAGAATAAACGAGAAGCTTCGTCTTGTTCCCGGTCACTGCGATCCGACCTGCAATGTCCACGACTGGTATGTCGGCATCCGCAACGGCAAGGTCGAAACACTTTGGCCGGTATCGGCCAGAGGCAAGGCGTATTGAGATGATCATCGTTCCAGAGCGCGCAATTGCAGATTTGATCGGTTCAGCCGAATGTTTTACCGCTGTGGAACATGTGTTCGCCGCCATGGCCAGAAAATCGGCCTATAATTTTCCGGTGATCCGTGAAGCGATTGGCTATGCGGACGCGCTCTACGGATTCAAATCAGGCTTCGACCGGGAGAGCCTCTCTTTAGGTCTGAAATCCGGAGGTTTTTGGCCGAAAAATGCGGAAAGTGGCCTGACCAACCACCAATCGACGGTATTCCTGTTCGACGCGGACACCGGGCGATGCCGTGCTGTGGTGGGCGGAAATCTGCTGACCGCATTACGGACCGCGGCGGCGTCTGCAATCTCGATCAAATATCTGGCCCGTGAAGATGCGAAGATCCTCGGCATTATCGGCGCCGGACATCAATCAACCTTCCAGCTAAGGGCAGCAGTCCAGCAGCGAAACTTCGAGAAGGTGGTTGCCTGGAACTATCATCCGGAAATGCTGACCCGCCTCGAGGAAGTTGCGAGAGAGATCGGCTTACCCTTCGAAGCCGTCGATCTCGACAGGCTCGGAGCAGAGGCCGACGTGATCATCTCGATAACCTCGTCATTCAGTCCCAGCCTGATGGCCTCCCAGGTTCGTCCAGGCACGCATCTGGCCTGTATGGGAACCGATACCAAGGGCAAGCAGGAGGTGGACGCCAAGCTGGTGGCTGCGTCTTCGATCTTCACCGATGAAGTGGCGCAGGCGATAACCATCGGCGAATGCCAGCATGCCATCGCCGATGGCATGATCGCTGCAGAAGACATTCTTGAGATTGGCGCTGTCATCACAGGCGACGTGAAAGGGCGCCGCTCAGCCGACGACATTACCTTGTTCGACGGAACAGGCGTTGGACTGCAGGATCTTGCAGTGGCCTCGGCTGTCGTCGACCTGGCCGTGTCGAAAGGTGTGGCGATCGAAGTCGACTTCTGATCCTTGCGGATGCGATTTTGTCTATCGTGACGGCGCGTTCCCATCCGCGGGGCTCGAATTCGGGACGTGGTGGACGGGCTCTACGTCTTCCTGAGCGACAGCCGCGTCGAGATCGACAACAACAGCGTCGAACGAACCATCAGACCGATAGCGCTCAACCGGAAGAATGCTCTCTTCGCCGGACATGATGCAGGAGCGGAGAATTGGGCGACCATCGCATCGCTCATCGAAACCTGTAAACTTAATTCTATCGATCCGATGGCCTACCTGCGTGCCACGCTAACCGCCATCGTCAACGGACACAGGCAGGCCCGGATCAATGAGCTTTTGCCGTGGAACTATTCCGAGCAAACACACGGCTAAAGTCGGCTGTCGGCTCGAAGCGGACGATGTTATGTCGCACCTCTGTCAGGTTCGGATGTAGACCTCACGAGTTCTCGTAGCCAGGTCACAGATTTCGTAGGAAATGCTCCTTGGCCCCACAGTTTCGCATAGCCTATTGAGCCATGCTTATCGAGAACCTGGTCGGCGGCCTGAAGAACGGCAGCGCCAAAAGCTGACCTCTCACAGATTTCGTCAAGTATGACCTTGCCATCCTCAATCGGCCTATTTGACCAAAGTTCATCGAACTCTAATATGCGAACTCTGGTTTACACCAAGCTTCGCATAAGCTTTCGCAAACTCGACGCAACCTTCCGCTGAAAAGGCTGCTGAACTTTAGTTTGGTGGGGTTACGGCCTCAACATTGTCCACGTCGTCTGCCGAGCGGGTGCGAGCGCTAAAATTGCTCGGCATCCACCAATTAGGTTCGTTGCCAAGCAACATCTGGAAAAAGCCCGCCGCGTAGTCCGTGTCCTGGCTCGCATTTTCCCGAAAGGACCACCAGCTACGAAGATTGTCGACCATCTGGCTGACATGGACGTCCATGTGAAACTCCTGATCCATCGTCGCGGCGTAAACGGTCAAGCAAAATGTGGTGGCGACATATCCTTCAGGCCAGAACGCCGCTGCCGATTTCGCGTCAACGCGGGCGGGGGTGCACACCGCCTTAATCGGCATGTCCGCTACGAGTTCGCGCAACACGAGAGAGGGGGCAAACTGAAAAAACTCACGCCGTTCGACCTTCTCCTTCGGCTTTTGACGGTCGATACTATCCAGCCAGCGAACAAATGCGCTCGCCAGCTTGACGTCATCGATGGCAAAGTCGCATGCCAGCGCTTCGCCGCAGAACGCGGCGTGTGCACGAAAGGCTGCTTTGAACCAGTGCAACTGCCTGACGGCTACCCTGAGCGGCTTGTTCGTTCGGGGAAGATTGTGCATTGATTGTGATAAATCAAACATGGGCAGCGCACCATTTAAAGAGCGAGGCCAAAGCCGAGATATCTTTCTTCTGGTATAAATCCTGGATCTTCTCTTGCACGGCGGCCGCAATATCAGTCGCTGCAAAGACCATCGCCTCCCTCTGACCGTCGTCGGCCTCCGCGAGCAGTGAGAGTATCGCGGCAAAAACCACGACGACGGTGATGCGGGAACCCGCGACGGGTGATCGGTCGTCCAACTGATCGATTGTTATCGACCCATCATCCGTAAGGTGCAACGCCAATTGGGCTGCAAGCTCGAACACGTCTTGGGATTGGGCCAGTCGCGCAAAGGCCCGACGGCAGGCACTCTGATTGACCAACCCTCTTTTCACACCAAGATGGCTTAGTACGAGCTTCATCGTCACATAATAACAGACCGAAAACTTATAGTCGGGCCGCGAAGATGCAGCGATCTCGCGCAGATTTTCCGAATTCGTCAGAGAATCGCTCAAAACGGAATGTGTAAAATTGCAGAAAAAATGATCAACGTTGCGGGCAAAAACCTCAATCTCGCCAAGTGCGGAAAGAGCCATCCCCGATGCCGGTGCCGGCAGCCGGCGAGGCGCAGTCTCCTTCACCGCGTCGCGTCCCTTTTGAAGGGTATAGCGCAGTGACCTCAACGCGTCTTTCAGTTGCGTCGTTTGTGGAGCGAATCCCGGCGACATGCCAATCTACCCTCTTACCTAATTGCACCTCTGTTAGGCCATAATATCATATCGCAATTCGCGCCGAGGTGTCGCCTTAATAAATGCACGAGTCGCATCATAGCTGGCCACGCCGGCCTGACTTCCCAAGCCAGTGGCGTTCAATGCGGAGGACGCTTGGCCGAGTTCGACCGCATCTCGAGCGGACAGCCCCTTCACCAAGCCGCTCGCGAAACCGCCATTGAAGCAGTCGCCGCACCCGCACGTGCACTTCACGTCGACCTGGAACGCCGGCGAGCGGAACTCCAAGCCAGAATCGTCATGATAGTAGGCGCCCTCTGCCCCCAAAGTCAGAATGACACACTTCGCCCCTCTGCTGAGAAGGAAATCTGCCAGATCCTTGTTGTGGGCCAATCCAGAAAGGGCCTGCGCCTCCTCTTCAGAGGGGAGAAAGTAATCCGTGTAAGGCAAGAGAGCCGCAACCTTGGGAAGGTCGTCGGGGGTTGATGCGAAGACGTCAAGCGTTGTTATCACACCTCGACGGCGCGCTTCGGCCATGATTTCCGCAGTACGTCCGCAGTCGTCCATCCGATTCATCAGACCGACCCCACCCACATGCAGGATTTTGGTGTCTAGAACTCGATCTATTTCCGAATCTGATACGAAGAAGGCATCGGTCGCACCGCGCTTGTGAAGGGCCGGTCGCTGACCGTTTGGACGTGTCGTCACGATTGAGGAGGAGGTTGTGTAGCCCTCGTAGCGCCGCATCATGGCGGTGTCTACGCTGAAAGACTGGAGCTTCATACGGACCCAGTCACCCATGTCATCATAGCCCACTCCGCCGATCGCTTGCACCTTGAGGCCGTACTTGGCAGCCACAATCGCAGCGGAACCGGCCGCGCCGGATACGGCCAGGGTGAAGTCTTCCACGAAAAGGGTTTGACCCCCTGGAGGGATTTCCGCGACCGGCCGGCAAAGAGCATCGAAAGTGTAAAAGCCGACGCAGCTGAAATCGAAAGTTGCCGGCATCATTGAACTCCGATCCTGTTGCCGTCACTGTCGAAATAGTAGAGCCGGCTGGGATCAAACCCGATGGATACGGCGGAATCAATTTTTGCCCGGAAATCCCGGCCGGTTTTGATTTCAAAGGTCTTCTCTGGGGTACGGACGGACAGGTAGGTGATGTCACCCGTCGGCTCGACGCCGTAAACGGTGCCCTGGAGATTTTCGCCGCCGATCAGGCAATCCTCCGGCCGAAAGCCGAGGGTAACCTGACCGGATAGCTTTGCAGGGCAAGCGACCTTCACGCCAGGAGCCGAGAAAATTCCATTGTGCGCAGAGCCCAACACCAAATTCATCGGCGGCGAGCCGATGAACCCTGCTACAAACGTATTTGCTGGATTTGAATAGATCTCATCGGGGGTGCCGATCTGCTGAATTATGCCTTTATTCATAATGACGATCCGATCGGCCAGCGTCATTGCCTCGATCTGGTCGTGCGTCACGTAAACTGTGGTCACCTTCAGGTCGCGCTGCATGTGCTTGATTTGGACGCGCATGCTGGCACGCAGCTTCGCATCGAGGTTCGAAAGCGGCTCGTCCATCAGAAAGACTTGCGGCTGGCGAACGATAGCGCGCGCGAGCGCGGCGCGCTGTCTCTGGCCACCCGAAAGCGCGCCGGGTTTGCGCTCGAGAAACGGCCCAAGTTCAACCATATCCGCGGCGCGACGAACAAGGCTGTCATGCTTGTCCTTCGGAATGCGTCTCATTCTGAGAGGAAACCTAATGTTCTCGTAGATAGACATGTTCGGGTACAGGGCGTAGCCTTGGAAAACCATCGCGACATCTCGATCGCGGGCATCAACCTCGTTCACAACGTTGCCGCCGATGCTTATCTCGCCCCCGGTAGGATGTTCCAGACCAGCAATCATGCGCATGGTCGTGGTCTTTCCGCAGCCCGACGGCCCCAAGAGGACCAGAAACTCCTCATCGGCGATATCGAGAGTGACATCCTGAACGCCAAAGAAGGCGCCAAAGCTCTTCACGACGTTCTTAAGTTCAATAGAAGCCATGGAATTATCCTTTCACTGCGCCCATCGTTAGGCCGCGCGAGAGATGCTTCTGGATCAGGACAACGAGGATCAAGATCGGAGCGAATGCGAGGAACGAGACGAGTGCGATTGCGTTGTAGATCACCCCATCGGAGCCGCCTGTGAAGTTGGCGAGGGCAACGGACATCGTGTAAGCCTTTGAGGTCGACGCGATGAGAAGGGTGAACAAGAATTCGTTGATTGCGAAGATCGCCGCTATTACCGCAGCGGTGATAATGCCGGGTAGGCAAGCCGGGATCATGATTTCCCAAAGAATGGTCAAGTCCCCGGCGCCATCGGTGCGTGCCGCGTCCTCCAACTCCTTCGGAATATCCAGCATGTAGCTGCGAATGATCCAGGTGACGAGGCTGAGATTGATGGCCGCGTAAATGAGCATCAAAGCCCAGACGGAATCCAGCAAGCCCATATTTTTGAACAGAAAGAAGATGGGCACCGCAACGATGGCCGGCGCCATCATTCGCGTGGACAGGATGTAGAAACCGATGTCCTCGCGGCCACGGAACTCATAGCGAGCCAACGCGAAGGCTGCGGGAATAGCCAGCAGCAGATCAATGACGACAGAGCCCGCCACTGCAACGACGGAATTTCGCAGATACGAAGCTATAGGCCAATCGCTGACGAGCAGGCGCCAGGCGTCCAAACTCCACGTCGGCCAGTAAATCGGCCTTGGCACGATAATTTCAGTTCTTGGTCTGAACCCTATTGTGAGGAACCAGATGATCGGAACAAGGCAAACAAGGGCCCAGGCGCCAAGTATGATGTAGCGAAGAAGGAAGCTTTCGCCGCCGTTTTTTCGAATACTAGCCATATCATGATTTCCCAGATTTGAATGCGCGCTTGACGACAGTTTGAGCGATGGCGATCGTAAAGATCAGCATCAGCACCGATGCCGCGGATGCGTATCCGAAATTGAACATCCTGAAGCCTTGACGATAGATGAAGAAGCTCATCGTCTCCGTTGCCCCGCCCGGCGTGCCTTGGGTCATGATGTAGACGTTCGTGAACATCGTCGTGATGTCGATGCCGCGCAGCGTTACGGCAACCACGATGATAGGCCTCATCATCGGCAGTGAGATGTTCCAGAAAATGGCGCTCCAACTTGCCCCGTCCAATCGAGCCGCTTCCTCGATTTCCTCGTCCTGCCCTTGAAGGGCTCCGACGAAGATGATGAAAAGAAACGGTGTCCACTGCCATACGTCCGCGACAATCAGGGTCAACCTTGCCAACCAAATAGACGCAAGCCAGTCGACATTATTGGAGACTACTCCAATCGACATGAGGATATCGGAAATCACCCGGCCATCATTGAACGCAAGCTTCCAGATGAACGCCACTGCCGACGGCATGAACAGCATCGGCATGAGGAAGATAATTCGCCAACCGCGGACAAAGGGGTCTCGGTAACAGAAGAAGGCCACAGCCATCGCGATCACCGATTGCAGGGCCAATGAGATGCCGCCAATGACGGCAGTGTTCCCTAAAGCAGCCCAGAATTCACGATCCTGGATGATCCGCGTGTAGTTGCCGAGCCCGATCCAAGACCAATTGACGAACTTGACGACAAAGAGGCTTTGATACATCGCGAATAGACCCGGATATAGGGTGATCGCGAGTAGATAGGCTACGGCAGGTCCAACCAAGAGATACGGGAAGACCTTCCTCGCCGTAGCCGAACGGGGACGAGGTCTAGCGGGTAACTTTACGGTGGAGGCGGCGAACGCCGCCTCCGTTTCAAGCCTTTGAGTTGAATGTGTCATGATCTTAGAAAGGCAGTGCCTTACCCTTGCCTACGTAGAGGCCAGGCTCCGCGTCCGAGTAAGCAATCGGGGCGCTTCCACCGGAGAAGCCATTCTTCTCCAGAATGCTCTTCCAGGCTTTTTGCCCATTCTCGAGGGCTTCCTTGGCTGAAATCTGACCGGTGACCGCCCGGTTAATTTCATTCCCGAGCGCCTGCTCCATTTCGAACATCCCTGGAATACGGGGCGCGCACCACGCATGTTCCAAACTGTCCGCCCACACCTTCATGGGCTGGCTGACGGCGCGGAGACGTTCGTTGGCAAGAACGGACCGGTAGCCTGGAGCAACACCATTCGCATTCGCTTCGTTCATCGCCATGATAGACGAAGTCGTGAGGAATGCGAGCATAAGGAACGCGCCCTCGGGGTTTTGCGATGTGGCTGCAACGCAGGAGGTCGATCCGGCAATATTCGGCGGCGCGAATACGCCACCTGAAATGCGGGGCTCATAGATCGTAACAAAATCATCGACGATCTTCGACTGATCAGGCCGCATGGCCTGGGTGCCGCTGTCCTGCCAGCTGATATTTGCTGCAACCTGGCCGCCAAGCCAGGCGGCTCGGTTTTCACCCCAGCCGGCGCCGGACACGCCTTCGATGGCGTTTTTCTGAAGAGCCATGATGATATCCATGGCCTTCATTCCGGCATCACTCGTGAGCTGCGGATTCCATTGATTGTCGAACAAGGAAAGGCCGGCTTGCGCCGCGATATGTTCCCAGGTGTAAGTCGCCCAGAAACCACGGGCCGCCATCAGGCCAACGCCGGCTACACCGCCGCCGAGTTTATTTGCTTCGGCAGTGATGCGAATGAGTTCGTCGTAGGTTGGCACGGATTGAGCTCGGTCGATGGAGCCGCCGAGAATTTTCTCCATGATCGACTTGCGCAGATGCACCATTTGGACGTCGCAGTCGAACGGAATACCAACCAGCTTGCCGCCGACATAGCCGTAGTTCAGCCGATAAGTATCGTAAAAGTCGTCGAGCGGCAGTTTCCACTTCTCGGCATATTCGCTGAGGTCGGCCAGGAAGCCTGGGCCGGCGAAATCACCGAGCCAGGGCGAGAAGAACTGCAGCGCGTCGAAGGATGCGTTTCCGGAAATGAATTCTGAAACCGCCTTGTCGTAAAAGCTGTCGTCAGGGATCGGGACAAGTTCCACCTTGATGCCGGACAGCTGTTCAAAGGGCTTGAGCCCCTCGGCAGCTGACTCCTGGTCGGCGGCGCCTACGGCAAATCTGACCGTTTTTCCGCTCTGCTCCGAGCGAACCTTTTCCCAATCGACCGTACGGATCCAGTCTTTCGCCGGATCCCACAGCGGATCGTTCGACATTTTGTAGAGCTTCTGGTAGTCCTCGCGGACATAGTCTTTGACCGAAATCTTGTCCAAAACCGCCTGCACATCCGGCAGACCGGATTGCGCAAACGCGGGCAGCTTGAGGGCCGAGGCCGCGCCCGCGGCGAGCCCAAAAGCTGCGGTATGCCTGAGGAATCCACGGCGCGATACGCCGGAACTTAAGACTGTCATGATGTTATTCCTCCCAATCTGAATAAATCAGCTGAATGCCAATGGAGGCAAGACCGTTTCGGCGCGGCCTCCACTCCGCTCCATCATAGCACTTATCCGCTCGATGGTGCGAACATTTGCTATCGAGAAACACAATGTGTTCATAAGCGACGGCTGTCAACCCATTTTTTCTACCGGCCTTCAGTATAATTATCGAACATTATGCATCAATAACACAACTTTGTGCAGTGCAGCGCTGCGGCATGCCACTGCTTCTTGCCGACCTATCCACTGAGAGATAAATCTTGTACACGACACAAAATTCAGAATGCGATGACGGGGCGCTGACTTCGCGGGAAGAGGGCTGAATCCCGCGCCATATCATCCGCGCCGACTGAGACACATCCGAAAGGAAGCTAGATGCAGACCACGCCGACAGTTGTCATGGTCCAGAGTGATTCTGAAAGGCTTCGGGCGCGAGTGGCGTGGCTCTACCACATAGAGAATTACACGCAGCAAGACATCGCCGCCCAGCTTGGCATCAATCGCGTAATGGTCGTTCGACTTCTTGCGGAAGCGCGTCGCCGTAACGAAGTGCGCGTTACCATATCCTCGCCGCTTTCCGATATGATCGCTCTTGAAAGAGAACTGGAGACGACGTTTGGGATCAAGCAGGTCATCGTTGCGCCCTTCGCTGATACGGAAGGCGATCCAACCAAGGTGATTGCGGCAGCTGCGGGAACGCTGATTACCGGATTGATGCATTCCGGCATGATCGTTGGCGTGGGTTGGGGGCGCACCCTTTATAATACATTGCCGTTTATTGCCGGCGCCGCCCTCGACGACTTTCGCGTCGTCTCGCTCCTCGGAGGCATTTCGGCTGCTCGTCGCTTCAATCCTGCGGAGTTTGCCTGGCAGTTCGCGGAGCTTTTTAAGGGCGAAGGCTTTCTTGTCACAGCACCGGCCGTGGTGGATAGCCCCGAGACGAAGCATGCACTGCTGGAAAGATGCGGCCTAGCCGCGATTTTCGAAATGGCAGACAAGCTCGACGTCGCACTTCTCTCGGTCGGAGGCATCTCCACACTGACGACGAGCTACCGCACCGGCTATCTGAGCGAGGCGGACCGCCGCTCTTTGATAGACGCTGGCGCCGTCGGAGATGTGCTTTATAACTTCATCGACAAGGACGGCAACGTTATCGACCATGAGGTTAATGCTCGGGTTATATCGGTGAACCTCGAGCGATTGCGGCGCACGCCGGAGCGCATTTTGATCTCCGGGGGACCAGAAAAGCTGGCCGCACTCCGGGCATCCCTTATGACAATCAAGCCTACGACCTTCGTAACGGATGAGCAGACGGCGGGCGCTCTGCTAACCTTGATGGCAACCGATCCCGCCGAGCGCGAACGACCCTAGAGCCTTTCGCGCATCGGGTCCCGCGCACTGCTCCGCAGATCCGCACGCTGTTAAACCGCAGTGCAAAAAATCGTTTCGATAAAAATCGTTGACCGCAGCGGCGCCATGCTCCTCGGTCGTCGGCACCTGCGCACGCGCAGGCTCGTCTCAATGTTCATATTTGCAACAAAAGTTCTTCAGCACCCGCCAATCGGCGTGAATTTGTTCGAAATTCCGAACTGCAAGAACATATTTGTTGACGATATAACAAATGTACAGTACCAATTGCCTCGAATGAATTCGGGAGGATTGGAATGCCCATTAACGTTGCGCCAACCGGGCTTGCACGCGATCTCGTGCGTCGAGAGACCGAGGGAAAACCTATTCGCATTGGGTTGATTGGGAGCGGGGAGATGGGCACTGACATCGTAACCCGCGTTGCCCACATGCCCGGTATCGAGATCGGGGCAATCTGCGATCTCAACGTCGTCCGCGCTCGCGAGGCCGTTGATATCGCTTACCGGACCGACGGCCATCATCGCGAAGCCGCGACCGCTGACCAACTCAACGATGTGATCGAAGCCGGTAAGATCGCCATCACCGCCGACGCCACCAATATCCTCAACAGCGGATTGATCGATGTTGTCGTCGATGCCACGGGTGTCCCGGCTGTCGGTGCGGAAATCGGCCTTTCGGCCATGGAGCACGGCAAGCACCTCGTGATGATGAACGTCGAAGCGGACGTCACGATCGGCGCCTATCTCAAAAGCGAGGCCGAGCGACTTGGCGTTACTTATTCACTCGGCGCCGGAGATGAACCGTCGTCTTGCATCGAGCTGATCGAGTTTGTTTCGGCGATGGGCCATCCGATCGTTGCCGCAGGCAAGGGCAAAAACAACCCCTTGAACATCGACGCGGTCCCGGACCAATACGCCGAAGAAGCGGCGCGTCGCAACATGAACGTTCGCATGCTTGTCGAGTTCGTGGACGGCTCGAAAACCATGGTGGAAATGGCCGCCATCGCAAACGCGACAGGACTTGTGCCGGATAAACCTGGCATGCACGGTCCGGCGGCCACGCTTGACGAATTGTCGAAGGTCCTCGTGCCCGAAAAAGACGGCGGCGTGCTCTCAAAGATCGGCGTCGTCGATTATTCAATTGGCAAGGGTGTAGCCCCTGGCGTCTTCGTCGTTGCGGACATGTCGCATCCGCGGATCTCGGAGCGCATGGAAGATCTCAAGATGGGGAAGGGGCCGTATTTCACCTTCCACCGGCCATATCATCTTACGTCACTGGAAGTGCCGCTCACATGTGCCCGTGTCGTTCTTTATGGGAAGCCGGACATGGTCCCTCTTTCCACCCCTGTCGCCGAGGTGTGTGCGGTGGCCAAGAAGGATCTTCAGCCCGGCGAAAAGCTCGATGCAATCGGCGAGTACTGCTATCGCGCATGGATCATGACCGCGCCTGAAGCGCGAAGCGCCGCCGCTATTCCTTGCGGAATGTTGCAAGGGGGCAAGGTTACCGCGCCGATCAAGAAGGGCGAGTTGATTACCTACAGCAACGCATCTGTCGCGGAAGGCTCTCGTCTTGCAGCCTTGCGCGCCAAGCAAGACGCGCTTGTTTACGGCAGGGAGGCATAAATGGCGAATTCAGCAAGAGTGATGAAGAGTGCCGATCCCAGCAATCTGCCCTTCATCTACCGACAATATCCTCGCGAGCAGTTGCTGGACGCTCTTCGGAAGATGCACCTCATCCGCCAGTTCGAAGAGGGCGCTGAGGAGAGTTACACACGTGGCCTCATCCACGGGACGATGCATCTGTCAATCGGCCAGGAAGCAAGCGCCATGGGCGTTTGCCTCCCGCTGACACAACAGGATCAGATCACCTCGACCCATCGGGGCCACGGCCACTGCATCGCCAAGGGCGCGGATGTCAAGCGCATGTTCGCGGAGTTTTTCGGCAAGACGACCGGTTATTGCGCCGGCCGCGGCGGCTCCATGCATATTGCGGACGTTACGACCGGCAATCTCGGCGCGAACGGAATTGTCGGAGGCGGTTTGCCCATCGCCGTTGGTGCGGCGCTGACATCCAAGCGGCTAAAAACCGGAAAGGTGGTCATCTGCTTCTTTGGCGACGGTGCAAACAACGAAGGTGCCTTCCACGAAGCCTTGAACATGGCTGCCGTTTGGAAGCTGCCGGTCATTTTCGTTTGTGAAAACAACGGCTACGGCATGTCGACCTCGACCGCGCGCTCCACGGCGGTTGCCAATATCGCCGACCGCGCCGCCGCTTACAGCATGCCGGGCGTCATCGTCGACGGGAACGTGCTCTCCGAGGTGGCCGAAGCCACTCACAATGCCGTTGAACGCGCCAAGCGCGGCGAGGGGCCATCACTCATCGAATGCAAAACCTATCGGTACCGCGGTCACTCCAAGAGCGATCGAAACCGCTACCGCACGAAAGACGAAATCGACGACTGGATGAGCAACCGCGATCCTATCGTCCGGTTCGAAACACAACTGCGCGAATTCGGCGTCGCAAATGACGCGGAGCTGGAGGCAATCCGCCAATCGGTTCGCGATGAGATCGCAGCAGGTATTGAATTTGCAAAGGCAAGTCCGGCCCCTGACGTCTCTGAGTTGGCTGAGAATGTTTATACGGAGCAGGCATAAATGGACACCGGTGTTCGAGAACTCAGCTACTCCCAGGCGATCCAAGAAGCGATGGCCATCGCGATGGAGGCGGACGAGCGCGTCGTTTTGATGGGCGAGGACATCGGCGTCTACGGTGGCGCCTTTCAAGTGACCGGCGACCTCATCGACAGGTTCGGCCCGGATCGCGTCATGGACACTCCGATTTCTGAACTTGGCGGCGCAGGCGTGGCGGTCGGTGCGGCGATGACGGGACTGAGGCCGATATTCGAGTTTCAGTTCTCGGATTTCGCGGCCCTTGCGATGGAGCAAATCGTCAACCAGGCCGCAAAAATGCGCTACATGCTCGGCGGCGAAGTGTCAGTGCCGGTTGTTATGCGGTTTCCAGCCGGCTCTGGGACCGGGGCTGCCGCCCAGCATAGCCAGAGCCTCGAGGCTTGGTTGGGACATGTGCCAGGTTTGAAGGTCGTCCAGCCCGCCACTCCACACGATGTTAAGGGGATGCTGCTTGCCGCTGTCGCCGACCCCGATCCGGTGATGATCTTTGAACACAAGCTCCTGTATAAAATGAAGGGACCGGTTCCCGAAGGTCACTACACGGTTCCTCTCGATAAGGCAGAGGTCCGTCGACAGGGTAAAGATCTCAGCATCGTCGCGACGTCGATCATGGTTCATAAAGCCCTCGACGCGGCCGAACAACTGGCTGCCGAAGGAATTGACATCGAAGTGATCGACCTCCGTTCGGTGCGGCCGATCGATCGGGCGACCGTGATCGCAAGCGTGAAAAAGACGACGAAGCTCCTTTGCGTGTATGAAGGCGTTAAGACACTTGGGGTCGGCGCAGAAATAAGTGCCATGATCGCCGAAAGCGATGCGTTCGACTATCTGGATGCACCGATTGTCCGTCTAGGGGGCTCCGAAACGCCGATCCCGTATAATCCCGAGCTTGAGAAGGCTGCCGTTCCACAAGTCCCAGACATTTTGAGTGCAGCCCGGGATCTTGTGAGGGGAGGGAGATAGCATGGCAACAGAGATCATTCTCCCGAAGGTCGACATGGATATGGCGACCGGCAAAATCTCGAAGTGGTTTTTCAACGAAGGTGACCGCGTTGGGAAGGGCGACGTTCTGTTCGAGATCGAGACCGACAAGGCAGCGATGGAGATAGATTCCCCCGTTACGGGCATTCTTCGAAACATCACCGGCAAAGAAGGTGTCGATATCGCCGTAGGGTCGGCAGTCGCCTGGCTTTACGAGGAAGGTGAGGAATATCAAGCCGCGACTAAGCTGTCTGCTCCGGCCAACCCCGTGGAGGCCGCGGCTTCCGGCATGACCACGGTCGATCTGATCCACGCACCAAGCCATATTGGATCGCCGGATGCCGGAAGTGCAATTAGGGCTACGCCGCTGGCAAGACGCCTCGCGCGGGAAAGCGGCATCGATCTGGGATCCGTGGCGGGAACCGGCCCCCATGGAAGGATTATCAGTGCTGACGTTTCGAAGGCTCGCGTCGCCGAAGCGGCTGTCGCGCTGCCGGCGCCGGCTGGAATGCAGAATGTGGGGCAAGAAGCTGCGTCTGTTGGTTCCCTGAAACAGTTCGCCGAAGGCACGTTCGATTTGCAACCTCATACGCCTATGAGGAGGACGATCGCTCGGCGGTTGCTGGAAGCAAAGACCACTATTCCGCATTTCTACCTGACGGTTGATTGCCGCATCGACGCCCTCCTCAAGTTGCGAGCGGAGCTGAACGCGTCTGCGCCAATGGAAGATGGGGCGCCTAAATATAAGTTGTCGGTCAATGACATGGTCATTAAGGCCTACGCGCTGGCCCTTGGATCAACGCCCGACGCGAACGTGTCTTGGACGGAAGAGAGCCTCTTGCGCCATCATTCTGTTGACGTAGGAGTTGCCGTTTCCGTGGCCGGCGGGCTGATCACGCCGATCATTCGGCATGCGGAATCCAAAACGCTCTCGAGCATCTCCAATGAGATGAAGGACCTCGCTGCACGCGCGAAGTCAGGCAAATTGAAGCCGGCTGAGTACCAGGGCGGCTCCGGAGCGATTTCAAACCTCGGCATGTTCGGGGTGAGAGAATTCGCGGCGATTATCAACCCTCCCCATTCGACCATCCTGGCCGTTGGTGCCGGGGAGAAAAGGCCCGTCGTCAACGCGCAAAGCGAGCTGTCGGCGGCAACGGTCATGACCGTGACGCTGTCAACCGATCATCGTGCGGTCGATGGCGCCCTTGGCGCGGAGCTTGTCGGAAAGTTCCGAACGCTCATCGAAAACCCGATGAGTATGCTGATCTAGTTTCCTCCCAGACCTCGGGGGATCTTGCCGCGACGCGAACCAGTCGCGACGGATCCCCCAATTTTTTCAAGGAAAACGGATGTCCTACGACGTCATCATCATCGGCTCCGGTCCCGGCGGCTATGTCGCCGCCATCCGCGCCAGCCAGCTCGGCCTGAAGACCGCGATCGTCGAGCGCGAGCATATGGGCGGCATCTGCCTGAACTGGGGCTGCATCCCCACAAAGGCGCTGCTGCGCTCGGCCGAGGTTCTCGATCACGCCAATCATTTCAAGGATTTCGGTCTCGTTCTCGAAGGTTCGGTCAAGCCGGATGCCAAGGCCGTTGTCGGCCGCTCGCGCGCCGTCTCCGCCC
>NZ_LFIO01001535.1 GCF_001187535.1 Rhizobium ecuadorense
CCTTTGCGGCGCGCCGTAAAGCTAGGCGTCGCGGTTGGTACCGCGAAGTTTCAGCGAGTCGAATCCCGGCTCAGGATGCCCTGGTTTCCCGACCGTTTACCGTCTTCGTTTTAGAAAGTGCAACGCCTGGCTGGTAGGGCTCGTTGCACGCATTGCGATAGACACCAACAGGACAACCACCCTTCATGAGCCGGGCCGATCACCACCTAACCCACGCAGCATTGCAGCTTAAGGATCTGATGAAACAGATTTCGGGGCATTATTTCGCTGCCGCAAATGTCATGCGTGAGATACGCGAAATGGGTTCAGCCGACGAGATTGAATCCTTGGTG
>NZ_LFIO01000810.1 GCF_001187535.1 Rhizobium ecuadorense
CCCTTCGACATCTGTCCATCCGTCAGGATCGGCCTACCGCCGCATACCCGCCATCTCTAATGCGAAAATGTTAAAATAAAGCGGAGTGACGACCTCAGCTTAGCTGGCCTGCATCGCCGTCAATGTCTGAAGCGCCTTCTCGTAGCTGTTTTCCGCAAGGTAGCGCAGCAGGAACTCCCGCGCCTTCCCGGCCTTCTCTCGTGCACGCTCGGGCGCGCGGAAAATTTCCCTCAAGTACCCGGCCGCCGCCTCGGGTGAGGGGTCGGCCCAGACTGCACCCTCGAGCCCGGCAAATTCGGGATGGGTATCGACCACAGGAATAAGGGGAGAGC
>NZ_LFIO01000136.1 GCF_001187535.1 Rhizobium ecuadorense
GCTGGACCTGGCCGGAGCTTGCGCTGCTGTTCAGCTTCCAGTTGCTGGCTTATTCGCTCGGCGCCGCGTTGAGTTTCGTGCAACTGCGCGATCTCGAAGAACTGGTGCGGCTCGGCACTTTCGACACACTGTTGATCAAGCCTTTCAGCCCCTGGGCCTATCTGGTCTTTTCCGGCCTCAATATCGGCTATACCGGCCACGTCATCCTCGCGGTGGTGCTGATGGGCTGGGCGGTCCTGTCCGTCGACTTCGCCTGGTCGGTCTGGTCCGTGTCGTTCCTCGTTGCTGCGCTCATCAGCGCAACGCTGCTGACCGCTGCCCTTATTACCAT
>NZ_LFIO01001132.1 GCF_001187535.1 Rhizobium ecuadorense
GGGATGCATTTCGGGTTTTCCGTCCTCGCTAACAGGGCGCTCCGAACCTTCAAGTTTGATCCCAGCGCCTCGCAGGAGTTCAACGGCGCGGGACTGTTTTACTTTGCCGAGTATCAGGCACTCGCCGATCGCGCCTTGGAAAACTGGTTTCCCTGCAAGGGCCCGGTCGTCCGTAAGGACGTTTTCTTCCTGGGAAATATCGAACGAAATGAAAGCGTTTTCTTCGACCTTGTTGATTTTTCTGACGAGCAAAGAACTGTCCATGGGCAGTTGCGACGCGAGGACGGGAAAGTGATCGCCAAAATATTCGGTACGTGGACATGTCTTCGCT
>NZ_LFIO01000313.1 GCF_001187535.1 Rhizobium ecuadorense
GTTGACGACGATGGCCCTGCCGCACCGCGCCATGGGCCGCCTTGCCATGGAGATCCTCCTGGCCGAGCAGCCCGAACCGCCGCATCTGCGGAAACTGCCGTTCCATCTGGTCGAACGGGCATCCGTCTGAACATCGAATAGTGTCTAACAGGAGGAGAATATCAATGAGAATGGGTAATCGTTTACTTTGCGGTCTCTTCGCGTCCGCCGCGCTGGTTGCAACCGCGAGTCTTGCCGAGGCGAAGACCGTCATCCACGTTATGCACCAGGGCGATCCCGGCTGGGTGAAGGCCTATGGCGACGTTGCCACCCGCTTCGAGGCCGCCAATCC
>NZ_LFIO01000359.1 GCF_001187535.1 Rhizobium ecuadorense
CCTCATAAAGGCCGGCTACGAAGCAGCAGCGGCCCAGCATGCCATAGTACCAAGGGATGTTAGGGTTGAGTCGGATGGCCCGCGTGGCCAGCTCGTAGCCGTGCACTGGTTCGCCGGCGATCAACGCCACATTGCCGGCCAGCATTGCGATGGTATCGGCATCGTGGGGAGCAGCTTTGAGGACCATCTCATGATCGCGCGAAGCGCCCTCGAAGTCACCCCGTAAAGCTCTGAACGCTGCGATACAAAGCCGTGCGACCAGATCCTGCGGATCGAGCTCTAGAGCTTTCTCGATACAGTCTTCGAAGCGCCGAACCGAGGAAACAGGGTC
>NZ_LFIO01000800.1 GCF_001187535.1 Rhizobium ecuadorense
CATCTGCAGCCTGGCGAGACGAAGACGGCGAGCTTGACGCTGAGGCAGCGCGATTTCCGCTATTTCGATACGGCACGTTCCGCTTGGGTTCTCGATGCGGAGGCTTTTGCGATCGAAGCTGCGGCATCCTCCCGCGATATCCGCTTGTCAGTTATTCTGCCATGTAAATTGCCCGCTCCCGTGTTGCCACTGATTTCGCCCAATTCTCCTACAGCCCTCGTCTTTGCCCACCCTAGGGCTGAGGCTGTTCTTGTCAGTTTCTTCGTCGCCAGGCTTTCGATCTCAAGTGCAGAAGCTACGGCGCGGTGTGTTATACACATCTGACGCTGCC
>NZ_LFIO01001742.1 GCF_001187535.1 Rhizobium ecuadorense
GTTGCGCGCGCGCGCAACCCCTCCATTCTCCTGGCGGAGAACCCGTACACGGCGATCGGTCAGGCCATAGTCGCTGGCAAGTTCGAACGTACTATCCCGCGACCCGTCGTCGACCACAAGGATTTCGAGCTTGTCGTAGGACTGGCTGGAGACACTTTGCAATGTTTCGGCAAGCGTCTTCTCGGCGTTGTAAGCCGGTATGACGACGGTGATGAGAGGGGCCGCAACGCCAGTCATGGTATTGTCATCCGATATAAGCTCCCGGGAGGCCCATAAGTTCAGGGAAGGCTTCAAGAGGGTGATCGCCACGGACTTCGAGGCGTGGCAGAC
>NZ_LFIO01000960.1 GCF_001187535.1 Rhizobium ecuadorense
AAACAACACTTCTTTGACGCTGCTTTGACGGTAGGGCGCTACGACCGGTTTGCGAAGTTACGCAGAGGGATTTCAGCCGGTTATGCTTCAGTTCGATTATCGCAAAAGCATCGATCTTCCTTTCGGAATCCCGATTTCCCTTCCCGGTTGCTTGCCAGGCGCCGCAGGTATGGCAGACTGGTCTCTGGATGCCAGGTCTTCGACCTGCCAAACGAGCGCATCGGAGGCAACGGGGGCGGGGCCGGTGGATCGCATGAACAAGGGGCACGATCCGTTTCGGATGTTCCTGCTCGGGCCTTTTGCCCTTGTGGATGCTGAAGGGCGGTCGGT
>NZ_LFIO01000626.1 GCF_001187535.1 Rhizobium ecuadorense
GGCAGGGACGCACCAGGGCGCTCCCTGAAGACCTAGCGATAATCCAGCCAAGTCCCGCCAGCGTCGGCGGAACGCACGCAGTTTTCCACCCAGCGCACCCCTTCCAGTCCGGCATCGACATCGGGAAAGACGAGGTCTTCGATCCCCGCAGGGGCGAGGCCGCGCTCTCGGTTGATGGCAAAGCCGAAGCGGCGATAGAGGTTCGCCCAGGCTTCGAAGAGACCTTCCGGGTGACCGCCGCCGATCCGGTCGTCGATCCTGGCTTGGGGATAGAGATAGTCCATGCCGCGCTCGAGGATGCGAGCCGGTTCGCCCTGGATCTCGTAAGAC
>NZ_LFIO01000835.1 GCF_001187535.1 Rhizobium ecuadorense
TCGCGGGGCACGTCCCCTCGCCCCGTTTACGGGGAGAGGGTTAGGGTGAGGGGCAATCGGCAGCCACCGACGTGAACCGACGCTTGGCTCAGTTCGCCGCGAACGGAATGCCTTCCAGCTTCTCCGGGAATTCCGGGACCGGGACCTTCATCCACTTGTCGTAGACGGCCTTGAGATCGCCGTTTGTCTTGATCTTGTCGATGAAGCTGTTCAGCGCCGCATTGATTTCCTTCTCGCCGAGACGCGTGCAAGCACCGTTGTAGAGTTTCTGGAATTCAAGCTTGTTTTCGAATTCGCCCGGGCGCGCCTTGTTGACCCGGTCCATATAGAAGATGTTGCCGCCCAGCGTATCGACCTGGCCGGACACCAGGGCCTGGACGCTCGCAGCGTCTCCGTCATAGCGCCGGATCGTCGTGCCTTCAGGCGCGTTCTTCGTCACCTGCGTGTCCTGCGCAGCACCCTTGGCGACGCCGACGCTGAACTTGGCCATATCGGCATTCGTCTTGATCTCCGCCGATTTGGGACCGATCAGGACGATGGCATTGGCAACATAGGGCTTGGAGAACTGCACGGCCTTGGCGCGATCCGGCAGCATTGCCATGGTCGCAAACAGAACGTCGACGCGCCCCGCCGTCAGCGCCGGAATGCGGTTGTTGACTTCGAGCGGCACGAATTCGACGGAAACGCCCAGTTCCTTGGCGAACAGTGTCGCGATGTCGGCATCGAGGCCGTCCTGCTTGCCGCCGCTGGTCACAAAGCCCCACGGCGGGTTGTCGCCCTGAATTCCGACGATGATCTTGCCGCGAGCCTTGATTTCGTCAGGCGTGATGGCGGCGGCCGGTTGCGCCACGGTGACGGCAGCCACCAGGGCCGCGGCTCCGAGCATCGCGTTTCGGCGCGTCAGCATAGATTTGAACATTAGGTTTCCTCCTCTTTGGCGGTCGTTCGACCGGACAGCCACCTCACCTTTTGACTGTGGGAGGAATGATTGCCAGAGACGGGCGCGTAAATCAACAGAGTTTTTCAAAATCATATGAGATTTTATAATGCATCAAGCTATTTGAATTCCTCACGAGATTTGCAATAATAGGTGAGAGCGATTTTTCGCGGCTGGGCGATGGATGCCGAAAGGGCTTTGATATGAAGACCTCGATTGCGACTGTGACGATCAGCGGCGAACTGCCTGAGAAGCTCGAGGCGATCGCCCGAGCCGGCTTCGACGGCGTCGAAATTTTCGAAAACGATTTCCTGGCCTTCGACGGAAGCCCGGCCGATGTCGGAAAACTGGTGCGCGACCACGGCCTGGAAATCACGCTGTTCCAGCCGTTTCGTGATTTCGAAGGCATGCCGGAGCCGCTTAGAAGCCGCACCTTCGATCGCGCCGAACGGAAGTTCGACGTGATGCAGCAGCTTGGAACGGATCTGGTGCTGGTATGCTCGAACGTCTCGCCGGCCGCCATCGGCGGCATCGACCGGGCGGCAGACGATTTCCGGGAACTCGGCGAACGTGCCGCCCGGCGCGGACTGAGAGTGGGCTACGAGGCGCTCGCCTGGGGTCGCCATATCAGCGACCACCGCGACGCCTGGGAGATCGTGCGGCGCGCCGATCATCCGAATGTCGGCCTGATCCTCGACAGTTTCCACACCTTGTCGCGCAAGATCGACGTCAATTCGATCCGCTCGATTCCCAAAGAGAAAATCTTCATCGTCCAACTTGCCGATGCGCCGCTGATCGACATGGATCTGCTCTATTGGAGCCGCCACTTCCGCAATATGCCCGGAGAAGGCGACCTTCCCGTCACGGCCTTTACCGAAGCCGTCGCCGCCACCGGTTATGACGGCTATTTCTCCCTGGAGATTTTCAACGACCAGTTTCGAGGCGGCCTGTCGCGGCCGATCGCCGCCGATGGCCACCGCTCCCTGATCTATCTCGGCGATCAGGTGCGCCGCGATCTCGGCACCCAAAGCATGACCGGGGCGGCGATGCCGGAAAGGGCCGCCGTCAAGGGTGTCGGCTTCGTGGAGTTTGCCACGGACGAACAGGATGAGGTCGAGCTGGTGGCCTTGCTGCGCACCCTCGGCTTCAGACAGACCGCCGTCCACCGCAGCAAGAAGGTCTCCCTGTTCGAGCAGGGCGAGATCCGCATCCTCGTCAATGTCGATCAGGCGGGATTTGCCAACGCGGCCTACGCCGTGCATGGCACGTTTGCCTATGCCATGGCCCTGGTCGTCGACGATGCCGCAAAGGCATATGCGCGTGCGCTTGCTCTCGATGCCGAGCCCTTCGCCCAACCGGTGGCGGAGGGTGAACTCGAACTGCCGGCCATTCGGGGCGTCGGCGGCGGCATCGTCTATCTGATCGACGACAAGAGCGCTTTGGGCCGCTTTTCCGAAATCGACTTTCACCCGGTCAGCGACGACACCGGTACGGCGTCTGCCGGCCTTCTCCGCGTCGATCACGTCGCCCAGACGGTCGGCTATGATGAAATGCTCACCTGGCTTCTGTTCTACACGTCGATCTTCGAAACCCATAAGACCCCGATGGTCGACATCATCGATCCAGCCGGGGTGGTCCGCAGCCAGGTCGTCGAAAACCAGTCGGGGGCGCTGCGCATCACCATGAACGGAGCCGAAAACCGCCGCACCCTGGCCGGACATTTCATTGCCGAGAAGTTCGGATCCGGCATCCAGCACCTGGCGTTTTCGACCGACGACATCTTCGCAACCGCCGAAAAACTTCGCAGCTGCGGTTTCAGATCCCTGCATATTTCGCCGAACTACTACGACGACGTCGAAGCCCGCTTCGGGCTCGATCCCGTCATGACCGAGCGGCTGAAAGCGGAGAACATCCTCTATGACCGCGACGAGCATGGTGAATATTTCCAGCTTTACAGCGGCACTTACGGCGAGGGTTTCTTTTTCGAGATCGTCGAGCGCCGCGGCTATCGCGGTTATGGCGCCCCGAACGCCATCTTCCGCATCGCCGCGCTGAAAAGACAGATGCGCCCGGAAGGAATTCCAAAAGACGCTTACTAATTTAAAGAATGCGGCCGCTCTTCAGCACATGCGCGACGCCGCTCTGCACGTGCCGTCTGACCACCTCGGTCGCGCCGGCGACGTCCCGTTGAATGGACAGTTCGAACAACAGCCGGTGGTCATCGACGACAGGCTTTCCGCGGAAGCTTTCAGCCAGCATATGGTAACGAAGGAAGCGGTCGAAGACGGAGGACAGGGTCGCCATCAGCGTCTCCGAATTGCAGGCCGAGACGATTGCCTGATGGAACTCCCAATCGTACCGGACCCAGTCGACCGTGCGCGACATATCGCCGGCCAGCAGCTTGCGCTCGGCGGCGGCCAGCCGGTGATGGGCAGCGACGATGCGCCCCTCCCATTCGAGATTTCCCGCAGCGAAAGCAAGGCCGATCGCATGGGTTTCAAGAACGATCCTCAGGTCGGCGAGCTCCAGCAGTTCCCGCCGCGAAGCCGGGCTGACTTCGAAACCACGCTGCCCTTCGGCGACGACGAGGTTCTCCGTGGTCAGGCGGCTCAGAATTTCGCGCAGCGACGAAATGCCGATGGAGTAGCGCTCCTTGGCCTGCTCCAGCTTGATCTTGGCCCCCGGCGGCAATACCCCCGATATGATATCCTCGCGGATCTGCCGGAAAACGACATCGCTTACGGTTTCCGCCGGGTCGTGGACTTGCTTGAGCATGGCTATTTCAGCGTCCCTTTGGCGAGCGCGTGTTCCACCCCGCCTTCGATATGAAACGCAAGCACCCGCTTGGCAGTCTCCGCATCCCGCCGCAAGGCCGCATCCAAAAGCTGCTGGTGTTCTTCGGCGGCGACGTCGCCGCGGTAGGACAGGGCAACCATCTGATATCGCAGATATTTGTCGAAGATCACCGAGTGGGTCTGCATCAGCAGTTTCGACCCGCAGGCGGAAATCAGCGCCTGGTGGAACTCCCAGTCGTAGCGCTTCCAGTCCTCGGCCCTGCTGGTATCACCTGACGCCATGACCTTCTCCATCCGCGCCAGCTTGTAATGGGCCGCGACCAGCGGCGCCTCCCATTCCACGTCTCCACGCGCGAACGACTGCTCCAGGGCATGGCTCTCCAGGAGCAGCCGCATCGCCGCCGTCTCCCTGAGGTCGGAAACCGACACGGGAGAAACTTCGAACCCCTTCTGTCCCTCGGCGACGACAAGCCCCTCGGAGGAGAGCCGGTTCAGCACCTCCCGCAGCGTGCTGATACTGGTCTCGTAGGACTCTTTCAGGCTTTCCAGCTTCAGCTTTTGTGCGGGCGCCAGCCGCCCGAAAATGATGTCGGCCCGAATGCGCCGGTAACTGCTCTCGGCGATGGTCTCGTTTACGACAGGCTGCAGCATCACCGAGTCTCTTATATTTCCACTATCGTCGGATATATCGCTTTTCGGCGGCGGCGATCAAGGAAACATTGGCGCGGAAGCGAACACAATTTTCTCAGAGGATGCTGTTTCTGCCGACATGCAATGCGGACGAGAAATCCGCTCACGCCGCACTGGCGCCTGCAGCTGTATCAGGCTGTCGCAAAAACGTTTTAGCGCAAATGGTTGGCACCCGGATTCGAGCCGAGATGGCGGCAATTGTTTTTTCAATCGCGCGCAACCATCTAATAGGCATGACTTACGGGAAAATGTCCCCGCCCGCAGCCCGTTTACCGAAAACCAACCATACCGGGTTGCTTTCCGACGCGAAAGCCGATTGCTTAGGAAAATCTACTTCTTCTTCCGCTAGCGGTTAGGAGAATGAAAGGGGGTACAGGCAAACCCGTGGAATTCTGCTGCTTCGCATCGGGATAAACTATGTTTACGATGGCGGGCGGGAAGGCCGGTTTGAAGAAAGATGACGACAGAACTGTTTCAGGTAAAATTTTGGGGCGTCCGCGGCAGTATTCCCGTCTCGGGGCCCGAGTTCGACCGCTACGGCGGTAACACTTCCTGCATCGAAATTCGCTGCGGAGAACACAGGATGATCTTCGACGCGGGCTCCGGCCTGCGCGAGGCCGGCCTGTCGTTGCTCGCCGACGGCGTCAGCGACGTCGACCTGTTCTTCAGCCACTGCCACTACGACCACATCATCGGCCTGCCCTTTTTCAAGGCGATCTATTATCCCTCGATCAACGTCAACATCTGGTCGGGCCATCTCGACGGCAAGATGAGCACGCGCGAAATGGTCGAGCAGTTCATCAGCCCGCCCTGGTTTCCTGTTAAAACCGATATCTGCCAGGCGACGATGAACTTCCGCGATTTCCATCCCGGTCAGGCGCTGACGCCGCACGAAGGCATCGAGATCAAGACCTTCATGCTCAACCATCCGGGCGGCGCCATCGGCTACCGCATCGAATGGCAGGGCCGTTCGGTCGCTCTGATCTACGATATCGAGCATATTCCCGGCAGCCACGACCCGGTCTCGCTGGAGATGATGAAGGATGCCGATCTCGTCGTCTACGACTGCACCTACAATGAAGACGAGATGCAGCGTTTCAAGGGCTTCGGCCATTCGACCTGGCAGCACGGCACCGAGCTGGCAAAGATAGCCGGCGCCAAACGCTTCGCCCTGTTCCACCACGCCCCCTCGCGCACCGACGAGCAGCTGGCGCAGATGGAAGCGCAGGCGCAGTCCGCCTTCCCCGATTCCTTTGCCGCCCGCGACAATCAGATCGTGGTGATCTGACAGGCTGCAGGCCGCGCTTGAGCTTGCCGGGGAACAGATCCCGAGCCAGACCGTTTTCTCGGCATCGTTAGATCCTTGAAACGGATATCAGCCATGACCGTAATTTCCGGACAATGCCTTTGCGGGCAGGTGCGCCTCTCTGTTGGCGGCGACCCCAGCCGCGTTGGCATCTGCCATTGCATGGACTGCAGGAAGGAAAGCGGGTCGGCCTTCACCTTCTATGGGATCTGGCCCGCCGGCCAGTTCGAACATTCGGGGGAAACCGGCGCGTTCCAAGGCCGGCATTTCTGCACCGGCTGCGGTTCGCGGCTGTTTTCCGTCGATGGCGAGGAGGCGGAAATCAAGCTCGGCATCCTGTCCGAGGCGCCGACGCCGCTTGTTCCAGGCTACGAACTCTGGATCAAGCGCCGCGAGCCGTGGCTGCGGCCGGTCGAGGGCGCCGAGCAGTTTGAGGAAGACCGACGATGAGTGGGGACATCGGCGACCTTCCGATGGCAAGCCTCACGGCTTGAGAAGTGCCGATGCCGCCGACCAGTGGACGGCAGGATGCCGGCCGGTCGCCGTAAACAGGGCCGACAGGAAATCCCAGGCGGCCGCGTCATGCACCAGATGGTGGGTGAGCACGCCGATCGGCTCGTCGCTGCCGGCAAACCGGTCGCGCAGCTCCGCCACCAGCTCGGCCACCAGCTCCGCCTCGCTCCGCCCGCCGCGCGTGCCGTGCCAATCGATGATATCGACATGGGTGTTGAGAAGCGGTATCGGCCCGCCCTGCCTTGCCCGCCCATAGACCGAAAGCGCGGTAAAACCGAGGTCCGGCAGCGCCGGGATGAGGGTGGCGTCGATCCGGTTCCACGGCGGCACCAGCACCGGCAGGAAGCGAGCCGGATGGAGCCGCTGCAGCAGCCGGACCCCCTCGCCCAGCTCGCCGAGCACGATTTCCGCCGGCCGGTCGCCACCGAGTTCCTGCTTTTTCCGCTCCGGCCCGGCATGGTTCGTATGCGACCAGCCGTGCACCGCGACGCTGACACCTGCTTCTTCCGCCAGCCGCGCCGCCAGTGCCTCGCCCGTCAGGCCGGGAATGACGGCAAGGGTCAGTGGGACCTCGTTCTCGCCCGACGATGCCAGCAGCCTCTCCAGATCAGGCGTCGGCTCGATCGCATCGTCGTCGCGCAGCCAGAAGCGGGCCACGCGGCCGGCGGCCTGCCAGCGGTCGAGTTCGCGGCGCAGCGGCTCCCAGCTCGTCCTGTCGGTCATTGCCTTACTCCTGTTGCCGCATTGGCTCGCAAAATTCCGTCCAGCCGCTCGGCCGCAATCGCCAGCGAGCGTTGATCGAGCACGAAGCTGCGTGCCGCCTGCCCCATGGCGCCGCGCCTCTCCCCGTCGTCCAGCAGGGCAGCCACGGCCGCGGCATAGGCGGCGACATCACCATCCCGTGTCAGCAGGCCGGTCACCCCAGCCTCGACCACCGCAGGCACCCCTGCCGTTTCCTGCGCGACGACGGGCAGGCCGGCAGCCTGGGCCTCAAGATAGGCAAGGCCGTAAGCCTCGCCGCAGCCCGGCCAGACATAGAGGCCGCCGCGCCCGAGCAGGCCGGCAATCTCAGCCCCATCCCGCTCTCCCAGCCACTCGATGCGGTCGGCGGGAACGGCGGCAAACAGCGCCTGCACCTCCCGGCGCATCGGGCCATCGCCGATGACGGCAAGCGTCCAGGGCCGGTCCTCGATCAGCCGCAGCGCTTTTGCAAGCATTGCATAACTCTCCATCTTGTCCCCTGCCCGCATCATCGCCACCACCATCAGACGCAGCGGATCGGGCGCCGGCGACACCGTCTCGAACAGCGCCGTGTCGATGAAGGGGTTCAGACGAGCAAGCCGCGCCTGCGGAAAGGCGGCCGCAAGCCCGGCGTCATCGCGCCCGGTGAAGCTGATATTGACCGCCGCCTGCAGGATTGCCGCGCCCACGCGCTTCTGCTGAGCCGCCCAGCCGGTGCTGTCGCGTTTGGCCGCATAGGAGGCTTCGGCGGTGACATAGGGAATGGCGAATTCGGCGGAGATCACAGGCCCGAACGGATCGGGCGATTTGTAATAGGGATGGTAGCAGAACCAGAGATGGGGCCGCGGCACTGATGCCCATTTTTTCCGCAGCCGCTGCAGCTCGGCAGCGATCGCCGGTTCGAGCACGGCTGCGGCTTCCGGTGTCGCGGCATAGGTGCGGAATTCCGAGACGACCTCGACCTCATGGCCGGCAAGCTCCAGCGCCCGGATCAACAGCCGCGCCATCAGCCGGTCGCCCGACGGCACCGGATGGTTCGGCGATTTCATCGGCGCGTAGAAAGCCACCCGCATGCATAACCCTCACATGAAGACACAGTGTTTCCAACCGGCATGGCCGCGGGCGAAACTCCGCTATTGTCCATTTCCCTAAAACTTGCGCATAAGCATATGGAATGTGATCGCGATGGAAGCAATTCCGCCTCTTTCTCAATTTCTATGAGCCTGCGGTTGCATCGACAAGAACGGGAATGAATGACGACGGTCTCGGCCACAGGGATTTTTTCGGAGCGTACGATCAGAAGGGCGAGGCTCGGTTCCGGCCTCGTCATTTTCGTCTTCGTCCTCATGCATTTGTCGAACCATGCGATCGGCCTGATTTCAGTCTCCGCCGCCGATAAAGCCGCCCGGCTGTTCATGGCGATCTGGCGCAATCCTCTCGGGACCGCCATTTTCTATTCGTCGGTTCTCACCCACATGGCGCTGGTGCTGCGCGCCATCTATATGCGCCGCAGCCTGGTCATGCCAAAGGGCGAGATGGCGCAGATCGTGCTCGGCCTGCTGATCCCGCTGCTCCTCATCGATCACGTCATCGGCACGCGCATCGCCCACGAACTCTATGGCTATATCGATGACTACGAGACGGTCGTCGGCTCGCTGTGGATCAGGGCGCCGGCGAACGGCTTGCGGCAGGCATTCGGTCTCGTCGCCGTCTGGATCCACGGCTGCATCGGCCTGCATTTCTGGCTGCGCTACCGCCCCTGGTACCCGGGCCTGGCGCCGCTGCTGCTGGCGCTGGCGATCCTCGTGCCGGTGCTCTCGCTGCTCGGCTTCGTCGAAATGGGCCGCACACTCGCCGACCCGTCCTATCAGCAGGCAATCGCCAACAGCCCCTATAAGGCGACGGTCAATGCCCGTTACGCCTCGAACCCGGAAGTCCACCGTGAGGTCTCGACAATCCGCGCCGGGCTCTACGGCGCCTTCTCGGCCTCGCTGCTGATCGTCGTCGCCGCCCGCGCCCGGCGCAAGCTGAAGGAGCGTCTCGATCAGGTCGCCGTGCATTATCCGGGCGGCGAGGTGATCCGTGTGCCGCGCGGCTTCTCGGTGCTGGAGGCAAGCCGGCTCGGCGGCCTGCCGCATTATGCCGTCTGCGGCGGCAAGGGCCAGTGCTCCACCTGCCGGGTGCAGATCCTCGGCGACTACGAAAATCTACCTGTCCCCGACAAGATGGAGCAGACGACGCTGAGGCGCATCAATGCCGGTCCGGATGTGCGGCTTGCCTGCCAGCTTCGCCCGAACCGCGATGTCGCGGTGGCGCCGCTGCTGGTGCCGGCGCTCGAAGCGACCCTTCCCGTCAACAGCCAGGAGACCAGCCCGGGGCGCGAGCGCGAGATCGCCGTGCTCTTCGTCGATATCCGCCATTTCACCACGCTGACGGAAACGCGCCTGCCCTTCGACGTCGTCTTCCTGCTGAACCGCTATTTCGCCATCATCGGCAAGGCGGTGGAGCAGGCAGGCGGGCGGCTCGACAAGTTCATCGGCGACGGCGCCATGGCGCTCTTCGGCCTCAACACCGCGCCGGAAGAGGCCTGCCGTCAGGCGCTCAAGGCGGCCGCGGCGATTGTCGCCGAGATCGAGAAACTGGCCGCCGAACTCGCCGAGGAACTGGCGCTGCCGCTGCGCATCGCGATCGGCATTCACACCGGCCCGGCCGTGGTCGGCACGATGGGCTATGGCCGGGTGCGCAGCATGACGGCGATCGGCGATACCGTCAATGTCGCGAGCCGGCTGGAAAGTGCGGCCAAGGAATTCGAAGCGGCGATCGTCATCTCCGAGCCGGTGGCGACGCTTTCCGGCGCCGATCTTTCCGGCATCGAAAGCCGCGACATCAGCGTGCGCGGCCGCGCCCTGCCCTTGAAAGTCTATGTCATTCCGAGAGAGAAAGCGGCAGAACCGCTCGAAGGAAAAGACTGATGCCCGGCACACCGTGGCTGACCGCCAAATATTGGAGCCGCCGGCTGCGCAAGGCGCGTAATGCCGCCGCCTCGCGCTTCTTCGACACCCGTTTCGGCCGGCGGCTGCTGATCGAAAATATCGGCCCGCGCGTCGTCTCGATGACGGTCGATGCCGGCGACCATCTGATGACTTTCTCGCCTTCCGACTATATCGGCCGCAAGGTCTTCCGGAAGGGCCATTTCGAGCGCGACGCCGTCGACCGGCTGATCGCCATCCTGCGCGAGCGCGGCCTGCTGAGAAAAGACGCGACGCTGCTCGAGATCGGCGGCAATATCGGCACCCAGACCGTCTATTTCGCCTTGAGCGGCACCTATGCCGGGATCGTCAGCATCGAGCCCGACCCGCGCAATTTCCCGCTGCTTGAACTCAACATCCGCCAGAACCGGCTCACGGAAAAGGTCCGCCTCGTCAATTGCGCCGCCGGCGAGAGTGAAGGCGAGATCGACTTTTTTTTGAACCGCAACAATCACGGCAAGAGCAGCGCCCTCCGCCAGAGCCCGACCGACAGGAAGATCAGCGTGCCCGTGAAGCCGGTCTCCGAGATCCTCGCCGGCCTCTCGATCGACCCTGGAGCAATCGGCCTCGTCTGGATGGATATCGAAGGCTATGAGCCGGTCGCCTGCCGCTCGATGCAGCCCCTGCTTTCCCGCCGCGTGCCGCTCCACATGGAGTTCACGCCGCTGTTCTATGGACCAGAGGGAACGAAAGCCTTCATCTCCATGCTTGCCGGCTACTACGAGGACTGCCTCGTGCTGTTCGAGGACCGCGAGGTGGAGATGAAGGTGCGCGATCTGCCGGGGGAGTTTGATCAGTATAACGTGCTGTTTTTGCCGTAGAGCGAATTTTGAACGGGCTGCAACGTATTGATTAAGAGCGGCCCAGATTGGGGTAAGCGTTATGGGCATCCGGACATTCCGCAATTGTTACAGATGTAGATGCTGCTGGCAACATAACAAGATCCGTATACGCAAGCGATTACGGCATTAAATCGTCAAACCGGGGATCGATTCAATATAAATTATCGACCTTTCTTAATATCATTACTACAACTGGGACGAATCTAGGTTTGGACAATGATAATTGCGAATTTACTCAAGACAACCTCAGCAATTCTTGTTGGAACATTCGCAGGATATTTTTTCAAAGCTTACCTTTATCATAGGACTGCAGAATACCCAAAATGCATCATTGCTGACAACGGAACACTAAAGTCTGCGACCGGCGGGCCAGTAATCGAAGTTGGAGAAATTCCCGACGCCGTTATGGTTGGGTACATTTTTGACAAAACCTGTGGGGCAGACCCCGTGATCGATCAAACGATAGCTCTCGCTTATCTTCAACAAGGCGGAAGGGTCCCCTTGAAAGAGACCGCGATAATACTATCGGAATCAAAAGCCCGCGGGTACGTTGCCTTGCAATCCCTTATAGAAAATACTGAAAGGCAACATTCTGCCGAACCGTGAGCGACCCTGAAGCAATCGGTTTCGTCTGGATGGATATCGAAGGCTACGAGCCGATCGCCTGCCGCTCGATGCAGCCCCTGCTTTCCCGCCGCGTGCCGCTCCACATGGAGTTCACGCCGCTGTTCTACGGAGCCGAGGGCACGAGAGCCTTCATCTCCATGCTCGCCGTCTACTATGAGGATTGCCTCGTCCTCTTCGAGGACCGCGAGGAGGAGATGAAGGTGCGGGATCTGCCGGGGGAGTTTGATCAGTATAACGTGCTGTTTTTGCCGTAGAGGCGGCTTCTTGTGTCATTGATGCCGTCCACCACCTTACGGCATTGGCCAAGCAATCGTTGCAACGCCAGTAAACTTCCTGACTTTCGCAACTTGGTAGAGTTCAGAAGCAAAATGCGCTTGTTTTCATGCGTCCTCGTTTTTCTCGCTCATATGTTTGACAATGCTCATGCTGCATCCCGGCAGCAATTCACCGTACCGACGCCGGGCGGCCGGATCCTGGTCGAGAGCTTCGGGAGCTGCGCGAAGACAATATGCCCGGCTGTTCTGATCTTGAGCGGCAGCAAGGGCTTTGCAGCGGCCGCTTATGATGAGACTGGCCAGACGTTCCGGGCTGCGGGTTTGAATGCCTATCTCGTTCATATCCTGTCGGCAGCCGACCTCGACACTATCGCAGCAGCGAGCAGCGCACGGGCGCGGAGCGATTTTTATGCGCAACGGTTGCCGGAGTGGACGTCGGCCGTTCAGGCCGTGGCCGCCTATGTTGAGGGGCAATCGGGCCACGGCGGCAAGGTAGGCGTTCTCGGAATCTCCCTTGGCGCGCAAATCGCTTCGGCCGCTACGGTTGGACGCGCCGATATAGACGCCCTGGTGCTGGTCGATGGCGGCTTCCCGAACGGCTATTCGCAGCCTGTCCGTTCATTGCCGCCCTTGCTGCTCATCTGGGGAAGTGCTGATCGTACGTTTCCCTTGTCGATCGGCCGAGAACTGCAACGGACGGCACAACGGCTTGGAAGGGCCTGTTGCCCTCGATGTTTATGAAGCCGGCGCGCACGATTTTTTCCTGAGATCGACAAGCCCAAACGCTGCGACAGCACGCCAGAACGCAGCCGATTTCCTGGCATCGCAGCTGTCGCGATAGTTCCGACCTCCGATCTGATGTCGGTTCCGTGCTGTAGGCGGACACAACGGTGATCGCATATTGTCATCGCCAAACACACCTTTGCGCCCCATGCGCTAAGGTATCAGCAAAATACTGCCTGCGGCCCGCCCGGACTCCAATTCGATATGTGCTCTTGCAACATCTGCCAGGCTGAATTCCGCGGCGATCTGGCAGACGATCCCTGCTTCCATGGCCTCGACTGCCGCCTGCGCCGCCTCGTGGTATCTTGCGACATCGGCGCACCAGGCCATGATGCTCGGATGAGAGAGCGACTTGCCGGGCCGAAGCTCCTCGACCGGAACCGGTGGGACCGGACCGGCGGCTTGCCCGATGGTCACAGCCATCCCGAAGGCCCGGACCGAACGAAGGCTTTTGACCAGCATATCGCCGCCAATTCCGTCAATGGCGACGTCAACGCCGTTGCCATTCGTGAGCCGTTGGACCTCGGCGACGATATCGGCCCCTCGCCCGACGACGAGATGATCCGCGCCGAAGGACTTGGCGAGCACTGCCTTTTCGGGACTGCTGACGGTGCCGATCACCGTGGCATCGAGCGACTTGGCCCAGCGGACGAGGATGCTTCCAAGCCCACCGGCGGCGGCGTGGATCAGAATACGACTTCCGTCGCGAACATCGCACGTCTTCTTCAGCAGCATGTAGGCCGTCATGCCCTTGAGCAACGAGCTCGCAGCCGTTTTCGCCGAAACCGCGTCGGGAAGCCTGATCACTCTTTCAGCGGCAATGGTCCTTGTCGAGCAGTAGGCTCCGACCGGCGGCCCCGCATATGCCACCCGGTCGCCCTCTTGCAAACCCGTCACGTCAGGACCGACCGCTGCCACGACACCCGCAGCCTCGGCACCGATCACGGCCGGATAGGAGGGCATCGGATAGATACCCTTGCGATGATAGACGTCCAGGAAATTGGTGCCGATCGCTTCATGACGAATTTCTATCTCGCCGCGACCGGGAGGAGCGGAACGATGATCCTGTACCTGAAACCGGCTGACGTCGCCTGGGGCATTCAACGTTATGATCTGATCTGTCATCGTTCGATCTCCTTGATGCGCACAGGCTAGCGGCTGGCCAAGCGTGTGAAAATTCCCTATTGATTCACAATGAATGGGAGAAAATTCACACAACTCGATTGGGACGACCTGCGGCATTTTCTGGCGCTGGCACAATCGGGAACGTTTTTAGGCGCAGCAAAGCAACTCGGCGTCGAGCACGCGACCATAAGTCGGCGCGTCTCATCGCTTGAAGCAACGCTCGAACGCAAGCTCATCGACCGTCGCGGGCGGCGCATTCTCCTCACTCTGGAAGGCGAGAAGGTTGCCAGGCATGCAGCTGTCATTGCCTTGCAGACTGCCGCGGTCGAGCAGATTGGGCGCAGCAGCGCGACGGAAGTGCGCGGACATGTGAGGATCAGTGCCCCGCCCGCTCTTTCGAGCGTGCTTCTGGCAAAGCCGATCGTGGCGATGCGGCGAGATCATCCGGGTGTGCAGATTACGCTTGTTGGCGAGAAGCGGTTTACGTCGTTGAACAGGCGCGAGGCGGACATCGCGATCCGACTGTCAAGACCGGAAGATGGCGACTATTCGATCACCAAGCTCCAGGAACTGACGTTCAACCTCTTCGCTTCGAAGCGTTACCTCGAAACCGTTGCACCGTCCGAATGGACGTTTATCGGCTACGATGAAGCGATGAATTCCTCGCCGCAGCAATTGCGTCTCAACGAGGTGGCCGCCGGCCGCCAAATTGCGTTGCGATCATCCGTTCTGGAGTTTCAGGTCGCGGCCGCAATGCTTGACGGGGGTGTCGTCATGCTGCCCGATTTCGCGGTCCCTTTCGATCTTCAGCGGATCGAGGGCGAACATGCTCTCGTACGGGAACTATGGTTGGTCGTGCACGCGGAGATCAAGGACGTTCCGGCTGTTCGTGTCGTCCTGGACGCGTTGAAGAACGCGTTCAAAAAGAAGCCTCATGCCGACCCGCCCCGTTTGTCCGAGTAGATCAACGATATCGGCCGGGAACGGAAGATCGGCCTTGCACGCGTCGCCGCATTGACAGGAACGGCAGTGACGCGGCGACGTCCTCACGGGGCGTGGGCGCTGCGCGCGCTATTCACGGCAGCGGCGCCGGCGTGTCGGCGAGCGTTCTGAGATAGGCGATCACATCAAGCCGATCGGCTTCGTCAGGCGCGCCGCGGATTTCCATGTCGACGCCAGGCGTTGTCAGAGTGGGACCGGCGAGAAAAATATTGAGGTCCTCATACGTCCAGGACCCCTCCCAAGCCGACAGCGTTTTGGAGTAGCCGTCGAACTTGGTCGAGGCCTTGTCGCGTCCGACGACATTCCACAGATTGGGTCCCCTGGTGGGTCCACCTTGCGCACGGATGGCATGACAGGAGGAGCAGTTGGGGGCAAAGAACGCCGCGCCCTTTGCCGGGTCGCCTTTCGCCAGCTTCGCGGAAATCGGCTCGGGTTTCAGAATGGTGACCCCATGTTCCAGCAGATAGGCGGCGATGTCGGCATGATCGTCGTGCTTTGCAAGATGGTAGGCCGTCACAATGGCCGGGAGACGGGCGGGGTCGCCCCGGGTCCAAACGGCGTTGACGTCTGCGCCGGCTTCCACGAGCAGCTTGACGCAATCGAGACAGCCGTTCGCGACCGCGAAGTGCAGCATGCGTTCGCCCCGCGCGGCGGCATTCGGATCAGCACCGTGCGCCAACAACAGCCGCACGAGGTCGACGGCGTTGGTCAGGACGGCGCCGGTCAGCGGCAGGCCCATCGCCGACGGATTGTTCACACCCGCCCCGCGCTCGATCAGCAATTCCACGACTTCGGGATGGCCGCTACGAATTGCCAGGAAGAGAGGCGTGGCTCCCTTGTCCTGCTCCTCAATGTCGGCGCCGGCATCGAGGGCCGCCGCGATGGCCGTCACATCGCCGCTCTTGACCGCCTCGTGAAGCGGACCGCCATGGGCGGTTAAAGCAGCACTCAAATAGATGAGAAGGCTTCCGATCAGCTCACGCATCTGGCTCTCCCCCGGCCAATACGGTGATCGGAAATTATATACCCGATCAGCCCCATCGGCCAGTTCGGAGTGCGCCTATGGCGCCAACCACATTACCAGCGATTGATGGCAATGAACGCCGGCGAGCACGGCTGAAGCGGAGGCGAGTAGCGCGATCGGCGACGGCTTATTCCTGCGCCTTGTGAGGGGGTAACTCATCAAAGCAAGGAATGACGACCTTGCCTAACGTTGCTCAAAGTCTTCGGGCAAGCCCCACCGCCCACTGACGACGCCATATAGCATCAGAAGAGACAAGGAGCCCATCAATCCGCTCCACATGCAAGCAAACCAGATAGCGCTGTAGTCGATGGGACCGAACAGACTGACGCCAACTTCGCATTTTTGATTCGTACACTGTGAGGGCACATATGCCGCGCCATAAATGGCTAACGATGCTGCAGCGAGCCCGCAGATGGCAAACAGCATCGCCTTCGCCCTAGAGTGTTCCGGATTGCCGATGGACTTGATGCCCAGCCTCCGCATTAAAAACAGCGAAAAACATAAACATGGGACTATCGTTGCCAATACCGCCGCCAATATCGAAATTGGCGTCCTGCTGAAATAGATCACAGAAATGTTGGCATAGAGATACGCCAAAACAGGGACGCTCGTGATCGAGGAAAACCAAGTCCTTGGGTTTTCGTGAAACATGATCCAAAGACTGCCAAGTGCAAAAAGCACCGGTATCGGACGAAAATGCCAACTCGAGAGCAACGTCAACAAGGCGCACCTGCGGCTATACGGTCTTGAAGTTCAGGCTTAAGGTACAGCAGTCGCTACCCAACAACACTTACGACCTCCGATACAGAAAATACCGCCCTTCCTTGATCCCCTCCGGCAGCGGCAGCGCCACCAGTTCCTCATGCTCCAGTGGCAGGCCGCTAACGGCGATGCCGTTGGGGGCGAGCACGCCGGCCATCAGTTGCGGCAGCCAGGTGAGCGTCACCGCGTCGATCTCGTCATGGCCGGTGCCGATATCGGCATGGGCAAGGGCGGCGCCGATGCCGAGGAAGGCCTGGCCGGACTCGCGGATATTGCCGGTCACCATGTCTTGTGCCTCTGGCGTCGAGGCCGAATAGGAGCGGACTTCCCAGTCGAAGGCGACGATGCGGCGGCCGGGAAAATTTTCGCGCAGGTGATCATAGGTGCGGCCGTTGCCGAGGCCGAATTCCAGCACCGGGCCGTCGATTTCGCCGACCAGATCGATGATCGCGTTCAGAATGTCGCGCTGCGCCGTCAACCGGCGAATGAAGCTGTCGAGGCGGCTCATCTAATCCATATCCGTCATGAAAAATCGTGAGCGCGTGCTAACACATGAAACCTTGCCAAGTCGATTGCCGTAAATGGGAAATGGCGTTGCAGTGGCAACATGGGTCTGTGCTAAGCTGGATGACATGAAAACCGTGACCGACGAAGAATTCTTTGCCGCCGTGCCGCTGTTCAGCGCCTTCGAGGGCGTGACCGATGCCGCCAATTACCGGCCGCTGCCGGATGGGTGGGTGCTGGCGCTCGCCGATATCGTCGGCTCGACGCAGGCGATCGCGGGCGGCCGCTACAAGGACGTCAACATGGCGGGCGCCAGCGTCATTTCGGCTGTCCTGAATGCCGTCGGCAAGGGCGATTATCCCTTCGTCTTCGGCGGCGACGGCGCGCTGATCGCGCTTCCGGGCTCGCTGGAGCAGGCGGCGCGCGAGGCCCTTGCCGCCGTCCAGGTCTGGGTCGAGGAAGATCTCGGCCTGATGCTGCGCGTCGCCATCGTTCCGGTCGCCGACACCCGCGCCGAGGGTTTTGACGTGCGCGTCGCACGATACTCGGCAAGCCCGCATGTCACCTATGCGATGTTCTGGGGCGGCGGCACTAGCTGGGCGGAGAGACAGATGAAGCTCGGCCATTACGCCGTTGCGCGCGCCGCGGCCGGAACACGCCCCGATCTCACCGGCCTCTCCTGCCGCTGGAGCCCCATCGATGCGCAGAACGGCGAGATCGTCTCGATCATCGCGGTTCCCGGCGAAGGCCGGCCGGGCGAGGAATTCCGCGAGCTCGTCAACGGCATCGTCGCCATCACCGGCGAGCAGAACCGCGGCAGCCATCCGGTGCCGGCCGATGGCCCGAATTTCGCCTTCTCGCTGCACGGCATCAATCGCGAGGCCAAGGCCACAGCACCGGCCGGCCGGCGGTTGCGGCAGAAACTCATCATCGTCCTGCAGCTCGCCATCACCGTCGTCTTCCACCAACTCGGCATGCCGCTTGGCCGCTTTGATGCGCGCCGCTACAAGCGCGACGTCGCCGGCAATTCCGATTTCCGCAAGTTCGACGACGGTCTGAAAATGACGGTCGATGTCGACGCCGAGCACCTGAAACGCATCGAGACGCTGCTGGAAGCGGCGCGGGCCAAGGGCATTGCCCGCTACGGCCTGCATCGGCAGGCCTCGGCGCTGATGACCTGCTTCGTGCCGACGCCGATCTCGCGCGACCATATGCATTTCATCGACGGCGCATCAGGCGGTTATGCGGTGGCCGCGAGCCGAATGAGCGGCAAGGGGCTTTCGGCCGCACCGCTGTAACCGAGATCATCTCGATCACCTGCAATGCGCGAGACACTATTTTTCGTAGTGAAATCGGCACTGGATGACTTCCAGCTGCTGGTTGGAGCCCTTGCCTGTGACGCAATAGACGAGCCGATGCTCTCCGAGGATGCGCCTCGACCAAAACCCGGATAGATCGCCTTTCAGTGGCTCCGGTTTGCCAAGCCCTTTAAAGGGTGACCTTTTTGTATCCTTGAGCAGTTCATTGATTTTCTCGACCATCTTCTGGTCGTTTTTCTGCCAATACTCGTAGTCTTCCCAGGAATTTGGGGTCCATAGCAACTTCATGTCAGAGAGTTGGATCGTTTTCGACCATCTGCCCCTTGCGAAGCTGTCCGATACTTTCGCGCAGTCGGGCAGAATTGGCAGGCGTCGAGAGCAAATGCAGCGTCTCCTGCATGCTCTCGTACTCGCTTTCGGCAATGAGCACCATTGCTTCTGAACCCTGACGGGTCACGAGCAACGGCGCCCGAGAAGCCAGCACCTGATCGAAATAGGTTGCGATGTTCTGCCGGAACTCTGTCAAACGAACATGTGCCATCACGCATTCTTTCTTAGCCACAGAATGTACAGATATATGTACATATTTCCGAGGAGTCAAATGCGTACTCGCCTTTCCGTCACGCCTTGATGACCTGATCGGCCGACAGGCCGAGCCGGTTGAAGACGTTGCGGGTGTCGATGATCAGCGCAGCGCTTTTCGCGATCGCCGCATAATCCACGCTGTCATGGTCGGTCGCGATCAGCACCGCATCGTAACCAGCGATGGTATCAGGCGCCAGCGCCACCGATCGGCGGCCTTTCAGCGCCTGATATTCGCGCGTCGGCGGGATCTCGGCGACGAAGGGATCGTGATAATCGGCCCGTCCGCCGCGCTCCTCGATGATCTCGATCAGCCGCAGCGACGGGCTCTCTCTTATATCGGCGACGTTCTTCTTGTAGGCGAGCCCGATCACCAGCACCCGGCTACGGCTCAGCGCCTTGCCGGCACGGATGTCGAGCGCCTCGGCAAGTTTGCCGACGACATAACGCGGCATTGCCGAATTGATTTCGCCGGCGAGCTCGATGAAGCGGGTGGGCAGCTCGTATTCGCGCGATTTCCAGGTGAGGTAGAAGGGATCGATCGGGATGCAGTGGCCGCCAAGGCCGGGGCCGGGATAGAAGGGCATGTAGCCGAAGGGCTTGGTCTTGGCCGCGTCGATCACTTCCCAGACGTCGATGCCCATCGCCGCATAGACGGTCTTCAATTCGTTGACGAGGGCGATGTTGACCGAGCGGAAGATGTTTTCGGTGAGCTTTACCGCCTCGGCCGTCGCATTCGAGGAGACCGGAACGACGGTCGAGACCGCCGCGCCGTAGAAGGCCCTCATCAGCGCCAGCGCCTCAGGCCCGTCGCCGGCGACGACCTTCGGGATGGTGGCGGTGTGATAATGCTGATTGCCGGGATCCTCGCGCTCCGGCGAGAAGCCGACGAAGAAATCCGAACCGGATTTCAGCCCGGTGGCTTCGAGAATGACCTTGACGATATCGTCGGTCGTGCCGGGATAGGTGGTCGATTCCAGCACGACGAGCTGGCCGGGGCGCAGATGCTGGGCGATCGAGCGCGATGTCGCCTCGACAAAGGAAAGGTCGGGATCGCGATGTTTGGTGAGCGGCGTCGGCACGCAGATGATGATGACGTCGCAGGCGGCAAGACCAGCGAAATCGGTGGTCGCCTGGAAACGTCCCGCCTCGATCTCGGCGGCAAGCGCCGCGTCGCTGACGGCATCGATATAGGAGCGGCGGGCATCGAGCGCCACCATTTTGGAAGGATCGATGTCGAAGCCGGTGACCGCAAAACCGCTGCGCGCCACCGCCATTGCCAGCGGCAGGCCGACATAACCGAGCCCGATGACGCCGGCACGCGCCGCGCGGGTTTCGATCTTCTGCAAAAGCATATCGAAGGAGGAGGTGGCCAAGGCGGGATCTTTCAAACGGGGAAGAGGAAGCTGATCTAATGCATGATCGCGGTGAATTAAACCCGGACCTGAATCTTCGTTCCCCTCCCGATTCGCGCCGAAGGCTGCCCCACACCCTAACTCAACCGGGGCCGGCAGGCGGATGAGGGGCAGCTCCCGCCGATCCCGCCTGAAAAATCCTTATCCGAGTGTGGCCGAAATGCCCCGGCACAATCCTTTGTTGCAACTTGAGCGCACAAAAAAATCCCGGCCCCATTGTTTCGCAATTGCAGCATCCCTATTTTGACTTTTGATAATGAACCACCGTGAAAGGACAACCCGTCCGGCCCTCCGATACGGGGAGCAGAGGGGTGCCGCTGCCGGGCTCTCGGCAGGTCGTTGACAAATAATACCGCTCGTACATCCTGATTTCCTTGTGACCTGCGCATGAAAATGTGCCGGCCGAGGGATTTTTTTCTCTGGGATGGCGTGCCTTATGAGGATCATACCGAGAATGAGCACGATCGAATCCAGCGTCTCCTCCATCCTGTTGGACCGGGTCGCTGAATGGCTGACGAACTCTTCGCTGGCCGGAGACGAGCTTGAAAACATCGTGCGCGGCTTCTGCGAAAGGATCGCGGCGGCCGGCCTGCCGATCGCGCGCGTGCATCTGACCTTTTCGATGCTGCATCCGCTCTATGACGCGCTGAGCTTCACCTGGCGGCGCGCCAGCGGCGTCACCATTGAGGGCTTCCGCATGCCGGCCGGGCAGAAGCCGGACCGCTTCCTCCAGAGCCCCTATTATTACCTGCTCGACAACAACCTGCAGCACATCCGCCGCCGGCTGATGCAGGAAGGGCCGGCCGAATTCCCGATCTTCGAGGATCTGCGCAAGGACGCCATCACCGATTACCTTGCCTTCGTGCAGCCCTTCGGCGACGGTTCGGTGCAGGGCATGATGGGCTCCTGGTCGACCGACCACCATAACGGCTTTTCCGACGATATGATCGATGCGCTGATCAGGATGCAGAACCATCTGGCGGTCGCCGCCAAGATGGCGGTGCTCGGCAAGCTCGCCAACAACATGCTGACCACCTATCTCGGCGGCGACGCCGGCAAGCGGGTGCTGAACGGACAGATCCGCCGCGGCGACGGGGAGACGATCCGTGCGGCGCTCGTCATGGGCGACATGCGCGAATCCACCATGTATGCCGAAAAGGAAGGCCGCCAGGCCTATATCGACACGCTGAACCAGTTCTTCGACGCGATCGCCGCCCCCTTCAACCGCAATGGCGGCGAAATCCTGAGCTTCCTCGGCGATGGCTTCCTCGCCGTCTATCCCTGCGGGCGCCACAAGGACCCGTCGAAAATCGCCTGCGAGGCAGCCCTTTCCGCCGTCCACCAGGCGCAGGCGCGGGTCGCCGAGCTCAACAGGGACCGCGAGGCGAAAGGCCTCAGCAAGGTCGGCTACGGCATCGGCCTGCATGTCGGCAACGTCATGTTCGGCAATGTCGGCCTCAAGGACCGGCTGACCTTCTCTGCCTTCGGCTCGGCTGTTAATGAGGTGCAGCGTCTGCAGATCCTGACCAAGAAATACGGCCGCGAGGTCGTCGCCAGCCAGGCATTCGCCGGCTACTGCGGCGGCGAATGGACGACGCTCGGCGAAGAGAAACTGCGCGGCATCCGCCAGAAGGTGACGGTGCTGCAGCCGCGCGCGCCAGCCCCCGAGATCAACGTCGAGGAAGGCTTCCGCGAGGCTGTTCAAAACGGGCTTTCCGAAGCCGAACAGGTCATTCTCCTGCACCGGGACGCGAAGAAACAGGTCGAGCGCACAACCATGGAGAAGTTCATCCAGTAAAACTCGAACGTCTGCCAAAATTTTGCGCGTCTCGCCTGGGGAACTTCGGCGGGATGTTGTGGTTTTCCCTTGATTGTCATCTGCTAGACACCCCGTTTGCGGTACGATAGTGTGCCTTAACGGGAACATAGAAGACTGGGGAATTTCATTGGTATGGCGTCTGCAGCCGATTTGTTGCGTATTGAAAATCTCGACGTCTCCTTCTCGGTTTTCGGCGACCGGCTTCGCGTCGTAAAGGAAGCCAATCTTCGCATCCTCCCCGGCAAGGTCACCGCTCTCGTCGGTGAATCCGGCTCCGGCAAATCGGTGATCAGCCAGTCGGTGATGGGCATCCTGCCCAATCCGGCGAGGGCCTCCGGCCGCATCCTCTTCACCGATCCGCTCGACGGCAGCACGACCGATATCCTGTCGCTGTCGCGTGACAGCGAGGAAATGCGCGACCTGCGCGGCCGGCGCATGGCGACGATCTTCCAGGAGCCGATGACCTCGCTGTCGCCGCTGCACACGGTCGGCAACCAGATCAGCGAAGTGCTTTTGATCCATACCGAGATCGACAAGCAGGAAGCGCGGGAGAAGACCGAGGAGATGCTCGGCCTCGTCGGTTTCTCCAATCCGCACCGCACCTACGACATGTATCCGTTCGAACTGTCCGGCGGCATGCGCCAGCGCGCCATGATCGCCATGGCGCTGATCTGCAGGCCGGCGCTGTTGATCGCCGACGAACCGACGACGGCGCTCGACGTGACGATCCAGGCGCAGATCCTCGAATTGCTGCGCGAGCTGCAGGCCAAGCTCGGCATGGCGATGCTGCTCATCACCCACGATCTCGGCATCGTCGCCAACATGGCCGACGAAGTCGTCGTCATCTATCACGGCGAGATCATGGAGGCCGGGCCGGTCGAGGCGATATTCCGCAATCCGCAGCATCCCTATCTCAAGGCTTTGATGGCCGCCGTTCCGCATTTCGACATGAAACCCGGCGAGCGGCTGAAGGCGCTGCGCGACGTGCCCGTCAATCTCGAGACCCTCGTCGGCAAGAAGAAGCCGCTGCAGGCGGAGGCGCCAGGCACACTGCTTTCGGTCGCCAACCTGTCGAAGACTTATAAGACGCGCAAGCGCAGTCTGCTCGGCAAGCACGAAGCCGCCGTGGTGCACGCCGTCGACGATGTCAGCTTCGACATTCGCCGCGGCGAATGTCTCGGCCTCGTCGGCGAATCCGGTTGCGGCAAGACGACGCTCAGCAAGATCCTGATGCGCGCCATCACACCCGACGGCGGCTCGGTCGTGTTCAACGACGGCAAGGACGTGATCGATGTGCTTTCGGTGCGCGGCGAAGCGCTGCAGGATATGCGCACCAAGATCCAGATGGTGTTTCAGGATCCGGTCTCCTCGCTCTCGCCGCGCATGACGGTGCGCAACATCCTCAGCGAACCGCTTGAAATTCACGACCGCGGCGACAGTGACGAGCGCAAGCGCAAGGTTGAAGGCTTGATGGCGGCGATCGGCCTCGACAAGCGTTACCTCAGCCGTTACCCGCACAGTTTTTCCGGCGGTCAGCGCCAGCGCATCGGTATCGCCCGTGCGCTGGCGCTCGGCCCGAAGCTCGTCATCCTCGACGAGCCGGTCTCGGCACTCGACGTCTCCGTCCAGGCGCAAATCCTCAACTTGTTGAAGGACCTGCAGAAGGAGTTGGGGCTGACCTATCTGTTCATTTCGCACAACCTCGCCGTCGTCGATTACATGGCCGACCGCATCGCCGTCATGTGCAAGGGCCGCATCGTCGAGATCGCGCCGCGCGAGATCATCCTGCGCGATCCGGTGCATCCCTATACGAAATCGCTGCTCGCCGCCGTCCCCTTCCCCGATCTCGACCGGCCGCTCGATTTCAAGGCGCTCCGGGAAAACGGCGCCGCCGACAAGCAGAACTGGGGCGCGACCTTTACCGCCGAGCATGACGACGCCTCCGAGCTTGCCTATGCCGATCTCGGCGACGGCCATCTGGTGCGCGCCCGCAAAGGCGCCGATGCCAGGGAGTTGCGCTGATGGTGACGCGTCGCATTTTTCTGGGCGGCCTCGTCGGCGCGGCGATCGCCCCCACAGTGCTTCGGGCAGAACAGGCCGGCGAGCCTGAGTTTCTCAAGGAGCGGCTGGCATCCGGCAGCCTGCCGGGTATGGCCGAGCGCATTCCCGCCCGCCCGCGCATCGTCAACCTGAAGGAGATGGGGCTCGAGCCCGGCAGCTACGGCGGCACGGTGCGAACCATCATCGGCAGCCAGCGCGATATCCGCTTCATGACGATCTACGGCTATGCCCGGCTGATCGGCTACAACAAGCACCTGCAGTTCCAGCCGGATATTCTCGCCGATTTCAGCTCGGAAGACGACACGGTCTTCACCTTCAGGCTGCGCGAAGGCCATAAATGGTCCGACGGAGAGCCGTTTACGGCCGACGATTTCCGCTACTGGTGGGAAGACGTCATCCTCAACGAGAAGCTGACGCCGGGCGGCGGCGCGCTGGAGCTTCGTCCGCATGGCAGCCTGCCGCGTTTCGAGATGCTCGATCCGCTGACGGTGCGCTACAGCTGGGACAAACCCAACCCGATGTTCCTGCCGACGCTCGCCGGCCCCATCCCGCTCGTCATCGTCGGGCCGGCGCATTATCTCAAGCAGTTCCATAAGAAGTTCCAGCCCGACCAGGCGAAAATGGAACAGATGATGCAGGCCAACCGCGTCAAGAAATGGCAGGACCTGCACATCAAAATGGCCCGTTCCTACCGGCCTGAGAATCCCAACCTGCCGACGCTCGATCCCTGGCGCAACACGACGGCGCTGCCGGCCGAGCAATTCGTCTTCGAGCGCAACCCGTTCTTCCACCGCGTCGACGAGACCGGCCGGCAGCTTCCCTATCTCGACCGCTTCATCCTCAACGTCTCCTCCTCGTCGATCATCGCCGCCAAGGCAGGCGCCGGCGAGGCCGACCTGCAGGCGACCGGCATCGACTTCAACGACTACACCTTTCTGAAAGAAGCTGAGAAGCGCTTCCCGGTGAAGGTCAATCTCTGGAAGGTGGCGCGCGGCTCGCGCATCACCCTGCTGCCGAACCTCAACTGCGCCGACGAGGTATGGCGCGGCCTCTTCCGCGACGTACGCCTGCGCCGCGCCTTGTCGCTGGCGATCGACCGGCACGAGATCAACATGGTCGCCTTCTACGGCTTGGGCACGCCGAGCGCCGACACCGTCCTGCCCGACAGCCCGCTGTTCAAGCAGGAATATGCCGATGCCTTCGTGAAGTTCGATGCCGACGAGGCCAACCGCCTGCTCGACGAGATCGGCCTGACCAAGCGCGGCAGTGACGGGATCCGGCTGCTGCCGGACGGGCGGCGCGCCGAGATCACCGTCGAAACCGCCGGCGAGAGCAATCTCGACACCGACGTGCTGGAGCTGGTGCACGATCACTGGGCCAATATCGGCCTTGCGCTCTATACCCGCACCTCGCAGCGCGACGTCTTCCGCAATCGCGCCATGAGCGGCTCGATCATGATGTCGATCTGGTACGGCCTCGACAATGGCGTGCCGACGGCCGACATGTCGCCCTCGGGACTGGCGCCGACCCTTGACGATCAGTTACAATGGCCGCTCTGGGGCATGCATTACCTCTCGGCCGGCCAGGAGGGCGCAGCCCCCGATCTGCCGGAGGCTGCCGAACTGGTCGACCTGCTCAAACAATGGGGCTCGACGGCGAAATTCGAGGAGCGCCAGGTGATCTGGCACAAGATGCTGTCGCTCTATACGCAGCAGGTGTTCTCGATCGGCCTGATCAACAGCACACTGCAGCCGATCCTTTGCGCCGCCAAGCTGCAGAACCTGCCGGAGAAAGCCCTCTACGGCTTCGATCCCACCTCCTATCTCGGCATCTACATGCCGGATGCATTCTGGTACAAGGAGGCCTGAGGCGTGCTCAGATACATTCTCTGGCGCATCGCCGCCATGGTGCCGACGCTCTTCGTCATTTCGGCGCTGGTTTTCACCATCATCGAGCTGCCGCCGGGCGATTTCTTCGAGAGCCAGATCGCCGAGCTGCGCGCCTCCGGCGAGACCGCCAACCTCCAGGAAATCGAGGAGATGCGCCAGCAATACGGCTTCGACAAGCCGGAGATCGTGCGCTATTTCTACTGGGTCGGCGGCATGCTGCACGGCGATTTCGGCTATTCCTTCGAATACCAGATGCCGGTTTCCGACGTGGTCGGCGAGCGCCTGTGGCTGACGATCCTCGTCTCCTTCACGACCATCCTGCTCACCTGGCTGATCGCCTTTCCGATCGGCATCTATTCGGCGACGCACCAGTATAGCTGGAGCGATTACGGGCTGACCTTCCTCGGCCTGCTCGGCATCGCCATCCCGAACTTCATGCTGGCGCTGATCCTGATGTATTTCGCCAATATCTGGTTCGGCATTTCGATCGGCCATCTGATGGACCAGCAATATATCTCGGCGCCGATGAGCTGGGAGAAGGCGCGCTCGATCCTCTCCCACCTGTGGATCCCGGTGATCATCGTCGGCACGGCGGGTACGGCCGGCATGATCCGCCGGCTGCGCGCCAACCTGCTCGACGAGATGCAGAAGCAATATGTGACGACAGCGCGCGCCAAGGGCCTGCATCCGATGCGGGCGCTGCTCAAATATCCGCTGCGCATGGCGCTCAACTTCTTCGTCGCCGATATCGGCTCGATCCTGCCGTCGATCATCTCGGGCGCCGAAATCGTCGCCATCGTGCTGTCGCTGGAGACGACCGGGCCGATGCTGATCAAGGCGCTGCAGAGCCAGGACATGTATCTCGCCGGCTCCTTCCTGATGTTTCTGGCCTTCCTCAACGTCATCGGCGTTTTGATCTCCGACATCGCGCTCGGCTTCCTCGATCCCCGCATCCGTCTGCAAGGCAGGAGCACCAAATAATGTCGCCCCTTCCCGCACCCGGCGCGCCGCTTCCCCATTACGTCTCGACCGCGCCTTTCGATCCCCTGGCGACCGAGACCATGACGGCGGCGCAATCGCGCATCCATCTCGCCTCGCAGAAGCAGCTGATGTGGTGGAAGTTCAAGCAGCACAGGCTGGCCTTGATCTCCGGCATCTTTCTCGCCGCCGTCTACCTGATGATCCTGATCGTCGAATTCCTGGCGCCTTACGGCCTGCACACGCGCAACGTCGATTTCATCCACGCGCCGCCGCAGCAAATCCATTTCTTCGACAAGGGCAATTTCGTCGGTCCCTTCGTCTACGGTCGCAGCATGACGCTCGATCTCGACACGCTGCACCGCGTCTATACCGACAGGCCGAACGACGTGCAGCCGATCCGTTTCTTCTGCCGCGGCGATGCCTATAAATTCTGGGGAATTGCCGCCTCCAACTATCATCTGGTCTGCCCGGCAATCGGCGGCCAGATGTTCCTGCTCGGCACCGACCGGCTCGGCCGCGATGTGCTGTCGCGCATTCTTTACGGCGCGCGGATCTCGCTGACGATCGGCCTGATCGGCATTTCGATCAGCTTCGTGCTCGGCATCGTCATCGGCGGCCTTGCCGGCTATTGGGGCGGCATTTTCGATCTGGTCGTCCAGCGCCTGATCGAAGTGCTGCAATCGCTGCCGAGCTTGCCGCTCTGGATGGCGCTGGCCGCCATCATGCCGGTGACCTGGAGCCCGATCGTCATCTATTTCGGCATCACCGTCATTCTCGGCATCATCGACTGGACCGGGCTGGCGCGTGCCGTGCGCTCCAAGCTCCTGGCGCTGCGCGAGGAGGATTACGTCCAGGCGGCCCAGTTGATGGGCGCCAGCACGCCGCGCATCATCGGCCGGCATCTGGTGCCGGGCTTCATGTCGCATCTGATTGCCTCGGCGACGATTTCGATCCCCGGCATGATCCTCGGCGAGACCGCGCTCTCCTTCCTCGGCCTCGGCCTTCGCCCGCCGATCACCAGCTGGGGCATTCTGCTGACCGAGGCAAAAAGCGTCAGCGTCATCGCCTTTTATCCCTGGCTGCTCTATCCGATCATTCCTGTTGTTCTTGTCATTTTGGCGTTCAACTTTCTGGGAGACGGCTTGCGTGATGCGGCAGATCCCTACAAATAGCAGAAAACCCGGCGGCGCCTCATGGCACCGCCCCCGCCACGTGGCCTCCGGACGGTGGGGGTACTAACGCATGTTGTTCACCCCGGAGGGAACTCCCATGGCCAGACGTCTCGAAGATGCGCGCATCCTCATGTACAGCCACGACACCTTCGGCCTCGGCCATCTCAGACGCTGTCGCGCCATCGCCCATGCGTTGGTCGAGGATTATCGCGGCCTCAACATCCTGATCATTTCGGGGGCGACGATCGCCGGCGCCTTCGACTACCGCGCCCGCGTCGACTTCGTGAAGATCCCGAGCGTCATCAAGCTGCGCAACGGCGAATATACCTCGCTCGCCAGCCATATCGACCTGCACGAGACGCTGAAGATGCGCGAATCGAGCATTCGCCACACGGCCGAAACCTTCCAGCCCGACATTTTCATCGTCGACAAGGAGCCGATGGGGCTGAAGGGCGAGGTCGAGGATACGCTCGGCTATCTCAAGGCCCGCGGCACGGTGCTGGTGCTCGGCCTGCGCGAGGTTATGGACGCGCCGCATCTGCTCGAGGCCGAGTGGAAGCGGAACGGCATCATGCAGAAGATCGACCAATATTACGACAGCGTCTGGGTCTATGGCCCGCCTGACTTCTACGATCCTTTGATCGGTCTCGACGTGCCCGCGAGCCTGCGCCGGAAGATGGATTTCGTCGGCTTCCTGCAGCGCAGCGTCTCCAAGGGCAAGACCTCGATCAACGCCCGCAAGGACAATTACCTGCTCGTCACCACAGGCGGCGGCGGCGACGGCTCCGATCTCGTTCACGACGTGATGAACGCCTACGAGGCCGATCCGACGCTGACGCAGAAGGCGCTGGTCGTGCTCGGGCCTTATATGCCGGCCGCCGAGCGCGCCAAGCTGGTGCAGAAGGGCGAAGCCATTCCCTATATCGAGGTGATCGAGTTCGACAACCACATGGAAGAGCTGATCGACGGCGCCACCGGCGTCGTCGCCATGGGCGGCTACAACACCTATTGCGAGATCCTCTCCTTCGACAAGCCTGCCCTGATCGTACCGCGGGTCAAGCCGCGCGAGGAACAGCTGCTTCGTGCCCAGCGGGCAAGCGCGCTCGGCCTCGTCGATATGCTGCTGCCGGACCAATCGGCCGATCCCACCATCATGTCCGAGGCTCTGAAGCGCTTGCCCTCCCGCCTGCCGCCGTCGAAGAGCGGCAGCAATATGCATCTCGAAGGGCTCGACCACATCTCGCAGACGGTCGGCCGATGGATCGACGGCCGCGCCAGTCACCTTTCCCTCGTCGCGGAATAGGGCACAGCCTTGCCGCCACGCCGCAAGATTCTTGTCGTGCTGAAAGGCTATCCCCGCCTTTCGGAAACCTTCATCGCCCAGGAGCTGCTCGGCTTGGAAAAGGCCGGCTTCGACCTGACGCTGATTTCGATGCGCCGGCCGACCGACAAGAAGCGCCATCCCGTGCATGACGAGATCAAGGCGCGCGTCGTCTACCTGCCGGAATATCTGCACGAGGAGCCGATCCGCGTGCTGAAGGGCCTGATCGCCGGGTTCTCCAAACCCGGCTTCAAGGCGCTGATCAAACGTTTCCTCGCCGACCTGCCACGCGACATCTCCCGCAACCGCTTCCGCCGTCTCGGCCAGGCTTTGGTGCTGGGACGCGAATGGCCCGATGGCGGACAATGGCTGCATGCCCATTTCATCCACACGCCGGCTTCGGTGACGGAATATACCAGCATCCTCACCGGCACACCCTGGACCTGTTCGGCGCATGCCAAGGACATTTGGACGTCGCCCGACTGGGAGCTGCAGGAAAAGCTCGCCGGCGCCCGCTGGGCCGTCACCTGCACCCGGACGGGCTATGAGCACATGCGCAGCCTGACCTCCCGCAAGGACGCGGTGCACCTCAGCTACCACGGTCTCGATCTCGCCCGGTTCGGCGCTTTTGCCGGCGAGCGGTCGGAGAGGACCGGCAGCGACACCGATGATCCCGCCTTCATTCTGAGCGTCGGCCGCGCCGTCGAGAAGAAGGGCTACGATGTGCTGTTGCGCGCACTCGCCCTGCTGCCCGCCGACCTTCATTGGCGCATGGACCATATCGGCGGCGGCGAGGAGCTTGCGAAGCTGAAGGCATTGGCCGCCGAGCTCGGCCTCTCCCACCGCATCGTCTGGAAGGGCGCCATGGCGCAGGAAGACGTGCTCGATCATTACCGCCGCGCCGACCTCTTCGCGCTTGCCTGCCGGATTGCCGCCAACGGCGACCGCGACGGCCTGCCGAACGTGCTGGTGGAAGCCTCGAGCCAGCGACTGGTCTGTGTTTCGACCGAAGTATCCGGCGTGCCGGAACTGCTCAAGGACGGTGAAAACGGCCTGGTGGTGGCGCCGGAGGATCCGGCGCTGCTGGCCAAAGCCCTGGAGACGGCGATCCGCGACCCGGCCCTGCGCAAGCGCCTCGGCGACGCCGCCGAAAAGCGGGTGCGCGACGATTTCGACTATCACTCCAGCATCCGGCAGCTCACCGGCCTGTTCGAGGCCGAATGGCAGAAGGCGTCATGACGGCACCGCGTATCTTCTTCTACGTCCAGCATCTGCTCGGCATCGGCCACATCGCCCGCGCCAGCCGCATCGCCAACGCGCTCGTCAAAGATGGTTTCGACGTCACGGTGGTCACCGGCGGCCTGCCGGTGCCGGGTTTTCCCGGCGAAGGCGTCAAGACCGTGGCGCTGCCGCCGGTCGTCGCCAGCAATGCCGGTTTCTCCGGCCTCGCCGATGCCGATGGCCAGCCAGCCGGCGAGGAATTCCTCACTGCCCGCCGCGATCTGCTGCTTGAGGCCTTTCATGCCGCCAGACCCGATGTCGTCATCATCGAAGCCTTCCCCTTCGGCCGGCGGCAGATGCGCTTCGAACTGCTGCCCTTGCTCGCGGCGATCGAAAAGGCCGAGCCGCGGCCGAAACTCCTGAGCTCGGTGCGCGACATCCTTCAGGAAAACCGCAAGGCTGGCCGCGACGCGGAAACCGCAGCCCTGGTCCGGGCACATTTCGATGCCGTGCTCGTCCATGGCGATCCCGGCTTCATCAGGCTGGAGGACACTTTCCCGCTGACGACGGAGATTGCCGACAGGCTGCGTTATACCGGCCTTGTCGCGGCGCCGCCGGCGCCGGAACCGACTGAAACCTTCGACATTATCGCATCGGCGGGCGGCGGCGCGGTCGGCGCCGAATTGATCGGCGCGGCGAAAGAGGCGGCGGCCCTGCTGCCGGCCGATCTGCGCTGGCTGCTGATCGCAAGCCCGAACCTGCCGGAAGCCGATTTCGCCGCGCTGTCGCAGGACGCCTCCCCAAACGTGACCCTGGTGCGCTTCCGCAAGGATTTTCCCTCGCTGCTGCGCGGCGCGAAAGTGTCGATTTCGCAGGCAGGCTACAACACGGTCGGCGACCTCCTGCGCACCGAATGCCGGGCAATCCTCATCCCCTTCGTCGCCGGCGGCGAGACCGAGCAGACGGTGCGCGCCGAGCGGCTGCAGGCGCTTGGTCTCGCCGACATCCTGCCGGAAACGGGACTGACGTCGGCCCATGTGAAGGAGGCAGTCGAAAAAGCGCTCGCCGCGCCGCGCCGCGGGGCGGTCTCGCTCGATCTCGACGGCGCTGAGAAAACCGCCGGCATCATCCGCTCCATGGCCGGCAATTCGAAGGCTTGACGATCTCCATGAGATTAGGCGGCTAAAGAAATGAGCGCACGGTGTCGGCAAAGCCGCTCAAATCTCATGCTGCCACTATCTGGCAGCAGCAAGCCTGTATAAGCTTACCGCATGTCCCGCTCCGAACGTCTCCTCGACCTTCTCCAGGTATTGCGCCGTCACCGCCGGCCGGTCAGTGGCGGGGTGCTGGCCGACGAGATCGGCGTCAGTATCCGCACCCTTTACCGGGATATCGCCAGCCTTCAGGCCCAGGGCGCGGCGATCGAGGGCGAACCGGGCGTCGGTTATGTCCTGAAACCGGGATTTCTGCTGCCGCCGCTGATGTTTCCGCCTGAGGAAATAGAAGCTCTCGTGCTCGGCTCCCGATGGGTGGCGGACAGAGGGGACGATCACTTACGCGATGCGGCGCGAAATGCGCTGGCGCGGATCGCCGCCGTGCTGCCGCCCGAATTGCGCGACGCATTGGAGGCCTCCGCCCTTCTGGTGGGGCCAGGCGTCAAACTCCCTGTCGATCAGGTCGATCCGGCACTTCTGCGCAAGGCGATCCGCACCGAACGCAAGCTTTCGCTCTCCTATAACGACGGCGCCGGCGTGGCGTCGGAGCGCGTGGTGTGGCCCTTCGCGCTCGCCTTTTTCGACCAGGTGCGCCTCCTCCTCGGCTGGTGCGAACTTCGCCAGGATTTCCGCTCGTTCCGCACGGATCGAATCATTCATGCGCAAGCGCTCGACGCACGTTATCCCAAGCGCCGGCAGGCGCTGCTGAAACAATGGCGGCAGATCCAGGGAATATCGGCCCCTGAACATTAAAGGGCACAGATTGACGGAAGGTGGATCAAACAGAGACCGGAACGGGGCGAAAGCCGTGGTCTTCAACAGTGGGTTTGTCCTCCCAAAGGCAGCCGCCAGTCGGGTTCACATGCTCCCATGAGAGTGGGACAGGCTGGAAAGCAGGTGCTCGGGAACGGCATGCCCGGCGTTGCGCAGAACATCGACGCGACCGGTATAGATCGCTTTCCAGTATGAACTGCGGTCGCGGAAGCGGCCGACACGATGAAGATTCACGACGCATAGAAGGCTATTGCGGCTTTCGCCTCTGTTTAGCTCCGCGGTCGTTGTCTTTCGCAAGTCCTCGTCGATGATCCAGTCGAGGGTGAACAGTGTCCGCTCGCGATCCGGCCCATCTGCCGGAGCGCCTGGCAAGACCGCTCTTCAGCTATGTGTTCGGCTGCGGGATTGCCAGCCCATCCACCAGAGTGGCAATGGCTGCGTCCAGCGGCGCGGATCCAACCTTTTCTGGCACCAGAAGTCCATCGATCGCGAGCAAGGTGATGCCGTGAATGAGCGCCCATGCGGCGGTCGCCTGTCCCCTGACTGGCCGCTTGCGAATGGTCCCAGCAGCCTGACCGCGTCCGAGCATGTCCAGCACGACGTCGAATACAGCGAGCGCCCTTTGATCGAGATGCATTCCTACGGCCCGCCCCTCCTCCGCGCTGAACATCAGGCGATATAGGGCCGGGTTGTCGGTTCCGAACGCGACATATGCCAGAGATATCGGAGTGATTTCCTCGAGCAGAGATTGGGGGGCTTCGGGTTTCGCCCCCGCTAGTGCCTCGCGTAGTCGATCGAATCCAATCATGGCGAGTTCAACGAGCAGAGCTGCTTTATCCGGAAAGTGTTTGTAGGGCGCAGCGTGGCTGACGCCGGCCCGACGGGCGACTTCTCTCAGCGTAAACTGCCAGTTCTTGTCATCCCGGAGCATGTCTAGCGCCGTTTCAATGATTGCGCGGCGGAGATCACCGTGATGATAGGGGCGGTTTTGGACGTCTGTCATGGCGATAAAGTTTCTCATGGATACATTGTTGACAGTGGTAACATTGCGACTTATATAAAGCTCAATGTTTCGTTTGTCTACATCGGAGTGCGCCATGAACGCTATAGAAGAATTTCCCGACGCCAACCAGATGGGCCTGATTCTCGCCCATCAGCGAGCCGCCTTTCTCCGAGACGGCGCGCCATCGCTTGCCGAACGCCGCGCCTCTCTCGCCAAACTGAAGCAGGCGCTGATTGATCGCCGCGCGGCCCTTGAGGCGGCCATTTCTTCGGACTTTGGGCATCGTGCGCAGCACGAGACAGCCATCATGGAGGTCTTCGGTGTGGCCGCTGGCATCGACTACCTCAGCAAAAACCTGCGTCGCTTCATGCGGCCTGAGCGGCGTCATGTCTCGCTCCTGATGCAATTCGGCCGGGCCTGGATCGAGTATCAGCCGCTCGGTGTGGTTGGGGTCATCTCGCCATGGAACTATCCAATTCTCGTGCCGGTCACCCTGGAGCTTGGCGGAAAGTCCCCGGCGATCGTCGCCAAGGGCGGCGTGCAGGATCGCTTTGTGTCCGACATCGTCTGGGGGAAGCTTCTTAGCGGTGGGCAGACCTGCATCGCCCCCGACTATGCCTTGGTGCATGAATCCGAGGTCGACACATTTGTCGCTAGTTTCGACAGGCTGGCACAGGCGGCCTATCCAGACGGTCCGACGAGCGAGGACTACACTTCGATCGTCAACGACCGTCAGTATGGAACGCTGATCGACCTGATCGAGGATGCCCGTGCCCGCGGCGCACGGATTATCGAGGTCGGGCACCGGCCCGGCGATGCCGCCCGCCGTCCGCATACGCTCGCGCCGACGGTAGTGCTGGGCGTCACCGATGAGATGAAAATCGCCCACCAGGAGATATTCGGTCCGATCCTGCCGATTTTTCCCTATCGAGACATCGATGAAGCGATCGCCTATGTGAACGCCCGGCCGCGGCCACTCGCACTCTACTATTTCGGCAGAGACGATGCGGACCGACGCAAGGTGCTCGACCGCACGACATCGGGCAACGTCACGGTCAACGGAACCATCATGCATGTCGCGCAGGACGACTTGCCTTTCGGCGGCGTCGGCGCCAGCGGAATAGGGGCCTATCACGGCGTTGAGGGCTTCAGGCGACTGAGCCATGCCAAAGGTATCTATGAGCAGGGACGGTGGAACGCCGTCAAACTGTTCCACCCCCCATACGGAAAGCTGGTCGAGCGCATCCTGAACCTCATGCTTCGGTGAAGAACCAAACTCTGCAGGGGCTAACAAGCACGACTTCGTGTCAGCTCCTCCGAAATATCCATGCAATTGAAAGGAAAACCAATGCAAAATGTTGTTAACGCGGAAACGCAAACATCCCTCGTCGGAAAATTCAATGGTGCCGCAACGAAGCGGGCCCTGATCACCGGTGCCTCCAGCGGCATGGGTCTCGAATATGCCGAACTCTTGGCAGCGCAGAAGGTAAATCTCGTGCTCGCCGCCCGGCGCAGGGAGCCGATGGAGAAGCTCGCCACAGAGCTTCGACAGAAATATGGTGTCGAGATCGTGGTCGAACCGATCGATCTTGCAGTCCGCGGTGCTGCCGCTCGTTTGAAAAGCAGCCTGGACGACAAGTCGCTGCAGATCGATATTCTGGTGAACAATGCTGGCTACGGGCTGCATGGGGACTTTCTGGACACCCCGCTGGAGCGCACGACCGATATGATGCAGCTCAACATCACGGCGGTGACGGAACTGAGCTTTATCTTCGGGCAGGATATGGCAACCCGTGGGGCCGGACAGATTCTCCTCATTGCGAGCATTCTGTCATTCCAGCCTGTTCCCGGGTTTGCCGCCTATGCCGCTACGAAGTCTTACGTCCTTTCCTTTGGTGAAGCGCTGCACGACGAGCTGCGCCCTCGCGGCGTCACTGTCACCTGCCTTTGCCCGGGCCACACCGAAACAGGATTCGATGCAGCGGCCAGCGCGCCTGTGTCACCGTTGCTGCGTTTTCTGACGATGAAGCCTCGTCCGGTCGCCGAAACCGGTCTGCGGGCGCTTGCAAAAGGAAAAGCATCCGTCCTCCCAGGGTTCATGAACAACATCATTGTATTTTCAAATCGCCTGACACCGCGTTCAATGCAGCGAGCCGTCATGAAAAACGTTACGGGAGCTTAGCCCTGCAATCGGCCGGCAACAGACGGAATCGAGCCTCGCACTCCGATCCCGACAGACACAGTGAGGAATGAATGGACAAGAAAGATGACCGCCCTATCCTTGTGACAGGCGCCGCGGGCGCCGTTGGGGCAATCGGCCGCAATGTAACGACCAACCTCCTGGCCAGAGGATTTTACGTCCGCGCCCTGGTGCGGCGGGAGGATGACCGCTCGGCAGCGTTGCGCGATCTCGGCGCTGAAGTCGTCGTCGCCGACCTGACGGACCTCCCCTCCATGCATCGCGCCATGGAAGGCGTTTCACGAATCTATTTCGGCATGTCCGTGTCGCCATCCTATCTCGAAGCAACCGTCAACACCGCGGCTATCGCTCGCCATCATGGGGTTGAGGTATTTGTGAACATGTCGCAGATGACGGTCTCGCAAATGAGCATCACCGAAACGACCGATAGCCCGCAGCAAAAGCAGCACTGGCTGGCCGAGCAGGCGCTCGAATGGTCGGGCCTGCCGGTGGTCACTGTACGGCCGACGGTCTTCATGGAAGGGTTTTTCCTGTTCTTCGCCGCCGCCGGGGTTCGGGAGAATGACGAGCTGATCCTGCCGCTTGGCAACAGCATCACCTCACCAATCTCCTCCATCGACATAGCCGACGCCGTCTCAACGATACTGGCCGAACCGACCCCGTACATCGGTCGCATCTACAATCTGACAGGTCAGGTCACCGCTGATCTGAACCACTACGCGAAAAACTTCTCCGACGCGCTTGGGCGGACCATCCGGTATCGGGACGTGCCGATCGCGGCCTGGGCCGACAAATTGCGCGAACGGGGAGTGCCGGCCCATGTCATCAGCCATCTGGCCACGATGGCCAAACTTCATCAGCAGGGTCGATACAATCGACTGACCGATGATTTCGCGGAGCTCGTTGGGAGGGAGCCGACGAGTATGCACCAGTTCGTCAAGCTTCACGCAAAGGAGTTCTCCCAATAAGATGTTGCTGCCTGACATGGGAGGAGCCCCACGCATGATATACGAACGGCGGCCTCTTATTCTTGCTTAGGGGGCGTTCGTGGATGCCACGCGCGACGCTGTGTTACAGCCGCAGCAACTGCAGTTTGACGATGCATGTCCCGCACGTCCCCGACCAACATGCACTGTCGATGAAAACCAGGCCTCATCCGTGACGGAGCTCAGTCCTGCAAATCCGCCGGCGACAGACGCCTCTGTCGCCGGCCTGTTGATGTTGGTAACTTGTGTGCCTTTTCAGCGGCCAGCGCGCCTGTGTCACCGTTGCTGCGTTTTCTAACGATGAAGCCTCGTCCGACCGCCGAAACCGGTCTGCGGGCGCTTGCGAAAGGAAAAGCATCCGTCCTCCCAGGGTTCATTAACAACATCATCATATTTTCAAATCGCCTGACACCGCGTTCAATGCAGCGAGCCGTCATGAAAAACGC
>NZ_LFIO01001349.1 GCF_001187535.1 Rhizobium ecuadorense
CAACCGATCGACCGGTAGTAGGGTCGGTATCGATGGTTGTGAGGCGCATGCCCGATGCTCCGGTTTTTTCGATCGTCATCTGCGCACGCCGATCGCCGTTGACTTCTTTCGCCCATCTGATCGCGAGGCTTATGGCATTACCAGCGCGCTTTCCGCCAAGACCCGCGGTGCCGGTGCCTGCGCCAACGTAGGAGCCAGTGTAGGTGTCACCAGTGGCCTTGAGGTTCGCGCTGATGACGCGGGAAAAAACGACAAGGCTGGTACAACGCCCATTGAGTGCGAGGGAGCTTGCATTCGCATCCGATTTGAAACGGCAAGTGACTTTAATGG
>NZ_LFIO01000563.1 GCF_001187535.1 Rhizobium ecuadorense
GTTCACCGCCTCGACGCCGAGCTGGATGCCGTGCTTCCTAGCATGCTTTGCCGCTACGTCGAGCACCTTGGCGATGTTGTCGTATTCGCCCTGCGTCGGTGGCACGCCGGTGCGCTCGCCAATGCCGCCGAAGATGACGCCGGACAGGGCCTCGGCGTTCATTTCTGCGGTCTTTTCGATCGCAACCTTCAGGTGCTCGATTGCGGCATCCGGGCGGACGGAGGCCCAGGCATGTTCCGGCAGGCCGAGCGAGCAGACGGCGCGCAGCTTGTTCTTTTCAAGCAGGGCGCGGGTATGTTTGGCATCGACGGCAGGCGCGTTCAGCAGCGC
>NZ_LFIO01001677.1 GCF_001187535.1 Rhizobium ecuadorense
ACGCTCGAGTAGCGGCCTTGCGATCAGGTCGATTGCGGGGTCGGCATTCTCGTCGCGTTCCTCGAGCTTCGACATCGCATAGGCGAGCTCCCCGGCAACGGCCTTCCTCATCGCCTCGACCTCGCTGTCGCCTGATACCACGGGGCTGAAGGCCTCGTCCCCGGTCTTCGCAGCGAGCACGACATGCAATTCGCCGAGCCTGAGACCCACCATCGCGACGAAACTGATCAGCGACCGGAAGACGTCATCGTCTGGTTGGACCGCCGGATCGTTCAGCACCAGTTCGTCGGCCCCGCGGCGCAGATTGTTCAGCATCCAGTTCCAGGCGT
>NZ_LFIO01000178.1 GCF_001187535.1 Rhizobium ecuadorense
TGAATCGCCTTGCGCTCCTGGTGCTGCTGCTCGGTGCGGCGGTGCTGACGGCGCTGCCCTTCTACTTGTTCGAGCTATTCTCAGACGAACGCTCGACGCTCAATGGCAGCGGGCTCATCGCGCTCGCCTATGTCGCGATCCCTGGCGGGGCGGTCATGTACTATCTCTTCAATCGCAGCATCGAGGCACTTGGGGCGGCTCGGGCCGGCGTCCTCCTCTACATTCAGACCATCTTCATCGCCGTGCTCGCCTATCTGATCCTCGGCGAGCAGTTGCAACGCTATCACCTCGAAGGCGCGGCACTCATCATCGCCGGCTTGCTTCTCATC
>NZ_LFIO01000769.1 GCF_001187535.1 Rhizobium ecuadorense
GCCAGGCAGTCGAGAATATCCGCCGGTACGACAAAGGTGAGGCCGGCCACCTGTCGGTTGGCTTTACGAGTTCGGCGTCGCTCCATGTTCTGGCGCCGAAGCTGCTGCAGCAGTTCCGTCTTTCCTATCCGCTCGTGAAGATCGCCGTCGAAGAAAGCGAAACCTACGAACTCATTCTCGCCCTGCAGGAAGGGCGTATCGATGCAGCATTGCTGCACATCGATGCAAATCGATTTCCGGATCTGGCGAGCACGGTGCTTTCCGAAGAGGACATGATCGTCGCCGTCCCTCTTGGCCATCCCCTCGCAGATGAAAGCCTTGAGCCGATC
>NZ_LFIO01000021.1 GCF_001187535.1 Rhizobium ecuadorense
GTCACCGACCGCATCCGTTCGGCCGATGTCGACGTCGTCCTCAATCTCACCGCCGGCATGGGCGGGGACCTGATCTTCGGGGATGTCGAAAGCCCCCTTCCCCTCAATCCTAAGGGCACGGATATGGCCGGCGCCACCGAGCGCGTCAGCCATGTCGCCGAGTGCCTGCCGGAGATCTGCACGCTCGACTGCGGCACGATGAATTTCAATCTCGGCGACTATGTCATGACCAACACGCCGGCCATGCTGCGGGCCATGGCAAAGAAGATGACGGATCTCGGCGTGCGGCCCGAGATCGAGGCCTTCGACACCGGCCATCTCTGGTTTGC
>NZ_LFIO01001500.1 GCF_001187535.1 Rhizobium ecuadorense
GATATCATCCGTCAGAGCGCGGCAGTCAAAGCTGCGGTCGGAGATCTTCCCACAATTGATATCCGGAGTTTCCATGATAGCCGCTACGCCTACCGCCCCGTTAGTTTCCGTGCTTGACCTCCGCGCACGGCCTCTACCTAAAAGCCCGACTGCTATGCAAAGGAGGCTCCGGTGTCGGTACCCATTGAGGACTACGCGCTCATCGGCGATTGCGAAACCGCCGCACTTGTCTCGAAGAACGGCTCGATCGACTGGCTCTGTTTTCCGCGCTTCGATTCCCCCGCCTGTTTTGCCGCTCTGCTCGGCCTGTCTCTTATACACATCGGACG
>NZ_LFIO01000597.1 GCF_001187535.1 Rhizobium ecuadorense
CGTCGGGCGTGAACTTTCCCTTGGCGAAATCGTAGACGCCGTCGGCAAAACGGGCGAATTCAACATCGGTCAGCGTATCCTTGCCCTCCAGGGCGCTCGTCAGGATGTGGCTGCCATTGTTTAACGCGAAGGAGTATTTGGCGAAATTCCCTGAGAAGACTGCCGTATCGATGCCCGCACCGCCCAACAGCACGTCGTTGCCGGCGCCGCCTTCGAACCTGTCATTGCCGCCGGTTCCGAAGAAATAGTCGTCGCCGCCACCGGTCTTGACGTCAATGCCGAAGGCGGTGCCGAAAATGTCGACGTGGCGGTTTGCCAGCTCGTCGGAG
>NZ_LFIO01001060.1 GCF_001187535.1 Rhizobium ecuadorense
GATGCGGTCGACTACGGCCGCTACATCCTGCCGCTCGTGCGTGAAGGCATTCGCGCGAACAAGAAGAAGAGTGCTGCGTGATGCGTGCAGTCTGGCCCGAGCGCCGGACGGCACGTCCCCTTTTTCTCAACGCAGCCGGATCTGCTCGTCCTTTGCCTAGGGATAGGACTGCCTTAACAGCCAGAAAGCGTCGACCCGCATGTCCCATGATACAATCGTTCCAGATGAAACCGTGCGCGTTATCGCGGACGCCGCACCGGATGCGGATCGAACCGGTCAATTTCCCTGGATCGGTATCCGGGCCGTTCATCAGAGCGGTCTCCTAGAG
>NZ_LFIO01000069.1 GCF_001187535.1 Rhizobium ecuadorense
CGTCGGACGTCCTTTGAACGAGCTTTATCCGCGCCGCGCCCATAGTGTTGGTGACGTGCTCCTGCGGATGCGGCAGGCTTCCTTCCGCCCACATCGCGCGTCTCCCGGGTGGCAAGCGCCAATCAAAGTCGATCTCGATGTTCGTAGCGGCGAAATCGTCGGGCTCGCTGGCGTTATGGGGGCGGGTCGAACCGAGCTCTTGAGCGCACTCTACGGAACAGGCGTGCCGGGCCAATGGCATGGGGACATTACGATTGGTGGCAGACCGACCAGGCTTAAATCGATCGCGGCTGCTCGCAGGGCAGGACTGGCATTCGTAACCGATGAC
>NZ_LFIO01000030.1 GCF_001187535.1 Rhizobium ecuadorense
AGGGCACGTCCCCTCGCCCCGTTTACGGGGAGAGGGTTAGGGTGAGGGGCAGCCATCGGCAGCTATCTCCGCCACTTTAGACAACGGTGCCGCCTGCCCGCAGGCGTCGCCGGGTTTGCCAAGTCAGGACAGGGAAGCCAATGAGCCCTATTGCCATCGAGGCCGACAGCCCGCCTCAAAGCAGAACGTTCATGCGCCGTTTCGCCGGCGCTCCCCTGCCCTGGATCATGCCCGTGATCGTCGTCATCGGCATATTCTACCTCTACCCCGTCATCGACGTTTTCCGGCTGTCCTTCACCAATGCGACGCTGATCGGCGACAATCAGGACTATACGCTGGGCTCGATCGTCAATGCGCTGAGCTCGCCGCAGCTGCCGGACATTTTATGGGCGACGCTGATCTTCGTCGGCGGCAGCGTCATCGGCCAGCAGATCCTCGGCCTTGCGGTCGCCGTCACGGTCATCCGCGGCGAAAAACGCGGCCTGTTCGGCACCACCATCCTGAGGACGACGGCGCTCGTCGCCTGGGTCGTGCCGGGCATTGCCGGCGGCATCATCTGGCAGATGCTGTTTTCCGAAGCGCCTTACGGCGCGCTGAACAGCATTCTGAGGCTGATACACATGCCGACCGTCGCCTGGCTTTCCGATCCGGCGATCGCGCCATGGTCGACGCTGATCTCCAACATCTGGCGCGGCACGGCCTTTTCGATGGTCGTCATGTATGCGGCGCTGAAGGCGATCGATCCCTCGCTCTATGAAGCGGCCGAAGTCGACGGCGCAACCGCATCGCAGCAGTTCTTCTTCGTCACCCTGCCGCAGCTGCGCGCCGCCATCCTCGTCAACATGATCCTGATCACCATCCAGACGGTGAACACTTTCGACGCGATCATCACGCTGACCGGCGGCGGGCCGGGCCGCGCGACCGAGGTTATCTCGCTCTACGTCTTCAACATCGTCTTCAGAAACTACGACCTCTCCGGCGGCAGCGTGCTCTCGGTGCTGATGCTGATCATCAGCCTCGGGCTTGCCTTCGTCTATGCGTCATTCCTGCCGAAGGAGGAAGAGCAATGAGCGGGAGGACCGGAACACGGCTCGGCGATGCCCTAAGCTATCTCTTCATGCTGGCGATGTTCGTCTTTTTCGCCGGCCCCCTCACCTATCTCCTGTCGATGGCGATGCGTGACAAGCGCGAGATCTACCGCGGCGCGGCGCGCTATATTCCTCAGAACCCCACCATCGACAATTTCATCACGGTGCTCAACAACAGCTATTTCCCGATCTATCTCTGGAACGGTCTGAAGCTCGCGGCCTTGAGCGGCTTCGGCGTGCTGATCGTGGCGCTGCCCGCGGCCTACGCCTTTTCCCGCTTCAATTTCCGCGGCAAGGGCCTCTCGATGATGGGGCTGCTGCTCTTCCAGATGATCTCGCCGCTTGTCATCATGGTGCCGCTCTACCGCTACATGAACCGGCTCGGCATGCTCGACACCCATTTTGCCGTCGTCATGGTCTACATCGCGCTCGGCGTTCCGCTGGCCACCTGGCTGTTGAAGAGCACGGTCGACGGCATTCCGCGCAGCCTCGACGAAGCCGCTATGATCGACGGCTGCAACCGCTTCTCGGTCTTCTGGCGCATCATCCTGCCCCTGTCGGCGCCGGGCATCGCCTCGGTCTTCATCATCACCGTCATTGCCGGCTGGTCGCAATTCCTGGTGCCTTTCCTGCTGCTCACCAAAAATGACCTGATGCCGATCGGCGTCGGAATCTTTAACTTCCGCGGCATGCAGACCGACTCGTCCATTCAGTTGCTTGCCGCCGCCTGCCTGATCTCCGTCGTTCCGGCGATCGTGGCCTTCCTGTCGCTCCAGAGGCTGATCCTCGGCGCGATGACCAGCGGCGCGGTGAAGGGATGAGGATCGGTTCAGTCTCGATGATTGATGAAGGATTCGACCCTATGAACCAGACACTCGGCGCCAGGCCCTCCCCCGATCTGACCGGCGCCAATGTCGAAGATGCCGGCGAGCATAACAGGGCGGTCGTCCTGCGCTGCATCCATCGCCAGGCGCCGATTTCGCGCGCCGAAATCGCCAGGCGCACCGGTTTCACCAAACCGGCGATCGCCCGCATCGTCGATCGGCTGCTGGATGAGGGGCTGATCATGGAAGCCCGCCGGCGGCATGGGCTCAGGGGCCAGCCGGCAATCGAACTTGAGATCAATCCGGATGCCTGCTTCGCGATCGGCATCAACATCGATCGCGACCACCTGACGATCCTGGCGGTCGACGCCGTCGGCAATGTCCGCGCCCGCGTGCACCACGAAAAGCGCTTCATCCTGCCGGCGGAATTCCTGCAACTGACATCGGATGCGATTTCGCATTTCCAGCGCAGCCGGCTGATCGACGATGCGCGGCTCGCCGGCATCGGCCTGGCGATGCCGGATTGGCTCGGCGAAATCTCCCTGCTCGGCAAGCCCAGGGCCTATCAGGAATGGACGGCATTCGATGTGCGCGCCGCACTGGAAAACCTGACGCAGCATCCCGTCTTCATCGAAAACGAAGCCAATGCCGCAGCCCTTGCCGAACTCGATTATGGCCTCGGCGCCGAGAGCAGCAGCTTCTTCTATATCGCCATCAACGCCTGCCCTGGCGGCGGTCTCGTGCTCGACGGCAACGGCCATCGCGGCGCCATGGGCCTCAGCGGCGAAATCGGCTGGCTTCCCATTGCCGACGGCAGCGACGAGAAGGCCCATAAGGTCCAGCTTCTCGGGGAAATATTCTCGCTGTTTTCCCTTTACGATTTTCTTGCCCGCCACGACATCGAGGTGAGTGTCCCGCACGATCTGCTGACGCTGGATGCGCATGGCAAGCGCCTGGTTTCGCAGTGGCTGAAGGAAATGAGCGCGCATCTGGCCGTCGCCGTCAAGCATATCGGCTTGATCGTCGATCCCGACGCCGTCCTCGTCGGCGGCCGGCTGCCGATCCGCATCGTCGACGAGCTGTTGCGTTATGTCCACGAACATCTCGACCCCGAGGACGCCAACCTGCCCTCGCTGCATCGCGCCTCGCTCGGCGAGGATGCGTCGGCCATGGGCGCGGCGGCCATGCCGATGGCGGCGGCCCTCATGCTCGCATCGGCCGATGCGGCTCAACGCACACGTTCGCCGCTGAAAAACATGGACCGCCTGAACAGCTGAAACGGCCGGATTTTGATGAAGATGGGAGGATTTTGATGAAGATCGGCTTTTACACCTCGACATTCAACGATCGCCCGCTTGAAGAAGTGGTGGATTTCGCCGCATCGGCGGGGTTCGATGCCATCGAAATCGATGTCGGCGGCCATATCAAGACGCCGGATCGGGTCGAGGCCGCCGTCGCGCTTGCCCGCAGCCGCAATCTCTTCGTCTCTTCGATCACCTATTTCGGCAATCAGCTCGATGCCGACCGCGACAAACGCCGGCAGCTCAGGGCAAGGACAGCCGATTTTGCCAGGGCGATCGGCGAGGCTGGCGTCCCGATCTTCGTGATCTTCCCCGGCCGCGACGACAGCGCCGGCGAAGATGCCAATTATGACGACTTCGCCGAATTCGCGAACGGGCTGATCGGAGAGACGCAATCCTCCGGCCTCATCTTCGCGATCGAAAACTGGCCGGGGCCCAGAGATAATTTCATCGGCACGACGCCAAGGGGATGGCAGGAGCTTTTCCGCAGGATCGAAGATCGCCGCTTCGGGCTGGAATTCGATCCCTCGCACCTCATCCGCATCGGCGTCGATCCCTATCGGGCGATGGAGGCGGTGAAAGACCGCATCGCCATTCTGCACGCCAAGGATACCGCGATCGACAAGGAGGTCCTGCAGGCTGTCGGCTATCACGGCAAGGGCTGGTGGCAATACAAGCTGCCGGGACTCGGCCTTCTCGACTGGCCGCGCTTCCTGCGCCAGGCGCGCGGCTTTGGCTTTGACGGCACGCTGTCGATCGAGCACGAGGACGCTGCTTACGGCTGGCCCGGCAAGGATCTGTCGGCGCGCAAGGAGGGCGAACGCCTCGGCCTCGATCATCTCAAAACGGTCCTGAACGGACTTTGACGGCGAATTCGGGAGGACTGTCATGGCCCATGTTTCGGTCAACAATGCGCGCAAGGATTACGGCGCGTTCAAAGCCATCAAAGGCGTATCGGTCGATATCGGCGACGGCGAGTTCGTCGTCCTCGTCGGCCCCTCGGGCTGCGGGAAATCCACGCTGCTCAGGATGATCGCCGGCCTGGAGGGCATCACCTCGGGGAAGATTCAGATCGGTAGGCATATCGTCAACGAGCTCGCGCCCAAGGATCGCGACATCGCCATGGTGTTCCAGAACTACGCGCTCTACCCGCACATGACGGTCGCCAAGAATATGGGTTTTTCCCTGCGGCTCAAACGCATGCCGAGGACGGAGATCGACCAGCGGGTCGGCAATGCCGCCAAGATCCTCGGCCTCGAAAATCTTCTCGAAAGATATCCGAAACAACTGTCGGGCGGCCAGAGGCAGCGTGTCGCCATGGGCCGGGCGATCGTACGCGACCCGGCCGTCTTCCTGTTCGACGAGCCGCTGTCGAACCTCGACGCCAAACTCAGGGTGCAGATGCGCTCGGAGATCAAGGAACTGCATCAGCGACTGCAGACGACCACCATCTACGTCACCCACGACCAGATCGAAGCCATGACCATGGCCGACAAGATCGTCGTCATGAAGGATGGTCTGATCGAGCAGTCGGGCTCGCCGCTGGAGCTCTACGACCGGCCGAACAATCTTTTCGTCGCCGGCTTCATCGGCTCGCCGGCAATGAATTTCATCCGGGGCGGCATGACGGAAGCCGGGTTCAAAACCGCCGACGGTCTGCTGCTGCCGAGTGAGCGCCGCCCGGGCGACGCCGTGACCTATGGCATTCGGCCTGAGCATATCAGGCTCGATCCCGACGGCATCGAGGTAACGACTGTCGTCGTGGAGCCGACGGGTTCGGAAACGCTTGTTATCGTTCGGTTGGGCACACAGACACTCACCTGCGTCTTTCGGGAACGGATCAGGGCCGCCCCCGGCGACGTGCTCAAGATCGCACCGGCCCATGATGCCGTTCACCTGTTTGCCGCCGACGAGCAGCGGATCACATCAGGCGAAGTCCCGCTCGAGTAAGCCCGCCGAATGCCCCCTCCCCTTCGGCCGGGTGGCGGCCGGGGGCGCGTAAGACGCGCCCCCGGCCCCGAAAACTCTTAACGCTTCACGAGACGGCCAAGTACTTGAACCAACGCCGAAAAGGTTAATATGCGTTAACCTTAAAATTCTTGGCCGGCATCGGAGAATCGCGGATAATAACGGTTAGAAGGACTTTTGATCCCGAAAATCGTTATCCGAAAGATTGCTGCCGATGAACGCTAATTTGACCGCCTTGAACAAGGCGCCGTTGCATTTCGAGGATCAGATCCTCGAGCATGGCGACGTGATTTCAAAGAAGCTGCATCTGCTCAGCGTGCAGCGCTTTCCACCCAATGCGAAGAAGACACTACGCAGTTTCTCCCTGGCGGAGGTCGCCAATTATGTCGGCGCCTCGCAAAGCACGCTGAAGAAGCTGCATCTCGAAGGCAAAGGCCCCTGCCCGCAGACCTCGCCTTCCGGGCGCCGCTCCTATAGCGCTGAGCAGATGCTGGAGCTGCGCCGCTATCTCGATGCGCACGGCCGCTCCGAGAGCCGCATGTATGTTCCCCATCGCCGCAGCCATGAGAAGCTGCAGGTCATCGCGGTCGTCAATTTCAAGGGCGGCTCGGGCAAGACGACGACCGCTGCCCATCTCGCCCAGCATCTGGCGCTGACCGGCCACCGCGTGCTTGCCGTCGATCTCGATCCGCAGGCATCGCTGTCATCTCTGCACGGCTTCCAGCCGGAATTCGACCAGGCCTCGTCGCTTTATGAAGCGATCCGCTACGACGGCGAGAAGAAGAAGCTCTCGGAGATCATCCATAAGACGAATTTTCCCGGCCTCGATATCGTGCCGGCCAATCTCGACCTGCAGGAATACGAATACGATACGCCGCTTGCCATGGCCGATAAGTCGAGCAATGACGGCAAGACCTTCTTCACCCGCATTTCGCGGGCGCTCGCCGAGGTCGATGACCGCTATGATGTCGTCGTCATCGATTGCCCGCCGCAACTCGGCTATCTCACGCTGACGGCGCTGACGGCGGCGACCAGCGTGCTGATCACCATTCATCCGCAGATGCTCGACGTCATGTCGATGGGCCAGTTCCTGCTGATGCTCGGCGGCATCCTGAAGCCGATCCGTGCAGCCGGCGCCGAAGTGAACCTCTCCTGGTATCGCTATCTCATCACCCGCTACGAACCAACAGACGTGCCGCAGGCGCAGATGGTCGGCTTCATGTCGACGATGTTCCACGAATTCATGCTGAAGCACCAGATGGTCAAGTCGACGGCGATCTCGGATGCCGGGATCACCAAGCAGACGCTCTATGAGGTCGAGCGGTCGTCGATGAACCGGGGAACCTATGACCGGGCGTTGGAGGCGATGGACGCCGTCAACACAGAGATCGCCGAGCTTATTCATCGGACATGGGGGCGGTGATTTGTCGGCTGACAAATTCGCTGTTTCCTTGAACCGAATCAATTGATTGACCGCAATCGGAGGACGTGATGGCACGAAAGAATCTGCTGGAAGGGCTAGCCGACATGCCTGACGAGAATGCAGGCGCGCCGAGCTATCCGATGCGCGGGGCAGGCCGCTCGCTCGTCCGCTCACTGGATGAGCTCGCCAAGCAGGCTGAAAAATTCCTGGAGGGCGAAGCGGTCGTCGATCTCGACCCCGATGTCGTCGAGGTCTCCTTCGTCAAGGACCGCCTGTCCGAGGATGACGAGGAATTCCGCGCGCTGGTCGAAGCGATCCGTGCGCACGGGCAGGATACGCCCATTCTGGTGCGCCCCCACACCAAGATTGACGGACACTATCAAGTCGTCTTCGGCCACCGGCGGCTGCGTGCCGCCCGCGAGCTCGGCCGCAATGTCAGGGCGGTCGTTAAGGTGGTCGACGACCGCACCCATGTCATCGCCCAGGGCCAGGAGAATTCGGCCCGCGCCGATCTCACCTTCATCGAGCGGGCGCTCTTCGCCGGGCGGCTGGAAGAACTCGGTTACGACAGGGAGGTCATTTCAACAGCCCTTGCCGCCAATGCGGCGTCGATCTCGAAGATGATTTCGGTGATGGATCGCATCTCGCCGGAGGTCGTCCAGGCGATCGGCCCAGCACCCGGCATCGGCCGCGAACGCTGGGTGGAGCTGTCGCTGCTCGCCGGCAAATCGGCCAATGCAGCAAGTGTCGCCCAGGTCTTGCAAGACGACAGCTTTCATCAGTTACCCTCCGACAAACGTTTCGAAACGCTCTATGCGGCGCTGAACAAAAGCGCGCGGCCGGTGAAGAAAACGGCAGCGGCAAGGAAGGTGAAATGGCAGCCGCTAGATAAGGCGGTCCAGGCGGAAATGAAGAATGACGGCAAGGCGTTCTCGCTCTCGATGAAGGCGAGGAATGCCGGCCGCTTCGGGGAATTTCTCTCCAGCAGGTTGGATGCGCTCTATGAGCAATTCCTCGCCGAGGAGAGCAAATAAGGAGACTGAAACCGCAAAAGAAAAAGGCCCCCAAACGACCTGAGTCGTGGAAGCCCTTCTCCTATCCTTAAGCAAGACAGAGAATCGCATTTTCACGAATCCCAGTCAAGAGTCCGGCAACGCCGCGCGTGCCTTTTCAGACACGTAAAAGACGCTGCAGCACTTTTCTCCTCGCATCGTTTCGGTGAGCGGATTTCTTTTGCCTGATTGAAGGTGAAGGAAATGGAGAGTGAATCTGTGACGACGCCCTTCGGGCGGCGGCCGATGACGCTTGGCATGCTGCTGAAACAGCGGCGCGGCGAAGCGATCGAGGCGGGGACGCGGCGCAACAAGTGGAAGCTGTTCAGATCGGTCTGCGAGGCCCGGGCGGGTCTCGGCGTCAGCGATCGGGCGCTGACGGTGCTCGATGCGCTGCTGACATTTTTTCCCGACGACGAGCTGTCCGGCGAAAAAGGACTGGTCGTCTTTCCCTCGAACATGCAGCTTTGCCTCAGGGCACGCGGCATGGCGGCCGCGACATTGCGCCGGCATCTCGCCGGTCTCGTCGAGGCCGGACTTATCTCCCGCAAGGACAGTCCGAACGGCAAGCGCTATATCCGCCGCAACAGGGAAGGCGGCGTCGACGAGGTCTATGGCTTCAGCCTGGCGCCGCTTCTTGCCCGCGCCACCGAGATCGAAACGATCGCCGCCCGCATTGCCGCCGCCAGGCAGATGCTGCGCGCAATGAAAGAGCGGCTGACGATCTGCCGGCGCGATATCGCCAAGCTCATCTCCGCCGCCATCGAGGAAGCACTTCCCGGCGACTGGGAGCGCATCTCTTCGATGTTTCATGCGCTGCTGGAGCACATCCCGAGGGTGGCAACGCCCGAAAACCTCGCGCCGATCCTGGAAGAGCTCGAGACAGTGCGCCGCGACATCATCAATACATTGGAATCACAAGATAAAAATCAATTATCGAGCACCAATGAATCCCGAATTGAGCACCACATACAGAATTCGAATCCCGAATCCATATCTGAATCTGAACCGGGCTTGGAAGCGAGGCAGGAGGCGAACCGGCATCACCAGCCGAGGGCAGGACTGGAAAGGCGCGAGCCAAAAATGGCCGGCAAGGACGGGGAGGGATCGCCGGCCACTGCCCGGACAAATGCCGGAGGATTGAAATCCGTCCCGCTCGGCACGGTTCTCCAGGCCTGCCCCGATATTATCGACTACGGGCCAGGCGGGGCGGTCGCCAGCTGGCGGGACCTGATGATGGCGGCGATGGTCGTGCGCTCGATGCTGGCCGTCAGCGCATCGGCCTATGAGGAAGCGGCGAGGGTGATGGGACCCGAGAACGCCGCCGCCGTCATGGCCTGCATTCTGCAGCGGGGAGGGCGCATCAACTCCGCTGGCGGCTATCTCAGGGACCTGACGCGACGCGCCGAACGCGGCGAATTTGCACTCGGTCCTATGCTGATGGCGCTGTTGCGGTCGCAGGACTCGTTGTGTCAGCCGGTTGGCGCGTCGACCCGAAGTCGGGAACAGAGCGCCGCTCACGCCGCGTCGCGATAGATCCCCGTGCCGGAGGCCCTGCCCAGTTCGAACTGGGTGACCAGTTCGCGCAGGCGTTCGGCCTCGCCGGCCAGCGTCACGCTGGCCGCCGTGGTTTCCTCCACCATCGCGGCATTCTGCTGGGTCACCTGGTCGAGCTGGTGCATGGCCGCATTGACTTCCGACAGGTTGGTCGACTGCTCGCGCGCCGCGCCTGCCAGTGCTTCCATGAACCGGTTGATATCGACGATGAAGCGGCCGATGTCGCCAAGGGCGGCGCCGGTCTGGCTGACCAGTTCGACACCGGTGCTGACCTTGGCGGACGACCGCCCGATCAACTCCTTGATCTCCTTGGCTGCCTGGGCCGAGCGTTGCGCCAGTTCGCGCACTTCCTGGGCAACGACGGCGAAACCCTTGCCGGCCTCGCCGGCCCGGGCCGCCTCGACGCCGGCATTGAGCGCCAGGAGGTTGGTCTGGAAGGCAATCTGGTCGATGACGGCGATGATATTGTTGATCTGCTTGGACGATTCTTCGATCTGGCCCATGGCCTCGACCGTCTGGGCCACCACCTTGCCTGAAGCCACGGCGCTGCGATTGGCGCTGTCGGCGACACCGCGAGCCTCATCGGCGATCTTGGAGGCTTCCGACACCTTGGCGGTGACGGCGCTCAGCGCCGCAGCGGTCTGTTCGAGCGTCGCCGCCTGCCGCTCGGTGCGGCCGGAGAGTTCGTTGGAGCCGTTGCTGATCTCACGGGTGCCGGAATTGATGATCGATACACTTTCGGAGACGGAAAGCAGCGTGCCGCCAAGCTGCTCGACGGAGGCGTTGAAATCATGTCGGAGCGGTTCGAACTCCGGCGCGAACCGCTCCGAGAGCTTGAAAGCGAGGTCGCCCTCCGCGAGCCGCTTCAACCCAGCCGCCAGCCCCGACGTGGCGACCGTCAGCCGCTCGGCCGCGCTGGCCTCCGCCTGCTCCTGATCCGCCAGCCGGTTTGCTTCCGCCAGCCGCCGGTTCTCCTCGGCCTCAGTTTCGAGCCGGGTTCGGGCGATGGCATTCTGACGGAAGACTTCCACCGAACCGGCCATCAGGCCGATCTCGTCGCGGCGCCCGGCATAGGGGATCGCCTTGTCGGTTTCGCCGCCTGCGAGCGCCTGCATGGATTGGGTGATGCGCTGGATCGGGCGCGACACATGCCGGGCGATGGCGATCAGAATGCCGAGGCCGATGATCGCCGCAAGGCCCGCTAAGGCCAATTCGATTTCGATCTTCGTCTCCAGCGCGCTGCCGGCGTCGGCCACACTCTCCGTCGCGATCTTATCGACGATGGCGTTGACGGCGCTAATCCCGCTCAGGATCGCCTGCTGCGACCGCGCCAGCTTTTCGTCCGTCGGAACCTCGTCAGCCTGCTGCAGGCCGAGACTGATCCTGACATCCTTTTCCCAGACTTCATGCGCCTGGCCGAGTGATCGTACGCCTTCGGTCAGCGAAGCTGCGAGATCGATGCGGCCAAGCTCATCGAGCGATTGCGAGAGCGCGCCGTCGGTTGCGTCGAACTCGGCCTTGACCTCGGTCGCCGGCACGAAATTGGTCATCGACAGCACCCGGTCGACGACTGACGTGGCCTGTCTGAACTGCTGTTCGATATGCGCGGAGACCAGCTTGGCGTTCACCGCCTCCTGCACCACCGCGGCGACCCGGGTCTGGCCGGTGATTGCCTGGTAGCCGATCAGGAATGCGCTGCCGAAGCCGACGACGATGGTGGCCACCATGGGGATGAGAATCTGCATGCGGATGGAGAATTTCATTGCCTGCACCTCAGTTCGGCAGCGTCGGCAAGGGGATGTCTTGCTTTTCGGCGGTCAACGTTCCCAGAAAGGCGATCAGATCCTTGGTCTCCTCTTCCGTCAGCAGGAAGGGCGACATGTCAGGATCGAGCGACGGGCGACTGACGCCGCCGCTTTCGTAATGGACGATCACCTCGTCCATGCTCTTCAGGCTGCCGTCGTGCATATAGGGACCGCGGTAGAGCGTGTTGCGCAGGCCAGGTGTCTTGAAGGCGTATTTATTCCCAGGGCTGCTCGCGTCGATCTTGTAGCGGCCGATATCATCACTCGGCAGGCCGATGTCATGGAACTTGTTGTCGGTGAAATTCCAGCCCGAATGGCAGGCGGAACAGCCGGCCGTGCCGGTGAACAGCTCGAAGCCGCGCTTGGCGCTGTCGGAGACCGCTTTCTCGTCGCCATCCACCCAGCGGTCGAAGGGCGACCAGTTGGAAACCACCGTCCGCTCATAGGTGGCGATCGCCGTCAGCAGCGTCTCCTTGCTGATGCCCTTGTCGGGGAAGACCTCGCCGAACCACTTCTTGTAATCGGGTATGTCCTGCATTTCGCTCACGGCATCGTCGAGCTTGCCGTTCATCTCGGCGGCAGCGGTGATCGGGCCTGCCGCCTGCTCCTCCAGGTTCGGCGCGCGGCCGTCCCAGAAGAAGGGCGTGACCCAGGCAACGTTCAGAACCGTCGGCGCCTGGCGCCCGAGCGCGGTATTGGCCGCGCCGATCGGCGTCTTCACGGGCGTCTCGAAGCCGAAGGACGGGTTATGACAGCTGGCGCAGGTCATGTTCTTGTTGCCGGAAAGCCGGGGGTCGAAGAACAGCATCTTGCCGAGCGTCGCCAATTGCGGGGAATAGGCCGTCACTCCCTGGAAAGGAACCGTCAGCGGCCGTTTATAGGCGGTAAGGTCGGCGGCCGCGCCGGGCTGGACCGCGGCCAATGCGAAGAGGGAAGCTGCAATCAGGAAACGCATCGTTCTAGCAAGTCCAAACCGGTTCTGGTTGGTGCTAAAATTAGCGCAATTCCATTAATGCTCTGTAAAGCAAAATATACCTGAGGACTACACGAAGGTTTTGATGAGTCGACATGGCGATCGTTTACAGACCGCCGAACAAGCGGCGCTCTATTCCTCGATCCAGCACTATGCGAATCTAGCTGACGGCGTTCCTTTTACCGAGAAGGGCCGCGCGGATCTGTTCGCTTTTGCTCAGCAGGGGTGGGGGAGCCGGTGCGGGCTGCTCGAGCACTTCAGCCTTGCCGGTGCTCTGCTTCAGGCTCAAGAAGCGCTTTTGCGCGACGAGCCGGTCTTCGGGCGACAGCGGTTCGACGGGTTCGCCGGCAAGGTCATGGCGCATGGAATCGGGCTGGGCGCTGGCGAAATAGTAGCGCCGGCAGTGGACATAGGCGGCGGTCGCCCGCCGCAGCGTCGTCACGCCGGCGTCAGGCTTCAGGAGCGGACGGAGTTCGCTGAAAAGGCCGACGGCAAAGGGAAGGATCGGATCTCCCGCTTTGGCCGGGAGCACGGCGACCGGCCGGATCAACAGCATGTTGATCGCGGTTGCCTTCTCCACGTCGAGCTCGGTTGCCGCAATCGGTCCGCGGCTGATCTTCCAGGGCTTGTCCATGCGTCCTCCATGTAACGTCCATAGCGACCGACTGTGATGGTATCTTGACGGACAGGGCGAGCAATGGAAGTCGCACATCGGCGGTCCGGCTGCAAGCCGCTCGCAAGCGGTGCGGGAACTCCGTGGCGAAATCGCCTTTTCCCGGGCTGATATCACCCGGCCTTCGGCATGCCGCTCCATCTAATCGTTTTTATCGCAGAATATGCATTGACCTCCAGCATCGATTACAGTCCTTATCCGCGCCCAAGATGGAGTGACCGGCCGCGGGGAGGATATATGCGGGTTTTCTCGAGCATTGACGAGCTGCGCCACACGCTCGATGCGCTGAAGCGGCAGGGGCGCACCGTCGGCCTCGTGCCGACGATGGGATATCTTCATGCCGGCCATATGGAACTCGTCACGCGCGCCCGGGCCGAGAACGACATCGTCGTCGTCTCGATTTTCGTCAATCCGCTGCAGTTCGGCCCGGCCGAAGACCTGAGCAAATATCCGCGCGATCTGGAACGCGACGCAGCCATGCTGAAGCAGGCCGGAGTCAATTTCCTTTTTTCGCCCGGCGTCGAGGATATGTATCCCCGGCCGATGCTGACCGTGGTCGACGTTCCCGATCTCGGGCACGAGCTCGAAGGGGCGGTTCGGCCCGGACACTTTGCCGGTGTCGCCACCGTCGTCAACAAGCTTTTCAACATCGTGCAGCCGCAGACCGCCTATTTCGGCGAAAAGGACTACCAGCAGGTCGTCATCATCAAACGCATGGTGGATGATCTGGCTGTGCCGGTGCGGGTGATATCGGTGCCGACGGTCAGGGACGGTGACGGCCTCGCATTGTCGTCGCGCAATGTCTATCTCAATGCTGAGGAGCGGCGTGCCGCAGCGATCGTCCCGCGGACCCTCGACGAGGCCGAGCGCCTGGTTGCCGACGGCCTGACGGATGCCAAGAAATTGGAAGTCAAGCTCACGGAATTCCTCGGTCGCGAACCTCTGGCAAAGCCTGAAGTCGTCGCCGTCAGAGACGCTTCGACGCTTGAGCCGGTCAGCTCGATCGATGACCCTGTCGTCGTGGCGCTTTTCGTTCGGTTCGGCTCGACGCGGCTGCTCGACAACCGGGTGGTCCGCAACAACCGGATTGCCGGGGTTATCGGCGGGAAGGGCAAGCCGGGAAAGGGAGTGACGAAATGAGCGCCACCGGATTTCAAAAACGCCTGACGCCGACGCGCATCTGCGCCATGAAGGGTGGCAAGCCGATCGTCTGCCTGACCGCCTATACGACGCCGATGGCGCGCTTGCTCGATGAGCATTGCGACCTGCTGCTGGTCGGGGATTCGCTCGGCATGGTACTCTACGGCATGGAGACCACCATCGGCGTCACGCTCGACATGATGATCGCCCATGGCAAGGCTGTCATGCGCGGTGTCTCCAAGGCCTGCGTCGTCGTCGACATGCCATTCGGCAGTTATCAGGAATCGAAAGAGATTGCCTTCCGCAATGCCGTCCGCATCCTGCAGGAAACCGGCTGCGATGCCGTCAAGCTGGAGGGCGGCGAGGAGATGGCCGAGACCATCGCCTTTCTGACGAAGCGAGGCGTCCCGGTCATGGGGCATATCGGCCTGATGCCGCAGCAGGTTCATACCGCCGGAGGCTATCGTTCCGTCGGCCACTCGGAACACGAGACGTCGAAGATCCGGCGCGACGCGCATGCCATCGGCGGCTCGGGCGCCTTTGCGGCCGTCATCGAAGGCACAGTGGAGCCGCTTGCCCGGGAGGTGACTTCAGCCATGCACATACCGACCATCGGTATCGGCGCCTCTTCGGCCTGCGACGGCCAGGTTCTGGTGTCGGACGACATTCTGGGGCTCTTCAACGATTTCACCCCGCGTTTCGTCAAGCGTTACGACGAGCTCGGCAAGAGGATCGCAGCGGCTGCCGCAGCCTATGCCGACGAAGTCCGGTCGCGAAAATTTCCGGCAGCCGAGCATACGTTCAAGCGGCGCCCTTAAGGCGAGGGGCTGGGCCCGGATGCATGCGGCCGGCGCGTCGATCGATACGCGCCACAGAGCGGGTCCGATGCTCGTTTTGAGAGCCCGGCGGGGTGACGCCACCCACTCGAAGCCTTCCCGGCGAAGGCGATGATGCGCGTCGATCAGCGCAAAGATATCCAGAATTAGAGCGGTCTATACGATTCGCGCCAGAAAATTCCCCCTATCGTTCCCGCACGGCCCGGCATTTCCTGGTCGTTAACGGTGCCGCCGTAGCCCTGCCTCGGGAGGACATGAGAAAACCAAAGATATTTTGAGCCGATCCATATGACACGCCGTTTCTTTTCCCTTTCCCGCCTGACCGAGAATCGCGACGGAGCCGTCGCAATCATCTTCATTTTGGTCGCGGTGCCTCTGCTTCTCGCGGTCGGCGCCTCCATCGATTTCATCAGAGCTTACAACGATCGAATAGATTTGCAGTCGGCCGCGGATTCCGCGGTGCTCGCGGCGGCATCGAAATATAAGCATGGGATGCCGGAGGCGAACATCTCGAACACGGTCAACGCCTTCCTGTCGGCGAATGGAGCGCCCAAGACAGCCGTTGCCGGCAAACCGGAAGTGTCGAGCGATGAAGCGGAACTATGCCTCGACGTCGCGGACGCCGTCCCCACCACCTTCATGCAAGTGGCCAATATCCAGTCCGTTCCGATCAGTATCAGGTCCTGCGCGGCCTTGCCGGGGGTGAAGCAATTGGAGATCGCGCTGGTTCTCGACGTGTCGAGTTCGATGATCGAGGAGAACCGTTTCGCACCGATGCAAACCGCGGTCGCCGGCTTTCTGCAGGCCTTCTCATCCAACGCCGCGCTCGTCGACAAAACCAAAATCTCGGTCGTGCCTTTTTCCAGCCGCGTCAACATCGGCATGGGAAATACGGCCTGGCTTCAATCGTATAATGGAGCAGCGGCGGTTCCCAAACGCTGGACCGATCCGAAATCCGTCTACACTTCCTCCAGCTATAAGCTCGGTTATTGGATCGACGGCGTTACGCCGGTTATGTCCACGTCCACAAATTACTACTGGATGGGTTGCATCGAGCCCCGCGCGGATGTCGATGTCAAGGATGCCGGCGCGATCGGTACTGACGGCATGAGCGATGCGCCGCCGAGCACAGCCGCCTTCGTCGCCATGGACGCCAATCCCAAATCGGGAACCAGTTTCTGTCCGCCGCCGATCACGCCGCTGACCGGCGACTTCACCTATCTGAAAAACGTCGTGACCCAGCTGACATCCGAAGGCTCCACCCGCCTGGACGCCGGCGTGGTCGCGGGATGGTACACCTTGTCGCCGAAATGGAAGGGCGTGTGGGGAGACAAGTCCTCGCCGGCGGTCGCATCCGATTCCGTGCAGAAAGTCATGGTGTTCATGACCGACGGCGAGATGAACACGAAATATGACCCAAGCGGCAAGTTCGATTGGATCTGCTCTCAATCGCCATCGTCAGCCTGCAACAAGGTGGCCACCTCCGCGATGCAGGCCGCATGCTCGGCGATGAAGAAGAGCGGCATCGAAATCTATACGCTGTCTTATAGCAGCGATGCCGATGTGGTGAACATTCGCAACTGCGCCACCAATTCCGCACATTTTTTCACCGCATCGCCGGCCACCATCAAGACCGTCTACGAGACGATCGCCGCTGCCATTCGCGGGGATACGTTACGGCTCACGCAGTAATCGCGGAGGCTGACGCTTGCGGCTCAAGACCCCTCCCCAACCCCTCCCCACAAGGGGAGGGGCTAATGTGCCGCACCGTTTCACGTAGCCTCGACTATAGCAATCCGTTGAACGGTCGCGGCGAGCAAGTCCTCGCCTTTTGGTCTCCGCCTGGGCCGCAGATTAAGTCCCTCCCCCTTGTGGGGAGGGGTTGGGGAGGGGTCTTCGTTACAAACAAAACCCATCATCCATCACCCCCAGCATACTGCCCTCGCATCGCCTCCGCCGAGCGGCGAACCGCCTCGGAAACCTGCAGTAGCTGCTTGGCCATCGGCGTCGAATTGCGCCAGACCATGCCGATCGTTCGCGACGGCTGCGGAGACGGGAAGCGGGAGATCGAAACCTGCGCCGAGCGTGTTTCGATCGGAACCGCCATCTCCGGGATCAAGGTGATGCCGATCCCTGCGCTGACCATCTGGACCAGGGTGGAGAGCGAGCTGCCTTCCATCACTTCGCGCGGGCGCGCCGGCCCGATCTTGCAGAACGACAGCGCCTGATCGCGGAAGCAGTGGCCTTCTTCGAGCAGCAGCAACCGCATTTCGCGCAGCGCCTCGCGTTCGGGCACCGGCTTGCCCTCGTCTTCGGGCCGCCGCACCAGCACGAACTCCTCCTTGAAGAGTTCGAGCTCGGTCAGCGACGGTTCCGACACCGGCAGCGCGACGATCGCCGTATCCAGCTGGCCTTGCGCCAGCTCCTGAACCAGCTTTGCCGTCTGCGTCTCGCGCACTTCGATCTGAATGCCGGCGAAACTTTTGTTCAGATCGTTTATGATGACCGGAAGCAGATAGGGGGCGATCGTCGGGATGATGCCGATGCGCAGCCGCGTCAGGAAGGAATCGCGTGAGGCCCGCGCCAATTCCCCCAGCTCGTCCACGGCGCGCAGGATCTCGCGGACCCTGAGAGCGAAGGTCTGGCCGAAGGCCGTCAGCTTCACCTCGCGCGCGCTGCGCTCGAAAAGCTCGCTGCCCAACTCCTGCTCAAGTTCTTTGATCTGCATGGAGAGGGCCGGCTGGGAAATCGCGCAGGCGTCGGCCGCGCGCCGGAAGCGGCCATCCCTTGCCAGGGCTTCAAAATAACGCAGCTGTTTGAGGGTCAGGTTCTTCATAAGTTCAGCTTATCGCAGCAATCAGTAAATCCAACTTAAAATTATCATATGCTTCCGATATGAAGACAGCAAGGGAGAGCGGGACGCCCACTCGGCTCGACTTTTGAACGGCAGACAGATCAAGCAATGAAGGAGACAATCATGGACAACCCCACTGACAGCGCAGGCAAATGTCCTGTTGCACATCACAAGGCTCCGACGGCACGGACGAACCGTGACTGGTGGCCGAACCAGCTGAACGTGCAGATTCTTCATCACAATTCCGGCCGCGCTGATCCGCTCGGCCAGGCCTTCGACTATGCCGAGGAGTTCAAGAAACTCGATCTCGACGCGCTGAAGCAGGATCTCACCGCGCTGATGACCGATTCGCAGGATTGGTGGCCGGCGGACTTCGGCCATTACGGCGGCCTGTTCATCCGCATGGCCTGGCACAGCGCCGGCACCTACCGCATCACCGACGGTCGCGGCGGCGCCGGCCAGGGCCAGCAGCGGTTTGCGCCGCTCAACAGCTGGCCTGACAACGCCAATCTCGACAAGGCCCGCCGCCTGCTGTGGCCGATCAAGCAGAAATACGGCAACCGCATCTCCTGGGCCGACCTTCTGATCCTCACCGGCAACGTCGCCTTGGAATCCATGGGCTTCAAGACCTTCGGCTTTGCCGGCGGCCGCGCCGACGTCTGGGAGCCGGAAGAGCTCTACTGGGGTCCCGAGGGCACCTGGCTCGGCGACGAGCGCTACAGCGGCGAACGCGAACTGGCAGAGCCGCTCGGCGCCGTGCAGATGGGCCTCATCTACGTCAACCCGGAAGGTCCGAACGGCAATTCCGATCCATTGTCTTCGGCCCGCGATATCCGCGAAACCTTCGCCCGCATGGCGATGAACGACGAAGAGACCGTGGCGCTGATCGCCGGCGGCCACACCTTCGGCAAGACGCATGGCGCCGGCGATCCGTCGCTGATCGGCGCCGAGCCGGAAGGCGGCGCGATCGAGGACCAGGGCCTCGGCTGGAAGAGCTCGTTCGGCACCGGCGTCGGCAAGGACGCGATCACCGCCGGCCTCGAAGTCACCTGGTCGCAGACGCCGACCAAGTGGAGCAACTATTTCTTCGAAAACCTCTTCGCCTTCGAATGGGAGCTGACAACGAGCCCGGCCGGCGCGAAGCAGTGGCAGGCCAAGAACGCCGAAGCCTCCATTCCGGATGCCTACGACGCCGGCAAGAAGCATCTGCCGACCATGCTGACGAGTGACCTGGCGCTGCGTTTCGACCCGGTCTACGAGAAGATCTCGCGCCGCTTCCTCGAAAATCCGACTGAGTTCGCCGACGCTTTCGCCCGCGCCTGGTTCAAGCTGACCCACCGCGACATGGGCCCTAAGGTGCGCTACCTCGGCCCGGAAGTTCCCGCCGAAGACCTGATCTGGCAGGACGTGATCCCGGCCGTCGACCATCCCCTCGTCGACGACAAGGACATTGCCGAGCTGAAGGCCAAGGTTCTCGCCACCGGCCTTAGCGTGCAGGAACTGATCTCCACAGCCTGGGCTTCCGCCTCGACCTTCCGCGGCTCCGACAAGCGCGGCGGCGCCAATGGCGCGCGCATCCGCCTTGCGCCGCAGAAGGACTGGGACGCCAACCAGCCGGCCCAGCTCGCCAAGGTGCTCGGCGTTCTCGAAGGCCTCCAGAAGGACTTCAACGCCGGCCAGACCGGGGGCAAGAAGATCTCGCTCGCCGACCTGATCGTGCTTGCCGGTGCAGCCGGCGTCGAAAAGGCAGCGGCATCAGGCGGCAACACCGTCAGCGTGCCGTTCACGCCGGGCCGCACGGACGCCTCCGAGGCACAGACCGACGCGCATTCCTTCGCGGCGCTCGAGCCGCGGATCGACGGCTTCCGCAACTACGTGAACGGCAAGCGCCTGCAGTTCATGAAGCCTGAGGAAGCGCTCGTCGACCGCGCCCAGTTGCTGACGCTGACCGGCCCCGAGATGACCGTTCTCGTCGGCGGCCTGCGCGTGCTGAAGGCAGGTGCGCCCGAGCACGGCGTCTTCACCTCACGTCCAGAAACGCTGACGAACGACTTCTTCGTCAATCTGCTCGACATGGGCACGCAGTGGGTTCCTGCCGCCGGCAAGAACGGCGTCTATGAAGGCCGCGACCGCAAGACGGGTGCTGCCAAGTGGACCGGCACCCGCGTCGACCTGATCTTCGGCTCGCACTCGCAGCTGCGCGCCTTCGCCGAAGTCTACGGCCAGGCCGACGCCAAGGAGAAGTTCGTCAAGGACTTCGTCGCCGCCTGGACCAAGGTCATGAACGCCGACCGCTTCGATCTCGTCTGATCGGCCAGCATTTCGCCCGGGCGCAGCTTCGGCTGCGCCCGGGCATTTTCGTCTCTATCGGAATGCCTTGCGTTTCCAAGGCATTACTTCTCCTCCCTCATTCCTGTGACGAGCACAGGAATGAGGGAGAGCGGGGCGCCACCTGCAGACGCTTGAGGCACTGGCCCGAGCCCGAGCATTACGAATACGCGGTCGACAGCGGAAGACCCCGTGTGGGGTGGACACGGGGTCTTCCTGCCGGATCGGTCGGACCTTTACTTCTCCGGCATCATCGAGGAGTGGTGCGAGGTGATCAGCCAGTTCCCGTCCTTGAATTCGTAGGTGTAGGTATAGCGGGCGGGAACCTTCGAGCCATCCTTCAGGGTGAAGGTGTAGGTGCCGGTATCGACGGCCCAGTTGCAGCCGAGCTTGATGTCACGGCTGTCGATGTGGCCCTTGGGCTCCTTTTCCAGGAAGTGCGTGAAATAGTCGATCCGCTCTTCCTGGGTCAGGCGCGGCTTGTTCGCGAGCGTCGCCAGCAGCACCGAGTCTTCGCTGTAATTCTTGGCGACTTCCTGGGGGCTCAGCGTTGCGAGCGAGGCGTTCCAGCGGTCGAAGAGCTTGGCGACCTGCTCTTCGCTCACCGGCGCGCAAGTCTCCGTTTCGGCCGCCGCAGCCGACTGGACCTGAACGAAACCGACGACAAGGGCGGCAGCAATGATGGTACGCATATTTGGCTTCCTATCTGGCGGTTCCGGCGGATATCGCTTCGGTCGACCGCATGACCAATATCTAAGCGGCCGGCGCTGCCGCCCCATCTGCCGGGTGGCTCCGATCCGGTCTGCCGAACGGCATAGATGACATTCCCACCGGAATGACTATCGTGCCGGGCGCGTTCAACGCGTCATTCATTTCAGGAGCAGTCCCCTTGGGCCTGGAGCATAACACAGATACGGCGCATTCGCCTGATGTCGCGGAGATGAGAGCCCTTTACCGAGCGGCGGAAGCGCGGGCGGCACGGCTGCGTTTCATCATCGAAGCGCGAGATCTGCTCGATGCACAAACATTCGAAACGGCCGCCCCGGAGGTTCTGTCCCGGCTTGCCGATTTCGCCGGAGCATCGCTTGCGAGGCTCGTCTTTCCGTCCCTACGGGGAGAGGCGCCCATGCAGCTGACCGTCGGGCAATCGAGGAGCCCGGAAAGCGACGGCATCCTGTTTGCCTCGCAGGATGGTTCCGCTCTCCATCTGACGCTCATCGGCCCGTCGAGAGGGCGCGCCGTCGAGGCCGACGACCGGCAAACCTTGGAGGTGGTGGCGAGCCAGCTCGCCGACGCCTGCAATCTCGAACGTCAGGCGGCGGAAAAGCAGGCGCTGCTCGGCGATCTCCAACGGCAGCGCAGCGAGCTCGCGGCCCTTGTCGCACAGCTGATCCAGGCGCAGGAGCAGGAGCGGCAGCGGGTGGCGCTCGACCTGCATGACGGCTCGGCGCAGCTTGCCGCCGGTCTCAGCTATCGCCTGCAGGACCTCGCCGCCCGCATCGGCGAGGCGCATGCGCTGAAGCCGGAGATCGACCAGCTTGCCGCACTCGCGCGCCATTCCGTCGCCGATCTTCGCGCGGCTATCGCCGATCTTCGCCCGCCCGAGCTCGATGATCTCGGCGTCGCAGCGGCGCTGCGCACCCGCCTCGATGCGATCGACGGCATGGAGGTGATCGCCGATCTCGATGCCGGCGCCGACCGCTGGCCGGCATCGACCGGGATCATCTTCTACCGCGTCGCGCAGGAAGCGATCACCAATGTGATCAAGCATGCCGAGGCGCGCCGGCTCATCGTGCGCCTGTTCGAGGACAGCGCGGGTGACGCCCATCTCGAAGTGATCGATGATGGAAAGGGCATCGGGGAAGCGCCCCGGATTCAGGAGCGGGGAGCGCGGCTCGGCATCGTCGGCATGCGCGAGCGGCTGGCGCTGCTCGGCGGCCGCATCGAGATCGGCGCTGGAGCTTCAGGCGGCACCTATGTCCGCGCCTTCGCACCCCTTCAGCAGGAGACGATATCGGGATGACCGCATCCATTCTCGTTGCCGACGATCATGACATCGCCCGCGCCGGGCTGATTGCCATGATCGGCGGCCAGGACGATTTCCATGTCGCCTTCGATGTGCGCGACGGCGTGGAAGCGGTGGACGCTTGCGCTGCCCGCAAGCCGGATCTGGCACTGCTCGACATCCGCATGCCGCGCATGGACGGCCTCGCCGCCACCAGGGAGATCCGCCGCGTGTCGCCGGAAACGCGGGTGATGATCATCACCATGCATGACAGTCTCGATTATCTGGAAGCGGCGATCGAGGCCGGCGCCACCGGCTATCTGCTGAAGGACGCCAGCCGCGACGACATTCTGCGCACGATCCGCCGCGTGCTCGCGGGCGACGCCTTCTTCGACGGCCCGCTGGTCGCGAGGCTCTTGAAGCGCGCCGCCACCAAGCCGCAGACCAACAATAGCGGCCTGGAAACACTGACGGTGCGCGAGCGCGAGGTGCTGACGAAAGTGGCCGGAGGCCTGACCAACAAAGAGATCGGCAGGGCGCTGAAGATCTCGCCCGGCACCGTCAAGATCCATGTCGAACGCATCATCGGCAAGCTCGGCGCCGGTGACCGGACGCAGGCCGCCGTCATGGCCGTGCGCGGCGGGCTCGTCGAAACCTCCGGGGAAGAGCAGCCATGACCGGGACAATGTCGGCAACTGCCGGCCGGCGGGCACTGCGCTTCGCCGACCTTCCGCTGCGGGCGAAAGGCATCGTCATCATCATGGTGCCGCTGGCGCTGCTCTTGGCGGCTCTCGCCTCGGTCTTCGTCGCCGACCGGCAGAGCCGGATCGCCGAGGATCAGGTGCGCGTGACGCTGGAGATCCAGTCGGGCATTCAGGAGATCCACGCGCTGATCGCCGAAGCGGCGACCGCGATGCGGGGTTATCTCCTGACCGGCAGACCCGATTTTCTCGATCCCTTCAACCGGGCCGAAGACAGGCTGCCCGTGGTGCTCGACGAAGTCGGCCGGCGCTTGCGGGATGAGGAGCAGAAAAGCCGCCTCGAACGCATCCGCGCCCTGGTCGACGCCAAAGTCGATCGTCTGCAGCTGCTGAAACAGGCCGACATCCTGCGCGCCGGCGGGCGCGAGGATCTTGCCGCCAGGCTCATCGAGGGCAAGCAGGTCCTCGACGTGCTGAGACAGGAGATCGACGTGATGAACCGGCGTGAGGCCGATCTCCTTCACGCCAGGACACAGGCCGCCGACCGGGTTCGCTCCCTGTCCCGCAGCCTGATGATATCAGCCGGCTTCCTCGGTTTTGCCGGCGCGCTCGTCGCCGTCTTCCTGTTTTCAGCAAGCATCGTGCGCCGCGTGCACGCATTGAAAGCCCAGGCGCATCTCTTGTCGCAAGGCGAGGTCGTCACGGTGGCCGATCCTTTCCGCGATGAACTCGGCAGCCTCGAACAGGCGCTCGAAGATGCGAGCGTCCTCTTAAAAAAGCGCGAGGCCGATCTGACCGAGAGCGAGGAACGCTTCCGCCAGCTGGTCGAGGGTGTCAGCGACTACGGCATCTTCGGGCTCGATCCGCATGGGCAGGTGGTGAGCTGGAATGCCGGCGCCGAGCGGATCACCGGCTACGGCGCCGAGGACATCGTCGGCCAGCATTTTTCCCGCTTCTACCCCACCCAAAGCAGGGACACATTTCCGGCAGAAGAGCTTTCCAAGGCGGCCCGCGATGGACGCACCGAGGCGGAAGGCTGGCGCCTGCGCAAGGACGGGTCGCGTTTCTGGTCGCACGTCGTCGTCACCGCGCTGCATGATGACACGGGCCGGCTGCGCGGCTTTTCCAAGATTACCCGCGACATTACAGAGCGCAAGCAATTCGAGGAGGCTCTGCTTGCCGCCCGCGAGGATGCGATCCGTGCCAGCAACGCCAAGAGCGAGTTCCTGTCGCGCATGAGCCACGAGCTGCGCACGCCGCTCAATGCCGTTCTCGGTTTTGCCCAGCTTCTGGAAATGGACGTGACCGATGCCGATTCCAGGGAGAGCGTCGCGCAGATTTTGAGAGCCGGCCGGCATCTGCTCAGCCTGATCGACGAGGTTCTCGATATGGCCAGAATCGAGGCCGGCCGCATGGATCTCACGGTCGAGCCGCAGCCCGTCGCCGAGGTGATAGACGAAGCGGTATCGCTGGCAAGGCCGCTCTGCGGCAAGCAGCAGATCCGGATCGAGGTCACCGCGCCGGCCGAACCGGGTCAGTTCGTGCTCGCCGACCGGCGGCGCCTGCTGCAGGTGTTCCTGAACCTCCTCTCCAACGCAGTGAAATATAATCGTCATCAGGGAAGCGTGATCGTCAGCCACCGCGCGATGGGAGATCGCATTCGGATCGAAGTCAGCGATACAGGCCCCGGCATCCCGGCCGACCGCGCCGCCCGCCTGTTCACCCCGTTCGACCGGCTGGGGGCCGAGCGGATCAACCAGGAGGGGACGGGCCTCGGGCTTGCACTGTCGAAACATCTGATCGACGCCATGGGCGGCACGCTCGGCTTCAGCAACGGGGAAGGCGGCGCCACCTTCCATGTCGATCTGCCGCGCGCGCCGGTGGCGATGGAAGAGCGCGGCCTTGCCGTCGAAAGCTCGCCCTGAGGCGTCATCTTTGATTTGGCCGCACCGCTTGCTATGAACTCGGCATCGTTTTCGACGTAGTTTGGTCCATGACAGATTCCACCGATATCGTGCGAGCCTCGACGATCCTGATCGTCGATGACGAGCCGGCCAATGTTTCGCTGCTGGAGCGCATTCTCAAGCGCGAGGGTTTCACGGCGCTGATCAGCACCACCGAGCCGCGCGAGGCGCTGAGGCTCTTCCGCGAGCATTCGGTCGATCTCGTGCTTCTCGACCTGATGATGCCCGATCTCGACGGCTTCGCCCTGCTGGAAACCTTCGCAAGGCTCATTCCCGAAAACAGCTACCTGCCGATCCTGGTTCTGACCGCCGATGCGACCCTGCCGACGCGCAGGCGCGCGCTTTCGCTCGGCGCCAAGGATTTTCTGACCAAACCCTTCGACGCGATCGAGGCTGTCCTGCGGATCTTCAACCTTCTAGAAACCCGCATCCTGACGCTGGAGCTTGCCAAACACGGGCTGGCGACGCCGAAATCGGAACGTCCGTGGGCCGATTCCGCCGAGAATGGGGCCGGCTAAAAGCCGACCCCATTGAATTCAGAACGTCGATCAGAACATGGTGTTCTTGTTGGCAGCCTCTTCCGGAACAGGCTGGATCACATCCCAGTGCTCGACGATCTTGCCGTCCGCGACCCGGAAAATATCGACGATCGCCCGACCGCGATCGCCGGCACCGTTGGTCGAATGCACATGCAGCCAAACGAGATCGCCATCGGCGGAACTGCGCATGATCTCGTTCCTCGACTGATCGTTGTTCTTGAAAAAGCCGGTGAAGAAGGAAACGAAAGACTTCTTCCCATCGGGGACCCTGGGATTGTGCTGCCGGTAGTCGTCCGCGACAATCGAGGCGGCCTCAATATCGTGCTTGTTGAAAAACCGGTCGTAAAATTCAACGACCAGCTTGCGGTTGGCCTCCTCGACCTGCACATCCCGCGAGCCGGCAAACACACCTGAAGGTGCGGCAATGCCGGCCAAAATGACCAGTGCGAAAAGCGATTTCCCGAATGTCATCATCAAACTCCTTTGGTATGGATCGGCGATCCAGTCTAAAAAAGGCCCACGCGGCGTGATCTATGAAACCGCTGCATATCGGGCAAGAAGGCAGTTTTTGGTGGCAAGGTCAGCCGGCGATGACCGGAAGGAGGGACGCCGTGCCTGAAGAAACCGATCGGTCGGGGGCGGGATGCCCGATCAGAGGCGTGCTTGATCGCATCGGCGATCAATGGAGCCTGCTGACACTCAAAGCGCTGGAAACCGACAAGAAGCGCTTCAACGAGCTGCTGCGCGAGATCGGCGACATTTCCAAACAGATGCTCTCCAAGACACTGCGGCATCTCGAGCAGGACGGCTATATCAGGCGCACCGTCTATCCCGAAGTCCCGCCCCGCGTGGAATACGAGCTGACGGAGCTGGGGCGATCCTTCCTGATCCCGATGAAAGCCCTGGTCGGATGGGCCGAGCAGAACCACCCCGAGATTATCCGCGCACGGCTGCGGCACGAAACTGTCTAGGGCGAGGAGGGCGGGCGTCCGTCAGGCGAGCAGCACCTTGCCGCCCGCCCGGAAGGGAAGGGCGGAGTGCAGCGCCTCGCCAATCCTCTCCAGTGGAAAGACCTCACGCACCTCGGTCGCGATGACCTTCTGGGCGATCTGCGCCGCCACTTCGCAATAGGCGCGCTGGACATCCCCCATGGCTTCGGAATGAACCCATTCGCGCAGGTGGAAATAGGAAAAGACGATGTCGGGATGGGAGGCCCAGAAGGAAGGCTGGATGCTTTGTCCGGAAAGCAGACCGTAATGGACGAAATGGCCGCCGGATTTGAGCGCAGCGGCGAGGAGGCCGGCGTGCGTGCCGCCGACGCAGTCGAGCACCGCGTCCAGCCCATGCCGGCCGGCAAGCCCCGCTGTCAGATCGCCGTCCGCCCTGTCGACGATGACGGCCTCGAGCCGGCCGCTGAGACGAGCGACCGACCCCTCGCTGCGGACGATCGCCACCGGTTCGACGCCGACGGCATTTGCCAGGCCGATCAGGATCGATCCAATCGAAGAGGCGGCCGCATTGACGGCGATGCGCATGCCGGGTCTCAGCCCGATCTTCTTGTGCAGCATCAGCCAGGCCGTCATCGGGTTGACATAGCTCGTCGCCGCCTCGAAATCCGACAGTGTTTCCGGAACACGAAGGCACCAGCTGGGATCGGTATCCTTGAATTCCTGCCATCCGCCGGCGCTGCGGACCGGCAAAACGCGGGTGCCCGGCGCAAGCCCGTAAACCTCTTCACCGCAGGCTTCAACGACGCCGCAGGCTTCGAAACCGGGAATGAAGGGCAGGGTCATGCGGCCGGCATAGGCACCCGATATGGTGATGATGTCGGAGGGATTGATCGACCGCGCGAGCAGCCGCACGCGCACCTGGTCGGACCGCAGCGCCGGCAGTTCGGCCCGCTCGGTCACGACGACCTCCTGGGCCGGACCGAATTTTCGCACGACCGCCTGATATTGCATTGCATCCCCCAGACAACAGCAGTTAGAACAGCCCACCAATTTTCGGTGATCGCATGAGTGTTGACGACAGGCCTTTAGCATCCTTCCGGGTCTCGATGCGAGACATCGACGTCTATGGCCATGTCCATAACTCGGTTTACCTCGATTATTGCGAGGATGCGGTCGTTGAGTTCCTGCGGCACCGGGAAATCTTGAGCCACTTCCGCCACACCTCCTCGGGTGTTGCCTATCACGTGAAGAAGGCGGAGATCACTTTTCACAGCCCGATCGACATCGACGACGTCGTCGAGGCAAAGGTCGTCGTCGAAAAGATCGGGCGAACGAGTCTCGCCTTCGCGATCCAACTCTTTCGCCAGCGCGACGACGCCCATTGCGCCTCGGCGGGGCTCGTCTGGGTCTGCGTCGGCCTTTCCGACAGCCGCCCGACGCCGATCCCCGAGACCACCAGAGCGGCGTTAGGCTGACGGCCGATCTTCAAACCAGCGAGTGCCCATGCCGATCCATGCGCAGCTTCTTCGACATGCAGCGGAAAGGCCTGATAAGCCGGCCGTGGTGATCGACGGCCGCTCCTTGAGCTACGGCGAGCTTTATGTGCGCGCCAAGGCGATCTGCCGCTTTATCCAGGAATTGCCGCGCTTAAGCCGCCGCACGCTCGATCTGCCCGGCGTGGGAAAACTTGTCGCCCTCAGCCTCGGCAACCATATCGGCTTTGCCGAATATTTTATCGCCGCCACCGCCTTGCCGAACGCCTGCGCGGTGATCGACCCGATGATGCCGCCTGAGAGAATCGAGCGCATCATCGAGCGGCTGGCGCCTGACGTGATCATTGTCGACGACGATGCCGGGCCGACCGCCGAAATTGCTCGCAGGCTCGGCATATCAATCGTCACCGCCGGCCCCGAGCCCTTCGATCTCGCCGCGGCGGAAAATGATCTGCCTGATGATGCCGAGGGCATCTTCCTGATCGGCTTTACCTCGGGCACCACCGCCGAGCCGAAAGCCTATTTTCGCTCCCGCGAGCAGTGGCGCCGCAGCCTCGATCGCGGACGCACCGTTTTTGAACTGGAAGACGCGCCGTCCACCCTCTGCCCCGGCGCCCTGGCGCATGGGCTGGCGCTTTACGCCTTGGTCGAAGCCCTGGATGCCGGCGGCACCTTCCATTCGGTGAGGAAATGGGATCCTGCCGCCGTCGCGCGCATTCTCGCCTCTGAAGAGATCGAACGTCTGGTCGCCGTGCCGACCCATATTGCCGGTATTGCCAGGGCGTGGGCAGACAAACCGGCTCTGACCTCCCTACGCGATGTCCTGACCGCCGGCGCCAAGCTCGACCTGAACGGGGTCGAAGCCATGCGCCGCCTTTTTCCGAGGGCGCGCATTCGCGAATATTACGGCGCATCCGAAATCGGTTTCATGACCGTCTCCACCCTTGTCGGCGGCGCGGTCGATTTTCCGATCGACCGGGTGGGGCAGGCCTATCCCGGCGTCGAGATTTCCGTTCGCGGCCCTGATGAAAACGATGTCGGGACCGATGCGCCGGGCACCATCTTCGTCAGGAGCGACCTGATCGCCGACGGCTATCTCTGGGGCGACGACGGCCAGGCGTTTCGGGTCACCGAGGCGGGAGCGACCGTCGGCGATCTCGGCGAACTCGACGAAAACGGCATGTTGCGGGTTATCGGCCGGGCAGGCGGCATGATGATATCGGGCGGCAACAACGTCTATCCCGCCGAAGTCGAAAGCGCGCTCAAAGCCTGCCCCGGCGTCGAAGAGGCCGTCGTCTTCGGCCTGCCGGATGCCTATTACGGTCAGCGGATCGTGGCGGTCGTCTCGGGAGAGGCAAAAGACGCGAAAATGCTGGCCGACCATTGCGCGCGACAGCTCGCCAGGTTCAAGATCCCCAGGCAATTCCACCATATCGCCTCCTGGCCGATGACGAGCAGCGGCAAGATTTCCAGGGGGCAGGTGGAAGCCGCGGTGATTTCGGGAGACGGTCTTGTCCTACGCCTATCAGCCTGACGAGGATTGGCAGCCGGTCGTGGTTGCCGCTTACCGCACGCCGATCGGCCGGGCCTTCGGCTCGCTTGCGACTGTTGCGGCCGAAGACCTGCTTGCGCCGATCATCCGGCGGATCGTTGCCGAGACGGGCATTGCGCCGGAAGCCATAGACGACGTGCTGGTCGGCAATGCCGCCGGCGGCGGCGGCAATATCGGCCGGTTGGCGGCCCTTACCGCCGGCCTGCCCGTGGCGGTTCCCGGCGTCGCCATCGACCGGCAATGCGGTTCCGGCCTGGAAGCGATCGTCATGGCCGCCCGCCTGATCCAGGCGAAAGCCGGTTCCTGCTTCCTTGCCGGCGGCGTCGAGAGCGTCAGCACCGCGCCGTGGCGCGTCGAACGGCCGAAAGCCAACGGGGCGCTGCCGCGCTTTTACGGCCGCGCCCGATTTTCCCCCGATGCAGTCGGCGATCCCGAGATGGGCATTGCCGCCGAAAATGTCGCCCGGCAATTTGGCATCACGCGCCGGAGACAGGATGAATTCGCGCTCCGCAGCCACCGGCTCGCGGTCAAGGCGGCTGAGGCCGGTCTCTTCCGACCGGAGATCGTCGAAATCTCCACCGGGCACGGATTGCTGGAACGCGACGAATGCCCGCGCCCCACGACATCGATTGAAGCACTGGCAAACCTCAAGCCCGTCTTCCTGGCCGACGGTTCGGTGACGGCAGGCAATGCCTGCCCGCTGAATGACGGCGCCTGCCTGGTGCTCGTCATCAGCCGCGGCATGGCCAAAAGCCTCGGCATCGGCAAGGGCCTCGCCTTCATCGACAGCGCCGCCGCCGGTGTCGATCCCAACCTGCTCGGCATCGGCCCGGTCGCCTCGACCAGGAAGCTGCTGCAGCGCCAGCCCGGGTTTTCGCTCGCCGGCATCGATGCCATCGAATTCAACGAGGCCTTCGCCGCCCAGGTTCTGGCCTCGCTGGATCAGCTCGACATTCCCGCCGACACGATCAACAGCAACGGCGGCGCCCTTGCCCTGGGCCATCCCTTTGGGGCATCAGGTGCGATCCTCGTTACAAGGCTATACAGCCAGTTGATTCGCGAGGACGCGATCGGCGCGACCGGCCTGGCGATGATCGGCATCGGCGGCGGCATCGGCCTGACCGCCATGTTCGAGGCGGTCAGGCTTTCCTGATGAGATCCTGCATCCCGGTGAGACGGTAGGATATCACGCCGGCGGCGCTGCGAGCGCTTGCGCGATCTCGCCCCGGAGCCAGGCACTTCCCGGATCACCATCGAAGCGGCGAAGCCAATACATGGTCACGTCCATTTTCGGCGATTCCATCGGCGGCATGAACACATCGAGCTTCAGCCGACCGATCAGGGTGCGCGCGAAATGCACCGGAATGCTTCCCAGCATTTCGCTCGATTCAACGGCAAGAGCGACCGCCTGGAAATGCGGTACCGTGACCATGACACGACGCACAAGGCCCAAGCGCGCAAGGGCCGGATCGATCGTACCGGTCCGGCTCCCATCCGCGGAGCGCAGAACATGGGGAAGAGAGCAGAAGACGTCTGCCGGTATAGCGTCGCCTGGACGAATGCCGCAGCTGGCGAGCAGGGGATGTCCTTGCTTGGCAATGCATACCAGCCATGATTGGAGCAGCTTGCGGCTCGTAATCCACTCGGGCGGGTCGAGTGACCGATCGATGACGATATCCGCTCGGCCATCGCGCAGCATCTCGAAGACTTCCGATGAGGCATGATCGACCATCTGCAAGGTGACGGAGGGTGCCGCTTTCGCCACACGCGCAGCCAGCGGCGGCATCAATAACGTGGAAAAGTAATCGGATCCGATCAACATGAAGGATCGGGTCGCCGTGGCAGGATCGAAAGCAGCGGTCGCCGCCAATGCCTCTTCCATGCCGGCCAATGCCTGTCTGATTGGTTGGCGCAGTTCGAGGGCGCGCGCCGTCGGCATCATCTGATTGCCTTCCCTGACGAACAATTCGTCGTCCAGCAAGGCGCGCAATCTGCCGAGCGCCGAACTCACGGCCGGCTGCGACAGGCCGACCCGCTCGCCTGCTCGCACCGTCGAGAGTTCTGCCATCATGGCGTCGAAGACACGCAACAGATTCAGGTCGAGGGCGGAGAAATTCACCGGCTCAATATCCCTTATACGATCATTCGATTTCCGCGCGGATCCTGTCGGCGATAATGATGAAGAGCAGCGTGGAACTCTATTCCAAATGAGCCTGGAAGGAAATTGCGATGAGCGTCGCCGCAAGAACTGTACGGACTGTAACCTGGATGGACACGACCTACACCATCAATGTCGGCCGGTTTGAAAGTGGCGGCATTCTCGGGGTCTTCGAAAGCAATGTTCCTGCAGGCGGCGGGCCGCCCGTCCACATTCATCACAATGAGGACGAAGTGATCCATGTGATCGAGGGCGACTACGAATTCTGGTTGAATGACGAGGTCGTTCCGGTCGGTCCAGGCAGATCGATCTTCCTGCCACGCGGCGTGCCGCATACCTTTCGGGTAACCGGCACGTCTCCCGGACGCAACCTCACCATCCTGACGCCGGGCGGCATGGAGGAATTCTTCCTCGAGGCCGCCGAACAGGCCCCGCGGCTGCCGGAGCACATGGATCGGTTAGTGCAACTGGCGGAACGCTACGGCATCGAATTCCGTGGACCGGCGAACTGGGAGTCCAACCGGCCGCACTGACGATGGCAGCATGCGGCCGCACGTCAGTCCATCCTGATCCAGATTGAAGACCGCGACTTCACTGCGCACCGGCGGAGAGGTGGACGCCCGGTACAAGACACGTTTCGAACCGGGCCGGGCGAAGCTCTTCGCCCGGCTCGTTGACGTTCCAACCTGTGATCATCCTGCCTATTGCTCCGAGAGTGTGATGCCGGTTGAGGTAAATTTCCTCCATTTCGGCCAAATGGCCGATCGCAGGGCGAGCCGCCCTACTGCCTTGGCATAGGGCGACAACGACCGAGGGAGAATGGTTCTGGCTCGCGATCCGGCGCATTCTCCTGCCCATCGGTTCCGGCCGCCCGCACCCAAGTGACGGTCCCCAATACCGATGAAGTCGCCTGCCTCGCCGAGGCGGCGATTGCGGCAGCCAGCTCACGTCAACAGAGGAAATCCTCGTAAAGGAAGGAGACCACCCATGAAGATCGTCATTATCGGCGGCACCGGGCTGATCGGCTCGAAGACCGTGGAAAGATTGCGCAGCAAGGGGCACGAGGTGCTGGCGGCGTCGCCGAATTCGGGCGTCGACACGATTACCGGCAAGGGGCTGGCCGAAGCGCTCGCAGGCGCCGAGGTGGTGCTCGACCTCGCCAACTCGCCCTCCTTCGAGGACAAGGCGGTCATGGAATTCTTCCAGACCTCCGGCCGCAATCTGCTCAAGGCAGCAGCCGCCGCCGGCGTAAAGCATCACATCGCGCTGTCGATCGTCGGCATGGAGCGGCTGCAGGGCAGCGGCTATATGCGCGCCAAGATGGCCCAGGAAGAGCTGATCAAGGCTTCCGGCATCCCCTACACCATCGTCCATTCCACGCAGTTTCACGAATTCATGGCCGGCATCGCCCAGTCGGGCACATCAGGCCAGACCGTGCATCTGTCGCCGGCCTATGTGCAGCCGATCGCTTCGGACGATGTCGCCGACGTCATGGCCGAGGTGGCGCTCACAGCACCTGTCAACGGCACGATCGAGATCGGCGGACCGGAGAAAATCCGCCTCACCGACATAGTGACGCGCCTCCTGAAGGCGACGAACGATCCGCGCCAGGTGATTTCAGATCCGCACGCCCGTTACTTCGGCGTCGAGCTCGAGGATGACTCCCTGGTCACGGGAACCAAGGCGCGGCTCGGCCGCATTCGCTTCGACGATTGGCTCAGCCGGCAGCCACCGCAGAAGAAGAGCGCCTGACGGCAGGGGCCGCCCTTCGCGGCCCTCGCTGCAACCGTTTCCATCAACGCAAGGAGACCAGACATGTTAGGAAAAATGATCTCGGCAGCGGCATTTGCCGTTGCCATTGTCGCCAGCACCGCAGCGCATGCCGCGGGCGACAAGGCGAAGGTAACCCTCGTCTACGACCACGAGCTTCCCAACGTTCCCGGCAAGAGCATCAAGGCCGTGCTCGTCGAATATAAGCCCGGCGGCACATCGCCGGGCCACACCCACCCGAAATCCGCCTTCATCTATGCCACCGTTCTGGAAGGCTCGATCAAGAGCCAGGTCAATGACGGCCCGGTGAAGATTTACAAGGCCGGCGAAAGCTTTCCCGAATTCCCCGGCGATCACCACAGTGTCAGCGCCAACGGCAGCAAGACCGCGCCGGCGAAACTGCTTGCGGTCTTTGTGGTGAACTCGGACGAGACGGAACTGACGACCGACGACAAGTAAGTTGCCCTCGATGCCCGGCGCCGCCGGGCATCGTTCCTTGCTCTCAGTCAAGCAGATTGCAGCGCCATCTCCAGGTCGGCGATCAGATCGTCCGGATGCTCGATGCCGATCGACAGACGGATCGTCGATTCCAGCACGCCGATGCGCTGGCGGACATCGGCGGGCACGCCGGAATGCGTCATGGTCGCCGGGTGGCTCGCCAGCGATTCCGTGCCGCCGAGGCTGACCGCCAACTTGAACACCTGCAGCGCGTTCAGGAACTTGAAGGAGGCCGGCTGGCCGCCGCGAATGTCGAAGGAGAATGTGGAGCCGGCGCCGGTGCATTGCGCGGCGAAGGTCCGGCCGGCCGGCGAATCCGGATCGTGATAGGGCAGGTAGTGAACTTTCTCGACCTTCGGATGATCGCGCAGGAAATCGGCGACCGCCCGCGCATTGCTGTTTGCCCGCTCCATGCGCAGTTGCAGCGTTTCCAGCGAGCGGCCGAGCATCCAGCAGGAATGCGGATCGAGCTGGGTGCCGATCGCCCCGCGCAGCGCCTTGACCTGCTTGATCACAGCCTTGCGCCCGAGAACGGCGCCGGCGATCAGATCGGAATGGCCGCCGACATATTTGGTCAGCGAATAGAGCGAGATATCGGCGCCGTGTTCGATCGGCCGCTGGAAAACCGGGCCGAGCAGGGTGTTGTCGCAGACGATGATCGGCACATGTCCCTGCTTTGCGCCGATCGCGTCGGCCACGCGCCGGATCATCGCGACATCGACCAGGCTGTTGGTCGGATTGGCCGGCGTTTCGATCAGGATGACGGAAACCCGGCCCTTGGCCATCGCCTCCTCAGCCGCCTTCTGCACCGATCCCTCGCTGACGCCGTCGGCAAAGCCGACCGCGGCGACGCCGAAATTGAGGAAGGTCTTTGCCAGCAGGGTTTCCGTGCCGCCATAAAGCGGCTGCGAATGCAGGATCGCATCGCCCGGTCGGACGAAGGCGAACAAGGTCGTGGCGATCGCCGACATGCCTGAAGAAAACAGTGCGCCGCTTTCCGTCCGCTCATAGACGGCGAGCCTGTCTTCGACGATCTCGCTGTTGGGATGGTTGAAGCGCGAATAGACGAGGCCGGCCCCTTTGCCTGCCGGCGGTTCGCGGCGGCCCGAGACGTAGTCGAAGAAATCGCGGCCATCCTCGGCCGAATTGAAGACAAAGGTCGAGGTGAGGAATACCGGCGGCTTGACCGCCCCTTCCGAGAGTTCGGGATCGTAGCCGTAATTCAGCATCTGCGTTTCGGGATGCAGTGCATGATTGCCGATATGCGTTTTGGAAGGATGCGGGGCCGTCATGATCGTCTCCTCTGTCGGGATTGCCCAAGAACAAACTACATCAAAACTGCATGGGAGCAGCAAATGATCGATGCCGCTCCTTAACGGTTAGCTCACGGTCTCGCCCAAAGTGTCCGCAACATAGGCGCCGCGCGCACCCATCGGCAGCGGCATGCCCGTGGTCGTGTCCCTCGCGGTCTGATGTTCCAGTTCGGCGTTGAGTTCCGCGCCGATGACCAGAATGACAACGGACAGCCAGATCCAGACCAGGAAGCCGATCAGCGCGCCGAGCGTGCCGTAGGTCGCGTTGTAATTGGCGAAATGATCGAGATAGAAGGAGAAGACCAGTGACATGGCTGCCCAGACGACGGTCGTCAGGCCCGCGCCCCACGTCATCCACCGCAGTTTGGCAGGCTCCCGGCTGGGCCCGAAGCGGTAGACTGATGTGACCGCCACAGCGACGACCAGCAGCAGCAGCGGCCACCGCAGCAGAAGGGCGATATGCTCCTTGAACTGATCGAGCCAGAGATAGGAGAGCACGACGGGCATAACCCCGACGAGTACAACCATCACCACCATCAGAACCATCGCGCTCAAGGTGAAGCAGAGGCCGACGAGGTTCAACCGAATAAGACCGCGCTTTTCATTCTCCTCATAGGCGACATTCATCGCATCGAAAATCGCCAGCGTACCGCTATGCGTGCTCCACAGCGCAATGCCGAGACCGACGAAGAAGGTGATGCCAAGCGCGCTGTCGCGCTTGCTGACCAGTTCCTTGATCTGATCGGCAAGCAGGTCGAAGGCGCCCGGCGGCAATAGACCGGCCAATTCGCCAAGATGCTCGGATATGGTGACCGGATCGGCAACCAGTCCATAGAGCGACACCAAAGCGGCCATGGCGGGAAACAGCGCCAGCAGCAGATAAAAGGTCACACCCGCGGCAATGAGTGTGACCCGGTCGTTCAGGACTTCGTGGTAAACCCGCCAGAACACATCGCGAAGGCCGCTGAGCGGAATAGCCTCGGGCGTGGCAGCGCTGCGGCCATGATCGTCAACCGGGCGGCCCGGCTCCGCCGGCGGGACCAGCCCACCGCCCTGCTTCGCCTGCACCAACACAAATGCCCCGATCGCTGCTGCCATCATCGCAGCGGCGATGGACAGTCTCTTGAGCGGGAGCACATCTGCCATTACCCTATCCTCCGATTTGCTGCGTGGATAACGCCGGGTGCCGCAAAAGGATGCAAGCCGTTGCTTTCCTGCGGAGATTCGGAGCGCAGGGGAGGGGACGCCGCGGCCACAAGGGCTGCAGAGACAGGAACCCGCCACAAATTGCTGGATCCTATTCAACTGATTTTATTGAATACTTTTCTTTATACGGAAACGAAATCGGGCTTTGGTTTCATCACTGCTGCCTAGCCTACATCTGGAGGCGATCGCCGGCTTGGCAAATTCGCTGCTCCAAAGCGGCAAATTCGGGCTCTTACGCGGCTGGGAAAGCGCAAGCCGGACCTGAAATTCAACCTGCCGCCATCGACCCGAACGCGGGACATCCAGCGCGCCACCATGCCTACCTCATCAATAGCGCCGTCGAACACGACCGGCAATAGTCGCCCCACGTTGTCCCCGGCAAACATCGCCCGCCGCGTCCTTCAAGCCTAAGGTTCTCGGGCTGCGCACCTGAAGATGTCGGCCGCTTGGAGAATGCCACAGCCCCCTCAAGAAGCCTCATCCTGAGGCGCCCCCGCAGGGGCCTCGAAGGGCGAGGCGGGTGCGCCGGCGTCGAAGGAATGCAAGAAGCAGCGCCAGAGCGCGTCCTTCGAGGCTCCGGCCTGCGGCCTGCGCGCCTCAGCATGAGGGGCATTGGAGGAGGCCGCGTTCGACGACTTGGGGCATGGGCGAAAGGCCCGATCCAAACTCCCTCATCCCTTCCTCTGGCTTGCCCCGAGAACAGGAATGACGGGGTGGGGCAGGCGTCTCGCCGGGCGCTTCGAAGGGCGATGCGGGTGCGCCGTCGCCGAATGAATACTAGAAGCAGCGCCGGAGCGCGTCCTTCGAGGCTCCGGCCTTCGGCCTGCGCGCCTCAGGATGAGGGCTGCTG
>NZ_LFIO01001764.1 GCF_001187535.1 Rhizobium ecuadorense
GAGGTCATCGTTCGGATCAACGATCTCAATACGCGCATCGCCGAAAACGAAACACGGGGCGCGCAGGTACAGATGCAGCTGATTGAGGAGGAAAACCGCGTCCGCAGTCTCACTTCGGCATCAGATCCATCACCTTTCGACGGAGTCGTGTGGAGTAGCAACATCGTCAACGGCTCGAACGTCATCCTCAATACCGAGCTGATGCGCATCCTCGATTGCAGCGATCTTTTCGTCGATATCCTTGTTCCGGAGGTCGATTACCAAGAGATTTATCCAGGCCTTGCTGCGGAGGTGCGCTTGTTAGGCGGAGGCGAGGCCTTCAAAGGCG
>NZ_LFIO01000988.1 GCF_001187535.1 Rhizobium ecuadorense
GATACGATACCGGATAATCTGGACGAGGGCATTTCGGGCGAAGGTTTCCCGGTCGAAGTCTTCAACGTTCTCGGCGCCGGAGACGGCTTTTTCGCCGGGCTGCTGAAGGGCTGGCTTGACGGCGAGGATTGGCCGACCGCACTCAGATACGCCAATGCCTGTGGCGCTTTTGCAGTCTCTCGTCACGGCTGCACACCGGCATATCCGTCACTTCAGGAGCTGAATTTCTTCCTCGAGCGCGGCATGACACGCGCCGATCTGCGCAATGATCCCGAGCTGGAGCAGATACACTGGTCGACCAACCGGCATGGCGACTGGTCTGAAATGC
>NZ_LFIO01000363.1 GCF_001187535.1 Rhizobium ecuadorense
GTCTTCCGGTGATTGCCTGATTTTCTCGACAAGCCCTCTGATGCGATGTTCGCCACCGGCATCATGAAACATTTCGATGTGTAAGCCGTTATCGCGCTTATGACCGACGCTAAACTCAAACCGAAATCGGTCGACGGTACCGAACCGCACGGTGCCGGGAACTCGCCCCAGGAGACGGCATCGACTGTCGAGGTCATGCCGCCGCCAGATGTCATCGAACCCGATCCGGAGCTGACGCCTGAAGAGGCCGAGCAGGCGCGCAAGCGATATCTGCTCAAGCGTTTCTGGATCAGCGCGCGCCGTTACTGGGGACGCGGTGGCGACAAG
>NZ_LFIO01001036.1 GCF_001187535.1 Rhizobium ecuadorense
AAACGCCAAATGACAATTGCGACATAGCCGAGTTCCCGACGTGCCGCTTTAACCCAAAAGCGTCTTCCTCAAGCGATGGATATGGGCGGCGCCAATGCCGCAACAGCCGCCGATGATGGTCGCGCCGGCTTCGGCCCAGGAGCAGGCATAACGCGAATAGGCGTCGTCATTCAGATCGGCGCGGGTATCGTGCAGGCCTTCATTGGCGGCTGCGTCGCCTGTTTCCCCTTCGAAGGCATTGGCATAGACGCCGATTTCGATGTGAGCATCCATCTTTCGGAAGACCCGGGCTGCCGTCTCCACAGCCGCCTGCATGACTTCGGGCTT
>NZ_LFIO01001635.1 GCF_001187535.1 Rhizobium ecuadorense
GTGTGGGCCAAGATGATGGAACTGGCGGTCGATGGCACGCTGTGGACGGATGCCGGGATCAGCATCTATCGCATGCTCGTCGGATTTTTTATTGCATCGGCCCTGGCGATCCCGATCGGGATCATGATCGGCTGTTTCAAGACGTGGGAAGCGGCTATTGAGCCCTTTGTCGACTTCGTTCGTTACATGCCGGTTGTCGCCTTCGTTCCGCTGACCATTCTGTGGGCAGGAACAAGCGATATCCAGAAGTTCGTCATCATCTTTATCGGAACCTTCTTCCAGCAGGTACTGATGGTCATGGACAGCGTCAAGCGTGTGCCGACCGA
>NZ_LFIO01000670.1 GCF_001187535.1 Rhizobium ecuadorense
GCCGGAAGGCTTCCGCGACGTCTTTCGGAGCTACCGGGTGAAGGCGAACGGCATCGGCCTGCACTCCGTGATCGGCGGGGAGGGATCGCCTCTTCTTCTGCTCGGCGGCTGGCCACAGAACTGGTTCGCCTGGCGGTATCTGATGTTGCCGCTCAGCCGTGATTTCACCGTGATCGCGGTCGATCCTCGCGGCGTCGGTCTGTCAGAAAAACCTGCCGGCGGATATGACGCAGACACGCTGGCCGCCGACATGTTCGCACTCATGGACGCGCTTGGTCATATCAGGTTCTCGATGGTCGGACACGACGTCGGACTGTGGGTTGGCT
>NZ_LFIO01001358.1 GCF_001187535.1 Rhizobium ecuadorense
GAGGTGGGATTGCCGTGAAGGAAGACGATCGGGTCGCCCTCCCCCAGTTCCTCATAGGAGATGAACGAGGTGAGAATATCGATGGTCGGCATATGGAGCTCCGCGCTTTCGTGCTATATAGGCAGGCGACTGACCATTTATCATATAGACAGTTACCTGTCTATATTGTTGCGCGGGGTTTCATGTCGTCTTCTTCCCTTGGCCTGTTGTTGCGTCTGGTCCATCAGCATTGGACGCAGGCCGTCGAAGCGGCACTCGATGAGGCCGGCTACGGCGATATCCGCCCACCGCATGCCAACGTTTTCACTTTCGCGCGGCCCGAGGG
>NZ_LFIO01001827.1 GCF_001187535.1 Rhizobium ecuadorense
ACCTTCACGCCGGATGCCAACTACAACGGCCCGGTCAGCCTCAGCTACACCGTCACCGACGGCCACGGCGGCAGTGTTCCGGCGACGCAGAGCTTCACGCTAGCGGCGGTCAACGATGCACCCGTCCTCAGCGGCAATGCGGCGACGCTTGCAGCCGGCAGCGAGGACACGCCCTACACCTTCAGCGCCGCCGAGCTGCTGGCCGGCTTTACCGATGTCGACGGCGACCAACTGTCGGTGTCAGGCCTCAGCGCCAATCATGGCGGCCTGGTCAACAACAATGACGGCAGCTGGACCTTCACCCCTGATGCCAACTACAACGGCC
>NZ_LFIO01001134.1 GCF_001187535.1 Rhizobium ecuadorense
GGTCAGGTAGGTTATTGATTGCATATATGTATTTTTGAATTTGCTCAGCCACGGGGCGGGAGAATATATACCTCCCATCCTTGCCCGGCTCGACAAACGTCGACGGAGCATCCGGCCACATTTCCTGCATAGGGCCAGCCTTACGGACCTCCTCGACAACTACTCCAAACAGATTAGCTGCTCGATCAAGGTCATAGGAGGCCACCTTGGCCTCGATAAGGTCTGCGAGGAAGGGGTTCACTTCAATAGTAGTCGGGCGAACGCCCAGAAACTGTGACGCAAGGGCCGTTGTGCCCGAGCCGCCGAACGGGTCCAATATAGTCT
>NZ_LFIO01001666.1 GCF_001187535.1 Rhizobium ecuadorense
GCATGGATTTCTGGATGGTCTCGCGTGCCGCCTTGGTGTCGATCTCGATATTGCCACCTGGCAGGCCGTCAATATCCAGGCCTCTGCTGGTGTTGATGATCACGCCTGTCATGCCGTTCTTGCGAAGCTTCTGGGCATCGATTTCACGGCGCAGAAGAAATCTGCGCTTGGACAGAAAGGGATCGTGCCATGCACCCTCGATGGCCTCTACAAACATTCCGGTGCGCACCTGCCTGGCTTCGACCCGCTTGAGCATCCAGCTCTCTATTCCTGAAATAACTCTCTGTTTATTGTCGACCGTTCTTTTGCATCGCAGCAATATAT
>NZ_LFIO01001255.1 GCF_001187535.1 Rhizobium ecuadorense
CAGAATGCTTCAATCTGACCAGAAGAGGCTTTAGTCTAAAGCATGTCGCGCAAAAGTGTGCCGCGGTTTTGCGGCAACGACATGCGTGAAAACAAAGAGCTAAAGCGCGTCGCATGAATCAAGTTTGACGTGACGCGCTTTAGGACGCAGGACGCTTTCCGAAGCCGAACGTCTTGCGCAGGCTGCTGTCGACCGCGTTTGCCGGCATAAACCTGCGCAGCCGGCTTAGAAGCGTCGCCTGGCCGCCGGCCGGTTGGCGCATTTTGTATGGGCCGTTGATTGCCGCCAATATCTTCTCCGCGACTTTTACAGGCGACGGCGCGGTTTTGATCTGGGCTTGTACCGCCTTGATGGTCGCGTCCGCCTGCGCTGCGTAGACTCCCAAGGGCGCCTCGGTCTGTGCCGCGTTTACATCGAGCTTGGTGTTGGTGAAGGTCGGTTCAACCAACACGACGCGCACGTTGAACTCGCGAACCTCATGATCCAGCGACTCCGACAATCCTTCGAGCGCATGCTTGCTGCTGGCATATATTCCCATGAACGGTGCCGGCAGGAAGCCGAGGACCGAGCTGATATTGATGATCAGCCCGCTGCGAGCGGCGCGCATGGAAGGCAAGGCAGCGCGGATCATGCGCAAAGGGCCGAAAACATTGGCATCGAATACCGTGTGCGCTTCGGAAGTCGACGTGTTCTCGACAGGGCCGACCAGCGAAACGCCGGCATTGTTGACCAGGATGTCGATCTTGCCTGCCTCGGACAGAACCCATTGAACAAAATTGGAGACCGAAGCGTCATCGGTCACGTCGACAGTTCCATAGCGCACGCCGGGAATGGCATTGACACGCGCGGGGTTGCGTACGCCCCCAAAGACCTGGAAGCCGTGTTGTACGAGAAGGCGGGCTGACGCTTCACCTATTCCGGAGGATGCTCCGGTGATGACGACAACTCTGTTTGTGGACATGCATGCTCCTTGGCTTTTGGCGCGAGTGGTTGATGACGTGCTTCGATAGAAGGTCGGAACTTTTAACCCCGTCGCCAAAGGACAGCTTTTCAGAACCTGGCACCAAAGCACGTAAGATTTCAATCGACATCTATAATCGCTTTAGATGTCAATCGAAATATAAAATCAAGCACTTTTTGCTTTTGCGGCGATTTTTTCCGATGATCGCGCCTCCAAAACGCGCCGGGGCATGGCGCCGAGCTCGAAGGCCCGCCAACGTTGCGGCGGGGAGCAGCATGAGCCTCACGGCTTTCAGGATTTCGGAGCGGCAGTCCCCGCTCGGTTTCGAGCGACCATGTCGTCATGGGTCAGGCTCGTGCCTGCCGCGAAGAATTCCTGGATCAGGGCGTCGCGATTATCCGCTGCGCGGGATCGATCCGCCGATTGCAGCGCCTCTTTCAGCTCATTTGCTGCAAGCTCGGTGCAATAGGCGGGGGTGCCGGGCTGCTGACGCCAGGACGCTGCCAGCCCTCCAGCATCCAGCGCATCGAAACCGATGGCCTCGACCAGCTCTATGGCAATCGCCTTTGCTTCCGGAACATCGCCTGCAACCGGAATGGCGATGCGTCCATCCGCGCCCTCGGGCTGGCCCTTCGCCGCCAGCGTCGCCGCCAATACGGCGTTCCAAGCCTTGACAACGGGTCTGCCGATTTGACTGCCGACCCAAACGCTTTCGGGCATGCCGCCATCGACGTCGGCGATCGCACCGTCGCGAAACGGATAATAGTTTGACGTATCGATCACCACGACCTCTTCAGGCACGTCATTGAAGAGCCCAGAGAGATCGCGATAGTTTGCGAACGGGATCGAAAGTACGACCACCTCGACACCCCGCACGGCCTCTTCCTTCGAAACGGCAGCCGCTCCGATATCGCCGGCAAGCGCGCGGATGGTGTCGGGACCCTTCGAATTGGCAAGCTTGACCGCATGGCCGCCTGCAGCGAGTTTTCTCGCCAGCGTCGCACCGATATTTCCGGCGCCGATGATTCCGATCTTCATGGGATGTCCTTTCTCTGATGTGGAAGTGAGCCCGGCTCAATCGCGGGCTGGAAGGGCGAATGCGTGTAACGTATCGCGCAGATCGGCCAGCCCCTCGTCCGTGAGCTGGCAGGCGGTTTTGATCTTGTCAGTGACGGCCCAAAGCGCCTCGCGCAGGGATTCAGCGGCTTCGGTCAGATGGATGAGCACCCGCCGCTCGTCGTCGCGATCGCGCGTCCGGGTCACCATGCCGGCCGATTCCAGGCGCTTCAGCAGCGGCGTGATCGTTCCGGTGTCCATATCGAGCTTTAAACCCAGCTCTCCAACGGCGCGGGGCGTTCCGCCATAAAGTTCGAGCATCACCAGATATTGCGGAAACGTCAGGCCGAGCGGCTGCAAAAATGGCTTGTGAAGGCGCGCCATCCGATTGGCTGCGCCATAGAGCGCAAACGAAAGTTGGGTGCCGACCGCCCGGCGGGATGCGATCTCGTTGTTTGACATGGCTTCATCTAGTGTGCTTTTATCTAGCGCACTAGATAATGGCTCTGTCGGAGAGATCAAGGTCGACAGCGTTGAATTTGGTGCCTCTCGCATTCAGGGGTGTCTAGCAGTTCATGTGAGTAACCTATGAACGGACGCGCCATTCAATTAGATTGCAGACAAACTCTAATTGTGATATAGATTTCAAATGACATCCAATTGGAGATCGCAATGAGAGTCAGTCGCGCTCAGGCCGAGGCCAATCGTGAAACGGTGATCAATGTCGCAAGCCGGCTCTTCCGGGAGCATGGCTTTGACGGCATCGGCCTGAAGGACCTGATGAAAGGAGCCGGCCTCACCCAAGGCGGGTTCTACAAGCAGTTCGAATCGAAGGATGACCTTGTGGCGCTGGCATCCGGGCGGGCGATGGAGAGCGCCATTCGCAGGTGGTCGAGGGTTGCCGCCGGAAGCGCCGATCCGCTTGAAGCGGTTGTCGGCATGTATCTGTCGACCGGGCACCAGGGAGAAAAAGGTGATGGCTGCCCCTTGGCAGCACTTGGGTCCGATGCGGCGCGCCAGAGTGCAGAGGTGCGGGCTCCATTCCAGAACGGCATCGAGGCGCATCTTCAGGTTCTCGACGAATTGATCCCGGCATCGGACGGCGCGAAACCCTATGACAAAGCCATGGTCGTCCTGTCCCTCATGGTGGGTGCCGTCACCATCTCTCGCATCATGACCGATCAGGGCATGTCGGAACGACTGCTCGAAGCGGCGACTGATGCCGTCAAGCGCATCGCGGGCGACACAGCGGAGGAATAAGATCCCGGCTCTGCACCGTCATTGCCGAAAAGGATCAGCGCAGGCGAATGGCCTCACCGCTCCTCACCCGCGAATTCAGAGGCCCTCATGATCCATAACGCCGCACTCGCTCCACGATGGGCCGGCGCAGACTTCGACGGAATGCTGGAGACGTTCCTCGGACCTGCCCACTTCGACGCATCGCCGGTTCATAGCGCGAAAGGCTTTCGTTGGTCGGCGGATGCACGGTCTCACGGTGCGGTGACGGTTGCCGATCTCGCATGCAATGGAGAGTGGAACCTTTCGGCCACCGCAGAGACGCCGGAATGGCTCACCATTCATGTGCCGCGCGAGGGTTTCTCCGGCATGACGCGACGGCAGATCACGACAACAGCGTCGCCGGGCCAGATGCTGCTTGGCCAAAGCCACGAGGCGGATCACTTCCTCGTGCGGGGAGCGCTGCATCGATCGCAAAAACTCTTTCTCGATTGGGAGCAGATTCGCCGGACCTTCAGGCAGTTGTTCGAAGCCCCGCTTGTCGGATCGCTGGACCTGTCACCCGTCATTGATGGATCAACTCCCTCAGGACATCTCGTCAAGAACCTCGTCGAGACGATGATCTCCGGCATGCTCGGAGACGGCATCTTACTGCAGTCGCCGATAGCGATGACCAACCTCCCCCAGGCGCTCGCCGAATTGCTGATCAGATCGGTGCCGCATCGCTACTCTCAGCGTCTGGAGCAGGCAGCATTTACACCCGCTCCCCGGCACATTCGCCGGGCTATCGATTTCATGCACGCCAATATTGCTGAGCCGATCACCATCGCGATGATCGCTCAATCCGCCAACGTTTCGGTTCGCGCCTTGGAAACCGGCTTCCGGACTTTCAAAGGGGCGACACCGGGCAGCTACCTGAGAACTCTAAGGTTACGCGCCGCCAGAAAAGACCTGCTGGATCGGTCGAACCTGCAGAGCATCAGGGATATCTGTCTGAAATGGGGATTCGTCCACGCCGGCCGCTTTTCTGTACTGTACGGGTCGGTTTACGGGGAAAGTCCTCGGGAAACCCGCAGGCGAAAATCGGAGGTCGTCTCACCTCGGCAGACGGCAGCCTTTTGACTTTGCAGGGATAGCTCAAGTTATCCGCCGCGTTAGACCGTAGACTCATAAGCACGGAGCCATAGTCGCATTGAGGCGAGTTGAACCATCGCGAGGAAGTTCTCGGCCAGCTTGTCCTAGCGGGTGGCGATGCGGCGAAAGTGCTTGAGCTTGGAGGGGCTTAAGTAAGCAGTTCATGAACCGCCGGGATGAATGCGTCACCGAATGCAGCTTTAGCTCGGTAAGTTAGGTCGAGCAGTTCCACGGGTAAATCCTCGCGACTAAGCCGAACAGTAGGCGAGCACATGAGTTCATACGATTGCAGGGCGCGGGCGCTAGTTCGATGGACATCTGTCCAGTCATACACGAAAAGACCGCGCCGACTCAGTTCAGCGAAACTTGTCGGATCGGGTAGCTGGGCCTTCAGCAAAGCCTCTCCAATGACAGGCAGGCTGAGAAGTGCTTCCTCGATCGCAATGCAATTAGAGAGCGCGAGAACTGCTGTCGGGATCGGCCCTTTACCCGCAGTGACCATAGCGGCCAGCTGCCCTGCTGAATCGGAAGCCAACCACACAACATCAATTTGATCGGGATAGTCCATCCGCCGAACGTAACTGAGGAAACGCCCCCTTTCCAGTACCGCTACTCATTTATGGGTTCACGGCTAATCCGAAACCGGCTGCGCCGACATCCTCCAGCCGGCACAGCGGCCGGCTCACTGGCGGCAGCGCAGATGCCGCCAAAGTTTTGCGGAAATGCACATCGGATGGGCTTGCCACGACGCAAAAGACTTATATAGTCAAGAAATAAATATTCCGTACAGGAAATAAGAGGGAACGAAAATGGCTTTATCATGGCGTTTCTCCACCTTAGCGGATCGGCACCGCGCTCTTGGCTCGAAGCTCGAGGACTGGAGCGGCATGGGGACCGCCTGGACCTATGAGAAGGACATGTCGGAAGAACATGTCGCGGTTCGCACCAAGGCCGGCCTCATGGATGTCTCCGGCCTGAAGAAAGTACATCTGGTCGGCCCGCACGCCATCGCCGTGCTCGATTACATCACCACCCGCGACATGACGAAGATCTATCCCGGCCGTTCGGTCTATGCGGCCATGCTGAACGACCGCGGCCATTTCACCGATGATTGCATCGTCTATCGCACCGGCCCGAATTCCTGGATGCTGGTGCATGGCTCCGGCTCCGGCCACGAGGAGGTCGTCAGGCAGGCGGCAGGCCGAAATTGCGCCGTGCTCTTCGACGACGATCTGCATGACCTGTCGCTGCAGGGTCCGCTGGCGGTCGACTATCTCGCCAAATATGTGCCCGGCATCCGCGATCTCAAATATTTCCACCACATGCAGACGACGCTGTTCGGCGCGCCGGTGATGATTTCGCGCACCGGCTATACCGGCGAGCGCGGCTACGAAATCTTCGTGCGCGGCCAGGATGCCGTCATGGTCTGGGACCGGATCGTCGAGGAAGGCAGGGACATGGGCATCATCCCCTGCTGCTTCTCGGTGCTCGACATGCTGCGCGTCGAAAGCTACCTGCTGTTTTACCCCTATGACAATTCGCAGATGTATCCCTTCGCCGATCAGCCGCCCGGCGACAGCCTCTGGGAGCTCGGTCTCGATTTCACCGTCAGCCCCGGCAAGACCGGCTTTCGCGGCGCGGAGGAACATGCCCGCCTGAAAGGCAAGGAGCGCTTCAAGATCTTCGGCATGCTGATCGATGCCGACGGGCCGGCCGATCTCGGCGACGAGGTCTTTGCCGACGGCAGAAAGGTCGGCGTCATTACCTGCCCGAGCTATTCGTCGCTGACGAAGAAATCCATGGCGATCGCCCGTCTCGACGTTGACAAGGCGGCGCATGGGACGAAACTCGAGGTCCGCGGCAAGACCGTGAAGGCAAGCGCCACCGCCCACACGCTTCCCTTCGACGACCCGGAGAAGAAGAAGAGGACTGCCGTAGGTTAAGGAGCACGCGAATGCTCGTTGCAGGCATCAAGAGCCGACCAGTCTACACGGGCCTCATCATCCAGCCGCGCGCCCGGCGGCACATTTTCGCAGTCGAAGGGGAGGGCGCCAAGGCTCTCCTCGATCAACGCCCGGCGCTTGACGAAACGATCCTTTCCCGCAGCGAAATCCTCTATGTCGCCCGCGGCTCGCAAGGGTCCGGCCTGGACGAGGCACTGCGCCAGCTCGGCGCCGACATGTTCTTCACCGCCCCGACGATCGCGACATTGCTATTCCGGTTGAAGGGATCGCTCGCCACCGCCCATATGGGCACACGGCTTTATATATCGGGGACCGAAGGCTTCATCGGCCAGGCGATGCTGCTGGCGCTCGCCTACGGCATGGACCACGCCTCCGTCATCACCGAGCACCGCGGGTCGCTCGCCCGGCGCGTGCAATGCGTCCATTGCAAGGGCATCACCGACGACGTCACCGCCAGCCCCTTTTCCTGCAGCCATTGCGGGCTGACGCTTCTGGTGCGCGATCATTATTCGCGCCGGCTCGCCGCCTTCCAGGGTGTCAATATCGATGCGGAAGAACCCGGCAGCGCGCCTGACCCCGAGGAGTTGTTCCTTTGAGCGGCGGCACAGAAATTCCCGTCCGCGTGGCGCGGATCACCCTGATCGCCGAACGCGTCAAACGCTTCCGCTTCGAGCGTCTGGACGGCAAGCCGATGCCTTATTTTTCCGGCGGCGCACATATCATCGTCTCGATGAACGATGGCGGCCATGTCAGACGCAACGCCTATTCGCTGATGTCGCCGCCGCATGATTGCGCGGCCTATGAGATCAGCGTGCTGCACGTCGAGGATTCACGCGGCGGCTCCACCTTCATGCATGAGAAGGTGCGGGAAGGCGATGAGCTGAAGGTCAGCTATCCCGTCAACCTCTTCCAGCCGGACTGGCGCGGGCGCAAGCATCTTCTGATCGCCGGCGGCATCGGCATTACCCCCTTCATCGCGATGATGGAGCAGTTTTCCCGCGAGGGCGCCAATTTCGAGCTGCATTATGCCATCCGCGCGCGCGACCGCGGCGCCTATTGGCGGGAGCTTCTGGAGCGCTACGGCCCGCATCGCATCAAGATCTATTGCGATGCCGAAGGCAGCACCATCCCGTTGACGCGCCTGCTCAACGGCCAGCCGCTTGGCACGCATCTTTATGTCTGTGGTCCCTCCGGCATGATCGATGGCGTGCTCAAGGCGGGGCTGGAAGCCGGCTGGCCGGAGCAGAACCTGCATTCGGAACGGTTCCTGTCGTCGCTGCCCGGCAAGCCTTTCACGATGGAACTGATCCGCTCCGGCAAGACGGTGAAGGTCGGCCATCACGAAAGCATGCTTGAGGCGATCGAAGCGGCCGGCGTCGACGCGCCCTTCCTCTGTCGCGGCGGCGCCTGCGGTCAATGCGAAACCGCGGTCGCCGTCTGCGACGGCAAGCTGCTGCACAATGACGTCTATCTCTCGGGCGAAGAAAAAGCATCCGGGCGGAAGGTGATGATCTGCGTTTCCCGCTTCGAGGGGAACATCCTGCACCTCGATCTTTGACGGCACCGGAAAAAGCGCAAAAAGGAAACCGGACATGGCAATCGCTTTCAAGCAGGAAACATTCCGGGACGATTTCAGCTACCGGAACAGCCCCGAGAACATCCGCCGCTTCCCGTTTCCCTTCGACCGCGACGAATATATGTATTCCGTCAATATGGAGCCGCATGTGCGCGGCCGGGCTGGCACCGTCTTCGAAAACCTGATCGACGTCGACGAGCATTATGTCGCCGAAATGCACGACAGGGCACTGGTCCTGAAGGAGGATCCGCTGCGTTATCAGGCGCTGCCGCACATGATGAGCGCCCAATGGGACACGCTGGAACTGCTGATGGAAGAGCAGGCGGCAGGCAATCCAGACCACTTCACGCTGATCCGCAACGGCGACCAATGGCGCTGGATCAACCGGCCGCTCGGCATCGACGACAGCTTCACCTTCGGCGACGCCTCGACGCTGCCCTTTGAGCCCTTCGAATATATCACCCGCCAGGCCCAGGGCGATTTCTGCATCGTCGACCAACGCGACGGCAATCTGTGGATGGATGCCGGCATGGTGACGACGCAGGCCGACTGGTCGCTCGACTTCGATATCGGCATGAATTTCATGGAATGGCACGGACCGGTGCCGCTCGCCCACCAGATCGGCATCTTCGACCGGGCGCTGAAATTCCTCTTGAACCTGCAGCAGGGCAAGCCGACACGCCGCTTCAACTGGACGATGACGATCAATCCGCGGCTCGACACCAGCCCCGAGAATTATCACAAATGGGGTCCCGACCGCACCACGGTGACGCCGGAGAATGTCGGTGAAAAGGTGCATCTGCGCGTCGAGCTGCAGAGCCTCTGGCGCCTGCCGCGCTCCAACGCCATCCTCTTCGTCATCCGCTGCTACCTGATGAACATGGACGAGCTCGTCACCGTGCCGAAATGGGCGCGCCGTTTCCCGCGCGTGCTGAAGACGCTGCCGCCCGAGCTGATCGACTACAAGGGTCTTACCCGTTTCCGCGAGACGACGATCGACTGGCTTTCCAAATATGACGACGGGGCGCCGACCAGCTCCGGCATTTTTCCCGACTGACGCGCCGCGATGCACAGCTTTTCAGGCGCGAAAGACAGCGTAACGCTTTGAAATTCCGTCCGTAAATCGATATCGCATAATCAAGAGGGGAATGCTTCATGACAAGAGTAGCCGTCATCGGTGCCGGTCCTTCCGGTCTGGCGCAGCTGCGCGCCTTTCAATCGGCAGCCCAGAAGGGCGCCGAGATCCCGGAGATCGTCTGCTTCGAAAAGCAGTCGGACTGGGGCGGGCTCTGGAACTATACCTGGCGCACCGGCCTCGACGAATATGGCGAACCGGTGCATGGCAGCATGTATCGTTACCTCTGGTCGAACGGGCCGAAGGAATGCCTCGAATTCGCCGATTATTCCTTCGAGGAGCATTTCGGCAAGCCGATCGCCTCCTATCCGCCGCGCGCCGTGCTCTGGGATTATATCAAGGGCCGCGTCGAGAAGGCGAATGTCCGCCATTGGGTGCGGTTCAGCACGCCGGTGCGCATGGTCCGTTTCGACGAAGCGACGAAGAAATTCACAGTAACGGCGCATAATCGCGTCGAGGATCGGATGTATGACGAGGAGTTCGACTATGTCGTCGTGGCATCAGGTCACTTCTCGACGCCGAACGTGCCCTATTTCGAGGGCGTGAAGACGTTTAACGGCCGTGTCCTGCATGCCCACGATTTCCGCGACGCGGTTGAGTTCAAGGGAAAGGACATCTTGATCGTCGGCCGAAGCTATTCGGCCGAAGACATCGGCTCGCAGTGCTGGAAATACGGCGCGAAATCGGTGACCACCAGCTATCGCTCGAAGCCGATGGGCTTCACATGGCCTGAGAATTTCGAGGAACGGCCGCTGCTGACCAAGCTCGAAAACCGGACCGCGCATTTCCTCGACGGCTCGACCAAGGAGGTCGACGCCGTGATCCTGTGCACCGGTTACCAGCACCATTTCCCCTTCCTGCCTGACGACCTCCGGCTGAAAACCGCCAACCGCCTCTGGGCGGACAGCCTCTACAAGGGGGTGATCTTCGATAAGAACCCGCAGCTCTTCTATATCGGCATGCAGGATCAGTTCTACACTTTCAACATGTTCGACGTGCAGGCCTGGTGGGCCCGCGACGTGATGATGGGCCGCATCACCCTGCCGCCGGAAGAGGAGCTGAAGGCCAATTTCGACATGTGGCGCGCCCGCGAGGAGACGCTCGAGGATGCCGAGCAGATGATCTGGTATCAGGGCGATTATGTGAAGGAACTGTTGGCCGAGACCGATTATCCCTCCTTCGACATCGAAGGCACCAACCGGACCTTCATGGAGTGGGAGCATCACAAGGCCCACAATATCATGGGCTTCCGCGATCATGCCTACCGCTCGCTGATGACCGGCAACATGTCGCCGAAGCACCACACGCCCTGGGTCGAGGCGCTCGACGATTCCAAGGAGGAATATCTGCGCAACTGACGAGACGGGTATCGCCGGAGGAGGTGTCGTGCGCTCTTCCGGCGCTTTGGGCAGCAATAAATCCATCCGCAACCCTTCTTTCTCATGTGGTCTTCATGGATTTTCAAACGAGCATTCTCGGACGCATGAGCGGTTTTCTCTATCGCTGCCGTGCCGATGAAAACTACACGATGCTTGAGATGACCGACGGCATCGAGCGCATCTTCGGTTATCCCGCCGACGAAATCATCGGCAACCGGACGCGGACCTTCACCTCGATCATGTACGAGGAAGACGTGCCTTTAATGGACGAAATCGTCGGCCGGGCGCTGGAGAAGCGCGTAGACTGGACGATGGAATACCGTATCCGCCATGCGATGGGTCATCTCATCTGGGTGACCGAGACCGGTGGCGGCATCTGGGACCAGAAGGGCGAGCTTCTCTACCTCGAAGGCAGCATCATCAACATCGAATCGCTCTATCAGCGAATCGATGAACGCACCGCCGACATGCGTGTCACCGCCTCGAAGACCAATGAGATCCTGCAATCGCTGCGCTACCTGAAGCTGCTTGCCGTCAATGCCGGCATCGAGGCCGCCCGCGCTGGCACCGCCGGATCGGGCTTTGCCGTGCTTGCCGCCGAGATGCGCATGCTTGCCAACTCCTCCGAAGAGGCCGCACGCGCCATTTCCGAGGCGCAACGCAAGGCCGAAGGCTGAGCGTTTTCCCGGCCCACAAAATAATTGGGTCTCAGGCCGAAGGCTGGATTGTTAACCGTCCCACGCCTGTTGATATTCCGCTACATTATCAATGAGTTGCCGCAGTTTTTCGGCTGAAGAATCTTATCTCGTTGTGGGGATTGTTAAGGCCGCGTTAACTTTTTGTTAACCATAGCCGCGTTAGACATGGTCAACGATTTCTTCACATAGATGACCAAAGTGCTAACAGACGCTCGCTCTATCCGCATCAAGGGCCGGTCCTTCCTGGCCGTCATGTTGTCTCCGGACCTTCCTTTCGATGATTGGTTGGCGAGGCTCGACGATCTGGCCGCGCGTTCGGCCGGTTTCTTCCTCGGACGGCCTGTCGTGCTCGATCTGACGGATCTGCAAATCGACCGGCCGCAGCTGAAAGAGCTTATTGCCGAACTGGCCAAGCGCAATGTCAGCATCATGGGCATCGAGGGCGCGCGGCCTTCCATTCTCGGCTCGGGCATGCCTCCGGCGCTGAAAGGCGGCCGCTCCGCTTCCGACATCGAGGTTCAGGCGAATGAGCCTGCCGATTCGGCAGTGAAACCTGCAGTAGCCGAGATCCGCCCGGCAACGACGCAATCGATCGTCATCAGGGAGCCGGTGCGCTCCGGGCAATCGGTGATCTTCCCGGAAGGCGACGTCACCATCGTGGGATCTGTCGCCTCGGGCGCCGAGGTCATCGCCGGCGGGTCGGTCCATATTTATGGGGCGCTGCGTGGCCGAGCCATGGCGGGATCGATCGGCAACGCATCGGCGCGGATCTTTTGCCGCAAGCTCGAAGCAGAGCTGGTGGCAATCGACGGCGTTTACAAAATGGCGGAAGACATGGCCGCCAATCTTCGCGGACAGGCTGTTCAGCTTTGGCTCGAAGACGATGCGATCATGGCGGAAAAACTGACCTGACGACAGCGCCGCGCGTCTTTGAAAGACGCGCAAAGGACGCTGCAACACTTCGAATTACTGCGGCACGGCAAAGGAGAGAGACATGGGGAAAGTGATCGTCGTCACGTCAGGCAAGGGCGGGGTTGGCAAGACAACCTCGACCGCCGCATTGGGAGCGGCCCTGGCGCAACGCAATGAAAAAGTCGTCGTCGTCGATTTCGACGTCGGCTTGCGCAATCTCGACCTCGTCATGGGCGCCGAGCGCCGGGTCGTCTACGACCTGATCAATGTCATCCAGGGCGACGCCAAGCTGACCCAGGCGCTGATCCGCGACAAGCGGCTGGAAACGCTGTTCCTGCTGCCGGCCTCGCAGACGCGCGACAAGGACAATCTGACGGCCGAGGGCGTCGAACGCGTCATCAACGACCTGAAGCGCTATTTCGACTGGATCATCTGCGACAGCCCCGCCGGCATCGAGCGCGGCGCAACGCTTGCCATGCGCCATGCCGATGTCGCCGTTGTCGTCACCAACCCGGAAGTCTCGTCGGTGCGCGATTCCGATCGCATCATCGGCCTGCTCGACGCCAAGACCGCCAAGGCCGAACGCGGCGAGCGGATGGAAAAGCACCTGCTGCTGACCCGCTACGACGCCAACCGCGCCGAACGCGGCGACATGCTCAAGGTTGACGACGTGCTGGAAATCCTGTCCATCCCGCTGCTTGGCATCGTGCCCGAAAGCATGGATGTCCTGCGCGCCTCCAACATCGGTGCGCCGGTCACGCTGGCCGAAAGCCGCAGCCCGGCTGCGATGGCCTATTTCGATGCCGCCCGTCGGCTCGCCGGCGAGTTGGTGCCGATGGCGATCCCTGAGGAAAAGCGCAATATTTTCGGCAAGATCTTCGGACGGAGGGCAGCATGAATATTTTCCGTCTCTTCAACAAGCAGAGAACCGCACCGGCCGCCCGCGAACGCCTGCAGGTGCTTCTTGCCCATGAGCGCTCTTCGGCAGGCTCGGACCTCGTCACACTGCTGCGCGAGGAAATCCTTGCGGTGATCGCCAAGCATGTCGAGCTTGATCACGACAAGGTGCAGGTGACGATCGATCGCAACGAATACGTCTCGACGCTCGAAATCGATGTCGAAATCCCGTTGAATGCAGCCGTGCAGGCCGCTTGAAAGAGAGCGCTGCCTGTTGGTGAAAACAGGCAGCGCCGACAATCACGACTTTCTGGCTTTTCGATTGGCGTAACGCAGGTCGCGTGCGGCCTTTCGGGCGGCTTCATCTGCAATGACGCGAGCGATGCGGTCTTTGTCAGCCGCTTCGCGCGCTTCGGCGTCGGCACGCGCTTCGGCCTCGGCGGCGGCCTGGCGTTCAGCTTCTGCGGCTTCAGCCTGCGCGCGCTCCTCAAGCTTTACCCGCTCCCGCTCGGCGCGGCGTTCTTCCCTGGCCGCAGCGACGGCCTGACGCTCCGCCTGCTTTGCGAGCCGGGTCGGTTCAGCCTTATCCTTGGCGTCACGATACGCATTGAGGAGAGCGGCCTTGGCTTCGGCAGCGGCGCCGCGACGATCGGAAAGCTCATTGTTTCTGGCGTTTTTCAATTCTGTTACCTGACTGGTTGACTGCGACGTTAGAGCATGATTGCCGAAAACTGTGCGGCTTTCGGAATGACCCTATGCTCTATTTCTTCGATTGGGATCCGGATGCCATTATGCCAATCCGGCGTGAAATCATCTAGATCTGGAATCACTTTTTCTTTTTTCGCTTCACGGCAGGGCCGGCGGCCGCCATCAAGCGATCCTGCAATTCCTTGGCCTCACGGGCTTCGCGCAATCTCAAGGTCTTTTCCTCGCGGGCGCGCACGGTCTGGTCGATTTCCTCGACCGCCCGGCTGCGCGCCAAGAATTGCGATTGTACGTTTCCGAAGGCGATCTCCGCCCGCTGGCGCGATTTGCTGTGCGTATCTGTCATATCGGTCCTGGATTTTCGTGACAGCGCCGCGCGTCTTCTGAGAGACGCGCAAAGGACGCTGCAACACTTTGAAATGCTGCATAATTCCTTAGATCGATTCCGATCTAAGGAATTATGCAATCGCCGCTCGGCGAGCGCAAGAAAAAGGCCAGGCAACTTGCCTGACCTCGCCGGTATCATGCTTTCAACAGTGCCAGTACATCCGTGGTCACAGGAAAGCAGATATCAATTTTAGGCAGCTCGCAGATTGCAAGCGGACATTTTGCCCGACTTGTTATCGCGTTCAAGCTCGTAGCCGATCTTCTGGCCTTCGACGATTTCACGCATTCCGGCGCGCTCGACGGCAGAGATGTGAACGAAGGCGTCAGCGCCGCCGTCATCAGGCTGAATGAAGCCGAAGCCCTTGGTGGAATTGAACCATTTAACTGTGCCAGTGGTCATAACAAACCCTTTCATAGCAATTGAATGACCGCACGTGCCGAAGCACGACGGATGATGATCTCGATTTTGAAGAGGGAAGTTCGTCCAGGGCACGTTGCCAGCGTGCGATAACAAAAGTCAAACAAGCAATATCGACAATCCCGACATAATCATTGAACTCGAATTTGTCAACTTTTAGTTCTTTGAAGACTTAACCTCTCCAAATGGTTGCATCTCAACAATTTTACACATTGCCGCAGTGCGTGACCCATCATCGGTGACGCCGAACCGATCTGCGTCACCAGGCCTTGAACGCATGCGTTAAGAGCGCGGCCGCGTCTTCTGCGGGTCGTAGTGCGACAACGGCACGATTGTCGCCGGCAGGCGTTTCTGGTGGCCGTCGAGCTTGCCGATTTCGACCTCGGTGCCGGGAGTTGCATGCATCACGTCGATGCGGGCGAGCGCGATCGTCTTGCCGAGGATCGGCGAGCGGGTGGCGCTGGTGACGACGCCCACCTGGGCCCGGCCGATATGGACGCAATCGCCGTGGCCGACCGCCTCATTGGCCTTGACGTCGAGGCCGACGAGCAGATGGCGCGGATGCTCCTTGCGCCGGATCAGCGCTTCGCGGCCGATAAATTCGTCCTGCTTGGATTTCAGCGGCACGGTGAAGCCGATGCCGGCCTCGAACGGGTCCGTCTGGTCGGTGAATTCGTGATGGGCAAAAATCAGACCCGCCTCGATGCGGACCATGTCGAGCGCTTCGAGCCCCATCGGCTTCAACCCGTGCGGCTGCCCTGCCTCCCAGACCGCGTCGAACACCGTCAGCGCATCCTTCGGATGACAGAAGATTTCGTAACCGAGCTCGCCGGTATAACCCGTGCGCGAGACGACGACGGGGGCGCCCTCGAAGCCACCGATGCGGCCGATGGTGAAGCGGAACCATTCGAGTTCGCCGATCGTGGGCTGGCGCGGCGCCGTCCAGATGATCTCTCTCAGGATATCGCGGCTCTTCGGGCCCTGCAGGGCGATATTGTGCATCTGATCGGTCGACGAGCGAACCCAGGCCTTGAAGCCCTTCTTCTCAGCCTGCTGACGCAGCCACAGGCCACTGAAGTCATCGCCGCCGATCCAGCGAAAGTTCTGGTCGCCGAGCCGGAAGAGCGTGCCGTCGTCGATCATGCCGCCGTTTTCGTAACACATGGCGGAATAGACGACATGGCCGGTCGACAGTTTGCGGATGTCGCGTGTCAGGCAGTATTGCAGGAGCTGCTCGGCATCCGGCCCCGTCACCTCGAATTTCCGCAAAGGCGAGAGGTCGATGACGGCGGCGCGCTCGCGGCAGGCCCAATACTCCTCGACCGGCCCTTCGGCGGAAAAGCGGTTCGGCAGCCAGTAGCCGCGATATTCGGCGTAGTCCCGCGTTAACGCGGAGAGACGAGGATGGAATGCGGTTTCCCGCGTCAGTTCAGCGTCGGCATCTGGGGTCATGCGATAGGCCACCGCTCGTGAGAATTTCTCTTTTCCGGAAAAGGTGCGGACGTGGATATCCGTCGGATCCCAGCCGTTGGCCGCGTCGATATCGTCGGGACAGGACGAGGAGACACAGACGAGGTCGGTCATCGCCCGCATCAGCACGTAATCGCCGGGGCGCGACCAGGGCTCGTCGAGATAGAGCTGGTTGTTGTGGTCGATATTGGTGTTGTAGAAATAGTTCAGCGCTTCCCAACCCTTGCGGCCGGCAATGCCGTAAGGCGCCAGCGCCGCGTTGAAATTATCCGTGCAGTTGACATGGCCGGGATAACCCATGTCGTCGTAATAACGTGAATTGCAAGCGGTCGCGAAAGCGTCGTGGCGCCCGACCGTATCCTGGACGATCTCGACCAGCGGCTCGAAGTCGCGGTCGAAGGCCTTGGAAGGCAAGCCCGGCATCGGATAGCTGCGGCCGAGCAGCGTGCGGGTGACCGTCGAATCCAGCGCCAGATCGAGGCCTTTGTCGACCTTGCGGGCGGCGAAAGCCTGAAAATCGGTGCACTGGCGTCCGTAGACGTCGATGATCTGGATGAATTCGCCGGCGCGAACGAAATAGGCTGCGGCAGTCGCTGCCCGGATGCGGATATCCTCGATGGGATCGGCGGCCGGTTCCGGCAGGACGGAGGCATAATCGCGGATCAGCAGGCTGCGCTTGATCCTGACCTCGATCGGCGTCGCCGTATCCTGCGCCTCCGGCGACATGGCGGCGGCCGGTGCCGCGACGATCAGCAGGCCCTTCATGGTAACAGTGAAATCCGCCCGGCTGCCCGGGCTCGATCCCGTCCCGAAAATGCTGAGCGCTCCGGCTGCAGCAAGATCGGCGCCGCGCCGCTCAAGCGCTACGCGCGTGCGGGCTGCACTCTCATCCTCTTCTTGAAGAATGGCCTTTAACCCATCGGCCGAATTGCTGAATGCCGCTCCAAGACCGGCCGCCAGGAAGCGCCCCTTTTCGTCGAGGAAGGAGATCTCGCAAACCTGCCCGCCCTCGCTATCGATGACGCTGACGCAATCGCCCATCTCGACGCGCACCACGACCGATCCGCCGCCCTTTGCCCTGTAGCGCTCCGTTCCCTCCGGCAAGGTGGGAATGCCGGGATAACGCACAAGGCTCGCGACCGCCGGCCGCAGACCCGTCATAGCAGGATGAAGTTCTCGCATTCTGCCCTCATGGGAGGATCGGCATGCCCTCGGGCACCCACTCATACAGGTTACAAAATGGCCCGCGAAAGTAAAGTCGCGTTGACTAAAAAGAAAATATCTTCACTATGCATAAAGAGTTGAGACTCGGGGAATCCGTCGGGACACGGATCGCCAAAATCATCCGGGCTGGCTTGAGACTGTCAGGGAGACACGTTCAGGGAGACGTACAGAGATACGTCCGGAACAATCGAATGGGGAATTTCACCGATGACAGACGTTGTGGAGGCCGGGATTCCATCCGGCACCGAAGGTAAGCTTGTACGCGCGCTCGACTGGAAGGGCGCATTCTGGGTGGCGGCGGGCGTGCCACCGCTCGTTCTCTTCTCCATCGGCGGCATTGCAGGCACGACGGGCAAGCTCGCCTTCGTCGTCTGGATCATTTCGATGGTGATGGGTTTCCTGCAATCCTTCACCTACGCCGAAATCGCCGGCATGTTCGCCAACAAATCCGGCGGCGCCTCGGTCTATGGCGCCACTGCCTGGCTGCGGTATTCGAAGTTCATCGCGCCGCTGTCGGTCTGGTGCAACTGGTTTGCCTGGTCGCCCGTGCTGTCGCTCGGCTGCGCCATCGCCGCCGGTTATATCCTCAATTCATTCTTCCCCATCCCGGCGGCGGATTCGCAGATGGTCCTCGACTGGATCTCTGCCCATGCCGCTTCCATCACGGCCGATAGCCCCCGCGTCGCCGAATATATTGCCGCCCATGCCGGCACAACGCCTGATGACGCGGTCAAGGCGTTGCTGAGTACCGACGGCATCGCCGCGCTGACACCGTGGATCCGCAGCTGGTCGCTCGTCAGCTTCAGCATTCCCTTCCTCGCCACCGCCAACGTCAATGCGACCTTCTTCATCGGCGGCATCCTGATGCTGATCATCTTCGCGATCCAGCATCGGGGCATCTCGGAAACCGCCAGCGTGCAAAAGTGGCTGGCGATCATCGTGCTCGTGCCGCTGCTGATCATCGGCCTCTACCCGATCGTCAGCGGCCATATCCTTGCCGCCAACGTCACCGGCCTGGTGCCGCCGACGGCCGCCTATTCCGGCGCCGACGGCACCTGGAGCAACGGCGGCTGGACGCTCTTCCTCGGCGGACTCTATATCGCCGCCTGGTCGACCTACGGCTTCGAGACGGCCGTCTGCTACACCCGCGAACTCAAGAATCCGAAAACCGACACCTTCAAGGCGATCTTCTATTCCGGCCTTGCCTGCTGCCTGTTCTTCTTCCTGGTGCCCTTCGCCTTCCAGGGCGTTCTCGGTCATGCGGGCATGCTCGCGCCCGGCATTGTCGACGGCACCGGCGTTGCCGAAGCGCTCGGCGGCCTGATCGGCGCCGGTCGGGTGATCACCCAATTGCTCGTCGTGTTGATGATCATGGCGCTCTTCCTCGCCATCATGACGGCGATGGCCGGTTCCTCGCGCACGCTCTACCAGGGCTCGAAGGACGGCTGGCTGCCGAAATATCTCGACCACGTCAACGAAAACGGCGCGCCGACACGGGCCATGTGGACCGATTTCGCCTTCAACCTCTTCCTGCTGGCCATCGCCTCGGATACCGGCGGTTACTTCTTCGTGCTGGCCGTCTCGAATGTCGGCTACATCATCTTCAACTTCCTGAACCTCAACTCCGGCTGGATCCACCGGATGGATTCCGGCCATATCGAACGCCCCTGGAAGGCGCCGACCTGGCTGATCGGCCTCAACACCGTGCTTGCCTTCGTCAACGCGCTGTTCCTCGGCGCCGGCGCCAAGGTCTGGGGTTATTCCAATGCGCTCTGGGTCGGCTTCATCTTCGCCGCCCTGATCCTGCCGGTCTTTGCCTACCGCCACTATGTGCGCGACGGCGGCAAATTCCCGGCAGGTGCGATGGAAGATCTCGGCCTCATCGGCCAGGATCTCGGCGTCAGGAAGGCCGGCATTCTGCCCTATCTCGCGCTCGCCGCCGGTCTGGCGATCGTTCTGATCGCCAACGTGATCTTCCAGCTTCCGGCTTAAAATGCCTCCCAAGCAGAAAAGCCGCCATGAAAAAACATGGCGGCTTTTTGCATTTGTGGGCGAAGCTCAGCGGCCGCCCTCGATCTTGCGGTGGCGCTGGTTGATGCCGCCCTTGCCGTAGGGATAGTCGAAAGGCTGAGGGGCGCTGACCTCGTTCAGTCTCGCCATGTCTTCGTCTGTGAGTTTCAGCTTCATGGCGCCGAGATTGTCGGCCAGTTGTTCCGGCGTGCGGGCGCCGAGGATGACCGAGGTGATCGCCGGCTGCGCCGCCGTCCAGCCGAGCGCCACCTGCGCCATGCTGACGCCATGCGCCCTGGCGATCTCCTCGACAACGCCGATGATCGCCCAGGTCCGTTCCATCGCATTGCGCGGCGCATAGGATTCGCCGCCGCGATTGGGATTTTCGCCGAGGCGGGTGGCGCCGGTCGGCATCTCGTCGCGCTTGTATTTGCCGGTCAGCCAGCCGCCGCCAAGCGGCGACCAAGGCAACAGGCCCATGCCGGCATCCTGGCAGGCGGCGACGATTTCGAGCTCGATGTCGCGCACCAGCAGGTTATATTGCGGCTGCAGCGTCACCGGACGCGTATAACCGCGCGCCTTGGCGATCTCCGAGGCCTTGGCGATATGCCAGCCGACATAGTTGGAGAAGCCGTAATAGCCGATCTTGCCTGAGGAAACCGCATCGTCGAGGAAGCGCAGCGTCTCTTCGATCGGCGTCAGCGCGTCCCAGGCATGCATCTGGTAGAGATCGATCTGCTCGAGCCCGAGGCGGCGCAGAGAATCGTCCAGCGCCTGGCCGAGATGCCGGCGCGACAGACCGATATCGTTCGGTCCGTCGCCCATCGGAAAACGGCCCTTGGTGGCGACGATCGCCCGGCGGGCTTCGCTCGGGCGGGCCTTCAGCCAGCGTCCGATGATCTCCTCGGACTTGCCGGCGCTGTAGACATCGGCGGTATCGATGAAATTGCCGCCCCAGGCGAAATAATCGTCGAGCAGCTTGTGCGAGGCCGCCTCGTCAGCCTCCGCACCGAAGGTCATTGTGCCCAGGCAATAGGCGGTGACGACGGTCCCGCTGGGACCGAGCTTGCGATAATCCATTTTTCCTCCTCATGCGGAGACCCGCAGCCGACGTGCAAAACCGCCGGGGTAGAAGCCGGGGCTCCCGCAATCAATGACAATATCGAGCCAGAACAGGATGATTTGAGGCCGTTCGGCCTAAAATCTGAATCCTGTTCTGAATTAGAGAGAGAGCATGATGTCGTCCGAAAACCGCTCACACTTTTCGGCATCATGCTCCGGGCGGCCGCTTGCCGCCAGATGACGTCTAGCGCCCTGGGCTCAATCTGGCGCAGGGGCTGGGGCAGCATAGCCAATCCCGCCGGTGCCACAAGTGGGAAAAATTATTCCCGCCTGCCGCGCAGTCGGTGGCAGCTACTGATTTTTCGAAAGAGAGCCGGTGATCAGATCGGCTGCGGCGACGCCGGTCTCGTAGGCGCCGTGCGCCGTCGAATAACGCGAACGCGAACAGGCTTCGCCGGCAAAAAAGATCCGTTCATCATGCGGTGCTGCGAGGACTCCGCGCAGATCGGAGGCGCCCGGCTCGGCGTAGGAATAGGAGCCGCCGATATGGGGGGCAGCCGCCCAGGCCGAGATCGCTGCCACCGACAATTGCGTGCGGATATCGGCGCCGAATTGTGCCGCCAGTTCATCCCCCGCGAAGGCCAAGGCGGCCTCTTTTCCCTCCCGCTCCAGATCATGGGCGAGGTCGCCGGCAAAATAGGCCTCGACAACCGGAGCGCCGAGCGGCCGGAGCTGATAGGTGCCGGTGGCAGCACGGCTGGTGGAGCCGAGCATATGGGTATCGGCCGGCAGCGCCTCCGGTGTCGCAAGCCCGAGGAAGAGCTTGTCGGCAAGCCCGAGCGGCAGGCGCGCCGCCGCCTCGATCTTCTCAGGCAAGGGAGGGTCGAAGGCGATCCTGCCGGCGGCAAGCACATTCGTGGAAACAGTCACCAGCACCGCACGGGCGCTGATCCCACCCTGGTTCGTCTCTAGGTCGATACGGCCGGCATGGCGGTGATTTATGCGCGTCACCTCGACGCCGAGCCTTGCCGGAACCGGCCTGCCGTAACGGGAGATCAATGTTCCATAGCCCTCGCGTACCCGCCAATCGGGGCCGGGGCCCGGGTCATATCTGTTGTAGTCGACGACCGACGAGCGTTCCAGTTCGGCGCCGGTGATATAGGTGCCGATCGCCCGGATCTGGCCGTTCCAGGAATTGCCGGGTTCGAGCATCGCTGCCAGATCGGTGTCATCGCCCTCATGACTGTCGAGCCGTTCGAAGTAGGCGCCGATCGCCTGTTGCGCGGCGTGGGTTTCCGCATCGTCGCGCTGCAGCCGCCGACCGCCGTTCCAGGGCGCCGGGGTGCGGTCGACCGTCAACCCAACCTCGCCGGCAAGACCAGTCCAGGCATTGGTCCGCGCCCCATGCAGCCAGCCGCAGCCGAGGTCGAGCGCGATATCGCCAGGCAGTCCGACCGTCCATGCCCTGCCGCCGAGCCGGTCACCGGCCTCCAGCAGCAGGATCGCAAGATCCGGGCGGATCGTCTGCAGGTGTCGAGCGGCGGCAATGCCGGCGGCGCCGGCGCCGATGATGACGACGTCCTGTTCGACACCCTTACCATTGTCACCGGGCATGGCTTTTCCTTTGGCTGCTCGCACTCAGCTAAGCTTTCATCTCCATGAAAGGCAAGGGCTGGGGATAGCGCCGCGCGCGATGGATTAAACCGCGTCTGCGTGACATACAGGTCCGATGAGCGTGCAGAGAGATTCGCAACTCGACATGTTTGCCAAGCCGTCGCCGCAGGTGACGAAGGCCCGCGCTCCCTCGCGCCGGCCGTCGTCGCAGCCGGCCGCCAGTTCCGATGAGGACATGGCGCGCACGCTTGAAGAGAGCGGCAACTACCGCATTCTGCGGAAACTGACCGCCCGGCCGGTCGCAACGGTCAGACGGCCGGAATTTTCGCGGCTCGGCGTCATTCTCGACACGGAGACGACCGGTCTCAATCACCGCAGCGACGAGATCATCGAAATCGGCGCCGTCGCCTTCACATTCGACGATGACGGCGCGATCGGCGATATCGTCGGCATCTATGGCGGCCTGCAGCAGCCGTCGCGGCCGATACCGCCGGAGATTACCCGGCTGACCGGCATCACCGATGCGATGGTCGAAGGCCAGCTCATCGACATCAGGTCGTTGAGCGCCCTGATCGAGCCGGCCGATCTGATCATCGCCCACAATGCCGGCTTCGACCGGCCGTTCTGCGAAGCCTTCTCGAGGATTTTCGCCGGCAAGGCCTGGGCGTGCTCGGTTTCGGAGATCGATTGGAGCGCTCGCGGTTTCGAAGGCACCAAGCTCGGCTATCTCGTCGGCCAGGCCGGTTATTTCCATGACGGCCATCGCGCGGTGGATGACTGCCACGCGCTGCTGGAAATCCTCGATCGGGAGCAGGGCGACGGTGAAAGCCCGTTTGCCGAGCTTTACCGCGCCAGCCAGCGCTCGCGCATCCGCATCTTTGCCGAACACAGCCCGTTCGAGATGAAAGACCATCTGAAGGCGAGGGGTTATCGCTGGTCGGATGGAAGCGACGGCCGATTGAAGTCCTGGTGGATCGAAGTCGGCGAAGACGGTCTCGACGACGAACTGTCCTATCTGCGCTCGGAAATTTACCGGTGGAAAGAGGCGGAGCCGCCGATCGTGCGGCTGACGGCCTTCGATCGCTTCAAACTCTGATCGCGAAGCGGTTCGGATCCCGATCGAAATACGCCGCGAATATGACGACCCATGCAAGCGTCGCATAGGTGCAGTGATGCATTGGCGCTGCAACTATCGAACGGCTCGTACTATATACCTCTCATCGAAGCGAACGAAGCGCCAAGGACTGGCAGCTAGGCTTCGAAAGCCCACGGAAAGGGGATCATCATGAACGTAGCACGCTCTTTTAACAACTGGCGCAAGTACCGTCAGACGGTCGCTGAACTGGGCCGTATGTCCGCGCGCGAACTGGACGACCTCGGCATCGGCCGCGGCGACATCCGCAACGTCGCTCGCGCTGCCATCGCCCGCTAACGGCCTGTAGACTAAGCATTTATTAAGAGTTCGGCCGGCGCCTGCTTTCTCCAGAAGCGGGCGCTTTGCTTTTGTGCTTCATGCCGGTCGGGACCACGTGATCGAGCCGCCCGCTTTTCGCATAACGCATAGCTGCCCTGCAAAGAAATGCCTACCAACTGAGCAAGAAATAAGTATGATTATTTCTATCGAAGCGATGCACCTCCTCCCGCATCCCTTCGATATGCAGGCGCCCCATCCTCCTCCCAGGGTCGTCTGCGGGAACGACAGCACTCCTCCTCCCAGCTGTCGTTCGGTTTTTTTCGAAAGCCTGCCGCACCTCCTCCCGCGGCAGGCTTTTTCGTTTTTGGCCGATCGAATGCCGGTCGGGTCGAGAACGACCTTCGCGATCTCTCGTTAGAGATGACAATTTTTATCGCTTATTCTTGATTTTATTCCCGATTTCCGGGGTCGCGCCCTGCCGCGAGCGCGCCCGGCAGAAACGTATTGACTTCGAACTTGTCGTACAACTATGTAACCATTCGGTTCACTGCCGAGCGAAAAGGTCGACGAACGGATCCGGCTTCGCTCAAGCACGACGCTTGACGACAACGAAACTGAAGGAATTTTGACATGCAGATCGACGTGAGGCATGCCTCCCATCCCGAGGCCGTGCGCAACTACGACACCGAGACGCTGCGGCGTCACTTTCTGGTGGAAACCGTCTTTGCGGGCGGCGAGATCCGGCTGACTTATTCCCATTACGACCGCATGGTGATCGGCGGCGCCACACCGCTGGCCGATGGACTGCCACTGACGGCGCCGACGGCGATCGGCCAGGAAACCTTCCTCGCCGAGCGTGAACTCGGTGCGCTCAACATCGGCGGCGCCGGCCGCATCAGCGTCGACGGCACGAGCTACGATCTCGCCAAATATGATTGCCTCTATGTCGGCAAGGGTGCCAAGGACATCCGGTTCGAGAGCGCGGATGCCGCCAATCCGGCCAAATTCTATCTGGTCTCGACGCCGGCGCATCAGACGCATCCGACAGTATTGCTCACCCGCGAAAAGGCCCGCCACCTGACGCCAGGTGAAGCCGCGACGGCCAACAAACGGTCGATCTACCAGTTCATTCATCCTGAGGTTTGCCAGTCCTGCCAGCTGACCCTCGGCTTCACCATGATCGAAGCGGGCAGCGTCTGGAACACCATGCCGGCCCATACGCATGACCGGCGCATGGAAGCCTATCTCTATTTCGATCTCGAAGCCGAGCAGCGCGTCTTCCACTTCATGGGCGAGCCGCAGCAGACCCGGCATATGCTGGTCGCCAATGAACAGGCGGTCATCTCGCCGCCCTGGTCGATCCATTCCGGTGCCGGCACCAAGAATTACAGCTTCATCTGGGCGATGGCCGGCGACAATAAGAGCTTCACCGACATGGATCACATCGCCATTGCGGATCTGAGGTGAGCGCCGTGGCCAATCCCTTCGACCTCACAGGCAGGACTGCCGTCGTCACCGGCGCCAATACCGGCATCGGCCAGGCCATCGCGGCAGCGCTGGCCGAGGCCGGCGCCTCGATCGTCGCCGTCGGCCGTTCCTCGATGGACGAAACCGAGGCGCTGGTGAAGCAGGCGGGCAGCCGTTTCCATGTCATCAAGGCCGATCTCGGCACCATCGAACCGGTCAAGGGGATTGTCGCCGAGGCCATCCAGACCTTCGGCAGCCTCGACATCCTCGTCAACAATGCCGGCATCATCCGCCGCGCCGATGCGCTCGATTTCACCGAGGAAGACTGGGATGCGGTGATCGACGTCAACCTGAAGACGGCCTTCTTCCTGTCGCAGGCGGCCGGCCGCCACATGGTCGAAAAGGGCAGGGGCAAGATCATCAACATCGCCTCGCTGCTCTCCTTCCAGGGCGGCATCCGCATCCCCTCCTATACCGCCTCGAAAAGCGGCCTTGCCGGACTGACCAAGCTGCTGGCCTGCGAATGGGCCGGCAAGGGCGTCAACGTCAACGCCATCGCGCCGGGTTATTTCGTCACCAACAACACCACGGCGCTGCGCGAGGATGCCGACCGCAACGCCGCCATTCTTTCCCGCATTCCCGCCGGGCGCTGGGGAACACCTGCCGAACTCGGCGGTGCCGCCGTGTTCCTGGCATCCTCGGCCTCCGACTACGTGCACGGAACGGTGCTCCCCGTCGATGGCGGTTGGCTGGCGCGGTGATCCGCATCATCAGGAGCTGCGGTGACCGACGTCATTTTGCCTTTCCTGCCGGCATGCGTTAGCAAAAGGAAATGAGGCTGGCGCGGCCGCATCGGGGGCAGGATCGACAGGCGATGACGGACAGGGACAAGACGGTCACCACCACTCGGCAACTGCCGAACCTGCGCAGCGGCCTTGCCGATATGCTGATGGCGCAGATCGAATCCGGCGATCTCAAGCCCGGCCAGCGCCTGCCGACCGAACAGGCGATCATGAGGGCGACCGGCGTCAGCCGGACGATCGTTCGCGAAGCGCTCGCCACACTGCGCGCCAAGGGGCTGATCACCACCCGGCAAGGGCTCGGGGCTTTCGTTTCGAACGATCCCAACCCGCGATCCTTCTCGATCATTCCCAACGACCTGCAGTCGATCGACGAGGTCCTGCGCGTGCTGGAGCTGCGCATGGGGGTCGAATACGAAGCCGCCGGTCTTGCCGCGCTACGGCGCACGCCCGAAGATCTCGGCCGCATGCAGGCTCGGCTCGATGCGCTCGACAAGGCGCTTGAGGAGGGCGGATACGGCGCGCAGGAGGATTACGCCTTCCACCGGTCGATCCTGGTCGCGACGCAGAATTCCTATTACGGCCGCCTCTTCGATACGTTCGGCGACATCATGGTGCCGCGGCAATGGGCGCGCCTGGACAAGATGACGGTGGCGGAGCGCAAGCGCCATGCGGCCCGCATGCGCCGGGAGCACCATGCGATATTCACGGCGATCCGCGACGGCGAAGAAGCCGCCGCCCGCCGCGCCATCCGAACGCACCTGTCGAAGAGTGCTGCGCGCTTTGAAGAGTTGCGCGACGCCAGCACTTCTTCCTGAACTGTTACACCTCGGATTTCTTCATCAGCCGCCGCCAGGCGGCGTGATCCGTCTGCAGCTCGACGGAAGCGTGAGCCTCGGGCAGCAGCGGTTTGCGTCTGCGCCGGCCGAAGCGCCGTTTGAAGCCGAGGATATTTTCGACCACGCTCCTGGTGTAGAGCCCGGGGCCGCTGGAATAAATGCGCCATCCGCCGTCAACGGCGATCTCTCCCGCCTTGACCCGCCCCCATTGCGCCGCCGCCTGATAGCGGTCATGGAAGGCCGCATCGCTGCTACTGAAATAGGCGTTGCGCTGGCGCAGCGAGGCATGCGGCAGGACCGTGGCGACGGCGATCGGGTTGACGACTGAAATCGCTTTCCAGAGGTCGTCGGCTTCGGCGTCCATTGCCAGCGTTTCGCAATAGCGCAGATGCGCATGCACATACATCAGCCCGATCTCGCGACCGACGAAGGACGAGGATTCGGCGCGGCGAAACAGCGTCTCCGGCCCGCCGGCATAGGTCGCGGGTTTCTCCATCAACCGCACGCCGTCGGGGAAGAGCAGATGCTCCTCGATCAGCGTCATATGTGCGCGTCTCTGGTCCGGCGTGAACAGCCCGCCAAGCATTGCCTGCGTCATCGAGATCAGCGAGTAGGAGAGGCCGGTGCGCTTATCGCTCGGATGCAGCAGCAATTCGACGCCGGCATGGGCGGGATCGAAAATGCCGTAGCCGGCAACGATGCCGTCCCGCATCAGATGGCGGTTGAAATCCCGCCGCATCGCCGTTGCAACCTTTCGCAGCGCTTTGGCCTTTTCCCCATGAGCGATACGGCGCAGGATGGCGGAATAACGGACGATCTGCTCGTAGAGCAGGGCGACGGTCCAGCTGCTGACCATCCAGTCGCGCAGATGCGGATCGGCCGGCTGCAGGGAATCGTTCCAATCTCCCTCGCCATAGCGGATCAGATGCGTTCCCGGGATGAAAGCTTCGCGGACCGTAGCGAGCAGTTTTTCGACATGGATCGCGATGGTGTCGGTTTGGGCCGCCTTCTGCATGGTCTTTTCGTCGCGCCAGGAGACTTTCTCATCGAGAATGGCGAGATCGCCCGTCGCTTCGATATAGTCGCAGAGCGCCTTCAGCGGCCAGACGACGATATCGCCGTGGCTGTCACCCGCCCTGATATTGGCATAGGGCTCCAGCATGAACCATTGCGGCCAGTCGCCTTTCTCAAGGTATTGTTCGCTGAAGACGGTTTTGACCACCTCTTTGGCTTCGCGATCATGCTCGTAGGCGAGCAGGAACTCGATCGGGCCCTGGCAGGCGTCGCGCGTGCCCCAGGCGGCACCGGTATATTGCTCGAGACCGTGCGGCACGCTCACATGCACGATGGCGTCATGCGCCAGCCAGGGCAGCAGGGTCACCTGCGCGGCAAGGTCGGGTGCCGTGCTGGCGATCGTCACACCGCGCACGGCGTTGCGCCAGAATGTCGAGGCCGGCGCCAGCATCGCCTCATCGGTGACGCCGGCCTGATACCGCTCAGCCAGCCGCTCGGCGTCTTCAGTATCGGTCATCGAGCCGACGACGGCGAATGAGAGCGCCTGTGTCGGCCGCGAGCGCAGCGCGATGAAAGTGCCGTGGCGTGGCATCCCATCGCTATAAAGCAGTTCGTCGCCGCCGATCTCCTCGATGGCATCGGGCGTCGAACTCACCAGCCAATAGGCGGCCTCGGGATAGCGCTCGCCCCAGAGCCAGGCCGGATCCGGCCGGAAAGAGATGCGCTTGCGCGCCGTATCGAATTCGATCTGGCCGCCGGCGTCATATTCACGCTCGCCGAGCACGACATGGCCGAACACCAGGAAGCGGCACGGCTTGCCCTCGACCGACACGGCCCACTGCATCGCCGCATCTTCGCCGGAGGCGACCGCCGTTACAATGATGGTGCGGTCGGCGCACTTGTAGATCCAGCGGCAGTCGCTGAGCCCCATTTCGAACGCCGACGGCACCGCCAGCAGCTGCCAGCCGGCGCCGACATCCGCCATGATGCGCAGCCCGCTGGCCCGCGTCAGGTTGTAGGGATCGCGGGAGACGGAAAACAGCTTGTGAAACGACGTGTTGCCGATCGTCAGCTGCGCGGCGAAGATGCCCTGCATCCAGCAGGTGGCGGCAAGGGTGGAATCGTCGAGCAGCATATTCTGGCCACTTCTGACGATCGCACCGTGGCGGCGCGCCACCAAAAGTTCCTTGTCGCGCAGGACGACGTGACGGTTCAGAACGCCATCCGGCACGAAGAACGACAGCAGCTTTCCGCCGACGCGCTCTTCCAGGTTGCGCTGGGGATAGAGCCGGCCGATCGCCTTTTTGTCGAGCGGCTCGACCTCCAACAGTGAAGCGTCCTGCAACAGGCTGCGGACCGGCGCCGTCTCCTCGATATCGATCGCATTGTCTGCCGCCGCGAGCCCGCCAAGCCGCTCAAGATCGGCATCGCTCGACGCCTCGGGATGATCGACGGCAAACTGCGCGAAGAACGTCGCGGTGGCGCCACTTGCAGTGACGGAAAGCGATTTCGACTGGATGGCCGGGCAGGCCGTCTCCTGCTGGCGCCGTTTGCTCGGCAGGCTGGTGCCGAAGCGGCCGACCAGCCGGTCGTCGAGACGGTCTTTCGCCTGCACCAGCTGGATCGCATCCGTGGCATAGGCAACCGCCCCGTCGAGGCAACCCTGCGCCAGCCAGGGATTGCGGCCACCACCCTGTTTGAGATTTTGCCGGTTCATGACGACGGGACCAAACGTCTGGTGATCGGCGATATGGTGGTCGACATATTGCGAGGCATAGGCCTCGCTGTTCATCAGGAAACCGCGATCGCCGAGACCCACGTCCTGGATCAGCACCAGATCGACCGGCAGCGTTCCGTCCTTCAGATGCCGGATGGCGACACGCCAGAACCAGGCCGTCTCGGTGGGGTGCAGCTCGAGCCGGACGTTATAGTGAAGGTCCACGGCCTTACCACTCCACGAAAAACTCGTGGCGTTATGTCCGAAGCTGCCATTGGCGCGCGGTCCGGCGATTTCGACGACATCGGGCGCAGCACCGCCGATACGCAGATAAAGCCGGCCGATACCGCCTGACAGCGGCGAGCCCTGGATCTGGTTGATCTGCACCGATCCCTTGTCGTCGGCATATTCGATGGCAAACAGCGTGCCGTTCGGCAGCGCCGATATCGACAGGCCGGAACCGTTGCTGATCGCAAGGAGGCCAAGCTCGTCGCGGCGGGGCATTTGAAAACTGCGGTCAAGGTCCGGGGCCATTGAGATCTCGTCGATTGGCTTCAGAGGGAACTGGAGGATGACGCAAAATGATTGAGAGAAATCTTACCGGCAGCCGGTCGGTCGGGCAACTTGTCGTTCTATGTCACGTTGACGCCGGCCGCTTGGCGAAGGGCACGCAGAGCAGGGCGCCGCCGGTTAGGACGGCAGACCATCCAGGCTTCGTTGATCGCCGGACGCTGCCGCGGTCGTGCCTTCCTGTGCCCCTTGCGGCGAGCCGTGGCGCGTCGCTCTCACCAACTGCCGACAAGCGGATTGCCGACAAGAGCAACGCTTCTGGTCTTGCCTGACTGATTGTCCACGGAGATAGCGGCAGCCATATTTTTAGGAGTCTTTCGAAACCACGTTGCTGCGACACTTGCAAGATCACCGATCATCGCAAGTTTGTGCCAATCCTGAAAACGAGCGGCGGTCGCGGCAGGTTCAGACAAATAGAAGAAGTCTCCGGAGTGATTCAAATCATTGATGCTGGACGCCATGGATGACAAGGGCCGTTGAAACATCTTTGACGGGACCTGGAGACCTGCCGCTGTCTCTGAGAACGCAGGGGCCATGAAATCAATGGCCCAACCCTCTGCTTCGACCCAGCAATGGAAATTCTCACCAGCTCCTGTGACGTAACCATCCTCACGGTGGTCGGCAAACAGGATCATTGTCCCATCCAGATTATATGCAGCAAGGCCGCCTTTGGGCGTCGCTTTTACCTTGTAGTGCCGTTCGAGAATGAACGAGCCGAATGTAGCGAAGTACATGCAGGCGTGCGCGGGATTTCCGTTGTCATTCAGGATCAAGCTATTGATAACGCGATAAATCCGATGATAGTCGGTTTGCTTGATCAGCATTTCTGTTTACCTGTTTTCATTCAACTGGTTGCTTGTCGACGACAGAGCCCGCATTTCTGCAGCTAGTAGCACAACGCGCGCGTATGCGAAGCCGAGAATGTCGCCTAATCAACGCATAAAGGGGCTGCGACCGCACCCGCCGATTACCGCTGGACGATCACTCGGGTCCCCGGCTGGACCATCTCGTAAAGTTCCTCGACGTCCTCGCGGTACATCCGAAAGCAACCGCTCGAAGCATTGGTTCCGATGGAGTCGGGGTCGTTGGTGCCATGGATGCGGAGCAGCCCGTCGGCCAGGTAAATTGCGCGGGTTCCCAGCGGATTGGCAGGGCCAGCCTTCACGACCGCTGGCAGCCTTGGGTTCTTCTGCCGCATGCTCGCCGTTGGCCGCCATTCGGGATGCATTCGCTTGGATACAACCCGGGTTGATCCGTACCATTGCTTGCCTTCACGGCCGACGGCGATTGGGTAGGCGAACTGTTCACCCGATGACGTCACGTAAACAAGGGTGTGCTCACGCGTGGCGATCACGATGGTTCCCCTTGCGCTTGGTGTCGAGGGTTCCCTGCGATCATACAGAGGGTCCTGATCTCGAGGGGCGGGGTCGTAATAAGGCGGAGGGGGATACGGGCTATACGGGTCATCATAGTCGTAGCCGCCGTATTCGTCGTATCCATCATACGATTCATAAACTTGGGCGTGAGCTTGAACCACCGTCAGCAAAACGGCCACAGCAAGAAGAGCCAGCAATCTCATTTTTCGCCATCCGCTTGTATCTCAAGCATGAATGGATCGAATTCTGTGGCGGCACTATGACCATTGCCCATTTGGGGTGACCTGCCATTGTCAGCGACGGTCTTCACCCCGGCGCCGGCCGTCTGGCGAAGGGCACGCAGGCGAGGGCGCAGCCGGTGAGGATGGCGACGACCATCCAGGCTTCGTTGATCGCCTGAACGCTGGCCGCGGTCTGAACCAAGGGATCGAGCAGCGCCGTGGTCTCCGCATCGAAGCTGCCGCTATGGCCCGATATGGCCGGAAGCGGTGCGCCGACGAATGCCGCGGCCTCGACGTCACCGGCCTGAAGGCGCGCCCAGAAGGTTTGGCCCAGCGGTTCCGAGCGGGTGTAGATGATGGTGTCGATCAGGGCGATGCCGATGGCGCCACCGAGATTGCGCATCAGATTGAACAGCCCGCTGGCATCGGGAATACGATCGGCCGGCAGCGTGCCAAGCGCCAGCCGCGTCGGCGGCAGCAGGCAGAACATGATGGCGACGCCGCGCACGATCTGCGGCCAGAACATCGCATCGTAATCCGAACGGGGATCCTGAAAGGCGCTCATGCCGACGCCGACCGCAAACAGGGCGAAACCGGCGGCCGACAGCAGCCGCGCATCCATGCGCTTCTCCAGCGCAACCGCGACCGGCGCGGTGACGAGTTGGGCGATGCCGGTGACCAGCATCGTCATGCCGATTTCGAGAGCGTCGTGGCCTCTGACGAAAGCGAGGAAGACCGGCATCAGATAGACCGAGCCGAACAGGCCGATGCCGAGCACGAAGCTTAAGGTCGAGCCGACGAGAAAGTTCCGGTCGGCGAAATTGCCGAGATCGACAATCGGCCGGCGCCGGCGCAGCGTCCGCGCTGTGAAACCGCCGCCCGATATGAGGCAGACGGCCAGCAGGCCAAGCACATAGGCCGAAGTCCAGCCGCTGGTCGGCGCCTCTTTCAGGCTGAGTTCCAGGCTCGTCAAGGCGGCTGCCATCAGCAGCAGCGACAGGCCGTCGAGATGCCGGAGTTCGGACCAATCGGCCGCCTGCCGTGGCAGGAAGCGGGCCGCCAGAATTGCCGAGGCAATGCCCGGCAGGATGTTGATCAGGAACAGCCAGTGCCAGGAATAGGTCTCGGTCAGCCATCCGCCGACGATCGGCCCGACGGTGGGCGCCAGCACCGCCAGCACGCCGGCGATCGTCGTCGCCAGCGCCTGCCGCTCGTTCGGAAACAGGATGAAGACGGCCGAAAACACCGAGGGGATCAAGGTTCCGCCGGAAAAGCCCTGGAGCACCCGCCAGGCGACCAGCTCGCCGAAGCTGCTGCTGGCGGCGCAGCCGGCCGAGGCGGCGACGAACAGGCTGATGGCGGTCACGAACAGCCATCGCATCGAAAGCAGCCGCGTCAGCAGGCCGGTCAGCGGGATCGCCACCACTTCGGCGATGAGATAGGCCGTCTGTATCCAGCTCATCTGGTCGGGATCGATACCCAGCGCCGACTGGATGGTCGGCAACGACGTCGCCACCACCTGAACGTCGAGGATCGCCATGAACATGCCGACGCACATGGCGAGGAAACCGAGCCAGACGATAGCGGGCGGTTTGTCAGGACGGGCAGGCTCGGGTCGTTTCAGCATACGATGATCCCGCGAACGGGCATTTTCCGGCCCGGTGACAATACCGACCATGTTAGCGATCGACATGTCAACCGGCATATCCGGGCGAAAGGGTCACCAAATAGAATCGAGCCCGACCGGGAAGGCCAGGCTCGATCGTTGATCTGTGTGTCGGAGCGCAGACCTTCATTGTTAACGCGGCGAGCCCGGCCCCATTTTTTTGTTCATCATGAAATCGCGCCTCTCGATGCCTGCCACGAGCCGCCCGCCCGCCTGCAAAAAGTTTGAAATCGGCAATTGACGCATCGGCGGGAAACTGACTATCAATATTAAATCAATTTGATTGATTTCAACCGCCTATCCGTTCCAGGCTGCTCGGGCGCCTGGCTCGCTCAAGGAAAAAGCGACCATGTCCACACCGCGACCGACAGCCCTGCGGCTCGAAACCCTTTGGAACCCGCCGGCCGACGGCAAGGAGTTCTCCTATGTCCTGCGCCTCAAGAACCTCGGCAGCGAGCCGCTCTCGGGCTTCTCGCTCTGCATCAGCGGCCCGGGCCGGGTCGATCCGGCCGGGCGGGTCGAGGGTGCGACGGTCTCGCAGCGGCTCTCCAATTTCACCGAATTCCAGCCGCCGGCCGATTTCGTTCTCGCCGCCGGCGAGACCTGGACGATAACAGTCTATGCGCTGAGCTGGCAGTTCCGCCATTGGACAGACGGCGCGACCAGCGCCTATCTCGCACTTTCCGATGGCGGCACCATCGTGCTCGGCATCGAGCCGACGCGCTCTTCGGTCAGCAATGCGGGTCTGAAACGCGGCGCCGAGATCTATCCCGTTCCCGTCAACGCGCCGGTTCAGGTGTCGATCATTCCCTGGCCGAACCAGGTGGCGGTCGCCTCGCGCCGGCCGCTGCCGGCCGGTTTTGCGCCGCAGGCGCAGAGCGGCGAAGGGGAGGCGGCGGCTGAAAGTTTCGCGGCACTGGTGCAGCATCTGTTCGCCGTCGAAGGCATTGTGCGCACCGCGGCGGAAGGCGCAGTGCCCGTCGTCCTGAAGGATGCCGCCGGCTTCGGCGCCGAAGCCTATCGGCTGAGCTTCGACGAGGAGAGGCTGACGGTCGAGGCGAGCAGCCGCACCGGCTTTCTCTACGGCCTGGTGACGCTCGGCCAGATCTGGCGCGGCGCCAAGCTGCATCCCGGGGTCTTCCAGTTTCCGGCCTCCGGCGAGATCGTCGACGAGCCGGCGATGGGCTGGCGCGGCCTGCATCTTGATGTCGCCCGCCAGTTCTACGGCGCCGCCGAGGTCAAGAAGCTGATCGCGGTGCTGGCCTGGAACAAGCTCAACCGCTTCCACTGGCACCTTTCCGACGACGAGGCCTGGCGCGTCGAGATCGACGCCTATCCCGCCCTGACCGAGATCGGCGCTTGGCGCGGCCACGGCCTTGCCGTGCCGCCGTTGCTCGGCTCCAGCCCGGCGCGGACGGGCGGTTATTATCCCAAATCGGTCATCCGCGACATCGTCGGCGAGGCAAAGAGCTTCGGCGTCGAGATCGTGCCGGAGATCGACATGCCCGGCCATTGCTACGCCATGCAGCAGGCGATACCCGAGCTGCGCGATCCGGCCGAACTCGGCAGCTATTATTCGGTTCAGGGCTTTCCCGACAACTGCATCAATCCCGCCCTTGAGAAGACCTACGAGATCGTCGAGACCATCCTGACGGAACTCATCGAGCTCTTTCCGTTCAAGGTGATCCATCTCGGCGCCGACGAGGTGCCGCTCGGCGCGTGGTCCGGCTCGCCGGCAGCACTCGATCGCCTGCGCAGCGTTGCCGGCGACGCGGTTGCCGAGGCGCATGCCAAGCGGCTGAACGTCGTGACCAACACCCATGGCGCCGACGACATCCACGGCTCGGGTGCTGCCATCCTGCAGGCGGAATTCCTGGAGCGCGTCCAGCGTTTCCTGGCGAGCAAGGGCTGCATCACCGGCGGCTGGGAAGAGGCGGCGCACGGCGATGTCATCGACAAAGCGAAGAGCTATCTCTGCAGCTGGCGCAATGTCGAGGTCTCGGCGGAACTCGCCGAACGCGGCTACGACATGGTCGTCTGCCCCGGCCAGGTCTATTACCTCGACATGGCGCTGCGGCCGGACTGGGACGAGCCGGGCGCCAGCTGGGCGGGAACCTCGGACGCGGAAAAACTCTACAATTTCGATCCGCTCAGTGGCTGGACGGCGGCGCAGAAGCAGAAGCTCCTCGGCATCCAGGCCTGCATCTGGTCGGAACCGATGACGGACCGCGCCGTGTTCGACCGTCTTGTATTCCCGCGTCTCTCCGGACTTGCCGAAACCGGTTGGACGAAGCCCTCCTCCAAGTCATGGGAACGCTTCAAGGCGCTGGCAGGCCTGATGCCGCTGCTTTACGGGCTGCAACAGTCGTAGGGCGAGGATTGCGACCGTGATGGAACGATCCCGGTCGGCCGTCGGGGCACCCGATCGGGTTAGCGTGGTAAGTCTTGTAGAAGATGCGAATGTACGCATAATCCCTGCGGCCGGCGCTGCCAGGCAGACCGATCGAGACTCTAGAGGGATACCATGGAAACGATCGTCGAGGACTTCAATGCCGGCGCCGTGTCGCCCGACCTCGTGGTCGATGCCCTGTTTGCCTGCCGAAAGACGGCAGCGATCAGGGCGGCCATCGAGCTCGAACTGTTTACGCATATCGGCGAGGGCAAGACGGCAGCATCGCTGGCGTCGGCGACAAGTGCTGCGGAGCGTGGCGTGCGCATCCTGTGCGACTACCTCGTGGTCCATGGTTTCCTGACAAAGGAGAGCGGGGAGTACCGGATGACGCCGGCGACCAGAATGTTCCTCGATCGCAATTCGCCGGCCTATATGGGCTCCGCGGTCGAGTTCGTCGCCGCACCCGAAATACTGGATAATTTTCTGCGCGATCCGGCCGCCGTCGTGCGAAACGGCGGTTCGGCCGGGCTGGCGAACATGTCGCCGGACAATCCCGTCTGGTTGAAGTTTGCGCGCGGCATGGGCTCCTTTACCGGGCTCAGCGCCAAAATACTGGCAGGCGAAATCACCGGCTGGCCGAGGGCTCCCAAAAAGGTTTTGGACATCGCTGCAGGTCCAGGCATTTTCGGGATCGAAATTGCCAAGGCCTTTCCATCGGCGGAGATCGTCGCCGTCGATTGGGCCGCCGTGTTGGAGCTGTCCCGGCAGAATGCGGAAACAGCCGGCGTGGCTGACCGATACCGGACGATCGCCGGCAGTGCCTTCGATGTCGACTGGGGCGGAGATTATGATCTCGTCCTGCTGCCAAATTTTCTGCACCACTTCGATCTGCCGACATGCGCAGGGCTGCTGCGAAAGATCATCGCGAGCCTTGCAGAGAATGGCCGGATCGTTGCGGTCGATTTCGTGCCGAACGAAGATCGCGTGTCGCCGCCTTTTCCGGCGGCCTTCTCCTGGGAAATGCTCGCCGGCACGCCGGCGGGCGACGCTTATACGCAAAGTGAGCTGACCGAGATGGCAAGACTGGCCGGCCTTGCCGGCGTCACAGTCAAACCGATGCCGCCGACGCCGGCAAGCCTCATTCTGTTTGAATAGCCGGTCGACCTTCGCCTAGAACAGGATGATTTTAGGCCCGGTCGGCCTAAAATCATCCTGTTCTAAATTAAAGGGTTAGAGCATGATGT
>NZ_LFIO01001488.1 GCF_001187535.1 Rhizobium ecuadorense
TCCTTCGTGTTTAAGGCGCCGACCCGCCCCTCTCAGTTGGTCTCCAAATTGAAGCCGATCGGCAAAAATCAATCGGGCAAGGGAATGTGCTCATCCCTGTCGTCAACCGGGAGATCGAAACGCCCCTTCCCCCAGTTCTGGGCGCGCCACTCGGCCTTGGCCTCTTCGATACGCTCCTTGGAAGAAGCGACGAAGTTCCACCAGATGTGGCGTGGTCCTGAAAGTGTGGCTCCGCCAAGTGCCATCAGCCTTGCACCTTGGCCCCCGGCGGTGACCGTGATCCTGTCACCGGGACGGAACACCATCATCTGCGGTGCTTCGAAG
>NZ_LFIO01001112.1 GCF_001187535.1 Rhizobium ecuadorense
ATCCCCGGGCACGCAACAAATCTGGAGCCCCTGGGCGCGCGCGCCGACAGCGAGCTTTCCCTGGTGATCGAAGCAGGTCTGGATGGTGCTGCATCCGGGCTGATCGATTATGCACAGGATCTCTATGACAGCGCCCTGATTGCCCGTGTCTCCCGGCATTTCATCCTTGTGCTCGAGCAGATCATTGCGCGGCCGAACGTGCGGATCAAGGACATCGAACTTGTGGGCAGCGACGAGCTCGACCAGTTGTCGGCGCCCTACGAAGATGACGTGGTCAACGATGACAGGCCGGTCCACGAGCTGATATCAGCCCATTCGCGCCAG
>NZ_LFIO01001215.1 GCF_001187535.1 Rhizobium ecuadorense
GGCGCCTGTCGAAGCAGCGATCGGAAATTGGCGTGGCTTCGTTTCTGCTCAGCAGAGCTGGGCGCGGCTTTCGAGCCTGCTGAAAACCATTCCTGAGATTCCAGCCCCGCTTGCGCTCGCGGCTCCTACCAAGCAAGTCACTGTTGAGGGCCTGGCGAGCGGACCACCGGCTGGCCAGCGCCTGGTCATCTCCGATGTCAGCTTCGGCTTAAGGGCAGGGAGCGCGCTTGGGGTCATTGGTTACAGTGCCTCGGGTAAGTCGTCGCTGGCGCGGGCGATGATGGGCATCTGGCCGACCGTCAGAGGATCCATTCGCCTTGATGG
>NZ_LFIO01001378.1 GCF_001187535.1 Rhizobium ecuadorense
GCCCCACTTCACGCGCCGCCTTGTCCAGTTTCGACTTTATGGCCGCCGTGACCTTGAGGACCAATGAAACCCGCTTGCCGGGCTCGGCTTCCTTTATCGGGCGGCCAATCCGCTTCTGTTCATTTGTCATCTGTGATCCCCTTTCGTCCTATTTCTTACGATCAGTAGAAAGTGCTTGTCAAGCAGAACTGAAGCTGTCAAGTTTCTTACGAACACAAGAAAGGACTGCCCGATGATGACGAAGCATGAAGACAGACGCGAAACATCCAGCGTCGAGGAGGCGGCAGAGAGATTGGGGATTGGTCGCAATCAAGCTTATCAAGC
>NZ_LFIO01000923.1 GCF_001187535.1 Rhizobium ecuadorense
GTCCCGAGGTAGAGAGCCGCGATCGTCACCACGACCATGGCAAGTCCCGTCGCCATGGCGAAGATAAATTGCGGCCGGATGCCCATCAGCCCTGCTGTCACCGGATCGTCCGAGGTTGCCCGGAAGGCGCGGCCGACGGACGTGCGATAGATCAGCTGGTTGAGACAGACGATGACGGCGACCGCCGAAAAGAAGGTCATCAGCGGCATGATGCCGGCGGTGACGGGGCCCAAATTCACGGAGGCGCTTTCGAGGCTGCCGGCAAAGACGCGGCGGCTATCGGCGGAAAAACCTTCGAGCAAGCCGTTCTGGATGACGATCGAC
>NZ_LFIO01001225.1 GCF_001187535.1 Rhizobium ecuadorense
GCTAAGGCGGATATGAATTTCGCATTCATTGCCGAACGTTTGCGCCTGCTTGCGATCTCCAATATCACCTCTCAACGAAGCACCTAAAGCCGAGTAAAAATCGTGCCCGTTGGTTAATTGCTTGAGATCGAAGTTCCTATTGGCCGTACTGGCAATCAAACTGCCCAGTGCCGCATACTCCTCCGCACTAATCTCAGAATCCTTTGTTAGATCGGCCAGATACTGATCAATGTCGACGGCAAATTTATCGAAGTAATCGCCCGCATCGAGATGCGAAACTTTGAAAGGAATTTTCTTTTCGGTGTTTAAAAGTCGGGCGGCTG
>NZ_LFIO01000213.1 GCF_001187535.1 Rhizobium ecuadorense
GTGGGCGACTTGCGACGCGAAATCTGGGCGATTTTGCGACCACAGGTCTCCAATTGATCTCACCATGGGAGTTTTGACGTCTCGGAAATGCGTGGCGCTGTTACTTGGGTATCGACGCCTTTCAGGCCAATCGCATGAGCATTTCATTCAGGTTGCCGATCTGGCGGAGCAGTTCGACCAACTTGTCCGTATCGTCTTGACTGAGCCGGCCCGTTCCGCCGCTGCTTTTCCAAAGATGTTGAAATTCTTGGCTCGTCTGCAGCGCGATGCCCATGATTTCGATGATTTGCGTACGGTTTTCCCAGGTTGCAACGACCGTCGGT
>NZ_LFIO01001466.1 GCF_001187535.1 Rhizobium ecuadorense
GAACAGGACTGCTCCGAAGATGAATGACGCCGGCACGATAGTCATTCCGGTGGGAATGTCATCTATGCCGTTCGGCAGATCGGATCGAAGCCACCCGGCAGATGAGGCGGCAGCACAGGATACTTAAATTGCTGGTCATGCGGTTGACCGATGCGATGTCCGCCGGAACCGCCACATAGGAAAGTCAAAATGCGTACCATCATTGCTGCCGCCCTCGTTCTCGGTTTCGTACAGGTCCAGTCGGCCGCGGCGGCTACCGAAATCGCAACCTGTGCGCCGACAAGCGAGCCGGAAATCGCCAAGCTCTTCGACCGCTGGAATAC
>NZ_LFIO01001219.1 GCF_001187535.1 Rhizobium ecuadorense
GGACAAAGGCCTGGAACCGCGTCGCTCCGTCGATCCGCGCCGCCTGCTCGAGCTGCACCGGGATGTTGTCGTAGAAGCCCTTGAGGAGCCAGATTGCCAGCGGCAGGCCGAATGTGAGGTAGGTGAGAATGAGCGATCCATGCGTGTTCACCAGCCCGATCGCGCGCATCAGGATGAAGAGCGGCACGAGAAAGATCACAGCCGGAAACATATTGCGAAGCAAGACGGCGAAGAACAGAAAGTTCCGGCCCGGGAAGGTGAAGCGCGAAAACGCGTAGGCCGCAGGAACCGCCACGATCACCGAAAGGATGGTCGTGGCAGGC
>NZ_LFIO01001136.1 GCF_001187535.1 Rhizobium ecuadorense
GGCTCGGAGATGTGTATAAGAGACAGCCTTCACGGTCGAGATGTTGGAGCAGCTCGGTTTCCCAGGCGAGGTCAGCGTCGGTCCTGGAGCCGAAACGACCGACCGCGATCTGCCCATTGATGCGAACGCTCCACACGTCGTTGGCGACTCCACCGGCAAGTGGTTCGATGCGGACCGCACCTTCACCCCATTGCTCCAGTGCTTCCCATCCCATTGACAATATCCCTGGCGGTCGTGATCAAATCGACGGAGAAATAGAAAAAGTTTGCGACGCCACGATGTCCGCTGCTGGCGCAAACGTGACGTCGAAAAGCGGTTAGACC
>NZ_LFIO01001733.1 GCF_001187535.1 Rhizobium ecuadorense
ATCACTTCGAGCGGTTTTCCGGCCTGAACGGCTACGGCGGCGCGAACGTCCATTTTCACAATCTCCCTGACAATTTTATTGGGGCTGACCTTGGCATGGCCAGCAAGCCGCGCTCAAGCGAAAACGGCCCGGCGGTCTTTTGCTCTCAGGCGAATTCCATGATCACGGCATCGACGGCCAGGCTTTCGCCGGCCGCGGCATTGATCTTCGAAACGATGAGATCGCGGTCGGCGCGCAGCACGTTTTCCATCTTCATCGCCTCGACGATCGCAAGCGTCTCACCCGCCTTGACCTCCTGGCCCTCGGCGACTGCGATGGACACGACGAGGCCGGGCATCGGGCAGAGCAGCAGCTTGGAGGTATCGGGCGGCAGCTTCACCGGCATCAGCCGTTCGAGTTCGGCATGACGCGGCGAAAAGACTTTGGCCGTCACCGAAAGCCCCTGCCAGTCGATGCGCAGCCCATTGAGCACGGGGCGGATCTGTGCGGTGATATCCCGGCCGCCGACCTTGCCGCTCCAGACGGGATCACCGGGTCTCCAATCGGTGACAACGCTGATGTTTTCGCCCTCCATCGCCATCTCCATATCGAAGGGGATGGTGACGAGGCCGTCGAGCAATCGGACGGAGACATGGCTGTCGCCTGTTTTGACCACCCAGTGCTCGCGCAGTGCGCCCGATGCGGCGCGCAAGCGATCGGCGAAACGCTCGCGCCGGTTCGCCTCGATCAGGCAGGCGGATAGCGCAATGGCAGCCAGCACAGCCTCTTCCGTCCTGTCCGGTTTCATCGGCGCGAAGCCGTCGGGATATTCCTCTGAAATGAAGCCCGTGGAAAGCCGGCCCTCGCGCCAGCGCGGATGTTTCATCAGCGCCGACAGGAACGGGACATTGTGCTCGATGCCATCGACGACGAAGCCGTCGAGCGCCCGGCCCATGGCCTCGATCGCCTCCAGCCGCGTCGGCGCCCAGGTGCAGAGTTTGGCGATCATCGGATCGTAATACATCGAGATCTCGGCGCCCTCGAAAACGCCGGTATCGTTGCGGACCACGACATTGCCGGTGCGGCCTTCGGCCGGCGGGCGGTAGCGCGTCAGGCGGCCGATCGAGGGCAGGAAGTTGCGGTAGGGGTCTTCTGCATAGAGCCGGCTTTCGATCGCCCAGCCGTCGAGCCTGATATCGTCCTGGGCGAGGGCAAGCGGCTCGCCCGCGGCGACACGGATCATCTGCTCGACGAGATCGATGCCGGTGACCAGTTCGGTGACGGGATGTTCGACCTGCAGGCGGGTGTTCATTTCGAGGAAATAGAAGTTGCGGTCGCGGTCGACGATGAATTCGACGGTGCCGGCGCTCTGGTAATCGACGGCTCTGGCCAGCGCCACCGATTGTTCGCCCATCGCCTTGCGGGTTTTTTCGTCGAGGAAGGGCGAGGGCGCCTCTTCCGCCACTTTCTGGTTCCGCCGCTGGATCGAGCATTCGCGTTCGCCGAGATAGACGACCTTGCCATGCGCATCGGCCAGCACCTGGATCTCGATGTGGCGCGGCTCGACGATGAATTTCTCGATGAAGACGCGGTCGTCGCCGAAGGAGCTATTCGCCTCGGAGCGGGCGCGCTCGAAACCGTCGCGCACCTCCGCCTCATTCCAGGCGATGCGCATGCCCTTGCCGCCGCCGCCGGCCGATGCCTTGATCATGACGGGATAACCGATGCCGCCCGATATCACTTCCGCATGGGCGGCATCCTCGATGACGCCGAGATGGCCTGGCACGGTGGATACGCCGGCGGCATTGGCGAATTTTTTCGATTCGATCTTGTCGCCCATCGCCATGATGGCCTTCGGCTTCGGGCCGATGAAGACGATGCCCTGTTTTTCCAGCTCGGCGCAGAAGGAGGCGCGCTCGGACAGGAAGCCATAACCGGGATGCACCGCCTCGGCGCCGGTCGCCTTGCAGGCGGCGATGATCTTTTCGGCAACCAGGTAACTCTCTGAGGCGGCGGCAGGGCCGATATGCACGGCCTCGTCGGCCATCTCGACATGCAGCGCGTCCCGGTCCGCATCCGAATAGACCGCGACGGTCGAAATGCCCATGCGGCGCGCAGTCTTGATCACGCGGCAGGCGATTTCGCCGCGATTCGCGATCAGGATTTTCTTGAACATCGAGACTCCACCCAGAAATGCGTTCCGGAGTTTTACGCACAAAACACCGGAACGCACAATCATGCTTGAGGAGTGGCAGGCTTGAGGAGCTTCAGGCGACGGCCGCTTCCGAGACGGGTTCCTCGTCGACGATGCGCAGCCAGCGGCTGCGCCGCGGCTCGGCATAGTCGCGCAGCTCGGCGGCAGCCATGATGCCGGCCCAATGCGGGTGATTGGCGCCGGGCAGCGTCGCCTGATCGATCTGCTGGAGCACGCCGTATTCGACCGCGGAGACGGGGATGACACCGCCTTCAGCGACGCTTCTGAAGATGCGCATGGCGAAATCGACATCCTGGCGGGTAATGCCCCGGCGATCGACGGCGCGCGACAGCTTGTAGCCACCGATATTGTCGGTGATCGCCAGGCGTAGCTGATCCAGTGCCAGCGCTCGCAATTTACCCGGGACATCGGCCGAAAGCTCCATCACATGGAGAATGAGCTCGAGTTCCAGCGCCGAGTTGACGACACCATCGGTCGTGAACATGCGCATGATCCAGGCGACGTTGATTTCGTCGAGCGAGCCTTGCGGATAGGTGTAATGGACGATGAAGCCGGCGAGTTGCTCGACGAAGAAGATGTTCCAGGCGGCGCATTTTTCAGGGCAGGAATTGTTGAGCGCCAACATCGCCACGACATCGTCGGATGTCCGGATTCCCTCCGGGAAAGCATGTTTGCGCAACAGGACTATATCTTCGGCTGTCAGCCGATGCTTGCCGGCCACCACACAGGCCGGGAAAGCGAGACGGAATTCGCTCATGTTTTAGCTCCAGGCTTCATCATGAAGCCGGGTACAGTTTTACCGTCTGCGAATTGACGATCCCTCAAGAAGCGGAGTTAATCCCATCTTCCCGGGATCAGGAGGATTTTAGCGATCGTGCCTGCAGCCGCTCGCGCCAGATGATGAACAGGCCCGATGCGACGATGATGAAGATGCCGACCCATTTGGAAAAGTTCGGGAAATCGTTGAACAGCGCATAGCCGAGAACGGTCGCCGAGATGATCTCGAAATATTGGAACGGCGCAAGCAGCGACAGCGGCGCGAGCCGGAAAGCCCGGACGATCAGCATATGCGCATATCCGGAGATCGAACCCAGCGCGAGAAGCAGGACAAGACCAAGGCCGGAGCCGGGCAGGGAGACGGCGAAATCGGCATTGCCGGAACCGCTGCCGACGAGAAGGGCGGCGGCCATGAAAACCGTTCCGCCGATGCCGGCCATCGTCTGCATAGTCAGCGGCGAATCGGCCTCGCCGATGGCGCGGTTGAGGAAAAGATAGAGTGAGAACAGAAAGGCGCAGGCGACCGGCAGCAGCGCCTTTAGGCCGAATATTTCGTAACTCGGCTGAATGACGATCATCGCGCCGCCGAAACCGACGACGATCGCCATCCAGCGCCGCCAACCGACCTTCTCCCCGAGGAACAGCGCCGACATGGCCGTCAGCATGAAGGGCTCGACGAAATAGATGGCGAAGACGTCGGCAAGCGGCATGTATTTGACGGCAACGAAAAAAAGCAGGCTGGCGGCGCCATGCAGCACGCCGCGCAGCAGGTTCATCCATGGCCGCTTGGCCGAAAGCGCCTTCAGTCCGAAAAGGCCGAGGAGAATCGGCAGGGTGCAGGCGATCTGGAAGAAGAATCGGTAGAAGGTTACCTGACCCGGCGACATCGCCTCGAAGGTCGCCATATATTTGGCGATGGCATCCATGGTCGGCAGGATCAGCATGGCGCCGGACATGATCGCCATGCCCTGCAGGGAGTTTTGATGGGCTGGATGCTCTGACATGGCGGCCGATTCGTGACGGGGATGACGCCATCAACCATGCGACGGCCGGCCGATCAAGCCGAGCAACCGCAAATAGCGTCGAGGAGAAATCGAAATCGTCGCTTCGAAAGCGTTTCCCTGAAGGGAGATGGTGCGGTCGAGAAGACTCGAACTTCCACGGGTTGCCCCACAGCGACCTCAACGCTGCGCGTCTACCAATTCCGCCACGACCGCATCGTGGTAGGTGCCGATTTGCGTCGGCGGGGCAGCATGTAGCAAAAGGATTTGGGGTGCACAAGGGCGATGTGACAGTTTTTTTCAAAACCGGTCACAGCATTTGAATTGGCCCTGAAACGGGTCCATATAGGTCCCCTGCCGCCCCTTTTTATCAGGCATTTCGGGGAGAGCGGCAAGGAATGGCCATGCTGCGCACCGATCTCGAATTCTCCATGCTCCCGAATCCTGGTACCCGCCCGGTGCGCTGGCGCATCGCCGACGGCCTCGTTGCCTATGAGGAGGCGGTGGAGACGATGGAGCGCGAGGTGGCGGTGATATCAGACGGCGGCGACGAGCTCGTCTGGCTCGTCGAACATCCGCCGCTCTATACCGCCGGTACCAGCGCCAATGCCGGGGATCTCGTCCAGCCTGACCGTTTCCCGGTCTTTGCGACGGGGCGCGGCGGTGAATATACCTATCATGGACCCGGCCAGCGCGTCGCCTATGTCATGCTCGACCTGAAACGCAGGCGCCAGGACGTGCGCGCCTTCGTCGCCGCCCTCGAGGACGTCGTCATCCGCACGCTCGACATGATGAATGTGCGTGGCGAGCGGCGTGAAGATCGCGTCGGCGTCTGGGTGCGGCGGCCGGAAAAGCCATTGCTTGCCGATGGAACGATGGCCGAGGACAAAATCGCCGCCCTCGGCATCAGGCTGCGGAAATGGGTGACCTTCCACGGACTGTCGCTCAACGTCGATCCCGATCTCGATCATTTCGGCGGCATCGTGCCCTGCGGGATCTCGGCCTATGGCGTGACCAGCCTGGTCGATCTCGGCTTGCCGGTGATGATGGCCGATGTCGATATCCGGCTGCGCACCGCCTTCGAGGCGGTTTTCGGTGAAACGGTGCGCGAAAGCTGACGCCGATCCGGCCTGTCATTGCTGCGGCGCTCTGCAGTCAGAATCGGCAAAGCAACAACCGCCGCTCCCTCAGATATGAGCGAACGCCTTAACCCATAATTATCGACAACGCAGATATAGCTTGCAACATCTTATGATGTGGAAGTCTTGCGGAATATGAAAAAAAAAGCAGCGGCAAACTGGTCGTTTCTCGATATCCATTTCGTTCTGGATATCGTCGAAAAGGTCCTGATCTGCTATTTATTCGTTGCGATCGTCATGCGTATCTTGCCCCAGATGCAGGGAAACAGGGCGATCATCGATGGCCTGCTGATCGTTTCGGAAGGAGCCGCCGCCTTTCTGATCCTGACCCGCCGACCGACGAGGAATGCGTCCCTACGGGTCTATGACTGGACTGTCACCGCCATCGGCACGCTCTTCCCACTGCTCGTCTCGCCAACGACGTTGGAGCCGCTTGTACCGCTTTGGCTCTGTGGAGTAGTGATGTGCCTCGGCTTCATCCTGCAAATATCGGCAAAGCTGGTATTGCGGCGAAGCTTCGGTCTGGTGCCGGCCAATCGTGGCGTCAAGATCGGCGGCCCCTACAGGTTTGTCCGCCACCCGATGTATGCGGGCTATTTGATGACGCATGTCAGCTTTTTCCTGGCCAATCCGGCGATCTTGAATTTCGCCATTTATGTGACGGCTCTTGCCGCGCAATGTCTGCGCCTTCTGGCGGAGGAACGTCTGCTCAAAGAGGATCCCGCCTATACCGCCTTCATGGCCAGGACCCGTTACCGGCTCGTTCCATTCGTGTTCTGAGGCAATGGAAGCGGATTAACAGGAAGGGGCCGATTTTCCGGCCCCTTCTCGTTGGATCAATGCGTGGCGCGGCACGCTTCGGTACGGGAGGCGCCGCTGTCGGCACCCTTGGTGTGAGAGCCCTTCGGGCCAATCATGCTATGGCATGGGGGCAGGGGAGCGATGCTCGCCGTGGCGGTCTTGTCGACGGCAGGGGCGGCCATGGCGCTCGGGGCGAAGCCGTCGCTGTCGTTGGTGTAGTCGCTGGAATAGGCCGGGGCCTTACGGTTCGTGTAGCGAACAGGGGCGGGTTTGGCCATCGGGCTCGGTGAGAAGCCGTCGCTATCGTTGGTATAGTCGTCCGAATAGGTCGGCTGGGCGAAGGCGGCGCCTGCAAGGCTGACGGCGAACAGGGACGCGGCAAGGGCAAATTTGATGCGCATGGGTTTATCTCCTCAATCTGCTGTTGAATTTCACAACATAAAACCAACCCCTGGCGCATCCAAGTTCGCGCCGCAATTCAGGCAATTTTGTGATGGAACGGCGGCGCAGCCGCGACCTTTTGTCCAAATGAAATCACAGTGTTGTCACCGAAATTGACGTTCGCGTTACGCCAGCCGCCTAAGCAAAATCATAAAATACCGCATCGCCGAACACACATTGCGATGCAATCTGTAATTGTTAACTTTTGGTAATGTTGCAAAGGACAGACCGCGGCGACGGAAGGCATTGCCGCCCTCCGCCGACTATCGTTTCTGATGCCTGATCAGTCTTCGTTCGGGATATGCGCGTCGACGCCGGTCAGCTGCAGTCTGTTGCGGACATGGCGGACGCCGTCGACCGAAAGCGCACTGAGTTCGACCTTGCGGGCAATGCCGATCGTCTCCACCGAACCTTCCAGGGTGATGACGTGTCCGTCTGCATGAACCTCGATGCTGTTGATGTCGACCTCGGGAATAGCTTCGAGATGATCGTTCACCCGTGCTTCGAGTTCGTCGCTTTCATCGCGGTCGATGGTGTCGGCCCGCAGCGAGTCCTTCAGACGGTTCTCATTGCCGTCTTCATCCGTGCCGTCGATCCGGAAGCCTCTGTTGGGGTCGCTGTCGAAATTTGCGGCCGTCTCGCCATAGGGGCGGTTGGCCGGGTCGGCGCCGGTGCCGTCGGCGTACGGCCAGCCGTCGTCGAGATTGCGTTCCTCGAGGTCGCGATAATCTTCTTCACGGGAAAGCTCTGCCTTTTCATCAAAAGGCTTGGGACCTTCGCGTGAAATCGGGGGCTTGTCACCGATCCTTGCCATTGCAGTCGCTCCTTTTTGCGGGAAATCGCTGGGTTTCTTTGCGGGAAACGCCGGCAATGGCGAATGGTTCGGCGCGGGAGGCCGATTTGTCGGCCCTGATCGTCAGGCTTGCACTTTCTCCCATTTTTTGACGAGACGGTCGCGTTTCAGCCGCGAGAGGCGCTGCAGCCAGAAAATGCCGTCGAGCTGGTCGACCTCGTGCTGGATGCAGATGGCGAGAAAATCTTCGGCGACGTCCTCGTGCATGTTGCCCTCGGCGTCCTGATAGCGGAAGCGGATCGAGCGCGGGCGCGTGATCTCGTCGGTTGCTCCCGGCATCGAGACGCTGCCTTCGGCATGGGTCATCGTCTCCTTCGAGAACCAGGTGATCTCCGGGTTGACGTAGAGCCGCACGCCGTCGGTCTTGTCGAGTTCCAGCACCGTCACACGGCTGAAGACGCCGATATGAGCGGCGGTGATGCCGACGCCGGGAGCGGCGCGCATCGTCGCCAGCAGGTCGTCGGCAAGCCCGGCAAGCGACGAATCGAAGACTGTCACCGGCGCGCAGACGGTCTTCAGACCAGGATGCGGATAGCGCAGGATCGGGCGAATTGGCATGGGGCGGTGTTCCTCGGCTCGGATGCATGGCGAAACTATCGCCGGCCGCGGGCATTGTCATCAAGAGGCAGGTTTGCGGCTTTACGGCAGGGATGCTTTGGGCTAGCAGGAACCATGAATTCCGACCGCGGGAACCTCGCGCGGGGATTTGCTTATCTGCTTGTTGACAATATGTTTTCCGCCGACATTCGCGAATGTGGCGCTGTAGTCGTTGAAATTCGAACCAGATGCGAGGGCGGCAGATGACGACGACCGATGGGGAAGACCGCATCCGCAGGCGTCCCGACGACGAGGGAGCCGATATCTACGACGAGGACGGCAATGTCCGCAGCGATTTCCTGGCGCTGGTCGGCGCCGCGATCGCCGACCGCGACACGCTGTTCCTGCGCCAGAACGTTGCCCGCCTGCATGAATCCGAAATAGGCGACCTGCTGGAAGCGATCCAGCCGGATCAGCGCCTGGCGCTGGTGCGCCTGCTCGGCGACGATTTCGACATGACGGCGCTGACCGAAGTCGACGAGGCGATCCGCCGCGAGATCGTCGACCAGATGCCGAACGAGCAGATTGCCGCCGCGATCGGCGATCTCGATTCGGACGACGCCGTCTACATTCTCGAAGATCTCGACAAGGAAGACCGGGAAGAAATCCTGGCGCAACTGCCGTTTACCGAGCGGGTGCGGCTGCGCCGGGCGCTCGACTATCCCGAAAGCTCGGCCGGTCGCCGCATGCAGACGGAATTCGTCGCCGTGCCGCCGTTCTGGACTGTGGGACAGACGATCGATTACATGCGCGACGAGGAGGATCTTCCCTATTCCTTCTCGCAGATCTTCGTCATCGATCCGACCTTCAAGCTGCTCGGCGCCGTGGATCTCGACCAGATCCTGCGCACCAAACGGCAGACGAAGATCGAGCAGATCATGCGCGAGACCAACCATCCGGTGCCGGCCGAGATGGACCAGGAGGAGGCCGCCCAACTCTTCGAGCAGTACGACCTTCTCTCGGCCGCCGTCGTCGACGAGAACGGCCGGCTGGTCGGCGTGCTGACCATCGACGACGTCGTCGACGTCATCCATGAGGAGGCGGACGAGGACATCAAGCGCCTTGGCGGCGTCGGTGACGAAGAGCTGTCGGACAATGTGCTGTCGACGGCGCGCTCGCGTTTCCTCTGGCTTTTGATCAATCTCGCCACGGCAATGCTGTCGGCCAGCGTCATCGGCCTGTTCGACGCCTCGATCGAGAAGATGATCGCCCTTGCGGTGCTGATGCCGATCGTCGCCTCGATGGGCGGCAATGCCGGCACGCAGACGATGACGGTGACGGTGCGGGCGCTCGCCACCCGCGATCTCGACATCTACAATGCCGGCCGCATCATCCGCAGGGAGGCGGGTGTCGGCATCCTCAACGGCATCGTCTTCGCGACGATCATGGGCTTGATCGCCGGCACCTGGTTCCACGACTATCAGCTCGGCGGGGTGATCGCGGCGGCGATGATCATCAATCTGATGGCAGCGGCCCTTGCCGGCATCCTGCTGCCGCTGCTGCTCGACAAGGTGGGCGCCGACCCGGCGATCGCCTCGTCGGTCTTCGTGACGACGGTGACCGACTGTACCGGCTTCTTCGCTTTTCTCGGCATCGCCACATGGTGGTTCGGCATTTGACCGGCCGTCAAAATTGACTATTACGTAAAAGTCAATATTATTGCCGGTTCATGACGGGGAACACATGCTGGTGAACAAGTTTTATAGCATAACGGAGTTGACGCGCGAATTCGGTGTCTCGACGCGCACGCTCCGCTTCTACGAGGACGAGGGACTGATCCATCCGGAACGGCGAGGGCGCACCCGTCTCTTCCGCCAGGCCGACCGACGGCTTATCGCGGAAATCCTGCGCGGCCGGCGCATCGGCTTCACCATTGCGGAAATCCGCGAGATCATCCAGGTCTACAAGGAGCCGCCGGGCGAACTCGGTCAGTTGAAGCTGCTGATGAAGCGCGTCGACGAGAAGCGCGATGACCTGCGTCAGAAGCGCAAGGATATCGACGACACGCTGGTGGAACTCGACAATATCGAAGAGGCCTGCCTCGGCCGCCTCGCCGAAATCGGCGTCACCACCTGATCATTGCTGCGGCTGTGGCGCAGGCTCGACCTCGGCGCTGCATTCGCCGGCGATCATCTGGATCCGCTCATCCTTCTCGACGTCGATCTCGTTCGCCTGCAGCGGAATTAACAGGCTTTGGGCCTGCAATTTCTCCAGCGTGCACTGGCAAAAGCTGCGGCAAAGCGATTCGCCCTGTTGCATGACGCAAGTGGAGTTGCATTGCTTTAGGTAAGTTTCGGCCGGATCCGGTTTCGGCGGCGGGACGAGAAGGGAAAGCCCGTAAGCGATGCCGATCAGCACCGGCTGGTGAACGAGGTAGAAGGCAAGGCTGTGGCGGCCGAGCTTTGCCGGCCACCAGGAACCGGTGCCGATAGCGGCAAGCCGATGCAGCAGCTTGGTTCTGACGGCGATCGAGGCAAAACTCAGTCCCGCGAAAAACGGCGCTGCCCAGGGAAATAGCGGCACATAATCATTCGACCGTTCCGGCATCGCGGCCAGCCCGATCCAGGCCAGATATCTCGGATCGAAGAAGGATGACCGCAGCAGGCCGGGCGTGCCGAAATTGTCGGTAAGCCAGGCGGCAAGGAGCGCCAGCGTGGCGATCAGCGTGAAGGCGAGCGGCAGCCTCAAAAAGACGATGCCGATCAGCGTCAGCACCGCGATGCAATGCAGGATGCCGAAATAGATCCACTCGTTCGGCATCGCGATGCGCGTCGCGATCGAGATCGCAGCGGCCGCTGCGGCAATCATGCCGAAACGCTTCCAGAAGGACGGCCAGCGGATCTCCGGCTTGCTCGACAGCACCAGGCTGATGCCGACGATGAAGAGAAAGGTCGTGGCGATCGCCCGGGCATAGATCTTCAGCCAGCCTGTCTCGGCCGTACCCGGCGCGAGATAACCCATGAACTCCATATCCCAGCTGAAATGGTAGCTGGCCATGGCGATCAGCGCGACACCGCGCGCCGTGTCCAACAGGCCGATGCGCGGCGGTCTTGCCGCCGCATCGGTTTCGATTGCAGGCAATGTCATCACAGTCCCTCGGGCAAATCACGTCCGTCGCTCGACGGCATGTCGCGGCGGAGAGCGGAAAGGTGGAGATTCGATGACGGACCGGCATCCATGATCGCCAGCCGCGCCTGCGAAAAGAACTGCCGCCGCGCCAGCACGAAGATGACGATCGCTGTCGTCGTCATGAAGACATAGGGGTTGATGAACCAGCCGAGATAGCCGATCGACAGGAAGATCGCCCTGAGGCCCTCGTTGAAATTGCTGCCGGCAATGACATTCATGCGGATGACGCGTTCGGCTGCTCGCTCGGCGGCGATCATGTCGCCCTCGGCGTCGCGCAGCATCGGGATCGAGCCGAACAGGATGGTGCAGTAGTTGAACAGCCGATAGGACCAGCCGAATTTGAAGAAGGCATAGCCGAAGAGTGCCGCCAGTCCGCCGACCTTCATCTCGAAGGCGCCGTGGCCGCCATGGAAGACGAAGGGCAGGTCGGCGAAGACCGCATCGACCTTTTCGGTGGCGCCCAGCAAGGCGAAGCAACTGCCTATCGCGAAGATCGACGTCGAGGCGAAGAAGGCGGTGCCGTTCTGCAGGCCGGCCATGATCTGCGTGTCGATCATCTTCAGGTCGCGGCGCAGCGAATTGTAGATCCACTCGCGCCGCCGCTCGGTCATCGCATGGGTGAGGCTTGTGCGACCGAAAAAGGTGCGGCCCTTCAGCAGCCAGGAATAGCCCATCCAGACACAGGCAAAGAAGGCCAGAGCGATATAGTCCGCCGTCGTCATCAGTGATTCAGTCTCCGCATGAAGTGCGGCCACCTTACATATGCATCGAAATGCTGCAATGACTCCGACGAGTACCTTGACATATCACTCGGATCTGTATGTAAGTCGCTAACGCACTAACGAAAGGATGGACCTTGCCTACCAGTACTCGCTTCGTCGTCGCCGTCCATACTCTCGCGATCTTGGCGATCAACGAGGGACGGCCCGTGCGTTCGGAGGATCTGGCGTTCAGTGCGAATACAAATCCGACCGTTATCAGGTCTTTGTTGTCGGGGCTGGCCGATGCAGGTTTCACCACCGCGCAGCTCGGCGCTGGCGGTGGGGCATTGCTGGCTCGCAAGCCGTCCCACATTGCGTTGTTGGATGTTTATCGCGCGGTCGAGGACAGCGAATTGTTTTCCATGCATCGCTCGCCACCAAACAGCGTCTGCGTGGTTGGGCGAAACATCCAAAACGTGCTGCGTCCAACCTTGGATAAGGCGCAAGCCGCTCTCGAAGCAGAGTTGGCATGCGTGACAGTGGCGGACATAGCAGCGGAAATTGCGCAACGAGGTGATTTCAGAATCCCTAGTTAATTTATTCGCGAAAATTGTAATTGTGTCAATTACACACATTTTTGAAAGGAAGTAACTATGGCTATCTCTATCATCGGGTCGGGCGCCATCGGGTCGGTTCTAGCGCGGCGTTTCGCCGCCAACGGAATTGACGTGGCGATCACCAACAGCCGCGGCGCATCCTCGTTGCGGGAACTGGCCCGAAAGCTTGGTCCTCATGTCCGGGCTGTCGATTTGCCGGAAGCATTGCAGGCCGACACTATCATCTTAGCCGTCCTGTACACGACAGTGCCCGAGCTTGCGGACAAGATCGACTGGTCCGGCCGCACGGTGATCGATGCGACCAACGCAATCGACTTCAGTGATTTCAGTCCAACAGAGCTAAACGGTAAACTTTCATCGGACATCGTAGCCGAGATTTTGCCAAATGCGCGCGTCGTGAAGGCCTTTAACACTCTACCTGCCGCGACCCTCGCTGAAGATCCGGGCGAGGCGGAAGGCCGAAGGGTTATCTTCGTGTCCGGCGATGATGCCGAGGCACGAAAGTCGGTCGCTGCCCTTGTCAGCCGACTTGGCTACGCGGCAGTCGATCTTGGCCGAATTCAGGAAGGCGGGCGGCTACAGCAGTTCGGTGAAAGCCTGCAGGGCCTGAACCTCATCCTCAAACGCTGATAAGCATTGAGGCAACATCAGGAGCCGGGCGACTTCTGCAGCCGGCTCCTATTTTTATCGACGAACTGGCGCCTATCGGCTTCAGATCCATAACGGAAAACATCAATACGACTATCTCCGGAGGTAATGGTTGAAGAGACAATGGCGATAAGCCGTGGTCTTGCAAACGAGGTTCGATCCTTAAAGCAACTGCTTGCCGAATTTAAGCTGAACAGTGATGCGCCATGCTTTGGAGCACGGCATTTGAGGGAATGGTGATGAGCGAAGTATTTAATGAAGAACTGGCCGCTGTTGAAGCGACCGCTGTTTCCTACTTGACCGCGTTCAATCGCGCCGACGTCGCCGCCGTCACAGCGACATACGCCGATGACGGCGTATTGATGGCTCCCGGCAGGCCGGCGGCAGTGGGCAAGGACAGGCTCGCCATGGTCTATCCCGGCGTCTTCGAGAAAGTCGGATTCGACATGACCTATGAAATCAAGGAGGTCGTGCAAACCAGCGCCGACTGGGCTTTCGTCCGGAGCGCCACCAAGGGCACCGAGACCATCAAGGCGACCGGCGATGTCACGCCCGCGACATACGAGGAGCTGTTCCTACTACGCAAATCGGCTAGTGGAGCGTGGCAGATTGCGCGATATTGCACTACAAAGACTAGTCCTACAGCCTGAGCAGCGCGCTGACACGGCGATGACATAGGTGGAATTGAAGTTGTTTGGATGGAGTAGGTTAGTGCGGATTGGCCTGAAGCCTTTGTCCAATCTGGCTGGTCTTCGATGGACTGACGTTTTGAGCAATGCAAACGAACAGGAGACCGTTTTCGTGGCAGCGGACATGACTTGTCATCGAGAATGGGGCTGTCAAGAGGTAGAGGGGCAGTGGAGTCGAAGCGGCACCACGCCTTGCGTAGCTGCTGGTTCAATGGAAGAGTGTTAGACGCGGCTTAGGCGTTCTTACGGATGTATCGTTCTGCTGTTCAAGAGGAATGTCGCACCGGCTGCATGCGATGTCGGTGACCCGCACGGATTGAAAACCGGCGTCGCTTAAGCTTGCATCCTCGTAATCAGAAGGCACATTCATGTTTCTCTCGGTATTCGATGTCTTCAAGATCGGTGTCGGGCCGTCGAGCTCGCACACGATGGGTCCGATGTCGGCCGCCAACCGGTTTCTCGCGCTGATTCTGTCGGACGAATGGCCGCGCCCGTCCACGGGTGCGCAGGTCGTCGCGATCAAGGTCAGCCTGCACGGCTCGCTCGCCCATACCGGCATCGGCCACGGCACGGGCAGGGCCGTTATTCTCGGCCTGATGGGCGAGGCGCCCGACAGCGTCGATCCCGACAGGATGGACGGCATCATCGATACGGTCGAACGTACCGGCCGCATCACGCCCGAGGGACATCCCGCCTATCAGTTCCAGCCGAAGACTGATCTGATCTTCGACAAGAAGCAGCCGCTGCCAGGCCATGCCAACGGCATGGTCTTTTCCGCCTTTGACCGGGACGGCCGGCTGCTCATCAAGCGCGTCTATTATTCGGTTGGCGGTGGCTTCGTCGTCACCGACACCGAGCTGGAACAGATGCGGGCGAGGAAGAATGCGGCCGGCGGCACGCGCGTGCCCTATCCCTTCGCGACCGCCAGGCAGATGCTCGACATGGCGGAGCGCTCCGGGCTGTCGATCGCCCAGATGAAGCGGGCGAACGAGGAGAGCCAGCGCTCGCGCGAGGAGCTCGATCAGGGGCTCGACCGCATCTGGGAGGCGATGCGCTCCTGTATCGAGCGCGGCCTCAAGGTCGAGGGCATCATGCCGGGCGGCCTCAATGTCAAGCGCCGCGCCCGCCGGATTCACGACAAGCTGGAAGAGGAGTGGCGCAGCAACCGCGTCAACCCGCTGCTCGCCAACGACTGGCTGAGCGTCTATGCGATGGCCGTCAATGAGGAGAATGCCGCCGGCGGGCGCGTCGTCACGGCGCCGACCAACGGGGCGGCCGGGGTGATTCCGGCGACGATCCGCTATTACGAGCATTTCCACGAAGACTGGGACCAGGACGGCATCCGCGATTATCTGCTGACGGCCGCGGCGATCGGCGGCATCATCAAGCACAATGCCTCGATCTCGGGCGCCGAAGTCGGCTGTCAGGGCGAGGTCGGCTCGGCCGCGGCGATGGCGGCCGCAGGCCTTGCCGCCGTCATGGGCGGCACGGCGGAGCAGATCGAAAACGCCGCCGAGATCGCGCTCGAACATCATCTCGGTATGACCTGCGATCCGGTCGCCGGCCTCGTGCAGGTTCCCTGCATCGAGCGCAACGCGCTCGGCGCCGTCAAGGCGGTCACTGCGGCATCCCTGGCGGTCAAGGGCGACGGCCAGCATTTCGTGCCGCTCGATGCCTGTATCGAGACGATGCGCCAGACCGGCCACGACATGAGCGAGAAATACAAGGAAACCTCCACGGGCGGCCTTGCCGTCAATGTCGTCGAATGCTGACTTTGTGGACGCGCCCTTAGAGCGGATCAGCGCTTCACGGAAGCGCAAAACCGCTCTAAGTTTTTGTTTTTACGCAATTCCCGGCAAAAGCGCTTCGCGCTTTGCCTGGGAAAACCGCTTCGCGCTTCTCCTGGAATGCTTTAGATGCTTGACGCCTGCCGCCAAAAGGATTTCAACGGCGGCATGGCATTGCATCTCATCAAACTCTGTGTTGGCGCCGACTCGATAGACGATCTGCGCGAATGGGTGGCGGAACGCTCGCTCAGCGCCATCGCCGCCGGGCTCGAGCCGCATTCGGTGCACACGACGCGCATGGTGCCGAAGCGCATGGAGGAGCTGCTCGATGGCGGCTCGCTCTATTGGGTGATCAAGGGGCAGGTGCAGGCGCGGCAGAAGCTGCTCGGCATCGAGACCTTCACCGACGGCGAGGGCATCTCGCGTTGCCGCCTGATGCTCGGCCCGGAGGTCATCGAGACGGCCGTGCAGCCGAAGCGTCCCTTCCAGGGCTGGCGTTATTACACAGAGGACGACGTGCCGCGCGACCTGATGAGCCTTGGCGCCGGCATCGTCGAAATGCCCGCGGACCTTCGCCGCGAGCTGACGGATCTTGGCCTGCTTTAACCTCTGCCGCCCCAAAACGCGTTCGGTTCCGGGCGGCGGCACCAAGCTTCAGCGCAGGCGCAGCTGCACCGGCGCGCTGCCGTCAGGCGAGGTTACATGCAGATGGATGCGGGCTTCGGGCTGGGAATAGCGCCAGGCGCGGGCACCATGGCAAAGCAGCAGGTTGATGAGGTCGCGGGTCTTCGGAGACTTCGCCTTCGGCCGCTGCAGGCCGATCTCGGCCAGCCGCATCGCCGCCTCGTGCAACGGATGCAGCGACGAACGTCCCTTGGCCGCCATGCGGCGGTCTGAAGGCATTCCCGGAACATTCTCATTGATCGCCATTGTTTTCCCCGTACGCCATACTGATCGAGTTCAAGAACGATGGCCGGAAACGCAAACACCGATTCCGGCCGTTACCGATGCCGCCGGCCATCTTGCAGGCAGCACCGAATAGCTCATTGGGCAGCCGCCCAGCACTTGATACCGGCCTTCTTCAAGGCCTTGCAGGCATTGACAGCATCGCGCTGGTCGTCGAAACCGCCAAAGCGGGCGCGGTAAAGCTGGTCACCGCCGGCCGCATAGGCGACGGCGAAGGGCTTTGCCGAGGCCAGCGCCTTGCCGCCCTTGGTCTTGGCGCTCTCCAGAAGATCCATCGCCATCTGCCGGCTCGGCGAGACGCCGACCTGCACGACCCAGCCGCTCGGGCCATTGTCGGTTGAAGCGGCGCTGGCCGGGGCAGGGGTGGTCGAAGCAGTGGTGACGTTGTCGACCGCCGTATCGGCCTGTTCCGGCCGCATGGAAGCGGGTGCCGGCTTCGGCGCGGAGAGCGATGCCTGCTGCTTGAAGGTCGTGGTCTTGACCTTGGTCGGCGCCGGCATCGGCTGGGCTACCAGCGGATTGTCGGATTTCGGCTGAGCGGTCTCGGCATAGGCGACCTCGGTCTCGGCAGCCTGATAGCGCGCATCCGGCAGCGGGCCCTTATGCGGCAGGCTGAGATCGGCAGCGGCTGCGGAAACCGGCGGCTGTGCTGCGGTGATCGTCTTTGCCACTTGCGGCTGGACCTTCTGCGGCATGACCGGAGCAGGCGTCACGATCATCTCAGGGGCAGGGGCCGCCTGGGCGATCAGTGCCGACGATCCGCCGCGGCTCGATGCCTTCGGCAGGTAGGTGGCGATCAGGTTGCGCATCTGGGCGTCGCGGGCGGGTGTCGAGGCGCCGCCGAGCACGACACCGACGATCGACTTGCCGTCCACCTGCACCGAGCTCACCAGATTGAAGCCGGCGGCGCGGGTATATCCGGTCTTGATGCCGTCGACGCCTCGCACCGAACCGACCAGGCGGTTGTGGCTGCGGATCGTGCGGGTGCCGAACTTGAAGGCACGGGTGGAGAAATAGCCGTAATATTGCGGGAAATGCTGGCGAAGGGCGATGCCGAGACGGGCCTGATCGCGCGCCGTCGTCATCTGCGCCGTGTTCGGCAGGCCGTTGGCGTTGCGATAGGTGGTGCGCGTCATGCCGAGCGCATGCGCCTTGGCGGTCATCAGCTGGGCAAAGCGATCCTCGCTGCCGCCGCCGAGCATTTCACCGAGCGCGGTTGCCGCGTCATTGGCCGACAGGGTGACGAGGCCGAGGATGCCCTGTTCGACGGTGATCGTGCCGCCGGCACGAACGCCGAGCTTGGTCGGCGCCTGGGCTGCCGCATGGGCGGAGAAGGGAACCGGCGTATCCAAGCGGATGCGGCCCTGCTCCAGCGCCTCGAAGGTCATGTAGATGGTCATCATCTTGGTCAGCGAGGCGGGGTATTGCAGCCGGTCGGCATTCTCGCTGTAGAGAACGTTGCCGGTCTTGGCGTCGACGACGATGCCCGCATATTTCGAATTCGCCGCTTCCGCTTCGGCACTGACCGAATCGACCAGGACGACCGTGAGGGCCACCGAAAGGATCGCCATGAGCTTTGCAAAAAAGCTGCCGGATCGGGACGGTGATACGGAGGAGACTGACCTTGACACTATTCCACTCTTCGCTTGCATTTCAGTTATTTGGCATTCGGATATTCGGCACTGGGACGGCACGCCTCCCGCAGCACAGCCCGTCTTTGGAATTTACTGATTGGGCGTTACCAATCCGTTTATGATGAATCGTTTATTTCGCTGGCAGGGGAGCATTTTAGGGACTTGTCGCAGAACGGTTCATAAGACGCGCTTCCACAAAGGTGCGGATAGCGGCATCAATATGTTGCCAGTCATTCAAATGGCTGCTTGAGAAGCGGTAGAGAACACTAAGATCTCTGCCGACCTTGATATCACGCTGACAATCCCCGCTTGCCGCCCTGTCCGGGACAGACGGCAAGATGCAGCGCACGACGTAATCCGGCCCGTTTTTGACGGGCGCCGTCAGCAGTACCTCGTCGCCGTAACCCGCGTCGGCGCGAAGACGGTGCAGCGTCAGGCTGTCGCGGAAGGGCTCGGCCGGGCCTTCGAGCAGGTGCGAATAGATCGGCTCCAGCCGTCCGGACATGTCGCGCGACATGGTGCTCTGGGTAATCTGCAGAAAGATCAGACCGGAGGATTGGCCGATATCGTCGAATCGAAGGTGGTTTTCCTTGCCGTAGCCCTGCATCTCGGGCCAGGCGAGGTAGAGATCGACACGCTCGGCCGCACCGTCATGCCTTTGACTGGGGAAGCGGATGGCATTCTCGGGGAGTTTCACGGTGTCGCGGCCGATGGCCAGCGTGATTTCGACCGTGCTGTCGGTGTTGCCGGCAAGCGAAATATGCCGGCCGAACCAGCGGCCGCCGATACTGATGGCGACGGTCAGGACCGCAAGGATGGCGATCACCGCCATCGTGCGGAGGAGAAAGCCCATGGAAAAAAGCGGCTGCTCGTCGGGTGCGCTGTGCGCGGCGTTGCTCATGGCGGTGCTTCGTATTTCGGTCCGCCGCAGGAGGAACATGAGCCGCCGGTGCCGATGATGAATCTGATCGGCATGATCAGACCGGCACGGTTAATAATTCGCTAAGATTTCAGGGGCGTGGGTCGCCTGGGGACGAAGCCTGTCCCGAAAAGGGACGAGCCGTTCCCGGGACAGCGGGAACGGCTCTTGGGCACCGGTCGGGACGGGATACGGGGACTGACCGGGCCGCAGGCTGCAGCCGACAGGCTGTTCTTACTTGACGCTACCGACCGCGACAGCGCGGCCGTCCTGGAGCTTCGACCAGCGGGCCGGATTGTCGGCGGACTGACGCTTCAGGTAGGTGTATTCGGTATCCGACCACAGCAGCACCTTGTTGCGCATGTTGTCGAGGATGAAGTCGCCGTGATCGGTACGAACAGTCAGCACGGCATGGCCTTCGCCGTTCGGCTGCAGCACGACGGTGATCAGCGTGTCGGATGGCGAGAAGCCGTCTTCGATCAGCATCTTGCGCTTCAGCAGCACATAATCCTCGCAGTCGCCGACGGTTGTCGGATAGGCCCAGCGCTCTTCGACGCCGTAAATCTGTTCATCCGTCTCCGGCTGGATCGTCGAGTTGACGGTGTAGTTGACCTTGAGAATTTCCTTCCAGCGATCCTCGGTGAGGATGGCCGGCCCGGCATCGCCGCCGGCAAAGACGCATTCCGTCGGATTCGCCTTGCAGAATTCATAATGCCCGATCGGCGGGCTGGCATTGCCCGCCAGGGCCATGCTGGCGGGCATCGCCTGTCCCGAACCCGCCATCGCCGTCATGAGAGCACCGGCCAGAAGGCCGCCTTTCCAGATGTTTGCAGTTGTCATAGCCGTCTCCCCGTAAGTTGAGGCGACAATGACACGTACGTTTTTATCTCACGGAAAATTACGCAATAGAATTAAAGGCTTAGTTGATTCAAATGCCGATAAAATCTGGCTAAAAACAATCTCGAATGCGCGTAAAATTCGACGCGCATTTGTCTCGAAATCGATTAAAATTGTACCTGCCGCAGCAAGGCTTTCGACTGGGAAAAGCTTGCATTTCCGCCTGGGCGTTAAGGATTTTCGCTGAGCCGGATAAAGGCCGGCCGCGGTTCGGCGCCGCGCGATGGGCTGGCAATGCAGCCGGAATCGGGCGATTCGGCCCGGTCAAAAGCAGACGATCGTTCGGATTTCAGTTTTCGGCGGTAAAATTATTTTTGCTGGAAATCGCGAAATTGATCGGTGGCGGCGACGATCGCGGCGCTCATATCGGGATTTGCCGTGGAATGGGCCGCATACGGAAGGATTTGCAGCTCGCTTTGCGGCCAGGCGCGGGCCAGTTCCCAGGCGGTGACGAGCGGCGCCTCGATATCGAGCCGCCCCTGCAGCAGGATCGCCGGGATGCCTGTCAGCCGCCCGGCGTTGTTCAAAAGCTGGCCGTCCTCCAACCAGGCGCCGTTGACGAAATAGTGGGTGATGATGCGGGCACGCGTCAGCAGATAGGCCGGATCGGCCCAGCGGCGCGGCAACCCTTCAGGATCGGCGAGCAGGATCGAGGCCGCCTCCCAATCATGCCAGTCGCGGGCCGCTTTCAGCCGCGTCTCTGAGTCGGGATGGTTGAGCAGACGATGATAGGCGGCAACCATATCCTGATCTTGTCCCTGGCCGCCTGAAAAAGCCGCCTCGCGGAAACGGTGCCATTCCTCAGGAAAGAGCGGCGCCATGCCGCGACAGAGCCAGTCGATTTCCGAGCGCCTCGTGGTGGTCACGCCCGATAGGACGATCGCGGCGACACGCTGCGGATGGGTTTCGGCATAGGCGAGCGCCAGCGTCGAGCCCCAGGAATTGCCGAAAACGAGCCAGGTGTCGATACCGAAGAAGACCCGCAGCCGCTCGATATCGCCGACGAGATGCCAGGTGGTGTTGAGGGAGAGATCGGTTTTGCGATCGGCGGCGCTCGGCAGGCTGCGGCCGCAATTGCGCTGGTCGAACAGAATGATTCGGTAGGCGTCGGGATCGAAAAGGCGCCGCGCCGTCGTCGAACAGCCGGAGCCCGGCCCGCCGTGCAGTACCAGCGCCGGCCGGCCCGCCGGATTGCCGCAGGCCTCCCAGTAGATCAGGTTGCCGTCGCCGGTGTCGAGCAGGCCATGATCATGGGGTTCGATTTCCGGATAGAGAGCTGACATCGTTCTGCCTGTCGCAGGTTGTTCTACTCATAATATCTATAGCTGAATGGTTGGAACGACTTGCGACAAGATTTGGCGCCTGCTTTCCGAAGCCGGATTCGTTGCCGCAGGCAGATCTCCTGCCGTGAAACCGGGGCTTTTCAACGCGACCCGACCGGGTGCGCGCCCGGCAAGCACTTCGCGGCACCGTCAGCCGCGGTCTCTTAGAGGAATTCGCGCAGCGTCTCGCGGGACTGAATCGACAGGAATTCGATCGCCACACCTTCGACGAAATGGCGCACGACGCGGCCGCGCATGTTGCCGAGCCGCACCGCGGTTCCGATCGAGGGGCGCATCTCGACATCGACGGCGGCGCCCGACAGCGAAAGGTCCATGATCCGGCACGTATAACGCGTACCGTCCTCGAGCGTCAGTTCGGTATTTGTATCGCGCGGCGTCAGACGGTCATGGCGACGATCTTCCGGCAGGCCGAGTTCATGTTTGTTGGCAAGCCAGGTGAGCTGGGCGGCGAGCTTCTCCCGCTTCCGCTCGGTGGCATTGATCGACATGGTGAAGCCGCGGCCATCGATCGTCTGGACATAGCCTTCGACGCGGCCGAGATGGTCGATATAGGCGACGACCCGTTCGTTGGCGCGGGGACGGCCAAGGCAGGTGACGTACATGTCGCCGGGCGACATGTCGATCACCATGCATTCGAACTCCTCGTAGTTCGCAAGCATCAGCCGGCCCTGCATATTGATGGGCACACGCTGAAAAACGCCCTGTTCAGGGCGCGGCGCAGGTCTTTGCGTCTGAGCTGGCTGGAACGAGTGCATCAAAAGGCTTCTTTATGAAATCTGAGAGACCGATCATTACCCGCAATCCATTAACAGAAGGTTGTTTTGCCTCATTCTCATATAGCCGAAAACGAGTATGCCCGATGTCCTGAAACGGGACTGTCAGCGCGCCTCCGCACTCGTCAGCAGCTGCGACACCATGCGGCGCATGACCTGGCCGAAACCGGCGCTTCTGCCGGCGACGATTTCGTTGATCGGGCGCAGCTCAGCGGCTTCAGCATTGCCGAATTTTCCGGGCAGCAGACGGCTGCGGTCGAGCGCCAGGAATTCGAGCGGTACGATCTCCAGCCAGCTCGCGGCCGCCGTGGGTGCGATCGCGCCGAGCAGCCGGTCACAGACGCCGCCCGGCGAGCGCAGCGGCATCATGATGATCTCGAAGGAGGCCTGATGTCCGACAGTGCTGTAGCCGGTGGCGTTGAACAGGGTCGGCATGGCGTGGTCCATGACGCCCATCGCCGTGCGTTCGATGTCGGCGTGCTGGCCGTTTGCCCAGAGTGAGGAGAAACGTGCGCCGCGCAGATCCCGCCCGAACAGATCGCAGATGCGGGTGCCGGCGAGCCGGAAGCCGATGTCGCCTTCCTCGCGGATCTCAAGGATGAACAGGCTTTGAAGTAAATGGGGGACGGCGGAGGGTTCGACCTGCGATTTCAGCGGCGCATCGGCTGCGCCGCGGATACGGTTCCAATAGTCAAAAATTTCGATGGTCGTTTGCACACGCATTTTTCACCAACCTGTCCCATTCCGGATCATTTTCGGGCACTCATTGCCCTACAGGCTCTACCTTGCGGATTTCATGCCAACTCGGGGCGGTTAAGGTTAAGAAAGGGTTTCGGTTGAGGTGCGGCGCCTATCGTGACACTGTCGCGCCATCGCTTCGACTTTCGAAGTTCAGCACAACCTGCCCGGGCCAAGGTCTTTCCTGGAGATCCCGGTATGCCGTCCGGCACTTCGGACGGCTTTTTTTTTGACAGGTGCTCCTGTATGGCTGTGGCCTCAACGAGGCGATAGTGAAATGAATGAGCAGACGGTCGAGCCGCATAAGGCGCCCGAACCTTTCGAGGTCCAGCCGCCGGCAAAACCGCCGCGCGAGCCGGTCTTCAACCTTCCGCCGGCGCTGTTCTTCAGCCTTTGCCTGCTTGTCGTCATCTATGCGGTGCAGGAACTCGTGCTCTCCGACGATGCGCTGAGCTGGCTGTTCTTCACCTTCGGCTTCGTGCCCGCCCGCTATGTAATTCCGCTGTCGCAGCAGGGGCCGGAGCTGTTCTGGACGCCCGTCACCTATTCGCTGCTGCATGGCAGCGTCCAGCATATCGTCTTCAACGGCTTCTGGTTGATGGCCTTCGGCGCGCCGGTCGTGCGCCGCATCGGGACGCTGCGTTTCGTGCTCTTCTGGCTTTTCTCAGCCATCGCGTCGGCGGCCCTGCACGCGGTCCTGAACTGGGGGGATGTGACGCTTTTGATCGGCGCGTCGGGCGTCATCTCCGGGCTGATGGGGGCTGCCTGCCGATTCGCCTTTCCGGCCGAACGGCGGCCGATGCTGCCTGCGCATCTCAATGCCCGGCTTTCCATCGTCGAGGCGCTGCGGAGCCGCACCGTCGTCATTTTCATGCTGCTCTGGCTGGTCGGCAACGCCCTGATCGCCGTCGGCATCCCGCTCGTCGGCGACAGCGATCAGGCCATTGCCTGGGACGCCCATATCGGCGGTTTCGTCTTCGGTTTCCTGCTGTTTTCGCTGTTCGACCGGGCGCCGCGCCCACCTGTCACGGAAGCCGCCGATACGCAGAAGGATGTGTTGCAATCCTGAGCCGGTCAGTGCACCATCGACCTATCCGCGATGGGGGGAGAAACCGCCGCGGATGCCTGTGACAAGTGTTTCACGGACATAGGAGGTTCGAATGACCAGTTCAGTCAAAGCAATTCTCGACCTGAAGGGCAGGGACGTATTTACCGCCGGGCCGAATACCACCGTCGCCGAAGCGGCGGTCATCCTTAGCAAGAAAAAGATCGGCGCTATCGTTGTCGTCGGCATGGAGAACCGGATTTCCGGCATGTTTACCGAGCGCGATCTCGTGCATGCCATCGCCAAATATGGCAAGGACGGCCTCGACCAGTCGCTGGCCCAGGTGATGACCGCGAAGGTCTACCGCTGCCATGAAGAGACGACCGTCAACGAGCTGATGGAGCTGATGACCAGCCGCCGTTTCCGCCACGTGCCGGTGGAAAGCAACGGCAAGCTTGCCGGCATCATCTCGATCGGTGACGTAGTGAAATCGCGCATCGCCGAAGTCGAGCGCGAGACCGAGGAAATCAAGGCCTATATCGCGGGCTGAGGTTTTCCCCGGCGCGTTTGGCTGATCGTTGCCCCAAAACGCTGACGCGCTTCTGGGCAAAGTGTAAGGGGCTGGGCGTCAGGGCTGGCTGGCGTAGATTTCCTGCATGCGTTTGATTTCGGGGAGCCTGGCTCTCGCTTCCTCGTAGCCGCGTTCGATCGCCTCGCCGGCGCGGTGGAATTCGGAAAGGCCGATATAGCTCAGACGCGGCTGCAGCGAAATATCCGGCGGGTCGCCGGCAAGGCGGGCGCGGGCGATCCTATCCTGGATGATGTTGAAGGCCTGCACCATGACGCCGGTCATGCCGAGACGGGCATAGGGCGCCTCTTCCTGCTTCTGCACTTCCTGGGGCGAGAGGCTGGCATTGTGCCGGACGACGGCCGAGCGGCCATAGAGATCGTAATTGAGATTGACGGCGACGACCAGCGGCTGCTCGTAGGCGCGGCAAACGGAGACGGGAACGGGATTGACCAGCGCGCCGTCGACCAGCGTGCGGTGATTGCTGCGTACCGGCTCGAAAATACCGGGCAGGGCATAGGAGGCGCGCAGCGCCGTAATCAGCGAACCATTGGCGATCCAGACCTCATGGCCGGTATTGACCTCGGCGGCGACGGCGACGAACGGCCGGTCGAGATCTTCGACGTTCAGGCCTTCGAGATGTTCCTGCATGCGCTTGGTTAGCCGCATGCCGCCGAACAGGCCGCTGCCGCCGATGGTGAGATCGAGGAGACTTGCGATGCGCCGCATCGTCAGCGAGCGGGCGAAAGTTTCGAGTTCATCGAGTTTGCCGGCGAGATAGCAGCCGCCGACCAGCGCGCCGATCGAAGTGCCGGCAATCATGCCGATCTCGATTTTTGCCTCGTCAAGGGCGCGCAGCACGCCGATATGGGCCCAGCCGCGGGCCGCTCCACCGCCAAGTGCGAGTGCGATCTTGATTCTTTTGACGGGAGCTGGAGGCGGGATCGTCTCGATCGTGGTCGACATGCCGGAACCGGAACCCTCGCCTTCGGAGCTTTGACGATGCAAATTCCAGCTCAGCATGGCGCTCTCCCTCCCAGCAGAACACTTGGGTTTCGATAGTGTGCCCGATCAGTTTCCAAATGGTATATAGAGGCGACTTCTGGCGCAATAAGGAGCAGATGCCGGGAAATTCCGACTCTGTTTCCGAGCCTATTTTCCGTAAACGTCCTGCGGATCGAAATGACGCTCGTCGTCGACGATATCGAGCATCGGCTTCCCGTCTTGAAGCGTGATCGTGCGATAGAAGCAGGAGCGGCGGCCGGTGTGACAGGTGGCATCATGGCCGGCGACCTCGACCTTCAGCCAGATGGCGTCCTGATCGCAATCGGTGCGGATTTCCTTGACCGTCTGGAGATTGCCCGAGGTCTCGCCCTTCTTCCATATCTTGCCGCGCGAACGGCTGAAATAATGGGCCGTGCCGGTCTGGATGGTAAGCGCCAGCGCCTGGGCGTTCATATGCGCCACCATCAGCAGTTCGCCATCGCCGGCGTCGGTGACGATCGCGGTGATCAGGCCGCGGTCGTCGAATCGCGGCGTGAAATCGCCGGCGTCTTCCAAGGCCGACTTGTCTTCGGATGGTTGATTGAAGATCAGTTGACTCATCGCGGCCCTCCTGAGGGAGCCGGTATCAGCGGCTCCGCACCATGGTCATGAAACGGGCCTGATCGGCCGGCTCGGTCTTGAACGTACCCGTAAACGTCGTCGTCAAGGTGGTCGAGCCCTGCTTCTGAACGCCGCGCATCGCCATGCACATATGTTCGGCCTCGATCATCACGGCGACACCACGTGGGTTGAGCGTATCGTCGATCGCCCGGGCGATCTGCGCCGTCATCGTTTCCTGCGTCTGCAGGCGGCGGCCATAGATCTCGACGACACGGGCAATCTTCGACAGGCCGAGCACACGGCCATCAGGCATGTAGGCGACGTGCGCCTTGCCGATGATCGGCACCATATGGTGTTCGCAATGCGAGAAGAACGGAATGTCCTTGACGAGGACCATGTCGTCGTAGCCGGCGACCTCCTCGAAAGTGCGGCCGAGCACGTCTTCCGGCGCCATGTCGTAACCGGAAAAAAGCTCGCGGTACGATTTGACGACACGGGCCGGCGTTTCGATCAGGCCTTCGCGCGCCGGGTTCTCACCGGCCCAGCGCAGCAGGACGCGAACGGCTTCCTCCGCCTCCTGCTGGGAGGGGCGATCGGAATCGCGGTTCGTCTGCGGAAAGTTCTTAACGATGGCGTCCATGAACAATGGTCTCCTGGTCCGCACCGCGGACCCATCTGTCGGAATCGCCACTGGTCAATCCCATGCGGGAATTCATGCACCTTTGGCAGGCTCCGGGGCTTTCGAGGTGCATTCAACACCTGTCCGGCACGGTTTCCCAATCAAACTTACACGAGGCCATTGCATTTTAATGGCCTTCGAACGACATACATATAGGAAGACGGCCATCGTATGTAAGTATCCTCAGATGACACGGTGTGTTTTTTGTTTCAATAACAATAACAGCCCTTATTGAGGCCGATCCGCAGCGATTTTGGAGCGGAAATCCAACATGGACGACATCTACAACAGCAAGATCCTCGAATTCGCCGGCAATATTCCGTTGACCGGCACATTGGCGGATGCCGATGCGAGCGCCCAGGCCTATTCGAAGCTGTGCGGTTCGAAGGTCAGGATCTGGCTGAAAATGGACGGCGATACCGTCACCGGTTTTGCCCATGACGTGAAGGCCTGCGCCCTCGGCCAGGCCTCGTCCTCGATCATGGCGCGCCATGTCGTCGGCGCGACATCGGGCGAATTGCGCCAGGCACGCCAGGATATGCTCGCCATGTTGAAGGCGGATGGAGCCGGGCCCGAGGGACGGTTCGAGGACATGCGCTATCTGCTGCCGGTGCGGGACTACAAGGCCCGCCATGCTTCGACGATGCTGACCTTCGATGCGGTCGTCGATGCGATCGGGCAGATCGAGGCGAATCGGGCTGAGTTTGTCGAGGCGTAACTGAGATGTGCGAGTTCTGCGCGCTGCAGGCAGGCGATGAGGACGACGGTGGCGCCGCCGGGCCCGACAAGCCGCGTGAAAAGGCCGCACGTATTTCCCGCAATTATACCGGTCCGTTCCGTAAGACTCCCGACCGTCTGCTCGGCATGGGGTTCATCCGTCTCTACCAGTTGACGCTTTCCGGCTTTGTCGGCAATTCCTGCCGCCATATCCCGACCTGCTCCGAATATGGCTACGAGTCGATCGCCCGTCACGGCCTGTGGGCCGGCGGCTGGATGACGCTGTTTCGCGTCGGCCGCTGCGGCCCCGGCGGCACCAGCGGCCTCGACCGGGTGCCGGAGATGCTGGACGACAAATTCCGCTGGTGGACGCCGTGGCGGTATTTCTTCCTCGGACGCAAGAGAGAGTGAGGGCCATGGGCATGTTCGTCGCACTTCTGCACAGCATCGTCCTGACGCCCGACCGCCGCGTCATCATGGAAGATCTGCGCGCGCTTGCCAAAGAGCTTGGCTATCGCGAGCCGCGCACCCTGGTTTCCACCGGCAATCTGGTTTTCGAGGCCGACGACGTCAGGCCGCACGAACTCGAGGTCGCGCTGGAAGAGGGGTTCGAAGAGAAATTCGGCAAACATGTCGATATCATCGTGCGCAGCGACTGCACCTGGATGGCGCTTTGCGGCACCAATCCTTTCAGGGACGGCAGCGGCGACCAGGTCATTGTCCGGGTGATGAGGCTGCCGGTCGATCCTGAGAAGGTGGAGGCGCTGAAACCGCTGATGACGGAGGGACAGCGCATCGCCATCGTCGGCGGCGATCTCTGGATCGATTTCGCCGGCAAACCCAGCCAATCCAAATTGCTTTCGGCACTGACGACCAAGCGGCTCGGCATCGGGACGATGCGCAATTGGAACACGGTGTGCGGCCTGACGGACATGCTGTTCTAGATGCAGGAAGAGCACGGTCTTTGAAAGTTTTCACCGCGAGTTGAAAAATGCACTTGCAGTTGAATAAGTCGCGGATATCTGTGTATTTCCTCTCCTGGTTTTGAAAATCCGCGCAAATGAAGTTTTTCACTTATCTCGCAACCGCGTCACTTCTTCTCGTTGTCTCCATTGTCAATTCTCCCATAACCTGGGCGAGTGGCGCGGACCTTACATCCGGCGCCAGGTGCCGCCATCTGGCGCGTGATGAAGTAGAAATCAACAATCTCGCTTACTGGCGGGATGCGCTTGCCGCTTGCGAAGCCTATTTGGAGGCAGAACCAAGCTCCATCGACGCCCGTTATTTCTGGCTCGCCAGCAAGTTCAATCTTCAGCAATATGAGCCGGCACTTGCCGGATTCGAGGAATTGGCGGCCCAGGGGCACGCTCCCTCCATGGATTATCTGGCGGCGGCATCTGCTTACGGTTTCGGACGTGAGCGCGATTTCAATACCGCGCTGTCCTGGCTGAGGAAGGCAAGAGAAGCAAACGATCCGCGCTCCGCCGATTATCTCGGAGAGATGTATAAGCTGGGATGGGGAGTTCCGCAGGACTTCGTCATGGCGCGGTCCTATTTCGAACTTGCAGAACGGCTGGGCTATGTTCCGGCCAAGAGATCGCTTTCCTGGATGTATCTGGATGGGGTCGGTGTTTCGGTCGACGCCGAGCGAGCTTTCGAATTGCTTTCAGCCGCAGCACAAAAGGGCGATGAGAGAGCGATAACGGACATCGCATTCCTTTACACAAGAGGTATTGGAACGGAAAAGAACGCCGAACGCGCTGTTACCATGCTGGACGATCTGGTGCGGAGAGGCTCCGCCGATGGGATGAGGACCCTTGCTCGATTTTATCTGAAAGATGGGGACAAGGCGCAGAAAAAGACGGCGCTCGATCTCCTCGAGAAAGCCGTGGTGCTTGGCGACGGCAGCGCGATGAGGACGCTGGCAGACGTTTACATCGCGGGCAAGGAAACGGAGCGAGACTTCGCGAAGGCAGAGGCCCTGCTGGATCAGGCAATTACGCAACGGATAATCGCTGCCTATCGCGGCAAGGCTGGGCTTTTCCTGAACATGCCCGATCCGCGCTATGACCAAGCCATGTACTGGATGAAAGAAGCCGCCTCTCGCGGAGATGCCCGTGCCATGGCGGATGTGGGCAGTATATATGAGCAGGGTAAAGGTGCGCCGGCAGACGAAGGCGAAGCCCGCATCTGGTATGAAAAATCTGCCGAACTCGGAGATTCAAGCGGTGCCCGACATTTCGGCCAATCGCTCTATATGGGAACGGGTGGTCCTCGCGACGTCGAAAACGGTGTTAAGTGGCTCGAGAAGTCGGCTGCTTCGGGCGACACCTATGCCATGCGGATCCTTGCCTACGGTTATGAAAACGGCAGCGGTCTTCCGAAGGATGCGGTGAAAGCTTTCGAATGGTTCCAGAAGGCGGCCAACGAAGGAGATGAGGACGCATATCTTGAAGTCGCGGACCGTTCCTATGACGGTACGGGTACGACTGTCGACGCCAAAAAATCCTTTGCCTGGTATTTCAAGGCCGCCGAAAGTGGTTCGGCCAAGGCCCAATATTGTGTTGGGCTTATGTATGAAAGAGGCGAAGGTACTGCTCAGGATTCGAGAGAAGCCGTACACTGGTTCAAGGCCGCTGCGGAGAACGGATATATCGAGGCCTTCGCCGAGCTTGGCGAAATGTACGCCAATGATGCCAATCTGCCACGAGACGACGGCAAGTCGATCGACTATCTGGAAAAAGGCGCGGCCGCTGATAACGCCACGGCGATGATCCTGCTCGGCATCAAATATGAGGATGGCGATGGGGTCGTTCGCGACTATGCGAAAGCGATCGAGTGGTACGAAGCCGCGGCGAACAAGAAATCTGCCGACGCGATGTACAGGCTCGGGACTCTCTATCGAGGAGCGGATGGAAACCTGAAGGATTTCGGCAAGGCTCTGGAATGGCTGACGAAGGCCGGGGCCTATGGAAATGCGAAAGCCCAATACTCCCTGGGCGATATGTACGAATATGGGCAGGGCGTGCCTATTGATCGCTCCAAGGCGCTCAGCTGGTTCATGATGGCGGCCTTCAAGCAATATCCTGAAGCGATGAACGCCGTCGGCTATTACTACCAGAACGGCATTGGCACCAAAGAGGACCAGACCATCGCCCGCAACTGGTTTCAGAAGGCGGCCGATGCGGGATCTGCGGCCGGCGCTCTTAATCTTGCGTGGTATTACGAGAACGGCAAGGATCAAGACCAGGCTATCGCATTCCAATATTACAAGAAATCCGCCGAGCTGAATTCGGCCGGCGGCATGTTCGCGCTCGGGCGTTTCTACGACGATGGCCTCGGAATTGCTGTCAACCGGCAAGAAGCCATCAAATGGTATCTCCGAGCCGCTGACGCGGGCTACCGAAGAGCCGCCTATCGACTTGCCTATGCTTACGATGCGACCTTCAGCTCCGACAATGCGGCCGAGAACATCCTTCTCGCGATCCAGCAGGGCGACAGGCAGATTACCGATGAGTTGAAGGCTTTTTCGCCTTTCACCCGCACAGCGCTAAAGAGGAGCCTGTCACGGCGCGGCCTTTACGATGGGTCTATCGACGATGAAATCGATCAACCCTTGAAATCGGCTCTCAAGAGCTATGCGGGAAGCTATGGCGGATAGGCGCTGTGTTTCGTTTCGCCTCGCTTCTCCTTTACTAGCGCCGCAAATCTGAGTATCAGGCGGCGGCGCATCCAAAGAACGGAGGCGCTTGCGTTTCAACCACCCGCATTCGTTGGCGGGACTGGACAAGGAGAATTTCGATGTCTGAAGCCATTTCCCTGACATTTCCCGATGGTTCCGTGCGCAGCTTTCCGGCTGGCGCAACCGGCAGGGATGTCGCCGAATCCATTTCCAAGTCGCTCGCCAAGAGCGCAGTCGCCATTGCGCTCGACGGCGCCGTGCAGGATCTTTCCGATGCCGTCACCGATGGCAGGATCGAGATCATCACCCGCAAGGACGGCCGCGCGCTGGAGCTCATCCGGCATGATGCTGCGCACGTCATGGCTGAAGCCGTGCAGGAGCTCTGGCCCGGCACGCAGGTGACGATCGGCCCGGTCATCGAAAACGGCTTCTATTACGACTTCGCCAAGAACGAGCCCTTCACGCCCGACGATCTGCCGAAGATCGAGAAGAAAATGAAGGAGATCATTGCCCGCAATGCGCCCTTCACCAAGCAGATCTGGTCGCGCGAGAAAGCCAAGGAAGTCTTTGCCGCCAAGGGCGAGCAGTACAAGGTCGAGCTCGTCGACGCCATCCCGGCTGGCCAGGATCTGAAGATTTACAATCAGGGAGAGTGGTTCGACCTTTGCCGCGGCCCGCATATGGCCTCTACCGGCCAGGTGGGCACGGCCTTCAAGCTGATGAAGGTTGCCGGCGCTTATTGGCGCGGCGACAGCAACAACGCCATGTTGTCCCGCATCTACGGCACGGCATGGGCCGACCAGGCCGATCTCGACAACTACCTGCACATGCTGGCGGAAGCCGAAAAGCGCGACCATCGCAAGCTCGGCCGCGAAATGGATCTGTTCCATTTCCAGGAGGAAGGCCCGGGCGTCGTCTTCTGGCATGGCAAGGGCTGGCGCATCTTCCAGGCGCTCGTCTCCTATATGCGTCGCCGGCTCGCGGTCGATTATGAAGAGGTCAACGCGCCGCAGGTACTCGATACCGCGCTCTGGGAAACCTCGGGTCACTGGGGCTGGTATCAGGAAAACATGTTCGCTGTGAAATCGGCGCATGCGATGACGCATCCGGAAGACAAGGAAGCCGATAATCGCGTCTTTGCGCTGAAGCCGATGAACTGCCCCGGCCACGTGCAGATCTTCAAGCACGGGCTGAAGTCCTATCGCGAACTGCCGATCCGTCTGGCCGAATTCGGTCTGGTGCATCGCTACGAGCCTTCGGGCGCGCTGCATGGGCTGATGCGCGTGCGCGGTTTCACGCAGGACGACGCGCACATCTTCTGCACCGACGAGCAGATGGCCGCCGAATGCCTGAAGATCAACGATCTGATCCTGTCGGTCTACGAAGATTTCGGCTTCAAGGAAATCGTCGTCAAACTTTCCACCCGGCCGGAAAAGCGCGTCGGTTCCGACGCACTCTGGGATCGCGCCGAAGCCGTAATGACCGACGTGCTGAATACAATCGAGGCGCAGTCCGAGGGCCGCATCAAGACCGGCATTCTGCCGGGCGAGGGCGCCTTCTACGGGCCGAAGTTCGAATATACGCTGAAGGATGCGATCGGTCGCGAATGGCAGTGCGGCACGACGCAGGTCGATTTCAACCTGCCTGAGCGATTCGGCGCCTTCTATATCGACAGCAACTCCGAAAAGACGCAGCCGGTGATGATCCATCGCGCCATCTGCGGCTCGATGGAACGCTTCCTCGGTATCCTGATCGAAAACTTCGCCGGCCATCTGCCGCTCTGGGTGTCGCCACTGCAGGTGGTGGTCGCGACGATCACTTCGGAAGCCGACGCTTACGGGCTTGAAGTGGCCGAGGCGCTGCGCGAGGCCGGTCTCAACGTCGAGACCGATTTCCGCAACGAGAAGATCAACTACAAGGTCCGCGAACATTCGGTCACCAAGGTGCCTGTCATCATCGTCTGCGGCAGGAAGGAAGCCGAGGAGCGCACGGTCAATATCCGCCGCCTCGGCAGCCAGGACCAGGTTTCGATGGGGCTCGACGCCGCCGTCGACAGCCTTGCCTTGGAAGCGACGCCGCCAGACGTCCGTCGCAAGGCCGAAGCAAGGAAAGCCAGGGCGGCCTGATAAACGCCTCTATCCGACAGCGCCGGGCTACGGCGCTGTCGGAAATCTGATCAAAGGCCGCGATATTGCCGTCACGATCATGCAGCGAATAAACACGCTGCAATGCGCTTCAAAGAATTTCCCATGCCAAAGATGGAACGCGCGCTCGGAACGCTTCCTGTCTGGACGGTCAGCGGCGCTATCATGAGCCTCTCATGTCAGCGGTGCTGCCGAAGCGCGCCCGTCCCGGCTGAGCCGAGACCGCTTGCGGTACAATCAATCGAGACTGGAGTCGTCGCCGCCTTGCGGCGCGAGCTGTTCGTAGGACGGGAGTGGCGCCACCGGAGCCGGCTGGACGCCTGGCGGCGGCGGCGTGCCGACAGGCACTTGCTGCACCGTGCGGGCCGCGTCGTTCACCGGCGGCTGCGGCTGCTGGTCCTTCATCAGAACCTCGACATCGGTATTCCTGCCGGCGACGACGGTGAAATCGCGCTGGTAGATCTTGTCCTTGTTGCGGGCGACGGCGGAATATCCGCCTTCGGCGAGAACCATGGTCGGGAAGGCGCTGACGCTTTCGCCGACGCTGTCGCCGGCCGCTGTCAGGATCGACCATGCCGTATCGGCGATCGCCTCGCCGCCGGCATCGGAGACCAGCTTGAAGGTGACCTGCGCGGCGCGATGCTGGATCGTCGCTTCGGTCAGCTTGCCGGCTTCGACCTGGATATCGGCGCGGATGACGGCATTGACGCTGCCATATTCGGAAACGATGTGATAGGTGCCGGCATTGAGACGGACGACGGTGTTCGGCGAGACATCGGCCACGACGAGGCCGCGCTCGCCGTCGTCGCGCACTTCCGAGGAATAGATCGAGAAGCTCAACTGGTCGGGGCGGATGCGGGCATCGGTGCCGGAGACGGCATTGAGCAGCAGGCCGCCGGCATCGAGCACCATCACCTGCTTGTCGACCTCGCCGTCAGCGGGCACGGTCAGTTTCTTGGTGACGCCGGCGCGGCCGAAAGAGACGTTGACGAAATAATCGCCGGGAGCGAGCTGGAAGGCAGCGGGTCCGCCCTTGGCGCTGGCAATCAGCGGCAGCTTGCCGTCGGCTCCGGCGATCGGGCTGAAGACATACCAGGAGAGGCCCTCTTCGACCGGCGTGCCGTCCGCCGTCAGCTTGGCTTCCATCGGCACGTCGCGCAGCTTGACCCCTTCGGCCGCAGCACCCGGTGCGATGAAAGCATCGAGCTTCGGCATCTTCGACGTCGATTCAAGCTGTTTGAACTCCTTGAAGGCATCCTGAGCGCCGGCGCCTGGAGGCGTCAGGATCGTCAGGGCAATGGCAAGGCCGATGCGTGCAAAAGGCGAAATGCCAAACATCTGTTTCGTGAACCGATTGACTTCTGAAATCGCAAAGGCCACTTCAAGACCAACGCGATGGCAAATTCAAGACCCGCCCATTGCAGCAGCATAAAAATGAGAGTTTCTCCCGCATGAAATCCGATATCAAGCTGATCGACTACCTCGCCGTGCGCCGCTCCATCCCCGCGTTCCAGATGTGCGAACCAGGCCCGGAGAAGGCCGAAATCGAGGAAATCCTGCGTCTTGCCTCGCGTGTTCCCGATCACGGCAAGATCGCGCCATGGCGCTTCATCGTCTATCGCGGAGATGAGCGCGCCCGCCTCGGCGAAGAGCTTCTGACCTTGGCACTTCAGACGAAACCCGAGCTTTCCGAAGAGATGATCCAGGTCGAGCGCGCCCGTTTCACCCGTGCGCCGGTGGTGGTTGCCGTCGTCAGCAAGGCAGGACCGCATATCAAGATCCCGGAATGGGAGCAGTTGATGTCGGCCGGCGCGCTTTGCTTCAACGTCATCCTCGCCGCCAATGCCAGCGGTTATGTCGCCAACTGGCTGACGGAATGGTTCGCCTATGACGAGCGCGCCTATCCGCTGCTCGGCGTCGGGCCCGACGAAAAGGTGGCGGGCTTCATCCACATCGGCTCGACGACGTTTCCGGCCATCGAGCGGCCGCGGCCGGAGCTTGCCGATACCGTGACCTGGGTCGGCGGGGAGAACTGATGTTTTACACCACCGACGAGAACCGGCACGGGCTGGCGCATGATCCGTTCAAGGCGATCGTGTCGCCGCGCCCGATCGGCTGGATCGGCAGCAAGGGCAGGGACGGTTCGATCAACCTCGCCCCCTATTCCTTCTTCAATGCCGTTGCCGACCGCCCGAAGCTGGTGATGTTTTCGTCCGCAGGGCGCAAGGACAGCCAGCGCAACGCGGCCCAGACCGGCGTCTTCACCTGCAATTTCGTGGGTCGCGATCTCGCCGAGAAGATGAACCTTTCCTCGGCGGCGCTGCCCTATGGCGAGAGCGAATTTGCTTTCGCCGGGCTGACGCCGAAGCAGGCCGAGCTCATCGACGCGCCCTATGTCGGCGAGGCTTTCGCGGTGCTCGAATGCAGGGTCACCGAGATCATCGAGCCGAAGACGCTGTCGGGCACACCGTCGGAAAACGTCCTCGTCTTCGGTGAGGTGGTCGGCATCCGCATTGACGAGGCGATCGTCAGGGATGGCCGTCTCGACATGTCGATCGCTCGGCCTTTGGCCCGTATGGGCTACATGGATTACAGCGAAGGCAGCGATGTTTTCGAGATGATGCGGCCGCACCTGCCGAAGGTTTAGATCGGCCGCAAGGCATATAAAGGCTTAAGAAATATGGTGAACCAATCTTAAACCTTTTGCCGCTACCGTCGCAGCATTGAATGAAACGCGAGGGAATCGCGTTCAAGTGCTGGGGCGTCGCGTGATCGTAGAAGCTTTCCTTCGTTGGATCGAAACGGCCAAGACCGGTGACCGGGCCCGGGCCGCAAACGCGCTCGGGCGGGCCTATCTGCAGTCCGAGATGACGGTGGACGAACGGGCGGCGGCCGAGATGGCGATGACCTTTCTGCTCGACGATCCGTCGCCGCGCGTGCGGCTGGCGCTTGCCGAGGCGATCGCCTGGTCACCCGATGCGCCGCGCAGCCTGGTCCTTTCGCTCGCCGAAGACCAGCCTGAGGTCGCCTGCCATGCGGTGACCTGTTCGCCGCTGTTGGGCGATGCCGATCTCGTTGATCTCGCCGCGCGCGGCAATGGCGCCACCCGCATGCTGATCGCGGCGAGAGCGCATGTGACACGCCCGGTTTGCGCAGCGCTTGCGGAGGTCGGCGAGGAGGAAGAGCTGCTCTGCCTGCTCGAAAACGACGGTGCGGCAATCTCCGGCCAATCCCTGAAACGTATCGCCGAGCGGCTCGGCGACGGCTGCGACATCCGCAACCTGCTTCTCGAGCGCAGCGATCTTCCTGCCGATGCCCGCCAGCTGCTGACCCAGCATGTCAGCAATGCGCTGGTCGGGCTGCCGCTCGCCCAGGCAGCGATCGGCCTGCAGCGGCTGCAGCGCATCAGCCGCGAGGCGACCGAGGCCGCTGTCGTTTCGATCGCCGGCGACATCGCGCCGCGCGAGATACCCGACCTCGTCGAACATCTGCGCCTCAACGGCCGGCTGACGCCGTCCTTCCTGATGCATGCGCTCTGCGCCGGCAAGGTGGATTTCTTCGCCGGAGCGATCGTCAATCTGACGGGGTGCGGTGAGCGCCGGGTGCGCTCGATCCTGGCGACCGGACGCATGCATGCCGTGCGCGCGCTCTACGAGTCCGCCGGTCTGCCCAGGGACATCAGTGTGATCTTCGTCGAGGCGACGATGCTGTGGCGCGAGGCCGCCAGGAAAGCACCGGGCAGCGTGCTCGGTACCGTCTGTGGCCGGCTTCTCGAAAAATTTCGTCACCACGACGGCGCCCATGGCGCGGTCGGTGAACTGCTCGATATGGTGGAAAAGCTTTGTGTCGCCGAACAGCGGCAATCGGCCCGCGTCTATGCGGCGCTAGCGGCTGCATAAATTCAAAAATCGCTCGCACTGCTCGTCCCCCTGCTGGGATAAGATTGATCCTGGCTGGCATATGTCATTCAATTGCATTACATTGAAGCATATCCAAGGAGACCCCGCATGGCATCAAACGCGCTCGTCCAAACTCGCATAGATGCTGCCGTCAAGGATCGCGCTACGGCTGTTCTGGAAGATATGGGCCTGACAGTCTCGGATGTCGTCCGCATTTTATTGACCCGCACCGCGAATGAGGGGGCTCTGCCGCTCGAACTTATCAGCAACAGCGACGCTTATGACACATGGTTTCGTGGAAAGGTCCTTGAAGCTCTCAATGACACGCGAGCCGATGTTGATGATGCCGAGGTCGAGGCTAGCTTCGAGAAGAGGCGCGCGGCCGCAATGCGGAAGAGCCAGGTAGCTGGATCGTGAGGCTTGTCTGGGCCAGGTACGCCTTATCCGACCGAGATAATATTTTCACATAAATCGAGATCGAGAATCCAAGGGCGGCAGTCCATGTCGACCAGAAAATCGTTTTTGCCGTTCGTCGCCTCGTCGAATTTCCGGAAAGCGGAAGACCGGGACGGATCGCAGGTACGCGGGAGTTGGTCATCCCAGGCACGCCCTATATCGCCGCATACGTCGTGCAGGAGGACCGAATCCGGATCCTTCGCGTCCTCCACGGCGCCCAGGTTTGGCCTGGCGACATTTCAACTGAATGAGTTTGCGGCCGCGCTCTGCTCAATCGGCGAGCCGCGTCACCACCCAGGAGTAGCTGGCGGAGACGAAATGCACCGGTTTGGCGAGCGTGTCCTTGACGCTCCTGCCGGAGGGCAGATGGTCGCGGACCTTTCCAGCAATGTCGTCGGCAAAACCACGCAGTCCCTGCGGATGCTGCTCGGCGACTTCGGGTGCGGCCGGCGGTACGGGCGCCGGTTTCGGCGGCTCGGCGGCGGCGAGCGCTTTCGGTGCCTCGCAGACCGCGATCACCGAGGGATAGCTGACATTGGCATAGGTTTTCAGCCGGCGTTCGGCTTCGGCATCGCAGGCGGCAACCGTCTCCCAGCGCTTGTCCACGGTCGCGATATAGGTGCACTTGCTGATAGAATCGTCGCAACCGAGAATGGTCATCGCGATCAGCACCGCTTGCATATTCTGTCTCCTTGGCTATTGAGCATGTCATCGTCTTAGAGGGCGCAATTCCAACCGAATGAAGGCAAGGGCATTAACTCTTGGTCATCTCGGGATAATTGTGCCTGCCCGGCAGAAAGAAGCAGCATGTCCGTCACCATCGCCCTGGAGCCGCCGCGTCAGGACGGCGTCATCCGCCTTCTCGATCTTTCCGATGCCTATGCGCAGTCGCTCTATCCCCCAGAGAGCAACCATCTGGTCGACCTTTCCTTGCTGGAAAAGCCGTCAGTGAGCTTCCTGGTCGCGCGCAACGGCGATGCGATCGTCGGCTGCTGCGCGCTCGTCGAGGCTGGCGACGGCACCGCCGAAATCAAGCGCATGTTCGTCGATCCCGAGGCGAGGGGCCTGAGGATTGCCAGCGGCCTGATGCATGCGATCGAAGCGATCGCTGGGGAGAAGCAGCTGTCGGCAATCCGGCTCGAAACCGGCATCTACCAGCCCGAGGCGATCGCGCTCTACCGCAAATACGGTTACCGGGACATCGAGCCTTTCGGCAGCTATCTGCCGGACCCGCTCAGCCTGTTCATGGAAAAGCGGCTGGGATGACGGTCTGCAAAGGCCGGTTCAGCCTTCGGCAATAGGGCCTTTTCAGCCTTCGGCAATACGGGGGATTGCCGGTGGGGCTTGCTCGTCGATGAGAACCTGCGGTCCCGTTTCGCCCTTATCGGCGCTGCGGGCCTCGTGGATCCATTCGCGCCAGATGGCGACGATCAACGCCATCAGCACCGGGCCGATGAAGAGGCCGAGGAAGCCCATTGTCTTGACGCCGCCGACAAGCCCGAAGAAAGTCGGCAGGAAAGGCAGCTTGATCGGACCGCCGACGAGCTTCGGCCGCAGAGTTTTGTCGACGATGAAGAGTTCGACCGTACCCCAGACGAAGAGACCGATACCGGCGACATGCGAGCCGCTGGCCAGCAGATAGATCGAGACCAGCGTGAAGGAGAGCGGCGCGCCGCCCGGGATTAGCGCCATCACGCCCGTCAGCACGCCGAGGGTTACCGGTGACGGCACGCCGGCAATCCAATAGGCAAGCCCGAGCACGATGCCTTCGCCGATCGCAATCAGCGTCATGCCCATGACGGTGGAGCTGATCGTCGCCGGCACGACGCGGGAAATACGCTCCCAGCGGTTCGGCAGTATGCGCTCGCCGAGCATGTCGATCTGCTTGGAGAAGGAAAAACCGTCGCGATAGACGAAGAACAGCGCGATCAGCATGAAGAGCAGCGTCAGCAGGAGGTGGAAGGCGCCGCCGCCGGCCGCAAGCACGGCACGGTAGATATTGCCGATATTGGCGCCGCTGACCGCCTGGATGACCTCGCCCAGGGCGCCGGGGCTGCCGATATATTTGGTCCAGACTTCATCGAGATAGGCGCCGGCCCAAGGCAGCGCGACGATCCAGGCCGGTGTCGGGGCTCCGGCGCGGTTGGCGTGGATTGCCCAGGCAACCCAGGTGCGCACTTCACCTGTCGTATAAGTGACCGCAAGCCCGATCGGGATGACCAGGAAGGTGACGATCATGATGATGGCGATGGTCGCGGCAACCGTCGTATTGCCGCCGACGCGGGCAAGAAGCTTACGGTAGAGCGGCCAGCTGGCGAAGCCGATGACCAGCGCTGCCAGCACCGGCACGAGGAAACCGTAGAAGAAGTAGACGCCGGCCGCGACGATCAGAACCAGCAGCCAGCGGGCCGCCGAGATGGAGGGAATCAGCGGTGTGCGTGTCGGCGCCGACGAGCCGAGCCATCGCGGTTCATGATTGCTTTTCTGACGGTCGAACACACCCACACGCGCCTCTTCTTTTTCTTGTCCTCTGGTTATGGGCCATCGACCCGGCTGTTTCAAGGTCCGCACCCCGAAAGCGTATACAAAGCGTCGCTATTCGGCCGTCAGACCGCGCGTCTTACTGCTGCGGACGCTTGAGAAGCTTGAAGGCGTAGAATTGCGTCTTCTGGGCGGTCGAGAAATTGTTGTCGGAACCGAGAATGAGCACGTCGGTGCCGTCCTTGGCTTTGCCCAGCGACATCGCCTCGATATTGTCGGGGACGAGCCCGATTGCTCTCAAATCAAGGACCTGGCTCTTGCGGGCGGGGACGACGCGCTGGTCGGTTTTGGCGAGCGAAGCGATGGCGGATACGTCAGTGGCACCGGCCAGATCCATCATCATGATCTTGATGGTGTTGCCGTAGCCCTGGGCATAGCTGCGCTCGACGGCGAGCAGGCGGTGATCGTCAAGTGCGAGCAATTCCGACATGCCGTTATCGTTGCCGCCGTCGGGTTTGGCGGCGGCCTGCGGGATCGGTGAAACCGGATAGACGTACTGAGCCTTCGGTTGGCCGGTTGCACCGTCATAACGGATGATGCGCGACAGGCTGCCCTTAGTCAGCGAGGGGTTGGGGCCGTCCTGATAGAGGGCGGCTTCGACGCCGACGAAGACATCGCCCGAGGGTGCCACGGCCAGATCCTCAAAGGCGAGGTTGTCGCGAATGCCGGTCGACTTGTCGGCTGTGGGAGTAAAGCCTTCCGGCAGCTTGAATTCGCGCAGGAAGGAGCCGTCCGCAGCCGTGACGCGGATGAAGGGCGGCAGCAGCGCCTTGCCGTCGCCTTCGCTGCCCCAATAGATGCCGTCCTTGCCGAGGCGGATCGATTCCGGATCGACGGTTCTCGCGGCGAAGGGCTCGCCGTTCTTATCCTTCAGCGTAGTCTGCTTGACGATGGAGACGCCCTTGAGGCCCGAGTCATCGACATCCACATCGAGTTCATAGAAGCGGGCAGGTGCCCTTTCCGAGCGGTCGTCGCTGATGGCGAGATAGTGGCCGGTGGCGGCATCAAAATCGAGGCCGGAAATGCCGCCGAATTCGACGTCGTTTTCCATATGGCCGGTGGGGATGACAAATTCACCGAGATAGGAGAGCGAAATGCCGGCGGCGCAATCGCCGAAGGGGCAGGCCGTTTCGAAGCTGGCCCCAATATCTGTGGCGCTGGCGGTGACGGTGCTGGACAGGAAAACGAAAGCGGCAGCCGCGAGAAAACGCTTGGTCATGGCAAAATCCGGCAATGGGTTGAAAAACGGTTCGAACCGGCGCAGCCGCTCTTCTCAGGAGAAGGCCGCACGCCGACCGCTTCATGCGCCGGTTGTTTGACGGAGTCGTTACCGTTCTTCGTCAGTTCCGTGAAATCTGAAATGCTAAAGCGCGTCGCGCCGAACGGTATCTATTCCAGTTCGGCGCCGTATATGTCTTAAATATCGAGGTTTTCAGCGAAGGCCGCGCGTTCCTGGATGAAGCGGAAGCGGGCTTCCGGCTTGGTGCCCATCAGGTCGTCGACGGCGCTGCGGGTGCCCTCGAAATCCACCTCGTCGATCAGCACCTTCAGCAGGGTGCGTTTGGACGGATCCATCGTGGTTTCCTTGAGCTGGGCGGGCATCATCTCGCCGAGACCTTTGAAGCGGCTGATCTCGACCTTGGCCTTGCCCTTGAACTCCGTCTGCATGAGCTCGGCGCGATGATTGTCGTCGCGGGCATAGGCGGATTTGGCCCCTTGGGTGATCTTGTAGAGCGGCGGCACGGCGAGGAAGAGGTGGCCGCCGCGCACCAGCTCCGGCATCTCCTGATAGAAGAAGGTGATCAGCAGCGAGGCGATATGGGCGCCGTCGACGTCGGCATCGGTCATGACGATGATGCGTTCGTAGCGCAGGTCTTCGTCGCGGTATTTCGAGCGGGTGCCGCAGCCGAGCGCCTGGATGAGATCGGCGAGCTGCTGATTGGCGCCGAGTTTTTCGCGGCCGGCGCTGGCGACGTTGAGGATCTTGCCGCGCAGCGGCAGGATCGCCTGATTGGCGCGGTTGCGCGCCTGCTTGGCCGAACCGCCTGCCGAATCGCCCTCGACGATGAAGAGTTCGGCGCCTTCGGCGGTGTTCTGCGAACAATCGGCAAGCTTGCCGGGCAGGCGCAGCTTGCGCACCGCGGTCTTGCGGTTGACTTCCTTTTCCTTGCGGCGGCGCAGGCGCTCCTCGGCGCGCTCGATCACCCAGTCGAGCAGCTTGGCCGACTCATTCGGGTTATCGGCAAGGTAATGGTCGAAGGGATCGCGCAGCGCGTTCTCGACGATGCGCTGGGCCTCGACGGTCGCAAGCTTGTCCTTGGTCTGGCCGACGAATTCCGGCTCGCGGATGAAGACCGACAGCATGCCGACGGCCGAGATCATCACGTCATCGGTGGTGATCTGCGCGGCGCGCTTGTTCTGCGTCAGCTCGGCATAGGCCTTCAGGCCCTTGGTCAGCGCGATGCGCAGGCCGGCCTCATGCGTGCCGCCTTCAGGAGTCGGGATGGTGTTGCAATAGGAATGCACCTGCGGATCGCCGCCGTACCAGGTGATCGCCCATTCCATCGAGCCGTGGCCGCTGGTTTTCTCGGTCTTGCCGGCGAAGATCTCGCGGGTGACGGTGAACTCCTTGCCCATCGTCGCCTGCAGGTAATCCTTCAGGCCGCCGGGGAAATGGAAGACCGCCTTGTCAGGCACCTCTGAACCTTCGGGCAAGACGCCCGGCTCGCAGCTCCAGCGGATTTCGACACCGCCGAACAGATAGGCCTTCGAGCGCGCCATCCGGAACACCCGGGCGGCGTCGAACTTCATGTGATCCCCGAAGATCTGGGGGTCGGGGTGGAAGCGCACGCGGGTACCGCGGCGATTGTGGACGTCGCCCAATTCTTCCAGGCCGCCTTGCGGCAAGCCGCGGGAGAAGCGCTGGCGGTAGAGCTTGCGGTTGCGCGCCACCTCAACTTCGAGGTCGTCGGAGAGCGCGTTGACGACCGAGACGCCGACGCCGTGCAGGCCGCCCGAGGTCTCATAGGCCTTGCCGTCGAATTTTCCGCCGGCATGCAGCTTGGTCATGATGACTTCGAGCGTCGACTTGCCCGGCACCTGCGGATGGTTCTCGACCGGGATGCCGCGGCCATTGTCGGAGACGGTGAGGTAACCCTCGAGGTCAAGATAGACCTCGATGAAATTGGCGTGTCCGGCGACCGCTTCGTCCATCGCGTTGTCGATGACTTCAGCAAAGAGGTGATGCAGCGCCTTTTCATCGGTGCCGCCGATATACATGCCCGGGCGCATGCGCACCGGCTCGAGGCCTTCGAGGACGCGGATCGACGAGGCGCCGTATTCATCGGCGTTTGACGCGGCGGGTGCCGGGCGCGCAGAGGCTCCAGCAGAGGGGGCTCCAGCAGCAGGCGGGGCAGCGGCGGGCGCAGCCGTCACCGCTGGCCGTTCGGCCGCAGGCTTCTGCGCCTCCTCGCGTTTTTCAGAGAGGGGCATTCCGGAAAAGAGGTCGTTGCTATCGTCCATGGAGCCGTTCAGATCTTCATCCTGTCTTGGGTCAGGCTTGGGGCTTGCATCCGCCGCCGACCCAAAATCACCGCATTTCATGTCACGTTTGCGAATCAGGCAGATTTTGCCAGAAAGCACCTCTATACGCGACACCGCCAGTTTTGGCGGCTTTTCACACATGATTTGCGTTGCCGGGCGCGGAATGGCAAGCGGCGGCAGGCTTCAGGAACCATCCGAATGCGAATGTCCACAAGTCATTGCACCATCATCACTGCAATTGCGGCCTTTTTCCTGTCCGCGGCTCTTTTGTTGGCTGTCGGGCCGGCGAGGGCGGGCGACGCGCTGCCGCCGTTCAAGGACGATCTGTTTTCGCAGCAGGCCATCTTGCAGACGGGCGATGACGGCGCCTTCGAGGTCATCGACTATGACGAGATGCGCGATATCAACGGCCGCGACCAGATCCCGCAAAAGCGGGTGCAGCAGAAATATGTGGCGCTCGGCATCCGCCAGGCCCAAGTCGACGAGACCCTGTCTCTCGACGGCGTCAGGCTCGATGTCACCAGGGTGGGACAGGTCCAGAATGCCGCCTTCACGGTGATTTTCATCCATGGCCGCGACGGTGACCGCCGGCTGGGCGCCAACGACTACAGCTTCGGCGGCAATTTCAACCGGCTGAAGAACCTCGTCGCCGGCAATGGCGGCGTCTATTATTCGCCGACGGTCAGGAGTTTCGACAGCAACGGCGTTGCGGCAATCGCCGGCCTGATCCGCTATGCCAGCGCCCAATCGCCCGGCCGGCCGATCATCCTGTCCTGCGCCTCGATGGGCAGCCAGGTCTGCTGGGGCATTGCCCGCGACGAAGGCAGCGTCAAGCGGCTGAAGGGCATGCTTGTCATGAGCGGCGTCACCGATCCCGATTTCACCAGGAGCGCCTTCTACAAAGCGAAGCTGCCGCTCTGGTTCGCCCATGGCAGCCGCGACCCGGTCTATGCCGCCAGCACACAGCAGGCGCTGTTCGAAAGCCTGCACAAGGCCAAATATCCGACGCACTTCACGTTATTTCAGACCGGCAATCACGGGACGCCGATCCGGATGATCGACTGGCGCCGGGTCTTGAATTGGATTCTTGCCGGCTAGCAGTTGAATTTCGGAGAAATATAGGCGGGATCGCCGAGATTCCCCTTACGTCAAGGGCATGATGCTTTTCTTTACCGCGCGCTTTTGATATGGCCCAAGGCCTACGCAGAATTTGGAAGGCTGGCATGACACCTGACGTGCGCCCGCTTGTGGCGGGAAACTGGAAAATGAATGGCATGCGTGCCTCCCTGGATCAGATCAAGGCGATCGCCGAGGGCGTTTCCTCGCCGCTTGCCGACAAGGTCGAAGCGCTGATCTGCCCGCCGGCGACGCTGCTCTACGTGGCAACGGCGCTCTGCACCGACAGCCCGCTGGCGATCGGCGCTCAGGATTGCCATCAGAACCCGTCGGGTGCGCATACCGGCGACATCTCGGCCGAGATGATTGCCGATTGTTTCGGCACTTATGTCATCGTCGGCCACTCCGAGCGGCGCACCGACCATGCCGAAACGGATCACCTGGTCCGCGCCAAGGCGGAGGCTGCCTTCGCCGCCGGGCTGACGGCGATCATCTGCATCGGCGAAACGGCCGATGAGCGCCGCACAGGCCAGGCGCTCGACGTCATCAAGCGTCAGCTTTCCGCCTCGGTTCCGGACGCCGCCACCGCCGAGAACACCGTGATCGCCTATGAGCCGATCTGGGCGATCGGCACCGGAGTGACGCCGACGGCGGGCGATGTCGAAAAGGCGCATGCCTTCATGCGTGCCGAACTCGTGGCCCGCTTCGGCGGTGAAGGCCGCAAGATGCGTCTTCTCTATGGCGGCTCGGTCAAACCGGCCAATGCCGGCGAGCTGATGGGCATCGCCAATGTCGACGGCGCGCTGATCGGTGGGGCGAGCTTGAAAGCGACCGACTTCCTCGCCATCTACCGTGCCTATGAGGCGCTGCTCGCCTGAGGCATTGTTTTTATTCCCGGGTTATTCGTTTATCCCGGGGCTTATTCCGGGCCGAAGGGCTTGGAATAGATGAAAGCCTCATGTAAAGAGCCGCCAGAATTCTTAACTTTGTCCGTCTCCAGGCGGGCAGGACTGGACCCATGCAGACCGTATTGATTGTCATTCATCTCATGATCGTGCTCGCCCTTGTCGGCGTCGTGCTCATCCAGCGCTCTGAAGGCGGCGGCCTCGGCATTGGCGGCGGTTCCGGCTTCATGTCGGCGCGCGGCACGGCCAATGCGCTGACGCGCACGACCGCGATCCTTGCGACCCTGTTCTTCATCACCTCGCTCGGCCTCGGCATTCTGACCCGTTACGAAGGCCGTCCGAGCGATATTCTCGACCGCATTCCGGCAACGGGCGGCCAGGGCAACGGCATTCTCGATTCGCTCGGCGGCGGCGCGCAGGCTCCGGCCAGCCAGCCTGCCGGCAACGGCGTTCCGAGCAGCGGCGCTGCGACGCCCGCACCGCAGGCTCCCGCCGCTCAAGCTCCGGCAGCGACTGCTCCGGCCAGTGCGGTTCCGGCAACGACCGCTCCGGCGGCTCAGGCTCCGGCTGCCACCGAACCTTCAGCGACTGCCCCGGCAGCGCCCGCAACTCCGGCCGCGCCGGCACCGGCTCAGCCCGCCGGCGTCCCGACGGGACAGTAAACCGGTCTTCGACATAAACCGCCGGCAGGCCCTCGGGTCTGCCGGTTTTCTTTTGTTCAGATTCCTTCGCCACGCTTCGAAAATTCCGGAAAAGAATTTTTGGGGCTGGTGGAATCGTTTTTGAAAAGGTATCCGGTGAATCCCATGGCGCGATACGTATTCATCACTGGCGGCGTGGTTTCCTCCCTCGGAAAAGGAATTGCGGCCGCGGCTCTCGGAGCGTTGCTGCAGGCCCGTGGATATCGGGTGCGGCTTCGCAAGCTCGACCCCTATCTGAACGTGGACCCGGGCACGATGAGCCCGACCCAGCACGGCGAGGTCTTCGTCACCGACGACGGCGCGGAAACCGATCTCGATCTCGGCCACTACGAACGCTTCACGGGGCGTTCGGCGACCAAGACCGACAACATCACCACCGGCCGCATCTACAAGAACATCATCGACAAGGAACGGCGCGGCGACTATCTCGGCGCGACGGTGCAGGTCATCCCGCACGTCACCAACGAGATCAAGGATTTCGTCATCGAGGGCAATGACGATTACGACTTCGTCATCTGCGAGATCGGCGGCACGGTCGGCGACATCGAGGCGATGCCGTTCATGGAGGCGATCCGCCAGCTCGGCAACGACCTGCCGCGCGGCACGGCCGTCTACGTCCACCTGACGCTGATGCCCTATATTCCGGCAGCCGGCGAACTCAAGACCAAGCCGACCCAGCATTCGGTCAAGGAACTGCAGGCGCTCGGCATTCATCCCGATATCCTGTTGGTGCGCGCCGACCGCGAAATTCCGGAAGCCGAGCGCCGCAAGCTGTCGCTGTTCTGCAACGTGCGCCCGTCGGCCGTCATTCAGGCGCTCGACGTCGCCAACATCTACGATGTGCCGATCGCCTACCACAAGGAAGGCCTGGATGACGAGGTGCTCGCAGCCTTCGGCATCGAGCCGGCGCCGAAGCCGCGTCTCGACCCCTGGGAAGAGGTCTGCAACCGCATCCGCACGCCTGAGGGCGAGGTGACGATCGCGATCGTCGGCAAATATACCGGCCTCAAGGATGCCTATAAATCGCTGATCGAGGCGCTGCATCACGGCGGCATCGCCAATCGCGTCAAGGTCAAGCTCGAATGGATCGAGTCCGAGGTCTTCGAAAAGGAAGATCCGGCGCCCTATCTGGAAAAGGTCCACGGCATCCTCGTGCCCGGCGGCTTCGGCGAACGCGGTTCGGAAGGCAAGATCCACGCCGCCCGCTTCGCCCGCGAACGCAAGGTGCCGTATTTCGGCATCTGCTTCGGCATGCAGATGGCGGTCATCGAGGCGGCGCGCAATCTCGCCGACGTGTCCGGCGCTTCCTCGACCGAATTCGGCCCGACCAAGGAGCCGGTGGTCGGCCTGATGACCGAATGGGTCAAGGGCAACGAGCTGCAGAAGCGCACGGCAGCCGGCGATCTCGGCGGCACGATGCGTCTCGGCGCCTATAAGGCAGCGCTGAAGAAGGGCACGAAGATCTCGGATATCTACGGTTCCACCGATATTTCCGAGCGTCACCGCCACCGCTACGAGGTCAATGTCGACTATAAGGACCGACTCGAGAGCTGCGGCCTCGTCTTCTCCGGCATGTCGCCGGATGGCGTGCTGCCGGAGACGATCGAATATCCCGATCATCCGTGGTTCATCGGTGTGCAGTATCACCCGGAACTGAAGAGCCGGCCGCTCGACCCGCATCCGCTGTTTGCCAGCTTCATCGAAGCGGCAACGGAACAGAGCCGCCTCGTCTAACCGCAATGACGATCCAGATCGCGCGATTTCAAGCGCGATCTGGGCAAGTACCTGTGGTGCTCTATTTTGCCGGCATAGCCCCACGGATCATCTGGGCCACTGTCTGCGATGCCGAAGACAAAGTTTTTCCGGCGAAATGACGGTCCATTGAATCCACTGCCTCCTTGCACACGGATCCCCGAAACTTTCCCGGTGAGTGTGGTCATCTGTGCGACAGTGTCGTTCCAAGCCACCGAAGCTGGTCGCGCCTAATGGGGGCCGGAGTCGCGGAACGCCTTCCTGAGCGTATCGGATGGGTGCTCGCCGAAAGTGCTGTAATAGTATCTGGCGAAGTGCCCGAGATTGCTAAACCCGCAGGCGTAGGCGACCGACGTTACACTCGTTGTTGAACTCGGGCTCGCCAGCATCGCCTTGGCGTTACGCATGCGAACCTGCTTGACGAAAGTCATCGGAGAGACACCGCGACCCTTCTTGAAAGCATAAAAGAGACTGCGAACGCTTGCGTTTGCAACCAGAGCCAGAGCCTCGATGGTCAGCGGCTGATCCCAGTTCTGCCGGATATATTCCTCCACCCTGCGCACTTGCCACGGCGCCGATGCGAGGGGCTGCTTGTTGAGTAGGTGACTATAATTATGGTGGTTGCTGCAAAGGAAGGCGACGAGGAGCGCTTGCTCAAGTTCGGCCAGGACGAGCGGCGGAAGCGAAGCGTCTTCGCGGTCGAGCTCTCCGATCACAAACTCCAGCAGGCGGAACTGGGCGGCAGAAGCCTGGGAATCCGGTGCTATGTCGGTCACCATCGTCAACGGTGGATCGACAGGGCGGCCGATTAACGCGCTGAGCTTCCTGATCAATGCTTGCGGCTTGATCCTCACGATCAAATGCTCGAAGTCCGGTGAGTACCTAAGTCGCACCTCGGCGCCCACCCCTGTTACCAAACCACGACGGCGGGAGACGGTCGTCTCTGAGCCGTCGACGACAAAACTGCCATCCCCTCGAAGTGGAAAGCCTTGAAGATAAAAATCCCCATGCGAAAGGGATGCCTCAATCGAAGAACCGTATCGAGCAAAGCTCAGCCCGACATCGTGCAGCTCGCAGTGATTGAGGTGTCCCTCGAAATCCTGCTGCGCTACGCGGCCTATATCGAGTGACCGGACCGAGAACATACCCGACAGACGCTGGCGAAGCTCACCAATGTCGCGGGTTCGGACAGCCGAAAATCGGCGCAACGGATCTTTCCGAGCGTGGGGCATAGCACAGCCTCTCACAACAGCAAATTTCGGCCCTGCAGTTTTGGGCTAAATTCTGCACCCGCAGAGTAGCGCAACATTGCGGCTTCGGGAACAATGCTTCGCGCGCGAATGGTTGTCGACCCCCCAGACGTGACGACCTACTGCTTTTGTTGGACTGGGCCGGTCTCGAAGATAGGGCGTTTTCCGCTCCCGGAGGCGATGTATCGATCGCTTGGCGCAGTGCTCACAATCCTCGTCTGAATCGCCCAGCAGCCTGGCTTCATACAGATGTTTCCTAGACCTGTGCGCTTGCCTCTATGACCGAGTTCCCAATTGCCAGGCAATTAATTCACGCAATTTTTGCGTTTTAGGGCCGAGCATTGCACTCCCTGAGTAGCTCCGGCGGGTAAGCGGCGGGCAAGGTGTGCATCGAACGTAGCTGCGTTGGACGCGTCCGGCGCACGTCGACGAATTTCAACGCGTCGAAGGAGGAGCGCGCCATGAGCAAGGAAGTTCCAGCAGATATCACAGGACGGAAACATCAAACTCAACCGGGGTTGAGGCGTCGCGATCTGTTGCTGAGCGGTGTCTCGCTGCTTGGCGCTTCAGCACTATCTTCGAGTGTGCTGAGCAGTCTGAGTACGCCGGCAAAGGCCCAGACCGCAACCAGACCGCCGAACATCCTGATCCTGTGGGGTGACGACATCGGCTATTGGAACATCAGCGCCTACAACCAGGGTATGATGGGCTACAAGACGCCGAATATCGACAGGGTCGCGAACGAGGGTGGGCTCTTCACCGATTATTATGGTCAACAGAGCTGCACCGCGGGAAGGGCGGCGTTCATCACCGGTCAGTCGCCATACCGCACGGGATTGTTGAAGGTCGGCCTGCCGGGGGCCAAGGAGGGAATGCAGGCGGAAGATCCGTCACTCGCGGATCTGCTCAAGCCGCTCGGCTACATGACCGGACAGTTCGGCAAGAACCATCTCGGCGACCTCGATGAACATCTCCCGACCGCCCACGGCTTTGACGAGTTCTTCGGCTCTCTCTACCACCTCAATGCGGAGGACGAACCTGAGAATCCGGACTATCCCAAAGACCCGGCCTTCCGGGAAAAATTCGGCCCACGGGGAGTCCTCCATTCCTATGCGGACGGCCGCATCGAGAATACCGGCCCGCTCACCAGGAAGCGCATGGAGACGATCGACCAGGAGGTCACCGATGCCGCGATTGGTTTCCTGAAGCGCGCCAAGGAACAGGACAAGCCGTTCTTCCTGTGGTGGAACTCGACCCGGATGCATATCTGGACGCGGCTCAAGGCCGAGAGCCAGGGCAAGACCGGCCTTGGGATATATCCGGACGGGATGGTCGAGCACGACGCCCAGGTTGGTGAGATGCTCAAGGCGCTTGATGATCTCGGCCTGTCGGAAAACACGATCGTCATGTATTCGACCGACAACGGCGCCGAGAAGTTTACATGGCCGGATGGTGGCCAATCACCGTTCCGCGGGGAAAAGAACACCAATTGGGAGGGCGGCTACCGGGTTCCGGCCATGGTTCGCTGGCCGGGGGTGATCCAGCCCGGGACTGTCTATAATGACATCGTGGCGCATGAAGATTGGATACCCACTCTCCTGGCCGCGGCCGGCGAACCGGAGATCAAGGAGAAGCTCCTCAAGGGTCACACGGCCGGTGCCAAGACCTTCAAAGTGCACCTCGACGGCTACAACATTACCGACTACCTCTCCGGGAAAGGAGAGGACCCGCGCAAGGAATTCATCTATTTCGTCGACGATGGTTCGCTTGTTGGCCTTCGTTATCAGCAGTGGAAGATCGTCTTCGCCGAACAACGCGAAGAGGGCCTCAATGTCTGGCAAGAGCCTTTTGTGCCGCTGCGCCTTCCCAAGCTCTTCAATCTTCGCTCCGATCCATTCGAGACGGCCGACCATGAGGGCATGGATTATGAACGCTGGCGTGTGGAGCACCTGTTTGTAGTGGTGCCGGCGCAAGCCTATGTCGCCAAGTTCTTGGAAACGTTCAAGGAGTTCCCACCCAGGCAGAAGCCCGGAAGTTTCTCGATCGACCAGGTGATGGAAAATATGCAGGGCGCAGCGGCGGGGGGTGGTAACTAGCGCAGCTTCCTGGATTCGTAAGCGGCGGCGGGTCGATAGCCCAACCAGTTGAGCCGGTCGTCTCTTCTTAACATGGAGAGGTCCAATGGAATCGTTCCTCCGCATTTTTGCGCTTCTGATCCCAATCTGGGTCAGCTTTGCGGCCTTGGCATCTCCGGCAGCGGCGCAGACTGATCTGCTGCCATCATGGAACGACGGCGCGTCGAAGCAGGCGATCCTCGATTTCGTTGCAGGGGTAACGGCAGAAGGTGGGCCAGACTATGTCGTGCCGGAGGAGCGCATCGCGGTGTTCGACAATGACGGCACCCTTTGGGCTGAACAGCCGCTCTATTTCCAGGTTTTGTTCGCCATTGACCGCGCAAAGGCGCTCGCACCGCAGCATCCGGAATGGAAAGACAAGGAGCCCTTTGCCTCCCTTCTGAAAGGGGATGTCAAGAGTGCCCTCGCAGGTGGCGAGCATGCGATTGTCGAATTGGTTGCGGCAACGCATTCAGATATGACCACGGAAGAGTTCAACAGCATCGTAAAGGATTGGCTTGCTAGAGCGCGGCACCCGAAAACCCAGCGTCAATATACCGAAATGACCTATCAGCCGATGCTGGAACTGCTCGCGTTCCTGCGATCGAGTGGCTTCAAGACCTTCATCGTCACGGGCGGCGGTATCGAATTCGTCCGCGCCTTTGCGGAGGACACGTATGGAGTCCCGCCTGAGCAAGTTGTCGGCAGCGCCGGCAAGACCAAATTCGAGACCCGCGATGGCAGACCGGTGCTGATGAAGGAGCCGGGGGTCGATTTTGTCGATGACAAGGCTGGCAAGCCTGTCGGCATCCAGCGGCATATCGGTCGTCGACCGATTGCTGCCTTCGGAAACTCGGACGGCGACTTGCAGATGCTGCAATGGACGTGCACAGGGTCCGGCCTCCGCTTCTGTCTTTATGTTCACCACACCGACGGCGAGCGTGAATGGGCCTATGATCGCCAGTCAAGCATTGGTAGGCTTGACGAAGGGCTGGACCAGGCCGCGGCCAATGGCTGGACGGTCGTCGATATGAAGAAGGATTGGAAAAAGGTATTCGGTTTTGAAAAATGAAGCGATCATCAATCCAACGAGTTGCTTCTTCGAAAACGGGCGAATCCGGCCCGCTGCCGGCAGGTCGCAAGAGCTGAGCAATGAGTAGCGTAACGAGAACCGAAACGCAGGTCTCGAACCCAACGGCAGCTCCTCGACCGCTCGGCACACCGCCGTTTCCCGGCATGGTCTGGATTCCTGGCGGAGAGTTTCTGATGGGCTCGGATAGGGCCTATCCGGAGGAGGCCCCGGCGCACCGGGTGCGAGTCGACGGCTTCTGGATGGATCGCTTCACCGTCACCAACCTTGACTTCGGGCGCTTCGTTTCGGCGACAGGCTACGTGACGCTCGCTGAGAAACCGGCCGACCCAGCGAACTATCCGGGCGCCAAGCCAGAGATGCTGGCGCCTTCTTCGATCATGTTCAAGAAGCCTTCAGCACCCGTCGATATGCACGACCACTACAACTGGTGGGTCTATGTCCGCGGCGCCAACTGGCGCCATCCACGTGGTTCGGCGAGTTCCATCAGGAAGCTTGGCGACCACCCCGTCGTGCACGTGGCCTACGACGATGTCGTGGCCTATGCCAAATGGGCAGGCAAGGAGCTGCCGAGCGAAGCGGAATGGGAGTTTGCCGCTCGGGGCGGTCTTGACGGCGCCGAATACGTCTGGGGCGACGAGTTGACTCCAGGAGGCAATCACATGGCCAATATCTGGCAAGGAGACTTCCCGTACCGGAACACCTCGGCGGACGGCTTCGAATATACCGCGCCGGTCGGCTCGTTCCCGGCCAACGGCTATGGACTGTACGATATGGCAGGCAATGTCTGGCAATGGACGACCGACTGGTATCAGGATCACGGCCGGATCGAGAGTCCTTGCTGCACCGCAGCCAACCCGCGCGGTGGCGAGCGCGAGGGGAGCTACGACCAACTCCAACCGAACATGAGGATTCCGCGCAAGGTCACCAAGGGCGGTTCGCATCTTTGCGCGCCTAACTACTGCCGACGTTACCGGCCCGCAGCACGGATGGCGCAGGCCATCGACACCTCTATCTCGCATCTTGGATTTCGCTGCATCGTGCGGCCGGAGAGCTGAGAGTGATGGCCGTGTATGCGGCATTCAGAATTCAAAGAGGTGCCGGCTGTTGGTCGGCATCGGTACTGATGACATGCAGCAACCTCCGGGCGGCAGGGACATGCCCCGCCGCCCATTTCAGTCTTCAGGCCGCGGCCGGCAGCGGGCCGATATAGACCGAGCGTGGGCGAATCAGCCGACCGTCGAGCGCCTGTTCGCGGGCATGCGCCAGCCAACCGACGGTGCGGCCGATCGCGAAGACGCCGGTGAAGGTCTCACGCGGGAAGCCGAGCGTTTCCAGCAGCAGCGCGGTATAAAATTCGACATTGACGTCGAGCGGCCGGTTCGGCTTGCGCGCCTTCAGGATCGCCAAGGCGGCAGCTTCCACGGCTTCAGCCAGCGCGCCGCGGGCGCTGTCGACCTGTCCTGACGCAATCAGCGGCTTCAGCGCGCCTTTCAGCGCATCGGCGCGCGGATCGCGGACGCGGTAGATGCGGTGGCCGAAGCCCATCAGCCTTTCGCCGCGATCAAGCGCTTCGCCAATCCATGGCTCGGCATTCTCAGCGGTTCCGATCGCGTCCAGCATGTCGAGCACCGGCCCGGGCGCCCCGCCATGCAGCGGTCCCTTCAGCGCGCTCAGCGCCGCCAGCACCGAGGAGGTCAGGCCGGCCTGTGTCGAGGCGATGACGCGCGATGCGAAAGTCGAGGCATTGAGGCCGTGGTCGGAGATCGTCACGAGATAGGTATCGAGCGCCGCCGTCTGCTCCCTGGTCGGTAATTGTCCGGTCAGCATGCGCAGGACATCGGCCGCCTGCGACAGCGCCGCGTCGGGCGTGATCGGTTTTTCTCCGCGCTGCAGGCGCAGAACCGCCGGCAGGAAGACCGCAGGCGCCGCGAGAAGGCTCAGCGCGGTATCAAAATCCTCGCCATCGGGCAGCCGGGCGATCAGCGCCCGCATCGCATCGACCGGCGGCAGCGCCAGCAGGGAGGTATCGGCGGTCCCGACATGGTGGAAAATCCCGGCTCGTGCTTTCGCCAGCCATTCGCGCAATTGCGCTTGATCGAAGCTCCGCTCCATCAGCCCGTCGAGCAGCAATGCGGCGACACCTTCATAGCTGCAGTCTGCGACCAGATGGTCCAGCGAGACGCCGCGGATGATCAGCCGCCCCGCTTCGCCATCGACATCCGAGAGCTGCGTTTCGGCGGCAATGACGTCTTCCAAGCCATTTTTCATGTTGGTTCTCCTTTACCACTGCGATGATCCGACCTAGTCTCATTGACGTCAATCTTGATGCAATTGATCAATATGAGGCTCCGATGCCGTGGCTGACCGCCGAGGAAGCGCTGCAGGCGCTGAAGACCAAGCCGCAGACGCTCTATGCTAATGTCAGCCGCGGGCGCATTCGCGCCAAACCCGATCCCGCCGACCCGCGCCGCAGCCTCTACCAGGCGACCGATGTGCAGCGGCTGGCCGAACGCCATGCCGGCCGGCGCAAGGCTGAAACGGTTGCCGCCGAGACGATCCGCTGGGGCGACCCGGTGCTGTCCTCGGCGATCTCCACCATCATCAATGGACGGCTTTTCTACCGCGGACGAAACGCGGCCGATTTCGCCGAGGCGGCGACGCTGGAGCAGACAGCGGTATTGCTCTGGAACGGTGCGGAAGCATTCGCCTCCGTCACCGCAACAGGGCATGCGGCTCCATCGCTTCAGGCCGCATTCCTGGCGCTGGCTGGGCGGGTGACATCGGATCTGCCGTCGCTCGGCCGCTCGCAGGCAGCCCTTCGCAGGGAAGCAAGCGGGGTGCTCTCCACGGTCGCCGATGCACTGGCGCCGGGGCCTTCGGATTGGCCTCTGCATCTGCGGCTTGCGGAAAGCTGGCAGCGGCCGGATGCTGCCGATTGCCTGCGCCGGGCGCTGGTGCTGCTTGCCGATCACGAACTCAACGCCTCGACCTTTGCGGCACGGGTCACGGCATCGGCGGGTGCTACCCTTTCGGCCGCCGTGCTGTCCGGTCTGGCGACGCTGACCGGGCCGCTGCATGGCGCCGCCTGGCAGGGCGTCGATACCTTGATCGAGGCCGCGGCCAGCCTTGGCGCCGAGCAGGCGATCCGCCGTACGCTTGCCCAGGGCCATCGCCTGTCGGCCTTCGGCCATCCGCTCTATCCCGACGGTGATATCAGGGCTCTCACACTGCTTTCGCATTTTCCCCTGCCACAGCCGTTTGCCGAACTCAGGGAAATCGGCGAGGAGATGGTCGGCGACAGGGTCAATGTCGATTTCGCGCTTGCCGCAATGGCCGCCGCGTTCGATCTGCCGCGGGAGGCGCCGATCATCATGTTCTCGCTTGCCCGTTCCGCCGGCTGGCTGGCGCATGCGATGGAGCAGATCGACAGCGGCGAATTGATCCGGCCGCGGGCGCGTTATGCCGGACCGGCGCCCGAAGTGAGCGGCAGCGCTTAACGAGCGCACCGGTTTGCTTTTTTTGCCTAGGGAAATACCCGATTTCGGCTATCATGCCCGACATGGAAGAAGACGGTTGGCGGGCGCTTTCGAAAACGCTGTCCGCACGGTCATGGGGGCTTTCCATGAATATGACCTTTCGCAGCCTGCTTGCCGCCGCACTCGCTGTCGGCCTCATTCCGAATGGGGCGGCCTTTGCGCAATCTGCCGGCTGCACAATCGCGCGTGACGCCAGCGCCCGCCAGGTGTTCACGTGTCCCGGCGGGGTAAAGATTAAGGCCGAGGCCGGCGCATCCTTCAGCCTTACCGACCGCAACCGTGACGGCAGCCCCGATTCGGCGTCGCTGCGGCGCAAGGCGATCCTCGTCGATGTCGACAGCAGCCAGCACGCCGGCGGTTTCCAGGTGGTGACGCCGCAGGCGATCGCTGCGGTGCGCGGCACGCAATGGGCAGTCGACGTCGCGGCCGGCAAGACCTCGGTGCTGGTCGTCAGGGGCAGCGTCGCGGTCCGCCGGCCTGCTGGCGAGCAGGTTGTGCTGTCGCCGGGCGAGGGCGTCGACGTCAGCGGCGGGACCGAATCGCTCGTCGTGCGTCGCTGGCCGGCGCCGCGCGCCGCCGCCCTGCTTGCTCGCCTCGGCCAATAAATCCATGAACCATCGCCTGCAGACGGTGATTGCGCTGCTGCTCGCCGGTCTTTGGGGGGCGGCGCTGGGTCATGCCAATCTCAATGGCGGAAGCGGTCTTCTCGATCGGATGGAGGCGTCGCTTGCCGATATCCGCAGCGTCGTCATCGGGGCAAAGACGCCGCCGCCTGTCGTCTCGATCGTTGCAATCGACGACCGCACCGCCGCCACCCACGGCTATCCTCTTGATCGGGCCACGCTTGCGCGCCTCGTCGGCGCAATCACTGCCTTGAAGCCGAAGGCGCTGGCGCTCGACATTCTGCTCGTCGATCCGGGGCCGGAGGAGAGCGACGCGGCGCTGGCTGCCGCCCTTGCCCAAGGGCCGAGCGTGATCGCCGCCGCGGCCACCTTTGCCAGGAGCAGCCAGGAGGTCGCCGATGGGGCGAACGATCCGCTTGCCGCTATCCCCGAGGCAAACCAGCTTCTGTTGCCGCTTCCTCGCTTTACCGAGGCGGCCGCGGTCGGCATCGTCAATGTCGCAACCGACCAGACCGGCACGCCGCGCTTCATCCCGCTGATTTCGCGCGGCGCGGATCGGCTGGATCCGGCCTTTCCGCTGCGCGCCGCTTCGGTGGCGCTCGGCGTCGATCCCAGCATCGAACCTGGCGCCATCATGCTCGGAAAACTGCGCATTCCCACCGATATCGGCCAGCGCCTGCCGGTGACCTTCTATGGCGGGCATGGCAGCATCGCCACATCAAGCGCTACTGATGCGCTGGATGGCAAGCTTTCTGGCGATGCCGTTGCCGGCCGCATCGTCGTCATCGGTTCGACGGTCACCGGCGGCGGCGACGTCTTCCCGACGCCGTTCGACCCCGTCATGCCTGGTGTCGAGGTGATGTCGACGGCGATCACGCATCTCGTCAGCGGCGACGGCATGGTGCGCGACCACAGGATACGCCTGATCGACGCCGGCACCGCCGTCGGGCTGCCGCTTGTGCTCGTTGCGTTCATCGCCTGGCGGCGGAGTGCCGCGGGCTATCTCATCATCGTACTGACGCTGATCGTCTGGGCAGTGCTCAATCTGTCGGCCTTCGCGCATGGCTACTGGCTGAGCGCGGCGCTGCCGATCGCCGCAGCGCTGCCGCCGGCGCTGATCTTCGGTGCGGCCGAACTCTGGCTCGATCGCGGCCGCGCCCGCCATTTCGCCGAGCAGAGCGCGCTGCTGCAGCGCATCGAGGCGCCCGGCCTCGGCGAGTGGCTGGCGCGCGATCCGAATTTCCTCGCCCGGCCGGTGCGCCAGAACGCCGCTGTCATCTTCATCGATCTCTCGGGTTTCACCGGCCTCAGTGAAAAGCTCGGACCGGTCAAGGTCAGCGAGGTGCTGAGCGGTTTCTTCGAACTGATCGACGAGGAGGCGCGCGCGCACGGCGGCGCCATCACCAGCTTCATGGGCGACGGGGCGATGATCCTGTTCGGACTGCCGGAGCCAGCCGATGATGATGCCGCCCGGGCGGCAGCCTGCGCCGTCAGCCTGTGCGAGCGCACCCGAGGCTGGCTTCAGGCGCATGCGGGCTTTGCCGAGAAGAAGATCGGCTTCAAGGTCGGCGCCCATTGCGGGCCGATCGTCGCCTCGCGTCTTGGGACCGGCGACCGGCAGCAGATCACAGCGGCGGGCGACACCATCAATGTCGGCAGCCGGCTGATGGAGGTGGCCGCCCACAATGGCGTCGAGCTGGCGCTGAGTGCCGAAATCGTCCGCGCCGCAGGCCCCGACAGCGCGCTGCTGCAGGCCGGCCGGATGGAGGGGCCGTTGGAAACGACGCTGCGCGGCCGGGCAAGCCATATCGACGCCTGGCTGTGGCGCAGCCGCACGCTTTGACAATCGCCGCGGGAGCGGCTAGGAACGGCGCAAATACCCCGCCGGCTGGCTCCGGCCATGGCGCATTTCGCGCCTGACAGCTCCGAAAGATCGAAACCCATGACAGAATTCAACGGCGTCGTTCCGGCGATCGCCAAGGCGTTGCAGAAGCGCGGTTACGCCGAACTCACCCCGGTCCAGAAGGCGATGCTCGATCCTGATCTCGCCGCCTCCGACGCGCTGGTTTCGGCCCAGACCGGCTCCGGCAAGACCGTCGCCTTCGGCCTGGCGCTGGCGCCGACGCTGCTCGAGGGCGGGGAGCGCTTCGGCAATGCCGGCGCGCCGCTTGCGCTTGTCATCGCCCCGACGCGCGAACTTGCCCTGCAGGTGAAGCGTGAGCTCGAATGGCTCTATGAGATGACCGGCGCGGTGATCGCCAGCTGCGTCGGCGGCATGGACATCCGCAGCGAACGCCGTTCGCTCGAACGCGGCGCCCATATCGTCGTCGGCACGCCCGGCCGCCTCTGCGACCATATCCGCCGCAGGGCGCTCGACATGTCGGAACTGAAGGCCGCCGTGCTCGACGAAGCCGACGAGATGCTCGATCTCGGCTTCCGCGAAGACCTGGAATTCATTCTCGATTCGGCGCCGGACGAGCGCCGGACGCTGATGTTTTCGGCAACGGTGCCGGCCGCGATCGCCAAGCTTGCCAAGAGCTACCAGCGCAACGCCGTGCGCATCAGCACCGCGGCCGAGGAAAAGCAGCATATCGACATCGAATATCGCGCGCTGATGGTCGCCCCGAGCGACCGCGAGAACGCGATCATCAACGTGCTGCGCTATTACGAGGCGACCAACGCCATCGTCTTCTGTTCGACGCGCGCTGCTGTCAATCATCTCACGTCGCGTTTCAACAACCGCAATTTTGCCGTCGTGGCGCTTTCCGGCGAGCTGACGCAGAACGAACGCAGCCATGCACTTCAGGCGATGCGCGACGGGCGCGCCCGCGTCTGTATTGCGACCGACGTTGCTGCCCGCGGCATCGACCTGCCGGGCCTCGATCTCGTCATCCATGCCGACCTGCCGACCAATCCGGAAACGCTGCTGCACCGCAGCGGCCGCACCGGCCGGGCCGGGCGCAAGGGTATCAGCGCCATGATCGTGCCGCTGAATGCGCGGCGCAAGGCCGAGCGCCTGCTCGAGAATGCCGGTATTTCGGCCGCCTGGGCACGGCCGCCGTCCGCCGAAGAGGTAAATGAGCGCGACGACGAGCGGCTGCTCGCCGATCCGATCTTCAGCGACGCGCCGCAAGAGGAAGAACAGGGGCTGGTGCAGCAGCTGCTTTCCAGCCACGGTGCCGAAAAGCTCGCCGCCGCTTTCCTGCGTCTTTACCGCACCAATCATTCGGCGCCGGAGGATCTGATCGAGGTCACCGTGCAGGACGGGGGCAGCCGCAAGCGCCGGGATAATGCCGAGCCCTACGAGCCGGCGCAGAAGGGACCGCGCGAGGATTTCGGCGCCAGTGTCTGGTTCTCCGTCTCGGTTGGGCGAAAGCAGAATGCCGAGCCGCGCTGGCTGATCCCGATGCTCTGCCGCAACGGCAACGTGACCAAGCGCGAGATCGGCGCGATCAAGATGCAGCCCGAGGAAACCTTTGTGGAGATCGCGGCAGCGAGTGCCGAAAGCTTCCTGGCGGCGATCGGGCCGAACAAGGCGCTCGAACGCGGCATTCGCGTGACCAGGCTTTCCGGCACGCCGGATTTCAGCAGGGCGCCGTCGCCGAAGCCCTACGCCGGCAAGTCGTCGCGTGACGAACGGTCGGGCGACACGTTCCGCGACGAACGCCCGAAGAACAAGTTCGGCAAGGGTGCGGGCGGCGGATATGCTGCGGCCGACAATAGCGGCCCGCAAAAGCAGGATAGCAAGCCCTGGAGTAAGAAACCGGGCAAGCCCGGCTTCGATGGTCCGAGATCAGATAAGCCGAAGTTCGACAAGCCAAAATACGACAAGCCAAAATTCGAAGGCGGGAAATCCGAAGGCGCCAAATCCGAACGCCCGAAATACGAGGGCAAGGGCGGCGCCGGGCCGAAGAACAAGTTTTCGAAGAAGAAGCCCGGCTGATTTCGCCACAGCCCTTCGCCGGTTCAGGCGGCGGGCTTTATCTGACTGTTGGCCGGCAAGCGGAATGTCTCGACACCGGCATGCCGCATCTCGCCATGAAGATCTATTGAATCGTTGGATTTTATAGCGGGGACAGGGAGCATGACGACGATGAAACGTTCCGGACCGCCGCGTCCCGATCCGGCCGCCTTCATCCAGGTCCATCTGCCGATTTCACCCGTTCCCACCATTCCCGAAATCCTTCTTCATACGGCGGGCCCTGCGAGCGGGCTCTGGCGGCTTGCCGGCCGCGGAGAAGCCGATCCAGCGCCCTACTGGGCCTATCCCTGGGCCGGTGGCGCCGTGCTTGCCCGTCACCTGCTCGACCGGCCGGAAGTGGTCGCCGGCCGCCGCGTCGTCGATCTCGGCGCCGGCTCCGGGCTCGTCGCCATTGCGGCGGCCAAGGCCGGAGCTACCGCGGTCACGGCGGTCGATGTCGATGCCAACGCAATCACGGCAATCGGCCTCAACGCCGCAGTGAACGGCGTGAACATCCTAGCCGTCGCCGCCGATATCATCGAGGCACCGCCGCCGGAGGCGACTGATCTCCTCGTTGTCGGCGACCTGTTTTACGATTCCGCGCTTGCATTGCGAATGCTGGCTTTCCTGCGGCGTTGCCAGGCCTCCGGCATCGAGGTGCTGATTGGCGATCCCCATCGCGCCTACCTGCCGCAGGGCGCACTTCAGCGAATCGCGACGCATGCGGTTGCGGATTTCGGCGCAGGGGTCAGCGACGGGGTGGTGCAGGCGGGCGTTTTTTCCCTTTCCTGAAACAGGTGACAGCCTGAGCTATACCAGAAGATCCGGCCGCAACAGCATGACCGGGCAGGGCGCTCCGGCCGGTAGCTCCGGCGCATGCGGCGGGCGAATGATGAGGCAATCGGCTTGCGCGAAGATCTTCATCATCGAGGAATCCTGTTTGCCGAAGGGTTCGGCCAGCCAGTTTCCGGCGGCGGATTTCGAGAGTTTCGACCTGATATAGTCCTGGCGGTGGTCGTTGGCGCGTAGCGTCACGGCTGCCTCCACCATTGCCTCGCGCTGCACCGGCGGCAGGGAAGCGAGTTTACGGATCAGCGGCTCCAGGAACAACAGGGCGCAGACCAAGCTCGAGACCGGATTGCCGGGCAGGCCGAGCACATGGGTCTCGCCGAAGCTGCCGACCATCAGCGGTTTGCCGGGGCGCATGGCGATACGCCAGAAGTCCAGCTGCATGCCGGCCTCGATCAGCGTTGCCTGCACCAGGTCATGGTCGCCGACCGAAGCGCCGCCGAGTGTGACGATGACGTCGGCCTTGGCGTCTCGCGCCGCGTCGATCGCCGCCGTGATCCTGGTCTTATCATCAGGCACGATGCCGAGATCGAGCACGTCGGCGCCGGCTTTGTGGGCAAGGGCTGCGATACCGAACGTATTGGATGCGATGATCTGCGAAGGGCCGGGCGTGCTTCCGGGCGGCAGCAGTTCGTCGCCGGTTGCGAGGATGGCGATCAGCGGGCGTTTGAGGACCTCGACATCGGGCCGGTTCATGCCGGCAGCAACCGTCAGCCGCGAGAAATCCAGCACGCTGCCGGCCGACAGCACGGTTTCGCCTTCGGCAAAATCCTGGCCGCGGGGACGCACATGCTGGCCCAGCCGAACCGGGAAATTGGTGCGGATGCCGCCTTCGATCTTCTCGGCATCCTCCTGTAGCAGGACGCTGTCGGCGCCTGACGGAACCGGTGCGCCGGTGAAGATGCGGACGGCCTCGCCCTTGCCGACGCTTGCTTCAAAGGCATGGCCGGCTGAAGATGTGCCGATGACCTTCAGTACGGCGCCCGGCTCCGGCGCATCGTCACGGCGCAGCGCATAACCATCCATGGCCGAGGCATCGAAGGGCGGTTGGGTTATCCCGGCCTTGAGATCGACGGCCAGCACGCGGCCTTCAACCTCGGCGAGCGGCAACGTTTCCGATACCGCGACTGGCCTTGCGCGGGAGAGCAGTCGGCTCAGGGCCTCGGTGACCGGGAGAAGGTTCATCTCGCCTCCGGATGACGGAAATCGCCTGATTTGCCACCGGATTTTTCCAGCAGCCGGATGCCGCCGATCTCCATTGCCTTGTCGGCGGCCTTGGCCATGTCGTAGATCGTAAGGCAGGCGACCGAGACGGCGGTCAGCGCCTCCATCTCGACACCGGTCTTGCCGGTCAGCTTTGCGGTTGCCGTGACCCGCAGGCCGGGCAGGGCGGCGTCTTCCTCGATCTCTAACGTGACCTTGGTCAGCATCAGCGGATGGCAGAGCGGGATGAGATCGGCGGTGCGTTTGGCCGCCATGATGCCGGCAAGGCGGGCGGTGCCGATCACATCGCCCTTCTTGGCATTGCCTTGGCGGATCAGCGCCAGCGTTTCCGCCGCCATCTTCACATGGCCCTCGGCCGTGGCGATGCGCACCGTCTCGGCCTTGTCGGAAACATCGACCATATGCGCCTCGCCTGAGGCATCGATATGGGTGAGGCCGGGCTTTCCGCCGCTCATATCATTCGGCCGCGATGGCGGTTTCGCCGAAGAGCAGCGCGTGGGTGGCGGCCGTCACGTCATCCTTTCGCATCAGGCTTTCGCCGACAAGGAAGGTGCTGATATCGACGACCTGCAGGCGCTTGCAATCGGCATGGGTGAAGATGCCGCTTTCGCCGATGAGGAGCCTGTCTGCCGGAACCATTGAAGCAAGCGTCTCGCTGACTGTCAGGCTGACCTCGAAGGTGCGCAGATTGCGGTTGTTGATGCCGATGAGAGGCGAGGACAGTTTTAGCGCCCGCTCCATCTCCTCGGCGTCGTGGACCTCGACCAGCACGTCCATGCCGAGCGAGAAAGCTTCGTCCTGCAGCCGCTCCGCATCATCGTCGCTCAGCGACGCCATGATGAGCAGAATGCAGTCAGCTCCCCAGGCGCGCGCCTCATGCACCTGGTAGGTCTCGAACATGAAATCCTTGCGCAAAGCGGGCAGCGCGCAGGCGGCCCGCGCCGCCGTCAAAAATTCCGGCGCGCCCTGAAAGCTCGGCGTGTCGGTCAGCACGGAAAGGCATGCCGCGCCACCGGCTTCATAGGCCTTTGCCAGCGCCGGCGGATCGAAATCCGGGCGGATCAGCCCCTTGGACGGGCTTGCCTTCTTGATTTCGGCGATCAGACCGAAATGGCCGGCGTTACGCTTGGCCGTGAGCGCGTTGTAAAAACCGCGAGGCGCGGACTGGCCGGCCTGCATCGCCTTCAGGTCGGCAAGCGGCACCGCAGCCTTGGCGGCGGCGATCTCCTCGCGCTTGTAAAGTTCGATCTTCTTCAGGATATCGGTCATCGGGCAATCCTAGTCGATATCGTTGGAAACGGCGATGAGTTTGTCGAGGGCGAGCGCGGTGGCGCCGCTATCGAGCGACTGTGCCGCAAGCGTCATGCCGTCGCGAATGGTTTCGACCTTGCCGGCGATGACGAGCGAGGCCGCAGAATTGGCGAGCGAAATATCGCGATAGGCGTTCTTCGCGCCGCTGAGCACCTCGCGAAGTGCTGCGGCATTGGCAACACCGTCGCCGCCCTTGATGTCGGCGAGCACGCAAGGGCTGACGCCGAAATCGGCCGGCGACAGCTCGAAAGTGCGAATCTTGCCGTCTTCGAGCGCGGCAACCTGGGTGATACCGGTCGTGGTGATTTCGTCGAGGCCGTCGCCATGAACCACCCAGACGCATTCGGAGCCGAGATCGCGCATGACTTCGGCAAGCGGCACCAGCCATTGCGGAGAGAAGACGCCGAGCAGCTGGCGGCGGACGCCGGCCGGACTGGAAAGGGGCCCCAACAGGTTGAAAATGGTGCGGGTGCCGAGTTCGACGCGGGAGGGGCCGACATGGCGCATGGCGGAATGATGAAGCTGGGCGAACATGAAGCCGACGCCGGCCTCAGCGATGCAGCGGGAGATGACCTCGGGACCGACATCGAGCTTGACGCCGAGTGCGGCGAGATTGTCCGCCGCGCCCGATTTCGAGCTCAGCGCCCGGTTGCCGTGTTTTGCGACGGGGACGCCGGCGCCGGCAACGATCAGCGCCGCCAGCGTCGAGATATTGTAGGTGCCGCTGGCATCGCCACCGGTGCCGACGATGTCGATCGCATCGGCCGGCGCTTCGACGGTCAGCATCTTCGAGCGCATCGCGGTGACGGCGCCGACGATCTCGTCGACGGTTTCGCCGCGCACGCGCAGCGCCATCAGGAAGCCGCCGATCTGCGAGGGCGTCGCCTGGCCCGACATGAGGATGTCGAAGGCGGCGCGCGCCTCGTCACGCGTCAGCGGCTCGCGGCTTGCGGCCTTGGCCAGGAACGGCTTCAGATCGGTCATAAGGCCTCCTAGCGAAGCGTCGCCTGTTCAGCGAGTGTCTGGTTGATCTGCGCGCCGTACTGCGTCTGCAGCAGGTTGACCATCTGATCGAGAATATCGTCGCCGGCGGCATTGGCCATGGCAGTGATCTGGGCATCGCGGTTGTTCAGCGCGTCGCTGGTCGGCTCGCTGTTGACCTCGGTGACCTTCATCAGGATCTGCGTCGAGGGATCGGCGCCGACGGCGCTCGCGACCGCATCGATCGGGCCGGAGAAGGCGGCGGTGACGCCGGCGCGGCCAAGCACCGGATCATCGGTGGAGCGGGTGACGCCGCTCTTGCTTTCGACGGCGATGCCGAGCGGCGCTGCAATATCGGCAAGCGCGGTGCCCTTGGCGGCTTCAACCTTCAATGCTTCGGCTTTCTTGGCGAGTTCGGCCTTCTGCTGTTCCGCCGTCCAGTCCTCGACCGCCTTTTCGCGGACCTCGGTGACCGGGCGCTCGCGGGTCGGGGTAATTTCGCGGACGTTGAACCAGACATAGCCGTCATTGCCGATCGGCAGCGGCGACGCATCGACGCCGACCTCGGTCTTGAAGGCCTCGGCGAGCAGCTGCTGCTTGACGGGAATATCCTTGACCTCTTTGCCGTCCTTGTCGGCGCCGGTCATATCGACGGCGTCGACGTTGACGGCCTTCAGCTTCAGCTGGCCGGCGATATCCTCCAGCGTGGCGCCGCCGGCGCGCAGATCCTCGATGCGGTCATGAACATTGATCACTTCCTGCGAGGCATTGGAAAGCGCCAGCTGCTTGCGGATGTCCTCCTTCACCTCGTCGAAATTCCGGGTGGTTTCCGGCTTGATGTTGGTGATGCGCAGGATGACGGAGCCGAAGGAGCCATCGACGACAGGTGTCGTGCCGCCATCCTTCGAAACTGCGAAGGCCGCATCGGCAACGGCCTGGTCGGGAACCTTGTCCTTGGTGAATTCGCCGAGCAGTACGTCGCTTGCCGTCTTGCCCTGGTCGGAGACCAGCTGGTCGAAGCTGGTACCGCCCTTCAGCGCCGTTTCGGCGGCGACGGCAAGATCCTTGCTGGCAAAGCTCAGCTGTTCGATGGTGCGGCTTTCCGGCGTGCGGTAGGTATCCTTGCTCTTGTCGAAGGCTTCGTGGATCTGGTCGTCCGTGACGGTCGCGGCGTCGGCGATATCGGCGGGCTGCAGCGAGAGATAGACAAGCTTGCGGTACTCAGGCGCCTGGTATCGCTGCTTGACGCCGTCGAACCACGTCGCCAGCACGTCGTCGGCAGGTGCCTTGATCGGTTCGATATTGGCGTTGGTGAGCAGCAGATAGTCGATGCTGCGGTTTTCATTGCCATAGAGCTTCAGAGCGTCGATCAGCGTCTTCGGGGCGGTGAAGCCGTTCGAAATGGCATCGACGAGCTGGCTGCGGACGGCGACCTTGCTGCGCTCCTTGATGTAATCGTCCTGGCGGATATTGGCATTGCGCAGGCGCGAGACGAAGAGCTCGCGGTCGAACTTGCCGTTGACGGCCTTGAAAGCCGGATCGTCGGCGATCAGCTGGGCGAGGCGGTCTTCGGACAGGCCGAGGTTCATGTCTTCGGCGAGTTGGTCGAGCGAGGCGCCGGCAACGAGTTGGGCGAGCACCTGCTGCTCGACGCCGAAGGCGCGGGCCTGTTCCGGGGTGAGACGCATGCCGAATTGCTGGCCGAGGCTTGCCACCTGGCGCTGATAAGCGAGGTGGAATTCGTTGACGTCCACATGCTGATCGCCGACGGTCACGACCGTGGTGCTGTTGCCGCCCGACAAGAGCTGATGCGACACGCCCCAGGCGCCGAAGGAGACGACGAGGAGAAGCAGGAGCAGCTTGGCAACCCAGGTCTGAGCAGCTCTTCTCAGGATATGGAACATGGAAACGCAAACCTCGCAGTATCATTGAGCCGCGCGCGGGCGGACATTCGACGTTCCTTAAAACAAACCCGACAGGAAATGAAGGGTTTGTCGCGCGAAAAGCTGCACAAGCGCGCCGCTTATCCGCGGCGGCTTTGCGGCCAACAAAAGATCGGTTGCGGCGGAACCTTTCGGGCCGTCATTTCGTTGAAGCGGCATCCCATGCAACAGGAGCAGACCATGGCTGAATTGAAAACCGCTTCCGCCGAATCCACCGCTGCGCGCGTCAAGGCTGATATGGCAGCAGACGACCTGTCGGCGCAGGTCGCAGCCCTTCGCAACGATCTCTCCCGGCTGACGGAAAGCGTGGTCGCGCTCGGGCAGGGAGCAAAGTCGGCGGTTACCGACGAGGCGTCGCTGATGACGGAACAGTTGCGCGACAAGGTTCGTGAAGAGCCGCTCATGGCGCTCGCGGTGACGGCAGGCATCGCCTATGTTTTTGGCCTGCTGAGCCGCCGCTGACAGACAATTGGGGAAAGAGAAAAGCCGGACGCGAAGCGCGCCCGGCTTTTAATTGTGTCTGCTGCATCAGCGGCGATCAGCGGCGAATGGCGCGGCCGACGAAAATCAGAATGCAGGCACCGACGAAGCCGGTGATCAGATAACCCAGCCAACCGGCCAGCGGCTGGATGTGCAACAGACCCAGGATCCAGTTGGCGACGATGGCGCCGACGATGCCGAGCAATATGTTCATGAGCAAACCCATGTTGCTGCTCATGGCTTTTTCCGCCAGCCATCCGGCGACGCCACCGATGATGATGGCTGCAATCCAACCCACGCCTGCGTTTTCCATGGTTATCTCCCTCCTGGCAAAACGAGTCACAGAATGCACGAAACGAAAGGAAGTTCCACTCCCAGTTACGAGATTGCCTGCCGGTTCAACAACTTATGTGACTTACGGCTGCAGCATGGTCACGGGCGAGTGCAACGCGTAGGAAGCAATCTGGAACAACAGGCCGGCAATGGCAAGCATTGCGAATCCCAACGGCATGATTAGGCTTTTCGTAAACATTGTTCTTCTCCCCTTTGCATGAAGCATAAGCGGAAGAGAACGGCGCGCAAGTATATTGTTAATGAATAGTTAAGTATGGCATTTAGTTAAAGTTTAATACATCTATTTACGTCGGAGTACTTGTAGAACTTGAAAGATTTATCGTTTGTTATTTCTGAGTGCACGGGCGAGGACGCGTGTTGATGCGCTCGGCCCTGTCTCGGCGGTTTGTGGAAGGTGACTGGCGGAAGGTGATTGGCGACCGGCACCTCTACGTCCGGTGAACAACGAGCATGAAGACGAGGAAGGACGCTGTCGCAACGGTCGCAGCGAAGGCAATCTGATAATCCATGTCATGGTACCTCGGTTGGCTGGCTTCCATAAACGCCGGTCGCGCCATAGAGTTCCCTATGCCGTTCGCGCTGAACGCCGGTGGATTGATTTTGCCGGGGAATGCATCATCTTTCCCTTATCGCCAATCCATCCGGGGGAACTTGATGTCAAAAGCCGCAATCGCCGTCGCCTGCATCTGCCTGCTCACACTTTCCGGCTGCGGCAACACCGCATACGGGCTGAAGAAGGATGGACAAGAGGCGAGCCACGCCATGGACAATGCGACGCATCGGGTGCTTTCCGCCGGCGCCAAGAAGTAAGGAACGTGAGAAGACTCACCGCGAAAAAAGCCCGCCTGGGGTGAGGCGGGCTCGCAATAACAGGAGGAATGGACGGATAGACGCCGTCTCTGCTAATGAAGCATTTCCTAAAGCGTGTGGCTTTACGTCATTCGACGTATCCGCCGCCGTTCCGGCAGCAGCCTATACGATCAGGCTTCGGAATCGGATCAGAAGTTGCCCCAGTTCTGGGCGCGGGCACGGGCGCGAATAATCCGATATTCGCGACCGCCATAGAGCGAGCCGATTGTCAGCATAAGCGTCAGAACGTCCCAGATGATATGCATTTTATCCTCTTAGGTTGGACGGCTCTGCCGTCGATCGGTTGATGCAGAATAACAATCTTTCGAATGTGCTTATATGACAAGAAATCGGGATAAGCGGGAAGCGGGACGGGCGCGTCTCACGCGGAGGAATGGCGGCCTATGACGATATTCTCCGTCCGCCACATCACGTCCTATCGTTACGTCAGGGATGTCGATTTCGGCGAGCATCGTTTGATGTTCCGGCCGCGCGACAGTTTTGACCAGCGGCTGATCGAGGCGTCGTTGACGATATATCCTGAGGAAAGTCATGTGCGCTGGATCCACGATGTTTTCGGCAATTGCGTGGCGCTCATCGATATTTCGAGGCCGGCGTCCGAGCTTCGTTTCGAAACCTGGATCACGCTCGATCATACGCCCCAGGTTGCCCTCGACCTCAAGGTGGACGATCAGGCCCTGACCTATCCGTTCTCCTACGACAAGGACGAGATTGCCGATCTGACGCCGGCGATGCAGCGCCACTATCCCGACCCGGGCGACGAGGTCGGACGCTGGGCGCGCCGGTTCGTGCGCCAGGGGCGTCCGACGGAGACCGGACATATGCTGATGACGCTCTGTTACGCCATTCGCGAAAGCTTCGTCTATGCGCGTCGGATGGAGCATGGAACGCAGACGCCGCTGCAGACTTTGCAGCTTCGCTCCGGCACCTGCCGGGATTTCGCGCTGCTGATGATGGAGGCGGCACGCGTCCTCGGCCTCGCGGCGCGGTTCGTCACTGGCTATGTCTATGTTCCCGACCGGGACGGCTCCACTGTGCTCGGCGGCGGTTCCACCCATGCCTGGTGTCAGGTTTATCTTCCCGGCGCCGGCTGGGCGGAATTCGACCCGACCAACGGGATCGTCGGCAACCGCGATCTCATTCGTGTCGCCGTCGCCCGCGATCCGCGCCAGGCGGTCCCGTTAAGCGGCAGCTATGATGGCGACGGGACGGATTTCGACAGCATGACAGTGCAGGTCAACGTCACCACGAAGTGACGTTGGACTTCCCGAGGTTTGGGCGCGGCGACAATCGCGTCTGCGGGAACCGGGCAGGACGATCGACGTTGCATAGTCACGCCATCTGTGCGGGACGCGAGGACGCCACCATGAAAATACGCGCCGGGTTTCATCTGGGCTATGAATGCATACAGCCGACGCCGATGCTGCTCGCTCTCAACATTCATCCTTCGCGCCGCGCCGATCTTCTCAGCGAGCAGGTCCTGACATTCGACCGGCCGATCGAGACCTGGGAATATACCGATGGTTTCGGCAATGCCTGCAGCCGGATCGTCGCCCCGGCTGGCGTGACGACGATCTCCACCGCGTTCGAGATTTACGACAGTGGCCAACCCGATGTCGTTCCCGACGACGCCGTCCAGCACGCGATCAACGACCTGCCGGACGAGGTTCTCGTCTTCCTGCTCGGCAGCCGCTATTGCGACACCGACAGGCTTGCCGATTTCGCCTGGGCAACCTTCTCGTCGACGCCGCTCGGCTGGGCGCGCGTCCAGGCGATCTGCGATTTCGTCCACGACCACATCACCTTCGACTACCTGAAGGCGGACCTTCTCCGGACCGCGCATGGCGGCTTCGTCGACAAGGCAGGCGTCTGCCGCGACTTTGCCCATCTCGCCATCGCGCTGTGCCGATGCATGAATATCCCAGCCCGCTATTGCACCGGCTATCTCGGCGATATCGGCGTTCCGATCGATCCCAATCCGATGGATTTCAGCGCCTGGTTCGAGGTCTTTCTCGGCGGTCACTGGCATACGGTCGATGCCCGTCACAACACGCCGCGCATCGGCCGAATCCTGATGGGAACCGGCCGCGACGCCACCGACGTCGCAATGTCGACGGCCTTCGGGCCGGCTACGCTTACCCGCTTCGAGGTCATCACCGAAGAAGTGCCGCAGGCGGCGACGGGGGAGGCCGGTCCTATGCCTTCTTGAGGAATTCCGTCTTCAGCACCAGGCCTTTGACCTGCTTGGTGTTGCACTCGATCTCGCCGGGATTGTCGGTCAGGCGAATGCCCTTGACCAATGTTCCACGCTTCAGCGTCTCGGAAGTTCCCTTGACCTTGAGGTCCTTGATCAGCGTCACGGAATCGCCGTCGTGAAGCTGGCTTCCATTGCTGTCCTTTACGATGATGTCGTCGGCCATGATGTTCCCCTCATAAATTCGCCTGATGATCTTCGGCGGGAAAATCACGTCGACACGGGATAGTCAACCATGACGAACGGATCGAACTTCCGCCCGCAGTCCTCCGCGGCCCCTCGATCACGTCGCCGCGCAGGCGTCCCGAACGCAGCCGCGCAGCCAGCGATGGGCCGGATCGGCATCCATCCGCGGATGCCAGAGCAAGGAAAGGGTGATCTCAGGGATCGGAACGGGCAGGGGAAAACTGTGCATTCCGTGGCGCAATGCGCCCGTGTGTCGTTCCGGAACACAGGCTATCAGATCCGAGGCGCGGGCGAGCGCCAGGGCCGTGGAAAATCCGCCGACGATGGTGGCAATCTGCCGTTCCAGCCCGAGCGCATTCAGAGCTTCGTCGATCGGTCCCTTGTCGAGCCCGCGCCGCGAGACGGCGATGTGCCGGCCGGCCGCATATCGGGCGGGCGTGATTTCGCCCTGGCAGAGCGGATGCCCGATGCGCACGACGCCGATGAACCGGTCGCGGAACAAGGCCTGCGCCCGCACCTCCGGTCCCATCGTTTCGCCGACGACGCCGGTTTCCAGGTCGACGCTTCCGTCGCGCAATGGGGCGCTGTCCTTATCCGGCTTCGGCACGAAGCGCAGCCGCACGCCGGGCGCTTGCCCGCTGAGGCGGGCGATAAGATCGGGTCCGAAGCTCTCGGCGAAACCCTCGCTGGCGCGCAGGGTGAACGTTCGTACCAAGCGCTTGAGATCAAGCGCTTCGGCGGGGCGCAGCACCGCTTGCGCATCCTCGACGATCCGGCCGACCCGCTCGCGCAGTTCGAGTGCCCGGGGCGTGGGTACGAGGCCGCGGCCGGCGCGCACCAGCAGCGGATCGCCCGTCGTCTCGCGCAGTCGCGCCAGCGCCCGGCTCATTGCCGACGGGCTGAGCCGCAGCCTTTGGGCGGCGCGGGCCACGCTGCCTTCGGCAAGCAGCACATCCAGGGTGGCGAGCAGGTTGAGATCGGGTGTCGACATGCATCCGATATAACATGGCTTCATATGGCGTCCAACGCACGAATAGAATGCAAATGCTGCGCGTTCCGCCATTCCAGTCGGAGGCTTATGTTTTCCGGCGGCTCCGTTTCGGGAGCGAGAAAACGGAGTCAACAGTGAAACCGATCATTGCAGAACCAGGCGAGGCCGTCGCCGAACGACCCTATTCCGTCCGCTGGGCACTCGCCAGCCTTTCTCTTTCCATGCTGCTACCATCGCTCGGCACCAGCATCGCCAATGTCGGTCTGCCAAGCCTGGCGCGGGGCTTCGACGCCGCCTTCCAGGACGTGCAGTGGATCGTGCTCGCCTATCTCCTTGCCATTACCACCCTGATCGTCAGCGTCGGGCGGCTCGGCGATGTCACCGGCCGGCGACGGCTGCTGCTCGGCGGCATCCTGCTGTTCACGCTGGCCTCGGTCCTCTGCAGCCTTGCGCCGACGCTATGGCTGATGATTGCGGCGCGCGCGCTGCAGGGTCTGGGCGCAGCGATCATGATGGCGCTGACCATGGCCTTTGTCGGTGCAGCGGTGCTGAAGGCGAGGACCGGGAGCGCCATGGGGCTGCTCGGAACGATGTCGGCGATCGGCACCGCTCTTGGGCCGTCGCTCGGCGGCCTGCTGATCGCCTGTTTCGGTTGGCCGGCGATATTCCTCGTCAACGTGCCGCTCGGCCTTACGACCTTCGTTCTCGCCTATCGTTACCTGCCTGATGATATCGGCGCACGGAAGAAGGATCCGGCCGGCTTCGATGCAGTGGGCACGCTGCTGCTTGCCCTGACGCTTTCGGCCTATGCGCTGGTGATGACGATCGGGCACGGCCGCTTTGGCCTGTTGAACCTCGCCCTGCTGCTCACAGCCGTCTTCGGCGCCGGTCTCTTCGTCTTCACCGAGGCGAGAATCGCATCGCCGTTGATCGAGTTGCCGGTGTTCCGCAATCGCGTGCTCACGGCCAGCCTGGCAATGAACGCGCTCGTTTCGACTGTGATGATGGCGACGCTGGTGGTCGCGCCTTTCTATCTCTCGCGTGCGCTCGGGCTCGGCGAAGTGCTGGTTGGAGCCGTCATGTCGATCGGTCCGGTGATTTCCATCCTCAGCGGTGTCCCGGCCGGTCGCCTGGTCGATCGCCTGGACGCGCCCTTCGTGATTGCCGCAGGGCTTGTCGCCATGGCCGCCGGCTCCAGCGCTCTCGCCGTGCTGCCCGGAATTGCCGGCTACATCGCCGGCATCGCCATGCTGACATCAGGTTATCAACTGTTCCAGGCGGCCAACAATACAGCCGTCATGGCGGATGTGCACCCCGACCAACGCGGCGTCATCTCCGGCATGCTCAACCTGTCGCGCAATCTCGGGCTGATTACCGGCGCATCCGTCATGGGGGCCGTGTTTGCGTACGGATCGGCAGCATCCGAGATCGCCGCGGCGCCTCCCGAAGCCGTGCATTCAGGCATGCAGATCACCTTCGGCGTCGCAGCCGCATTGATCGCCGTCGCGCTCACCATCGCGGGCGGGGCCTACCGGCGCCGAACCAAGTCCGAAGGAGCATGACCGCGCTCGGGCCGGATCTATCGAGCACAAGCCGTCGGGAATTCAATCTGCCTCAAGCTTACCTGTGAAGCGGTTTCGCCCGTTCCAATAGGAGCAAGCCGGACAAGCCTCGCCGACCGGATAGTCGATTCCCTCTTCGTGAGGGCAGCCAAAGATTCCATCCATCGCCGCCACCGATTTCACGTCATTGTCGCGCAGGAATGCCGCGATCTCAGCGACAACGGCGTCGTCTGTTCTGAGATCGCCGGTTTCGGCAAACCATCGGCGCAGATCGACCGGCTCCGCATGCGGCGCCGGGATAATACTGACGGCCGCCTTGGTGGCGCGGCGGTTGTCCGGACCATAGTAGGCGATCGTACCGATGGGGTAGCCGCGGATACCCCGCTTGGTCTTTTTCTCGAGCCATTTCCGTGGCTGCCACCCAATTTCATCGCACTGCTCGCCTTTCGGTGGTTTGCCATTCTGGCCCGTCTGGTTCGTGGGATACAGTCCGGCACCGAAAATATGGGTCGAGGATATCGAGCGCAAGAAACAATGGATCGGGAATATCGGCACATAGGCAAATGGTGGCGGCTCTATTCCGGGCTGACCCTTGCCGAGGCGTTTCGAATCTTCGAAACTGCCGGCGTGCTGCATCTGGTCTCATCAAGGCGGAACGCAGACTTGAGCCATCGTCCACGATGAAATCCCGGCAGCCACTTCCTCATGGACTTGAAGACGATCGCCGCGAAGAACGGCGACACCCCCGACTTCGCCCGCCGCCTGCATTCGATCTTTGAACGCCACGTTCAGAAGGGACGCTTCATCGAGCGACTGAACGCTTTCGGCTGGTCCGGCCCACAATAGGCGGAGGTGTAGCAGCAAGCATCCATTGATGCCGGCGGTCCGATTTAGAATATGCGATAAGCGATCGAATCTCAGACAAAAGTCCGATCAATCCCGGACTTCATACCCCATACCAACCCTTCGGTCGGTGCAATAGATTCGCGGGATGAGTGAAATTTCGGAGCTTTTGCTGTGACGAAGGTTATCATTGCGGGGATGATACTTGCGCCGGTCATCTTCTGGGGTTCTATCGGCATCTGGGTCTACTCGCTGCTTTCATAAGCGCGTGCGGCGACTTCAGCTGCCGATACGGATGGCATGGCGTGACCTCACGGAATCCTTCATAGGTAGTCATAGCTGGTATGTCTTACTCGCGGAGTTCAAAATTCTTGAGGAGACAATAATTATGCTTCGTATTGGTCCGGGTTTCGCCTTTTCTCTTGGCCTCGCCGGGCCTTGAGAAAGCCTCGTGGGCCAAGACCGTCAACGGCCACAAACAGCGCCGAATTGATGAACTTTTACCTTGGAATTTCAGTACCAGGTAGCGAGCGCTCCCGACGACGCTGTGGTTCACTTGCGGCAGTTGGCTACGCGTGCCAGAGGTTTTGCTCAACGTATTGGTTCAGGTATGATGGTGTGAGGTCGATGCTATGATTGTTACGGAAGAGGTGTTGTCGGGCTTTCGCGATAAAGGAAAAGTTCCGGTGCGCAGCCTGCCGTCTAACCTCTTTTCGAACACAGGCGATCTCTTTTTCCGCGACGACGTCGTCTCGCTACACCAATTTCCGACAGAGGAGGAAGAGCGGCGGGCCATACATGTGGTGCCCGTCTTGGCATTCTTGCAAAGCGTTCCACCGCTTACGAATGACCGCGAATGGATCGCGTTGCACCACCAATGTGGCGGATATCACTGCCTGCAGGTCGCGATGGTCGCGACGATGCTCACACCGAACGCAACGATCAAAAACGGGCTCAATAATATCGGAAAGCAGTTCTACTTCGGACAGCACGGCCAATTGGAGCCAGGCAACATGTTGGCGTCCTCAATTTCAGAATATGTGACAGCGCTTAGCGAAATCGAACTTGATTGCGAATGCACGTGGCGAAGGCTTTCGGAAGGGCTATATCCCATCGACTGCACCCAAGAGAATCTCAACAAAATTGCTTCAGATGCGCCCTCCCTGGATATGATGGCGGACTGGCGAGGGTTCACCCGGGCGCGGTACAGTATGGATCCCATAATCTTATTGCTGGCAAACAATAGCGACTAATCGGCCTTCTCACCTAAGTGCGAACAGCACACCGCTTACTACGATGCGGAGACCCAAGCACTTGTTCCGGCTTTCGCGACGCGACCAACGGAGAACCGGAAAAGGACGATCAACCGAGCGATGCAACGCCTGAAGTGTCCTATCGATGGCGCCAGCATCTGGTCGAAGGCGAAGGCAATGCTATTCGTTGGCCACGATGAAAACGCGTCGTTGCGCTGGTGGACGGCCCCCACCCGCACCGCTGTCAAGATCGGCGCCTGGCTTCAACGTATCATTCGGCTGGAGCGCAACCGCGAACAGGCAAGCGCTGAACACCGGCCTACTCGGCGCCGACGTCTATTGCACCTCCGCAATAACGGGCAACAGCAGCAAAAGCACAGTTCTGCGGTCAGGCCGGAGGTGGCGCCTTAATGTCTTGGAAAAAACGTTATAGTTCAAATCGTTATGGCGGAAGAGGTGGGATTCGAACCCACGGTACGGTTTCCCGCACGCCGGTTTTCAAGACCGGTTCCTTAAACCACTCGGACACTCTTCCATCTGATTGAGAAGGTTTCAGAAATCCACATTGCGTTGATTTCTACGAACCGGCCATTGCTTCCGGTTTGCCATCCAATCACTCGATGGCTGGCTTTTTAGCAGCTTTGGTAGCAGCGTCAACGTGCCCGGCAGCATTTGTCGGCATCCGCGCCGATTGCAGTTCCGGCGCATAGGTCTTTGCCCGTTCCGTACATTGGAAATGAGTGGCGTTCCTTCCGGCTTGAGCGTTTACTGTATTGTTCTGGCGGAGGAAAAAACCATGGCCATGTATCTCACGCGCTTCAGCTACACGCCCGAAACATGGGCGCGCATGATCGACAACCCCGAGGATCGCCGGGAGGCGGCCCGTCGCTACATTGAATCGGTGGGCGGCAAGCTCCATGGGTTCTGGTATGCCTTTGGCGAGCATGATGGTTGGAACCTGTGGGAGGCGCCCGATAACGTCTCGATGGCGGCTGTCGCGCTTGCTATCGGGGCGGGAGGAGCAGTCAGTTCCATGGAAACCACTGTCCTGCTCAGCGTCGAGGATACGATCGAAGCCTTGGGGAAGGCGAAGTCGGTTCGGTATCGCCCACCGGCAGCATAGGGCGCCGGCCTGGACTAAGATCATCCTGTTTTAGCGCCCGTCGGATCCCGTGGCGGAGATTTCGTTCCCCCAGGGGATCGAAGTATCACTACATGATCCGCGTTGCGTTGGGTCCGATGGGCGACTGAAGCAAGTTAGCTGTAAACGCCGTGGAGCCGTGGCGTTGGCGTTTCAATAGGGAGCTTTTCGGGCGTTTTGAAGCGGCCGAATGTTTACCATATGCCTCGCATCGGCACGGGAATTTCAGGCCTCTTTGCGGCAGCGGCAGGGCAGGGCGGTTGGACCCGCGTTAGTGATTTATAAACCATAATCATTAGAATTGTCGCTATCGCAGCGAAATCGTTCGTAAATTTGCCACGAACTTCGCAAGATTAAAGTCTCGTTAGGCGGGCGGGGATAAGGCGTATTGGCCCAGTATGGGGCAAAGTTCCTTAACCATAACGATCTTTGAGCGGCGTGGGACATATGAAATTGGGATACGGGGCGGTGTCTTTCGCAACGACAGCACGGTGGCTGGCTGTGTCGGCGATGTGTGCGACGGTTGCGGCGTGCGGCACGACGCAAGCGGTGCCGAAGAAGAAAGCCCACGGCAAAGAATATTTCTCCGAATCCGAATATGGCGTCAAGGCGAGCCCGCGGGTCGCCACCGGCAACAATATCCCCAAGGGCGGTGGCCGTTATATCGTCGGCAATCCTTACGAGGTGAAGGGCAAGTGGTATTATCCGAAGGAAGACTTCGCCTATAACAAGGTCGGCGTCGCCTCCTGGTACGGCTCGGCCTTTCATGGCCGCCTGACGGCGAACGGCGAAGTCTACGACCAGATGCATCTTTCCGCGGCGCATCCGACCTTCCCATTGCCGAGCTATGCGCGTGTCACCAATCTCGAAAGTGGTTCCTCTGTCATCGTGCGCGTCAACGATCGCGGCCCCTATCACGAAGGCCGTATTATCGACCTTTCGAACAAGACGGCCGACATGCTGGATCTGCAGCACAGCGGCACTGGCAAGGTGCGCGTGCAATATGTCGGTCGCGCCCGCATGGACGGACACGACATGCCCTATCTGATGGCCTCCTACGCGCCCAAGGGCAGCCGCATTCCCAGCGTCAATCCGGAAGGCCAGATCGCGACCGGTGTGATGGTCGCCTCCAATAGCCGCAAGATCACCCGCGACCAGCTGCAGAGTTCGGAAGATTACGAAACGCCGGCCAACGTGCCGGTGCCGATGTCGGCGACTTCCTATGCCGGCTCGACGCCGAGCGCACGCTATAATGCGGCAGCCGCTCCTGCTCCGGGCGCCCATGTCCTGGTGGCGCCGCCGGCACCGTCCGCCAACAATGCCCCGCAGGCCTTCGGCCAGATGGTCGTGCTGCCGGAGATTGGTCCCATGCCTTATGAGCGGCCGCTGGGCTCGCTCGCGCTCGGTTACCAGAACGAAGACGTGAAGACGGTGACCGTCGATCTCGCCTTCGACGCGGTGATGGTGCGCAATGACGGGCTGACGCAGGAGTCGATCCTTGCTTCGGCCAAGCGCCAACAGGCTAAATTCGCCGCGCGCTGAGCGCGGCAATTGCATCGGATTTCCTCTCGCTCTAACCTCCCGACCACACGCCGCTCGATCGATGGAAACTCTTGATGCTGAAGCCTATGCTTCGCCTTTGTTTCGCCGCAATTCCGGACGCAAAACCGCTGCGCACTTTTGCTGGAATTGCTCTGGCATGCCTGATGCCGTTGACCACAGGGGCGCTTGCAGCCGATAGCGGGGCCGCCGGTTTCGCCACTAAAGCGGCGCAGGCCTACATGATCGAGGCCGCCACCGGCACCGTGCTTCTCGCTAAGAACGAGGACCAGGGCTTTTCGCCGGCTTCGCTCGCCAAGCTGATGACGATGGATCTCGTCTTCGAGGCGGTGACGAAGGGCCAGATCACCTTCGATACCGAATATCCCGTTTCCGAGTATGCCTGGCGGACCGGCGGCGCTCCGTCGAGGACGGCGACGATGTTTGCCAGCCTTAAATCGCGCGTGCGCGTCGAGGATCTGATCAAGGGCATCGCCATCCAGGGCGCCAATGACAGCTGCATCATCCTGGCCGAAGGCATGGCTGGAAGCGAGCACCAATTTGCCGAGTCGATGACACGGCGCGCCCGTGAGCTCGGCATGGAGACGGCCGAGTTCGGCAATTCCACCGGCCTTCCCGATGGAAAGAGCAAGGTGACGGTGCGCGAGATGGTGACGTTGGCCACGGCCCTGCAGCAGACCTATCCGAACCTCTATCCCTATTTCGCGCAGCCGGATTTCGAGTGGAACAAGATCTTCCAGCGCAACCGCAATCCGCTGCTCGGGCTCGATCTCGGCGCCGACGGTCTGGCCACCGGATTTACCGAGGGCGAGGGTTATTCGATCGTCGCGTCGGTCGAGCGCGACGGCAGGCGGCTGTTTTTGGCGCTTGCCGGCATCGCTTCCGACAAGGAGCGGACGGAGGAGGCCAAGCGGGTACTCGAATGGGGGCTGACGGCCTTCGAGAACCGGCAGATCTTCGCCGACAAGGAAGTGATTGGAGCCGCCAGCGTCTATGGCGGCACGGTGCGCACCGTCGATCTCGTGGCCAAAGCGCCGGTCAGTGTTTATATTCCGATCAGCAATCCCGACCGGCTGTCGGCGCGTATCGTCTATCGCTGGCCGCTGACGGCGCCGGTGCAGCCGGATACCCAGGCAGGCACGCTCAGGATTTTCGCGGGCAGCCGCCTGCTCAGGGAAGTGCCGCTCTATACCGTGGGGGCGGTCGGCGAGGGCTCGCTCAGCAGCCGGGCTGTTGACGCCATGCTGGAACTCGGCGAATCGCTATTCTTCTCCTGGCTCTGGGACAAGTCCGCGCCCGGCTGAATGCCGGCGCTGCGATGCAATTTGCCGGGAAAGGTGAATTTGTCGCCGCGGCGAAAGGTTTTCCTTCCTGCTGTCTTCGGATAGATAGAAGAAGCAAGGCGCGTGCGGCGCCTGGAATGCGGGAAGTTGTCATTGTCATCCGGTGCGGGATTGTTCGTTACGTTTGAAGGCGGGGAGGGCGCTGGGAAATCCACGCAGATTCGCCGCCTCGCCGAGGCACTGAAGGGCGAAGGTCACGATGTGCTGGTGACGCGGGAACCGGGCGGATCGCCGGGTGCCGAGGCCGTGCGCCACGTGCTGTTGTCGGGGGCTGCCGAAGCCTTCGGCACGCGGATGGAGGCGATCCTCTTTGCGGCGGCGCGCAACGACCACGTCGAAGAGGTGATCCGGCCCGCACTGGCGGTCGGCAAGATCGTGCTCTGCGACCGCTTTATTGACTCCTCCCGCGTCTACCAGGGCATCACCGGCAATCTTGAGCCGGATTTCATCGAGACGCTGCAGCGCATCGCCATCAACGGCGTGATACCGGATTGCACCGTGATTCTCGATATCCCCGCCAAGATCGGGCTGGAGCGGGCGCAGAAGCGCGCCGCCGCCGACGCTCCCGACCGCTTCGAGAAAGAGCGGCTCGAAACCCACGAGAAACGCCGCGAAGCCTTTCTCGATATCGCCGCTCGCGAGCCGGAGCGCTGTCACGTGATCAACGCCATGCAGAGCGAGGAGGCGATCGCCGCCGAGATCGAGGCGATCGTGCAGCAGCTGATGTCGCCTGCGGACCGTGCTCGCATGCGGGAAGCCGCCCATCATGAGTGAAGCCCGTTATGAGTGACGCCCATCATGAGTGAAGAAAGGCCCGGACTGCTCGACGGCGCCATCTGGCCGGGGGAAAATACCAGGCTGTTCGGCCATGAGGAGGCGGAGGCCTTCCTTGCGCACTCCTACCGCTCCGGCAAGGGACACCACGCCATCCTGATAGAGGGGCCCGAGGGCATCGGCAAGGCGACGCTCGCCTTCCGTTTCGCCAATCACGTGCTCTCGCATCCCGATCCTGCCACGGCGCCGGAGACGATCGGCGATCCGGATCCTGCCTCATCCGTCAGCCGGCAGATCACTTCAGGCGCCTCGCACAATCTCCTGCATCTCGCCCGTCCGGTGGATGAAAAGACCGGCAAGGTGAAGTCGGCGATCACCGTCGACGAGGTTCGCCGCGCCGGCAAATTCTTCTCGCAGACCTCGGGCACCGGCAATTGGCGGATCGTTATCATCGATCCGGCCGACGACATGAACCGCAATGCGGCCAACGCCATCCTCAAAATCCTGGAAGAGCCGCCGAAGCGGGCGCTGTTCCTGGTGCTCTCGCATGCGCCGGGACGATTGCTGCCGACGATCCGCTCGCGCTGCCTGCCGCTGAAACTGGCGCCGCTTGCCGACGATGTGCTGATGGCGGCGCTTGCCCATCTCGGCATATCCGGCGAAGGCGGGGCGGTGCTTTCGGCTGCCAAGGGCAGCGTCGGCGAGGCGCTGAAACTGTTGAATTACGGCGGCGGCGAGATCATCGCCGCCTATGACGAGATGCTGTCGGCCGAAGGAGCGACGGCCCGCAAGGCGATGCATCGGCTGGCCGACGCGCTTTCGGGCAGGGAAAGCGACACGATCTTCGATTTCTTCGTCAGCCATGTCGGCGACGACATCATGAGCCGGGCGCGCGCAGCGGCAGGCGAGGGGAAGATCACGGCTGCGGAACGGCTGGCGCGGCTCTATTCCGAGATCACCGAGCGGCTGACCATTTCGGATGCCTATAACCTCGACCGCAAACAGACGATCATCAGCATTCTCGCCGATATCAAGCAGCCGGGCTTCTAGTGTGCTGCGTTCAGCCGGTCAGCAGCTTGCCTGCGACGACGGCGAGTGTGACGGCAAGAACGATACGGATGGTGCGTTCGTGCAGCCTCGGCGCCAGCAGGCTGCCGATGATGATGCCGGGGATGGAGCCGATGAGCAGGGCAAACAGCATCGGCCAGTCGATTTCACCGATCAGCCAGTAGCCCGTGCCGCCGATCAGGGTCAGCGGCACCGCATGGACGATATCGGAGCCGACGATCTCGCGCACATCGAGCCTGGGATAAAGGACCAGCAGGATCGTCACCCCCAAGGCGCCTGCACCGACCGAGGTCAGGGTGACGAGAACGCCGAGCAGGAATCCGAGAATGACGGTAAGGGCGAGGATGGTTCTCGGCTGCGGCGGCGTGCGGTCGCCGATGGCGCGGCGCGCCAGCTCGAGTATCGGGCCTCGGAAGACCAGCATGATCGCGGTCATGACGAGAAGCCAGCCGAGCGCCGTGGTGATCGTATTGGTCACGCCGATGCTTTTGCGATCGACGCCTGCCAGCAGCCACAGCATCAGCAAGGCGGCCGGCACGCTGCCTATGGCGAGACCGCCGACGATCTTCCAGTTGACGCGCCCGTGCATGCCGTGAACGGCGGTGCCGGCGGTCTTGGTGATTGCCGCATAGAGAAGATCGGTGCCGACGGCGGTTGCGGGATGGACGCCGAAGAGCAGCACCAGCAGCGGCGTCATCAGCGAACCGCCGCCAACACCTGTGATGCCGACGAGCGCGCCGACAAACAGGCCCGAAAGCGAATAGAGCGGCTCAAACGTCAATCGAGCGCCTCCGACGGCGCGTGGCCACGACAGTCCGGATAGATGAAAACTGGCACTTCGTTCTGTCCCGCCCTCTTTTCCATGACGGGTAGATTGCGGCAGAAGCTGAGTCAAGTTCACCGCCGCCCGTGTCCCGGAAATCATCGACGGCGGTAAAACTTGATGTTTCGCTTGACGGTGACATGCGCTAAGAGCGGCTGACCATTTTTATAGAGTTAGCCGGACATTGGCCGCCATGACAGACAAGACACCCTTCTACATCACCACCGCGATTTCCTATCCCAACGGCAAGCCGCATATCGGCCATGCCTATGAGCTGATCGCGACGGATGCGATGGCGCGCTACCAGCGCCTGGACGGCAGGGATGTGTTCTTCCTGACCGGCACCGACGAACACGGCCAGAAGATGCAGCAAACGGCACGCGCGGAGGGGATTACCGCCCAGGCGCTTGCCGACCGCAACTCCGGCGAATTCCAGGCGATGGCCAAGCTGCTGAACGCCTCTAACGACGACTTCATCCGCACCACGCAGGAACGCCATCACGAGACGTCGCGCAACATCTGGAACCTGATGGCCGAGAATGGCGACATCTACAAGGACAGCTATGCCGGCTGGTATTCGGTGCGCGATGAAGCATATTATCAGGAAAACGAGACGGAGCTGCGCGCCGACGGCGTGCGCTACGGGCCGCAGGGTACGCCGGTCGAGTGGGTTGAAGAGGCAAGCTATTTCTTCAAACTCTCCGAATACCAGGAAAAGCTGCTTGCCCATTACGAGGCGAACCCCGATTTCATCGGTCCGGCCGAGCGCCGCAACGAGGTGATCTCTTTCGTCAAGTCGGGCCTGAAGGACCTCTCGGTCTCGCGCACGACCTTCGACTGGGGCATCAAGGTGCCGAACGATCCCGCCCATGTCATGTATGTCTGGGTCGACGCGCTGACCAACTACATCACCGCCACCGGCTACATCGAGGACAGGAACGGCCCGCGGGCGAAATACTGGCCGGCCGATGTGCACATCATCGGCAAGGACATCATCCGTTTCCATGCTGTCTACTGGCCGGCCTTCCTGATGTCGGCAAAGCTGCCGCTGCCGAAGCGGGTCTTTGCCCACGGCTTCCTGCTCAACAAGGGCGAGAAGATGTCGAAGTCGCTCGGCAATGTCGTCGATCCCGTCAACCTGGTGAACCATTTCGGCCTCGACCAGGTGCGCTACTTCTTCCTGCGCGAAGTGTCCTTCGGCCAGGACGGTAGCTATAGCGAAGAGGCGATCGGCATCCGCATCAATTCCGACCTCGCCAACGGCATCGGCAATCTTGCCAGCCGCTCGCTGTCGATGATCGTGAAGAATTGCGACGGCAAGATCCCGGAATGCGGGCCACTGACCGACGAGGACAAGGCCATGCTGGCGCAGGCCGACGCGTTGCATGCCTCGACACGCGAGGACATGGGCAAGCAGCAGATTCACCGGGCGCTCGCCTCGATCATCTCGGTCGTTTCCGAGACCGACCGTTATTTCGCCGGCCAGGCGCCATGGGCGCTGAAGAAGACCGATCCCGAGCGTATGGGCACGGTGCTTTACGTGACAGCCGAAGTCGTGCGCCAGATCGCCATTCTGCTGCAGCCGTTCATGCCTGATTCAGCGGGCAAGCTGCTCGATCTGGTCGCGGCATCCGATGACAAGCGCGATTTCGCCGCTCTGGGGCAAGCCGGCCGTCTCGTTGCCGGAACGCCGCTCGAGGCGCCGACGCCGGTCTTCCCCCGCTACGTGGCTCCGGAGGCTTGAGGCCGTGCTGATCGATACGCATTGCCATCTCGATTTTGCCGACTTCGAGGCGGAGCGCGACGAGATCGTCGCGCGCGCCCATCAGGCCGGCGTCAAGCAGATGGTGACGATCTCGACGCGGGTGCGCAAGCTCGACGGGCTGCTTGAAATCACCGAGAAATATCCCTCGGTGTTCTGCTCGGTCGGTACGCATCCGAACAATGCCGACGAAGAGCTGGATATCCAGACGGAAGAGCTGGTGCGCCTTGCCAACGCCCATGAGAAGGTGGTGGCGATCGGCGAGGCGGGTCTCGATTATTTCTACGATACGCAGACGCCCGAGGACCAGCAGACCGGCTTCCGCCGCCATATTGCGGCAGCGCGCGCCACGCAGCTGCCGCTCGTCATCCACAGCCGCAGCGCCGATGAGGACATGGCAGCAATCCTGACCGAGGAAACGGGGAAGGGGGCCTTCCCCTTCATCCTGCACTGCTTCTCGGCCGGTCCGGAACTGGCGCGAACCGGCGTCGAACTCGGCGGCTATATCTCCTTTTCTGGCATCCTGACTTTCCCGAAGTCGGAAGAGCTGCGCGAGATCGCCAAGACGATCCCTCGGGATCGGCTGCTGGTGGAAACGGACGCGCCGTATCTGGCGCCGAAGCGCTGGCGCGGCAAGCGCAACGAACCGTCTTATGTCGTCAACACCGCCGAGGTGCTCGCTGAGACGATCGGCCTTTCCTACGCAGAGGTCGCGCGGATCACGACGGAGAACGCATTGCGCCTGTTTACGAAGATGCCGAGGGTCTGAGAGCGTGCTCTACCGGCGGCGCTTCACCATTCTCGGCTGTTCATCGTCACCCGGCGTGCCGCGCATTACCGGCGACTGGGGCGCCTGCAATCCCGGCAATCCGAAGAACCGGCGCACCCGCGCTGCCTTCATGGTGCAGCAATTTGCGCCGGATGGCGGCGTCACCACCGTCGTTATCGACACCGGACCGGATTTTCGCGAGCAGATGATCAGGGCAGGGGCCGACCATGTCGATGCCGTGCTCTACAGCCATCCCCATGCCGATCATATTCATGGCATCGACGATCTGCGCGGCTATTTTCACAACACCCGCCGCCGGGTGCCGATCTTTGCCGACCAATATACGATGGACAGGCTGCGGGAAGCCTTCGGCTATTGCCTGGAGACACCGCCGGGCAGCAATTATCCGCCGATCGTGCTGCCTGTTGTCATCGAAAACCTCGACGAGCCCGTCGAAGTCCGCGGTCCCGGCGGCAAGATACGGTTTCATCCGCATATCCAGCAGCACGGCGATATAAATTCGCTCGGCTTTCGGATCGGCGATGTGGCTTATTGCAGCGATATCAGCGACTTCCCGCCGCAGACCGTCGACAAGCTTCAGAATCTCGATGTGCTGATTATCGACGCGCTGCAATATACCTATCATCCGAGCCATCTATCGCTGGAACAGTCGCTCGACTGGATCGGCCGGCTGAAGCCGAAACGGGCGATCCTCACGCATATGCACACGCCGCTCGATTACGACGCGGTGATGGCTGAGACGCCGGACCATGTGGTGCCGGCCTATGATCAGATGAGTTTCGAAACCGAGGTCAGGATCGGGGCTTGAGCCCCGGCCCCAGAGCATGATCAGGCCCGAAATCACTACATGTAGGGCATAACCTCGACGGCGCCGCGATAGATCATGTCAAGCGAGACATAGAGGATGATCAGCAAGCCGACATAGGCGATCCAGCGATGGTCGTGGAGCAACCGGGCGATCAGGTTGGCGGCGATGCCCATCAGCGCGATCGACAGGGCAAGGCCGATGATCAGCACGTTCGGATGTTCGCGCGCGGCACCGGCAACGGCGAGCACGTTGTCGAGCGACATAGAGACGTCGGCGATGACGATCTGGGTCGCCGCCTGGAAAAAGGTCTTTTTCGGCGCGCCTTCGGCGCCCCCCGCTTCGTGGTTCTCGCCATGGCCGGCGCGAAGCTCACGCCACATCTTCCAGCAAACCCAGAGGAGCAGAAGTCCGCCGGCCAGCAGCAGACCGACGATCGCGAGCAGATAGACCGCAACGCTGGCAAAGAGAATACGCAGGACGGTCGCGGCCGCTATTCCGACAATGATCGCCTTTCGGCGCTGCGTGGCCTCAAGCCCGGCAGCTGCAAGACCGATCACCACCGCGTTGTCGCCGGCTAGAACGAGGTCGATAGCAATGACCTGCAGCAAAGCCGTCAGACCGGCTGCCGTAAAGATGTCCATATGAAATATCCCCAATGCGTCAAAAGCCGTGCTAGCGTCTCGAAGGTTTGCCGTCAACCGCTACAGTGCTTTGAATTGCGGTGGCGCCAGACAACGATCCTCGATGCCCAAACGTTCCTCATTTCGATGTCGGAGAGCTGCGAATGCCGGGGCGGGCAGTGCGGCTGATGCCGCCGATACCTCCCGCGCATTGGCTTGGAACATTCCTCTCGTCCACCTGTTTTTCTGATCAGGAAACCAGCCGGCGTCGACGGCGTGGGTCTATGCATCGAGAGGAGATTCCCATGAGCAGCATTTACAACGATACCAATCCGGCCTTCTCGGGCCCGACAGGGGGCAGCAGCCTCACCGCATTTTTCGACAGCCGATCGCAAGCCGAATCCGCCGTCTCCCGTCTCGAAGACGCCGGCGTGCCGGTCGCGAGAATCCGGTTGATGCCGGGATATGAGGCGGATGGAAAACCCGCCGGCACGATGAGCGACGACCGCAGCGGCTTCTTCGACGCGCTGGCCGACTTCTTCTTCCCCGATGAGGATCGGGCTGTTTACGCAGAGGGGCTGCGGCGAGGCGGTTTCCTCGTCCAGGTCAATAATATCGATGACGCGCTCTATGAGACCGTCCACGATATTCTGGACGACGAGGGCAGCATCGATATGGATGAACGGGCAGACCTCTGGTCGTCGGAGGACAGGCAGCAAGGCGCATCCAATACCGGTTTTGTTGGCCAATCCTCCGGCGGCAAAGCGTCCGAAGACCTCGCCGTGTCCGAAAGCGCATTCGACGATACGCGACCCGTGGCGACGCGGGACACCACGCATGGAAGCGCCTACACCTATAGCGCCGGCGACGCTTCGCCATCGGACGATGCCAATCGCCAATCGCAGAGCCAGTCGCAAGGCGGATCTCGGCAGAGCCAGAGTTTCCGGCGCGACCACTGATCGGCTGACGTGCAATGGGGGCCTGGCCACGATGCCGGGCCTTCATCTCATCTCTCTTGTTGTTCGAGGATATGTCCATGCAATCATCCATCAATCGCGACGGCCGCCTTCCCGACCCCGATGAACTGATCGCGGACGGTGAACCGCCTTTTGCCGATGCCGCCATGGAGACCGCGCGTGAAAAAGCCGACCAGGATCTGAACGCCCTGCAGCAGGAGCTAAGGCTGCTGAAGGCTCGGATAGGCATGCTGCGCGAGGACGCGGAGGCGGCGCTGAAGGCCAAGGCCGCATCGGTCGATGCAAGCGCCCATGTTCAACTGGGCAGCTATCCCTGGGCGAAGCTTGCCGCAGCAATCTGCGCAACCTTCATTGCCGCCAGGCTGGTTCGAAATGTTCCGCTGGGGGTCATGTTTGCCGGATATGCCGGTCATCTCTCCGAGGCGAGACGGCGGTGACCGGCTGACTGGGAACCGAAGGCAGCGGTGCGGATAAGGCGCATCGATCCCACTGCGTGGGAGGAAATCAATGAACCGGCGCGATGTCGGAAGGCATCGGCGGGGCAAGCTCTTTCAGAATTGCTTCAAGCGCATCGGCCGTCGTCTGCAGGCCGGACGACTGCGCAATTTTCAATGCCGCTCTGCAGTGAGCCGACAGTTCGTCTTGCTGGCTCTGATCATTCGTCGGAAATACAATGCCCGCATAGTGCGACGGATTTCCGGCTTCATCCCTGAAGCAGCGGCCGAAGGCAGCCACGGCTACCACTTGCCCGTTTCGATCAAATACCCGGTAGTCATGGCGATAGGGATCTCCCGTGATCACCGAGTCTGAAATCGCCTTGGCCACGGCTGGCTTGTCCTCCGGGTGAATCCGGTCGAGATATTTTATGATCGGCAGCCCCGCAATGGTCTGCGCCGGATCAAGCCCAAACAGCTTTGCCAGCGCCGAATCCGCGTAAACCGTGTCGGTCGCCAAATCCCACGTGAAGATACCGGGCTCCTCGGACAGAAATTCGGGCGTTCCAAAAACTCCGTTGACAAGGTTCATTTCGCATCCCCAGTCTGAGCGCCAAAGCCGCCGGTTGTCCCCGTCACCCGGCTCTCGATGAATGACAGGGCGATCGACCATTTCGCCCTCAGATCTTAGTCTCGTTTCGACCGGACGCAATATCGACGTTGTTGATCTTCACGCCCATTGAGGCGATGCGGGCAGGGAGCGTGGCGGCAGGGATTCTGTCTGCGTTCGCCAGACAGTCGTCGATTGACGTTGATCGTGCGACCCTTCACAAAGTGCAACGCTTTATCGGCCGGCAATAGCGACGACAACTTTTGGGGGACCACGGGTACATGCGCATCAACGACGACCGTCATGCCCTCCGCAAAATCTCCATATTCCTCACGGCTGTATTTTCGACGCTTCTGATCTGGAGCGTACATTCTATTTCAGCGGCCGAATCGCCCAATCCGTCGGCACCAATCCGGGTTATCATCGAATTGCCGAACGATGATTCCGGACGCGCATTGGTCAATCGGATCGTTCCCGGCAATCAGGAACCGGCGGAGCCGGCGGCGGCCCCACAAGAGGCGCCGCCGCCGTCGATTGCCACCGCATTACAGGATTTGCGCCTGAGGTTGCTGACACTCGTCGATGCAATCCCGACCCTTCCTGGGCAGATCCGGGCGGCGGTCCGGACCTTCCAAGCGGATAATCACATCGATCCCGTCGGCCTGATCTTGGCGGTGACACTCTTCGTCGCAGGCGGATTCGCTGCTCAACGCCTTGCCTGGTGGTCCGGGCGAGGGCTTCTTCATTTTGTGCTGACCGCCCCTGCCGACACTGTCCGCCAGCGGATCAAGCTGCATGCGAGCCGACTTGCAATGGGACTTCTCGCATTGGTCGGTTATCTGATCGGAAGCCTCGGCGCGTTTATCCTCTTTCCATGGCCTGCCGTCTTTCGCGATATTGCGCTCATTCTGCTGTCCGCGGCGCTGATGGTGCGCCTCGGCGTGCTTGTGGGCCGCATTGTCATCGCGCCCGGCGCCCGGCTGCCGCATATGCGACTTTTGACGCTTGTCACCTCGCTTGCCTGGTTCTGGTACCGCTGGCTCCTCGCAATCGTCGCCGTGCTGGCGGCTGGCTGGGCCATCATCGAGGTGTTCCAGACCATCGGGGCTTCTCCCATCCTGGTCGACCTCTTTACCGCGGCGTGGCTCGGTGTCATTTCAATCACGCTGATCGCCATGATCTGGCTGCGGCATTTTCGTTCTGATGGGCCGCCGGTGAACCGGCTGGTCTGTGTCGGCTTCAGCGCGAGCATCGTGCTATCGTGGCTGTTATGGGTGTCCGGGCTGCGCGGAGCATTCTGGACATTGATCGTCATGACGCTTCTGCCGCTGACCGTTTCCGTGGCTCGCGATATCATTGGTCGCATCATACGCTCCGGCGGCGAGCGCGTTGTCGAAGATCCCGCCATCGTCGGATGGTCTGTTGTCATCATGCAAACGCTGCGCAACGGGCTCATCGTGGTCGCCGCGCTGCTTATTGCCCGTTCGTGGAATGTCAATCTCAGTGATCTTGCCGCGGCCGAGACTGTGACCACACGTTTGATCCGCGCGGGAATCCGCATCGTTATCGTGCTGCTGGTGACCGACGTCATCTGGAAGCTCGCAAGCACGCTGATCGACAGCCAGATGGCACTGGCGTCGAGAAGTGCGCAGGCGGGCCATCAGGACGGAGCCGACACACGCCGACGTCAGCGATTGAACACGCTGCTTCCCATCCTTCGCAATGTGTTGTTTCTGGCGATCGGGGCTGTCGGCTTCCTGATGATCCTGGATGCGGTCGGCATTCAGATCGGACCGCTGCTGGCGGGCGCCGGCGTCGTCGGCATTGCCGTCGGCTTCGGTGCGCAAACACTCGTCAAGGACATCATCTCCGGCGTTTTTTATCTGTTCGACGATGCCTTTCGCATCGGTGAGTACATTCAGGCCGCGAAATACAAAGGGACGGTCGAAGGTTTCTCGCTGCGGTCGATCCGCCTGCGGCACCATCGCGGTCCGGTCACCATCGTTCCCTTCGGCGAACTCGGCGCGGTGCAGAACCTCAGCCGCGACTGGGTGATCGACATCATCACGCTTACCCTGAACTATGACAGCGATCTAGAAGAGGTCCGCAAGACGATCAAGCGCATCGGCGTCGAGCTTCTGGAGGATGCCGAACTCGGGCCGAATATCATCGAGCCCTTGAAAATGCAGGGAATTGAGCAGATGGCCGATTACGGTGTGCAAATTCGGCTGAAGTTCATGGCCAAACCCGGCGAACAATTCGGCGTTCGCCGAAAGGCACTCGCCATGCTCAAGAAGACATTCGCGGAAAAAGGAATCCAGTTTGCAACTCCGACGGTTCATGTTTCCAGCGGGACGGGAGATGCAACGGCTTCAGCCGCCGCGGCGGAACTGCAAAAGCCATCCAAAGTCATCCCAACGCCTCAGGAATAGCCGCGCCACAGGGAAAATTTCCGCTTTAAAAGAGTAGGGCTATAGGCGGGACGGCAGTATGCCTTTGCAATCAAATGACATGTTTATGTTCCATAATCTATCTTATGTGATCTTTTGTTGTAGGCGCAAAGTTGAAGTGTCCTGTTTCTGCAAAGTTGGAATGTCACTCTCCCCGCGTTCTCGATGGAGCGATGACGAGCGATCGGTTTGCGTATCGGACTCCACAGGCAGGCGTCCTTGTGCCGACGCAATCTCCAACTGACCATCGGCGATTGCCCTCGCCTGTACCGGCTTGTCAAACGCAAGGTCCTGGCGACATCCGGACCGCATCGGCTTTTCTCGCAGGCTGGCCGGTTTAGCGTTGCCTTAAAGAAACTGTGCAAGGATGCCGGCGTACCCATCCACGCCGGAAACCTGATGACGTTTCGAAGAAATCCCAAGATAATACGTGGCCTCGCTGCTTCCGCAGCCAGCCATGCGAGCGCATTTGCTCCGGCAATATTTGCGGCAATTATCGCAGTCATCGTCGTCTGGGTCGCAACGAACTGGCGGCTGGAGCGATCGCTGGCTGAGGAACGCTCGATTGTTGCCGGCGAGCTTGGCACAATATCGTCTCGGCTTCAGACGAACCTCAATAGCAATGTGAAGCTGCTGCAAGGGCTGGCGGCTGGCATCGCAGTCGACCCGGCAATGGACCAAAACGGTTTTTCCAAACTTGCCGCGCAGATCCTGCAGCCCGATTCACAATTGCGCAGCTTCGCTGCGGCGCCCGACATGGTGGTCAAGTGGGTTTATCCGGAAAAGGGAAACGAAAAGGCCATCGGGCTCGACTATCGAAAGAATGAGAAACAACGGGCTGCCGCGATGCTGGCGCGCAACACTCACAATATCGTTCTGACAGGCCCGGTGGAGCTCGTCCAAGGCGGAACTGCTTTCGTCGTCAGGTGCCCGATTTATATCAATGACGGAAACAGCCAGATCTTCTGGGGTCTGCTCTCCGGAATCGTAGATATCCCAAGGCTCTATAACGATAGCGGCCTTGGATCGACCGAGCTCGAGATTGCCATCAGCACCGTGCCGGAGCCCAACTCGCCCAAACAGGTTTTTCTCGGAAATCTGGAAACCTTTTCGAAGCAGCCGGTCGTGACATCCGTCGATATGACGTATGGCCGGTGGACTTTCGTCGCAGTGCCCAAGCGCGGATGGGGCCAAAATAACGGGATCGGCATTTTTGAGTTCTATGCAAGCCTGTTGGCCTTATGTGTCGTTGCGCCGATCATTTGGGTCGGTTTCCTGACCAAGTCACGCCAAAGAACAATCGAGAAGCTTCGCCTTCACAAGAAGAAGCTCGTTCGAGCGCGGCAAAGGCTGGAATATCTGTCGTTGCACGACGCCCTGACTGGGCTTGCGAACCGCCGGTTTGTCGACCAGATGATCTCGCAACCTGAGAGGCCCGGTGGACAAGACTGTCTGATCCTCATTCATATCGACCTCGACCGATTTAAAGAGATCAACGATACGAAGGGGCATGCCGGCGGTGACATGGTCCTGCAAATAACGGCTTCGCGCCTCGCCGATTTGACCGGCGCGAACGACGTCGCGGCTCGGATCGGTGGAGACGAGTTCATCTTCGCCCGGTGGAGCACCAATCCCGAGCCTGAAGCAACCGAATTGGCCAAACAGATTGTCGACGCGCTCCAGCAGCCCATCCTTATCGATGGGGCGGAGTATGTGGTCGGAGCAAGCGTCGGGGTCGCTTGGGAGACTGAACGTGCTCGCGGGCGGGATCTGGGTCAACTGCTTCTAAACGCCGATCTGGCTCTATATGAGGCGAAGAAGGCGGGTCGCGGCCGCGCGGCCGTCTTCACCGAAGAGCTTCGCAGCGCCGCAATCCATTCAAAAGAATTGGCGGATGAGTTCAATCAGGCGCTCGACCGCGATGAACTCGTTGCATTCTTCCAACCGCAGTTCAATGCAGACACCCTGGCTATTGCAGGCGTCGAGGCCCTCGCCCGCTGGGATCACCCGCGAAAAGGTCTGCTCGGCCCGACCAATTTTCTCGACGCCGCGGAAAGGCTGGGGCGGAGCGGCGACATGGACAGGCTGATCCTGCAGAAGGCCCTGTTCGAGCTGACACGATGGGACAGCCTGGGAATGCAGATCCCGCGTGTCTCAGTCAATATATCGGCGCGCCGATTGGCGCAGGCGAATCTGCTTGCCGAACTGTCCGAGCTTCCCGTATCGCGGGGTCGCCTGTGTTTCGAGCTGCTGGAGACAATTTCCTTCGACGAGCTTCAACCAGCGCTCAATGACATCATTCCGATGATCAAAGAGCTTGGCATTGAAATCGAGATTGACGATTTCGGCACGGAACATGCCAGCATCATCAGCCTGCTTCGATTTGAGCCGCGACGACTGAAGATCGACCGCGAAATTATCAAGCCGATCATAGCCTCTCCATCTCAACGCCGCCTGGTTTCCTCGATTATCGAAATCGGTCGGTCACAGAATATCGACATCGTCGCCGAAGGCGTCGAGACGATGGAGCACACCAAGATCCTGAAGGATCTTGGTTGCCATTTGCTGCAAGGCTATGCTCTGGCGCGACCGATGACGTCGGAGCAGTTGATCGAATTTTGCCGCATGAAAGACAAGGGAACGGCAGAGGCAGGCTGATTGCCTCTTCAGGCGGCCTCGGTTACGAGCTTCGTATTGAAATAATTCTCTATCGCTTCGGAGCCTCCTTCCGAACCGTAGCCGGAATCTTTTATGCCTCCGAAGGGCAGTTCCGGCAGCGCCAGTCCATGATGATTGATCGACAGCATGCCACTCTCGATATCGCGAGCAAGGCCCGCGCTGGTCTTTGCCGAGGTCGTATAGGCGTAGGCCGCCAGCCCGTATGGCAAGCGATTGGCTTCCGCAATGGCGGAACCGTAGTCCGAAAATGCGCTGACGATCGCCATCGGACCGAAGGGTTCTTCGTTCATCACGCGCGCATCTTGCGGAACGTCGGTTAGAACTGTCGGCTGGAAGAAGTTGCCGAGATTGCCGATCCTTTTGCCGCCGGTTGCGACCTTCGCCCCACGCATCACCGCGTCGGCGGCCAGCGCTTCCATCGCTTCGACCCGTCTCGCGTTGGCAAGCGGCCCCATGGTTATGCCGTCGCTCAATCCGTCGCCGACATTCACTGCCTCGGCCGCCTTGACGAAGCCGTCGAGGAATTTTTCAAAGACGCGTTCCTGGATGAGGAAACGCGTGGGAGCCACGCAGACCTGGCCGGCATTTCGAAACTTGGCACCAGCCAACAGTCTGACCGCAAGATCGATATCGGCATCATCGAAAACGAGCGCCGGCGCGTGGCCGCCGAGTTCCATCGTGACGCGCTTCATATGGGCGCCGGCGAGCGAGGCCAGCTGCTTTCCGACGGCGGTCGATCCGGTGAAGGAGATTTTCCGGATAATCGGGTGCGGGATCAGGTGATTTGAAATATCGGCCGGAATTCCGAAAACCAGGTTGAGGACACCCGCTGGCAGGCCCGCATCGGCAAAGGCGCGAACAAGTTCAGCGCAACTCGCCGGCGTCTCCTCCGGCCCCTTCAGTATAATCGAGCAGCCGGCTGCAAGGGCCGCCGAAACTTTCCGTACCGCCTGGTTCAATGGAAAATTCCAGGGACTGAAGGCCGCCACCGGGCCGACAGGCTCCTTGATCACCATCTGCCTGACATTGGTCGCTCGTGGCGGAATGAGCCGGCCGTAGGCACGGCGAGCTTCCTCGGCAAACCAGTCTATGATGTCGGCAGCCGCGGCGGCCTCTGCCTTGGACTCGGTGAGCGGTTTGCCTTGTTCCAATGTCATTATTCGAGAGATCGTTGCGGAGCGCTGCCGCAGGATCTCCGCCGCCTCATGCATCAGCTTTGCCCGCTCGAACGCACTTATGCGCCGCCACTGCTCAAACCCGGCAGCGGCGGCCGAAAGCGCGTCGTCGAGATCAGCGGCGCCGGCATTGGAAACACGGCTGATGACTTCGCCCGAGGCCGGATTGACGACGGCCAGATCGTCGTTTGAACCCTGCCTCCAGCGGCCATTGATATAAAGTTGGCTATTCGGATATGCCGACATTCAGTTCTCCACCGCCTCTAGTAACCGAGCGCGCAACCATCCTTTCGATGGTCAGAGGCGCCCAGCAGCGTGTTGTTTTGATCGTCTATCCAGATCGCCTGGGCGCCGCCGATCGCCCAATTCGGTGCGACGACCTTGAAGCCGCGAGCTTCGAGATCGCGCCCGATCGCGGCTCGCAGAAGCGCCTCGGTTTCGATTGATGTCGTGCCGGGAAGCGGAAAGAGCCGAGGCAGATCAATCGCACTTTGTATGTCCAGATTGAAATCGAACAGCTTGGAGAGGAAGTGGGCGTGGCCCATCGCCTGATAGTGCCCACCCATCACACCGAACGACAAGACGCTTTTGCCATTGCGGGTGACCAGACCCGGGATAATCGTGTGCATGGGCCTTTTGCGCGGCCCCATCGCATTCGGATGCCCCTGCTTCATACTGAAGCTCTGCCCGCGATTGTGGAACAACACGCCGGAAGTCGGCGCCATCAATCCGCTTCCGTAGGAATGGAAGATCGAGTTGATGAAGCTGGCGACATTTCGGTCCTTGTCGACAACCGAAATGTAGACGGTGTCCGCATGCTCGACGCCATCGATGACCGCCCCGGCATCGGCGATGGTATTCAGGTCGATCCTGGCGGCAAGGCTGTCGGCGAGTTCATCGGATAACAGGAAGTCGACCGGAACGTCTGAGGCGGCCATGTCGGCGACCCATCGATCACGAGCCGCATAAGCCAGCCGCGTGGCCTCGACTTCGATGTGCAGATTGTCCACGCCAAGCGGATCGCCTTTGCGTTCAAAACGCTCCAAGATCTTCAGGATCATCAGAGCGACGATGCCCTGCCCGTTCGGCGGGCATTCATGCACCGTCCATCCGCGGTATGTCGCGCTGACCGGCTTCACATATTCGCCGGCGGCTGAGGCAAAATCCTCAACTGTATGGAGGCCGCCAAGGGAATTGAGCCGTGTCACCATGTCGGCTGCCACCGGACCACGATAGAAGCCGTCATGGCCCGACGTTGCGATCGTTTCCAGCGTCTGCGCCAATTCCGGTTGATGTTGAACCGATCCGACCGGCGGAGCCTGATCATCGATCAGGAAAAGGCGACGGGTTGATGGATCGCGCAGCAGCAAGTCACGTTGGTTGGAAATGTCGGCGGCAACCCGTGGCGTGATCGCATAGCCGTCGCGCGCCAGTGCAATTGCCGGCGCAAGTATTTCGGACAGCGGCATCCTGCCGTGATCGGCAACGAGGCGGATCCAGGCGTCCACCGCCCCAGGAACAGTCACCGCATGCGGCGATGACCGCTCGATCGAACTGATGCCGTTTTCCTGAAACCAGGTAAAATGCGCCGCCGCCGGCGTCCGTCCCGAGCCGTTATAGGCAAGGACATCATCATTTCCATTCGACGCCAGCAGCGCAAAACAATCGCCGCCTATGCCGGTGGATCCGGCCTCGACGACACATTGGACGGCACAGGCGCCGACGGCCGCGTCGATGGCCTTGCCGCCGGCTTTCAGGATCTCGATCGCTGTCAAAGTCGCCATCGGGTGCGATGTCGCTGCCATGCCGTTGCGGCCGACCGCTATCGATCTTCCCGGTATTTCGAAGTTTCGCATATCGTCGCTTCCTTCGCTCAGTAGAGGCCGGTTGCCCTCGCCCACGTATAGGTATCATCCAACGCACGGGTGGAGCGGTCGAACAAATCGTGGATCTGTGCCTCGGTGATGATAAGCGGCGGGCAAAGCGAGTAGTTGTCGCCAAGGGCGCGCGTGATGACGCCGTGCACCTGGGCCTGCTTGCCTGCGTAAATGGCAATGCCGTCCCCTGGCTTGAACTGCTCTTTCGTTTCCTTGTTGCGAACCAGTTCGAGAGTCCCGATGAGCCCGCGACCGCGGGCGTTACCGACGAGCGGATGCTCGCCAAGTTCGTTCAATCGCCGCTGGAATACCGGGGCGACGTCCCTGACGTGGCCGACAATGTCGCGCTCCTCATAGATTTTCAAGGTTTCCAAAGCGACGGCGGTCGCAACAGGATGGCCGCTATAGGTGAAACCATGGCCGAATGTTCCAATTTTCTCGCTCTCGGCAACGACAGCGGAATGGATCTTTTCATTGATCATCAGGGCGGAAATCGGCTGGTAGGCTGCCGAAAGCTGCTTTGCCATGACGATCATATCCGGCTGAAGCCCGAAGCTTTCCGAGCCGAACATCGTGCCGAGCCTGCCAAAGCCGCAGATGACTTCGTCGGCGATCAGCAGCACGTCATATTTCTTGAGGATCGCCTGGATCTTCTCGTAATAGGTCGGTGGCGGAACGATACAGCCGCCGGATGCCATCAAGGGCTCGGCGAAGAATGCGCCGATGGTTTCCGGTCCCTCGTCGAGGATCATCTGTTCAAGCGCGTTGGCACAGCGCGTCGCAAATTCCTCCTCCGTTTCGCCCGGGCGGCCATAGCGATAAAACTCCGGGCAATCGGTATGCAGCACCCGATCAATCGGCAGATCGAAATCGCGGTGATTGTTCGGCAACCCGGTCAGGCTCGCCGAAGCAATGGTCACGCCGTGGTAAGCCCGCATGCGTGAGATGATCTTCTTCTTTTCCGGCCTGCCGATGGCATTGTGATAGTACCAGACAAGCTTCATGGCCGTGTCGTTGGCCTCGGAACCCGAATTGGCGAAGAATACTTTCGACATCGGAACCGGTGAAAGCTGAATGAGCCGTTCGGCAAGCTCGACCGCTGTCTCATGCGTTTTGCCGCCGAAGCTGTGATAGAAGGGCAGCTCTTTCATCTGGCGGGTCGCCGCGTCTACCAGACGTTGTTCGCTAAAGCCGAGCGACGCGCAGAACAGCCCGCCAAGACCTTCGATGTATTTGTTGCCTTCGCTGTCCACGATATGGATCCCCTCGCCTCTGGTGATCACCAGCGGGCCGTCCTTCAGATGCTGCGAAGCGTTGGTATAGGGATGAAGAACAAACGCAGCGTCGCGGGATTCGACGGAGTTGAGAAGGATGGTCACAGAGGTTCTCCAAATGTGGGTCTATTTCAATGGCGGCGCCTGGCGAAGCTGCGCCGGTCAGCCGGTGCGACCTACTCGGTACACCGGCTGCCAATTGCTGCCGAGGGAGCTTTGCCGCTTAATCAATCAAGGGATGTTTTGATCCACTTCTGCGCCAGCTTGTTGATCGTGCCGTCGGCTTCCGCCGCTTCGATCGCCGCGTCGAACATCGACTTCAACACCGTATCGTCCTTACGGATGCCTGCCGCGATCCCCTGTCCAAAGACTCCGCCTTTGAAGGTCGGGCCGGCGATCTTGTAGTCTTTGAAGTCGTCCTTGCCGAGCGTTGCAGTCAACGAGGTTTTCTGGGCAACGACGGCGTCGATTCGACCGGCCTGGAGGTCCAGATCATGCTGCTCGACGGTCTTGTATTCTCTTGGATCGACAACACCCTTGAAATAGGTGTCGAGAAAGGCTGCGTTCGCCGTCGATACCTGGGCGCCCACGGCCTTGCCTTTGAGGGCGTCCCGAAGCGGCTGCAATTCCTGCTCGACCTTCGCCTTATCAGCGGCGAGGTCAACCGTCGTCCCCGTCCCCGGCAGATCGGCGAGAGGGCCGGTTTTCTCGACCATGAAGGCGGCGGCGGTCGGGGCATAGGGCTTGCTGAAGGAGATGACCGCAAGGCGCTTTTCGGTCACGATCATCGAGGCCATGATGGCATCGAACTTCTTGGCATTGAGCGATGGAATGAGCCCGTCCCAGTCTTGGGCGACGATGGTGCATTTCACCTTCATGCGGGCGCAAAGGTCATTGGCGAGATCGATCTCGAACCCGGCGAGCTTGCCGTCGGGACCGGTAAAATTCCAGGGCTCGTATGCGCCCTCGGTCGCAATGGTGATTTCGGTTGGCTTCGTCTGCGCAGCGGCAGCGCCGACCGAGATGACGCCGATGAGGGCGGACGTCAGCAAAAGTTTTGATACTCGCATGTCTTATTCCCCTTTTTTGGTGCGCCCTGCCCTTTTCCCGAGCAAGGCGGTTGCAGACTCCGCGACGTCCATTTGCTAGGACGCGCGAACCTTGATTGCCTCGGCCGCAAGGCAGAGGAGTTCGAACAAAACCTGAGCGGCAATTTGCGCCGTATTCGACGTCGGGTCGTATTGCGGAGCGATCTCGACAACGTCGCCGCCGACAATGTTCAAGCCGATAAGACCACGCAGAATGCCTAGCGCCTGGGCCGAGGTCAGGCCGCCGACTTCGGGCGTTCCTGTGCCTGGCGCAAATGCGGGATCGAGAGAATCGACGTCGAAGCTGACATAGGTCGGTCCCGTTCCGACGATCTCTCTCGCCTTGGCGATGACGGCGCTGATGCCGAGATCGCCGACCTCTTCCGCATGAATGACGGTCATGCCGGACGCGTACGAGAATTCCCACAGATATTCGGAATTGCCGCGAATTCCGATCTGGATCGTCCGCCTGGGATCAAGCACACCGTCCAGAACCGCCTGGCGAAAGGGTCCGCCATGGTGGAATTTGCATCCTTCGAACGAACCGCCCGTGTCGCAATGGGCGTCGATGTGGATCATCCCCACAGGACGATCCCTGCCAACGGCCCTGAGGATGGGAAGGCCGACCGAGTGGTCGCCGCCGACGGCCAAGGGCACGACCCCCGCCCTTATCAAGTCGCCGACAAATTCCTCGATATCGTCATGGGATGCGGCAAGATCGAAGCGGCTTTTGAACGGGACATCGCCGACATCAGCGACACGTGCATGGGCAGTCGGGACGGTCCGCAAGACATGATCGTAAGGGCCAACCCGGTCGACATTGCGTACGGCTCGTGGCCCGAACCGCGCACCAGATCGGTTTGTCACCCCGAGATCCATCGGAATACCGAAAAGCGCGATATCCACATCAGCAAAATTGGGGGCAGCGTCCGGACAATACGGGGCCTTCAGCAATGTCGGGACGCCGCAGTAAGGCGCCTGGCGACGATCGCCCTCGCCGAAGACCAGGTCGGCCACCTTGCGAAACTCCGGATCGAACATCTCCCCGCCTGAAGCGTTCGAAAAGCGCTCTCGCAGCTCGTCCAGACTGAGAATCTCCGGCATTGGACCTCCAGATGTTGAGACCAGATCGCGGGTGGCTTTTGAAAGCCGGCGAAAAGACGATTGATTGTTGTAGCCAAGATTGTATACATAATCGTATTCCGCTTGATCGAGCAAGAGGGAAAAAGTTATGGTGTCGTTCACCGAGGGGTGAATGGACCAGAGACGGAAGGGGAATCGATTGGCACCGACAAAAACGGAACAGCGGGGATCACTGCGTGAGAGCACCTATTCGCAATTGAAGGACCTGATCCTCACCGGCCAACTTCGCCCCTCCGAGCGGCTTTCGGAAGTGACGCTCGCCAAGCGCTTCGGCGTCAGCCGAACACCGCTGCGTGAAGCGCTGATGAAGCTGGAAGAAGAAGGGCTTATCGTCGGTCAGCGGAATTTCGGTTATACGGTGACCGATCTCGACGTCACCAAGTTCTGCAATCTGCTGGTCGTTCGCGAAGCGCTCGACGTTTGCGCGGCGCAACTCGCCTGCGAGGTGGCGAGCGAAGAAGACCTCGACCGGCTCCGAGACGTCATCGCCCAGATGGTTGAACTGAAGGATACGACGAACAAGACGCCGTCTGACGCGGCCCGCAACCTGGATCTTGGACTATACATCCATCGGGTCATCGTGGAATCGACCCGAAACGAGGCCCTCGTGAGGGTGACGGATCAAGTTTATCAGCAGCTTCGCCTGGCTCTTTGGCTCGAAGTTCTCTGGGTGGACCTGGAGCACACGGATCTCGACGAACACCGGGCGATCGCAGACGCCATCTGTGCACGCGACCGGGAGGCGGCGGCCGCCGCAGCAAGAGCGCATGTGCAAAGCTCGCTCAAAAACATGTCGAAGCTCCAGCGCATCTGGGCGCATCGGCGCGCAGCCGACTGACGCAACTCCGATCTTTCACCAAGAGGCCCCGCATGGCACCTATCGACAGTTACCTGGCTCTCGTCGGCTTCGGGCAGACGGGGTGGGGTTGGCTCCTTCTCACTGCAGCCGCCATGACAATCGGCGTATCCGTCTGCGGTTTTCTGGCCGGAACGGTGATCGGTACGATGATCACCTTCATGCAATTGTCCCGCCATATGGCCATTCGCTGGCTTGCGGACTGTTACACCACCGTTCTGCGCGGCGTTCCGGACCTTCTGGTCATCTATCTTTTCTATTTCGGCGGCAGCGCATTCCTGGGATCCGTCGGCGGGCTGTTCGGCTATCAAGGGTTCATCGGAATGCCGGCGTTTCTAACCGGAACCCTGGCGCTCGGCGTGGTGTCGGCGGCCTATCAGGCTGAGGTATTTCGCGGAGCCTACAGATCGGTTGCACGCGGCGAAATCGAAGCCGCCAGCGCCGTCGGCATGCGGCCATGGCCGAAATTCAGGCGCATCGTCGCCCCGCTCGTCCTGCGTTACGCTATTCCGGGTCTCGGAAACACCTGGCAACTGGTGCTGAAGGAATCGGCATTGGTCTCCGTCACGGGTCTCGTCGAACTCCTGCGCCAATCGCAAATTGCTGCCGGATCGACCCGTCGGCCCTTCGAGTTCTACCTGATGGCGGTTGTTCTCTATCTTGTCATCACCTGGTTCTCGTCAATCCTGTTCAGACGCATGGAAGCTCGAACCACCCAGGGCATAAGGGGGGCGTTGTAATGGATACGGGCTTCCTGTGGGATACGTTTCTCACGCTTCTGAGCGGTTTGCCGCTAACCCTTGAGCTTGCCGTTACATCAATCTTGGCAGGAAGCATCCTGGCGCTTGCGATCTCGCTCCTGGCCGTCACAGGCGGCGCAGCGGGTCGAACCGTCACCAATGCTTACGTCTTCGTGTTCAGAGGGTCGCCCCTGCTCGTCCAGATGTTCCTGATCTACTATGGCCTTGGCCAATTCCGGCATGAGCTGCAGGACCTCGGCGTCTGGGGGTTCTTTCGCGAACCCTACTGGTGCGCGGTGCTGGCGCTCACTTTGAACACCGCCGCCTATTGCAGCGAGATTTTCCGTGGCGGCCTGCGGGCCGTCTCCATTCAGGAAATCGAGGCGGCGCGCGCCTGTGGCATGTCGGGCATTCTCTTGTTCAGACGGATCATTCTGCCGATTGCCATCAGGCATGCGCTGCCTGCTTATGGCAACGAGATCATCCTGATGATCAAAGCAACGGCACTCGCGTCTGTCATCACGATCATGGAAGTCACCGGCCTGGCTGGAAAATTGATCGCCGACAGCTTCCGCGCTTTCGAGATCTTCGTCGTCGCAGGCGCGCTCTACCTTACGATCATTTTCGTCGTCACACGGATACTCATGATGGTCGATTTCTGGCTTTCGCCTCATACGCGTATGCGGCTGCAATCTTAAACGGGAGTGCGCATGTCTGACAGGGGAACAGTTTTGGCCAGCGACAACAAAGACAAAAGCGCTGCCGTTTCGGTCAAGGATCTTCGCAAATGCTTTGGCCCATTGGAAGTCTTGAAGGGAGTCTCTCTCGAAGCACATGAAGGAGAGGTAGTTTCCATTCTCGGTTCATCCGGCTCCGGAAAATCGACGATGCTCAGATGTCTCAATATGCTCGAAGTCCCCGACAGCGGAGAAATTCGCATCGGCGGCGAGATGTATGCTCTGAAGAAAGCCGGGCATAGAACCGAGCCGGCTGACCGCAGGCAAGTCGACCGGATGCGCGAACACATCGGCATGGTATTCCAGAGTTTCAACCTTTGGTCGCATATGACCATCCTGGAGAACGTGATCGAAGCGCCGGTACACGTGCAGAAACGCAACCGCGCGGAATGTATCGCGGAAGCTGAGGCTCTGCTCGAACGTGTCGGTATCGCGGACAAGCGAAACTTTTATCCCGCGCACCTGTCCGGCGGGCAGCAGCAACGAGCCGCGATCGCTCGCGCACTTGCACAGCGGCCGAGGGTAATGCTGTTTGACGAACCGACCTCCGCGCTTGATCCCGAACTTGTCGGCGAAGTGCTCAAGGTCATGCGTTCTCTTGCTGAGGAAGGCAGGACCATGCTTGTTGTAACCCATGAAATGGCCTTCGCGCGGGACGTGTCCAGCAAAGTGGTGTTTCTTCACAAGGGTGTCGTCGAAGAAACGGGGGCACCTGCCGAGCTTTTCACGCATCCGAAATCTGAACGATTTCGGCAGTTTCTTGCGGGGACGAGGTGACGTCGTTTGACCTCCGGCGCGGATCTCAGGGAGACCGGGGATTCTGACGGAGATCGTCGTTCCGCCCGCCTGTTTGATGCTTGCGGGCACGGAGCAACAGGTTCATGCTAGCCCTCAGTTTTGAGGCCCGCCGGTGCGGCCGGGATAGCCGCCACATATCGGGCTTTCGTGGGACGCGTGCGATGGAGTGCGCCGGCTGCGGTTTCGATATTCAGAGCGGTTTTGCCTTCTGCCCGCGGTGCGGGGCAAGGCAGCCCCTCTCCTGCGCCGCTTGCGGCAATCCCTGTCAGCCCGATTTTGCCTTTTGCCCCAAATGCGGCGCGTCGATCTCGGGCAAAGCCCAGCCTGCGCCGAAGCCAAGCATCGAGGTGATACCGCACCAATCAGACAGCGATGCTGACCGGCGGCCGGTGACGGTGCTCTTTGCCGATCTCTGCGGCTTCACGACGCTGAGCGAGCAGATCGACCCCGAAATCATGCGGGTGCTGCAGAACGAATTGTTCGAAGAGATGACGCAGGCGGTCGAGGCTTATGGCGGCTTCGTCGACAAGTTCGTCGGCGATGCGCTGCTGGCGCTGTTCGGTGCGCCGGTTGCCCATGAGGACGATCCGGTCCGGGCGCTCAGTGCCGCGCTCGATATGATCCGTCGGGCGACCGAGGTCGGCGAGCGCTGGCAGCCCCGCGCCGGCGTGCCGTTGCGTCTGCATATCGGCATCAATAGCGGACCTGTCGTCACCGGCGGTTTCGGCGCGGTCAGCACCAAATCCTATTCGGTCACCGGCGACACGGTGAACACCGCCCAGCGGCTGCAGTCGATGGCCGGAGAAAACGATATCCTCGTCGGGCCGCTGACCTATCGCCTCACCCGCCATGCCTTTGCCTTCGACAGTCTCGGCGCGCAGACGCTGCGCGGCAAAAGCGGAAACGTCCTAGTCCATCGGCTGGCAGGGTTGCTGGAAGCGCCGCATACGGCGCGCGGTCTCGAAAGTTTCGGCCTTCAGGCACCGATGATCGGACGGGATGCCGAGTTGTCGCGGCTGCTGACCTGCCTCGATCTCGCCTGCGGCGGCGCGGCACAACTCGTCCGCCTGATCGGCGAAGCCGGGATCGGTAAATCGCGGCTGGTCGCCGAATTCGTCGGAACCGCCGGCGACGCGGGCCGTTTCCCGGGCCTTGCCATCCGCAAAGCCACCTGCTCTCCGCTCGGCGAACAGTCCTATGGCACGCTCGCCGCAGTCGTGCGCAGCGCTTACGGCATCGGCGAGCGGGATGATCTCGACAGGACGCGGCAACTGCTGACAACCGGATTCCGCGCTCTCGATCTCAGCCAAGAGGATGTCGAGGGGCTTCTGCCGCTCTTTCTGCATGTGCTCGGCCTCGGCGATCCCGATGGGGCGTTACGGCACATCGAGCCGGAACAGTTGCGGCGGCAGATCTTTTATGCGGTGCGCACCGTCTTCGAGCGGCGGCTGGCGCAAGGCCCTCTGCTGCTCGTCATCGAGGATCTGCACTGGGCGGACGCCGCCTCGCTGGAAGTGCTCCGCTTCATGATGGATCGGCTGGAACGCAGCCGGCTGATGCTGCTTACGATCTACCGGCCGACATCGCAGACCGACCCGCTGAACTCCGATCGCGTCAACGTCACCGTGCAACGTCTTGACCCGCTGTTTGCGGCCGATGGGCAGAAGCTGCTCGCTGCCTTTTTTGGCGAGGGTCATGGCAAGCTGCCGGTCGCGATGCGCAAACGCATCCTCGACCGCGCCGGCGGCAATCCGCTTTTCATCGAAGAAATCCTTCGCGGATTGATCGACATGGGCACGCTGCACCATGACGGCCACCGCTGGCATGTCGCGGCCGACGACACCGATGTCGATATCCCGGTCAATCTGCAGGCGCTGTTGCTTGCCCGCGTCGATCGCCTGCCGCAGGAGATCAGACGCTTGGCGCAGGAGGCGGCGGTCGTCGGGCCGAAGTTCGACACCGCCCTGCTCCGCACCGTCACTTCCGACCCGGCCGCCGTCGATGCGGCGCTGGATTATCTCTGCGATGCCAATATCATCGAGGAATTGCGCGGGCCGGATGCCGGCGGGTCGCCGGGCTATCGCTTCAGCCAGACGCTGATGCACGACGTCATCTACCATAATCTGCTGCTGCAGCGGCGCATGGAGCTTCATTTCAGGATCGGCCGGGTTCTGGAACGCCAATACGGCGCGGCGCCCGACAGGGCCGAGCATCTGACGCAGCTCGGCCATCACTTCAGCCTGACCACCGAAAAGGCCAAGGGCGCCGGCTATCTGATGGCGGCGGGCGATCTGGCGCGCAAGACCTACGCCAATGACGATGCCATGCGCCTCTACCATCAGGCCCTTGCCGCCTTCGCAGACGCGCCGGAGGTAACGCCGGAGCAACTGGCGCTGATGGAGCGTCTTGGCGATCTCTGCGGTCCCGCCGGCCGGCGCGATGCCGCCCTGAGCCATTATCAGCGGGCGCTGGCGATCCACCGCACCAAAGACGATCGGATCGCCGCGGCAAGGATCCTGCGAAAGACCGGCCGCCTGCATCTCGACGCGGGGCGCCGCGACCAGGCGGAGACCCATTGCGCCGCGGCCGAAGCGTTGATCGCGACGATCGATGCGCCGGTCGAACACGCGCATCTCCTGCAGGAGCGCGGCCATCTGGCCTTCCGCATGGGCGACCAGGCCGCCGCCGCGGAGTGGGCGACACAGGCGCTGCAACGCCTGCAGACGCTGCCGGTAGACGGAACAACCGAGGCCGGGCGGGAGGCCGCGCGCGCGATGGCCGAGGCGCTGAACACCAAGGGTGCGGCGCTGGCGCGGCTCGGGCGCCGCCGCGATGCCGTACAGGAAGTCGAGCGCAGTCTTTCGGTCGCCGAGAAGGCCGATCTGCAGAGTGCGGCGTGCCGCGCCTATTCCAATCTCGGCGTTCTCTACACCATCGTCGATCCAGCCAACGCCATCAAGATCTGCCGGCGCGGGCTGGAGGTCGCCACCCGGATCGGCGATCTCGGCTTCCAGGCACGCCTTCTCGCCAATCTCGCGGTGTCCTGCTGCACCTTTACCGATCGCTGCGCGGCCGAGGGTGTGCCGGCGGCGGAGAAGGCCGTGGAAATCGACCGGGCGCTCGATCAACGCGACCATCTGTCCGTGCCGTTGATCGTCCTCGGGCAGATTCATCAATGCCACGGGCAGCCGAAGCTAGCTCGTAAGTATTACGAGGAAGCCCTTGAGGTTGCGAAGGAAATTGACGAACCGCAACTGCTCTTTCCGTGCTATGATGGCTTGGCGACACTGAGCCTCGAACATGACGACATGGACGAGGCGGAACGGTATTTCACGCTGGCGCAGGATGTGTGCATCCGCCACAACCTCGATCCAGGCACACTCGTCGTTTTGCCGTTTCTCGACTGACCTTCCTCATGGTGCAAACTTCTGAAGATCGGTTAGTCCAATCAAGTCAGATAGATAAAGGGAGGAACTAAACATGCAGGAGAACCACTCGGAAAGACCATTACAGCCTGGAGATCGCGCGCCGAACGTGGTGCTGGATGCGATTACCCGCCAGGGCAAGATCGCCATCGACGATTTCCGCGGCCAGAAACCGGTGTTCGTCGGGTTGTTCCGCGGACTGCATTGCCCCTTCTGCCGCCGGCAGATCGCCGCCATGGCCGAACTCACCGATGCATTGCAGGAAAAAGGCATCGACAGCCTGACTGTCGTGAATACCCCAATCGAGCGCGCCCGCCTCTATTTCCGCTATCATCCGCTTCCCAATCTGCTGGCGGCCTCCGACCCGGAACGGGTATCGCACAGGGCCTTCGGCCTGCCGCAGCTCCAGTTCACCGAAGCCGAGAACGACTGGCCGCATAAGGTCAGCATGAATGCGGTGATGTCGATGCGCGTCGATATGCCGGGCGAGCTTCCAGAGCCCATGAACCCAATGGCGGCGATGGAATTTCTCGACAAGGCGGATGACTATGAATTCACCGAGGACGATAAGCAGATGATCGCTACCGGCGAAGGCCAGCTTGTTGGCGAATTCCTGCTCGATCGGGACGGCGTCATCCGCTGGTGTTTCACCGAGGTCGAGGAGGCCGGCCGTCATATGTTCGGCGTTCCCGCGCCTCGGGAAGTGATGTCGGCAGCGTCGAATATGGCTGTTTGACGCCAGCGATCTTGCGTTCAGGGATCACTCCTCGGGACTTATCCCTGACGCGAGGCCAGCCAATCGTGAAAAGCTGCGACCTCCTGCCGTCGCAGCGCCTTTGGCGCTGCGACGATGTAATACGCGCACTTCACAGGCCAGCGAACATCCGGCAACAGATGGACCAGCCGGCCGCTGTCGAGTTCCTGCGCCACGAGCGCCTTGCGCACGAGGGCGACGCCCCTCGCCGCGACGGCAGCCTGGATCACTGCCGCCGTGGAATTGATCTTCAGCCCGCGGTCTGTCGGAACCTGGTTTGCGCCGGATCTGGCCAGCCATTCCGCCCATGCCGGGAAGTCGCCACCCGGATGCGGCGTGCCGTCATGGATCAGCGTCTGTTCGACGATCCAGCCGGCGGTCACCTCCCGATCCGCCTGGAGCAACCGATTGTGGCAAACCGCGATAATCTCTTCGCTCATGAGGAAGGTCGATTTCACACCCTTCCAGGAACCAAGACCGCAGCGTATGCCGATATCGGCCTCGCCTTGGGCGAGATCGACGACCCTGTCCGACACATCAAGCCGGACATCGATCGCCGGGTAGCTCGTCGAGAAGTCGTCCAATCTTGCCAGCAGCCAGTTGGCAACCAGCGCCTGGGACGCCGTGACCACCACGACCGACCGGGCTTTCCTGCCGCGAAGCTTCCTCAGCCCGGTTTCGAGAAGATCGAGCCCTTCGGCGATGTCATCCAGCGCGTCCTTCGCCTCGTCGACAGGCGTCAGCCTTTCGGCGCCGGAACGGCCTCTTCGAAACAGCGGATAGCCGACCCAATCCTCCAGCGACCGGACCAGCTGGCCGACGGCAGGAGGCGTGACATCCAGCTCGGCTGCCGCTCCGACGAAGCTGCCATGTCTCGCGGAAGCCTCCAGCGCCTGCAGCGACTTCAATCTGGTCAGGTCTCTCATCTCACCCACGACAAAGTTTTTCTTTCTTTGCGGTATGGCCGGTTTTCCTCGCCAAAGCAATCTCCTGCGCTACCCTGGAGCAAAGACGAGAGGTTTGCGAGTGATGTTTCAGGGAAAGACGGCGTTGATCACAGGCGGCTCGAGCGGGATCGGTCTCGCGGCGGCAAGGCAATTGCGCGATGGCGGCGCGCGGGTGGCGATTACCGGTCGATCGCAGGAAAAGCTCGATCGCGCCGTGGATGATTTGGGCGGCGGTGTCGTGGCGATCCGTGCCGACATGTCCTTACTGGACGATCTGAAGCGCATACGAACGGAGCTTCAGGATGCGTTCGGGGCGCTGGACATTCTTTTCGCAAATGCCGGCGTGGCGCTCGGCACGCCGCTCGCGACCGCGGAGGAAGAGACCTACGACAAGATCATGGATGCGAACGTGAAGGGCGTCTTCTTCACGGTGCAGGCTGTCCTGCCGCTGATGCGCGAGGGCGGTTCGATCATTCTCAACACCTCCTGGCTGAACCAGGTCGGCACGCCTGGACGGGCGGTCCTTTCCGCTTCCAAGGCGGCCGTTCGCTCCTTCGCGCGGACGATGTCGGCCGAACTGATCGACCGGAAGATCCGGGTGAACGCCGTCAGCCCCGGCTCGATCGAGACACCCATTCACCGCGGAAAGAACCAGACCGAGGAAGAGTTCCGCGCCTATGCCGAGCGGGTCGGCGCACAGGTGCCGATAGGGCGCTTGGGCAGGCCGGAGGAGATCGCCGCCGCTGTCTGCTTCCTTGCCAGCGATACGTCGAGCTATATGCTCGGTGCGGAGATCGTCGTCGATGGCGGCAGATCGGAACTTTGACCATGTTGCTCAACGACGACCTCTCCCAGCGCGCCCTCGTCCATGCCGGGCGGCTCGAATGGATGCCGAGCCCCACGAAAGGCGTGGATCGGCGTATGCTGTTTCGCATCGGCGGTGAAAAAGCCCGCGCCACCTCGATCGTGCGCTATGCGGCGGGCAGCCGGTTCCCGCATCACGAACATCCGGGCGGCGAAGAGTTCTTCGTTCTGGACGGCGTCTTTCAGGATGAGAGCGGCGATTTCCCCACCGGCAGCTACGTTCGAAATCCTCCCGGAACGGGGCATGCACCCGGAAGTGCGGACGGATGCGTGATCCTCGTCAAGCTCTGGCAATTCAAGCAAGGCGACCGGGAACGGATCGTCCGCCTGCCCGGCGAGGGCGGGAGCGGCGGCCTCGGCGACGCAGCCACGTCGGCAACGACCCTCTTCGATGGAGCGGACGAGCGTGTGATGCTCGAGGACTGGCAGGCGCATGCCGACATCGAATTCGCCAACCCGCGAGGACTTGAACTCCTGGTGATCGACGGCTGCCTGACCCAGGCGGGCGACACACTTGAACGCTGGAGCTGGTTGCGCCTTCCCGCGGGACAAGCATTCCGCGCACGGGTGGGAGATCGTGGCGCAAAGGTCTGGTACAAGTCGGCCCCTCTCCTTCACGACGAAGTCTGCAGCTTCGACCAGGCAGACGATGGAGGACAGGCGAGATGAAAGCATGCAGAGTAGCCGTCGTCGGTGCCGGCCTTGCCGGTCTTTATGCGGCACGCGCGCTCCACGCTTCGGGTGTCGATGTGATCGTTCTCGAAGCGCGGGATCGGCTGGGCGGCCGCATTCTGACGGCAGATGAAACCGGCTTGCCGGCGGAAGACGGCTTCGACCTCGGCCCGTCCTGGTATTGGCCGCAGATGCAGCCGCCGATGGAGACGCTGATCGGCGAACTGGGCCTCCATTGCTTCGCGCAGAACAGCGAGGGCGATGTGATCATCGAAAGGATGTCCCGGGAGAGGCCGCAGCGCTATCAGCCCACGATGGTGGAGCAGCAGTCGATGCGGCTTTCCGGCGGCACGGCATCGGCCGTGCGCGCATTGGCGTGCGACATACCCGCCGGCCGGGTCCTCCGCGATACGGCGGTGACGGCGATGGCCCTGTCCGACACGGGGATCGAGCTGACGGTTAAAAGCGGCCAGGGAAATTTCGAGATCTTCCAGGCGGAGCAGGTTGTGGCCGCCCTCCCGCCCCGGCTGCTGGAAGCGACCGTAAGCTTCAGTCCGGAACAGGATCCCGGCACCGTTGCCCGGTGGCGCGATACCGCCACGTGGATGGCTCCGCACGCCAAGTTCTTCGCCGTCTACGACGAAGCCTTCTGGCGAACGGCCGGGTTATCAGGCACCGCGCAGAGCATGGTGGGACCGCTGGTGGAAATCCATGACGCGACGACCGCCTCGGGCAAGGCCGCCCTTTTCGGCTTCCCAGGTGTCGGCGCCGATCAGCGCGCAGCACTCGGCGAAGAGATGTTGAAACAAGCCTGCCTGGCACAGCTCTCCAAATTGTTCGGTCCCGCCGCTCTCAAGCCTCGGGCTGTTCTGTTGAAGGACTGGGCAGCCGATCCGCTGACAGCCACCGCCGCCGATCGTATCGGTGGCGGCCATCCGCTGCCGGGGAATTCGCAATGGGTGTCTGGCTTGTGGAAGGACCGCCTCATCCTGGCCGGCAGCGAGACAAGCCCTTCCGAACCTGGTTATCTCGCCGGGGCAGTCGTCGCTGCCGGTCGCGCGGTCGCCGACATCCTGTCGAAGATGGATTCCAGATGAACGTCATGCATCAAACCTCGGCCGACCCGGCAGCCGCAAAGCGCAACTCCTGGGTGCTCACCGTTGCGCAGGCCTTCGGTGGCGCCAACGCTCCGATCATCATCTCGCTCGGCGGTCTGGTCGGACAGCATCTGTCGACCGATCCCGATCTGGTCACGCTTCCTGTCAGCCTTCTCAGCCTTGGGCTGGCACTCGGGACCCTGCCTGCCGCCTGGGTGATGCGTCGGTTCGGACGCAAGCCCGGATATCTGCTGGGCTCGGTGATCGGCATGGTTTCCGGCCTGATCGCTGCGCTGGGGATCGTGCTCTCCAGCTTTCCGGTCTTCTGTCTCGGCACCTGCCTCGCAGGCTTCTATTCCTCTTACGTCCAGAGCTATCGGTTCGCCGCGACCGACAACGCCACCGCGGCGCAGAGCCATAAGGCGATCGCCCGTGTCATGGTTGGCGGCCTGATCGCCGCAATCATCGGGCCGCAACTCGTCATCTGGACGCGCGACGCGCTGCCGGGGACTCCCTTCGCCGGGAGCTTCCTCAGCCAGGCGTTTCTCGCTGCCCTGGCGTTTCCGGTGCTGCTCATGCTTCGCACATCGACGCCGCCGACGGCTGATGCATCGGCAAGCACCCCGGAGCGGCCCCTTGCCCAGATACTGACATCGCCGCGCTATCTCCTCGCCATCGCAACCGGCGTTGTGTCCTACGGGCTGATGACCTTCGTGATGACCGCGTCGCCGATCGCGATGGTCGGGCATGGTCATTCGATCGACCAGGCGGCATTGGGCATCCAATGGCATATCCTCGCCATGTATGCCCCGAGCTTCGTCACCGGCCGGCTGATGGTGCGCTTCGGCAAGGAGCGGGTCGCGGCCGTCGGTCTCCTCCTCATCGGCAGTTCGGCGGCCGTCGCGCTCGCCGGCTTCGATATTTCCCATTTCTGGCTTTCGCTGGTTCTGCTCGGGATCGGCTGGAACTTCGGCTTCATCGGTGCGACCGCCATGGTGGCCGACTGCCATACGCCGGCGGAACGCAGCAAGTGCAGGGTGCAAACGACTTCGTGGTCTTTGGTACGGTCGCCTGCGCCTCCTTCTCCGCCGGATCGCTTCTCCACAGCTCCGGCTGGGAGACAATCAACTGGATCGTGCTTCCGGCGGTCGCCCTGGTGCTGGTGCCGCTGGTCTGGCGGGCGGCGCGGCCCATCGCGATATAGGCGGACGCTCTTCAAAACATAGATCGTCGAGGTGACACACATGGTTTTCTGGATAGCGGCTACGGTTGGATTGGCGATCGCCTATCTCTTCGGTTCCATACCCACGGGCTATCTGGCGGGCAAATTGCTCAAGGGCATAGATATCCGGGAGCATGGCTCCAAATCCACCGGAGCAACGAACGTATTGCGAACGCTCGGCAAATGGCCGGCGTCGATGGTGTTTCTGGTCGATGTGCAGAAAGGCGTGGGAGCAATCGTCTTTGCCCGCTGGTTTTACCCCTGGCTCTCGCCAGTCTCGTCAGGCACGGCGCCGATGGCGGCGGATCTGCAAAGCTCGGCGTCCTGGGCTGTCTGCCTGGCGGGACTTGCCGTGTTGTTAGGGCATAGCCGGTCGGTCTGGCTCAATTTTGCCGGAGGCAAGTCGGTTGCGACAGGGCTCGGCGTGTTGCTGGCGATGTCATGGCCCGTGGGTTTGGGGGCGGCAACGGTTTTCGCCGTTGCGCTGGCTATCTCCCGGATTGTTTCCCTGAGTTCCATGCTGGCGGCGTTGGCGGCCATGGCCCTGGTCTTTTGTCTGGAGCAACCGCTTCCCTACCGATTGCTGGTGATCGCAGGCGGCGTTTACGTGATTGTGCGCCACCGCGCCAATGTTCGGCGGCTGCTGGCCGGGACAGAGCCGCGTCTGGGCAATACCGCCTAAATCGAAAGCACAACGAAATCGTGAACGGCTCGCAACAAGAAGCTGGATTCATGCCTGCCGGACGATGGCGCCGATCGCATTGACGAGAAGCCGCGCGGCGGTGAGCGCCGACAGGCCATCAATGTCGGCGGGAGGATAGAGTTCGACAAGGTCGAATCCCGCAATCCTCGCCCGCTTGCCGAGGCCGGCGATCAGGTCGATCACCTCAGTGTAGGTGAGGCCACCAGGGGTACGCGCCGCCACACCCGGCATGATGCCGGGATCGATGCTGTCGCAATCAAGGGTGACGACGACCTGCGCTCCTTCCGGAATATGCTGGAGGGCGGCGCCGACGCCTTGGCCATGAACCTCGCGAGCGGTGACGAAACGGCTGCCATAGCGCTGCGCCGCTTCGATCTCGGTGGTGCGGGCGCTGCCGACGCTGCGCAGGCCGACTTGCACCATGCCGGCGACATGCGGCATCTCGCTCGCCCGGCGCATCGGGCTTGAATAGCCGTGGTGTTCGCCATGGACCTCGTCGCGCCAGTCGATATGGGCGTCGATCTGCAGCACCCAGACCGGCCCTTGCGCCGCAAAGCCGGCCAGGAAGGGAATGGTCACGGAACAATCGCCGCCGAGCAGGATCGGTATGGCCGGCAATGCCAGGATCTCAAGCGTCTTCGCCTCGATCCGGGCCCGGTTGCCGATATTGTCGTGCATGGTGGTCTCGACGTCGCCGGCATCGATGCATGAGATCGCTTTGCCGCCGAACAGCGGCCCGCCGAGATCAAAATCCCAGTGCTCGACGAGCGGGGCATCGTCCTGGCTTGCAGCACGGATGGCGCCGGCGGCCAAGGCATGACCGCTGCTGTCCTTGCCGGGATAGTTGCTGCCATGGGCGGCAGCGAAAATCACCGCGCGGGGCAAACGCCCATCGGCGAGGCGATTGGGAAGGCCGAGAAACGAAGACGAGGCGGTCATTTCCTGAAGTTCCTGCATTCGATCCCGACCTGTTTAGTCCCTTTGGAAATTTTTGAGAACTTTTTGGGAGGGCTTAATTACGGCGCTCGCCATATCCCGCGGAATTCATCCTCTTGAGCCGAAGGGTTCTAGGGTCCCGAAAACATGCGGCCTGACGCGGACATCGGCTGGGCTATCTCGACGGGCGGATTCTCGAACAGCTCTCTGCACCCATCCCGATTTCCAAGGGCGAGGCCTGGGTACCCTGCTCTTCCGCTTCGTTGCCGGCGAAATCGCATCCGGCGGCGACACGGCCTATCTGCATGCCCGTGCGGCAAACACGTCCGCCATTTCCCTCTACCGAGCGCTCGGCTTCACGCTGCGCTCGGAGATGAATATGTGCCTGGTCAAACGCCGTTCCTGAGCGATCACACGACGGCGCCGGGGGGCAAAGCGGCTATCTTACCGCCGCCGGCAGCACTTCGAACTTCCAGAATCTTTCCGGGCTGAAATAAGTCTTGGCAAAGGCGCGGATATCGTCGGCGGTGACCCTTTCGTAGCCGCTGAGATTGTCGCGTATCCGGTCTAAACGGCGCGAATCCGTCTGAGCGCCGCGCAGATATTCGATCCAGTATTCGTTGCTCTGCCGCTGATGTTTCAGCGTCTCGATGATCGGTCCCCGGGCGCGGGCGAACTCGTCTGGAGAGACATCCTGCGACCGCAGGTTATTGGCGATCTCGTCGACAAGTGCGTAGAAGCGCGCGATCTTTGCCGGCTCCGTCTCGACGTAGAAAAATGCGTAGCCATAGCCGGGGATTTCCGGTGACAGGTTCGCGTCACCCTCCAGGACATAACTTGCGCCTTCCGCAATACGAAACTGGTCGATCAGCCTGTTCTGGAAAATCTGGGTGGCGATATTGGCGGTGAAGGACCGCGGCAGATCGGAGAGCAAATCGCCGATCGGAGCCCCGAAGGCGGCGGCAGCGTTATCCGCCCTGCCGCTATGGGTCAGCAAAACGGGTGTCTTGCTCGCCGCGGGAAAACGCACGTCACCCCAATCCTTGCTCAGCGCTGCCTCCGGCCGCGGCGGCAAAGCGCCAAAGGTTTCAGCTGTTATCCGGATAGCGTCGTCCACCGTGACGTCGCCGACGATGGTGACATCGATCGGGCCGTCGGAAACCACAGGCCTGAACACCGCCTCGAAATCTTCCGGCTTGGCGGCGGACAATTGGGCGCGATCGGGGAAGGTCCAGCGCGGATCGCCGGAATGCACGAGACCTCCGAAATCACGGCTGACAACGCCGCCAGGGGTCGCCTGATACTGATCGAGGCCACTCAAATAGGCCTGCTGCACCCGCTTGAATGCCTCAGGGCGGTAGGCGGGATCGGAGGTGTATGCCGTCATCAGCTGCAATTGCGTCGCAAGATCCTCAGTCCGGGTGCGACCGTCGAACTTGAAGGAACCGTCGCCGACCGAGAAGTCGATGCCGACGATGTTGGCCGTCAGCGCTTTCTGGATATCCTGATAGTCCATGGCCTTCACGCCGGACAGCGCGACGGCCGGAGATGCCCAGATCGGAGCGGGACGGTCCTGCGGCAGGTCCAGCCGGCCGTGGCCGATATCTTCGCGCACCAGCACTTCGTTGGCGCGCAGCTTGGTGGGTTTGACGGTAAGGCGCACGCCGTTGGAAAAACGCACCATGGTCAGGCCGAGATCGTCGACGGTGCGGCGTTCGACCACGGCGCCCGGCTCGCCGAAATGGGTGTAGGGCCAGGCGATGTCGGCTGCACTGGATGGCGCCGAGACGGCAACGGCCTTTGAAGCATCATAGGCTTGCCGAACCGCGTCGGCTCCCCCCTGCGGTGATTGGGCTGTCTGCAGCACGACCTGCGGACCGTTGCCGGAGAAAGCATGCCGCAGCGCCTGATTGACCTCGGCCGCCGTGATGCCCTTCGTGATCGTCTCGAACAGCGAAAGGTCTTCGGCGGGCGACGTGAAGACCTGATTGTCATCGACGCTGCTGGCCAGCATGGAAGCGATGTCGGTGGTCGTTCGCGTCGCGGCTCCGGCCGCAGCAGCCTGGAGGAACGAGCGATATTCGAGGATTTCACGATCGATCTCTGCCTGCGCAACGCCGAACTCCTCGATACGCCGCTGTTCCTGGTCGATGGCCGTGAGCGCCGCCTGCCATTTATCCGGCTCGGAATTCGCCACGATCAGGACGATATGTGCGGAATCAAGAAGATCCTGGGAGCCGGCGCCCGCGCTGATGAAAGGGGCATCCGCCTTGCTGGCAATGGTGCTCACCCGGCGTTTGAGCACCAACAGGCCGAGATCTTCGATAAGCTGCGTGCGGCGCTTGGCAAATGTATCAGGCGCGGCGTCATAAGGACGCGTCCAGGCGATCTGTACACTGGTCATGCCGCCGGGAACAGCGAGGACGTCGGCGCTTTCGCCTTTCGTCGCCAATGTGCCAGGATCCGGTTTTACAGGCGTCGGACCTACGGCCGTCCAGTCGCCGAAGTGCTGCCGGACTTGGGCTTCCATGGCAGCCGGGTCGATATCGCCCACCACCATCAACGTTGCCCGATCGGGCCGGTAATTGGCCCGGTAATAATCACGGACGAGGTCCACAGGCGCATTGCTGATAATGTCGGTTTTGCCGATCGGGACGCGGATGGTCGCGCGGCGGCCGGCGAGCAAGGAATTCATGATTCCGAGCCCCGCGCGATATTGCGGCGTATCGCGCAGCCGCTCCTCCGACAGGATGACGCCGCGTTCGCGATCGAAAGCTCCGGCATCAAGGCTCAGTTCGCTTGCCGTCTCCCGCATCAGCATCAGGCCCGTCGAAACCGTGTCGGCATCGACCTCTGGAAGATCGAGTGCGTAGACCGTCTCATCATAAGAGGTATGGGCGTTGGTATCAGGCCCAAAGGCCAGGCCCTTGCGCTGCAGGATGCGGATCATCTCCCCTTCGGGGACATGCGTCGAACCCTTGAAGGCCATGTGCTCGAGAAAATGCGCTAGGCCCTGCTGATTGTCGTTTTCCTCGAGTGAGCCGGAGCCGATGCGAAAGCGGATCGCGGCCTGCCCGGGCGGCGTGGCATTGCGCATGATCGCAAACCGCATGCCGTTGGCAAGTGTGCCGAAATGGACGTTGGAGTCGGCCTGAATGTCGCTTTGCGTCTGTGGCCAGGACGTGGACAGGGTGCCCGCATAAGCCGACGACGCGAAGCTTGCGACAAGAGCGACCGTCGCGAGAAACCGCCAGGCGGCGGAGCATTCCATTTTGTGAGACATTCTTGTCCGGGAGATCAGCATGAAAAGGGTGAAAGGCACTGATGCGACTATTCCACAGGTTGCATTTTTCTTCAACTTCCATGTGTGAATGGACGGAAAGCGAAAACTCTGGCCAGCCGCTTTACGCAATGTCAGACCAATGTCATCGAAGCCTCCTAAGGGATTGCGCCTTATCTGTCACCAGGAGGCGTTTTCGATGGCGACATTGCAGCAGGTCGCATTCCGGGCCGGATGTTCGCTGGCGACGGCAAGCCGGGTTCTCAACCGCAACGGACCGGCGAGCGACCTGATGGTGCGCAAGGTGCGCCGTGCGGCCGCAGAACTCGGCTATCGCCCCGCCGGCCCGTCCGCTGGGCGGCTTGGGCGCCGGCCGGTTATCGGCGTGCTGATTCCAAGCATCACCAATCCGGTCTTTGCCTCGTCGCTGTCGAGCATTCAAAACCGTATGCTGGTGGCGGGCCATGGCGTGTTGATCGCCCAGTCGAATTACGATCCGGCGCGCGAGGCCGATGCCGTCGCGGCACTCCTGAACGACCGGCCGACCGGGCTGATTCTCACTGTCTGCGATCCGTCGACCAGTGAGGCGCTGCTTGCCAGGCTGCCGCCGACCGTGCTGCTCAACAACCTGCCGACCGCGCAGTTTCCGGCGGCCGTCACCGCCGACAATCGCGGCGCGGGCCGCGAGATCGCGACCTTCCTGATCGGGATGGGCCATCGCCGTATTCTCTTTCTTTCCGGCAATTTCGCCGCTTCCGACCGTGCGCGCCTTCGCTACAAGGGCTATCTCGACGCCATGGCCGAGAGCGGGCTGACACCGCTCGATGCCATGCAGATCCCCTTCGTCGGCGGTTATGACCAGCTCGATCTCGGCACAACGATGACCTCACTTGCGCCGACGGCGATCATCGCCTCCAACGACCTTCTGGCGCTCGGCGTCATCGGCGCGCTGAAGCGCGAGGGGCTGTCGGTGCCCAGGGATGTGTCGGTCGCCGGCTTCGACGGCATCGCCATCGGCCGGCTGATCGATCCGCCACTGACGACGATCGAAATGCCGGATGCCAGCATGGGGGCGACGGCCGCCTCGCTGCTGCTCGACATGGCGGAGAATGCCGCCCCTGCCCGCCACCTCGATGTCGCCTATACGCTGCGCCGCGGCGGTACGGTGCGGGCCATCTGAAGCCCTCCGAATCTAGTGAGCCACCGCGTTCGGCGCGGTGGCTCCTGTTCTATTCCTGCTGAGGAAGGCGTCAGCTGCGCGGCAGCATCCCTTCGACATCGGCGGCTGCGTCGTCGAGCGCTTCCTTCGGCTCGGCCGACTGGTCGACGATGCGCGAGAGATTGTCGACGATCGTCTGGGTGACCTTGACGCCGTTCGAGCCGGGGAAGGCATGCCAGGGGATCATGACCGGCATCTGGCTGAGGCCTGCCTGGAACAGCGGGTTCTGCTTGTAGAAGTCACCGAGATATTCGGGCGACTTGGCGGCAAGCTCGTTGTTCGGGACATAACCGGTGCCGGGCACAACGACCGAGGCGCCATAAGGGCCGGCGGCGAATTTGGCGAACTTCCAGGCGGCATCCTGCTTGGCGGCGTCATGCGTCAGGATGACAACGGCGTTGCCGCCGGTGGGAAGATGGCCGTTCACCGGATCGATCAACGGGATCTTGGCGGTGCGCAGATCGAACTTATTGCCGACATTCTTGATGGTGTTGCGCAGCGCGCCTGTGGTCTGGAACTCGAAACCGACCTTGCCCGCCGCGAAAGCCTGTTCGCCGGCGGGCTTCGTGAAGACGGGCATGCCGCCTTCGGTGACCAGACGGTGCAGGACCTCGACGGCCTTCTGACCTTCCGGACCGTTGAAGGCGACCTTGCTTTCGTCGTCGCTCAGCATCTTGCCGCCGGCGCCGAAGAGCAGAGCCGAAAACATCCAGTCGTCGCCCTGCCAGCGGAAATCGATGCCGTCGACGCCGTTGCCGAGCGCCTTGATCTTGCCGCCGAGCGCGATGACCTCATCCCAGGTCTTCGGCGGATTGTCGGGATTGCCGCCGGCCGCCTTCACGAGATCGGCGTTGTAATACATGATCGGGTTGGAGGTGGCGAAAGCGAGACCCACCTGCTTGCCCTTGACCTGGGCGAGCTTGAGGATGGTGTCGGAGAAGCCCTGCTCGGCCATGTTGCCGTCTTTCTTGACGAGCGGGCCAAGGTCGACGGCGACATCGCGTTCGTCGAGCATGCGCAGGCGGTTCAAGCCGATGAAGGTGATATCGGGCATTTCGCTGGTGCCGACCTGGCGAAGGATCGTCTGGATGCCTTCTTCATAGGTCGCCGAGGGGCTGGCGAACTGGATCTTGATATCGGGATTTTCCGCCATGAACTTCTTCGAGATCGTGTCCATCACGTCCTTGAAGAAACCCGGCATCGGGTAATGAACCGTCAGCGTCGTCTCGGCATGCGCGGGAAGCGCGATTGCCATCGATACGGCCGCTGCGGCGAGAAGCTGGGTGATATGTTTCATCGCTCGTTCTCCTGGTTGAAGCCGGTCAGCCTTTGAGACCGGTCATGGTGATGCCCTCGACGAAACGCTTCTGCGCAAGCAGGAAGGCGGCGACGAGAGGAAGGGTAATGATCAGGGTCGCCGCCATCAGCGCGCCGTAATCGTCGCCGGCCTCGGCGGCGCGGAAATACATCAGCCCGAGCGGCGGCGTGGCATAGTCCTGCTTGCTGATGACGATCAGCGGCCAGTAAAGATCGTTCCAATGGGCGACGACCGAGAAGATGGCGAAGGCGGTGACCGCAGGCCAGGCATTCGGCACGATGACGCGGGCGACGATGCCGAATTCCGACATGCCGTCGAGACGGGCGGCATGAATGAGATCATCGGGCACGGCGCGGAAGAACTGCAGGAACATGAAGATCGCGAAGACCGAAATGGTGAAAGGCGCGACGAGAGCGGCATAACTGTTGAGCAGAGCGGCGCGGTCGAAGGCGACATAAAGCGGCAGCGCGGTCGCGTGGATCGGCACGAGAAGGCCGAGCATGACCAGCACCATCATGGCCCGCGCCGCGCCGAAGCGCAGCTTGGCCATGGCGTAGGCGCAAGGGACCGCCACCAGCACCTGGAAGAAGAAAATCAGCCCGCAGACGACGACGCCGTTCCACAGGAGCCGCGCCATCGGCACCCGGCTCAAGGCCTTGGCGAAATTCTCGATATAGGCGAGATGCGCCGGAATCAGCGACAGCGACGAGGTGAAGATGTCGCTCTGCGTCTTGCCGGCTGCCGAGATCATGAAGATGTAAGGTGCGAGGAAAATGATCGCACCGAGGGAAAGCAGGCTCAGGCGGATGACCCTGCCGAGGGAAAAAGCGCTCGTCATCATGTGTAATGCACCCGGCGGTCGAGGATGCGGTACTGCAGGAACATCAGCACCACGAGGATCAGCAGAAACACCACCGTCATCGCCGAGGCATAGCCGACGCGCAGATAGACGAAGCCTTCCTGGTAGATCGTGAAGAGCAGCACCTCAGACGCCTTGTTGGGGCCGCCCTCGGTCAGCGTCTTCACAGTCTCGAAGACCTTGACCGCATTGGTGATGCTGATGGTGATGACGAAGAGCGTCGTTGGCCCGAGCATCGGCCAGGTCACCAGGAGGAAGCGATCGAAGGAAGATCTGGCGCCGTCCACTTCGGCTGCCGCGTAAAGCTCACGCGGGATCGCCGTCAGCCCGGCGAGGAACAGCACCATATTGAAGCCGGCCGATTGCCAGACGCCAATGATCGACAGGCTGTACAGCACCGTGCCGGAGCTGCCCAGCCAGTTCGGGCCGGGCAATCCCGCAAGCGCCAGCAAGGCATTGATCGGACCGATCGTCGGGTGGAACATATATTGCCAGACGGTCGCCATGGCGACGATCAGCGAGGCGACCGGCAGGAAATAGGCGGTGCGGAAGAAACTGCGGGCCGCGGTCTCGCTCTCGATCAGCATGGCGATGCCGAGGCCGAGCAGGATCGAGACCGGTGCCACGATCGCCGTATAGACCGTCGTGTTCCACAGCGATTTGCGAAAGGTGCGGTCGGTGATCAGGTGCGCATAGTTCTCCAAGCCGACGAAACGGAACTTGCCGTAGCCGAGTTCGAAATCGGTAAAGCCAAGCACAACGACAGCGGCGACCGGCAAGAGCACGAAGAGAAACAGCAGTGTTATCGCCGGCAGCACCAGCATCCAGGCGATGCGGGCCTCGCTGCGCCGATGCGCAGCGGCGGAATCATGCGGCACGGCCATGGAGACGACGCTAGCCATGCGCCCTCTCCCGTGCGGCATCGCTAGTAGCGGGGCCGGCATCAGCGGAGCTGAGCCCGGCATCAGCCGCTGCCACGCTGCCGGCCAGCCGGCTGCCGTCCTCGGTAAAGATCAGCGTGTGGCCGGGCGACAATCGAAGCCCCACGGCATCACCTGATGTAAGGCCGGAGGCGTCGGACGGTTGTACCTTGGCGACAATAGTCTCGCCGACCGCATCGAGACGGCAATGCAGAATGACCTCGGATCCCAGAAACTCGACGCGTTGGATATGGGCGGCAAGGCCGTCTTGCCGGTTCCTGGACAGAAAGACGAATTCGGGACGGATGGCGAGCGTGACCGGCATCTTCCTGTCGGGTGCATTTTCAAGTGTCAGGCGCAAGCCGCCGAAAGCAATGACGCCGCCTTCGGCCGCCGCCGGCAACAGATTGATGCGTGGCTGGCCGATGAAGCGGGCGACCTCTATATGGGCCGGATCGTCGTAGATGACCTCGGGGCTGGCGATCTGCAGCAACCGGCCGCCCATCATCACGGCGACGCGGTCGGCCATCGACAGCGCTTCCGCCTGGTCATGGGTGACATAAAGCGTCGGCACGCCGGCGCGCCGATGCAGGTCGACGATCTCGCCGCGGGCATGGACGCGCAGATTGGCGTCGAGGTTGGAGAGCGGCTCGTCCATCAGGAAGACGCTCGGCTGGCGCACCATGGCGCGGGCGAGCGCCACGCGCTGACGCTGGCCGCCCGACATCTGGCCGGGTTTGCGGTCGAGCAGATGGTCGATCTTCAGCGATTTCGCCATTTCCCTGACGTCGCGGGCAATCGCCGCACGCGTGGCGCGCTGGCCCGGTATCAGCGATCCGATAAAAGGCAGCCGTTCCAGTCTCGACAGCCGGCGCATCGCCAGCGGCACGGCGATATTCTCGGAGGCCGTCAGATGCGGATAGAGCGCGTAGGACTGAAAGACCATGGCGATATTGCGGTCAGCCGCCGCCACGCCGGACATATCCCGGCCGCCGATCAGGATCTCGCCGCTATCGGCATGGTCGAGGCCGGCAAGGACGCGCAGCAGCGTGCTCTTGCCGCAGCCGGAAGGGCCGACCAGAGCGATGAATTCGCCGGCCTCGACATCGAGGCTGACGCCATTGAGGATCTGGTTGCCGCCGAAAGCCTTGGTAATGCCGCGAAGCGAGAGCGCGCTCATTCGACGGCCTCGCGCGGCTTGACCGCCTGCGGATAGACCTCGAGCACGACATCGTCGAGCACATGTGCGGTCATGCCGGGAACGGCGACGATCTCGCTTTCGACCGCTGTATCGAACTCGTGGACGACGGCGCCGATCAGGCGCTCGCCCGGCATCTGCCGCTCCATCTTGTCGATGATGAAAGCAGCTGACGGCCCCCAGGTCAGCTGGGTATTGTCGAAGCGGCCCTGCCAGGCCCAGTGAAGGTGGCCGCTCGCAAACAGCGCCACGTCATGGGCTGAGATCAGATCATAGAGGCGCCGGCGCTGAGCCGGGCGAACGCTCCAATAGCCGGTGTCGCCTTCTTCAGGCGCATCGACGAACAGCGGCTTGTGGGCGAAAAGCGCCACGCGCCGCCCTGCCCTGTCTTCGAGGGCCTTGGCGAGCCATTCGAACTGGGCCTCTTCCTCCTCATCTTCATGGCCGAGCAGCAGCGAATTCAAGCCGATGAAACGCCAGCCGGCAGCATCCTCCAGCCAGCGATCGTCACCGGCAAGACTGCGCCAGCGGGCCAGCCGCTCGGCATTGACGGGCTGGTCCGATCCCTTGAGGTGACCGACATCGTGATTGCCGGGAACGATCAGCATCGGGATCGACACCTGGCGCATCAGATCCATAGAGAAGGTGATGTCCTCATCCTTGTCGGCGCCGTCGACGGTGAGATCGCCGGTATGAACGATCAAGTCGGCGCCGGTCTCCTCGATCCAGGTCAGAAGCGGCGCCCAGTTGCCGTTGAAATGCGGCTTGTTGGGACTGAAATGGGTGTCGGTGATCTGAATGATTTTCATGGGTGCGCGTCTCCGAGACCTGGGAAGCGCGTCCTGCGCACTCCCTTCTCGGGCCCTCTCTAGAAGGCTCCCATGTCAATCAGACATCTGATGTTTTCAGCTGTTTCTCAGTTTTGACATCCAATTGTCATGCAACAAGAAAGCTGCCCGGGGGAACGGGCAGCCTTTGCCGGCATTTGAAATTCAGGACGCAGTGCGATCAGTGCCGTCGCGCGTTGGCGGGAATGGACGATATCGTGGCCGAGACGGGGTCGCTTGCCGGAAACGAGTCCTCAAGACCTTCGTTGAGTTCCTCCTCCAGCGTTTGGCTGTCATGGCTCGAACGCGCGCTCGGCTGGCCGATCAGGCCCTTGCTGCCTTCGTCGAAATTGCCGTTGCTCAAGGCATCGTAACGGTTGATGCTGCCATCCGCCTCCCCGCCCGGAAAGCTGGTCAACTGGACCATCATCACCTTGGCGTGGTCGACGGCCGTGGAGTGGTCAAGTTCGCCATGAGAGTTGTCGATCCTGACGGAGATCGATTCCCCTCCCTCGCCCAGGAACTCGACGGTGAAGACGTCACCGGCCTGTGTCACTCGCGTATCGATCAACTGCATGGAAACCTCCTGTGTTTATCGATATCAACGGCAATCACGCTCCGTGAGTTCCATGGCAAGGCCCTTCAGCGCTGACGAGCGTGCCCGAACGTTGGCAACCGCTGGGCCTTTCGTTGACGCTTATGGTTAATTTATTAATAATTCAGAATTTATAAAGGGAACGAAGCGGCCTTTCCGAGTGTTGATGGTGCGCCGCGGAGGAACCCCGATGATCCTGAAAATCCTTGCTCGCAAGATCGACGCCGATTGCCATGATACCGGTACCTATCCCGATGGGGTCTTTGCCGAAAACCGGATCGATCTTTCCAGCCGCGACGGCCGCCGCCGCTCGCCACATGAGCGCGACTACGGCGCCGACAGGAAACTGGACAAGCTGCCGCTCGGCTTTGCCTGACCGCTCCCGCCTCCCATCACAGCCTGCGGAAGACCAACACACCTGACGCAGGCAATACGGCGTTCAGCGCTCCTGCTGTGGCTCTGATCTTCTCGCCGCGATTGCCGATGTTCCAGCCCCCATATTTCGCCGGCGTCGGTATTGAAGACCTCCTACCAAAGGCCATCCCCCCTAGCCGTTCGCTGCGCAGCCAGTAGCCGTCGTCGAAGGGAGCATCGATGCCCAATCGGTCGAGGGGCGGCCCTGCTCGTCGCAACTGCCGCGAAGACGGGCCTTGAGCCATCGACGGCAGGCCGTTGCGAAACCGGAACTGAACATTGACGGTCATCGGATTCCCCAGATGCATCGGCCAGTCTCACTCAGGCATGATCTGGGCGGACCACCGGAAAAATGCAAGCAAAGATCGATGATCTCATCGCACGAATTGCTGCCCGATACCTGGCCACATTCGGAACAACATATCATGGTTAACGGGCAAGCACCTGCACGGCCCTCCTCTAAATCGAATCGGCGACAGCAAATGGGGATATATTCCCATAGTCGATTCCGTCGTAAACCGGGAGAAGACCATGGCTCAAGCCGTTAGAATAAACGATATTATTCGCTCCTTCGGAATTGATACGCACATCGATTACACCGACGGAAAATATTCCAATGTGGGGGGCGTTGTTAAGGCTTTAGACTATCTTGGCCTTGATACGGTTCGCGATCACGCCCCCAATTCCGCTTCCGACCCGAACGGTCAAACCCATCTTGGCGATGCCGCCGAAGCCGGCGTGCAATTCGTCTTCAGCGCCCAGCGCGAAGTCGACCCCGCCACGGTGGCGCAGCGGCTGCATGCCTTCGTTGAGGTTCATCCGGGGTCGATCGTCGGCATCGAAGGGCCGAACGAGGTGAACAACTGGCCGGTCAGCTATCACGGCCTCAGCGGCCAGGCGGCAGCGGTCGCCTATCAGAAGGACCTCTATGCCGCCGTCAATGCCGATCCCTTGCTGAAGAACATCCCGGTGCTCGGCTTCACCGGATATACGGTCGCTTCCGCCTCGGATTACACGACGATCCACACCTATGCGAAGGATGGCGACCAGCCATTCCAGTGGCTTTCCCGGGAAGCCGGCGTTCAGCGCGCCGCCGATCCGGGCAAGCCGCTTGTTATCACCGAGACCGGTTACCACACCTCGCTCACCGCCGACACCAATGGCGGCTGGGAAGGCGTCAGCGAAGCGACGCAGGCAAACTCGTGCTCAACACGCTGATGGACGGCGCGGCACTGGGATCGAAGCAGACCTTCATCTACGAACTGCTGGACGCCTATTCCGATCCGCAGGGCGCCAATCAGGAAAAGCATTTCGGCCTTTTTCATCTCGACTATTCCGCCAAGCCGGCTGCGACGGGGATCCACAATCTGACGGAAATACTGGCGGACGACAATGCTGCGAAGGCGAGCTTCAGCGCAGGGACCCTCAACTACTCGATCGACGGCATGCCATCCTCGGCCCGCAGCCTGCTTACCGAGAAATCCGACGGAAGCTACCAGATCATCATCTGGAACGAGCCCGATATCTGGAACCAGTCCACCGACACGGCCATCCAGGCGGCGACGACAGGCGTCAAGGTCAATCTCGGGGCCTCCTTCGGCTCTGTGAAGGTTTTCGATCCGTTGAGCGGGACGACCGCGATCAAGAGCCTCAGCAATGTGTCGTCCCTGACGGTGGAGATCGCCGACCATCCCGTTATCATCGACATCGGTGGCGGCACCGCCAGCACGCCGCCGCCGGCCACCGGCCATCTCTATGGCGGCACGGGCGACGACATATTCACCGTGAGCAGCTCTACTCAAATTGTCGACGAAAGCCGGGGCGGCGGAACCGATACCGTGATTTCGTCGATCAGCTTCAGCCTCAAGGATACGACGCATACGATCGGCAACGTCGAAAACCTGACGCTGACCGGCGCCGCCAATCTGAACGGCACCGGAAATGGCCTGGCGAACACGCTCGTCGGCAATTCCGGCAACAATATCCTCGACGGCAGCACAGGAGCCGACCATATGTCGGGGCGTGCCGGCAATGACACCTATGTGATCGACAATGCGGGCGATGTTGCCGATGAAACGGACGCGTCCGGCAAGGACACCGTCAAGGCTTCGACCTCCTTCAGCCTGGCCGATACGAAGCGCGCGGCCGGCACGATCGAGAATCTCACCTTGACCGGAACAGCCAATCTCAGCGCGACAGGCAACAACACGGCCAACATCCTCACCGGCAATGACGGCAGCAATACGATCAATGGCGGCAAAGGCGCCGACCAGCTGGTCGGCGGGCTCGGCAACGACAAGCTGTTCGGCAAAGCCGGCGCAGACATACTGACCGGCGGCGGCGGAGCCGATAGCTTCGTCTTCGATGTGAAACCCGACAATGTCAGCGTCGACAAGATCCGGGATTTCTCCTCCGCGGCAGGCGACAAGCTGCTGCTCGACCATTCGATTTTCGCTGCGCTCAGCCTATCCGCATTTTCGGATGAGAATTTCGTTCTCGGCACGAAAGCGCTCGAGGCCGATGACAAGCTGATCTACGATCAGGCGAGCGGCATTCTCTCCTTTGACGCGGATGGAAGTGCGGCGGGCACGGCAATCCCTATCGCGGATCTCGGCAATGCCGCGGCGCTGCACTTCAAAGATTTCGTGCTGATCTGACCCGGCCAGACCCGCCGCACTCAGGCGGCGGACTGCCGCACCACGTGCTTTTCCAGGCTCCTCTTGCCGGCATGACATTGCCGGCCACATTCCTCCGCTAACGCCACTCGCAGCACCGGAGAACCCCTTGCCCTGGATCGCCTATATCACCCATTTCATCGCCGCCGCATTTCTGACCAACGGCATCCCGCATTTCGTCAACGGCGTCAGCGGCCGGCGTTTTCGCACTCCATTCGCAAATCCCGGTTCGCCGACAGCGAATGTCGTCTGGGGCTGGGCGAATTTCCTGATTGCCTTTCTGCTGTTTGCCAATATCGGGCCGCTCTATATCGGCACGCCGGGTGATACGATCTTCGTCGCTGCCGGCATGCTCGTCACCGGCATCCTGCTCGCCCGGTTTTTCGGCGGCGATGCGAACTAGCGCAAATCTGTGGGGAAGCTGAGCTTAACGGTCGTTCCGTGCCCGGGAGAGGAATAGATGGATGCCTCCCCACCGCTCTGACGGACAAAGCCGTAAACCATGGCCAGACCAAGCCCTGCTCCACCGTGGACGCCTCGTGTGGTGAAATAGGGCTCGAAAGCTTTGTCTACCACCTCCGGGCTCATGCCTATGCCGCTGTCGGTCACCGAAATCAGCAATATTTCTCTGGTTGCCGTCGCGCCGATAACGATGACGCCTCCCGTCGGCATCGCCGCCGAAGCGTTGAGACAGAGGTTCAGAACGGACTGTTCCAAGAGGGCCGCGTCGAGCGATACGACCGGCAGGTGGGCATCCAGTTCCAGCTTGATATGGCATTTTGCACCGACAGCGATCTCCAGGATATCGGCCATCCCGCGAAGGAGACTGGCGACATCAACCGGGCTTGGATAGAACGGCTGCGGGCTGCCGATCGACAGCATGCTGCCGGCCAGCGACCGCCCTCGCTCGGCAGCCTTGCGAATCCGCGCAATGTTGCGTTTCTGCCGATCATTGAAGCCGGTTTCACGCTCGAGGAGGCCGAGGCTGCCGGTGATGATGCCGATCATGTTGCCCACCTCGTGGCTCACCTGATGCGTCATACGCATGATGCCGTCCAGTCGCTGAACTTTTGCCGCTTCCGCCTCCTGCCGATCCATCAGCGTTACGTCGCGTGCCAGAAGAACGATGCCGCCCTCCGGCTGTCGTGACATGGAGATCTCGATGACCCGCTGGTCACCGGTCCGATGGCGGACGACTGCACGTTCCAACAGGGTGCCGCGCTCCGGATCGGAGGGCAGCAAGGCGGGATCAATCTCCGGCACGGGCTCGACAAACCGGCGCAGCGGCAATTTGCGCGCGGAACCCGAATGGCCGAACAGTTCGATGATCCGCCTGTTCATGGTGATCGGTCGCCCCGTCTTGTCGAAAAGCGCAATCCCCTCGTTCATGTTGCGAAAGGTTGAACGGATGGTGCGAGCGGCGGCTTCTGCCGTGCGTCTCAATCGAGAGACACGATCCACGCTGTCCTTGAAGGCGCGAAAGGCCTCCAGCAGACGCACAAGCTCGGTTTCATTTCCACGGTAGGCTGGCGGACCCACTTCGTTTTCGCCCTTGGCGAGCGCATTCATGCCGTTCGACAGCGCCACGATGCCCCGTGACACGCGCATGACCGACCGGATGGAGAAAATTGCCATGACGAGCACGAGCAGGAAAGCCAAGCCTACGGTGACCAGCAGCCGGCTCAAAGCATCGGAGGTCGAAAGCAGATCGTCGTTCAGCTGGCGTGCAACAGCATCACTTTGCGTCTCCGTTGCATGAGAGAGGTCGCGGGAGACGGCATGCAGCTTTGCGACCGCCGCCCGGATCGCGAACATGTTCAAGAGGTATCGTGTCTGAGCTTCGAACACACGCTCATACGGCTGAAGCTCGGCGGCCACGGTTCTCCCCTGCGCGGCCGTTGTATATGCCACGTATCGCCTGCGAAGTTCGCCGAGCTGGAAAAGACTGTCGGACGTGGAAGCCGCTTGCACGATTCCATTCACTTGACGGCGCAGATCCTGATCGACGATGCCTCTCCCGGTCGCCACCTCCCCCAGCGCCGCGGCAGCTTCGGCCTTGTGGTTCTGGGCAGCGTCGGCATCCCTGGCAAGCACAAGCGTCTGTATCCTGATAAGATCGAGAAGCTCAACCATCCTCGTGCTCGCAAAGCCGCGGACAGCCTGGTCTGCTCCGTGAGGCTCGGCCGTCTTGAGCAGGCTGTCGACCTGCAGCACGACATCGCGGCTCTCGCTCGCCACCCGGTAAGGCGAGGTCGAGTTCATCAGGAAGGGGGCGCTCGACACCAGGTCGGATACTTGTCGGGAAACGAGCGAGGCCTTGGCGAGGCTCGTGAAGGCCTGCAGGCCGTAGGCTGCCATTTCGTCACGGGCGCGCTGCAGCCCGTAGATCGCGATCGCTGAAAGACTGAAGACCAGGAAGCAGATGAAGGCAATCGCGAACGGCAGGCGAAAGGCAATCGATGACAGAAAAGAGCGGCTGATCACGCGGACGGCTCGCCATCGCCGGTGTGCAGGACATAGCCCTTTCCGCGTCGTGTCTTGATATGGCGCGGGAGGTCGGGATTACGTTCGATTTTCCGCCGGAGCCGCAAGACCAGGACGTCGACGTTGCGGTCGATGTAGCGATCGCTTTCCGAGCCAAGCCGATCGAGGATCTGCGCCCGGCTCACCGGCTGGTTGGGGGTCTGCGCAAGGATTTCAAGCAGGGCGAATTCGGCCGTCGTCAGCGTTTTGCTGCGGTCCGCGAGGCAGACGGCTTGCCGGCCCATCAGGTCGATAGCCCAATCGCCAAGCTGCAGAGAGGGACGTTCGTGCTCCCGCTCGCTCTCCTTTTCCTGTTTCAGCGACGGCACGGTTCGCCGTAAGACAGCTTTGATGCGGGCCGTCAGTTCGATCGGTTCGAACGGCTTGACGACATAATCATCCGCAGCGGTTTCCAGGCCGAGGACGCGATCGGCGGCACTGCCGGCTGCCGTCACCATGACAATGCCGATATTGGCCTCCGACCTCAGTTTCTGGGCGAAAGCTCGGCCTGATGTACGCGGCAGGTTATGGTCGACAAGCACCAGATGCATCTGCTCTCGCGCCAGGATATCGGTTGCCTCCTCGGCGGATCCCGCGCAGGTCGGAATCCATCCCTCGGCCTCGACGAGATCGGAAATAAGTTCCGCCATATCCGGATCGTCCTCGACGATCAGAATTCGAACCTTCTGATTCAGCACCGCTTGATCCTCCCGCCGTCATCATAGGCACGCCGACGCCAATGTTCAAAGACTTGCTGATGATGAGGTTTGTCACATTTGTAATGAATGTAATATCGTTCGGCTCGGCGTTGAAAAATCGGTAACCATTCTTCGATTGCGGTGACGTGAAGATCTGACATGCTGGCTGTGGAGATTGGAACGGGAGGTTCCAAGGGAGGCTTGCGTGAGAATATTGACCGCTTTTGCTGCGGGCATGGCTTTCTGGCTGTGCGGCGCAAGCCAGGGCCTGACCGAGGCGCGATTGAACGTCCTGTGCGGCGTCGACGAAGCCTGGTGCATGGCCATGGAAAAAGCGTTCGAAGCCCGCGCGGATATCGATATCTCGATGGTTCGCAAGAGCACGGGTGACATACTCGATCAGATCCGTGCCGAGAAATCACATCCAACGGTGGATGTCTGGTGGGGTGGAACGGGTGATGCCCATCTACAGGCTGCCGCAGAGGATCTGCTCGATCGATACCAGCCCGACCATGAACACGATATGCTGCCTTGGGCGCAGAACTTCTTTGCCATGTCCGGCTCACGTTCGGCCGCCATATATGCGGGGGCTTTGGGTTTCGCCTACAATTCCGATCTGCTCGCAGCGCTGAAGCTTCCGGCCCCGACCTGCTGGCAGGACCTGACGAAAGAGGCCTATCGCGGCCATATCCAGTCCGGCAATCCGAATTCCTCCGGAACGGCTTTCACAATGCTGGCGACGCTCGTGCAGCTTCTCGGCGAAGAGGAAGCGTTCCGGTATATGGCCGCCCTTAACCGCAACATTGTCGAGTATACCCGGTCCGGCGCGGCGCCGGTAAAGGCTGCCGCCCGGGGTGAAATCCTGATCGGCATCTCGTTCATGCATGACGCGGTGACGCTGAAGGAAGCGGGCGCGCCGCTGGTCATCGTCGCGCCCTGCGAAGGAACGGGTTACGAAATCGGTGCGGTCAGCATCGTCAAGGGTAGCCGCAATGCCAGGGCCGCCCAGGCATTCGTCGATTTCGCCCTCAGTCCCGAAGGTCAGGCGACGGGCGCCGCAGCCGGCCAGAACCAGGTTCCGTCGAACGCCAAAGCGGCGCTGCCGCCGGCCGCGCCCGACATCACCATGATCAAGATGGTGGATTATGACTTTGCAACATTCGGTTTACCCGACGAGCGAAGTCGGCTGTTGACCCGTTTCGACACCGAGATCTCCCCGACCCAATAGGCCGGGATCCGACTTCCATCCGACACTTGACAACACGGTGCGATCGACGCGCCGCGACGGGCAGCGCTTGTGTCGCTGCCCCACCCCCTCTCAGACGCAAGCAACAGGAGGATACCCATGCGACTGACAGTTCTTTCCACCCTTCTCTTTGCCGGAACGGCGCTGGCTGCCGGTTCGGTCCAGGCCGCCGGCGAGCTCAACCTCATCTGCTCGGCCGATGTTGTCATCTGCGAGCAGATGCAGGGCGACTTCCAAAAGGCTCACGACATCAAGGTCAATATGGTGCGCCTGTCGTCGGGCGAGACCTATGCCAAGATACGCGCCGAGGCTCGCAACCCGAAGACCGACATCTGGTGGGCCGGCACCGGTGATCCGCATGTCCAGGCAGCATCGGAAAACCTGACGCTGGAATACAAGTCGCCAATGCTCGACCAGTTGCAGGATTGGGCCAAAAAGCAGGCGGAGAGCACCGGCTTCAAGACGGTCGGCGTCTACGCCGGTGCGCTCGGCTGGGGTTACAACACCGAGATCTTCAAGACCAAGGGTTACAAGGAGCCCCGCTGCTGGGCCGATCTCCTGGCGCCGGAATTGAAGGGCGAAATCCAGATCGCCAATCCGAACTCGTCGGGCACGGCCTATACGGCACTCGCTTCGCTGGTGCAGATCATGGGCGAAGACCAGGCCATCGACTATCTGAAAAAGCTGAACGCCAACATCTCGCAATACACCAAGTCCGGATCGGCTCCGGTCAAGGCGGCGGCGCGGGGCGAAACGGCCCTCGGTATCGTCTTCATGCACGACGCCGTCGCCCAGACTGCCGAAGGTTTTCCGGTCAAGTCGGTCGCGCCATGCGAGGGCACCGGCTATGAAATCGGCTCCATGTCGATCATCAAAGGCGCCCGCAATCTCGACAACGCCAAGATCTGGTACGACTGGGCGCTGCGGCCCGAAGTTCAGTCGCGCATGAAGGATGCCAAGTCCTTCCAGCTGCCGTCGAACAAATCGGCGGAGGTGCCGAAGGAAGCTCCGAAGTTCGAGGACATCAAGCTGATCGACTACGACTTCAAGACCTATGGCGATCCGGCAAAGCGCAAGGCCTTGCTGGAGCGCTGGGACCGGGAAGTTGGCGCCATTGCCAACTGAAGATCGATGAATGGCACGGCATCCCGGACGGATCCGGGGTGCCGATCCATTCTCCCCTTTCATCAACGTGAAATAAGCGAGGTATGCCAATGAGACGTGGCAATCGCCGATTGGACATCGTCCTTGGCCTGGGGGCGGCGGCCCTCATCCTGCTCCCGTGGTATCGCATCGAGGGCGGCTTCTTCGGATTCAAGTGGCTGTCTGCCTTTCCGTTCTCCGCCGATACGGCGCCAGGACTGCTGCAAATCCTGCAGTATGGAAGAACTTGGCTTGCCGGCGTGGTCCTGCTCTTTCTGCTCGGCTGTTCGGCGCGTCTGGTGCGCGATCCGATGCGGCGAGGAACCCTGCTCGCCTTTATCGGCGCCGTCGGTCTCGTCTTCATGTCTCTGCAGGGATTGGCGATCGGCTTTTCCGGTTGGACCTGGGCAATCAGTGAAAAACTGTTCGGCATGTTGTCCGAGGGACAGCCTTCGATGGGTGCCGGCGCGGTACTCATGGCGCTCGTTTTCGTTCTCCTCTTTGCGTTCGGACTGGCCGAACGCGGGGTGATGAAGGGAGATGCCTTCATCGTCGCCTCGATTTGCATTCTTGCGTTTCTGGTCACCGTCTTCGTTTTCTACCCGATCGGCAGCATGTTCATCGCTTCGGTGCAGGACTTCGACGGCTCCTTCAATCCGGACGGTCTGATACGCAACATTCAGGATCCCGGCATTTGGAGCCTGGGCTGCATAGCGGGCGAAGAACGTTGCGGCGTTGCCTGGCGCACACTTCTTCTCGCCCTGATGACTGCCTCCGCCTCGACCCTGCTCGGCCTCGGCTTTGCGCTGGTGGCGACGCGCACGCGCTTTCCGTTCAAAAAGGGACTGCGCCTGCTGACGGTGCTGCCGATCATCACACCGCCCTTCGTCATCGGCCTGGCGCTGACGCTTCTGTTCGGCCGCGCCGGGGTCATCACCGAGACCTTGTCCAGCCTTTTGGGTATCGAGCCGGGCCGCTGGCTCTATGGGCTCACCGGCATCTGGATCGCCCAGGTGCTCTCCTTTACGCCGATCGCCTTCCTCGTCCTCATCGGCGTCGTCGAAGGTGTCAGTCCCTCGATGGAGGAGGCATCACAGACCCTGCGGGCCGGTCGCTGGCGCACGTTCTGGCGCGTCTCCCTGCCGCTGATGAAGCCGGGGCTCGCCAACGCCTTCCTGATCGGCTTCATCGAGAGCATGGCCGATTTCGGCAATCCGCTGGTGCTCGGCGGCACGCATGGCGTGCTTTCGACTGAAATCTTCTTTGCGGTCGTCGGATCGCAGAACGATCCGTCGCGCGCGGCTGTTCTTGCCATCGTGCTCCTCTGCTTCACGCTCTCGGCATTCCTCGCTCAGCGCCTCTGGCTATCGGGCAAGAGCTTTGCCACGGTCACCGGCAAGGGCGACAGCGGCGCTCATATCGCGTTGCCGCGCGGCCTTTCCATTGCCGTGCATGCGGTGGTCGTTCCGTGGATGATTTTCACCGTCGTCGTTTATGGAATGATCCTGATCGGCGGCTTCGTGAAAACCTGGGGCCTCGACAACTCGCTGACGCTCGACCATTACGTTCGCGCCTTCTCGATCGGCTTCGACAATGGCGGGATCGCCTGGACCGGCGTGGCGTGGAACTCCTTCTGGACGACGATGGAAATCGCGCTCGTCTCCGCGCCCCTGACCGCTGCGGTGGGCCTGCTCACCGCCTACATCATCGTACGGCAGAAATTCGTCGGGCGGAACGTCTTCGAATTCGCCCTGATGATGAGCTTCGCCATTCCCGGCACGGTCATCGGCGTCAGCTATATCATGGCCTTCAACCTGCCTCCGGTAGAGATGACCGGCTCGGCGCTGATCCTCATCCTCTGTTTCGTCTTCCGCAATATGCCGGTCGGCGTTCGCGGTGGGATCGCGGCGATGAGCCAGCTCGACAAGAGCCTGGACGAGGCGTCGCTGACTTTGCGTGCGGACAGTTTCCGCACGATCCGCAAGGTGATCCTGCCATTGCTGCGGCCCGCCATCACCGCTGCGCTGGTCTACTCCTTCGTTCGCGCCATAACCTCGATCAGCGCCGTCATTTTCCTCGTCAGCGCGGAATACAACATGGCCACGTCCTACATCGTCGGTCTCGTCGAGAATGGCGAGTACGGCGTGGCAATCGCCTATTCATCCATGCTGATCGTGGTGATGAGCATCGTCATCGCCGGCTTCCAGCTCGTCGTCGGCGAGCGCCGCCTACGCCGCGAAAATCGCGTCGCCGGCGCCAGCTCAGCTCCCTCTGTTCCTCTCGGTCAGGAGAAAACCGCATGATCACCGTCAAACCCGGTTCCGTCACCTTCCAGAATGTCCGCAAGTCTTTCGGTGCATTTACGGCCATTCCCGACCTTTCCCTCACCATCGATCCAGGCACACTGGTAACCTTGCTCGGCCCATCCGGCTGCGGCAAGACCACCACGCTGCGCATGCTGGCCGGGCTCGAGCATCCGACATCCGGACGCATCCTGATCGGCGGTGCTGACGTTACCATGCTGCCTGCCAACGAGCGCGATGTCTCGATGGTGTTTCAGTCCTATGCCCTGTTTCCGCATATGACTTCGCTCGATAATGTCGCCTACGGACTGCAGTCGTCGGGCCTCGGCAAGAAGGAAGCGCGGGAAAAGGCCGAGGAAGGATTGAAGCTCGTCGGCCTTGCGGGCATGGGCCATCGCCTGCCGGCCGAGCTTTCCGGCGGCCAGCAGCAACGCGTCGCGGTTGCCCGCGCGCTGGTGCTCGAGCCGCAGGTGCTGCTGCTCGACGAACCGCTCTCCAACCTCGATGCACGCCTGCGCCGCCGGGTGCGCACGGAGATCCGCGAACTTCAGCAACGGCTCGGCTTCACCGCCGTTTATGTCACCCATGACCAGGATGAGGCTCTGGCGGTGTCCGACCGCATCATCGTCATGAAGGATGGCGAGATCGCCCAGTCCGGGACGCCGCGCGAGCTCTATGAAGCGCCGGCATCGTCCTTCATCGCCGATTTCATGGGCGAGGCCAATGTCATCCCTTGCGAGGTGATCGGCGTCGAAGGTACGGAGGCGCTTATCCGCGTGGCCGGTGTGGACCATCGTTTGCCGGGCCGTAACGCAAAGCTCGGCATGGCAAAACTCGCTGTGAGGCCCGGATCGATTACCATAGCGGCAGCCGGCCGGCAGGGCCTGGCGGGACGCGTCCTCCACAGTGCCTATCTCGGCGGACATGTCGAATATGAAGTCGAGACCGATGTCGGAACGCTCTTCATCATCGATCATGCCGTCGAAAGAAACCTGCCGCCTGCGAGCGATGTCACACTCGGGTTCGAGAACCGTGGCATCGCGCTGATCAATGCCTGAACATTGGGCCTGAACATTTGGGCCTGAAACATTTGGAATGCGAATAAAGGATAGCAATATGACGATGCATGAGACCGACCTGGAGCGACGCTTCACCCTGGCCAAATCCCTTGCTGCGGAGGCCGGTGCTTTGGCGCTCGACTATTTCAATAAGCGCGAGACGCTTGTGATCGAGACAAAGCGCGATCTTCAGGATGTCGTTTCGATCGCGGACCGGAACGTCGAGACCTTTCTGCGCGAGCGGGTTGCGGCAGCAATTCCCGAGGACGGTTTCCTCGGCGAGGAGTTCGGCCATCAAGCGGGAAGCTCCGGCTACACCTGGGTTGTCGATCCAATCGACGGCACCGCGCCCTTCGTCAATGGCATGCCCACCTGGTGCGTTTCGATCGCTCTCCTCCACAAAGGCGTCCCGGTCATCGGCGTGATCCAAGCGCCCTGTGCGAATGAGCTTTATGCCGCAGCCGTCGGCCTCGGAGCGAGTTTGAACGGTGAGATGCTTTTGCTCGATCCCTCCCGCACGATACAGAACGCCATGACGGGTATCGGCTGCAATACGTACGTCGCTCCGGACGTTGTCGGCTCCATCATAACAGCCTTGCTTGCCAGCGGCGGCACGTTCATTCGAAACGGCTCCGGAGCGCTCATGCTTGCCTATGTGGCTGCAGGGCGTCTTGTCGGCTACTATGAACCTCACATGCGGGCTTGGGACTGCATGGCGGGCTATTGCCTGGTCAAAGAAGCCGGCGGTGCGTACCTGCCCTTTCCGACCGAGGGGGAAGATTTGTTCAAGGGGCATCCCGTCCTTGCGAGCAATGTTTCCGCGTATGCTGAATTGTTGGCGATTCACAATCTGCGCGACGGCAATAGGATCGGATTGTAGAGCAGGCTACGTGGCGGCGAGCGCGCGGCTGACAACGGCGGATGGTTGCGCCTACAACTGATTGTCATAATCTGCCATGAACACGCTCATGCGGGTGAAGAATCAGCAAATTCAACAATCCTCAATTGCCATGAAGACTCCGAAAAAACGCAGCAAGCCTCGACCAGACAAGTCTCAGCCATTGCTGCGACAGCTCGCCGCCGTTCCTGCCAAGCTGTTTTCGGGGGCATTCCGCCAACAATACGGCGCGATTTGCTTCCGCCACGCCAATGACGGACCGGGGATCGAAATCCTGGTGATCACATCGCGCGAGAGTGCGCGCTGGGTCATTCCGAAAGGATGGCCGATGAAAGGGAAGAAGCCGTTTGAAGCGGCAGCGATCGAAGCCTGGGAGGAAGCAGGCGTGCGGGGGACGGTGAGGAAAAAACCGGTCGGCCGCTACACCTATCTGAAAGAACTCGACAATGGCGACGTCGCCCCCTGCATCGTCGATTTGTTTCAGGTTGAGGTCATAGAGATCAGCGGCGACTTCAAGGAGCAAGGCCAGCGTATTCTCGAGTGGGTCAGCCCTGATGAAGCGGCACGGCGCGTTCGTGAGGTCGAACTCAAGTCGCTGCTCGTCGAGTTTGAAGTTCGCGGGCGCACAAAGCGACCCTCGCTGAAGGCCGTCACCTCCGACAAGTAACTTGCATGATGATAGTCACCGCTGTAGTGACTATCATCATGCAGCGAACAAGCTTCAGCCAATTCAAATGCCCGGCGGCGCGCGCGCTCGACAGCGTCGGCGACTGGTGGAGCATCCTGATCCTGCGCGACGCCTTTCAGGGGCTGTCGCGCTTCGACGAATTTCAGAAGAGCCTCGGCGTGGCGCCGAACATCCTGACACGGCGGCTGAAACAGCTGACGGATCAGGGGCTGTTCGAACGGCGGCTCTACCAGCAGCGCCCTGCCCGCTACGAATATCGGCTGACGGACAAGGGCCGCGATTTCTTTCCGGTGCTGATGACGCTGTTTTCCTGGGGAAGCCGGCATATGCCGGCGGAAGATCTCGCCTTTCTGCTCGGCGACGCCGCTTCGGGCAGAGAGCGCCAAACGGTGCTGGTCGACGCACGGACCGGTGAACAAGTGACACCCGAAAACACCAGCCTGCTTCCAGGCCCCGCAGCCGATGACGAGGTGCGCGCGCGGATCGCCCGCATGCGCGCCTGGTATCTCGGCATCGACGCATAGAGAGGAAAATATCATGGACCGCATTGTTGTCACCGGCATGGGACTTGTCTCGCCACTCGGCACCGGCGTCGAGCCAGCCTGGAAACGCCTCCTCGGTGGCGCTTCAGGTCTGAGGGTGCTCTCGGAGGATGTTGTCGGCGAACTCTCGGCCAAGGTCGGCGGCATCGTTCCCGGCATTGCCTCGGATGTCGAGGCCGGCTTCGACCCCGACCGTTACATCCCGCCCAAGGACCAGAAGAAGATGGACCGCTTCATCCAGTTCGCCATGGCGGCGACGGAGGAAGCGGTGAAGCAGGCCGGCTGGATGCCCACAGACGAAGGCAAACGCGAACGCACGGCAACGATCATCGCCTCGGGCGTCGGCGGCTTCCCAGCGATCGCCGAGGCGGTCCGGATCGGTGAGGCGCGCGGCGTGCGGCGACTGTCGCCCTTCACAGTGCCCTCCTTCCTCGTCAATCTCGCCGCAGGTCAGGTCAGCATCCGCTACGGCTTCAAGGGGCCGCTCGGCGCGCCGGTGACGGCCTGTGCTGCCAGCGTCCAGGCGATCGGCGATGCGGCGCGGCTGATCCGTTCCGGCGAAGCGGATGTGGCGATCTGCGGCGGCGCCGAAGCCTGCATCGACAAGGTGAGCCTCGGCGGCTTTGCCGCTGCGCGTGCTCTTTCCACCGGCTTCAACGAGACGCCGGAGCTGGCCTCGCGGCCTTTCGACACGGCGCGCGACGGTTTCGTCATGGGCGAAGGCGCCGGCATTCTGGTCATCGAAACACTCGAACATGCGCTTGCCCGCGGGGCGACGCCGCTTGCCGAACTCGTCGGCTACGGCACGGCAGCGGACGCCTACCACATGACCTCAGGCCCCGAAGACGGCGACGGCGCGCGCCGGGCGATCGAGGCAGCGCTCCGGCAGGCCAAGATCCCGGCGTCCGAGGTCAAGCACCTGAACGCACATGCGACCTCGACACCGGTCGGTGACAAAGGCGAGATCGCGGCGATCGCCACGGTCTTCGGCCGGGATGGCGGCATTGCCGTCAGCGCGACGAAATCGGCGACCGGCCATCTGCTGGGGGCGGCCGGCGGGCTGGAGGCGATCTTCACCATCCTGGCGTTGCGCGACCAGATCGCGCCGCCGACCCGCAACCTTGACGAGGCCGATCCTGATGCCGTCGGCATCGATATCGTCGGCAAGGCGGCGCGGCCGCTGGCGATGGACTATGCCATCACCAACGGTTTCGGCTTCGGCGGCGTGAATGCCAGCGCCCTCTTCCGCCGCTGGTCGTAAAGGCCGCTTTTCTTGCGCTGGAAATGGCCTACACTTCCGCTCTATCGGGATCTTTTCCCCCGATAGAGCCGGAGATCCCCATGCGCGCCTTCTTCGCAGTTGTCATTCTGTGTGCCGCGTCCCTCCTCTCCCCTGTCTCGGCCCGGGCCGAAGATCCGATCGACGCCACACGGACGATGATCGAGGACCAGATCAAAGCCTTCCTCAATGAGGATGCGGAAACGGCCTATTCATTCGCCGCTCCCGGCATCAGGGCGATGTATCCCGACAAGAACCTGTTCTTCGCCATGGTGAAGAAGAGCTACGAGCCGGTCTATCACCCCGGCAACTACGCCTTCGGCCGCAGCCGCTCGATCGACAACGGCGCGCTGATCTATCACGAGGTGCTGATCTCCGGCCGCGACGGCAAGGACTGGACGGCGATCTACCAGATCACCCGCCAGCCGGACGGCAGCTACCGGATCAACGGCGTGCAGATCATGCCGGATGCGGACAGCAAGGGTATTTGATCAAACGGGTGCGAGGTCGCCTCTCGCCCATTCCTCCATCGTTTCCGCCATGAAATCGGCGAAGCGGCCTTCGGCGATCGCCTTGCGGATGCCCTGCATCAGTTCCTGGTAATAGGCGAGATTGTGCCAGGAAAGCAGCATGCCGCCGAGCGCCTCGTTGGCGCGGACGAGATGGTGCAGATAGGCGCGGGAATAATCGCGCGAGGCCGGGCAGTTCGACTGTTCGTCGAGCGGGCGCATATCCTCGGCATGGCGGGCATTGCGGATGTTGACCTTGCCGCGGCGGGTAAAGGCCAGGCCGTGGCGGCCGGAGCGGGTCGGCATGACGCAGTCGAACATGTCGATGCCGCGGGCGACCGATTTCAGCATATCGTCAGGCGTGCCGACGCCCATGAGGTAGCGCGGCTTTTCCAGCGGCAGCACCGGCAGCGTCGTTTCCAGCATCCGCAGCATGACGTCCTGCGGTTCGCCGACGGCAAGGCCGCCGACCGCATAACCCTTGAGGCCAAGCTGGCTCAGCGCCTCAGCCGAGCGGATACGCAGCGCCGGGATATCGCCGCCCTGGACGATGCCGAACATCGCTTTTCCCGGCTGCTCGCCGAAGGCGACCCGGCAGCGCTCGGCCCAGCGCAGCGACATTTCCATGGCGCGCTCGATCTCCTTCGGCTCGGCCGGCAGCGCCACGCATTCGTCGAGCTGCATCTGGATGTCGGAGCCGAGCAGCCCCTGGATCTCGATGGAGCGCTCCGGCGACATATGGTGCAGGCTGCCGTCGACATGCGACTTGAAGGTGACGCCCTGCTCGTCGAGCTTGCGCAGGCCGGAGAGCGACATGACCTGAAAACCGCCGGAATCCGTCAGGATCGGGTGCTCCCAGCGGATCAGCTTGTGCAGGCCGCCGAGGCGGGCGACGCGCTCGGCACTCGGGCGCAGCATCAGATGATAGGTATTGCCAAGGATGATGTCGGCGCCGGTCTCGCGCACCTGGTCGAGATACATCGCCTTGACGGTGCCGACGGTGCCCACCGGCATGAAGGCCGGCGTGCGGATGGTGCCGCGCGGCATGGAAATTTCGCCGAGGCGCGCGCCCGCATCAGTCTTCTTCAACGTGAATTGGAAGTTCTCTGTCATTTGTCTTTCCGGAAAAGAAGGCTCGCGTCTCCGTAGGAGTAGAAGCGGTAGCCTGTCGAAATGGCGTGTTCATAGGCCGCATGCATAGTCTCGAAGCCGGCAAAAGCCGAGACCAGCATGAACAGCGTCGAGCGCGGCAGGTGGAAATTGGTCATCAGCATGTCGACTGCCTTGAAGCGGTAGCCGGGCGTGATGAAGATACCAGTGGCGCCGGCCCAGGGCTTGATCTCCCCGCTTTCCCCGGCCGCACTTTCGATCAGCCGCAGCGAAGTCGTGCCGACGCAGACGATACGCCCGCCCCTTGCCTTGACGGCATTCAGCCGGGCGGCGATTTCACCACTGACATAGCCGCTTTCGAGGTGCATCTTGTGATCGTCGGTATCGTCGGCCTTCACGGGCAGGAAGGTGCCGGCACCGACATGCAGCGTGACGAAATGGCGTTCGATGCCGGCCTTATCCAGCGCCGCAAACAGATCAGGCGTGAAGTGCAGGCCGGCGGTGGGGGCGGCGACGGCGCCCTCCTCGCGTGCGTAGATCGTCTGGTAATCGGCGCGGTCGCGCTCGTCCTCGGGCCGCTTGGCGGCGATATAGGGCGGCAGCGGAATATGGCCGACGGCGGCGATTGCCTCGTCGAGCGCCGGGCCTGCGAGATCGAAGGCGAGCGTCACTTCCCCGGCATCGCCCTTTTCCTCGACGGTGGCATCGAGCGAGCCAAGGAAGCAGCTTTCGCCCGAATGACCGAAGGCGATGCGGTCGCCCTCCTTGATGCGCTTGCCGGGTTTGGCGAAGGCCTTCCAGCGGCTGGGGCCGATGCGCATATGCAGCGTTGCCGACACCTGCTGGCCGCCGGCCCCGTCGCGGTGGCGGATGCCTTCGAGCTGGGCGGGAATGACCTTGGTATCGTTGAAGACGAGCGCATCGCCGGCCCGCAGGAAGGAAGGCAGATCGCCGACGCGATGATCGGAGAGCACGCTTTCCGCATGCGGCACGCCTTCAGCATGAGGCCCGCTTTTCGCGTGGGGCCCGCTTTTCGCGTGGGGATTGACGACGAGCAGACGGGCGCTGTCGCGCGGCTCGGCGGGCCGCAACGCGATGCGTTCATCCGGCAGATCGAAATCGAAAAGGTCTACGCGCATAACGGCACTTTCGGGCAAAGCGAAACCCGCCCCCACGCGGTTGACGCGCAAGAGCGGGTTTCAGCAGAAATCACAATCAGACGTCGGCGGCAACCCGCATCGAGACGATCGAGTCCGGATCGGAAACCGGCTCGCCGCGCTTGATCTTGTCGACGTTGTCCATGCCTTCGATGACCTGGCCCCAGACGGAATACTGCTTGTTCAGCCAGGGCGCGTCGGTGAAGCAGATGAAGAACTGCGAATTGGCCGAGTTCGGGTTCTGCGAACGGGCCATCGAGCAGGTGCCGCGCGTATGGGTGGTCGCGGAGAATTCAGCCTTCAGATCCGGCTTGGAGGAGCCGCCCATGCCGGCGCGGCCGGGATTGAAAGTTTCCGAGCCCTTCTTGCCGAATTCGACATCGCCCGTCTGGGCCATGAAATCCTGAATGACGCGGTGGAAAACGACGCCGTCATAGGCCTTCTCGCGGGCCAGTTCCTTGATGCGAGCGACATGCTCCGGGGCGACCTGCGGCAGAAGCTGAATGACAACCTTGCCCTTGGTGGTTTCCAGAATGATGGTGTTTTCGGGATCCTTGATCTCGGCCATTGCCTTCTCCTCTTGTTGCTCTCGTAACTTACTTCTTGCCCAGGGTGACCTTGATCATCCGGTCGGGACTTTTGACTTCGCCGTTCTGACCTTCGCCACGCTTGATCTTGTCGACATTTTCCATGCCGGAAACGACCTTGCCGACGACGGTGTACTGGCCGTTAAGGAAGGAGCCGTCATCGAACATGATGAAGAACTGCGAATTGGCGGAATTCGGATCCTGCGAACGGGCCATGCCGACGGTGCCGCGCACGAACGGGGTCTTGGAAAACTCGGCCGGGATATCCGGCATGTCGGAAGAGCCGGTGCCGGCGAGGCTCGCATCGAAACCCTTTTCCATATTGCCGTATTTGACGTCGCCGGTCTGGGCCATGAAGCCGTCGATGACGCGGTGGAAGGCGACGTTGTCGTATTCGCCCTTCTTGGCCAGCGCCTCGATCTGGGCGACATGCTTCGGCGCCACCTCAGGCATCAACTGGATGACGACGGGGCCGTTCTTCAGCTCTATGGTGAGATAGTGATCGGCCGACTGGGCGAAGGCGTCCCCCGCGAAGGAGGCGAGATACAACACGCCGGCAAATGCGAGATAAAAGAGTTTCATATGGGCTCCATTGCGGCGGGTTTCGCCTGGTCTTTGCGCTTGCCAGACTTCGTACTTGTCAGTCTGGGCGCTTGGATGTGAGGGCTTGCAAGACGGCGGCCGGCACGAAGGCGCTGACATCGCCGCCCATGGCGGCGATCTGGCGGACCAATGTGGCGGTAATGGGCCGCGAGGCCGTGCCTGCCGGCAAAAAGATGGTCTGGATATCTGGCGCCATCGTTCTGTTCATGCCGGCCATCTGCATTTCGTAATCAAGATCTGTGCCGTCGCGAAGACCGCGGATCAGAAGCGTGGCGCCATGGGCGCGGGCGGCATCGACGACCAGATTGTCGAAGGCGACGACGTCGATGTCGCCGGTCTTGCCGGGCAGCGCTTCGGCCAGCGAAAGGCGGATCAGCTCGGCTCTCTCCTCGAAGGAAAAGAGCGGCGCCTTGCCGGGATGGATGCCGATCGCGACGATCACCCTTTGGGCGACGTTCAGCGCCTGGACTAGAACATCCACATGCCCATTGGTGATCGGGTCGAAGGACCCGGGATAAAAAGCTGTCGTCATCTGGCCCGACCGTTGGTTTGACGCCTTTTGTCACGGATGCCGCCTTGCCGCAAGTGATTTGGCCAATCGTCCCGGACGGTTGAACGGCGGATGAACGGCCCGTTCAAGGCGGTTTCAGACGGGATCTGCTTAACTCAAATCATCAAGACAGCCGATGCCATTCCGGCATTTGGCGCTCCCCGAAAGACCACTTCCATGCTGATCGTGCTCGTTGCACTTGCCGTTATTTCCTCGCTTGCCGCCGAGATGGCCTATGGCTATTTCGCCGATCGCTACGAGGTGAGCTGGGTGCGGCCGGAGCTTGCCGAACATGCGGCGATCGTGCGCGCCCAGGGCCGTCTGCGGGAAAAGAAAAACGACGTTCGAATCTGAACGCCAGATGAACGAGACATTCAAGGAGGCTTCAGATCGGCATTGGTAAACACCGCCTCAACATCCGGCGGAACCATTTTAAAACGGATGCGTTCATTCAACCGACACATAGATGCGATTATCGCGGCAGGAAGGACTAAAGATGCCCGGCAAGATTACGATGATTAACGTGCTCTGGATGGTAATGGTCACGGGCATGCTGACCGCAACTGTCGCTCTCTATGATCAGAAGATTGATACGTCCAAGGTTTATGGTCCCTATGCTTCGGCCCGGACGGCCGTACTGGGCCAGTACTGAGGGGCGAGAACGCAACTCCCCAGGAAAGGAATGCCTATGTTCACGATCTTGACAGTGCTCACCGCCCTTATCAGCGTCATGTTCATAGTGTCTGTAGCCTCGACGATATCAGCGCTGCGGCGCGAAGGTGAAGAGGTCAAGGCGCTGAACGAAAAACATAGAGCGTTCTGACTTTCCTCCTTTTCCAACTCCTTCCCCACCTTGAGCGGCCCCCTTCCGCTGCCAAGGCCTTTCAAAGCCGGATGCACCCAGCGTCCGGCTTTTTCTTTGCCCCCGGTAAAGACAACCGCGACTGCTAAAGAAAAGGGCGGCCCGAAGCCGCCCCGTTCACCTGATCATTCCTCGGCCGGCCCGGCCGGATCGCCATCGGCAGCCGGCGCCTCACCGGCAGCCGCTTCGCCGGTCGCTGCGGCGCCTTCGGCGGTCTCGACAGTCTCCTCCGCCTCATCCTCCTCAGGCTCGCTGATACGCTCGACCGAGACGACCTTCTCGTCCTTGGCCGTCGAGAAGATGGTGACGCCCTTGGTGGCGCGGCTGGCGATGCGGATGCCGCCGACCGGTACGCGGATCAGCTGGCCGCCATCGGAAACCAGCATGATCTGATCGCCGTCCTCGATGGGGAAGGCCGCGACCAGTTCGCCGATCTCGCCGGTCTTCGACGTGTCGGTGGCGCGGATGCCCTTGCCGCCGCGGCCGGAGATGCGGAAATCGTAGGACGACGAACGCTTGCCGAAGCCTTTTTCGGAGACGGTGAGAACGTACTGCTCGAGCTGCTTCAGCTCTTCGTAACGCTCGTCGGAGAGCTGTCCCTCCTCGGTGACCTCCTCGCCGACCAGCGCGATCTCCTCGGCCTCACCCGTGGTCAGGCGGCGGTCGTTGGCGGCGCGCTTCAGGTAAGCGGCACGCTCCCACGGCTCGGCGTTGACATGGCGGACGATGGTCATCGAGATGATGCGGTCGCCGCCGGCAAGGCTGATGCCGCGCACGCCGATCGAGTTGCGGCCGGCAAAAACGCGGACGTCGTCGACGGAGAAGCGGATGCACTGGCCGAGCGCCGTCGTCAGCAACACATCGTCATTCTCCGTGCAGGTCTCGACGGAGAGGATCTCATCGCCCTCCTCCTCGAGTTTCATGGCGATCTTGCCGTTGCGGTTGACCTGGACGAAATCCGACAGCTTGTTGCGGCGAACCGTGCCGCGCGTCGTCGAGAACATGACGTCGAGATTGTCCCAGCTCTCCTCGTCCTCGGGCAAGGGCAGGATGGTGGTGATGCGTTCGCCGGGGGCGAGCGGCAGCATGTTGATCAGCGCCTTGCCGCGCGAGGTCGGCGTGCCGATCGGCAGGCGCCAGACCTTTTCCTTGTAGACGATGCCACGTGAGGAGAAGAAAAGGACCGGCGTATGGGTGTTGACAACGAATAGCCGGCTAACAAAATCTTCGTCGCGGGTGGTCATGCCGGAGCGACCCTTGCCGCCGCGGCGCTGGGCGCGGTAGGTGGTCAGCGGCACGCGCTTGATATAGCCGAGATGCGAAACGGTGACGACCATGTCCTCGCGGGCAATCAGATCCTCGTCGTCCATTTCGAGGCCGCCATCGACGATCTCGGTGCGGCGCGGCGTACCGAATTCGTCGCGCACGGCAGTAAGCTCATCCTTGACGATGGTCTGGATGCGGACGCGCGAAGAGAGGATATCGAGGTAATCCTTGATTTCCTCGCCGATCTTATTGAGTTCGTCGCCGATTTCGTCACGGCCAAGAGCCGTCAAACGGGCAAGGCGCAGTTCGAGGATGGCGCGGGCCTGCTCTTCGGAGAGGTTGTAAGTCAGGTCCTCGTTGATGCGGTGGCGCGGATCGTCGATCAGACGGATCAGGCTTTCGACATCTTCGGCCGGCCAGCGGCGGGTCATCAGTTCTTCGCGGGCCGACTGCGGATCGGGCGCCTGACGGATGACGCGGATGACTTCATCGATATTGGCGACGGCAATGGCGAGGCCGACCAACACATGGGCGCGGTCACGCGCCTTGCGCAGCAGGAATTTCGTTCTCCGGCTAACGACTTCTTCACGGAAGGAGACGAAAGCGCGCAGCATGTCGAGCAGGGTCAGTTGCTCCGGCTTGCCGCCATTCAGCGCCACCATGTTGCAACCGAAAGAGGTCTGCAGCGGCGTATAACGATAAAGCTGGTTGAGGATGACCTCGGCATTGGCGTCGCGCTTCAGTTCGACGACGACGCGATAACCCTGGCGGTCGGATTCGTCGCGCAGATCGGAGATGCCTTCGATGCGCTTGTCGCGCACCAGCTCGGCCATCTTCTCGATCATCGTCGCCTTGTTCACCTGGTAGGGAATCTCGGTGATGATGATCTGCTCGCGGTCGCCGCGCATCGGCTCGATGGCCGCAACGCCGCGCATGATGACCGAACCACGGCCGGTCTCATAAGCCGAGCGAATGCCGGCACGGCCGAGGATCTTCGCACCCGTCGGGAAGTCGGGGCCGGGAATGATCTGCATCAGTTCCGGCAGTTCGATGGCCGGATCGTTGATCAGCGCGATGCAGCCGTCGATGACTTCCGACAGGTTGTGCGGCGGAATGTTGGTCGCCATGCCGACGGCGATGCCGCCGGCGCCGTTGACGAGCAGATTCGGGAATTTGGCCGGCACCACGACCGGCTCGGAGAGCGTGCCGTCGTAGTTGTCGCGGAAATCGACAGTTTCCTTGTCGAGATCGTCGAGCAGCGAATGGGCAGCCTTTTCGAGGCGGCATTCGGTGTAACGTTCGGCCGCCGGCGGATCACCGTCGACCGAGCCGAAATTGCCCTGGCCATCGATCAGCGGCAGACGCAGCGACCAGGGCTGGGCCATGCGGGCCAGCGCATCATAGATCGCCGAATTGCCGTGCGGATGGTATTTACCCATCACGTCACCGGTGACGCGGGCGCATTTGACGTATTTCTTGTTCCAGTCGATGCCGAGCTCGGACATGCCGTAAAGGATGCGCCGGTGCACGGGCTTCAGGCCGTCGCGCACGTCGGGCAGCGCGCGGCTGACGATGACGCTCATGGCGTAATCGAGATACGACCGCTGCATTTCCTCCATGATGGAGATGGGCTCGATGCCTGGCGGGAGCTTCCCGCCGCCGGGGGGTGTTTGCTCAGTCAAAACAGATCACGATCTCTTCTAGAATCACTTGAAGATTTATAGCGGAAAGCCCGTTCCCGCGCCAATTTCACGCGGCGTTTTGAACAGGCTTTTGCGGCTTAAAGAGGGTAAAACATGTAAGTTGCGCGGCCGAACCGGAGAAATCCGCCGCGGGCCGCCGCGGGATATTTGCCAAATCGGAATACCGGCTTCACAATCATAAAACCACGCATAAAAACCACGCAACTATATGGGGTTCTCGAGAGACGATGGCAAGCGCCGACCTATTGATCAACGCCTTCACGACGCTCATCGTCACCATCGATCCGCCGGGGCTGGCCCCGATCTTCCTGGGGCTGACGACCGGCATGAGCCGCGCCCAGCGCACGCAGGTGGCGCTGCGCGGCTCGACCATCGCCTTCATCATCCTCGCCGTCTTCGCGCTGTTCGGGGCCGGCGTGCTCGGCGTGCTCGGCATTTCGATCGGCGCCTTCCGCATCGCCGGCGGCCTGCTGCTCTTCTGGATTGCCTTCGAGATGGTGTTCGAACGGCGCCAGGAGCGCAAGGAGAAGGCCACCGAGGCGGCCGTCACCAAGGATCATATCGAAAATATCGCCGTCTTTCCGCTCGCCTTGCCGCTGATCGCCGGTCCCGGTGCGATCTCCGCGACGATCCTGCTTGCCGGCACGCTGCCGACCTCCGTCGAAAAAGCCCAGCTGATCGCCGTCATCGCCGCCAATCTGCTGCTGACCTTCCTGATGCTGCTGATTGCCGAACGGCTCGACCGTTTCCTCGGCGTCACCGGCCGGGCGATCCTGACACGGCTCCTCGGCGTCATCCTCGCCGCCCTTGCGGTGCAATTCGTCGTCGACGGCGCGAAAGCGGCCCTCAATCTGATCAGCGCGACGCCGCATTGATCGGAAAATCAACGAGAGCATTGACGCCGTCTTCGAACATCCTGCTCCGAAGTACTGCCACGCAGGTCCACCGGTCAGAACGGAAAATCAGAACACGGCGTATAGACTGAATGGGAGAATCAAATCGTCGCCTTCTACGAAAATATCTCGCTCCGAGTGCGGACTTGCTGGATAAATGTGTTCCGAACCCTTACCGATTTGGACAAGTACCACACCCACAGGCCGGTGAAGATGATCGAAAATACGCTCGGGGCAACAACCTCGGCTGTCAGAAGTTGATTAACACCGACTCCTAGGACGGTGGAAACGAAGGCAATATCGAGTACGAGGGCGACTGGGATAGCTATCCACTGATAGAAGAACAACTTCGGAAATATTCTGTCCTTTTTAAACATAAACCAGATTACCACTACTTGAATCGCCATAAGCGCAAAGTTCAAGGCGGCCTCGCCAATAAACACCAGTTGGCCTCCTCCGCCACCATCATATTCAGCGTAATTTTCTATCGACTTCGCAACAGCTCCCAGTATTTTAAGTAGTCCTATGACCTCTGCTATTGCTAAAAGCAGAAGCCACCCACCGAAACCCGACGGGCCGTTGACTGGGTCTGTTGTTCTCCTGGCTGATCTAACAGCAAAGTAAATTGGCACTCCGAAAAATAGAAAAACAATCAGCCAATGCCAAATAGAAAACGATCCCATCAGCAAATCCCCCGAAAGCCTGAAATCTCCGCCTGCATAAAGCGGCTCCGTTCATCCCCGACACCAGTTCTGGCCGATCACCCGCTTTTATTCGCAGAGCATCTGGAATGAATCTCGCAAAAGACCACTTGGCGTCTCGCCGACCGAGCCCGAGCAAGGAAGTCGGACAATTTCAATCCGTTCTTCCAATGCTGATCCGCCAGGGTTCGCACAATTCTCTTTAGAACGGGATGTCGTCGTCGAGATCGCGCGAGAAGTTGCCGCCGCCACCGCCGCGGCTTGGCGATGATGAGGGAGCCGGGGCGCCGTAGTCGTCGCCATAATCATTGTTGCTGCTGCCGCCACGACCGCCGCCGGAGCTTGCACCGCCGCCTTCACCGCGGCCGTCGAGCATGGTCAGCGTCGAACCGAAGCCCTGCAGCACCACTTCCGTCGAGTAGCGGTCCTGGCCCTGCTGGTCCTGCCATTTGCGGGTCTGAAGCTGGCCTTCGATATAGAGCTTGGCGCCCTTCTTCACATATTGCTCGACGACCTTGCATAGGCCCTCGTTGAAGACGACGACCGTGTGCCATTCGGTCTTTTCACGGCGCTCGCCGGAATTGCGGTCGCGCCAGGTCTCCGAGGTCGCGATACGGAGATTGGCGATCGGCCGGCCATCCTGCGTGCGGCGGATTTCCGGGTCCGCACCGACGTTTCCAATCAGAATTACCTTGTTTACACTACCAGCCATGCTTCACACCCTGCCTGCCGCCCTGCCCGGCGGCGTTAATCGATCAGCGCACCTTAAACCATCGCGGACCGCCGATGCGCGTAAACGGTCGTTCATCCACATGTTTATCCCATCAGAAAGCCGCATGCATTCATCAGGAATTTTGTTCTTTATTTGTTCTAGTTTATCCGTATGATCCTGTCAACAGAATCGAAAACCTTGACCCTAGTTGACATTCAGCCTCGACTCGCCGGTCGGCATCACTAAATAAGGGCTGTTATCCCAAAGGACCAAAGCTGAGACGATGAGCGAACTGAAGACGATCTCCATCCGCGGCGCGCGCGAGCATAATCTCAAGGGCATCGATCTCGATCTGCCGCGCAACAAGCTGATCGTCATGACCGGGCTTTCGGGCTCCGGCAAGTCCTCGCTTGCCTTCGACACGATCTATGCCGAGGGCCAGCGCCGTTATGTCGAGAGCCTGTCGGCCTATGCCCGGCAGTTCCTCGAAATGATGCAGAAGCCCGACGTCGACCAGATCGACGGGCTGTCGCCGGCGATCTCGATCGAACAGAAGACCACCTCGCGCAATCCGCGCTCGACTGTCGGCACCGTCACCGAGATTTACGACTATATGCGCCTGCTCTTTGCCCGTGTCGGCGTTCCCTATTCGCCGGCGACCGGCCTGCCGATCGAGAGCCAGACCGTCAGTCAGATGGTCGACCGCATCCTCGATTTCGGCGAAGGCACCCGTCTTTATATTCTCGCGCCGCTCGTGCGCGGGCGCAAGGGCGAATACAAGAAGGAACTGGCGGAGCTGATGAAGAAGGGCTTCCAGCGCGTCAAGGTCGACGGCCAGTTCTACGAGATCGCCGAGGCGCCGGTGCTCGATAAGAAATACAAGCACGATATCGACGTGGTGGTCGACCGCATCGTCGTGCGCTCGGATGTCTCGGCCCGCCTGGCCGACAGTCTGGAAACCTGCCTGAAGCTCGCCGACGGGCTAGCTGTCGCCGAATTCGCCGACAAGCCGCTGCCGCCGGAAGAGACTTCGGCCGGCGGCTCGGCCAACAAGTCGCTGAACGAGACGCATGAGCGCGTGCTGTTTTCGGAAAAATTCGCCTGCCCGGTTTCCGGCTTCACCATTCCGGAGATCGAGCCGCGACTGTTCTCCTTCAACAATCCCTTCGGCGCCTGCCCGACCTGCGACGGCCTCGGCGCCCAGCAGAAAATCGATCCGGATCTGATCGTGCCGGAGCCCGAACGGACGCTGCGCGACGGGGCGATCGCCCCCTGGGCCAAGTCGACTTCGCCCTACTACAACCAGACGCTTGAGGCGCTCGGCAAACATTACGGCTTCAAGCTCGGGACGCGCTGGAACGATCTTTCCGACGAGGCCAAGGATGTCATCCTCAACGGCACCGACGACAAGATCGAATTCCATTATGCCGACGGCGCCCGCTCCTATACAACGCAGAAGAATTTCGAAGGCATCATCACCAATCTTGAGCGGCGCTGGAAGGAGACTGATTCCGCCTGGGCGCGCGAGGATATCGAGCGCTTCATGTCGGCGGCCCCCTGCCCGTCCTGCAACGGCTTCCGCCTGAAGCCGGAGGCCTTAGCGGTGAAGATAAGCACGCTGCATATCGGCGAAGTCACCGGCATGTCGATCCGCGTCGCCCGCGACTGGTTCGAGACGCTGCCGGCCGGCTTCAATGCCAAGCAGAACGAGATTGCCGTGCGCATCCTCAAGGAAATCCGCGACCGGCTGCGTTTCCTCAACGATGTCGGCCTGGAATATCTCAGCCTGTCGCGCAATTCCGGCACGCTGTCGGGCGGCGAAAGCCAGCGCATCCGGCTGGCCTCGCAGATCGGCTCGGGGCTGACCGGCGTGCTCTACGTGCTCGACGAGCCGTCGATCGGCCTGCATCAGCGCGACAATGCCCGGCTGCTCGACACGCTGAAGCACCTGCGCGACATCGGCAACACCGTCATCGTCGTCGAACATGACGAGGATGCGATCATGACGGCCGACGACGTGGTAGATATCGGCCCCGCCGCCGGCATTCACGGCGGCCAGGTCATTGCCCACGGCACGCCGCAGGACATCATGGACAATCCGCAGTCGCTGACCGGAAAATATCTCTCAGGCGAACTGGGCGTTCCCGTTCCAAACGAGCGCCGCAAGCAGAAGAAGGGCCGCGAAATCAAGGTGGTCGGCGCGCGCGGCAACAACCTGAAGAACGTCACGGCCTCGATCCCGCTCGGCGTCTTTACGGCGGTGACCGGCGTCTCCGGCGGCGGCAAATCCACCTTCCTGATCGAGACGCTGTATAAATCAGCGGCTAGGCGGGTGATGGGCGCGCGCGAAAACCCGGCCGATCACGACCGCATCGACGGCTTCGAGCATATCGACAAGGTGATCGATATCGACCAGTCGCCGATCGGCCGCACGCCGCGCTCGAACCCGGCGACCTATACCGGCGCCTTCACGCCGATCCGCGACTGGTTCGCCGGCCTGCCGGAAGCCAAGGCGCGCGGCTACCAGCCGGGCCGCTTCTCCTTCAACGTCAAGGGCGGGCGTTGCGAGGCCTGCCAGGGCGACGGCGTCATCAAGATCGAGATGCACTTCCTGCCCGATGTCTACGTCACCTGCGACGTCTGCCACGGCAAGCGCTATAATAGAGAGACGCTCGACGTCACCTTCAAGCAGAAGTCGATCGCCGACGTGCTCGACATGACGGTGGAGGAAGGCGTCGATTTCTTCGCGGCAGTACCGGCCGTGCGCGACAAGCTGCAATCGCTGAAGGATGTCGGCCTCGGTTACATCAAGGTCGGCCAGCAGGCCAACACGCTTTCCGGCGGCGAGGCGCAGCGCGTCAAGCTCGCCAAGGAACTGTCGAAACGCTCGACCGGTCGCACGCTCTATATTCTCGACGAGCCGACGACCGGCCTGCATTTCCACGACGTCGCCAAGCTGCTCGAGATGCTGCATGAGCTGGTCAATCAGGGCAATTCGGTTGTGGTGATCGAGCACAATCTCGAAGTCATCAAGACCGCCGACTGGGTGCTCGATTTCGGACCCGAAGGCGGCGATGGCGGCGGCGAGATCGTGGCTTTCGGCACGCCCGAGACGATCGTCAAGGAGAAGCGGTCCTATACCGGACAGTTCCTCAAGGAATTGCTGGAGCGGCGGCCGGCCAAGAGGGCGGCTGCGGCAGAATGACGATGAGGCCAGCGTCGCCCGATGATCTGGAAAGGGTCGTGACGCTGACGGCAGCCGCCTATCGCCCCTATACCGAGCTCTTCGGTGCTCCGCCGATCCCGGTGACGGAAGATTACGCGCCACGCATCGAACGCGGCGAGGTCTGGCTGCGCGAGATCGGCGGCGAAATAACCGCGCTCATGGTCGTCGAACGGCATTCGGATCACCTCATGCTGTTCAGCATCGCGGTCTCGCCGGCCTTTCAGGGTGCCGGGCATGGTCTGGCGATGCTCAACTGGCTGGAGCGCAAGGCGCGCGAATGGGCGCAGCCTGAGATCCGGCTCTACACCAATGCGCTGATGGAGCGGAACATCGCCCTCTATCGCGCCTTCGGGTTTCAGGAAACGGGTCGCCGGCCGAACCCTTATCGGCCAGGATGGATGCTAGAGCATGATGCCGAAAAGTGTGAACGGTTTTCGGACGACATCATGCTCTAATACTCTGATTTAGAACAAGATTCATCCTGTTCTAGGCGACATGACGAAAGAGATTGATGCAGCCTGAATGGCTGCGAACCGGGAGGACGACATGACGAAATCCGGCACTATCCGCACCGGCATCGGCGGCTGGACCTTCGAGCCCTGGCGCGGGCATTTCTTTCCCGATGACCTGAAACAGAAGGACGAGCTGAATTATGCCAGCCGCCAACTGAAGGTCATCGAGGTCAACGGCACCTATTACAGCACCCAGAAGCCGGCGGTCTTTGCCAAATGGGCAGCCGACGTGCCCGACGGCTTCATCTTTTCACTGAAGGCAACGCGCTTCGTCACCAATCGGCGGGTGCTGGCCGAAGCCGGGGAATCGATGGAGCGGTTCCTGTCATCGGGAATCAGCGAACTCGGCGATCATCTCGGGCCGCTGCTCTGGCAGTTCGCGCCGACGAAGAAGTTCGATCCGGACGATTTCGAGGCCTTCCTGAAGCTGTTGCCGGCAAAGCAGGACGGGCTGGCGCTGCGCCATGTGGTCGAGGTCCGGCACGATTCCTTCAAGGTGCCGGAATTCGTGGCGCTGCTGGCGAAATACGGCGTGGCGCCGGTCTGCGCCGAACATTTCGAATATCCGATGATCGCCGACGTGACGGCCGATTTCGTCTATGCCAGGCTGCAGAAAGGATCGGACGATATTGCAACCTGCTATCTGGACAAGGACTTGAAGGCCTGGGCGGACCGGCTCGAGACCTGGGCCGAAGGCAAGGTTCCCGACGATCTGCCGCTGATCGATGAGGGGCGCAAGGTCAAGGCCGAGCCGCGCGACGTCTTCGCCTTCATGATCCATGAGGGCAAGGTGAACGCGCCGCATGGGGCGATCGCCCTGCAGAAATTGCTCCAGCGATAAGTCGAGCTAAAGCGGCAGTACCGCCAGCGCGAGCTCTTCCGCCGTCAAGCCCTTGCCGGCGCGTTGCCCTGCCTCTCCGTGCAGCCAGACGCCGGCAGCCGCGGCCTCGAAGGCCGGCAGGCCCTGGGCGAGCAATCCACCGATGATGCCGGCGAGCACGTCGCCGGAACCGGCAGTGGCAAGCCAGGTGGGAGCGTTGGTGTTGATCAGCGCGCGGCCGTTCGGCGCGGCGATGACGGTATCGGCGCCTTTGTAGACGATCGCGGCATTGGCGCGGCGGGCCGCGGTCAGGGCCTTATCCACCTTCCCCAGCGCATCGTCGCCGCCGATATCAGGAAAGAGTCGCGAAAATTCGCCCTCGTGCGGCGTCAGCACCAGCCTCGGCTCACCTTGGAAAAGATCGAAAAGCTGCTGCGGATCGTCCTTGAACGAGGAAATGCCGTCGGCATCGAGCACGAGATGGCGCTCGGCAAGGGCCGAGACGAAAGCGCGCGCCCTGACGCCGATGCCGAAACCGGGGCCGAGAACGAAGGTCTGCAGCCGCTTGTCGGCGAGCCAGTCTTTAAGGTCGGCCTCGTCCTCGATCGCATGCAGCATGATGGCGGTGAGATGCGCAGCATTGGCAGCCATCGCCGCGCGCGGCGCTGCAATCGTCACCAGGCCGGCGCCCGCCTTCAGGCCCGAGGTCGCCGACATGCGCGCGGCCCCCGTCTTGTCCGCCTCGCCTGAGAAGACGACCAGATGGCCGCGCTTGTATTTGTGGGTTTCCAGCTGCTCGGCGGGCAGCGCGGCTTTCCAGGCATCCGGCCCGTTCTCGGCGACCGTGCCGGATGCTTCGGCCCGGATGATGCGGGCGGGAATGCCGATATCGAAGACCTCCAACTCACCGCAAAGCTCCCTGCCCGGCATCAGCAGATGGCCGGGCTTGCGGGTCATGAAGGTGATGGTGTTGCAGGCGCGGAAGGCAGCCCCCATCACCCGGCCGGTGCGGCCATCCAGGCCGGAGGGCAGATCGACGGCAAGCACGGGAAGACCCGCCTCGGCGACCCGCTCGATCACCGTGCGGACATCGGTCGGTACCTCACGGCTAAGCCCCGCACCGAACAGGCCGTCAATGACGACGTCGCCGCTTTCGGGACTATAGAAGTGGAGCTGTTCCCCCCGCAGCGTGCATCCGGCTTTCGCGCGGGCCGCATCGCCCTTCAGCCTGGCGGGATCGCTGAGATGGAAGAGCGCCACCAGAGCCCCGCTCTCCTGCAGATGCCTTGCAGCGACATAGGCATCGCCGCCATTATTGCCGGGCCCGCAGAGCACGACGAAGCGCAAAGCTTCGGGATGAAGGCGCAGGGCGGCCGCCGCGGCCGCGGCACCTGCCCTTTCCATCAAGGCGAAGGAATCGATGCCGGAGGCGGCAGCGGCAGCGTCGACCGCAGCCATCTCGGCAGGCGTGAGAAGAAGGTCGGATAGCGGGTGACTCATTGGCCTATTCAATCAAAAAACGCCTAAAAAACAACCGCCGGAAAGATCAAAGAAAAGAACCTATTTTGTGCATTTGCCTACATTTTCATCCCACCGAGACATAGTTGCGCGACTCCTTAAACATGGGTTTTTTTCGATTTTCGATATGATTTTGATCAAACGACAGAGTTTTCCGGCTGATTTGTCACCAAACCGACATCAGAATCTCCACAAATGCAGCGGTTTCGGCGAAATCCGCGAATTTTTTTAAGAAGATGGATTTCAAACTGGCACGATATCTGCATCATATCCGGCGAGCGGGAAAATTCCTGCCATAACGGGAGAAGCGGAGAGACATTTTCTCATGAAAAAGATCGAAGCGATCATTAAGCCTTTCAAGCTGGACGAAGTGAAGGAAGCTCTTCAGGAAGTCGGGCTGCAAGGTATCACGGTCACAGAAGCCAAGGGCTTCGGCCGTCAGAAGGGTCACACGGAACTTTACCGCGGAGCTGAATACGTCGTCGATTTCCTGCCGAAGGTGAAAGTCGAAGTCGTACTGGCCGACGAAAACGCGGAGGCCGTCATCGACGCGATCCGCAAGGCGGCGCAGACCGGCCGTATCGGCGACGGAAAAATCTTCGTTTCCAACGTCGAAGAGGTTATCCGTATCCGCACCGGCGAGACCGGCATCGACGCCATCTGACCCACTTTGCCAAGCGCGCAAAGTTCGATACGGTCAGCGCAGCCATGTATTGTTATCGTAAATCGGAGGAAGGTATTTAATGGCGACCGCAAGCGAAATTCTGAAGCAGATCAAGGAAAACGACGTGAAGTTCGTCGATCTGCGCTTCACCGACCCGAAGGGCAAGCTGCAGCATGTGACGATGGACGTTGTCTGCGTCGACGAGGACATGTTCGCTGACGGCGTGATGTTCGACGGCTCCTCGATCGGCGGCTGGAAGGCCATCAACGAGTCCGACATGGTGCTGATGCCCGATACCGAGACGGTGCATATGGACCCGTTCTTCGCTCAGTCGACCATGGTCATCGTCTGCGATATTCTCGATCCGGTTTCCGGCGAGGCTTACAACCGCGATCCGCGCGGCACCGCCAAGAAGGCCGAAGCCTATCTCAAGGCATCCGGCATCGGCGACACGATCTTCGTCGGCCCGGAAGCCGAATTCTTCGTCTTCGACGACGTCAAGTACAAGGCCGATCCCTACAATACCGGCTTCAAGCTCGATTCGACCGAGCTGCCGTCGAACGACGACACCGATTACGAAACCGGCAACCTCGGCCATCGCCCGCGCGTCAAGGGCGGCTATTTCCCGGTTCCGCCCGTCGACAGTGCCCAGGACATGCGTTCGGAAATGCTGACGGTTCTCTCCGAAATGGGCGTCGTCGTCGAAAAGCATCACCATGAAGTCGCCGCCGCCCAGCACGAACTCGGCATCAAGTTCGATACACTGGTGCGCAACGCCGACAAGATGCAGATCTACAAATATGTCGTGCATCAGGTGGCCAATGCCTATGGTAAGACGGCGACCTTCATGCCGAAGCCGATCTTCGGCGACAACGGCTCGGGCATGCATGTGCACCAGTCGATCTGGAAGGGCGGCAAGCCGACCTTTGCCGGCGACGAATATGCCGGCCTCTCCGAGAGCTGCCTCTACTACATCGGCGGCATCATCAAGCATGCCAAGGCGATCAACGCTTTCACCAATCCGTCGACGAACTCCTACAAGCGTCTCGTCCCGGGCTATGAGGCGCCGGTTCTGCTTGCCTATTCGGCGCGCAACCGCTCGGCCTCCTGCCGTATTCCGTTCGGCACCAATCCGAAGGCAAAACGCGTCGAAGTCCGTTTCCCGGATCCGACTGCCAACCCCTATCTCGCCTTCGCCGCCATGCTGATGGCCGGCCTCGACGGCATCAAGAACAAGATCCATCCCGGCAAGGCCATGGACAAGGATCTCTACGACCTGCCGCCGAAGGAACTGAAAAAGATCCCGACCGTCTGCGGTTCACTGCGTGAAGCGCTGGAAAGCCTCGACAAGGACCGCAAGTTCCTGACGGCCGGCGGCGTGTTCGACGACGACCAGATCGATGCCTTCATCGAGCTGAAGATGGCAGAGGTGATGCGTTTCGAAATGACGCCGCATCCTGTCGAATACGACATGTACTATTCGGCCTGATCAGCCGGAACACGGAAAGTCCCGGTCTGCCGGGGCTTTCCCCTCCCAGGGTCATGGACGCCAGCAGGAGGATATGACGTTCATGTGACGCGCTTGCGCAAAATTCTTGATTTGCGCGGCACCAATCACCAAATTTGGTGATGAAAGGAAGTCGTACCATGAAAGAAAGAGTAGCAAAATTCAGTATCGGCGAAGTGGTCCGGCACAAGGTTTTCCCGTTTCGCGGCGTCATCTTCGACGTTGATCCGGAGTTCGCGAATACGGAGGAATGGTGGAACTCCATTCCGGCCGAGGTGCGCCCGAGCAGAGACCAGCCCTTCTATCATCTGCTCGCCGAAAATGACGAAAGCGAATATGTCGCTTATGTCTCCGAGCAGAACCTGATGAACGACGAAAGCGGCACGCCGCTTCGCAACCCACAGATCTACCAGATTTTCGATCAGGCCCCGTCAGGGCAGTTCAAACCCAAGATGAGCTTCGCCCACTAGATCGGTTGATTCACAGCATGAACAAGGCCTCGCCTCTCCCAGCGAGGCCTTTTCTGTTGGTGCAAATGCAGCCTTTCGCTGGGGAGCCCCTCATCCGGCTGCCGCCACCTTCTCCCCGTAAACGGGGCGAAGGGGATATGCCGCGACCTCTCCGTCCCTCGCCGACATCCTGCGTGGCACGTCCCCTCTCCCCGTCAAAACGGGGAGAGGGTTACGGTGAGGGGCAAATCCGGGGCGTAAACCGGGCCACGGCGCAAAGCCGAGGAGAGACAGAGACCCATCAATAAAAAACCCGCGGCCTGAAGCCGGGTTTCCAATTCAAGATGGCGGCAGGATTACTGCGCCTTGGCTGCCTTCTGGGCGTCTTCCAGCTTCTTGCGGGCTTCTTCGGCCTTCTTCTGCATGCCTTCCTGCAGGCTGCGCTGGCTTTCAGCGAGTTTCGATTCGGAAACCGGTTCGCCGTCATAAGCGCCGGTGAAGCCTTCGAGCGAAATCTTGATCGGGTTCGGGGCGCGGCGGAAGTTGATCGAGGTCAAGATCACGTCGCTGCCCTTCTTGAGGCTGGCGATCATCGCATCGGTTAGCGGGACTTCGGCGGTGCACTTGTCCGGCAGGCAGACGGCGTAGTCGAGTTTCTGGCCCTTGCCGCCGTCGATCTGCATGATGACGCCCGGGGGGATCAGGCGAGCTGTCGGAACCGAGACCTGCAGGAGCTTGCGGTTGATCTTGCCGGAGACCGAGATCAGGCCAACGGCAGTGACGAGCTGGCCGCCATTGGCGAGGATCAGGTTCTGGACAACACAGATGTCGTTGTCTTCCTGCTTGCTGCAGGTTTTGTACCAGCCGAGCCTCGGCGCACCGGCGGCCTGTGCCTGGCCATCGGCAGGAGCTGCCGCTTCCTGGGCGAAGGAGGAGACCGGAGCCGAAGCGGCGCCGAACATCACTGCCAGAACGGACAGCGCTGCCCGCATTTTCTTTTCAGACTTGAACATCATAACGAATTCCGTCTCCTGATATCCGTTCAGGACAGCGACTTGCCGCCCCAACCTCGGGTCGTTCGGCACCCACCTCTTAAAAAAATAAGGCAAATGCATGACCCCGAAACTTCGGGTTCACCTGTTACATCGCAGCGTTCAAGATATCCAGCATTTCTTTGGCAATTTGACGAGCATTTCGTCGCGATGCCAAAGAAATCGCCGCTTCGTGTTGGAATCGCTCGACCCCATGATAATCTCCGCGGTGAATCATGCCCGTTTTCGTGGTCGCAAGGATTGCCGAATGCTCCGGATCGTCGTCCCCCTCGTCCTCTCGCTGCTGTGCGGCGCTGCCGCCGCCGAGCCGCTGTACGGCATTGCGACGCGTGGCGCGCCAGCCTTGCCGGCTGATTACAAGCACTTTCCTTACGTCAATCCTGACGTAAAAAAGGGCGGCAAGATCACCTATGGCGTCGTCGGCACCTTCGACAGCCTCAATCCGTTCATCGTAAAGAGTAATCGCACGACGGCGCGCGGCATGTGGGATCCGGAATATGGCAATCTCGTCTACGATTCGCTGATGCAGCGCTCCAGGGATGAGCCTTTCACGCTTTACGGCCTGCTGGCCGAGACTGTGGAATGGGACGACGCCAGGAGCTTCATCCAGTTCAACCTCAATCCGAAGGCGAAATGGGCCGATGGCCAGCCGGTGACGCCCGAAGACGTGATATTCACCTTCGAACTGATGCGCGACAAGGGCCTGCCGCGTTACACGACCCCCCTGAAAACCGTCGCCAAGATAGAAAAGGTGGGCGAGCATAGCGTGCGCTTGACCTTCAACGACCAGGCTAACCGCGAGACGCCGCTGATCTTGGGCCTTTTCCCGGTGCTGCCGAAACATGCGGTCGATCCGGAAACCTTCGACCGCACATCGCTGACGCCGCCGCTCGGTTCCGGTCCCTACAAGGTGAAGACGGTGAAACCCGGTGAGAGCATCACCTATGAGCGTGATCCGAATTACTGGGGCAAGGACATTCCCGCCAAGGTCGGCACCGACAATTACGACACGATCACCGTCCAGTATTTCCTGCAGGACACGACATTGTTCGAAGCCTTCAAGAAGGGTGATATCGATATCTACCCGGACGGTAATCCCGGCCATTGGGCCAATGCCTATGATTTCCCCGCCGCCACCTCCGGGGCCGTGATCAAGGATGTGTTTACGCCGAAACTCCCAAGCGGCATGCTCGGCTTCGTGTTCAACACGCGCCGGCCGATCTTCGCCGACTCGAAGGTGCGCGAGGGCCTGTCACTGGTGTTCGATTTCGAATGGGCGAACAAGAACCTTTATTCCGGCGCCTATAAGCGCACCCAGAGCTTCTGGCAGAATTCCGAGCTTTCGAGCTTCGGCGTTCCCGCCGATGAGAGGGAAATTGCCCTGCTCGGGCCGATCAAGGACAAAATTGCGCCCACGATTCTCGACGGAACCTATAAGTTGCCGGTCACTGACGGTTCCGGCCGCGACCGCAATGTGCTGAGGCAGGCGGTCGAACTGTTGAAACAGGGCGGCTATACCATCCAGGGTGGCAAGATGATAGACGCCTCGGGTCATCAGCTCGCCTTCGAAATCCTGACCCAGAATGCCGATCAGGAGAAACTCGCCATTGCCTATCAGCGTTCACTGCAAACGATCGGGATTACTGTTTCGATCCGCACCGTCGACGATTCGCAATATCAGAGCCGAACCAACAGCCGTGATTACGACATGATCATCAAAGCCTATGTGTCCACGCTGTCGCCTGGAATAGAGCAGCTCGGTCGCTGGTCTTCGGCTCTGCGCACAAAGGAGGGTAACGACACCTTTGCCGGCGCCAACGATCCCGATCTCGACACGCTGATTGACCATCTGCTGAGGGCGCGCTCGACCGAGGACTTCATCGCGGCGGTGCGTTCCTATGACCGACTGCTGCTGTCCAGCCATTACGTGCTGCCGCTCTATCATATCGGCCAGCAATGGGTGGCGCGCAGCAAGCGCATCGGCCGTCCCGACACGGTGCCGCTTTACGGCTACCAGCTGCCGGTATGGTGGGATACGAGCGTGCAATAAGAAGAGCCGAATCGGGCCGGCTGAAACGTCTCCGTTCTGAGGCGCATGGAATAAGGAAGATCATCATGGAACGTATCACTATCGACGTCGTCTCGGATGTCGTCTGCCCCTGGTGCTATCTCGGCAAGGCGCGGCTGGAACTCGCCATCGCCGAAGTGCAGGACGAAATCGGCGTCGATATCAACTGGCGGCCGTACCGGCTCAATCCCGATTACCCCAAGGAGGGCGTCGACCAGAAGAAGGCGCTGGCGCAGAAGCTCGGCGGCGAGGAGCGCGTAGCGCAGGCCCATAAGATGCTCACCGATCTCGGCCGCGAGGTGGGCATCGCCTTCGATTTCGAGGCGATCAAGATCGGGCCGAACACACTCGATGCGCATCGACTGATCCACTGGGCGATGATCGAAGGCCGCGAGAAGCAGGACAAGGCCGTCGACGCGCTGTTCAAGGCGAATTTCGAGGAAGGCCGCAATGTCGGCGACCATGCGGTGCTGCTCGATATTGCCGAAAAGGCCGGCCTAGACCGCTCGGTCATCGCTTCGCTGCTTGCCTCCGATGCCGATCGCGATCTGATCGTCGCGGAGATCAAGGCGGCGCAGGAGATGGGCGTCAGCGGCGTGCCGTTTTTCATCTTCGACCAGCAATATGCCGTCAGCGGCGCCCAGACGCCCGACGTGCTGGCCAACGCGCTGCGCGATATCGCCAAGGCGAAGGCCGAGGCGCGATCCGGACTCAACTAGCAGGCGGCAATGGCCGGGCAACGGCCTTTGCTTCATCCCAGGACCGGAATGCAGCGCACCTCGGTCTTTACCGAATTGGCGATGAAACATTCGTCGTGGGCGCGATGATGCAGGCTTTCGAGCTCGCTTAGCGAGGGCTGCTTGTCGCCGGAGAAGACGACATGCGGCCGCAGCGTCACGACGGTCATGGCGAGGCGGCCGTCGGTATTCTTCTCCATAATGCCCTCGGCGGCATCGGTGTAGCTGTCGACGCAGAATCGCTGCTTTGCCGCGATCGAGAGGAACCAGAGCATGTGGCAGCTGGAGAGCGAGGCAACGAAGGCCTCTTCCGGATCGATGGCATCCTCGACAGAGTAAGGCAGCGGAACGACGTGGGCTGACGAGGATGCGCGCAACTCAATGCCGCCGTCGAAGCCCCAGCGGTGGGCGCGACTGTAACGATTGTCGGTGAAGGTCTCGCCGTTCCGCTCCCAGGCGATCGTTGCGCCGTATGTCGCCATGCCCGTCTCCTTCCGATCTCTTTGTTCCTCACGCATTCCGGACGCAAAACCGCTTCGCACTTTTGCTGGAACTGCTTCTATTTCGCCATCTCGGCCAACTGCGTCATGATCACGGCGGCGCCCTGCAGGCGTTTTTCCGGGGTCGGCAGGTCGCGGGTCAGGAACAGGCTGTGGTCGGGGCGGATCTTCGCCATCGTGCCCTGCCTGCCGATATAACCGACGAGATTTGCCGGGTTGGGGAATTCCTTGTTGCGGAACTGCACGACGACGCCCTTCGGGCCGGCATCGAGCTTTTCGACATTGGCGGTGCGGCAGAGCGACTTGATGTAGACGATCTTCAGGAGATGCTGGACCTCGATCGGCATCGGCCCGAAACGGTCGATCATCTCGGCGCCGAAGCCGTCGATCTCCTTGAGTTCGGTGATCTCGCCGAGACGGCGGTAGAGCGCCATGCGCAGATGCAGATCGGGAACGTAGCCCTCAGGAATCATCACCGTCGTGCCGACGGAGATTTGCGGCGACCAGCCGGTGTCGTGGATTTCGTCTACACCCTTGACCTCGGCGACCGCCTCTTCCAGCATCTGCTGATAGAGTTCGAAGCCGACTTCCTTGATGTGGCCCGACTGCTCTTCGCCGAGCAGGTTGCCGGCGCCGCGGATATCGAGATCGTGACTTGCCAGTTGGAAGCCGGCGCCGAGCGTATCCAGCGACTGCAGCACCTTCAGCCGGCGGTCGGCCGTCGCCGTCAGCACCTTATTGACAGGCAGGGTGAAGAGCGCGAAAGCGCGCACCTTCGAGCGGCCGACGCGGCCGCGCAACTGGTAGAGCTGGGCAAGGCCGAACATATCGGCGCGGTGGACGATCAGCGTGTTGGCCGTGGGAACATCGAGGCCGGATTCGACGATGGTTGTGGACAACAGCACGTCGTAACGGCCTTCATAGAAGGCGTTCATGATGTCTTCGAGTTCGCCGGCCGGCATCTGGCCATGGGCGACGGCGACCTTCAGCTCCGGCACATCCGACTGCAGGAAGGCGTGCACATCGGCGAGATCGGCGAGCCTCGGGCAGACGTAAAAACTCTGGCCGCCGCGATAGTGCTCGCGCATCAGCGTCTCGCGGATAACCAGGCTGTCAAAGGGCGAGATGAAGGTGCGCACGGCCATGCGATCGACAGGCGGCGTGGTGATCAGCGACAATTCGCGCACGCCGGTCATGGCAAGCTGCAGCGTGCGCGGGATCGGTGTGGCCGACAGCGTCAGAACGTGCACATCGCTCTTCAGCTCCTTCAGCCGCTCCTTGTGCTTGACGCCGAAATGCTGCTCCTCGTCGATAACGAGCAGGCCAAGATTGGCGAATTTGATGCCAGCGCCGAGCAGCGCATGGGTGCCGACGACGATATCGGTCTTCCCCTCCGCCACCTCCTTCTTGGTCAGCGCCAGCTCTTTGGCCCCGACAAGACGGGAGGCCTGCTGGACGCGCACCGGCAGGCCGCGGAAGCGCTCGGAAAAGGTCTTGAAATGCTGGCGGGCAAGCAAGGTCGTCGGCACGACGATGGCAACCTGGACGCCGTTCATCGCGGCGACGAAGGCGGCGCGCAGCGCCACTTCGGTCTTGCCGAAGCCGACGTCGCCGCAGACGAGGCGGTCCATCGGCCGACCGGCGCCGAGATCGGAGCGTACCGCGTCGATGGCGTTATCCTGGTCCTCGGTCTCATCATAGGGGAAGCGGGCGGCAAATTCGTCGTAAAGGCCATCCGGCGTCGTCAGCATCGGCGCGTGGCGCGTCAGCCGCTCGGCGGCGATGCGGATCAGGGCATCGGCCATGTCGAGCAGGCGCTTCTTGAGCTTGGCCTTGCGCATCTGCCAGGCGCCGCCGCCGAGCTTGTCGAGCTGGGCCTCGGTGCCCTCGCCGCCGTAGCGCGAGAGAAGATCGATGTTTTCGACCGGCAGGAAGAGCTTGGCCTCGTCGGCATACTGCAGTTCGAGGCAGGCATGCGGGGCGCCTGCCGCCTCGATGGTCTTCAGCCCGATGAAGCGACCGATGCCGTGTTCGGCGTGGACGACGATCGAGCCCTCATCGAGGCCGGCAACCTCGGCGATGAAATCGGCGGCGCGCTTGCGGCGCTTGGAGCGGCGCACCATGCGGTCGCCGAGGATATCCTGCTCGCCGATGACGACGAGATCGCCCGCCTCGAAACCGGATTCGAGATTGAGCACAGCGGCTGCCGCCTCGCCTTTGCCCAGCGCGCCGACATCTTTCAGCGCCTCGACCGGCTTCACCTTTTCCAGGCCGTGTTCATTCAGCACCTGCAGCAGGCGCTCCAGCGAACCTTCCGTCCAGGCGGTGACCAGCACTTTCGCTCCGCCGGCGCGGCGGTCGGCGATATGCTTGACGACGACGTCGAAGATGTTGATGCGTTCGGCATCGCCGCCGCCCTCGGCATTCGAGCGGGCCCAGCGCTGGCCCTGGCGGGCGTCGATATTGACGACCCGCCTCGCCTCACCCTCGATCTCGTTGAAGGGGCTGATGCGGATCGCCGCGAGCGCGTCGAGGGTTTTGGCGAAAAGCTTGCTGTCGAGATAGAGCTGACCCGGCGTCACCGGCTTGTAGGGCGTGCCCTGCGCCATCTGGCCCTTGGCCGGCTGACCGGAATTCAGGCGGGCGTCGTAATAGTCGAAAACCAGCTTGGAGCGCTCCTCGGCTGCCTCACGCACCGTATGGTCGGTGACAACACGGAAGCCGCTGAGATAATCGAAGACGGTGTCGAGCTTCTCGTAGAAGAGCGGCAGCCAGTGTTCCATGCCCGGATAACGGCGGCCTTCGGAGACGGCGAGATAGAGCGCGTCATCGCGTGTCGTCGCGCCGAACGCCGAGAGGTAATTCTTGCGGAAGCGGCTGATCGTATCGGGCGTCAGCGTCACCTCGCTCATCGGATTGAGATCGAGCGAGCGCACTTGGCCCGTGGTGCGCTGGCTCGCCGGATCGAAGCTGCGGATCGATTCCAGCGTATCGCCGAAGAAATCGAGGCGGACAGGCTCTTCCGAACCCGGCACGAAGACGTCGAGAATGCCGCCGCGCACGGCATATTCGCCGACTTCGCGAACGGTCGCGACGCGGTCGAAGCCGTTGCGCTCCAGGCGGCCGGCGAGATCGTCCATGCGCAGCTGGTTGCCGGGACGAGCCGAAAAGCTCAGGCTTTCGATGACATCCTGCGGCGCCACCTTCTGCAGCATGGCATTGGCGGTGACGAGCACGATGGCCGCATGCGGCTTCTTCCGGTGGGCAATGAGGCCGCCGAGCGCGGCCAGCCGGCGGGCCGAGGTATCGGCGCTCGGCGAAACGCGGTCATAGGGCAGACAGTCCCAGGCCGGCAGGGTCAGAACCGGAATGTCGGGGGCGACGAAGCCCAGCATCTGCTCGAGATCGGCCATGCGGTGGCCATCGGATAGGACATAGGCGACCGGCTCTCCCGCGCGGGCGAGTTCGGCGAGCAGCAGCGGTTCGAGGCCGACAGGCACATTGCCGATCGTCAGCGGCTCGGCAATGGCCGCAAGCTTCTTCGCATCAAAACCAGGGATCATTCCGGCGTCCTGAGGGGCTTGTCGAAATCGGGCGTATAGGCGGCAAGGCGGGCAAAGATCGGTGTCTGGAAACGCTCAGGCACAGGCCATGTTCCCATGATCCAGCGCACCAGATCATTGTCTTCCTCAGCCATGATCGTCTCGAATTCGTCGAGCTCGGCTTCCGAAAGCGTCGCGATCTCGGCTTCGGCGAACTGGCCGAAGACCAGATCCATCTCGCGGATGCCGCGGTGCCAGCAGCGGAAAAGGATCCGGCGGCGGCGCGGGTCGAGACCGGCACTGGTGAGCGTGACACCTGTCATGGCATTACCTTCCTGTTGATGCGCCTCTATAGACCCTGGAAAGCGGCTTGTCAGCCTTGCCAAGGCCGCATTGTTCATCGCATTTTGGCCGCATGCGCCCCGCCATTCTCGATCCTTTGTTTTCCCCCATTTCGGGCCTTCCGGGCGTCGGCCCGAAGATCGCCGAACTGCTGGTCAAGCTGCTCGGGCGCGAGACGCCGGAAGATTGCCGGGTCATCGACCTCATCTTCCATGCGCCCTTTTCGCTGATCGATCGGCGCAACCAGCCGGGCATCGCCCGCGCGCCGCAGGGCGCGATCGTGACGATCACCGCGCGCGTCGACCGGCACCAAGTACCGCCGCGCGGCAAGAGCAATGTCCCCTATCGCGTCTTCCTGCATGACGAGACCGGCGAGCTGACGCTGGTCTTTTTCCGCGGTCAGGCCGCCTGGCTGGAAAAGCAGCTGCCTGTCGATGCCGAGGTGACGGTCAGCGGCAAGGTCGATTGGTTCAACGGCCGCGCCTCGATGGTGCATCCAGATTATATCGTCAGGGCCGATGAGGCGGAGAACCTGCCGCTGGTCGAGCCGATCTATCCGCTGACGGCAGGACTTTCGCCGAAGACATTGCGCAAGATCATCGACGGCGCCCTGCCGCGTTTTCCCGAGCTGCCGGAATGGATCGATCTGGCGCTGGCGCAGAAACAGGGCCTGCCGGCGATTCGCGACAGTTTTCATATGCTGCACGAGCCGCGCGACCCCGCCGATATCGACCCACAGGCCCCTGCGCGGCGGCGGCTTGCCTATGACGAATTCCTCGCCGGCCAGCTTTCGCTGAGCCTGGTGCGGCAGAGGCTGCGCAAGGTGGCCGGCCAGCCGGTGCTTGCGACTGGGGAAATCAGCGGCAAGATCCTGAAGTCCCTGCCCTTTTCGCTCACATCAAGCCAGAACGAGGCGATCGCCGAGGTTTTGAAGGACATGGCCGGGGCCGAGCGCATGTTGCGGCTGCTGCAGGGCGATGTCGGCTCCGGCAAGACGCTGGTGGCGCTGATGGCGATGGCGGCGGTGATCGAGAGCGGCGGCCAGGCGGTGCTGATGGCGCCGACCGAAATCCTGGCGCGCCAGCACCACGCGACGATCTCGAAATTCGCCGCCTCCGCCGGTCTCGGCATCGAGGTGCTGACCGGCCGCACCAAGGGGCGTGAGCGAGAGGAGATTCTCGAGCGCATCGCCTCGGGTGCGGCACAGATCATCATCGGCACGCATGCGCTGTTCCAGGACAGCGTCTCCTACGCCAAGCTGATGCTGGCCGTCGTCGACGAACAGCACCGTTTCGGCGTGCATCAGCGCCTGAGGCTGACCGCCAAGGGCATCTCGCCGCACATGCTGGTGATGACGGCGACGCCGATCCCGCGCACGCTCGTGCTTGCCGCCTTCGGCGATATGGACGTGTCCAAGCTCACCGAGAAGCCGGCCGGCCGCAAGCCGATCCAGACGATCACCGTGCCGATGGAACGCACCGGTGAAATCGTCGGGCGGCTGCAGGGCGCGCTTGCCGAGGGCAAGAAAGCCTACTGGATCTGCCCGCTGGTCGAAGAGTCCGAAGAGCTCGACTTGATGTCGGCCGAGGAGCGGCATGCCACGCTGGTCTCCGCCCTCGGCCCCGATATCGGCCTCATCCACGGCCGGATGAGCGGGCCCGAAAAAGACGCGGCGATGATGGCGTTCAAGAACGGCGAGACCCGCCTTCTCGTCGCCACCACTGTCGTCGAGGTCGGCGTCGACGTGCCGGATGCGACGATCATGGTGATCGAACATGCCGAGCGCTTCGGCCTGGCGCAATTGCATCAGCTGCGCGGCCGCGTCGGGCGCGGCGACGAGGCCTCGACCTGCATCCTGCTCTATAAGGGGCCGCTCGGCGAAACCGGCCATGCCAGGCTGTCGATCATGCGCGAGACGGAGGACGGCTTTCGCATCGCCGAGGAAGACCTGAAACTGCGCGGCGAAGGCGAGCTGCTCGGCACCCGCCAATCCGGCACGCCGGGCTTTCGTATCGCCAGCCTCGAGGCGCATGCCGACCTGCTGGAAATCGCCCGCAAGGATGCGGCCTATCTCATCGAGCGGGATCCGGAGCTGACCAGCGAAAGAGGACAGGCGATCCGCACCCTGCTCTATCTCTTCCGTCGCGATGAGGCGATTCGATTCCTGAGAGCCGGTTAGTCGGCCTTTGAAACCGCCACCGGCTTCGGCCGCGGCAGATGCTTCTGCTTCGGCTCGGACGGCGTGTGTCCGGGGGCGACGAGACCGCCCGAAATCAGGAACTTGGCGGCGTCTTCCGGGCTCATGTCGAGCAGGACGATCTTTTCGCGGGGGACGAAGACGAGGAAACCGGCCGTCGGCACCGGCGTCGGCGGCAGGAAGACGGCCACCATGTCCTGGCCCATGGCGTTGAACTTCGACGCGATCTCTCCCTTGGCATCGGTGGCGATGAAGACCAGCGCCCAGAGGCCGGGACCGGGATATTCGATGAGGCCGACCTTCTTGAAGGAGTTCGCCTGCTCCTTCAGAACGGTTTCGAAAATCTGCTTCACGCTTCTGTAGATCGTGCGCACCAGGGGCATGCGCTGGACGACTGATTCACCGAAACGGACGATGCTCTGGCCGATCAGGTTCTTGCCGAGAAAGCCGACGACGGTGATCAGCACGACGGCGATCAGCAGGCCGAAACCGGGAATGGCGAAATTGAGATAGCTTTCCGGATTCCAGCGCGCCGGAATATAGGGCCTGACCCAGCTGTCCGACCAGTGGATGAAGGTCCAGGTCAGCCAGATGGTAATGGCGATCGGCGCGCAGATGATCAGGCCTGCGAGAAAATTATTCCTCAGCCGGGTCGCGACCGGCATTCTGGGGGTGTTGTCGGTCATCTCTCCTGATGAGCTCCATCTCGGTCCTGGACAGGCCGGAACGCCGGCCTTTCCCCCTTGTCCGCCTGGTAAAACTGCCAGAATTCGGGGCGTCGCACAATATGTTTCGGCGCGAAGATCGGGTCGTCGCGGGCTTATTCCACGGTCACGGATTTCGCCAGATTGCGCGGCTGATCGACGTCGGTGCCCATGAAGACGGCGGTGTGATAAGCGAGCAGCTGGATCGGCAGCGAGAAGATCATCGGCGCGATGATTTCGTCGACCACAGGCAGAGTGATCGTCGCCATGGTCGGCAGTTTCGAGGCCGCCGCCCCCGCCTCGTCGGTGATGAAGATGATGCGGCCGCCGCGGGCTGCGACCTCCTGCATATTGGAGACGGTCTTTTCGAAGAAACGATCGTAAGGAGCGATGACAATCACCGGCATGTTCTCGTCAATCAGCGCGATCGGCCCGTGCTTCAATTCGCCGGCGGCATAACCTTCGGCGTGAATATAGGAAATTTCCTTGAGCTTCAGCGCGCCTTCCATGGCGAGCGGGAAGCTGGTGCCGCGGCCGAGATAGAGCACGTCCTTGCATTTCGACAGTTCGCGCGACAGGCTTTCCATCTGCGGCTGGATGAGGTTCAGCACCCGGCTCATGATGCGCGGCATTTCGGCGAGGTGACGCACCAGCGCCCTTTCCTCCTCGGCGCTGACCGTGCCGCGCGCCTTGCCGGCGCCGATCGCCAGCGATGCCAGCACGGCCAGCTGGCAGGTGAAGGCCTTGGTCGAGGCGACGCCGATTTCCGGGCCGGCCATGATCGGGAAGACCGCGTCGGATTCGCGGGCGATCGTCGATTCGCGGACATTGACGACCGCGCCGATCTTCAGGCCGTTCTCCCGGCAATAGCGCAGCGATGCCAGCGTATCGGCGGTCTCGCCTGATTGTGAGATGAACAGTGCCGCCTGCGACGGCGACAGCGGCATTTCGCGGTAACGGAATTCGGAGGCGACGTCGATCTCCACAGGCAGGCGGGCATAACGCTCGAACCAGTATTTGCCGACAAGGCCGGCGAGATAGGCGGTTCCGCAGGCCGAGATCGCCAGACCGGTCGCCGCCTTGAAATCGATCGCGGCGGCATTGGCGCCGATCGTGTTCTCGGCGAAATCGACGTAATGGCTGAGCGCGTGGGAGATGACCTCCGGCTGCTCGTAGATTTCCTTTTCCATGAAATGGCGGTGATTGCCCTTATCGACGACATAGGCAGTCGCCTGCGAGATCTGGCGGGCGCGCTTGACCGGCTTACCGGCGAAATCGATGACGGCGACGCTGTCGCGGGTGATGATGGCGCAATCGCCGTCGGAGAGATAGGTGATCTCGTTGGTGAAGGGCGAGAGCGCAATCGCATCCGAACCGAGGAACATCTCGCCGCGGCCGTAGCCGACGGCAAGCGGCGGCCCGGAACGGGCGGCCATGATCGTGCCGGGATCGGCCTTCAGCATGACGGCGAGCGCATAGGCGCCGGTCAAGCGGTTCAGCATCTGCAGCATGGCGGCGCGCGGCTCCAGGCCCTCGCGCAGGTATTTCGCCATCAGCTGGGCGACGACTTCGGTATCGGTCTGGGTTTCGAAGACCGCGCCCCTCGCGGTCAATTCGTCGCGCAGCTCGGAGAAGTTCTCGATGATGCCGTTATGGACGACGGCAACACCTTCGACAAAATGCGGATGGGCATTGGTTTCGTTGGGAACACCGTGGGTCGCCCAGCGCGTATGGGCAATGCCGACCAGGCCTGGCAGCGGCTCGGAGTCGAGGCGCTTTTCCAGATTGAACAGCTTTCCCTCAGCGCGGCGGCGATCCATCACCCCCTCATGAATGGTGGCGACGCCGGCGGAATCATAGCCGCGATATTCGAGACGCTTCAGCGCATCGACCAGGCGCCCGGCTACAGGCTGCGTTCCGACGATCCCCACAATACCGCACATATAACATCCCCATAAGGCTTCGATAACGAGGCCAGTCCTACTGATTTCCGCTTATTTCTCAATGGCCTCGGCGGTCACTTTCAATTTCCGCCGGTTACGCAAAACCGTTCAAGCCTTGGCCTTCTTCGCCGCCTTGATCGCGAGTGCGCGCTCGCGCAGCAGTGTGGCGCGGCCTGGCTTGATCTCCTGCCGAGCCCGGCCGAGCGCCAGCGCATCGGCCGGCACGTCGACGGTGATGACGCTGCCGGAGCCGATATAGGCACCGTCGCCGATCGTCACCGGGGCGACCAGCGAGGAGTTGGAGCCGATGAAGGCGTTTTCGCCGATCACCGTCTCGGCCTTGTTGACGCCGTCATAGTTGCAGGTGATCGTGCCGGCGCCGATATTGCTGCCGGCGCCGACGACGGCATCGCCGATATAGGTGAGATGGTTGACCTTGGCGCCCTCGCCGATCCGGCCGTTCTTCACCTCACAGAAATTGCCGACCTTCGACCCATTGCCGAGATCGGCACCCGGCCGCAGCCGCGCGAAGGGGCCGACGGTCGCACCCTGGCTGACATGGGCGCCTTCGATATGCGAGAAGGCATGGATGACGGCGCCGCTGTCGATCACCGCGCCGGGGCCGAAGACGACGTTCGGCTCGATCAGCGCATCCTGGCCGATGACGGTGTCGTAGGAGAGAAAGACCGTTTCCGGCGCAATCATGGTAACGCCCGAAAGCATCATCTGGTGGCGGCAGCGCTCCTGCCAGAAGCGCTCGATGACGGCGAGTTCGGCCCGGGTGTTGCAGCCGGTCATCTCGATTTCAGGGGCATCGACAGCGGTGACGCGGCCACCGAGTGAGCGGGCGATCTCGACGAGATCGGTCAGATAGAATTCGCCCTTGGCGTTGGCGTTGCCGATGCGCGAGAGCAGATCGAGCGCCTTGCGGCCGTTGATCGCCATCAGCCCGCTGTTGCACCAGGTCACGGTGCGCTCGGCATCGGTCGCGTCCTTTTCCTCGCGGATGGCGATGAGTTCGCCGTCCTTGACGAGTAGGCGACCGTAGCCGGTGGGGCGATCGGTGTGGAAGCCGATGACGACGATATCGCTGCCGTCGGCAAGGCCCTGGCGGGCCGCCTTCAGCGGCCCGTCGGTCTGCAACGGCACGTCGCCATAGGTGACGAGGATATCGTCATAACCTTTGCCGATCGCTTCGCGGGCAGCCAGTACCGCATGGCCGGTGCCGAGCCGCTCTTTCTGCAGGCAGGCTTCGATGCCGACGCCGGTAATCGTTGCAGCCTTTGCCACCTCCTCGGCATCGCGGCCGACGACGAGCGCGACCGAGGAAATGCCGGCGGAGGCGACTGCCTCGACCACATGGGCGATCATCGGCCGTCCGGCGACCGGATGCAGCACCTTCGATTTCGAGGATTTCATCCGCGTGCTGTCACCGGCGGCAAGGATGACGGCAAGACAAGTACGTTCCATGATCTGCTCCGCGAATCCGCGCCATGAGGCGGCTTTGTTGCCTCATACTGCATAATTCCTGAAATCGGAATCGATTTTCGGAAAGCATGTCGGGTGGATTGAAAGTCTTGCAGCGTGCTTTGCGCGCCCGAAAAGACGCGCGGTGCCCTCAGATCAGCAAAGCCTTTGCGGGTGTTAAATTTCGGTCGAAATCGACACGATGACGGTCTCCGAACCGACGGCGGCGAAGGCCTCGTGCACATGGTGGCGGCCGTCCAGGATGACGAGCTCCATGGCGCGGCGCGCAGCAAGGCTGTCACCGGAAACGATCGCATCGACGATGCGCATATGAGTGTCGGCAATATTGGCGAAGCCGTTTTCGGTGGGCGGCGTGCTCATGCGGAACATGCCGACGAGGGCCGCCTCGATGAGGCTGCCGAGCGTGCGCATGAAGGGATTGTGCGAGGCTTCGGCGATCGCCAGGTGGAAGCGAAGGTCGGCAAGTGCCAGGCTGTCGGCGGTATGGCCGCTCGCCGCCATATCGAGCGCCAGTGCACGCAGCGTCTCGATATCCTCGGCATTCGCCCGTTCGGCGACGAGACCGGCGGCGAAGGGTTCGACGGCAAGACGGATATCGTAGAGCTGCAGCAGGAACTCTTCCGTCACGCCATTGTCGAAGTGCCAGGCGATGATCTCGCTGTCGAACATGTTCCACAGGTTCTTCCCGGTCACACGCGTGCCGACCCGCGCCTTGGCGACGACCATGCCCTTGGCGGCCAGCGTCTTCATCGTCTCGCGCAAGACGGTGCGGGACACCTTGAAGCGCTGCGCCAGTTCGGTATCACCAGGCAGGATCGAGCCGACGGGATAGGTGCCGGCGACGATCGCCTTGCCGAGTTCGTCGACCACCTGCGCGTGGCTCGTCCGGGTTCTGCGCCCCGTCTTACGTGTCTCTTCCAATGTGTTGCGCAAGCGATCCCTCTCCCCTTCAGGCGTACCTCTTGTTCAGACTGGAAACGAACAGGATGGCTTTCTGCATCAGGATGAATGCAAACAGCAGAAGGCCAATCAGGATCTTGGTCCACCAGCTCGACAGCGTGCCGTCGAAGGTGATGTAAGTCTGAATGAGCCCCTGGATCAGGATACCGATCAAGGTTCCCGCCACGAATCCCGCTCCTCCGGTCAGCAGCGTCCCCCCGATGACGACCGCCGCGATGGCATCGAGTTCGACGCCGACTGCTGCAAGAGAATATCCGGCAGAGGTGTACAGCGAAAAAACGATCCCGGATAGGCCTGCCAGAAAGCCCGACAGCGCATAAATCTGGATCGTCGTGCGTCCCACAGGCACGCCCATCAGCCGCGCCGTCTGCGGGCCGCCGCCGAGCGCATAGACATTGGTGCCGAAGCGGGTGCGCTGGGCGATGAAAATGCCGACGGCAAAGACCAGAAGCATGATGCCGCCGATCAGCGTCAGCCGGCCGCCTCCGGGCAGCCGCCAATAGAGGCTCGTCAGCGTCGAATAATATTCGTGGTCGATCGGGATGCTGTCGATCGAAAGCACGAAGGCCATGCCGCGCGCCAGGAACATGCCGGCGAGCGTGACGATGAAGGCCGGCATTTCCAGATAGTGGATGATTGCGCCCATGACCGCGCCGAAGGCGGTGGTGATGACCAGAACCAGCGCGAAGGCCAGCAGCGGATGCATCGAGGTCTTCTGCAGGATCACCGCGAGGAAAACGCCGGTGAAGGCGATGATCGAACCGATCGACAGATCGATGCCGCCCGAGATGATGACGAAGGTCATGCCGACGGCGGCGATGCCGAGGAAGGCGTTGTCGGTCAGAAGATTGCCGATGACGCGGGTCGACAGCATGTTCGGATATTGCAGCGTGCAGCCGGCATAGGCGAGCACGAAGATGACGATGGTCGCCAGCAGCGGCAGGTATTTGGAGTTCATTTCGGCGGCTCCCTTCCGCCCTGCCGGCGGCTGGCGAAGATGGCGAGCGACTGCACCGCCGGCGACTGGATGACGAGGATGACGATAATGATGACCGCCTTGATGATCAGGTTGAATTCGGGCGGGAAGCCGGAGGACAGGATGCCGGTATTGACAGCCTGGATGATCATCGCTCCGATCAGCGATCCGAGGATGCTGAAGCGGCCGCCGAGCAGCGAATTGCCGCCGACGACGACCGCGAGGATGGCGTCGAGTTCCAGCCAGAGGCCGGCATTGTTGGCATCGGCGCCCTTGATGTCGGCGGCGACGATGATGCCCGCGATCGAGGCGCAGAGACCGCTCAGCATATAGACGGCCATCAGCAGCACCGGCGTCTGAATGCCCGAGAGCGTGCTGGCGCGGCGGTTGATGCCGACGGCCTCGATCAGCATGCCGAGCGCCGTGCGGCGGACAAGCAGGATGACGAGCAGACCGACGAGCAGCCAGATGACCACGGGCATCGGCAGAAGAGCCATGGAACCGCTGCCGAAGAAGGTCAGCCCGTCATCGTTGAAGGTGAGGATGGCGCCTTCGGTGATGAGCTGGGCGATGCCGCGGCCGGCGACCATCAGCACCAGCGTGGCGATGATCGGCTGGATATTGAGGACCGCCACCAGGAAACCGTTCCAGACGCCGCAGGCAATGCCGATCGCCAGTGTCAGGACAATGGTGTAACCAACTGAATTTCCGGAGACAATCGACGAAGCGGCGACGGCGCCGCAAATGGCGATAACGGCGCCGACGGACAGGTCGATGCCCTTGGTGGCAATCACCAGCGTCATGCCGATCGCCAGCAGCGCCACCGGCGCGCCGCGATTCAGCACATCGATCAGGCTGCCATAGAGCCGGTCATTCTGAACAACGACATTAAAAAACTGCGGCGACGTTATGAAATTCAACAAAAGAATGACAACGAGCGCGATCAATTGCGGCGCCAGGCGATAAGCCAGCGCATTCAGCGAGGACCTCATGCATCCTCCATCTTGTGTTCGGCGGCCGCGATGGCATCGACGATGCCGGCGGCGGTGATACGTTCGCCGGTGAGTTCTGCGATATGCTGCCTGTCGCGAAGGACGATGACACGTGAACTATAGGCGACAAGCTCTTCAAGTTCCGAGGAAATCACGATCAGCGACATGCCCTCGGCGCAGAGCTGTTCGATGAGCTTGATGATCTCGGCATGGGCGCCGACATCGATGCCGCGAGTCGGCTCGTCGAGGATCAGAAACTTCGGATTGGTCGCCAGCCAGCGGGCGAGGATCGCCTTCTGCTGGTTGCCGCCGGAGAGCAGCCGGATCGGCTTTTCGCGATCGGTGGTGCGGATGTCGAGCGCCTTGATGTAGCGGTCGGCAAGCGCATTCTGCTCGGCGCGCGACAGCGGCCGGGTCCAGCCGCGGCGGGCCTGCAGCGCCAAGGCAATGTTCTCCCGGATCGACAGGTCGCCGACGATGCCGTCGGTCTTGCGGTCCTCGGGGCAGAAGCCGAAGCCCTTTTCGATTGCGGCGCGCGGGCTCGAAAGCGTGACCGGCTGGCCGTCGATCGTGGCGCTGCCACTGTCGGCATGTTCGACGCCGAAGAGAAGTTCGGCAGTTTCAGTGCGGCCGGAGCCGAGCAGCCCGGCAACGCCGACTACCTCGCCGGCGCGCACGTCGAGATCAAAGGGCTTGACCTTGCCGCGTTTGCCGTAACCCGAAAAGCGATAGCGGACCTCGCCGGCGGCAAGGCTGTGTTCCCGCACCGTCTCCTCGACATGCGCCAACTCGCGACCGAGCATCATGGCGATCAGGCCCTGGCGCGGCAGATCGGCGACGTCGCGGGTGCCGACGAGCTTGCCGTTGCGCAGCACGGTAATCCGGTCGCTGATCGAATAGACTTGCTCTAGGAAATGAGTAATGAAAACAATGCCGAGGCCGCGCTTCTTCAGATCCTCAATGATGCGGAAGAGCAGTGCCACTTCCTGGTTGTCGAGGCTTGCCGTCGGCTCGTCCAATATCAGCACTTTGCCGGAAAGATCGACGGCGCGGGCGATGGCGACCACCTGCTGGACGGCGACGGAGAAGCGGCCAAGTTCGGCGGTGACGTCGATATCGATGCCGTAGCCGGCGAGAAGTTCGCGCGCCTTGCGGTTCATCGCGCGCACGTCGGTCATGCCGAAACGCCTTGGCTGGCGTCCGAGAAAGAGATTTTCGGCGACGCTCAGATTGGCCAGCAGGTTGACCTCCTGGTAGACCGTGCCGATGCCGAGCTTCTGGGCGGCGAGCGTATTGGCCGGATTGATTTCCTGGCCGTCGAGCGTCAGGCTGCCCTCGTCACGATGATAGGCGCCGGTGAGGCATTTGATCAGTGTCGATTTGCCGGCACCGTTTTCGCCCAGCAGCGCGTGTACCTCGCCCTTGCGCAGCGAGAAATCGACCTTGTCCAACGCCACTGCGCCGGGAAAGAATTTCGATATTCCGGAAGCTGCGAGAACGTTCTCGAAATCGTGAATCATAAGGGTGTGTTTTCCTGATATTGACGGCAAAAGCCGCGCCGCGGCCGGACATGACGTCCCAAGGCGGCAAGGCAGTTCCGCACCGGTCCATGACGGGCCGGTGCGGTTCTACAGCGCTTAATGCTGCATCTTTCACCCTCAAATCGATCCCGATTTGAGGGTTATGCAGCGGTGTCAAATCAGATCAGTAGCCCTGACCCTTCTTCTCTTCGTAGACCTTCATCGGCTCGTCGGCAGGGGTGTAGAGCTTGGACTCTGTCTGGATCCACTTTGCCGGAGCCTTCTTGTCCTTCAGGTAGGCATCGAGGGCATCGAAGGCCGGGCCTGCCATATTCGGCGTCAGCTCGACCGTGGCATTGCTTTCACCTTCGGACATCGCCTTGAAGATATCGGGAACGGCGTCGATGGAGACGACGAGGATATCCTTGCCGGGCTTCAGGCCGGCTTCCTTGATCGCCTGGATTGCGCCGACGGCCATGTCGTCATTATGGGCGTAGAGTGCGCAGATGTCCTTACCGCCATTTTCAGCCTTCAGGAAGCTTTCCATGACTTCCTTGCCCTTGGTGCGGGTGAAGTCACCGGTCTGGCTGCGAACGATCTTGAGGTTGTCGTGGCCGGCAAGAGCTTCTTCGAAGCCCTTCTTGCGGGCGATGGCCGGCGACGAACCGGTCGTGCCCTGCAGCTCGACGACGTTGCACTTCTTGTCGCCGACAGTCTTGACCAGGAAGTCGCCGGCGACCTTGCCTTCATGGACGAGGTCCGAGGTCACAGCCGTCAGGTAGAGATCATCAGGAGCCTTGATGGTGCGGTCGAGAAGGATGACCGGAATCTTGGCTTCCTTGGCTTCCTTGAGAACGTCGTCCCAGCCGGTTTCGACGACCGGAGCAATGAGAATGGCATCGACGCCCTGAGCAATGAAGGAGCGCAGTGCCTTGATCTGATTTTCCTGCTTCTGCTGCGCATCGGCAAACTTCAGATCGATGCCGCGCTTCTTGGCCTGTTCCTTAGTGACGGTCGTTTCAGCCGCGCGCCAGCCCGATTCCGAGCCGATCTGCGAGAAACCGACGGTCAATCCGCCGGCGGAAGCCGAACCGAACATGCAGGCAGCAAGAATCGTGGCACTCAAAAGTGCAGTCTTCAATTTCATGATTTCCTCCCAAGCCGCGTCTCGCGGCGCAGGGTCAAAAAATCATATAGTATTACTTTTGTAAATCGGAATCTTTGCATGCACTGCAGCAAAAAAAGAGCGCCCACAAGGGGCGCCCTTCGCAGCTGCGATTTGAAATGCGGCTTATTGCGCCGGCAGCTTGTCGTCGACGCCTTCGACATAGAAATTCATGCCGAGCAGCGTGCCGTCATCCGCCTTTTCGCCGGCCTTCAGCCAGGGGGTGCCGTCCTGCTTGTTGATCGGGCCGGTGAAGGGATGCAGCTCGCCTGATTTGATCTTGGCTTCGGTTTCCTCGGCCATCTTCTTCACGTCGTCAAGCATGTTGGTATAGGGCGCCATCTTCAGGATGCCGTCCTTCAGGCCGTCCCAGCTCTGCTCGGACTTCCAGGTGCCGTCGAGAAGCGCGTGGACGCGCTTGGAGTAGTAGGTGCCCCAGGTATCGACGATCGCCGTCAGCTGCGCCTTGGGGCCTGCCGCGATCATGTCGGATGCCTGACCGAAGGCATGGATGCCGCGTTCTTCGGCAACCTGCATCGGCGCTGTCGTATCGGTGTGCTGGGTCAAGACGTCGACGCCCTGGTCGACCATCGCCTTGGCGGCATCGGCTTCCTTGCCGGGGTCGAACCAGGTGTTGACCCAGATGACCTTCAGCTTGAAGCTCGGATCGACCGACTTGGCACCCTGCTCGAAGGAGTTGATGCCCATCACCACTTCGGGAATCGGGAAGGAGGCGATATAGGCGGCGCCGTGATTCTTCGAGGTCTTGGCGGCGATCTGGCCGAGGATGTAGCGGCCTTCATAGAAGCGCGAATTGTAGGTCGCGAGGTTCGGGCCGGACTTGTAGCCTGTGCCGTGCTCGAACTTCACCTTCGGGAACTTGGCGGCGACCTTCACCGTCGCATCCATGAAGCCGAAGGACGTTGTGAAGATCAGTTTGCAGCCGGAACGGGCAAGGCGCTCGATGGCGCGCTCGGCATCCGGGCCTTCCGGCACGTTTTCGAGGTAAGGCGTTTCGATCTTGTCGCCGAATTCGGCCTGGACCTGCTGGCGGCCGAGATCGTGGGCCTGCGAATAACCGCCATCGGTGTGCGAACCGACATAGACGAAGCAGACCTTCGTCTTATCGGCGGCTTGAGCGGCCGACGAGATGCCGATCACGGCGGCGGCCGAGGCGGCGAGTGTCAATGCGTATTTCTTCATGGGAACCCCTGTTGGTTTGAAGTTATTGCGGAAACCCGTCTTTATCGTGTTGCTTTATCGCTCCGGCACGAAGGCCTTTCCGAGCGAGGCGGGCGTATTGATCAACGTCGTGCGCCGATTATGAGAAATGATGATGAGAACCACAATAGTCGCGGCATAGGGCAGCATCGAGAGGAACTGCGAGGGAATGCCGAGACCGAAGGCCTGGGCGTGCAGCTGCAGGATGGTGACCGCGCCGAAGAGATAACCGCCGGCAAACACCCGCCACGGCCGCCAGGAGGCGAAGACCACCAGCGCCAGCGTGATCCAGCCGCGCCCCGCCGACATGTTCTCGGCCCATTGCGGGGTGTAGACGAGCGACAGCTGGGCGCCGGCAAGACCGGCGCAGGCGCCGCCGAACATCACCGCCAGATAGCGCGTGCGGATGACCTGAATGCCGAGCGCATGGGCCGAAGCGTGACTGTCGCCGATTGCCCTCAGCTTCAGCCCGGCCCGGCTGCGGAACAGGAACCAGCTGACGCCCACTACAAGCGCAATCGACAGATAGAAGATCAGGTCCTGCCGGAAGAGAATATGGCCGATGACCGGAAGATCCGACAGGACCGGAATGACGATCTCTCCCAGCCGGATGCCGGGAACGCTGACATAAGCCTCGCCGAGCATGCCGGACGCGCCGAGGCCGAGAAGGGTGAGCGCCAGTCCCGTCGCCACCTGGTTTGCCACCAGCGTCAGCGTCAGGAAGGCAAACAGCAGCGAGAAAAGCGCGCCTGCCGCTATGCCGCAGACGATGCCGACATAGGGCGAGCCGGAGATCTGGGCGCCGGCAAAAGCGGCAACCGCGCCCATGATCATCATGCCTTCGACACCGAGATTGAGAACACCGGAGCGCTCCGTCACCAGTTCGCCCAGCGCTGCGATGACGAGCGGCGTCGAGGCGGTGATGACCGTCAGCAGAATGGCTTCGAAGATGCTCATGCCGCGCCCCTGACCCGCGACCAGACGATGCGGATTTTGTAATAGATCAGCGTGTCGCAGGAGAGCACGAAGAACAGCAGCAGCCCCTGGAAGACGCGGGTGACCTTGTCGGAAACGCCGAGCGACAGTTGTGCGGCCTCGCCGCCGAGATAAGTCAGCGCCAAGACCAGGCCAGAGGCGATGATGCCGAGCGGATTGAGGCGGCCGAGGAAGGCGACGATGATAGCGGTGAAGCCGTAGCCCGGCGAGATCGCCGGCTGCAGATGGCCGATCGAGCCGGAAACCTCGGCTATTCCGGCAAGGCCGGCAAGGGCTCCGGAGAAGAGGAAGCTGAACCAGATCATCTTCTTCGAGGAGAAACCGGCAAAGCGCCCTGCCCGTTCCGACTGGCCGAGCACGACGATCTCGAAGCCTTTCAGCGTGTAGCGCAGCATGAACCAGACGCCGACGGCCGCAATGAGAGCGAAGATGAAAGCCCAATGGGCTCGGCCCGATTCTTCCCAGATCGCCGGCAGCACCGCCTCAGGGGCGAAATCGCGCGAGACCGGAAAGTTGAAGCCCTTCGGATCGCGCCAGGCGCCGCGGATCAGCCAGTCGAGGAAGAGCTGGGCGATATAGACCAGCATCAGCGATGTCAGGATCTCGTTGGTGTTGAAATGCGCCTTCAACAGCGCCGGAATGGCGGCAAACAGCGCGCCGCCAAGAGCTCCCCAGAGCAGCATCAGCGGCAGCACCAGCGGCGAATGCCAGTCGTAGAAGACGATCGGCAGATAGGAGCCGGTGATGGCGCCGATGGTGAACTGGCCTTCGGCGCCGATATTCCAATTGTTCGAGCGATAGCAGACGGCAAGGCCGACGGCGATCAGGATCAGCGGTGCGGCCTTGATCGCCAATTCGTGCAGCGACCAGACCTCGAGCAGCGGCTCGACGAAGAAGGCGTCCAGCGCCTCCACAGGATCCTTGCCGAGCATGGCGAACATGATGGCGCCGAAGGCAAGCGTCAGGGCAAGCGCCAGCAGCGGCGAGACGAAGGCGAAGAGCTTCGAGACGTCGGGGCGTTTTTCGAGTTCAATGCGCATGGGCTGTCTCTTCAATGCGCATAGGGCGTCTCCGAGGCAGAGCCGGTTTCGTGCAGGCCGCCCATCAGCAGGCCGATCCTTTCGCGCGTCAGTTCGCCGGCCGGATAGGGCCTGGAAAGCCGTCCCTCGGAGATGACGGCGATATCGGTCGCCACTTCGAAGATCTCGTCGAGATCCTGGCTGATGACAACGACGGCGGAGCCGGCCTTTGCGAGATCGACCAGCGCCTGGCGGATGCGGCTTGCAGCCCCGGCATCGACGCCCCAGGTCGGCTGGTTGACGACGAGCACGGCCGGCTGGCGATCGAGTTCTCGGCCGACGATGAATTTTTGCAGATTGCCGCCGGAAAGCGAGCCGGCGGCCGGATCGTCGCCGCTCTTGCGGACATCCATCGCCTCGGAAATGCGCCGCGCCGCGGATTTCACCGCACCTTGGCGGATGATGCCGAGCAGGCCAAGAAAGGCCTTGCGATCCGACTGGCTGCGGGCGAGCACCAGATTGTCGGAGAGTTTCATGGCGGAAACGGCGGCATGGCCATGCCGTTCCTCCGGCACGAAACCGGCGCCGAGCAGGCGGCGGGCGGTGATGCCCTCGGTACCCACCGGCTTCTTACGGATGACGATCGCTTCGGCCGACGCGACCGGATATTCACCCGACAGCGCATCGAAAAGCTCGCTCTGGCCGTTGCCGGCGACACCGGCGATGGCAAGGATTTCGCCAGCGCGCACCGCCATGGAGACATCGCGGAGCGGCATGGCGAATGGCGTACGGGCTGTGACGGAAAGGTTGGCAACGGCAAGCTGCACCTCGCCCTTGTCCGAGCGCTCTGGATGGGTGACGGTCGCCACCTCGCTGCCGACCATCATGCGGGCAAGCGAAGCGGGCGTCTCCTGCTTTGGATCGCAGGCGCCGGTGACGCGGCCATGACGCAGCACGGTGGCGCGGTCGCAGATGCGCTGCACCTCTTCCAGGCGGTGGCTGATATAAAGAACCGAACGGCCTTCGGCCCGCAGCTTGAACAGCGTTTCGAACAGCCTGTCGGCCTCCTGCGGCGTCAGCACCGAGGTCGGCTCATCGAGAATGATCAGCTTCGGGTTCTGCAGCAGCGCACGGACGATCTCGATGCGCTGGCGTTCGCCGACCGAGAGATCGGCGACATGGGCATGCGGGTCGAGCGGCAGGCCGTAGGCTTGCGACAGCGCCCTCGCCTCCTCGGCGATCCTGTCGATCGGGATGGCGTCATCGAGCGACAGGGCGATATTTTCGGCGACGGTCAGCGCCTCGAACAGCGAAAAATGCTGGAAGACCATGCCGATGCCGTGTTTGCGGGCCTCGCCCGGCGAGGTGATCGAAACCGGCTTGCCCTGCCAGAGGATATGCCCGTGCGTCGGCTCCAGAACGCCGAACAGCATCTTGACCAGGGTGGATTTGCCTGCGCCATTTTCGCCGAGAAGCGCGTGAATTTCGCCCGGCGCAATATCGAGATCGATTTCATTGCAGGCGGCAAAGCCACCGAAAAACTTCGTCAGCTTCTGGACGGATAATAACGCGCCGGGTTCCGGCACATTCAATGGCGACACGTTCCCCTCATTTCTTCTGCCGATCGGTCCGTTCGGATCTCATGGAATCAGCAGCGTCGTTCCTGTTGTTTTTCTTGTTTCCAGATCCGCGTGAGCCCGCCCAACCTCACGCAGCGGATAGGTTTGATTGACATTGATACGCACTTTGTTGCTTTGCACAACATCAAATAGCGTCTTAGCGCTATCGATCAGCTCCTGGCGTGCGGCGATGTAGGTGAAGAGCGTCGGCCGCGTCGCAAACAGCGAGCCCTTCTGCGCCAGCGCGGCAAGGGTGAAATTCTCGATCGGCCCGGAGGATTGGCCGAAAGAGGCAAAAAGGCCGCGCGGCTTCAGGCAATCGAGCGACTGTGGAAAAGTATCGCGGCCAATCGAATCATAGACGACATCGACGCCCTTGCCTGAGGTGATCTCGCGGACCCGGACGGCGAAGTCTTCGCTCTTGTAGTTGATCACATGGTCATAGCCATGGGCGAGCGCCAGCGCGACCTTGTCTTCAGAGCCTGCCGTGCCGATGACGGTGGCGCCGAGCGCCTTTGCCCATTGTCCGGCGATCAGCCCGACACCGCCGGCGGCGGCATGGAACAAAAGGACCGTCTCAGGCCCCACCTTGAAGGTGCGGTTCAAGAGATATTCGGCGGTCATTCCCTTCAGCATCATCGCCGCTGCCGTTTCGAGCTCGATGCCATCAGGCACATGCACCAGATGGCGCGTCTCGATATTGCGCTCGACGCTATAGGCGCCGTCGGCGCTGGCATAGGCGACACGGTCGCCGATCTTGAAATCCGCAACGCCGGGGCCGACCGCCGTGACGGTGCCGGCGCCCTCCTTGCCGGTAACGAAGGGCAGATGCGGCGCCTTGTAGGTGCCGTTGCGGAAATAGACATCGATGAAATTAAGGCCGACTGCCGCCTGGCGGATCTGCACCTCGCCGGTTGCGGGCGGCGGCAGATCGAGTTCGACATAGTCGAAAACCTCCGGTCCGCCGGTCCTCGAGAATGAAACCGCCTGTGTCTTCGTCATTTGCCTGTCCTCAAGCTTCGCGTCCGAGAGCGGGGAAGAATTGCAGCACCGCGCCGATGACGTAAAGATAGAGCCCGGTCACGATGAAGAGAATGAGCGCCCATTCCGGTGTGTCGAAGTGCATCAGCAGCGAAAAAATGCCCAGCGCCGACCACAGAAAAAAGACGCCGAGATTGAGCGGGCGCAGCCTTTTGACGCGGACCGGGTGCAGGAAATTGATCGGCAGGAAGGTCAGCACCACCGAAATCGTCACGACGGCGAGCGCCGTCGTCGCGCTGGCATCGATGACGAACAGGGTGAAAACGATCATGTTCCAGACGACGGGAAAGCCGGAGAAGAAATACTCGTCGGTCTTCATGCCCATATCGGCATAATAGATGGCGCTGGAAACGACGATCATGCCGGCGGCGACGAAGGACCAGGGCTCGCCGATCATGCCGCTCTGATAGAGCGCGAAAGCCGGCAGCAGCACATAGGTGACGTAATCGATGATATTGTCGAGCGTATCGCCAGACCAGTTCGGCAGTACTTCCTTGACGCGCACCTTGCGGGCGATCGGCCCGTCTATCCCGTCGACGAGAAGCGCCAGGCCCAGCCACCAGAACATGTCGATGAAGCGGTGCTCGGCGGCGGCAACGACGCCGAGAAAGGCAAGGAAGGAGCCGGAGGCCGTCAGGATATGGACGGAAAAGGCGCGCATCTCCGCGTAAGGAACACGCTTATACTTAAAAATCTTCATATTCCCCCGACCGCCCTATCGCGCTCGCCCCGGCAAGCATGTTCTTCGCCAACCATCGCCGGCCCCCTCTTTCTGAATCGGGTCCCGACGCCGTAGGTCTTTGTTGTCGCACCGTTTTTGCCGAAAACCGGCCTGCAGTCCAGGCACGCCGCCCTAATATGCATCCTTTGCCGGGCTTCGCCAGCGGAAATACGACATTGCCCACCGCCCCCCTGGTTGGCCATTGAATCCTGACCATGACACGCATATTTCTCTTCAGGAGCACTGCGTGGAATGGAATGCCTTTAATTCGAGCCCGATATGTAATATCTGCCTCGCATCCGACAGTTCATCCGACGAAAACGGGATCCGCTACCGCAATGAACGCGCCTGCAAAGACCGAAGACTTCGCCTCGTCCATCCCCGCCGGCGTCTACGCCGAGACGGTGCTTTCCGTGACGCATTACACCGACCGGCTCTTCCGCTTCACGATGACCCGGCCGCAGGGCTTCCGTTTCCGTTCGGGCGAATTCGCGATGATCGGCCTGATGGTCGAGGGCAAGCCGGTTTTCCGCGCCTATTCGATCGCCAGCCCCGCCTGGGCCGAAGAGCTTGAATTCTTCTCGATCAAGGTGCCGGACGGCCCGCTCACCTCGCATCTGCAGGCAATCAAGCCCGGCGACCAAGTGCTGATGCGCAAGAAGCCGACGGGCACACTGGTGCTTGATGCGCTGACGCCCGGCCGTCGTCTCTACATGTTCTCGACGGGAACGGGCATTGCGCCTTTCGCCAGCCTGATCCGCGATCCCGAGACCTATGAAAAGTTCGAGGAAGTCATCCTCACCCATACGACGCGCGATGTCGCCGAGCTGAAATACGGCTTCGACCTCGTCGAAGAAATCCGGAATGACGAACTGCTGAAGGAAGTGGTCGGCGACAAGCTGCGCCATTATGCGACCGTCACACGCGAAGACTTCGCCTATCGCGGCCGCATCACCGACCTGATTTCCTCCGGCAAGATGTTTACCGATCTCGGCGTACCGCCGCTCGACCCGTCAATCGACCGCGGCATGATCTGCGGTTCCTCGGCCATGCTGAAGGACACCAAGGAGCTGCTCGAAAAGGCCGGCCTCGACGAAGGCGCCAACAGCAAGCCCGCCGAATTCGTCATCGAGCGCGCTTTCGTCGGCTGACGTTTTCCCCGAAAATCAGACCTGACAGCGGCTCCGGAAACGGGGCCGTTTTCATGTGCGGGCGAGATAGTCGATCAGCGCCGCCATGCTGGCGCGCGCCTCACCCGCCCTGCCCTGATGGATGGCGCGGATGACGGCGACATGCAGGGCGACGGCGCGGTCCATGCGCTCCGGGCTTGCCGTCGAGTACCAGAGGCGACGCGCATGCGTCTGCACCGGGCCGAGTGCCGCCATGATGAAGCCGTTCGGGCAGGCATCCTCGAGAATTTCGTCGAAAGCCTTGTCGGCGGCGAAGAAGCCGGCGAGATCGCCGGTCACGGCGCATTCCTCCATCGCCCGGGCGCAGTCGCCGAGGCGGACGCGCTGTTCATCGGTCGCATGTTCGGCGGCAAGGCTCGCTGCAATCGGCTCCAGCTCGCGCCGCACCTGCATGACATTGCCGTGATCCTGTGGCGCGATCTCCGCCACCTGCAGCCCGACACGCGGCTTCACCCGGATCAGCCCCTGCCAGGCAAGCTTCTGGATCGCCTCGCGCACCGGCGTCCGCCCATGGCCCGCCATATCGATCAGCTGCTTTTCGGTGACCAGCGCCCCGGGCTTCAGCGCCAGCGTGACGATCAGATGTTCCAGCGCGAGATAGGCAAGATGGCTCTGTGACGTCTGCATGCTGGAGTCCAATGACTGTACCTGATATATCACATAGTGGCACGGTCAAAAACCGAAGACAAGTCGGCATTGAATATCAGAATAGAGACAAAGAGATAACAGCGGTGTGGGATCGGGGACTTTAGGCGTCTACACCACGAAAGAACTCATTTCGCCGCCCCATCCTCCGAGGCCGCCGCGGGAAGATTGGGAGCGGTAGGGTCGGATATGAGACTAAGTCTGGTGGAGTGAGCTATCTCCGGCGACTTTAGCCCCACTCTCCGTCATGCTCGGCCCTGAGCCGAGCATCCACGCCGCATCTGCCAGCAGTCGTGGCATGGATCCTCGGCTCAAGGCCGAGGAAGACGGAGGACGGGTTGGCGTTCCTCCCAAACTCACCCGGCGTAAAAGAGAGACATCGCGCGCTTTGAAACAACGCCTTTATCTTGCATCACTCATGCCGCAGCGCCTCAATGGGATTCAGCTGCGCTGCCCGTCTCGCCGGGAAATAGCCGAAGATCATGCCGATTGCGGCGGAGAAGAGGAAGGCGACGGCGACCATCATCGGGCTGAAGACGAAGGGGACTTTCAGGAAAGTCACGGCCACCAGACCGAGGCTGAGGCCGAGCGCGATGCCGGTGATGCCGCCGAAGAGCGAGAGCGCCACGGCTTCGACCAGAAACTGGGTGAGCACCTGGTTTTCGAGCGCGCCGATCGCCAGGCGAATGCCGATTTCGCGGGTTCGTTCGGTGACGGAAACCAGCATGATGTTCATGATGCCGATGCCGCCGACGAGCAGGCTGATGGCGGCGACGGCGCCGAGCAGGCCGGTCAGCAGCGTCGTCGTGCCGGTCATCGCCTCGGCGATCTGGGTCATATCGTTGACGTTGAAGTCGTCCTGGCGGCCGGGGATGATCTTGCGGCGCTCGCGCAGAAGATCTTCGACATCGGACTGCACCTTGGCCGTGGAGACGCCGTCGCGCGCCGAGATGATGATCTGCGGCACGTTGCTGTTGCCGCTGATGCGCCGCTGGAACACCTTGACCGGCATGATGACGACATCGTCCTGATCGGTCCCCATGCCGGACTGGCCACGCTTGGCGAGCACGCCGATAACAGGGCATGAGACCTTGCCGACGCGGATCTGCTGGCCGATCGGGTCGGCGGCGCCGAAGAGCTGCGAGCGCACCGTCTCGCCGATGATGCAGCGGGACTGGCCGCGCTCCTCGGCGGGGGTGAACGTGCGGCCGAGCGCCAGGTTCCAGTCCTGGGCGACGAAATAGTCGTTGGTGGTGCCGGAGACGCTGGTCGAATGGTTCTGGCCGCCGGATATCACCGTCGCTGTCGACTGGTTGAGCGGCGCCACCGCCCTCAAGCCACTGATCTGGTCGCGGATGGCGGCGACGTCCTTGACGCTGAAGCGCTTGGCCTCGGAGCTCGCCCGGCCGGGACCGAACTGGCCGGGGCGGACGAACAGCATATTGGTGCCGAGCCGCGACAGTTCGGTCGAGACCTGTGCGGTCGTGCCGTTGCCGATCGTTACCAGCGCGATGACGGCGGCAACGCCGATGACGACGCCGAGCACGGTGAGGAAGGAACGCAGCATGTTGCGGCTGATGGCGCGCAGAGCCAGCTTCAGCGTCTCAAAGAACATGATCCGCCCTCCTGCGATGCTCGACCTCGGTCTCCAGCTTGCCGTCGACGAACCTGAGCAGCCGCTGCGCATAGGCGGCGATATCGGGCTCATGCGTGACCATGACGATGGTGATGCCCTGCTCGCGGTTCAGCCGGGTCATCAGATCCATGATCTCGACGCTGGTTTTCGTGTCGAGATTGCCTGTGGGTTCGTCGGCCAGCAGCAGCGCCGGTTCAGTGACGATGGCGCGGGCGATGGCGACGCGCTGCTGCTGGCCGCCCGATAGTTCCTGGGTCTTGTGATGTTCGCGGCCGGAGAGGCCGACCAGCGCCAGGGCTTCGCGCGCCCGTTCGCGGCGCTCGCGCACCGCCATGCCGCGATAAATCAGCGGCAGTTCGACGTTCTCGACCGCTGACGTGCGCGACAGCAGGTTGAAGCCCTGGAAGACGAAGCCGAGCATATGGCGGCGCAACAGCGTCAGCTGGCTTCGGTCGAAGCCGCTGGTCGGAATGCCTTCGAAGATGTAGTCGCCTGATGTCGGCACGTCGAGGCAGCCGAGGATGTTCATCGCCGTCGACTTGCCGGAGCCCGACGGCCCCATGATCGCGACGAATTCATGGGCGTTGATTGCAAGGTCGACATGGTCGAGCGCGCGGATCGCCGCCTCGCCCTCGCCGTAGACTTTCGAGACCTGCCTGAATTCGATGAGCGGCGGGCTTGCCATCCGTCCCTCCGCCTAATTCGCGCGCGTCGTGGCGTCGGTCACCAATGCGTCACCTTCCTTGAGGTCACCGGAGACGACCTGGGTGAACTGGCCGTCGGATGAGCCGACCTGGATGACGACGGGTGTGGGCCGGTCGCCGCGCAGCACCCAGACGCGGCGCTCGGCGCCCGTCAGCGCCTGGCCGGAATTGCCGCCGCCGCGCTGGCGTGGCGGGCCGAAGATGCCGAAAATACCGCGGCCGCGCCGTCCCGCCTGCGGGGGCGCATAGCGCAGCGCCGTGTTCGGCACCATCAGCGTATCCTTGACGGCCTCGACGGTGACGTCGGCGGTCGCCGTCATGCCGGGACGCAGCAGCAGGTCGGCATTGTCGACGGAGAGGACCGCCTTATAGGTCACGACGTTGTTGACCACCTCAGAGGCGAAGCGGATCTGCTCGATCTCGGCGGGAAAACTCCGGTCGGGATAGGCGTCGACTGAAAATTTCGCCTTCTGGCCGACGGCGATCTGGCCGACATCGGCCTCATCGACATCGACCTGCAGCTCCATCTTCTTCAGGTCGCCGGCGATGGTGAACAGGATTGGCGCCGAAAGCGAGGCTGCGACGGTGGCGCCCGGATTGACGGCGCGGGTGAGGATCACGCCGTCGATCGGCGAGACGATCTTTGCCTTGGCGAGATTGACCTCGGCCAACTGCAGGTCGGCTTCCGAAGCGAGCACCTCGGCTTCGTTGATCTGTTTGGCGGCGACGGCGGAATCATATTTGTAGGTGGCGTCATCGAGGCTCTGCTGGGTGGAGACATTGCTCCTGACCAGGCTCTTCAGCCGCTCAAGCGAGGTGCTTGCCGACTGCAGATCGGCATTGGCCTTGGCGACATTCGCCTTGGCCGAATTCAGCTTGGCGCGCGAACTCTTCACATCGGCCTCGAGCTTGTTGGTGTCGAGCAGCGCCAGCACGTCGCCCGCTTTGATCGTGCTGTTGTAATCGACATTGACGTCGCGGACCGTGCCGGAAAGCTCGCTCGATATATCCACCTGCTCGGTCGGCTGCACCGAGCCGGTGGCGGTGACGAGCACCGTCAGATCGCCGCGTTTTGCCGGCTGGGTGGCATAGCTCACTTCGCTTTGCCCGCGGCCCATATAGAAATAGGCGGCGCCGGCTGCAGCAGCAACGAGGATCAACAGGATGAACAGCCGCCCGCGCCAGCGGCTGCGCCTGCCCTGCCGTCCCGATGCGGCGAGCACCGCTGCAAGGTCGGACGCGCCGCCTGTCTCTGCCCCGGTCTTCTTGCCGGTTCCGGTATCGTTCATGTCATCCTCGATCAGTCAGTGCCTGCCTTGACCCGCAGTAAAATAATCACAGCGCAGATGAACCGGGCATTAGCGTTGCCGCCGAAGTGGCACGGAATTGCGGATGGGGGAAATGAAATATTGGTAAGAAAAGTCAAGTTTTGGTGCGGGACACTCGTCAGTCGGCATCCTCGGCATATTGGCCGGCGCCCGGCAGCTGGTGCAGCCAGGGTTCGCGCCGCTTGATCCAGACTTCATGATCCGGGACAAGGTCGCTCGGCGGGCTGTCGAGCGAGCCGAGACGGATTTCCGCGGCCTCCTCCTGCAGGCAGAAAAGCCTGCTGCCGCAGGCGGGGCAGAAGCTGCGGCCGGAGAAAGTGGCGATCTCGCCGCTGTGGGAAAAAACCAGGCGCGGCCAGACCGCGAAGAAGACGAAGGCGGAGCCGCTCGATTTGCGGCAATCGGCGCAGTGGCAAAGGCCGACGCGAAGCGGCTCGCCTTCGACGCGATAGGCGACCGCCCCGCACAGGCAGCTTCCGGTGCGGATCCGCATAGCGACCGTCAGGCGTCGAGACTGGTGGGCAGCCCCGGCGGGCGCCGCTTTGCCGCCATCAACAGATCGAGTTCAGTGGCGGAGGGGCCAAACTTGTCGTAGAGGCGTTTTGCCTCCTTGTCATCCAACCGGTATTTCCTGGCAAATTCGCCAATGCTGTAGGGGCGGCCACGCAACACTCTTCGCGCCGGGGTCGCCGTATTCGGTGCGTCGGTCATGGGTTTCTCCTTTCATTCCCTGCGCTTTAAGTTAGAGCGATGGGGTCGATTGGAAAGAGCCGAAGGGCTGGAGCGGGCTTCCGGCATGGGTCGATCGGGCTGATTGCGGAACCTTCCTGCCGCTAGACGCATTGTCGAATCGAGGTAGCGGGCCGCGCCAAGCGGACGCGGCGGTGCTGGAGAACATCGGGATTTTTCCACTTTCTCCCGATGGCCAACGAAACGGCAGGCGAGCTCCCTACCCGCCCGGTCCGCTTCCTCATCCTGTTTTCCGAAATGAGATCACGAAATATTAAAATTTGGAACACCTGCGCCGGAGCGAGGTTTTTCCCCTCGAGGTCGACGTGGCCTCGTTCAAACCGAAGGAGAACCGGATGGCAAACCAAGGTGGAACCCATGAACAGCACGTCAAAGCCGGGCAGCAGAGTCACAAGAACGACGCCAATGCCCGCAGCTCCTCTTCAGGTGGCCGCGACGCGCAGTCCAGCGGATCCCGCGGCGGCAGCCATGAACAGCATGTAAAAGCTGGTCAACAGAGCCACAAGAACAGCCACTAAAGCTGTCTTGATATGAAAATTCGGCCCGCGCCTCCATTCCGGCGCGGGCTTTTTTCGGCTTCTCAAGACAGACGCCGGCCATCCTCGCCGAAGAGGTGCAGCACGGCGGGATCGAGATGGAGCGGCAGGCTGTCGCCAGATTTCATCCGTTGCTGGCCGGCAAAGACGGCGATCAGCTTCTTGCCCGATGCGTCGGCGTGGACCACGGTCTCCGAGCCCAGTTCCTCGACGAGGAGGATGCGGGTATCCAGCTTGCGAGCGTCAGTCCCATCGGCAAGGGTGATGTGCTGCGGGCGAATGCCGATGCTGACCCTCTCGCCGATCGGGCGTGAATCCCGGGCAATAACGGAAAGACGATGGCCGCCGACGGTTTCGACCTCGGTGAGATCGCCGTCATGGCCGATAATCGCGCCTTCCAGGAAATTCATATGCGGGGCGCCGATGAAGCCGGCGACGAAGCGGTTGGCCGGCCTGTTGTAAAGTTCCAGCGGCGTTCCCACCTGCTCGATCCGGCCGCCTCTCAGCACCACGATGCGGTTTGCCAGCGTCATCGCCTCGACCTGATCATGGGTGACGTAGATCATCGTCGCCTTCAGGCGGGCGTGAAGGGCGGCGAGTTCGGCGCGCATGCTCACTCTCAACTCTGCGTCGAGATTGGACAATGGCTCGTCGAGCAGGAAGGCATCCGGGCGGCGGACAATGGCGCGGCCGATCGCGACGCGCTGGCGCTGGCCGCCGGAGAGCTGGCCGGGACGGCGCTGCAGGAAGGGCTCGATCTCCAGCATGCGGGCGGCGTCGGTGATGCGCGCTTCGATCTCGGCCTTGGCCACTTTGGTATTCTCGAGCCCAAAGGCCAGGTTTTCCCTGACGCTCATATGCGGATAAAGCGCATAGGACTGGAAGACCATGGCGAGGCCGCGGTCGGCGGCGCCGATCTCGGTGACATCCTTGCCGTCGATGGCGATGCTGCCGCCTGTCGGCTTGTCGAGGCCGGCGATCAGGCGCAGCAGCGTCGACTTCCCGCAGCCGGACGGACCGACGAAGGCGACGAACTCGCCGTCCTCGACCTCAAGCGAGACATCGCGGATGACCTCGACGGCGCCGAAATTCTTGACGATGTTCCTGAGCTCGAGCCCGCTCATGCACTCTCCTGTATTTTTAGCCTGGCCTATTTCAGGCCCGAGCCGGCGATGCCTGTGGTGATGAAGCGCTGCAGGAAGACGAAGATCAGCACGACGGGGATCATCGAAACGACGGTCATGGCGAGGATATAGTGCCATTGCACATTAAGCTCGCCGGCATAGACGTTGAGGCCGACCTGCAGCGTATAGAGTTCCTTGCGCGACAGCACGATCAGCGGCCAGAGAAAGTCGTTCCAGCGCCAGACGACCGAGAAGATCGCCAGCACCGCCAGCGCCGGCGCCGACAGCGGCAGGATGATGCGCCAGTAGATCTGCCATTCGCTGGCCTTGTCCATGCGCGCGGCGTCGATCAGCTCGTCGGGGATGGTCAGCATATATTGGCGCAGCAGGAACACGCCTGTCGGGGTGGCGACCGTCGGCAGGATGACGCCCCAGAGGCTGTCGAAGAGATTCAGGGTGCCGATGACGGAATAAAGCGGCACGACGATGACCGAGAGCGGCACCATCAGCGTCGCCAGGATCATCAGCATGACGGCGGTGCGGCCGGGGAACTGGTATTTCGACAGCGCGAAGGCGGCCATGGAATTGACGAGCAGCGTGATCGCCGTCGCCACGACAGTCACGAAGACGGAGTTGCGCAGGAACAGGAAGAAATCGAAACGCTGGAACGGTTCGGTGTAATTGGCGGCGGCGAATTCGACCTTGCGCACCGGGGTGCGATCCTTGATGTTCGCCTTGACGATTTCGCCAGGCTGTTTCGGATCGACCATCTGGCCGATGATGCCGATGCGGCGGACTTCGGCGAGCACGCGGCTGCTGCCATCCGGCATGGTGACGTTATAGAGCGGCAGCGGCTTGTCATAGCCCGGCACGACGGCCTGTTCGGTGACATAGGGCAGCAAGGACGGAGGGAACTCGGCAAGGGCGGCCGGCGTCTTGAAGGAGGAGAAAACCAGCCAGACGGCCGGGCCGAACATCAGGAAGACGCCCGAGATCAGCCAGATCCAGGTGACGACGTCCGTCCAATGCCAGCCGCGGCCGCGGCGGCGCAGCAGGAACGAGCCGACAGCGCTCATTGGCGTGTTCCCTTCTTCTCGTTGCGGCTGCTGGCGGCGAGCTGAATCAGTGTCAGAATGACGAGCACGATGCCCATCAGGATCGAGGCGGCCGAGGCAAGCCCCGGATTGCGCAGCGAACTGGCAAAGCCGGTCTCGTAAATATACTGGGTGATGTACATGGTGCTGGTGCCCGGGCCGCCGCCAGTGAGAACAAAGACCTCGTCGAAGATCTGCACAGCGCGGATCAGCGCCAGCACCAGGACGACGATGAGGTTCGGCATCAGGAGCGGCAGGGTGATGCGCCGGAAGATGCGGGTGGGGCTCGCCTTGTCCATCGCCGCCGCCTCATAGAGATCCCGCGGGATCGCCTTCAGGCCGGCAAGCAGGATCAGCGCGTAGAAGCCCATATGCGCCCAGACCGAGACGAAGACGGCGAAGAAGAAGGCCCAGAAACGATCGCTGAGCCAGGAGAAGGGTTCGAAGCCGAAAGGGCTCAGCGCGTAGTTCAGCAGGCCCTGGCGCTGCAGGATCCACTTCCAGATCAGGCCGACGACGACGGGCGACAGCAGCACCGGAAAGAAGAACACGGCGCGCCAGAAGCCGCGATTGGAAAGCTCGCGGTTGAGGATCAAAGCCGTCGCCAGTGCGGCGATCAGCATTGCCGTCACCTGGAAGACGACGAAGACGGCGGTGTTGCGCACGGCCGCCCAGAAGGTGTCGGCCGCGCAGGTCGAGGGATCGAGGTAGGAGTCGCAATCGAACAGGATGCGGTACTGCTCGGCGCCGACATAGGTTCTGTTCGGCAGGAAGATGGCGCCGCCGCTCGTCGTCGAATAGATGAAGTTGATGACCAGCGGCAGCAGCACGAAGACGGTGAAGATCAGCATGTTGGGCGCCAGGAAGACGCCCGCCATGCCGGTCAGCCCCGTCAGCTTCTGCCAGGCGCGCATGGGAATATCGACGATCCCCATCAGGAGCCGGATAGGTGCCGAGAGCGCCTGCCGCAGACCGGCTTTTGCCGGTGGTTCGGAAGAAACCGTCTTCTCCGCCATCTCTACGTCCGTCAGTTGGCGCCGACCTTGGCCTTGATGTCCTCGTCGATGCGGGCATAGGCGTCGTCGAGCTTCATTTCGCCGGCGATCACCTGGCTGATGCGGGCAACGATGGCGCTGTAATAGGCGTCCGACCACTTCCAGCCCGGCAGCTTCATCGCCGGCGCCGCCGTCTCACCGGCCGCCGCGACGAAGGCCTTCAGCGCCGCCTGCACATGCGGATTGTCGGTCTTGAAGTCCATCTGGCCTGAGGCGACGCCCTTATGCGCCGGAATAAACAGGCTGCGCTCGGCAAATTCCTTCTGCGCGTCGGCGCTCGCCAGGTAATCCATCACCTTGGCGACATCCTTGGGGTTCTTGGTGTATTTGACGGCAACGAGACCGGCGCCGCCCTGCAAGCCGGTGCAGGCGGCCGTGCCGCAGGGGCTTCCCGCCATGACCCAGTCGAAACTGTCGCCGATCTTTTGGGCGAAGGCCGAGATCTGCCAGCTGCCCGAATAATAATAGGCAAGGCCGCCATTGATGAAGTCTTCGGCGGCGGCGCGATAGGTGGTGCCGGCAGCACTGACCCAGACATCCTTGTTGATCGTGCCGTCCTCGTTCCACTTGACGAAGCGGCTGAGGAACTCCTTGGCGCCCTGATCGATCGGCGCCGGCTTGCCGTCGGCGGCGATGTAGTTGGCGCCGTATGAGATATTCGGGCCGGAGACGCGGTGGCCGGAGCGGTCGATCGCCATGGCGAAGACCTTCTGGCTGTCGGCGACCTTCCTGGCGGCCGCCGCCCAATCATCCCAGGTGGCTTTCGGGCCGGGGATTTCGACGCCGGCCTGCTCGAACAGCGTCTTGTTGACGAAGCCGCCGGTCAGGGTCAGCTGCGTCATGAAGCCGGTGATGGCGTTCGAGCCGTCGGGGCGCATCCAGTCGGCCTGGGCGCCGAAATTGTCGTCCCAATATTTCGCATCGGCGAGCAGCGGGCGAAGATCGAGCCAGTGCTGGGCCTGCGCCTTCAGATTGGTGACGCGGGCGATGTCAGGCCCCTTCCCGGCTTCGAGCTGCACCGGCAGCTGTTCCTTGACGACGTCGTAGGAGACCTCGTCGAGGATGACGTTGACATCGGGATTGGCCTTGGAGAAGCGCGCCAGCAGGTCCTTGACGACAGCGCCTTCGCCGCCGTCGGAATACCACATGATGCGCACGTCGCCGGCATGGGCGGCAACGGAACTCAAAAGAACCGCGGCAAAGGCCGCGCCGATCGATTTCATTCTGGTCATTTTCTCCTCCTCTTGACCGATGAAGTCCTACAGCGCCGCGCGTCTTTTCAGACGCGCAAAGGACGCTGTAACACTTTGAATTGCTGCATAATTTTATCCCTAAATCGATTCCGATTTAAGGAATTATGCAGTAGGCCCGGTCGGTCCTCCACCTGCCCGGGCACGTCGTCTACGAAGCGGCGCGTCGAAGCTGCCTGCCTGGTATCTCAAGATGTACCGCGTCTCCCCGCACCGACCAGTCCGACGGCCGAAGAATACGGCCTTCGGCGCGCACGGTGCCGTCCTCTTCGAAGACGAGCTGGCCATAATCCGGATCGATGACGATCAATGCGCCGTCATTGCCGCGGTTAGCTGCCAGCGTAGCGAAACGTGCCCGCATGCCGTCAAGGCCGCCTTCGCGCCCGCGATCGGAGAGACGGACGATCCAGCGGCCCTTGCGGCCGGCGAGGCGCAGTTGGACGTCCGTCGTCGGGCCATGCTTCACCGGCTCCAACGGCCCGTTGCCGATCAGCATCGCAAGGCCATTGCCGGAACGGGCGAGCGCCACATTGCCCTCGATCATCGTGTCGTCGAAGGCTTCGAGCGGGAACCAGGCATGGGTGAAATCCGGCTGACCCTCGTGGATATCGAAATCGAGGATGGCGAGATCGCGATATTGATGGACGCGCGGCAGCGTTCCGCAGCCGCCCCAGAAACTCGGCCGGCCGTAACCGAACTGGATGGTTTCGCCGGGATGGTTGATCCAGACCTGCGCTTCCGGCCGGTCGCCGAGCCGCAAGTGCAGCACCGTCTCCTGATATCCCCAGGCACCGGGGCGATAATGGGCGATGGTGCCGAGGGCGGTATCGCGTGTCTTGTAGTGATAGAGGGCGGCAAAACGGTTTTCGCCTTGCGAAAAGGTCCACTCCTGCGCATCGTCGGCGTCATGCGCGGCAATCGCGGCAAGCGCCTTGGGGAACTGCAGGCCGTGATCGCGGATGCAGACGGCAAGCTGCGGCAAAGCGTGGACGCGCCGGCCATACCAGCCGCGGCCCCAGAGCAGCCGGGCGATACCAGACAGCTCGACCGAGCGGCCGGGGCGTAGCGTGTGTTCATAGGAGCGGCCCTGGCTGCCGGTCAGCATGCCGTGATGGGCCGAGCGGGCGACGATCTCCATCAGGCGGACGATGCTGGCATTCGCCCGGGCGCGGATCGTCTCCTCAGGTGCGCAGGCCGCAAGCGCCGTCAGGCCCTTGAGGTCGATCGGGAAATAGGGAACGGAATTCCACTCGGCCATTTCCCAGCGCTCGAAATGATCGAGCCAGGCGCGGACACGCTCTTCGCCGACCTTCATCTGCTCCGCGCCGGTGCGGCCGGAGCGGACGAAGACGGAATTGGGGAAAAGCCTGCCGCCGAGATAGGCGGCGGTGTGGAAGAGCAGCGCGTGGTTTTCGGAAAAATACCACTGAACGTCGTTGCCCGGCTCATCCATCCAGTAGCGGTAGTTGAGAACCGCATGCTCGATCCTCTGCCGCAGATCTTGCGACAGCAGATCGCTCCAGCGGGTATAGGCAAACAGCAGCGGCACCAGCACGAAATCGGCGCAGTCGTGACAATCCTCGATGACGGGCAGCATCGCCGAGATCATCACCTCGGTCTGCTCGCCGCCCTGCCCCAAGGCGAGGCGCGCGAAAGCGCAGACCGTATCGGGCTCGGAATGGGCGGCGACTTCGGCGAGCGCCTCGGTGACGCGGTCTTCCAGCGCAGCCGGTGCCGGCCCCTGGCGCTGGGGATGACAGATCTCGACACCGAGGGTGCGGCCGACGGAAAGGTCACCTGTTTTGAAGGTGATGCGAAAATGGCGGAAATCGGCGGGCATTTCAGCCGAGGTACCGAGTTCGAGCCTGGTCGCGCCCTTCTCCAACGCGAAGTCATAATCGAAGCGCTCGACCGACATGAAGTCGCCCTCGATCTCGACATGGCAGGTCAACGCCACCGGCAGCGGCGCGGGAAACAGGATCGTCACGTCTTCGCCGAGATAGGCGGTGCGGTCGAAGCGCATGCCTTCGAGGATCGCCTCCAGGCCATCCGCAGCATCAGCGGCGATCGGAACCGGAACCGATGTTTCGACCTCCGGCCCGTCGAGGTAATCCAGCTGGAAATAGAAGCGGGCGTCGCGCTCGGCGAGATCGTCGAAATAGATGCGGATCTCGTTGAGGCCCGCCGAAAGTTCGACCTCGAAAAGCTGCTGGGCTTCCAGATTGCGCTCATAGGGCGCCATGAAGCCCTGCTCGCGGCCATTGACGAAGAGGATCGCGCCGCCGCAGGTCGACAGGCGAAGTCTGGCAGGTCCGGTCGAGCCGGCATCGAGGAAGGTGCGCGCCCAGCAGCCGATGCGGGTCGGGCGAAACCAGAAGCCGGAGAGATCGACACGCGGCGAGGCAAAGGGCAGCCACCACCGGACCGCCTCGAATTCGGCGGTCGGTTGCGGTCTTTGGGCGGAGAAGGATTTTTTGAATTCGGTGCGGCAGGGATATTCGTGCGGGATGAAGTTCTTCGTCTTGGTGACGAAGAAAAACGGATCCATCCTGCCTTCCATCGGCCGGTCGGCGACGTCGTAGCGCGCCTGCGAGAGGTGGCCGAGCTGCCAATAGACGATCGGGCTCTGCTTGCCGGTGGCGCGGCGAAGATGGGATTTCTCAGCGGTCATGCTTCAGCTCGTTCGAGCCGCGAGATGTCGGAAACACCGACGCGTGGACTGGCCGTCAAACCGCATCTTCAAAGCCTCCCTGCTCTGTCGCTTGTCGCGGACTCCTCTTGGCCAATTGTGCATAGGCATTCCGTTTGCGCAATCTGAAAGATTTTTGCATAAAGGCATGGGAGCGAGGAGAACGACATGGTGGCGGAGGAGAAAAAAGGCAGGCGCACGCGTCTCGACGATATCGCCGCCCGATGCGGCGTCTCGATCAGCACGGTGTCGCGGGCGCTCGCCGGCGAAAAGGGTGTGAGGCCCGAGATTCGCAAGCTGGTGCTGGAAACGGCAAGTGCGGTCAGCTACGCCCTGCCGGCCAGCGTCGCCGGCAAGAAGGTCATGCTCGTCGCCTCCGGCGCGGCGATGATCGATTATGTCCGCAACCAGTTCACGCTCTATGTGCTCGAAGGATTGAATGCGCGCGCGGCCGCTCTCGGCATCGAGATGGCGATGCGTCCGGTCGCCGACAAGGCCGACGAAGCCCGTGTCATAGCCGAGATGCGGGATGATCCAAGCTTCGGCGGCATGCTGATCCTGACCGTCGACGAGGAAGATATGCTGGCCGCCGCCGCCGGTCTCGGAAAGCCCGTGGTGCTCGTCAATAGCGACGATCCCTATATGCGGCTTTCCAGCGTGACGCCCTGCAACCGTTCGGCCGCCTTCATCGCCGCCGAGCACCTGATCCAGGCCGGGCACGAACGCATCCTGTTCATGCTGCGGCCGGGACGGCGAACGATCGAGCGGCGCCTGGAGGGCTGGCGCGATGCCCTGCAGCATCACGGGCTGAAGGCCGATGCCGATCTGGTGCTCGAGGTCGACGACTGGCTGCCGGAATTGGGCGCCGAGGCGATCACCCGCCTCGTCCGCGACAAAGGCCTTTCCTTTACCGGTATCCTGACGGCGGGCGACAGCCTTGCCAGCGGCGCCGTACGCGGATTGCAGGCGATGGGTTATGCCGTGCCGCAGGACATCTCCGTCATGGGCATCGACGACCTGCCGCAATCGGCCTTTCTCAATCCGCCACTGTCGACCGTGCATATTCCGATGCGCGAACTCGGCGCCACCGCGCTCGATCTCTTGCGCGACATGATGCTCGGCCTGGCCACGCCGCGGCGGCGTGTGGAGCTTTCCTGCCATCTCGTCGAAAGGGGTAGTGTGGCGGTGGTCAGCGGCGCAACAGCGGGAAATATCAGGCCTCGATGAAGCTCGCTTCGAACAGTTCGCGTGCATAGGCATCATGGGTGATGCCGGCCTGCAGATCCTGTTTGGTCAGTTCGTCGACAAAGCCGCCGTTCTTCATGATCAGCACCCGGTCACACATATGGGCGATAACCGCGAGGTCGTGGCTGACGAGCAGATAGGTCAGCCCCTTTTCCTCGCGCTGATCGGCCAGCAGGTTGAGGATTTCGGCCTGAACGGAGACGTCGAGCGCCGATGTCGGCTCGTCGAGCAGCAGGATCGGCGGCGCCAGGATCAGCGCCCGGGCGATCGCCACGCGCTGCCGCTGGCCGCCGGAAAGCTCATGCGGGAAACGATTGGCGAAGCTTGCCGGCAGGCCGACCTGGATCAAGGCCTTTTCGACCTTCGACCAGATCTCCGAATGACGCATGGCGCGCAGCGGCTCGGCGAGCGCGGTGCCGATGCGATGACGCGGATGCAGGGAGCCGTAGGGATCCTGAAAGACCATCTGGGCAAATTTCAGCTCCTCGCGGGAGCGATGCTTGCCAATCGGTCTGCCGCCAAGCTCGATCTGCCCGGTCCAGCCGGCCTCCATTCCGGCAAGGCAACGCAGCACCGTCGATTTGCCGCAGCCGGATTCGCCGACAATGCCGAGCGTCTCCCCCTGCCTGACCTCAAAACTGATGCCTTTGACGACATGGTTGCTGGATTTGCCGGAGGCAAAGACGACATCGAGGTCGCGAACGTTGATCATTGCGCCGTCTCCAGATCGAGTTTTGCCCTGTCGAGAACGGCCAGCCGGCGAACCGGGTTCTTCGGGTCGGGCAGCGCGGCTATCAGCCCGCGGGTATAGGGATGGCGGGCCTCTTCGAGGCTGCTGAGCGTCTCGACGATGCGGCCGGCATACATGACGATGATGCGCTCGCAGAAAGCCGCCACCATGCGGATGTCGTGGCTGATCAGCAGCAGGCCGGAATTGTTCTCGCGCACCAGTTCATCGAGCAGCAACAGCACGTCCTTGCGGACGCTGACATCGAGCGCCGAAGTCGGTTCGTCGGCAATGACAAGCTTCGGCCGCGCCAGCAACATCATCGCGATCATCACGCGCTGGCCCATGCCGCCGGATATCTGGTGGGGATAAAGCGCCATAACCCGGTCCGGATCACTGATGCGCACACGCTCCAGCATGGCGCGGGCGGCATCGAGCGCTTGGGCCTTGCCAAGGCCGAGGTGAAGACGTGCAGCCTCGGCGATCTGCTTGCCGATCGAGAGCACCGGATTCAGCGAATAACGCGGATCCTGCATGATCAGCGCGATGTCCTTGCCGCGAAGCGCGCCCATCTGCCGCTCGCTCTTGGATAGCAACGGATCGCCACCGAGGTCCAGGCGTTCGGCGGTGACGACCGCTGCCGGCGGCAGCAGCCGCATGATGGCGCGGCCCGTCGTCGATTTGCCGGAACCGGATTCTCCGACGATGCCGACCCTTTCGCGCCCGACGTCGAAACTGACATTGGAGACGGCGGGCACGGCGCCGCGCCCGAAGCGGACGCTCAATCCTTTGACGGAGAGAACGGGTTGAAGATCACGATCATTCATTTCACGATCTGGCATGGCGGGGATCCAGAATGTCGCGCAGAGCATCTCCGGCGATGTTGAAGGCAAGGCTGGTGAGAAGGATGGCGATACCCGGCATGACGGCGACCCACCAGTAATCCAGCATGAATTTCCGGCCGTTGGAGATCATCGCGCCCCATTCCGGCGCCGGCGGCTGCGCGCCGAGGCCGAGGAAACCGAGTGAGGCCGCCGTCAGGATGATGCCGGCCATGTTGAGGGTCAGGCGAACGATCACCGAGGGAACGCACATCGGCGCGATATAGAGGAGAAGGATGCGGATCGGCGAAGCGCCGTAAAGGCGGGCGGCGACGACATAGTCGGCGTTTCTGACGACAAGCGCCTCGGCGCGCGCGAGTCTCGCAATCGGCGGCCATGCGGTCAGCGAGATGGCGATGATTGCCGTGGTCAGGCCGGCGCCGAGTGCTGCCGCAAAAGCCAGCGCCAGGATCAGCGACGGGAAGGACAGGACGATATCGGTGGCGCGCATCAGCAGCGCATCGGTGCGCCCGCCGAAGAAGCCGGCGACGACACCGATCAGCAGGCCGATCGGCCCGACGATCAGCGAGATCGACAGCACGGTCTGGATGGTGATGCGCGTGCCGAAGATCAGGCGGCTCAGAATGTCGCGGCCGAATTCGTCGGTGCCGGCCCAATGCGCCAGGCTCGGGGCCTGCAGGGCATCGCCGAGCGACTGCACGACCGGATCATAAGGCGCCAGAAGCGGTGCGAAGATCGCGATCAGGCAGAGCAAGCCGAGGATGACGAAGCCGGCAAGGCCGAGCGGCTCGGCCGCCAATTTGCGGCCGGCGCGCGCAAACGAAGCCGCAACGCGGGTCGACACGCTTGGCGGGCGGATCTGAATGTCGGCGTGGATAGCGTCGCTCATCGGGCCGCCTCCCGCATGCGCGGATCGAAGACGGCGTAAGCGACGTCGGCGAGGAAGTTTAACAGCATGAAGATGAATCCCACGATGATGGTGCCGGCCACGATGGCGTTCATGTCGCCGATCATGAGGGCGTTCGTCATGTATTGGCCGATGCCCGGCCAGGAGAAGACGATCTCGGTGACGACGGCGCCTTCAAGCAGCCCGCCATAGGAAATGGCGAGGATGGTGATCAGCTGCACCGCAATATTCGGCAGCACGTGACGCCAGATCGTGCCGAAAGGGCTGACACCCATGGCGCGGGCCGCGATGACATAGTCCTGGCTCAACTGCTCCAGGGTGAAGCTGCGTGTCATGCGGGTGATATAGGCCATCGCCGCATAGGCGAGGATGATGGCCGGCAGAATGATGTGGCCAAGTGCATTCCAGAAGATTTCCGTCTCGCCCTGCAGCAGGCTGTCGATCAGCAGCAGGCCGGTCTGCGGCGTGACGAGGCCTTCGTAGAAGACATCGATCCTTCCAGGTCCGCCGACCCAGTTGAGGCCGGCATAGAAGATGACGAGCCCGACGATGCCGAACCAGAAGACGGGGATCGAATGCCCGACGAGCGCCACCACCCGGGCTATCTTGTCGATGAAGCTGTCGCGAAACAAAGCCGCGACCAGGCCGAGCGGCACGCCGACGAATGTCGAGATGATCACCGCCAGCGTCGCCAGTTCGAATGTCGCCGGAAACGCCTGAGCGAGGTCCGACGAGACCGGATTGCCGGTGAGCACGGCAGTGCCGAAATCACCATGCGCCAGCCCGTTCAGATAGAGGAAAAACTGCTGGTAGATCGGCAGATCGAGCCCGAGGCGGGCCCGCATCGCCGCATAGGCGGCGGGATCGGCGAGTTCACCGACGATCGCGCCGACCGGATCGGTGGGCAGAACGCGGCCGATCACGAAGGTGACGCAGAGGAGAATGAACAGGCTGACCAGCAAATGCGCCAGGCGTCGGCCGAATTCGGCTACGGAGAGTTCCTTCATGATCGGCTGCCCTCTCGAGTCTTACTGGGTTTCGACCTTGGTCACGTTCTCGAGACGCGTCATTTGAGACGGATGTCCGACATATCCCTGGACCCTGCCGGTCAGCACGATCGGCTCAAAGCGCTCGAACATCGGCAGCACCGCCGGCTTCTGTTCGACGAACAGCTTCTGCATCTGAACGTAGAGTTCGCCGCGCTTCTTGGCGTCCGGTTCCATCGATGCCTTTGCGGTCAGGGCTGTCAGCTCGGGAATGTCCCAGGCCGAGCGCCAGACGAAATTGCCGGCATTGTTGGCCTCTTTCGAATTGTCCGGATTGGAGGAAAACTGCTCCATAGAGCCGAGCACGTTCGGCATGTAGGCGCTGGTCTGCGGGATCAGCAGGTCGAAATCCCGGGCGCGATGGGCGGCGATGATTTCCGAGCCGTTGCCCTGCTGGATGTCGATCTTGATGCCCACCTGGGCAAGTGATGCCTGGATGGCGGTGGCAAGATCGATGCGCGGCGTTTGCGCAATGGTCTTCAGCGTCAGCGAGAAGCCGTCCTTGAAACCCGCCTCGCTCAGCAGCTGCTTGGACTTTTCGACGTTGAGCTGCCAATCCGGGCTCGGGATCGCATATTCGAAGTTCTCCGGAACGGGAACGGTTCTCGCCCGTCCGTAAGGACCCATGATCGTCTTCTCGATGCCCTTGTAGTCGATGCCGTAGGCAATTGCCTCGCGGACCTTGGGGTTGGAGAGGTACTGGTTGCCGGCATTCATCGACAGCACGTAGAAGCCGCCTGTCGGAATACGTTGGATGGCGAAGCCCTGCTTGGCCTGGAATGTCGCGAGATCGGAGGCCGTGAGCGCACTGGCAATATCGATATCGCCGCGCTCCAGCATCAGCCGCTCGACCTGGCTTTCCGGCACATGGCGAACGATGACGCGCTTCATCTTCGGCGCGCCGGTCATATAGGCCTTGTTGGCGTCGAGAATGACCAGTTCGTTCGGAGACCAGCGGTTGAGGGTGAACGGACCGGAACCGGCCGAATGCGTCCGCATCCAGGCATTGCCGTAGTCATTATCGACAGCGTGGCTTTCGACCTCGACGCTGTCGACTACGCTGGTGGTGGTCGTCGTCAGCCGGTAGAGCAGAAGCTCCGCCGTCACCTGGTCGGAAAGATCGATGCGCACCGTCTGGTCGTCGACAGCCTTGACGAGCTTATCGACATTGTTCTTGTCGTAGCCGACGCGCTTAAGGTTGGCGGCTGCGGCCTGATCCATCTTCAACAGCCGCGCCAGCGAATAGACGACGTCCTTCGAGGTGACCGGGTTGCCGGAGGCGAAATTGGCCTTGCGCAGCGTGAAGGTGATGCCCTTGTCGTCGACCTTCCAGCTTTCCGCCAGCTGCGGAAGGATCTTACCATCAGCCGTGCTGGCGACCAGCCGATCGTAAAGATTCGACATGATCTCGACGGCTTTGCCTTCGGTCGCCTGTTGCGGATCGAGGGACAGAACCTGCGCCAGCGACGTCCCGATCACCAGCTGGTCCTGCGGCGTCGCAGCCTGCAACTGCGGTGCTGCTATCGTGAGGGCGCCGAAAACGGCGCCGACGAACAGGCCTTTAGAAAAATGCTTCATTGTCACTCCTCCGTGGATTACTATAGAAGACATATTATGTCGCCCGTATGTCGTATTATGATCTATCGAAGTCTGATACGGTTGACAAGGCCCGAGCGGGAGACTTGAGTGCAAAGGGATTGGGGAATGAAAAAATGACGACACTCAGCCGTGGGCGAGAAAGACTGGCGCAGCAGGTCATCGATCAGCTGCGGGCGCAGATCGAGACGGGCAAGCTGCGCGTCGGCGATCAGCTGCCGACCGAGCCGCAGCTTGAAGCGACCTTCGGCGTCAGCCGCACCGTGGTGCGCGAGGCGATCGCCGATCTGAGGTCGGCCGGCTTCGTCAAACCGATCCAGGGCAAAGGGGTGTTTGTCGCGGATCCGAAATCTCAATCGGTGCTGCCGTTGACGCCGGTGGAAATCAAAAGCATTCCCGAAACCCTTGAATTGCTGGAGTTTCGCATGGCGGCCGAGGGTGAAGCAGCGGCGATTGCCGCCTATCGCCGCACCGCCGAGCAGGAAGCCGCCATCCGTGAGGCCAACCGCCGTATGGCGAACCTGATCGAAACCGGACAGCAAACGGTGGAGGCGGATTACGCCTTCCATATGGCGATCGCCGCCGCCACCAACAACCGATTCTATGTCGATGTCCTGCGCCAATTCGGCCCCAAATCAATCCCCCGCGGCCAGTTTCCGACGCTGCCCGAAGCCAATGACCGCGACTACCTGCAGAAGGTCTATGCCGAACATGTCGAAATCCTCTCGGCCATCGCCGATCAGGATCCGGATCGCGCCCGCCAGGCGATGCGCGCGCATATGATGGCGAGCCAACGCCGCTACCGGATGCTCGCCGAGCAGCAATAGGGCTCGACTCTCTTCAAAATTCATATTATGTCATATGACATTGTGTAATTTCGAAAGAGACTCAAATGTATCTGGGAACACAGGTCGCCGCGCGGGACGACGACGATTATCGCATCTTCGCGCAACTGGGTGTGAAGCATATCAACGCCGACCCGCCGGGAGAACCGAGCAGTTGGACGCTTTCCGACCTCGAGCGCCATCGCGACAAGGTCGAAAGCTTCGGCCTGATCCTCGACATGATCCAGCTGCCCCTGCCCTCGCAGCCGATCGAGAAAGCGTCCTATCCGGATATATTGCTTGCCGGCCCCGAGCGCGACAGGCAGATCGACGCCGTCTGCAAGCTGATCGAAGATACCGCGGCGGCCGGCATTCCGGCGGTCAAATATAATCTCAACCTGATCGGCATTCCCCGCACGCCCGATGAACCGGGACGCGGCGGCTCGATGAATGCCAGCTTCCGCTGGGACAAGACCGATCAGCAAGCCGCGCCCGGTCTTGCCGGGGTGCTCTCCGAAGACGAAAATTGGGAACGGATCGACTATTTCCTCGAACGCGTCGTGCCGGTCGCTGCAAGCAACCGCGTCAGGCTCGCCTGCCATCCGCACGATCCCTATACGCCGCCGGGCTTTCGCGGCGTAACCCGCGTGCTCGGCACCGTCGAAGGCCTGAAGAAATTCGTGCTGATGCGGGAAAACCCCTATCACGGCCTCAACTTCTGCCAGGGCTCGATCGGCGAGATGCTGGAAAATCCCGGCAAGGAGATCGACGACGTCATTCGCTGGTTCGGCGAGCGCAACAAGATCTTCAATGTTCACTTCCGCAACATCCGCGGCGGCAAGCTCTCCTTCATGGAGACCTTCCCCGACGAGGGCGACATGGACATGGTCCGCTCGGCCAGGATCTACAAGGAAGTCGGCTTCAAATACATGCTGATGCCCGACCACGTGCCGACCGTCAGCGGCAAGGACCCTTCCGCCACCGCTTTTGCCTACTGCTACGGCTATATCGCTGCCCTTCTGCAGACGCTCGAAAGCGCCTGAGACGGCCAATTTCCAACAGCTAAGGAACAGGACTTTCATGATGAACCCGATTGAATTGAAGAAGGCCGTCGGTAGTGGTCTCCTCTCGTTTCCTGTGACGCATTTCGACGATCAGCTCACATTCGACGAGGCGAAGTACCGCCGTCATGTCGAATGGCTTTCGGGGTATGATGCCGCCGCACTGTTTGCCGCTGGCGGCACGGGGGAGTTCTTCTCCCTCAATCCGGCCGAGATTCCGCAGGTCGTCCACGCTGCCAAGGCCTCGGCCGGCAAGACGCCGATCATCTCGGGCACCGGCTACGGCACGTCGCTCGCCATCGAAATCGCCAAGGCGGCCGAAAAGGCGGGCGCCGACGGGCTGCTGCTTTTGCCGCCCTACCTGATGTTTGCCGAACAGGCCGGCCTCGTCGCCCATGTCAAGGCGGTGTGCCAATCGGTCGGCATCGGCGTCATCGTCTATAACCGCGACAACGCCGTCCTGACGGCCGAAAGCATCGCGCGGCTCGCCGAGGAATGCCCGAACCTGATCGGTTTCAAGGACGGCGTCGGCGATGTCGACAAGGTGATCGAGATCACCACTCTGCTTGGCGACCGTCTCGTCTATGTCGGCGGCATGCCGACCCATGAAGTCTACGCCCAAGCCTATTTCGCCGCCGGCGTAACCACCTATTCCTCGGCCGTCTTCAACTTCGTGCCGGCGCTGGCCCAGCGCTTTTACGGCGCCTTGCGCACCGGCGACCAAGCAACCGTCGACGAGATCCTGAAGAGCTTCTTCTTCCCCTTCGTCGCCCTGCGCAACCGCAAGAAGGGCTATGCCGTCTCGATCATCAAGGCGGGCCTGCGCGTCCTCGGCCAGAACCCCGGCCCGGTTCGTCCGCCGCTGACGGATCTGACCCAGGAGGAACTGACGCTGCTGGAGAAGATCGTGCAGGCCAACGGTGTCGAACGGATCGCCGCGGAGTAATCGCCGACCGAGGACCGCGGGAATGCCTGCTGCGCCCTCTCGATTCCCTCTTCTCCCCTCGGGGAGAAGAGGATGCGCCGCACCCTCTCCGTTCCCTAGAGCCTTTCCTGGTTAGATTGAAGCATTCTGCCGGAGCAGGTTTTCGTCAGGGCAGAGGCGATTGGCGAAGGGCATACCCCTTGGTACGTCCGAGCCGATCGCCTCTGATCCTGGCGGAAAGATGCCCGGCCCTTTGGGTTGGCTGAAACGGGCCGGCTGATCGACCGGCCGGCTTGGCCGTAGAGCTGGGCTACGACGCGCGCCGGCCGGTCGACCATCCGACTCCGTTTGAGCCAACAGAATGCTTCAATCTAACCAGGAAAGGCTCTAGCAGACTAAACCGCGCCTACAGCGCCACCCCGCTGCCGCGGTCGAAGACATGCACCTGGTCGCTGGCGATGCTTGCCTCGAACACGGCGCCGTAGCGGGCGGGGTATTCGCCGTCGACGATCGCCGTCACCTGCTGTCCGGCGAGATCGAAGACGACATGGGTCTGGGCGCCTGTGGGTTCCACCAGCATGGTGCGGCCGGCGAGCGGCGTGCCGGCCGACAGGCCGGGAACGAGATGTTCGGGGCGCAGGCCGATGGTGACAGCCTGGCCGCGCCTGACCCTGCGGTCGGGCGCGATGCGGATTGCCGTGCCGTCTTCAAGGCGAGCGGCCGGTTCGCCGTTTTGACCCTCCACCGTGCCCTCCAGCATATTCATCGCCGGCGAGCCGATGAAGGCGGCGACGAAGAGATTGGCGGGCTTCCGGTAAAGTTCGAGCGGCGTACCCTGCTGCTCCACCCTGCCCTGGTTGAGCACGACGATGCGGTCGGCGAGCGTCATCGCTTCGATCTGGTCATGGGTGACATAGATCGAGGTCGTCTTCACCTTCTGGTGCAGCGTCTTGATCTCCGAGCGCATCTGCACGCGGAGTTTCGCATCGAGGTTGGAGAGCGGCTCGTCGAACAGGAAGACGGCCGGATTGCGCACGACGGCGCGGCCCATGGCGACGCGCTGGCGCTGGCCGCCGGAAAGCTGGGCCGGCTTGCGGTCGAGCAGCTGGGCGAGATCGAGCATGCGGGCGGCCTCGGCGACGCGGATCTCGATCTGCGGCTTGGCGACGCCGGCGAGCTTCAGGTTGAAACCCATGTTTTCGGCGACCGTCATATGCGGATAGAGCGCATAGGACTGGAAGACCATGGCGATGTTGCGCTCGCGCGGCGTCATGGCGTTGACGATATTGCCGCCGATCGCGATCTCGCCGTCGGTGATCTCCTCGAGGCCGGCGATCATCCGCAGCAGCGTCGATTTTCCGCAGCCGGAGGGGCCGACGAGGGCGACGAATTCCCCATCCTCGATATGAAGCGAAATGCCGTGGATGACGTCAACGGCGCCATAGGCCTTAGTTACATCGTGCAGTGAAACGGATGCCATGATTGCAGCTCCAAGGGTTGGGCTCAGGACTTGACGGCGCCGGCGGTCAAGCCAGCGATGATGTGCCGCTGGGCGACGAAAAAGACGATGATCGTCGGCAGGATGGTGAGCGTGATGAAGGCCAGCACTAGCTGCCACTCCGTGCCGTATTCGCCGCGATAGACCATGATGCCGAGCGGCCAGGGATATTTGGATTCCGAGTTCAGCATGATCAGCGGCAGGATGTAGCTGTTCCAGCTGCCGACGAAGGAGATGATGCTGACGGTGGCGACGATCGGGCGCGAAAGCGGCAGCGAGATATGCCAGAAGAATCTCATATAACCGCAGCCGTCGACGAAGGCCGCCTGAAACAATTCTTCCGGAAGGTTGCGAAAGTAGTTTCTAAACAAAAGGATGCTCATGCCGAGGCCGAAGGCCACCTGCGGCAGCACCACACCCCAATAGGTGTTCAGCAGGCCGAGATCGCGGATGCGGATGAACAGCGGCAGGATCGCGGTCGCCGCCGGAAACATCAGCCCGAGCAGGAAATAGTTGAGCAGGAAGGACGATCCGAAGAAGCGGACATGGGCGAAGGCGAAGGCGGCCATCGACGAGACGATCAGCGTCAGGAGCACGGTGAGCGCCGCAATGATCAGCGAATTGCCGATCTGCAGCCAGTAGCGTTCGCCGAAGAGGATGTCGGTATAATTCGCCCACTGCCACTCCGTCGGCAGACCGAAGGGATTGGTGCGCAGGTCGCCCAGCGTCTTGAAGCCGCCAAGCGCCGTCGTCAGCAGCGGGATCAGCACGATCGCGGCGATCAGGCTCAGCGACACATAGAGATAGATGCGTGTCGAGGTGCGCATGCGGATGGAAGAGCTCATATCAGTCATGGCGCATGAAGATCCTTTTGTAACCGAAGGCGAGCGTGACGCAGATGATGAAGAGCACGACGCCGACGGCGCTGCCGAGACCGACCTGCATGCGCATGACGCCATAGGTGTAGAGGAAGGTGACCATCGTCTGCGTCGAATTGGACGGGCCGCCGCCGGTCAGCGGCATGATCATGTCGAAGAGCTGCAGCGACCCGACGACGGCGAAGAAGATCGACAGGCGCAAGGTCGAGCCGAGCAGCGGCAGCGTGACGTAGCGGAACTTCTGCCAGCCGGTGGCGCCGTCGATTTCGGCCGCCTCGAGCACGCTCTTGTCGACCGATTGCAGACCGGCGATGAACAGCATCATGTGAAAGCCGAAATATTTCCAGACGATGACGCCGAGCACGGCGTAGATCGCCACATCCTTGTCGGCGAGCACGTAAGGATTGGCGAAGCCGAAGAAGTTGGAAATGGCGGCAAACAACCCGTAATCGCCGTCATAGACGAAGCGCCAGATCAGGCCGGCGGCAACGTCTGCCAGTACATAGGGCAGGAAGAAGATCAGGCGGTAGCCGACGACGCCGGGAATGCGGTGGGCGAGCATGGTGGCAAGCCAGATGGCGAGCGGCACCTGGATGCAGATCGAGATGACGATAATCAGGCCGTTATTGAGCAGCGCCTGGGTGAAAGCCGCATTGCGGAACAGAACCTGGAAATTGCGGAGCGCGATGAATTCGGTCGGCGTGCCGTAGCCGTTCCACTTGTAGAGGCTGTACCAGGCCGCCTCGCCCATCGGCATGATGACGAAAAGCGTGAAGAGCAGCAGCGCCGGCGGCAGAAAGAGCAAGAGCACCTTCAGCCGGTCATGGGCGACCGAGCTCCTGCTGTTTGCCGCTCTTCGGGCCGGCCGTGCGGAAGTCGTTATCGATGGAACTGAAATATTGGCCATGGGTCCTGCTTTCGTTCGTCGGCAGCAATGCCGGCGCTCCGCTTGATCGGGAGCGCCGGGAAAGCTCTGCGGGCGCTGGTTATTGTTCCAGCTCGAAAGCGTCCTGGATCATCTGGGCGCCGTCCTTGGAATTCATCTGTCCGGAGACGATTTCCACCGAGACGTCGTTGACGACACGGCCGACCGCCGCACCGAGATCCTGGTCGAAGAAGTTCTGATGCCAGGTCGAACCGGCAAGCTGTTTCGCCGATTCGGAAAGCAGCGGGTTGACGACGCCGTCATCGGCGCCGACGGCAACGGGAAGCAACATGCCTGATTTGGCCATCGCCCGCTCGTTCTCGGCGCTGGTCAGGAAGGCGAGGAAATCGATCGCCTCCTTGGAAGCCTTCTTGGTGACGGCCCAGCCGTTCAGACCGCCGAGCGTATCGGTCGGCTTGCCGGCGCCGCCATCAACGGTCGGGAAGACAAAACGGCCGATATTGTCGGGCGCCAGGCCCTTGCCGTCGCCGGCATTCTTGCGCTGGTTGGCCTCGGTGGCTTCAAAGCCGAGGATCATCGCCGCCTTGCCGTCGCCGAAGACACCGAGCGTCTGCGGCCAGGTCGCGCCGAGATAGCCGGGCTGGAAAGGTTCGAGCTTGCCGAGTTCGGCGAGGTCGTCACCGGCTTTGATGATGGCGGGATCGAGGAAACCTTCGCCCTCGCCGTTCTTGGCCGCTTCGAAGACCTTCTGGCCGCCTTCGCGCATGACGAGATAGCTCCAGTAAAAATGGATCGGCCATTTCTCGCCGCCGCCGCCGGCAATCGGCACGATGCCGGCCGCCTTGATCTTCTTCACTGTGGCGAGAAAATCGGTCCAGCTCTTGATGTCTTCGGCCTTGACGCCAGCCTTGGCGAATAGCGCCTTGTTGTAGAAAAAGCTGACCAGACCGACCTTGTAGGGAATGGCCCAGGTCTTGCCCTCAAAGGTCAGGCCATCGACCGAAGCCGGGGTATAGGCCTTGCGCAGCTTGCCGCCATCGGCATCGAGGGCTGCCGTCACATCCTGCAGCGCGCCGGTCTCGGACTGCTGCTTCAACACGCCGCCGCCCCAACTGAAAAAGAAATCCGGCACGTCGTCGGATTGCAGCAGCGTGGGAAGCTTGGCCTTGAAAGCCTCGTTTTCGAGGAACTGCATCTGGATATCGACGTCGGGATGCTGGGCTTCGTATTTCTTGACGATGTCTTCCCAAGCCGCGACGTTTTTCGGGTCGAGCTCAAGATGCAGCCACTTGACCACCGTCGTCGCCGAGGCAGCACCGGCTCCTGCCAGCAACATGCCGGCTGCCGCGGCCATGGATACGATGCACCTGCCGCCGAAAGCGGCGTTCTTCAGCATAAAATTCATGATTTCCTCCCAGGGGACCTATCCTCACAATTTTTCCCCAATGCGGATTAATTCAACGGAGCTTTCGCCGGATGTCAACCCAATTGCCGCTATTTTTCCCAAAAGCGCTTGACAGCCTCACGGGATTGCCTGCTATTTATTTCGTAACCCGTTAAAAATATTGGGTTCCGCCCAACGAACGATGCCGGCTAGTTTTTCATGAAGACCGCAGATCCAGAATTGATGCGCGCGATCAATCGCTTGAACGTGCTTGATACCATCCGGCGCCATGGTCCGATCTCGCGCATCGAGATCAGCGAACGCACCGAACTTTCCACAACCACCGTTTCCGCCATTACTGCTTCGCTGCTCGACGACGGGCTGATCCTGCCGCGCCACGAAGGCGACATCCGTAACGAGGCGGTGCGCGGACGGCCGCGCGTGGCACTCGAGCTAAATCCCGACGCCGCCCGCGTCGTCGGCGGCAAGATTGCGGCGAACCGGATGGTCTTCGTCCTCACCAATTTCCGCGGCGACGTGCTGTCGAAGCTCGCCTTGCCAATCCGCCTCGACCGGCAGCCGATCGGTGTCATCGCCGATCTGGTCGAGGACGGGGTCAGGCGTTGCGTCGTCGATGCCGGGCTGTCGCTTGAGGATGTCGACAGCGTCTGCCTCGGTTTTCCCGGGGTCATCGAGCACCGCACCGGTTACATCAGAAGCAGCCCGATCTTCCGCGACACCAATGTCGATTTCGCCGCCGAGATGTCGACGCGGCTGTCGACGCCGACCATTGTCGAAAGCGACGCGCATGCCATCACGCTCGGCCATCACTGGTTCGGGAGGGCGCGCGATCTCGAGGATATGGTGTTGATTTCGTTGGAACAGACGCTGGGGCTCGGCGTGCTGCACGGCAACCGCCTGTTCCGCGGCGCCGGCGGCCTCAGCCATAATCTCGGTGACCTGGTGCTCGGCATGGGGCCGAGCGGCGTCGTGCGGCTCTTCAGCCAGGCCGGCGAAAGCGCCATTCTCGGCGAACAGCAGGCCGACGGGCGTTTTGCCGAAGCGATCCGTCTCGGGCGCGGCATGACCCATGCCCAGGCGCTGATCAAGGCCGATGACGACCGGCTGATCGGCGCCGCCATCCGCGCCGGCGAAGCGGTGGGGCTGACCATCGCCAATATCGTCACGCTGTTTGCGCCACCGCGCGTCATCCTGGTGGGATCGAGTCTCGCGCTCGGCGAGCCATTCCTGAACAGCCTGCGCGATGCCTATGCGCTCGCCATTCCGCCTTCGCTGAAGGGGGTGAGCGAACTCGTCTTCGACGATTCGAGCGACGACTTCTGGGCGCAGGGTGCGGCTGCCGTGGCGCTCTACGAACTCTACGAATCGCCCTGGAGCACGACCGGGCCGGCGCTCTGACGGGCGTCACAATCACGATCAGATGGAGGAACTCATGGAAAGAGTTGGTATCGGCATCATTGGATGCGGCAATATTTCGGGCGCCTATCTCAGGGCGATGGCATCCTTTCCCATTCTCGATATCCGCGGCGTCGCCGACCTCAACCGGGAACTGGCGGAAGCCAAGGCTAAGGAATTCAACGTTCCGGCCAAAACGGTCGAGGAGCTGTTTGCCGACCCGAAGGTCGAGATCATCGTCAATCTGACGATCCCCAAGGCCCATGTCGCAGTGGCGCTGCAGGCGCTCGAGGCCGGCAAACATACCTATTCGGAAAAACCGCTCGGGATTAATTTCGCAGAAGGGAAAAAATTGGCCGAGGCGGCCAAGGCCAGAAATCTCCGCATCGGTGCTGCCCCCGACACCTTTCTCGGCGGCGGCCATCAGACGGCGCGTGCGCTGATTGATCAGGGCGTCATCGGCCAGCCGGTCGGCGGCTCGGCGAGCTTCATGTGCCCGGGCCATGAGCGCTGGCATCCGAACCCGGCCTTCTATTACGAAGTCGGCGGCGGGCCGATGCTCGACATGGGTCCCTATTACATCACCGATCTCGTCAATCTTCTCGGGCCGGTCGCTCAAGTGGCGGGCTTTGCGACGACGCCGCGCGCCGAACGGTTGATCACCAGCGAGCCGCGCAACGGCGAGCGCATTCCCGTGCATGTGCCGACCCATGTCGCCGGGATGATGGCATTTGCGAGCGGCGCCGTCGTTCAGATCGCCATGAGCTTCGATGTCGCCGGCCACAAACATGTGCCGCTCGAGGTCTACGGCACCGAGGGCACCCTGATCGTGCCCGATCCCAACAAATTCGAAGGCCCTGTCGAATATCTGCGGAAGGGCGGCCAATTCGAGGATCAGCCGCTCACATCTCCCTATGCCGATGGCAATTACCGCTCGCTCGGCGTCGCCGACATGGCGCATGCGCTCCGCTCCAACCGGCCGCATCGCGCCAATGGCGACCTGGCGCTGCATGTGCTCGAGGTCATGGAAGCGTTCCACACGGCGTCTGCGACAGGCAGGACGGTGGCCATCTCAATGGCGGTGGAGCGCCCTGCCCCTCTGTCCCAATCCATCGTCGACGGACGGCTGGCGAAATAAATTCAGGAGGAAAGACTATGCGTGAAGCACTGATCGTCTGGGGCGGCTGGAGTGGCCACGAGCCGCAGGAATGTGCCGAAGTCATCAAGACCATGCTCGAGGAGGACGGCTTCAAGGTCTATCTCGAACACGGCACCGAGGCGCTTGCCGACCCTTCCGTCCACGATCTCAGCCTCGTCGTGCCGATCATGACGATGTCGAAGATCGAGAAGGAGGAGGTCAAGAACCTCGCCGCCGCCATCGAGAGCGGCGTCGGCATCGCCGGTTATCACGGCGGCGCGGGCGATGCCTTCCGCGACTCCGTCGACTACCAGTTCATCATCGGCGGCCAGTGGGTGGCCCACCCGGGCAACATCATCGACTATACCGTCAACATTACCCGGCCTGACGATCCGCTGATGGAGGGTATTGCCGATTTCCCCTATACTTCGGAGCAATATTACATGCATGTCGACCCCTCGAACGAGGTTCTGGCGACGACCAAATTCACCGGCGAGCACGCCTACTGGATCGACGGCGTCGTCATGCCCGTCGTCTGGAAGCGCAAATACGGCAAGGGCCGCGTCTTCTATTCCTCGCTCGGCCACCAGGCCAAGGAATTCGACGTGCCGGAGATGAAGACGATTTTCCGCCGCGGCGCCAATTGGGCGGCGCGGTAGGGGCAAAATTGGACCCCAAAGATGCCCCTCACCCTAACCCTCTCCCCGTAAAACGGGGAGAGGGGACGTGCCCTGCGAGAGGCTGCGGGGAACGGAGAGGTCGCGGCATATCCCCTTCGCCCCGCGCGCGGGGAGAAGGTGCAGGCAGGCGGATGAGGGGCAGGCCGCAATCTCAGCGCAGAATCAACGCCGTCCCGTAAAGCCCCAATGCAAACACCGTATGCGCCAGCAGATTGAAGCACCGGACCTTGTTCGGTGTCGGATGTTTGGAGGCCGCCCAGCCGATGCCGAGGCCCGGCTGCAGCAGGAACCACCCTGCCCCGACGGTGACGATGCCGAAGATCCAGGCAGGCAGAAATGTCGGAGCGGCAAGCCAGCCCTGCCCCATGATGAGCGCAAAGATCACGCCATAGAGAATGCCGACGGCGTAATGGGTGATCCAGCCGAGCGCCAGTTCATGCTCATAGGGCTCGGCATCGGCGATGCTGTCGTGAAAGACCTTGCCGCGGCGGAGATGCCAGAACCAGCGGCCGACCGGGGCCCAGTTGGGCGCCGTCTGACCGAAAAACTTGGTGAGCACGATCGCCCAGAGGTCCATCAGGATGGTTGCGCCGGCGCCGATCGCCAGGCCGCGCCACAGAATATCGAACATTGGGAATCACCGGAGAGCGTTGAATTGCAGAGGGGGCAGCAAACCATTGCAGACGCGTCGGCGCAATGGCTTCAGTGAATTCCTGGCCGCATCCAGCTCATGCAATGGTGGCCCCCTGCCCTTTGCACGGCCGGCATCGCTGTATCATCCGCAAAAAGGCATCGGTGCGGGCGCAAATTGATGCTTTTCGCGTGCAGCGATATTTCCTACTCACTGTCAAAACGGCAAAGAGAGGCGCGGCGATGGCAATGCCATTTTACTGGAACGAACTGAACAGCTCCGATTTCGCCGGACTTTCGCCCGACGCGACCATTGCCATCCTGCCGATCGCCTCGACCGAACAGCACGGCCCGCACCTGCCGATCGCGACCGATGTGGCGATCGCCAACGGCATGCTGGCCGAACTGCGGAAACAGAAGCCCGACGACCTCGATTTCCTGGTTCTGCCGACGCAGGAGATCGGCAAGGCGAACGAACATATTTACGGGCCGGGAACGCTGTCGCTCGGTGCTGAGCTGCTCATTCCCGTCTGGACGGCGATCGGCGCCAAGGTTGCCGAAGCCGGCATCCGCAAGTTGGTCATCGTCAATTCGCATGGCGGCAATGTCGACATCATGAGCATCGTCGCGCGCGAGTTGCGCGTTCGCTATCAGATGGCCGTGATCTCGACGCAATGGGGCCGCTTCGGTCATCCCGACGGCATGATCAGCGAAGACGAGTTAAAATACGGCATCCATGGCGGCGAGGTCGAGACCTCGCTGATGCTCCATTTCCGCCCCGATCTGGTGCGGATGGACAAGGCGCAGAATTTCACCTCCAAGGCCGAATGGATGCGCGGACAATCGAGATATATCCAGCCGCTGCCGCCGCATTCGCTCGCCTGGATCGCCCACGACCTCAATCCGCACGGCGTCGTTGGCGACGCCTCGCGCGGAACGGTGGAGAAAGGCGAAGCGATCTGCCGCCATCAGGTTAAGGGCTTCATCGAGTTGCTGTCCGACCTGAAGCGCTATCCGCTTTCCAGCCTCTATTCACGATAACGCCGGCGATCTAAGGGCCGACAGGCTTTTCCATCGCGATATGACCTTTGGCCTGCAGTTCCTGCACGAGACCGGCAAGTTCGGCGAGCAGATATTCGACGAACAGGCTGGTGGCGGAATCGAGCGGCGCGCGGGCGCGGGCAAAAAGCTTCATCGGCTGCTGGCGCGCATGCGGTTCGGCGATCGCCCGGAAGACGAGCTCGCCCTGCCGGCATTCGGTGATGACGTCGAGCGGGTTCAGTATCGTCAGCCCCGCCCCCGATTTGACCAGCTTCTTCAGCATCTCGGATGCGTTGGTCTCAAGCACCGGCTCGACATGCACGTCGAGGCGCGCCAAGGCGAGATTGATCACATCACGCAGGCTGGTGCCCTGCTGGGCCAGCACCAGGCGCTCCTGGACGATATCGGCCAGATTGATCGGGCCTGAACCGATCAGGTGATGGCCGGGCGGCAGCACCACGCCGATCGGGATGTCGAAACTGCCAAGCGTCCGGATGCCCGGCGTCGCCGGAATGTTGAAGCCGAGGCCGATATCCACCTCACCCGACAGCACCGGATTGACCGTCATCGTGCCCGCGTCATTGCGCAGCTGCATGAAGACGCGCGGATGCTCCGCCTGGAACCGAGCGATGATGTCAGGCAGCGGGCCCGCGGCAAGCCCAACCGTGGTAACGATGCGGACCTTACCGGCCTGCTGCATCTTCAGGCTGCGGATGCGCCCCTCCAGCCGCTCGTAATTCTTCAGCACTTCGCGAATATGTTCGATGCAGAGTTCGCCGGCTGCCGTCAGCCGCAGGCCGCGCGGCAGCCGCTCGAAAAGCGGCGCACCCATTTCCTCCTCCAGTGCGAGAATCTGGCGGTTGATCGCCGATGACGCCACATTCAGCCGCGCCGCCGCCTTGCGGATCGAACCGGTGCGGGCGATCTCGTTGATGTAGATGAGCTTTCGGGAGTGCAGCATCGCAACCTCGTTGCATGAAAATAAAGCAGACGCACAAATTAGGCACAGGCTGCCGTTGAGATGCCAAAAAGGCATCGTTGCGCACGAAATTTGATGCTTTTCAAAGAGCAAAGCAATCGCTCCAATGAAGAAAATCCGACGTCATCACAGGCGTTGCGAACTCAAAAGGGGAACGCTGATCATGCCCAATGCACTGAAGAATACGGTCTTTTCCGCTCTCCTGGGTCTCGGTGGCGCGCTCGCCGCTGCCGGCGCGGCGCATGCGGCCGACAAGGTAAGCTACGGAACGAACTGGCTGGCGCAGGCCGAGCACGGCGGCTTCTACCAGGCAGTCGCCGACGGCACCTATGCGAAACACGGCCTCGACGTCACGATCGTGCAGGGTGGCCCGAACGCGGCCAATAGCGCGCTGCTGATCTCCGGCAAGATCGATTTCTACATGGGTGGGCCGCAGGGCGAGATCTCGGCTGTCGAACAGGGCATCCCGCTCGTCGATGTCGCGGCGATCTTCCAGAAGGATCCGCAGGTCCTGATCGCACACCCCGACGCCGGGATCGACAAATTCGAAGATCTTGCCAAGCTCAAGACGCTGTTTCTCGGCAAGGACGGTTACCTCACCTATTTCGAATGGATGAAGGCGAACTTCAAGGGCTTCAAGGACGAGCAGTACAAGCCTTATAATTTCAGCCCCGCTCCCTTCCTTGCCGACAAGCAATCCGCCCAGCAGGGCTATCTCACCTCCGAGCCCTACGAGATCCAGAAGCAGGCCGGCTTCGAACCGAAGGTCTTCCTGCTCGCCGACAACGGCTATTCGCCCTATTCGACGATGATCACCACCACGCAGACGATGATCGACAGCAAACCGGATGTCGTCCAACGTTTCGTCGATGCCTCGATCGAGGGCTGGTACAACTACCTCTACGGCGACAACAGCAAGGCGAACGAGCTGATCAAGAAGGACAATCCTGAAATGACGGATGGCCAGATCGCCTACTCGATCGCCAAGATGAAGGAATACGGCATCATCGAATCCGGCGACAGCCTGGACAAGGGCATCGGCTGCATCACCGACGCACATTACAAAGCGTTCTTCGACGAGATGGTTGATATCAAGGTGTTCAAGCCGGAGACAGACTACAGCAAAGCCTTCACGACGAAATTCGTTTGCAAGAGCACGGGAATGGCGATGAAGAAGTAAGCCCCTCCGACGTCGTCCGATGGTCCGCTTGAGGTGGCGGACCACATCCTCCCCTGGTGAATGAGACAGGCAATGCCGTTAGCAAAAGCCCAGGCCTTATCTCCGCACGAGACGCGCAAGCGGCCGCTGGTCGTGATGCAATCGGTCTCGAAGGTCTTTTCCAGCGGCACCGTCGCCCTTTCCGATATGTCGCTTACGGTCGAAAGCGGCGAGTTCGTCAGCCTGCTCGGCCCTTCGGGCTGCGGCAAGTCGACGGCGCTGCGCATCATCGCCGGCCTTGGCGACGTGACGTCGGGGGCGATCGACTGGCCGAGTTCGCGCATCAACTCCAGGGGCCTGCCGGAGGGCGATATCGGCTTCGTCTTCCAGGAGCCGACGCTGATGCCGTGGAAGAACGTGTTCGACAATGTCCACCTGCCGCTGAGATTGAGGCGGGTTTCGAAGGCGGCAGCGCATGAAGGGATCATGCAGGCGCTGACCACCGTCGGCCTCCAGGATTTCGCCAAAGCCTATCCACGCGAACTTTCCGGCGGCATGAAGATGCGCGTCTCGATCGCCCGCGCGCTGGTGACCAAACCGAAGCTGCTTTTGATGGATGAGCCCTTCGCCGCACTTGACGAAATCACCCGCCAGAAGCTGAACGACGACGTGTTGCGGCTCTGGAAGACGACAGGCATCACCGTCATCTTCGTCACCCATTCGGTCTATGAGTCCGCCTATCTTTCGAACCGCATCGTGGTGATGAAGGCAAGGCCCGGCCGTGTGCATGCCGATGTTCCGCTGACCACCAGCCTGGAACGCGACGAGCATTACCGCACCTCGGAAGAATACCGGAAGGCTTGTGAGACGGTCTCCCTTTCGCTGATCGGGGCAATCAACGCGGCGGGAGAGCATTGATGCGTGACGAAACGGATACGCCGCAGATCCTTCATCTTGCTGTAAATGCCGCAGGCGCAAGACGCCGCGATCTCGCGCTGCGCATCGCCGTCCCCTTCCTCGTTATCGGCCTGCTGGTCCTGATCTGGTACGCCTATGTGAAGCTCTCAGGCGTGCCGCCCTATATCCTGCCGGGTCCGGCCGCCGTCGCAAACGCTTTCGTGACGGACTGGGATACGCTTGCCCCAGCGCTTTGGGTCACCACCAAGATCACCTTGCTGTCGCTGATGCTGGCCCTTGTCGGCGGCGTCGGCTTTGCGATCTTCCTGGTGCAGTCGCGCTGGATCGAGCTTGCCTTCTATCCGCTTGCCGTCATCCTGCAGGTGACGCCTGTGGTGGCGATCTCGCCGCTGATCCTGATTTATGCGCCGTCGACCCAGGTGGCGCTGCTGATCTGCGCCTTCCTCGTCGCCTTCTTCCCGATCCTTTCGAATATGGTTCAGGGGCTGAAGAGCGTCGACCACAATCTCATCAATCTCTTCGAGCTTTACGGCGCCTCGCGCTGGCAGACGCTGCTCTTCCTCAAGCTGCCTGCCGCCCAGCCCTATTTCATGACGGGCCTCAGGATCGGCGGCGGCCTGGCGCTGATTGCCGCCGTCGTCGCAGAATTTGCGGCCGGCTCGGCGGGCGCCGGCTCCGGCCTTGCCTTCCGGCTGCTCGAAGCACAGTACCGGCTCAACATTCCGCGCCTCTTCGCCGCGCTGCTGATGCTCTCCCTGCTTGGCGTGGCGATCTTCGCCGTCACCTCGTTCATTTCCTGGCTCGCCCTGCACCGTTGGCATGAGAGCAGCCTGAAACGGGAAAACTGATGACCTATTCGTTCATTTCGCCGCCCAATGCCGGCCGCTTCGTGCTGAGCAATGCGACGCTGCCTGCCGTCGCCGTCGAGGGATTTGACGCGCCGGCGATCGAGGGGCTGGTCAAGGCGGATATCGTCATCGCCGATGGTGTCATCTCCGCGCTGCTGCCGGCGGGTGCAGCACCAGTGGAATTGCCGCGGTCCGATCTGAAGGACGGCATGGTCTGGCCCTGCTTCACCGATATGCACACTCATCTCGACAAGGGCCATATCTGGCCGCGCAACGCCAATCCCGACGGCACCTTCATCGGCGCCCTGGACGCTGTGCGGACGGACCGGGAGGCGTACTGGTCGACGGCGGATGTCGGCAAGCGCATGGAATTCTCACTGCGTTCGGCCTATGCGCACGGCACCAGCCTGATCCGCACGCATCTCGATTCGCTGGCGCCTCAGCACCGGATTTCCTTCGAGGTTTTCGCCGAGATGCGCGAGGCCTGGAAAGACAGGATCGCGCTGCAGGCGGTGGCGCTCTTCCCGCTGGAAAACATGGTGGACGCGGCCTATTTCGCCGAGCTGGTCGCCGTCGTGCGCGAAAAAGGCGGGCTGATCGGCGGCGTCACCCGGATGAATCCCGATCTCGACAGCCAGCTCGATCTACTTTTCAGGGCTGCCGCCGACAACGGCCTCGACGTCGATCTTCATGTCGACGAAAGCGACGATCCCGCCGCCGAGACGCTGAAGGCGATCGCGCAAGCCGTGCTGCGCAACCGGTTCGACGGCAAGGTGACGGCGGGCCATTGCTGCTCGCTCGCCAGGCAGGACGAGGAGACGGCAAAACGCACGGTCGACATCGTCGCAAAGGCCGGCCTCTCCATTGTCTCGCTGCCGATGTGCAACCTCTATCTGCAGGACCGATATCCCGGCCGGACCCCGCGCTGGCGCGGCGTCACCCTGTTCAAGGAACTGGCAGCGGCCGGCGTTGCGACGGCGGTGGCCTCCGACAATACGCGCGATCCCTTCTATGCCTATGGCGATCTCGACCCGGTCGAGGTGTTGCGTGAAGCTGTCCGCATACTGCATCTCGATCACCCGCTGGACACGGCGGCCCGCGTCGTCACCACCTCGCCTGCCGATATTCTCGGCCGGCCCGACAAGGGGCGCATTGCCGCCGGCGCCCTGGCCGATCTCGTGCTCTTCAGCGCCCGCCGCTGGAGTGAATTTCTCTCCCGTCCACAGTCCGACCGCGTCGTGCTTCGCCGCGGCAAGGTAATCGACCGCAGCCTGCCGGATTACCGTGAACTCGATAACATCGTTGGAGCCTGACATGCCGGATTATCAAACGATCAAAAAAGAACTCGAGGGCATCGCCATCGAGGACAATCCGGCGCTGGTGCGCCAGAAGAGCCGCGATTTTTACTGGTATTCGCCGATCCTGAAGGCGCAGCTCGACAATGTGACGGCCGATCTCGTCGTCACGCCGAAAAACGAGGACGAGGTCATCCGGACGCTGAAGGTCGCCTTCGCGCATGGCGTGCCGGTAACGCCGCGCGGCGCCGGCACCGGCAATTACGGCCAGGCCATGCCGCTTTCCGGCGGGATTGTGCTGAACCTTGCCGCCATGAACAGGATCAAGGAGATCCATCCCGGCCGGGTGGTCTGTGAACCGGGCATCGTCATTGCTCAGCTCGACAAGCAGACCAAGGCGCATTCGGGCCAGGAACTGCGTTTCCACCCGTCGACGGCGCAGACGGCAACGGTCGGCGGCTTCGTCGCCGGCGGCTCCGGCGGCGTCGGTTCGATCACCTGGGGCGGACTGCGCGATCTCGGCAATATTCTGCGTCTGCGCGTCGTCACCATGGAGGCCGAGCCGCGCGTGCTCGACCTGACCGGCTGGGATCTGCAGAAGGTGAGCCATGCCTACGGCACCAACGGCATCATCACCGAAATCGAAATGCCGCTCGCCCCTGCCTATGATTGGGTCGACGTGCTTGTCGGCCATGACGACTTCATGGCATCGGTGCGCTTCTCCGATGCGCTGGCCAAATGCAACGGCATCCTCGTCAAGGAAATCGCCCCGATCGCGGCACCGATCCCGCACGACTATTTCACCCGCCACAAACCCTATATCCGCAAGGGCCAGTCGGTGGTGGTGCTGATGATCGCGCCGCATTCGATGGATGCCTTCCTCGCCTTTTCAGCCGCCCACAAGGGCGAGATCATCTTCCGCTCCGACACGGTCGAAAGCATGAAAGGTATTCCGCATGCCTACGAGCTTGCCTGGAACCACACGACGCTGCGTGCGCTGAAGGTCGATCCCGGCTTCACCTATCTGCAGGTTCAGTATCCAGGCCCGGATCACGTCGCCAAGGTCGCCAAGATGGTCGAGATCTTCGGCGACGAAGTGCCTGGACATCTCGAATTCATCAGGTTCGACGGGCAGATCCAATGCTCCGGCCTGCCGCTGGTGCGCTATAGCACGGAGGAGCGCCTCGAGGAGATCATCAAGATCCACCAGGATCACGGCTGCCCGATCTTCAATCCGCATCGTTACACGCTAGAGGAAGGCGGCATGAAGCGCACCGACAAGGTACACCTCGCCTTCAAACAGGAAACGGACCCGAGGGGGCTGTTGAACCCCGGCAAGATGATCGCCTGGGAAAATCCCGATTTCGATTTCAATGCCGGCAAGAATTATCTCTTCCCGGGGCTGGCGAGCGTCATGGAGGCCTGATGAGAGTTCTCGTTCTTCACTCGCATCCGGTCGAGGAAAGCTACGGCAAGGCGCTCTACAAACAGACGCTGGAAAGCCTGGAAGAGGCCGGTCACGAGGTGGATGCGTGCGATCTCTATGCCGAGAATTTCGATCCGGTGCTCTCCCGAGACGACCGGCTCGCCTATCACGATTATCCCGGCAATACCGAGCTGGTGAAATCTTATGTCGATCGGCTGAAGCAGGCCGAAGCGCTAGTGCTGGTGACGCCGATCTGGAATTTCGGCTTCCCGGCGATCCTGAAGGGCTATTTTGACCGCGTCTGGCTTCCCGGCGTCTCCTTCGAACTGGTCGACGGCAAGGTGGAATCGCGGCTGCGCCACATCAGGAAACTCGCGGCCGTGCTGACATATGGCGCGACGCCGTTTCGCGCCTTCGCGGCCGGCAACCCGCCGAAGAAAATCGTCAAGCGTGTGCTGAGGGCGCAGATCAATCCGCTGCGGCCGGTCACCTTTCTTGCCCATTACGACATGAACAATTGCACGCCGGAAAGCCGGGCCAGTTTTTTGGAGAAGGTGAAGACGGCGATGGAGCGGTTTTGAGAGCCCGCATCTTCCTCGCTGTACCCTAGGAAAGGCCTATGAAGATTTTCAATCCCCCGTCTGTCCGCCGTCCATTCGGAAATTACAATCACGGGCTGCTGGTGCCGGCGGGCGCCTCGCTGCTCGTGACCTCCGGCCAGCTCGGCATCGGTCTCGACGAGAAAGTGCCGGGGGATATCGGCGCGCAAGCAGAACTTTGCTTCGAGGCCATCAAGGCAATTCTCGCCGAGGCGGAAATGAGTTTTGCCGACGTCATCCGCATCTCAGGCTTTGTGACGAAGCGCGAGGATTTCCCCGCCTATATGGCCATGCGGGATCGCTATACACTCGATCCGAAGCCGGCCTCGACGCTGATCATCGTCAGCGGCTTCACCCGCCCCGAATTCCTCGTGGAAGTGGAAGTCACCGCCGCCAAACTGTTTTGCTGAAGAGAGCCAGGGACGCGCCCTCGTCAGCCGCCCTCTCCCCGGGATTCTCCCACCTCGCCGCCGGCATCATCGCCGATATCCTCCGCAAACTTCCGCATCAGCCGCACCAGCTCATTGAAGTCGTGCTCGTCCCAGCGCTCGAAGATGGCGCGGCCGACCCTTTCGCGCGCCAGGTCGATGCGGTCGGTCATCGCCTTGCCTTTCGGGCTGATGACCGCCTCGCGCACGCGGCGGTCGGCGGCACTTCCGCGCCGCTCCACCAGATCGAGGCTTTCGAGCTTGGCGACCTGACGGCTGACGGTGGTGTAGTCGCGCCCGGCACGGTCGGCGAGCTCGACCACGCCGATCGGGCCGAGGCGTTCCACCGTGACCAGCAGCGGAAACAGCGCGCGATCGAGCGAAATCCCCGCCTCGCGCACCATCTGCTCGTCGCGCTGCGGACGGTTCATGACGCTGACGATCTCGATCAACGCCCCATGCAACTCGCGCAGCTTCTCCGACATATGTGTATTTTGCACATTTTTTCTTGACGCCATATCGATTCTCCAATTATGTGCATAATACACATATGGAGATGACGATGACACAGAATTCTGCAGTCGACGTGCTGATATCAGGAGCTGGTGCTGCCGGCCTGACGCTGGCGATCGAGCTGGCGCGGCGCGGCGTCAGCTTTCGCCTGATCGAGAAATTGAACGACCCGTTCCGCGGATCGCGCGGCAAGGGCATCCAACCAAGAACGCAGGAGGTCTTCGAGGATCTCGGCATCCTCGACCGGATCGTCGCGCTCGGCGGCGCCTATCCCCGGCAGCGGGAATATCGCGACGATGGAAGCGTCAGTGAATCCGACGCCGTCCTGCGCGCGGAGCCGACGCCCGCCGAACCCTACCATTTTCCGCTGATGGTGCCGCAGTTCCTGACCGAGGGCGTGATGCGCGAGCGTCTGCTCGAACTCGGGCACCGCCCGGATTTCGGATGTGAACTCATCGGCTTCGAGCAGGACGATACGGGCGTGACGGCGCGGCTGCAGGGCCCGTCCGGTGAAGAAACCGTCCGCGTGCGCTGGCTCGTCGGCGCCGATGGCGGCCGCAGCTTCGTGCGCCACGCGCTTGATATCGGCTTTCCCGGCAAGACGCTCGGCGTGCGCGCCATCGTCGCCGATGTCATGCTGACGGGTCTGGATCGCGACGCCTGGCATCGTTTCGGCGAAGGCGACATGCGGCGGCAGATCGGGCTATGCCCACTCGCAGGAACGGAACTGTTCCAGATCCAGGGACCGATCCCGCTCGAAGGCGAGTTCGATCTTTCCGCGGCGGGTCTGACCGAGTTGGTGGCGGAGCGCACCGGCCGCGACGATATTCACGTCCGATCGGTTTCCTGGGCATCGGCCTTCCACATGAACGCCCGGCTTGCCGATCGCTACCGGCTCGGCCGCGTCTTCCTGGTCGGCGATGCCGCTCACACGCATCCGCCGACCGGCGGCCAGGGTCTCAATACCAGCGTCCAGGACGCCTATAATCTCGGATGGAAGCTGGCGGCCGTCGCCGGCGGCGCGCCGGATGCGTTGCTCGACAGCTATGAGGAAGAGCGCCGCCCGATCGCAGCGGCAATGCTCGGTCTTGCCACCGGTCTTCTCGATGCTCTGAAGCGCGGCGATTTCAGGCGCGGCCGCGAGGTCCATCAGCTCGATATCGGCTATACCGAGTCTTCCCTCGCTCTGGGAAAGCCGGAGCGGCGCAGCGGCCTGCTGGCCGGCGACCGTGCGCCCGATGCGCCGCTGACCGGTGCAGCCGGCCAGCCGAGGCGTCTGTTCGACCTGTTCAAGGGCGCTCACTGGACGCTGCTCGGCTATGAGGTCGGGCAAGTCACCGTGCCGCCACGCTTGGGGCTGCACATCCACAGGATTTGCCAAGGCGGCGACGTCATCGATAAAGGCGGGCATTTCCGCGAGGCCTATGGCCTGGCCCCAGGCGATTGGATGCTGGTGCGCCCGGATGGTTATGTCGGCGCCATCGTCGCCTCGGCTGAGGCCTGGGCGCTGGAAGACTATCTGGCACATGTCGGTTTCGAACATGATGTCTGAGCGCCGGCCGGGGGAAAAGCCTCCATAAAGGATGCCCTTCAAAACGCCTGGCCATCGCCCTTCTGCGCGGCTTGCTGAGGTCGACGCGCGCGGCGCGCGATCTCTCAATCCTGCCTCGGCTGCGCGACCAGATAAGAGCGAAACATAATCGTCAGCTGCTTTTCGGCCTCGTGAGCATCGGCGGCGGACAGAACGCGGTGGCAGAAGGGCGGAACCGTTCCGTAAAGCGCTGCCGTCAGCGTTTGCGCCAGCAGGCCCGGATCGGCGAAACGGCCATCCTCTGTGGATAGCATCGCCTCGATGGCGCTTGCGCTTCGCCGGGTCGCGGCCTCGATCAACGCGCGGGCGTCCAGTTCCATGGCGATGGGATAGAGGGCCGGAGAGACCTCGGCGCGCGAGCGATATCTCCAGAATCGCTGATATCGACGCGCTTCGCGACCATATCGAGAAAAAGCACGGTCGCGTCGACATCATCTTTGCGAATGCCGGCGGAGCGAAGCCAAACCTGCTCGAATACATGTCGGAGGAAGAATTCGATTTCTCGATCGCCAACACCGCTGAGCAGACAAGGCCGCCCCTATGTCAGCGTCTACTCAGCGGGGAAAGCGGCCATTCGCTCGCTGGCACGCTCGCTTACCGTGGAACTGAGCGAGAAAGGGATTCGCGTGAATGCCATGGCTCCCGGCTACATCGATACGGATCAGGCGCGCAAAGCCGGCGTGAACGAGGAGATGATCGAACAGACGAAGGTGCAGGTGCACGGCCAAATCCCCATGCACCGCAGCGGCACTGTCGATGAGATCGCCAAATCAGTCCTTTTCCTCGCCTCCGACGACTCGGCCTACATCACAGGCTCGGAATTGTGCGTCGACGGTGGCTGGGCGCAGATCTGACGGCGCTTCGGCGCGCTCTTTGCGAGGCGCGTCCGCAAAAGACGCGCGGCTGCGCGAGGCTCTGTTGTGTCAGAGGGCGTCGCGTTTGTATCGCGGCGTCCAGCCTCGGGTCATCCCGCGGCTCATCGCCCCCTCCGCCAGCGCCAGCTGCTGGCGGAGATGTTTACAATCGTCGAGCAGCGAGCGGATCGCCGCCTTGGCATTGTCGTCATGCCAGGCCAGCACGGCTTCGACTTCCCAGGCAGGATCGGGCCAAGCAGCATCGGGCGACGCAGCATCAGGCAAGGCAGCACTGGGCAAGGCCGGATCGGGCCACATGGGATCGGGTTCCAGGATCTTTGCCGGCTGCATCAGTTCAGTGCCAATGGCAATTGAACCGGACGCGGCAAAGGTGGCAGCGGCCGGCTGAGTTCGACCTTTCTCTGCCAGGCGGCGCGTCGCAGCTGATCGCGCTCACGCGCCGCACGCGACGCTTCGACAAGGGCTAGGGCGTTGGCGATCACTTGTTCCGTATGTGTCATGACCATCTCCAATGTTCCTGTTTTGTTCTAAATTAAACCTCATCCCGAAAAAGTCAAGTCGGGGGGCTGGTGTTCAGGACGGTGGATCAGATGGATGTTCAGTCGGCAGCTTCGATGACGGCGATGCCGGCTTCCTGCGCAGCTCTGATAAAGGATGCGCGCACCTCTTCCGGCGGCAGATCGCCGATGATCGCATCCAGGCATGACTTCACGGCTTCGAAATAGTCTTCGCCGTCATCGACCGGCCAATCGCGCAGCAGCGTGCGCGCGGCGTCCCACACAGAGTTAATAACGGCATAATGGCCGAGCCCCACTGAGGCCAAGCCGACCGGTCTAAAATTTGCCGTCTGTCTCACTTTACTACAGCTTTTCCAATTTCCGTGAGCTTACGAGTTAACGATGCAATTTGCGTGCCGTTGGCGGGGCCGGGAACCGACAGGCTCCTTCGCCCCTCCAGCCAGGCGCTTTGAGCACATGCAACGCTTAAAGCGTCCCGATCGGCCCCGAGAAACCCGCGCTCAGTTACCAAACGACAGATTATGGTAAATATCAGGCTTCGCCCTCCTGTCCTACTCATTAAAATCCGGCCTTTTCCTAGTATTCTATAGAATTTACATCAACGCATCGAATTTTCTGGAAGCAACAGCCTGAATATTCATTCTTTGATTGTGCCAAAGGTGGACGCGGAAGCATCCAGACCGTACAGTGTCATTCCTTGCACGCGGCGGTTCTGGAAGGATGCGCGATGCCTATCTTCATGGACCGGCACTTTCTCGAGGGAACGTCGGCGGCCGACGTTGCCCGGGCGCATCGCATGGATCTCGACATTCAGGATCGCTACGGCGTCAAGTTCCTCACCTATTGGTTCGACCAGCGGCGCGGGACGGCCTTCTGCCTCATCGATGCTCCCGACGTGGAAACCGCACAATGTGTGCATCGCGAGGCGCATGGCTTCGTCGCCGGCGAGGTGGTCGAGGTGGCTTTGTCAGCGGTCGAGGCTTTTCTCGGCCGAATTCATGACCCCGAGCCGGTGCCTGGCCAATCCTCGGCCGATGTGGATCCTGGCCACCGGGCAATTCTCTTTACCGATATCGTCGGCTCGACCGAGATGACGGCGCGGCTCGGCGATCGCATCGGGGCCGAAATGGTAAGAGCCCATGACGCGATCGTGCGCCGATGCCTCGGCCAAAATTCCGGCCGCGAAGTGAAGCACACCGGCGACGGCATCATGGCGGCCTTTTCCTCGACAACGGCCGCCGTCGAATGCGCCATAGCGATCCAGAAGGAATTCCAGCTTTACAACGGCGGCAACACCGAGCCGATCCATATCCGCATCGGGCTGGATTGCGGCGAGCCGGTCGAGGACAGCAACGACCTGTTCGGCTCGACCGTCCAGCTCGCCGCACGGCTCTGTGCGGTCGCGTCCAGCGACCAGATCCTCGTCTCGGAGAATATCTTTCGGGAATATGGCGCCGCCGATCTCTTCGGTCACGCCTCGCGCCGACGGCTCAAGGGCTTTTCGAAGCCGATGATGGTCTTCCGGTGCGACTGGGCGAATGGCGGGCTTGCTTGAGGTTCCGCCAAGATTCCCCGGGGTCACCTCCGCCTCATGCAGATGTCTGTCGTCCCGCTTTTTTGGCAAGGAAATAGACGTCCGGCAGGCAGCCGCCATCAAAACCAAAACGCGCCGCACGTGATGTGCCGGCGCGTTTTTGTTCATTCTGCCAATCAGGCATTGCCGATATTTCGATCGCCCATCAGCTGCTCGAATTTGGGGGCGCCCTCGACCTTGGCAAGCACGCCCGACATCTTCAGAAAACGCCGGAAATTCTCGCGCGCAGCGCTCAGCGGGAAACGCCCGCTGGCGGTGTCTCTGCACGCCTTCAACAGCGTGTCATATGCCAGACCTCGTTTGTCCTCCGGCCATTCATCCAGAAAATCGAAGATTTCATCGAGACAGGTGATCTCAGCGATGAAATGTTGACGATGAAGCAAAACCGGATCGAACCGAGTTTCCGTCATAGTATCCTCCCATTTATATTACTTTTTTATGGCATAATATTACTGAAAAACCTTGATTCATTCAAGACAAAATCGGCCACCCCTACCCAAAAGCATCCGCAACTACTTCCATAACGGCAGAATAGCTCGATGAGATTATCTTGAGTGAATTGATCAGCGATCAAGGTTCAAACGCACACGCCCAAGGTTAACTGATCCCTCGCACACGTGTTCAGCCAAGCGTGATCAAGCGCGCCGGAAGTTTTCGTGTAGGCTCGTGACGGCGTGGTAGATTGTGACCAAGATCAACTCCGCAGGGGAGAGCCTAGATGAACCGATTTCTCACATTTATCGCTGCCGGGGCGCTGCTCGGCGCGTCCGCGATCAGCTCATCCTGCACCACGCCTGGCAAGCCCGATCGCGAAGATTTTCAGTACCAGCGGGATACATCGATCAACCCGGCCTGCGCGGGGGGCTTCAGGCCCGGCAACGCACGCTCGTGCAGTTATTGAAGGTGCGAGCGGCCGACATGGGTGCGGAGCATCGCCGCGATTGCCCCAGGGAGCAGCCGCGGTATGACTGCGTCGCGAGAGGAAGCGCGTTACAGCAATAGGAGTGGTTAGGGAACCGCAAGCTCGCCCCGCAGTTAAGTCAACGGGTCACGGTTGGCTCAATTCAAACAGGAGAACGGTTCCCAATGAACAATTTGATCTGGCTTGTCGGCGCTGTCGTCATCGTGCTCGCGATTTTGAGCTTCTTTGGCTTTCGCTGATTGATGTAAATTGTGGCGATGGGCCCTCTCTCCACGCCGATCGGATGGAGATGAGACCCTCTGACGCCGATCTTCGGAGCGACTTGTCTCTGTCGGCTTTGGCGGGCCGAACGCTGTTTGCGCGTGTTGTCCGCTGAGCGTCGAACCGCGCTCCATTGCCGTTTCGTCAATAATCCACCGAATGACGCTCGGATAGGCTACATCACCCCCCTCGACTTCCTTTACAGTCAAGCGTTTCGGCCTACCCCGGGGCCGGTCGCGAGGGAATTCGATGGAACGTCTTGGCGTGCATAAAGCGACTGAATCCAGGAAGCGGGCTGCAGAAGCCGATCACTCCGGTTCTGCCCGGGATGTTTCAGTTGTCAAAGTCGGCGACTGCCTGCTGGGGTACAAGGCGGCGCAGCGTCGTGCGCGAGGCGGCCACTGGAACCATTTCCGCGGCCGGATGCGCGAGATCGAAAAATTGATCCGGCATCGCCATGGCGACATCGTACCCGAGGCGGACGACGCATTGATCTATGTCGAGGTGATCGCCAGCCTCGCCCTTGTCGAATTCGGACAAGACTTCGTCGACGTGGTTCTCGGCTGGGCGGCGCGATGGCTTCCCTGGGCTGGGAAAGCCGACGTGGAGGAGATCATCTACGAGCGGACGAAGGTGCGTTTTTCCGCCTTGTCGGCCGACGCGCTCGGCCATGCGCTGCATGTGAGCTACGCCGAACGGTGCGCCCTCGATATCCGCACGATCGGCGCCTTCGATGTGCCGAAGGCGAAAAGAGCAAGGCTTCAAAAGGAAAAGCGGCGCCAGCGCAACCGAAGCCGGAAAGAGGAGCAACGCCGCGCCGCCGGCGCGCTTCCCAGAGCCGACTATCTCGCCAATTCCTTCAGCCAGGCCCGCCCCTGGGACGCTTTCGGCATCAGCCGCCGGACATGGGAGCGCCGCGGCAAACCCATGCCGGGGGCCGAGGCGATATCGGATTGCGGTTCGATGCCGCTGGCCGCTTAGGCCGGAGTCTTTTCGGCATTGGCCGGTGGTCCGAACCAGGTCGTCATCGCCTCGTGGAGACCATCCGGCTTGCCCTCGCCCACCCACGCCACATAGCCGTCGGGCCGGATCAGCACTGCGGTTGGGGCGGAGACCGCGCCCAGCACCGGCAGCTCCCATGCGCCGTCATAGCTGGCGTCAACCAACTGGACGCGGGCTGACCATGGCGTGATGTCGAGGCTGCCGGGTGCGCCGAGATTCAACAGCGCTGGCCGCGCATTTTGGAGCAGCACATAGACGCGGAGCGGGCCATCGGGCGTGGTGAGGTCGAGGTCGGGCATGCGGCGGCCGCGCAGCGGATGCCCCTCGCCGAACTCGTAATGGATGGCCAGTCCGGACATTTCGGCGGCGATCTTTTTGCGGGGCTCGTCGATCGCGAGGAGTTCCAGGACGATCTCCCGCAAGGCTTCGGTGCGGTCATCGGTCCGTTGCAAGGCGACCTGCGCCATCGTCGCGCGCAGCACGCGGGCGGCCACCGGATGCCGCTCGGCGTGATAGGTGTCGAGCAAGCTTTCCGGCGATATTCCTTTCACCACCTGCGCCAGCTTCCAGCCGAGATTGACGGCATCCTGCACGCCGGTGTTGAGGCCCTGCCCGCCCACCGGAGAATGCACATGCGCGGCATCGCCGGCCAGGAAGATGCGGCCGTTGCGGTAAGCCGCCGCCTGCCGCGACATCGGTGAACCTGGAAATCCACCTTAAGCTGTGGATTCCAAAATCCGTTCCGCATGACTCGATCAGGGTTTGCCTGAGGTCGCCGAGCGTCGGTTCGCTTGTAGTAGCGCCGGCAGTCTTTTCCGTCACCATGACGTTGATCGGACCTTCACTGGCAAAGACGACCTTGCCGTCGCGGATTTCATATTCCTCGCGGCCGAAGGCATGCATGCCGAGCGCCGTGCGATGGACGCCGAGCGGCGGCTCCTCCTCCATCTCGGCCTCGGCCAGAATATTGCTGGTCGTCGCATCCCATCCCGGAAATTCAATGCCCGCGATCTTGCGAACCAGACTGCGGCCGCCATCGCAGCCGACGAGGTAGCCTGCCCTGAGCTGGAAACCATCGGAGAGTTCAATGGTGACGCCGGTATCGTCCTGCGCAAATCCGGTCAGCTCGCGGCCACGATAGATCGTCACCGGCAGTTCGCCGACCCATCCGGCCAGAATGCGCTCGATATGCTTCTGCCGCAGCGCCAGCCCGTAATTGTGCCGTGTCGGAAAATCGCTGATATCGAGCCGCGTGACGGCAAACCCGGTGACCTGGGCGATCTGCCCTGCCGCGAGAAACCGGTCGACCACGCCCCGCTGATCGAGAACCTCGAGCGTGCGCGCGCTCAGCCCACCGGCGCGCGAACCGACGACTTCCTGGTTCGGCCGGCGCTCGACGAGCGCGACATCGACACCTGCCAGAGCCAATTCGCCCGCCAGCATCAGCCCCGTCGGCCCTCCTCCGGCAATCACGACGGCATGTTCTCTCATCTGCAAACTCCTCAGTTCCGAGGCCGATATCTCAGAACTCCAAGAAACGCCCAACCACTGCGGAGCGCCAAATTGACCCGGCCTGCCGGGTGACGATTTTGCCTGTCGCAGGTTGTTCTCCCTATAAATAGAGATCTCTACTGGTTGGAAGGACTTGCGACAGGAATTTCCGCCTTGCTTTTCGAAGCCATATTGATTGCCGCTTGCTGCTTTCCTGCCGGAGAATCCAGGCTTTTCAACACGACCTGACCGGGTGGGCGCGGATGCGGCAAGCGCTTCCCGGAATCACCCTTCGTGCTCGAAAGCGATCATTCGAATATTTGCTACAGCCTCACTGCGGCGGCGGCGCCTTTTGCGGAATCGTCTCGGCCGCCGGCTGCTCGGACGGATCGGCGGGATGGCCATAGATGGTATAAACGGCCCCCGCCAGAACGCCCAGGACGAGAAGAGCGAGTACGTACAACATCATCCCACGGATTGCCGTTTTCGGTGTCCTGTCCATGAGGATCTCCAAGATTGCTCAGTGTTCAAATTCACTGCGAGCACTTCCGGTTCCGAGAATGGAAGTCTGTCGATGACGCTTTTCCCACATGCCGCGTTGCACTTCATCGAAGCCGCGACCTGCACAGATAAGCCGCCGACCAAAAGCCGGCGGCTTAAGACAGGCGAGTCTCGCTGATTACCAGGGCTGGCGGCCGTACCAGTCGTCGATGTCTCTTTTCGCACGGTCTTTTTCGTAGCCGTAGCGCTCCTGGATCTTGCCTTCGAGCTGATCGCGCTTGCCATCGATGACGTCAAGGTCATCGTCAGTGAGCTTGCCCCACTGCTCCTTCACCTTGCCCTTCATCTGCTTCCAGTTACCTTCAACGCGATTCCAATCCATGGGTATTTCCTCCTATCGTTGGAATAGAGGAACGGGGATGAAGGGTAAGTGTTCCGATGATATTGGGCGACGCGAGACCCGATGGTGCGGGTCGATTTCATGAACAATCGCGTAGCGGTGGTGACGCGGGAACAATCAGATCCGGATCTGGTTTAGCCTACACCCTGGTCCCTAGCGGAGGCGACGATGTGGGCAATCCTGATCGGTGCGGCCCTGATAATTGGAGGCGTTGTTGTTCTCTTTCGGTCGGCGCTCAGCCGAAGGCCGAGTGACCCGCACCAGATGCCGCAAGGCGGCAGCACCCTCGAACCGCGGCACCAAGGCCTGAGGTTCCTCGGCGTATCGCAAAATTGGCCAGCCATGGCTGTGATTGCGGTTGGCGCACTTCTCTTGGCTTTTGGCGGATATTCATGACAACGAGCCGCGCTCGACCGGCGACCTGCGCGTGGTGAAAGAGATTCTGCAGCGGATCGAGGCGACGCAGAAGCGGTCGACCAACTAAAACGGCCGTGTGACGCGTGTGACTTTTTTGCGGTCACAAATCTCACAAATTTTCCGGTAAATTATTGATTTTATGGTGAGAGCGTCGGGGTTCGAACCCGAGACCTACTGATTAAAAGTAAGTTGCAGACCAGATTCTAGCGCCAACAGTCACCAGCATGACAGCTCCATACATTCATAAATACGGCAAGTTTTACAGTTATTTAGACCATCACTAATAAACACTCGCCAACACTTGCAATCCCTCTTATAATTTTCCCCCAGGTTTCCCCCGGATGTTCCGGGGAAAATATTGAGGGGTGGAAAATGACAAGGGCGAAGAGCGCATTTACATCAAAATGGGTCGATTCCGTCCAGGCGACGGACAAGCGGCAAGAGATACCCGACCCCAGCTTGAGGGGGTTCTACCTCATCATCCAGCCGGCTCCGGGGGCGGCGAAGAGTTGGGCTGTGCGCTACAAAGGCAAGCCTAAATTTACGATCGGCAGCGTCGCGGCGTGGAGCCTCGCGGATGCCCGTAAGGAAGCTGGGCGCGTCATGCGCGCCCTTGACGAGGGCCGTGATCCGCACGCCGAAAAAAAGGAGGCGACCAGCGATGATAATCTCACCGAGAATGTGCTCGACGAATTTCTGAAACGACACGTCAAGGCGAAGAACAACGGTCGCACCGCCTACGATGTAGAGAATACGATCAGGCGGGAGATCAAGCCGAAAATGAAAGGGAAGATGATCACGGCTATCCGCCGCCGTGATGTCATCAGTCTGCTGGACGACATGGTTGACCGCGGCGTGCCGACCATGGCGGTGAGGACCTATGCGCTGCTTAAGAAATTTTTCAATTGGTGCATTGAACGGGGAATTCTCGAAGTTTCGCCTATGGGCGGTCTGAAGCCTCCCGCGACAGTGGAAGCCCGTGACCGGGTTCTTTCTGACACGGAGCTTCGCTGGGCATGGCTCGCGGCGGACGAGATCGGATGGCCTTTCGGGCCTCTATTCAAAATGTTGGCAGTGACGGCCCAGCGCAAGGAGGAAGTAGCAGGAGCATCCCGCTCAGAATTCGACTTGAAAGCCAGAGACCCCGTGTGGGTTATCCCGCCAGCGAGGGCTAAGAACGGCCGCGAGCATCTTGTGCCGGTCACGCCGCTGGCGATCAGTCTTATCGAGTCGCTGCCTGTTATCAATGCGTCAGATCTCCTCTTTACTACCAACGGCGAAACGACCGTGGGCGGCTTTTCCAAGGCCAAGGAACGACTAGATGCCGCGATGTTGAAGATCGCTCGCAGAGAGGCACAGGAACGGTGCAACGATCCGGAGGAAGTCAAGATCGCACCGTGGGTATTGCATGATTTCAGGCGAACGGCGGCAAGCGGTATGGCTGCACAAGGGGTTCAACCCCATGTCATTGAGGCCGTGCTGAATCATAAGAGCGGCGCGATCAAAGGCGTCGCAGCAGTATACAATCGCTACGACTATGATCGCGAGAAAAAACAGGCCCTGACAGGTTGGGAGAGACACGTCAGGTCGATCATCGCCGCCGAACCGGGTTCTAATGTCATTTCGTTCGGCAAGGTAACCTTGCGGGAGACCGGCGAATAAAATCGCGTGATTTCCTTGTGATCCGGCATATTGGTGAGTTGTATGCGCAAGCTTTGCTTGCCAAAAAGTGAGGCGATGACTGTATACCGCAAGTTTTACTTGCAGGTAAATAAAATTACTGGATGTAAATACTGTTTGCATTGAGCGCAGGTGTTGTCGTTTGATGGGAGTTGATTTGGTTCGGTAGTGGCCTTGGAAGGTCGCCTGGAGTGCCAAGCCGAAGAGGTTCCTAACGACAGAGAAGGCACGCTCATGGCCAAGAAATTTATTACCAGGGCGCAAGTCAGGAAGCGCTACGGCGGCATCTCCGACATGACGATCACGAGATGGCTTAGGGCCGGTCGCATTCCAGAACCGGCGCTGATCGCCAATCGACATTATTTTGACGAGGACGAGCTTGATGAGGCTGATCGCCGGGCGAAGTCCGACTACCGGCGCACACGGGCTGAACCGCCGAAGCACGTGCCGCCGCAGCTCAAGGCTGCTGAGGAAGAGAGCGCGCCGGGTGACTCATGAAGCAACAAATACGGCGAAGGCCGCTCGCTGGTGCAGCGTGCGGCCTTCAAAAAGATGTCTTACCACGGCAGCGGTTGGACAGCGAGGAGCCTACTCCTCCATCGCCTGAAGTTCAACGGCTCGACCGTGTCCGCCGCCACAAATGGCTGCTCGCGCACATCCGCTCGTCCCGCGGCGATTTCACACGCGAAGTGGAATCCCGACGCCGGTTGCTGTCATCGCTCGAACCGCCGCCCGATGGTCCGTTTCTGGTTTCGATCGAAGCGGCGTGGCAGCGGTTGTATGCCGATTACGCGCGACATCGAAGGATGACTCCTTACCCCGTCAGGAAGGGGAGCGAGCGACGTGGCAGATGAATTCTGGCCGGAGTTCCCGGATGATCCTCCCGAGGTCGGGTCACGAGAGCAGCCTCGGAGGCGAGGAAACGGCGACAGTAACCGCGATTTCGGGCCGAGGCCGGACGCAGTGCCGCTAGGATACGGTAAGGGCCGCAGGCGGCGGGAGCGTCCCTATCAGGGCCTCGTCACCACGCAACAATTCATGGGACGCATGCGGCCGCCGGATTACTTGATCGACGGTCTTCTGCTGCGGGGTTCCACTTATACCTTGACCGGCCCTACCGGCCACGGAAAGACGCTCGTGGCGCTCCTGATGGCCATCCGGATTTCGCGCGGGGAATGGTTCTGCGGGCGCAAATGCCGCAAAGGTCCGGTAGCGTTCTTCGCTGCCGAAAACCCGGACAACGTGCGGATTCAATTTTTCGCCTTGTGTGCGGAAATGGGCATAGAGCCGGAAACCGTCGATATCCGTTGGCATGACGGTCTGTTTGCATTGGATACCGCCGTCGCCGCCGTGCGTTCCGATCTGGCACGATGCCCCGACCTCGCCTTCTGCGCCTTCGATTCACTTCAAGCGTTTTTTCAGGGTGACGATGATAATGCGAACATGGCGATGCTCGACCTTGCGCTCGATTTCCGCGACCTGACGGCGGCGCATCCCAACAGACCAGCCTCTCTGATTATCGCCCATCCGATTAAGAATGCTTCGAAGGGTAATCTCCTGCCGCGCGGCGGCTCGGCCATCACCAACGAGCTGGACGGCAATCTGACTTGTTGGGCCGACAACGGCATTGTCGAGCTTCATAATCACGGAAAGTTCCGGGGCGTCCCTTTCGACCCGATCAAGCTGGAACTATCGGTTGTCCGGCCGGAAGGTCTGCTGGATGCGCGCGGCGATCAGATGGGATGCACCATCATTCGTCCCCTGCCAGAAGGCCGCGAAAGTGAAATCTTGCGGCAGGCCGGCAATAGGGAGGTCGCCATTCTCGAAGCGATCAAGCAGAGCCCTGGTATCAACCAAACCGCGCTGGCTTCGCTTCTGAACGTGGGCCGCGCGACGATCCAGCGAGACCTTGATGCGCTGACCAAGAAGAAATGGATTCGCGATTACAGCGGCAGAAAAAAAATCTTGGCCGAAGGCGAACGCGCTTTGGAGATGGCCAGAAAATGACCCCGATACAACCGAGCGAAAAGCCACAACCAAAATCAAAAATACCCCCCGAAAAACAGTGGGCAGGTGCCCACCCCTACTTTTACATTTGGTTGTACCTGCCCACCGCAAAAGTTGTGCGGGCGGACTTTCGAAATTCATTAATCGCAGCAAGAGCTTACGCGGAAAGTTGTGCGGGCACTTTGCGGGCAGCGATTCGGAAGCGGTGGGGGTGCCCGCCCATGCCCATTCCTAGGGGATGGGCAGTGGGCACCCAGCGCCGAATTTGACCCATTCCAAAGCCATTTAGACGGCAATGCCCGGAGCCGACGATCCGGCGGAAGAGGAGAGGAGAACGGCGATGAATTCTGACCGCATGATCGCCCGAGCCATGGAAATGTCGAACGCCCGACTTCCGGTAGCCTATGAGCGGGCGACGCAGGCCATAGCGGAGTGCGATCGCATAGACGAGTGCAAGTCCTGGTCCGACAAGGCCGCCGCGCTCGCCTCCTACGCCCGGCAAGCCGACGACAAGACGCTCGAAAATTATGCCATGCGGATTCGATCGAGGGCGATAAAGCGGGCGGGCGAGCTGCTGAAGGAGTTCGATGACAGAGGCCGCCCGGCCAAAAATAGTGACGACGCCGTCACTAATATTTCGCAGCGTGAAGCCGCCAAGGCCGCCGGCATGTCCGAACGGCAGAAGGTCACCGCTATCCGCGTCGCCAATGTTCCTACCGAGGAGTTTGAGCGGCAAGTCGAAAGCGATGCGCCGCCGACAATCACGCAACTGGCGGAGCAAGGCAAGAAGGCCGCGCCGCAGCAACCGCCCCAGCCGCCCGGCTTCGCCGATGCCACCAAACTGATCGGTGAGCTCGAAAGGTTGTCCGCATTCCTGGCGGACAAAACGCCCGGATTCATCCTCGGCGCGATGAAGCAATTCGAGATCGTCGATGCCCGCGCGAACGCCACGACCGTAAGCGGATGGTTTCAAAAATTCATCGATCAATCACGAGAGCATGACCATGCCTTACAGGGAGAGGCAGCAGTGGGACTGCCGGAGGCTGTTCTATGAAAGACGAGGCCATCATCGTTCAACAGATCGTCAGGATTGAGCGAGCCGTTAACCGCATCGAGGCGAAGCTCGACCGGGTGCTTGCGACGGGTGATCGTCAGATGCAGAGCACCGACCAGCGCGATCCGGTCGCAGCGTTGCGGGCCGTCTGCCACGAACGCGCCATCGTCCTAACCGGCGACGGCCGGATCGGAGAGTATGACGCCGCCATGCTTCTCGGAAGGTCGCCCACGACCCTCAGAAATTGGCGATTTGGTGAGCGCCCTATACCACACAACAAGCTCGGCGGCAGGATCATGTACCGCCTCGAAGACCTCGCTGCTTTCCTGAATGGCGGACAGAACGACGACTGACCACCCGAAACCGCCCGAAACGGACTTACCGCAGATGCAGTCGAGCGCGATACTCGCAGTGAAGATCAGCAGGAGTTTTGCCGCTATGTCCGCCGTTTCGCTCGCGCCGAGGGGTTCAACGTTCGTCAGATGTGCAATGGCGCTAGCCCTCGCCAAAGGTGATATGGTTCACGCGGCCGAGATTGCAGCCGGGCGATGGGGTCTTATGTCGCCCGCCGCGCGCGTCGCGAAAGCGGCTGTTGAGGCTGGCCAGCTGGGTGGCGGCTCCGGCACCTGGGGAAGCGAACTCGCAGGTGATCTCGCGACCGCCACCGTCGAATTCTTCCAACTCGTGGCCGAGCGTTCCATCGTCGGGCGGATGGCCGGCCTGCGGCGAATGCCGTTGTTGACGAGATCGATCTCAGTCATCGGCGGTTCCACCGCGCATTGGGTCGGCGAAGGTAAGCCCAAGCCGGTTAGCGCCTTGGTGTTCGGCGACGCGCGGCTGCCGTCTCGGAAGGTGATCGCACTCTGTGTCGTCACGCGCGAGCTGCTAGAAAGTAGCGATCCGGCGGCTGAAGGCGTGATCAAAACTGATCTAGTCCGCGCCGTGGTGGATGCACTCGACGTCGCGTTTATTGATCCGGCGAACGCTGGCATCAGCGATGTGATGCCTGCTTCGATCACCAACGGTCTTATACCGTCCGCCGATTTGGAGGCGCTGGTCTCGGACTTCGCCGGCGACCTTGGTAGCGCCGTGCTTGTGATGAACCCGGCAACAGCGGTTTCGCTTTCGAGCGCCGACCGTCCGAACATCGGTGCCCGAGGCGGCGAGCTTTCCGGCGTGCCGGTCGTTACGTCCCGTAACGTAGCCGAAGGCAATATCGTGTTGGCCGATCCGACCGGCATTGCCCTCGGTGAAGGCTCTGCCGATCTGCGCGTGACCACTGAGGCGACGGTTGAAATGCTGGATAGCGGCCTGACGCAGGACGCCACCGACGGCACCGGAACGTCTCTCGTCTCGCTGTGGCAGACCAACGCGGCGGGACTCCTCGCCGAACGGGCAATGAACTGGGCCGTCGCACGCCCCGGCAGCGTCGGTTACGTCGCCGCCGGCGGTAGTTGATCGGAGGTAAGGCGGATGTCCGTGAAGGAAGAGATGGAGCGGCAGTTCGGCAACAAGGCGCTTGAGCGCGTGATCAAAGCGGGCGAGTTCTTCGACGCCTTGGATGCGATCACGGAAGCGATTCAATCGTTGAAGGCGCGTGTCGAACTGCTGGAAGGCCGTGGGATTGAATTCGCCGGAAGCTGGCAACGCGCCCTGCCATATAGGAGGGGCACTGTGGTGACCGCGTCCGGCGCGATGTGGACGGCGTTGCGCGATACAACCGAAGGCGAGCAGCCCGGGAAGGCGTTAGAGGCATGGCAGCTCTCGGCTAAATCCGCTCGCCCGGCCGTGCGCCTGAAGACAGGGAGAGAACAATGATATCCTTCGAAGAAGCAATGGCGCGGACCGCCGCATCGCTCGACCGACAGATCGCGGACGCCCTCGACCAATCCGAGTTGCTCCTCCTCGACCAAGGCGCAACCGCAGACGAGATCGCCTCTTTCCGTACTGGATACCTGGCCGAAGCCCAAGAGTGGAAGGCCGAAGCCCTGGCTGAGATCATTCGCGGACTGTCAGATTGGAACGCGCCGACCGGCAAGCTGCAGTGAAGTCACGGCGGCAGGCGGCAATGCGAACCGTGGTTCGTATCTCGGAGCCGAGCATCATCGAGAACCGACCTAGCGGGGGGCATTCGGACCAGGAAACCGGCGCGTCAGAAGACCCGCGCGCACCCTCACGCCCGGATTTTTTTTCGCAGGCAGAATAACGAGGACGGGTTTTTCCCGCCTATGGATGAAACTCCCGAATCAAACCTCCGGCCGACCCCGGCATCACCCCACGGACATGCAACGTCGTCTGGTCCAGGTACTTGCCGGTCAGGCCGTTCCGCAGCCGGAAATCTGCCGCATCCTCGCCGTCAGCCCAAAGACGTTGCGGAAGCGTTATCGCCGGGAGCTGGACGTCGGTGCCGCAAAGCTCCAAGCCGCTCTTATCGGCCATCTGCTCGGCCTTGCCGCAGGCGACGACGAGGTGGCATTAAGGGCCATCATCTTCCTTCTTCGATGCCGGTTCGGGTGGTCGCGCTTTGCACCACCGCCATGCGGCTGACAGACCGGAAGCGCGTGCACGCGGCTATTCGTGAACCATTCCCAAAGACACGATCGCTCCGTCGAATAGTTCAAATAGCGTCGATTGAATCTCCAGTATCTCCTCGTCGGAACGTTCCTTAGCGCTCACTGCGATTGCATGAGCGGGATTATCCGGAAAAGGCGGCGCATCGAGAACCGGATCATCGACCACGCAAAGAAGCCGGTCTTCCACTTCATCTCGTAGTGACCGCAGTTCTAAGGCGCTCCGAATGAGTAAACCACTGGGGCTTTCCCCTTCCTTCTGCCTAGCGATTTTGTGAGATATGTCAGTAATCGCGACTTCCTGCATATGGTCGACGCGCATTAGGGAGAGGCCAGAACTCTTGATATGTGACAGAGGAAAGACACCGGGCTTCAGGCCGCCGTCTTTTCGAAAGTGATTGGGGCTTGTGACCAGCCGAGCGAGCCGCTCATCGTCGGATACTGGCCCTAAATCACCATGGCTTTCCGCCTCACATGCACAATATTGCGCACCGTCCATCACCGCTTATGCAACCCTAATAAAGTCGATAAGCTCCTGCGGAACGGAGTTGTCGAGAACGCCTACGCCCTTAATCTTGGAACCGTCCTGCTTGTTCTTCGCATAGTAGGCAAATTTACCCGGCCGAGTGAAAGACACAGTGGCGTAGATGCTGGCTGTGTTCCAAAACCAGCTCACCGATCCGTCTGCAGACACAGATGGTTCCGGTGCCAACAGTTCGAGAGGAAACGCGCGCAAGAAGCCAATAGCCGATTCAATAACCGGAGGGCGAGGTGCAACGCTCCCGATACCGTCCCATCCCGATGCCAAGTTCTGATATCGGAGCATTTCGCTGATCGCTTCTTGAAATGCGAGAGGCACCGCGACAGCCAATCGATCAATCGGAAAGCGGCTTGCGGTTTCCGCATAATTGGGAGCTGTAAGCGTTTGCGCCGAAAATTCATTTGTTAGCGCTAGGAAAGCAGCGGCGGCCGTAAAACCCGTAAACATCAGGCTCATAGCCCGACCCGACCTAACACCAGTCATAGAAGCAACGTTGCCCGTAGTCTCCGAATGGATGGACGCCGCAAGTTGGGATTGCGAACGCCCCCCCAGGGCAGATGTCGAGGTGTCAAGCCACATTGAGATTTATCCTCGTCGCCATCTCATCAGTTATGAATGAGGCAAGCAATATTTTATTCTTGTCGTGCATACTAGCAAAAGTTGATTCGATCCACCCTCCAGAAATAGCCTCAGTTGGTGTATAAAAAGTTGCTAGTTGGTGCTGCATGTAGGTATCGAATTTCACAATTGGAATGCCTTCGTCGTCTTGAACCGCATCAATGTGCACTCTCGACAACACCCGACCATTATCTGCTGGCTCAAACCAGCCCTGATGAAGGTGCCAGAACGGTCCTTTATCAAATAAAACGGGGGGCACGTTCTGACCGGGTTTCATCACCTGTCTTGCGTTATACTCGGATACATCAGACGTCCATTTAAAGATATCGACATACTGGAGAGTCGCGCTCGACACCAAAGCATCAGCTGCACCGGCCACACCGATCACGTCTTGCATATATTTCGCAGCGCGAGGCCAAATTTCTGCCCATCGAGTATATGACAGGCAGTTCACGAAAATATTATTCTGATCGACCAGGACTCTCCAATCTAGCGATCCATCAGTCTTGATGCGCTCGAAGGAAACGCCACCGGCGATGCCGCCAAACTGAATACCGTCAGCAAACTGAAGGTTGTTCCCAATCATGAAGGGGAAACCAGGTGTTCGGTTAAGTCGTGGCAGGTCTGCCTTCCATTTCGAGTGACTCCTCGCGACACGCTCTATTTCAGGCGCAGCGAACGGCCGGGAAAAACTCAGACCAAATACGACTTCGGCGATTGCATGATCGCCACTCACAGGATCGAATGCCACAGCGCTCCCCTTAACGGTTGCGTCCTCATAAATCCGACTTGCACGAATGTCATGAAGAATTTTCTAATTTCAAGCTTGCGTCGAAATGGATAAGGCAGGTCGGTCGACTGACGCAACCGCCGGTTTGGTTTCCCAACGCAAACCAGAGGCTTGCGGATGAGTACGACGCCGCGCAGCGATCAGGACAAAAACCGAATCGTTAGGGATTTACGCCCGACCGTCCTTTTATGCGATGAGCGCCCCATCAACCCCGGCAGAAGTCCGGGAACCGATCGAGGCATCTGGTGGCGGACGGCAGGCCCGTAGGTCGGAATGGACGGTATACCTCTTTCGGACAGATATTCGCCTTGCGCCAACGCGGTTACAATCTCCGCGCGACATGGCGGAGACGGGGGCATGCGTCCGGGTTATCGCAATCCACAGAAGCGATCGGTGCTTCTCAAGTTTCCGGGTTTGGTCATCGGCGCGGTCGCGTTTGGTGCGGCCGGCGGCTGGACCGCGAGCGACTTGCTGGCCTCATGGAGCGCTGCTGGCGGCTCCGGACAATCGTGCACGATCAAGGGCAATATCAGCATCAACACCGGCGAGCGCATCTTCCACGTGCCGGGCCAGCGACGCTACGCAGAGACGAGAATCAGCCCTCGGTATGGAGAACGGTGGTTCTGCTCGGAAGCTGAAGCCTGGGCGGCCGGCTGGCGGAAATCGAAATCGTGATGCTTTCTTCACGCCACGCCCGGCCGACGCCGCCGAAATCCGCATGCGGGCTACGCGACGGCTCGATCAGATGCGGCAAGCGCAGAAGGATACGGTCGGGCTATCGAAGGGCGGGCGCCCGGCGGAAACCGGGTTATCAAAAAACCCAGTTACGCCTACCCTCGCCGAAGCCGGCATTGACAAGAACCTCGCCAAAGAAGGCCGGTGAGCTGCGGCGGCAAGAGCAAAAGAATGCAGGAGTCGCCGCCCCAACGGTTCCCCCCTGGGGGGGCAGCGGGCACCGGCAACGCGCGATGTTCGGCACCGAGCATAATCCCCCGGCCGGATCGACGGTGCGCGCTGGCGGCCCGGTGGGAGGCAAGGCGGGGCATCAACGGCGGGTAGCTAGCCGCCAGAGTTCAGCGAGATCGTCAAGACCCATGCGGAGCATATCCGCCGCTGTCAGCCGTTCTCGTTTTCCTTCGAAGATTTCAGTTAGGGCAAATCCCTCGCCGCAGACGGCGGACACGAGACCATAAAGACGGACGCCCAGAAGCTCCCGGCACTTCGCGAGTTCCTTGCCGGCATTGACCTCCCTCTCGGTGATCAGGTCGCGCCCCTTGCCGCCGTCGACATGTTCCTTGCCGTAATCAATAGCGCCGGCTCCCTTGCCGCCCATTGATTCCCACAGCGCCCGAAAGCGAGTCGCGGCGGCGACCTGAGCAGCATCGAGAACACCTCTCGCCGCCATCGTCGTGATCGCCGATTCGCGGACGTTTATCATCGCGACGACGTCGCGAGGGTTCGTCGCATCCGGCGGATGGGAGCGGGAATGATAGGGATTCTCCACGAGGACGGGGCGGAGCTTTAATTTCTTGGATGGCGCGGGCATGCCTGCAGGATGCCATAGAGACGGGGAAACCGGAAAGCCAATTTTCCCCCAGATTTTCCCCCAGGCCGATTCACCGGAGCGTCCGTTCCGTGTTCGAAACTACATGCACTTGTTTTTATTGGATGTTTTTGGTGAGAGCGTCGGGGTTCGAACCCGAGACCTACTGATTAAAAGTCAGTTGCTCTACCGGCTGAGCTACGCTCTCCCGCTCCGCGGGTGAAGCACCCCGGCTGGAAGTGGGCGGAACATAGGCAGGCGACCCATTGCGGTCAACCGAAAAATTCAGCTTTTTCCGGCAGTCGGCACATTTCTTGCGGACGCAAGCCACATGCCTTGCGAGCGGAAGGCACACGACGGGAAATCGGCGGCGAGCTTGTTAGCCAATCCTTGGCGATGTTCTGCGACCCACAGCGGCCTGTCGCTTCTGATCGCATGATCCGGACAGGCCGCGATCCAAACGCAAAAAGGTGATTGGCAATCCCGGCCTCGCAAAGCTAGGAACAGGGCGCAGATTGCAGCCGGAGAGAATGTGTGTCGATTGCCGATATTTCGCTGTGGAGCGCGTTGATAGCAGGGGCGCTTTCCTTTCTTTCGCCTTGCGTGCTTCCCCTCGTCCCGCCCTATCTCTGTTACATGGCCGGCATCTCAGTCGAGCAGTTCCGCGGCGGCGGTGCGGTTGCGGTCGCGCCCGATATCAGGCGTGGCGTGCTGTTCTCCGCTTTGCTCTTCACGCTCGGCTTTGCCACCGTTTTCGTGGCGCTCGGCGCCGGCGCTTCCAGCATCGGCATGGCGCTTCGCCAGCATCTCGACCTGTTGTCGAAGCTCGGCGGGCTGATCATCATCGTCATGGGGCTGAATTTCCTCGGCCTCTTCCGGTTGGGGATCCTTGCCCGCGAGGCGCGCTTCCAGGGCGGCGGCAAGCCGGCGACGCTGACGGGCGCCTATATCATGGGACTTGCCTTCGCCTTCGGCTGGACGCCCTGCATCGGGCCGGTGCTCGGCGCGATTCTCGGTGTCGCCGCCTCGCGAGAGACGGTGGGCTCCGGCGCCGGGCTGCTCGCCGTCTATTCGCTCGGCCTTGCCATCCCCTTCTGGATCGCCGCCGGTTTTTCCGGCGCCTTCATGCGCTTCCTGTCGCGCTTCCGCCGCCATCTCGGCACGGTGGAGAAGGTGATGGGTGTCTTCCTCGTGCTGACCGGCCTCGCCTTCCTGTTCGGATGGGTCAGCGATGTGGCGATCTGGTTTCAGCAGACCTTCCCGATCCTGATGCAGATCGGCTAAAGCGCGGCCGGTCGGTCGATCCGCGCCGGTTGTCCGACGCCCCGGCAACTTGCATGACGGGACCTATGCCGTGGTATAGCTCGCCCTGTCCCTCGACCCATTCGCCCTGACCTTCGACCCAATCGATCGAAAACACGCCTCGATGTAGCGTCGTCGGTGCCGTGTTCAAGCGGCGGTCAGAAGGAGACAAACATGAGCCTCGCGACAAATATGAGCCTGGAAGACGCCTCTCATCCCGGTGGACCAGGGCCCGGCGAACTGGTTCCCTCGCGCTATGCAGTGCAGATCGGCGAGATCGAGGTGATGATCATCAGCGATGGCGTGCTGCCGCTCCCGACCACGATGTTGGCGCACAACGCCGAGCCCGCGGTCCGTGAAGCCTGGCTGAACCACATGTTCCTGCCGCCGGACTCGCTGGATTGGCCGCTGAACGTGGTGGTGGCGCGCAGCGGCGGGCAGACCATACTTCTCGATGCCGGGCTTGGCCTCGACCCGGACCTGCACTTGCCGCGGGCCGGGCAGTTGATCAAGCGACTGGAGGACGCCGGCGTCGATCTTGCATCCGTGACCGACGTGGTGCTGACCCACCTGCACATGGACCACATCGGCGGGCTTCTCGTCGACGGGGTGAAGGAGCGGCTGCGCCCCGACCTAAGAATCCACCTGGCGGCCGCCGAGGTGAAGTTCTGGGAAGCGCCCGATTTCTCCCGGACCCGCATGCCGCCGGGCTTCCCGGATGCGCTTCGGGCCACCGCCAAGCGGTTCGTGAACGAGTACCGCAGCCACCTGCGGCTGTTCGACGACGAGTGCGAAGTGGCGCCAGGGGTAGTCGCCCGCCGCACCGGCGGCCACACCCCCGGACACAGCGTGATCCGCCTGGCCTCCGGCGGCGACCGGCTGACATTTGCCGGCGACGCGGTGTTCGCGGTCGGCTTCGACCAACCCGACTGGCATAACGGCTTCGAGCACGACCCCGAGGAGGCGGCTCGCGTCCGGGTCGGCCTCCTGCGGGAACTGGCCGCGACCGGCGAGCTGCTGGTCGCCACTCACCTGCCCTTCCCCTCCGTCTGCCATGTGGCGGTTGACGGCGATGCCTTCCGCTGGGTGCCAGTCTTCTGGGATTACTGACGGCTTGGTTAGGCCTGCACCAAGGGGCGTCCCGCCCGTAGAGCGTTTCCGTCTTTCCCTCGAATGACGAAAACGCTCTATCGATTTTTTGCACAACTCCCGAGGCTAAACAGCTACACAGTTTCGCTGGAATTGCGTAAGTCAGATCCTGACCCGCCGATCCCCGCGCACTGGAAAACCTCTTGGCCGATATCGTCAGCCTGCTCCTGCCGTTCTTCGGCCTGATCCTCATCGGCTATGCCGCCGCCAAGGCGACGAAGCAGCCGGCTGACGCGCTCGGATGGCTGAATACCTTCATCATCTATGCCGCCCTGCCCGCTCTGTTCTTCAAGCTCGTCTCGCGCACGCCGATCGAAGAGCTGACGCGCATCGATTTCATCGTCACCGATATTGCCGCGACCTATGCGGTGTTCATCCTGCTGTTTGCCATCGGCCGCCTCGTGCGCGGCAATTCGCTTGCCGATTGCACCATCCAGTCCTTTGCCGGCGCCTATGGCAATATCGGCTATATGGGGCCGGGCCTGGCGCTTCTGGCGCTCGGCGAAAAGGCGGCAGTGCCGGTGGCGCTGATCATCTGTTTCGAGAACGCACTGCATTTCATCGTCGCGCCGGCGCTGATGGCGGCGGCCGGCGACGACAAGCGTTCCGCGGGCCGGCTTGCCGCCGATATTGCCCGGAAGGTGGCGCTGCATCCCTTCATCCTGTCGACGGCGGCAGGCTTTGCTGTGGCCGCCCTCCACATCGACCAGCCGCTGGCGTTTCAGCGCCTCGTCGATTACCTCGCCCAGGCGGCGGCGCCCTGCGCCCTCTTTGCCATGGGGGTGACGCTGGCGCTCCGGCCGCTGAAACGGGTCCCGGCCGAGATCGGCTACATAGTGCCGGCGAAGCTGATCCTGCATCCGATCGTGGTTTTCATCGCGCTGACTGTGGTGGGTGGTTTCGAGCCGGTGTGGATCCAGGCGGCCGTGCTGCTCGCCACGCTGCCGACGGCGACCAATGTCTTCGTCATCGGCCAGCAATATGGCGTCTGGCAGGAGCGCGCCTCGGCGACGATCCTGATCACGACGGTGCTTTCGGTGGTCAGCGTCTCACTCTGGCTGATCGCGATCCGCTCAGGCCTTCTTCCGCTTCAGCTTTTCCCGTAGCGCATCCGGAATATCACGGAAGCCCCGGCCAGGCTCGATGCCTTCACGCATGACGATGCTGCGCAGCGGCGGAATGGCCGAGAGGATATGCAGACCGGCGGCGCGCAGCATCTGCACCGGCAGGAAATCCGAAAGCAGCGAGCGGTTGAGAAGATCGACGCTTGCCGTACGCGTCATGATGTCGGCGCGGCGCTTGCGGTCGAAGCTTTCGCCGGCATCGGCCGGAATCGGCAATTCGGCCCGGTCGCAGAGGATGTCGGTCAGCGCCATGATGTCGCGCAGGCTGAGGTTCAGCCCCTGCGCCCCGATCGGCGGGAAGACATGGGCAGCCTCGCCGATCAGCGCGATACGCCCCTTGCCGAAGCGATGCGCCATCATGCCCGACAGCGGCCAGAGCTGGACGCCGTCTTCCACATCGACCTTGCCGAGCATGGAGTGCATCTGCACCTCGACGAGACGGCCGAGTTCGGCAAGCGGCAACTCCATGCGGCTTGCAGCTTCCGTGGGATCCTGCACCCAGACGAGGCTGGAGCGGTTCCCCGGCAGTGGCACCTGGGTGAAAGGGCCGTGTTTGGTGTGGAATTCGCTCGAGATATTCTGATGCGGCAGGGAATGGGCGAAATTCAGCACCATGGCCGATTGCGGATAGGACCAGTTGCGCACGCCGATCCCTGATGTTTCGCGCAGCTTCGAGCCGCGGCCGTCGGCGCCGACGGCAAAATCGGCGAAAAGCGTCTCGCCGCCGGCAAGCGCGATCGACACTTTCTCGGCCGAGATCTCGATCGATTCGGCCATATCGGTGAAGCGGGTGATATTGCCCTCTCCGGCCGTGGCCGCTTCGAGGATGTCGATCAGCATCTTGTTGGGGAAATTATAGCCGAAGGCATCGAGGCCCACTTCGGCGGCGCGAAACGTGGTCGTCGGCGCGCGCAGCAGCCGGTTGGTGCCGTCGATGATGCGCATGCTGGCAAGCGGTGCCGTCGCAGGGCGCAGCTTATCCCAGAGCGCCAGACGGTCGAGGAAGCGGATCGACTGATCCATCAGCGCCGTGGTGCGCCGGTCCTCCTTTGCAGCAAGGGGTGCCACCAGCGCCACGCTGCGGCCGCCGCGAGCGAGCGCGATTGCCGCAATCATGCCGGCGAGACCGCCACCGATCACCGCCACTTCGAATGTCTTCATGCTACCGTTCCGCTATCATAAAATGGCGGACCAGTCGCTTATGCGGCCGGCTTCGCCTGACGGCGCCAACTATAGCCCTTGCCGGCTTCGGCGTCACGCACCGCCGGCTGATAATGATGGGGAATGGCGGGAAGACGGTTTTCGGAAAGCCGCTTCAGCGCCGTGGCGTTGCTGACCGAGAAGCTGTCGATGCCGACGCGCAGCATCAGCGGCACCTGGTCGATCAGCACGTCGCCGACGGCGCGCAGCTCGTTGGTGTATCCCAACCGCTGGCGCAGCAGCGAGGCGTGGCTGAAGGCGCGGCCGTCGTTGAAGGCCGGAAAGGCGACGGCCACGATGTCGAGGCGAGAGAGATAGGGCTCCAGCCGCCGCACGTCGTCGGCCGGCTTGATCAGCACGCCGAGGCCGACATCATTGCTTTCGTCGGCCTTGGCGATCAGCTCGTCGAGACCGAGCAGCGGCTTCTGCTCCCCTGAAGCCTTCACCTCGTCGGTCTCGATCAGCCAGGGATCGTTTTCGACAAAACCGGTTTCTCTCCAAATCTTCGTCATCATCCCCTCCTTATGCCGCTTCCGCAGCCGAGCCGTAGAGCGCAGCCTTGAAAGGCTGCGGCCCGACGCGGCGATAGGCAGCAAGGAAAATCTCCGACGGATCAAGGCGCAGGCCGAGATAGGTGTCGACGATCGTCTCGATCGCGTCCGTCACCCGGTCCGGCTCGAAGCCGCGGCCGATGATCTCGCCGATCGAGGTATGTTCGTCGCCGGAACCGCCGAGGGTGATCTGATAGAGTTCGGCACCCTTCTTCTCCACACCGAGCAGGCCGATATGGCCGACATGGTGGTGGCCGCAGGCATTGATGCAGCCGGAGATCTTGATCTTCAACTCGCCGATCTCGGCCTGGCGTTCGGCGCTGCCGAAGCGGCGGGAGATTTCCTGCGCCAGCGGAATGGAGCGCGCATTGGCGAGCGCACAGTAGTCGAGCCCCGGACAGGCAATGATATCGGTGATCAGGCCGGCATTGGCTTCGGCCAGATCGATGGCGACGAGGCCGCGATAGACGGCTTCGAGATCGGCCAGCGCCACATGCGGCAGGATCAGGTTCTGCTCATGGCTGACGCGGATTTCGTCGAAGGCATATTCTTCGGCGAGATCGGCGATTGCGTCCATCTGCGCGTCGGTGGCGTCGCCCGGAATGCCGCCGATCGGCTTCAGCGAGATCGTCACCATGCCGTAGTCGGGGTTCTTGTGCGGCTGCACATTCTGCTGGACCCAGCGGGCGAAAGCCGGATCGGCCTTCTTCCAGCGGGCAAGGTTTTCCCAGCCCTCGGCGCGCTGAGGCAGATCGGGCAGCGCGAAATAGGCGGCGATCGCCTCGACATCCTGTTCCGGCAGCTTCAGTTCGCTATCCCTCAGCGAGGCGAATTCGGCCTCGACCTGGCGCGTCAGTTCCTCGGCGCCGGTTTCGTGCACCAGGATCTTGATGCGGGCCTTGTACTTGTTGTCGCGGCGGCCATGCAGATTGTACACGCGCACGATTGATGTGGTGTAGGAGAGCAGGTCTTCCTCGGGCAAAAAGTCGCGGATCAGCTTGGCGATCATCGGCGTGCGGCCCTGGCCACCGCCGACATAGACGGCAAAGCCGATCTCGCCCTTGTCGTTCTTCTTCAGATGCAGGCCGATATCATGGACCTGGATGGCGGCACGGTCGCGCTCGGCGCCGGTGACGGCGATCTTGAACTTGCGCGGCAGGAAGGAGAATTCCGGATGGACCGACGACCACTGGCGCAGGATTTCGGCGTAGGGCCTGGGATCGGCGATCTCGTCGGCGGCTGCACCCGCAAAGTGATCGGCCGTCACGTTTCTGATGCAGTTGCCCGAGGTCTGCAGCGCATGCATCTCGACGCTTGCAAGATCGGCCAGCGCATCGGGGATTTCCGACAGCTTCGGCCAGTTGAACTGCAGGTTCTGCCGCGTGGTGAAATGGCCATAGCCGCGGTCATAGGTGCGGGCGATATGGGCGAGCATGCGCATCTGGCGCGCGCTCAGCGTGCCATAGGGAATGGCGATGCGCAGCATATAGGCGTGCAGCTGCAGGTAGACGCCGTTCATCAGGCGCAGCGGCTTGAACGCATCCTCGGCGAGCTCGCCGGCAAGGCGGCGCTGGACCTGGTCGCGGAACTGCTCGACGCGCTCGCTGACAAAGGCATGGTCAAATTCGTCGTAACGGTACATCGTCTTCCTCAGACTGCAATGAATTCGGGATCGGCGGGAGCGTAGCCCGGTGCGTATTCCATGGTCGGGCCCTGGGCGCGGATGCGCTCGCGAAGGCGCAGCGGCCAGAGAATGCCGTTGGTTTCCTGAACTTCGACGACGGCGACGTCAACCACCTCGTTGTCGGCATAGGATTTCTTGCCGATCGCCTCCAGCGCTTCGACGGCTTCGTTGTGACGGGCGACAAGCGCTTCCTGCAGCGAGGTCGACCATTTCCCGTTCGCATCCAGCCAGACGGCAATGCCGTCCGTCAGCCGGTTGGCCGTCAGAACCTTGTCTACCATATTCAGCTCCTTGCAAGTTCCTCGAGCCGGGCGTTCGCACGCACCAGCGGCTCGGACAGTTCGAAATTGGCGCCAGCGACCGCATCGCCGATAATGACCATGACCGGCCCGGTCAACTCATCGCGGTGCTGCAGATCGGGAAGATCGGCAAGCGTGCCATGCAGCAGGCGGCGCTCGGGACGGCTGGCATTTTCGATGACGGCGACGGTCGTCTCGGAGGGAATGCCGGCCTCCATCAGCCGCTCGGCGACGGAGGCGGCAACCGTGCGGCCCATATAGACGGCGATCGTCGCGCCGGAAACGGCAAGGCTTGCCCAATCGGGCAGCACGTCGCCGGTGAGATCATGGCCCGTCGTGAAGACCAGCGAGGACGCGACGCCGCGCAATGTCAGCGGCAACTCGAAATCGGCGGCGGCGGCGAAAGCCGAGGTAATACCGGGCACGACCTCATAGGTGATGCCGGCGGCGCGCAATGCCGCCATCTCTTCCCCTGCCCGACCATAGACCAGCGGATCGCCCGACTTGAGGCGGACGACACGTTTGCCCTGGCGGCCGAGATCGACCAAGAGGTCGTTGATCTCTTCCTGCGACTTCGAATGGCAGCCCTTACGCTTGCCGACGGAAAGCCGCTCGGCGTCGCGGCGGCCCATATCGACGATCGCCTGCGGCACAAGCGCGTCAAAGACGATGACATCGGCTTCCATCATCACGCGCTGGGCGCGCAGCGTCAGCAGATCCTCGGCGCCCGGACCGGCGCCGACCAGCCAGACATGGCCCGCAACCCTGTCCATCGAGCCCAGCAGCCGGTCGGCGGCCTGGCGGGCCTGCGGCAGGTTGCCGTTGGCAACCGCATCGGCGACGGCGCCGGAGAAGAAGCGGCGCCAGAAGACGCGGCGGGAAACGCCGCGGGGCACGAGCTGTTCGACGGCCTTGCGGTAGCTCGTCGCCAGTGCTGCGAGGCGCCCGAGCGAGGGCGAAAGAAGCTGGTCGATCTGTGCGCGGATCATCTGCGCCAGAACCGGCCCTGCCCCTTCGGTGCCGATCGCAACGGCGACCGGGGCGCGATTGACCAGCGCCGGGGTGAAGAAATCGCAGTAGTCGGGCTGATCGACGGCATTGGCCGGAATGCTTGCGGCGCGGGCAGCATCGACGATCTCGCGGTCGTCGGCCTCATTGCCGGTGGCGGCAAAAACGAGGGCTGCCCCCTCGACCTGGTCGGCGGAAAAGCCGGCGCGCACGGTCTCGATGCGGTTGGCAATCAGGAAGGCATGATAATCGGCTTCCGGCCTGTCGGCATAGGCGACGATCCGCGCCCGCGTGTTGAGCAGCAACCGCACCTTGGCGAAAGCTTCGTCGCCATTGCCGAAGACAGCCGTCTTCTGGCCTTCCACGCGAAAGAAGGCGGGAAATACCGAAAGCTGTTCGGTCCTGGGAGACATCATCAATCCACTTCGAAGTTGCCGGAATATGCCCTTGATCGACAAGGGTTTAAAGGAACATAAATTCGAAAGCTCCAGCAAGTGCGTATTCTTTTGCTCGTAGCATCAGCGATTTGAGAAAAGTCACCCATGCTGACCAAAACAGCACATGTCAGCGCATTTGCTGCAACGCACTATAAAGCCTGTGACAAACAGCGTCCACCGGCGTTTGGCGCATTTCACTTGCGCCGCCGAGGCGATAGACTGAGGGAAACCGGAGACGCCAATGCCTGACAAGACCATCGCCGCCCGCCTGCTTTCGGTCATCGAAAACGATATCCTGCCGCTGACCGAGCGCGGCGTATCGCTTGGGAATAAGGTGTTCGGCGCGGCGATCCTGCGCAAATCCGATCTCTCGCTCGTCGTCGCCGAAACCAACAACGAACTCGACAATCCGCTCTGGCACGGCGAGGTGCATACGCTGAAGCGCTTCTACGAGCTTGGCGACAAGCCGGCGACCAAGGATTTGATCTTCCTGTCGACGCACGAGCCCTGCACCATGTGCATGTCGGCGATCACCTGGGCAGGCTTCGACAATTTCTATTATTTCTTCAGCCACGAGGATTCCCGCGATGCCTTCGCCATTCCGCACGATCTGAAGATCCTCAAGGAGGTCTTCGGGCTTGAACCCGGCGGCTATCGCAGGCAAAACGCCTTCTGGAACAGCTTTGCCGTCGCCGATCTCGTCGAGACCGAAGAGGCCCAGCCGAGAGAGGCGCTGAAGGCGCAGACTGCCCGCATCAAAGCGCGCTACAATGCGCTTTCCACCACCTACCAGTCGTCGAAGAGCGCCAACGATATTCCGCTCAACTGAGGCAGCTGAACCGAGGCACCATGGAACCTTCCAAAGATATTTCGCGGCTGATCGAGATCATGGCGGCGCTGCGCCATCCTGAAACCGGCTGCCCCTGGGACATCGAGCAGAGCTTCGAGACGATCAAGCCCTATACGATCGAGGAGGCCTATGAGGTTTCCGATGCGATCGAGCGCGGCGATATGGACGATCTCTGCGACGAGCTGGGCGACCTGCTGCTGCAAGTGGTCTTCCATGCGCGCATGGCCGAGGAGGCAGGCGAATTTTCCTTCGGCGACGTCGTCAACGCCATCACCACCAAGATGATCCGCCGCCACCCGCACGTCTTCGCCCGCTCGGCGGCCGACACGCCGGATGCGGTAAAGATCCAGTGGGACGAGATCAAGCAGGCGGAAAAACGCGAGCGCACTGAGCGCCGGTCAAAGCGCGGGATTACCGAGGATTTCAAGGGCGGGTTCCTCGGCTCCGTGCAGCGCAGCTTCCCGGCTTTGACGGAAGCGCTAAAACTGCAGGAACGCGCCGCCAAGGTCGGCTTCGACTGGTCGGCCCCCGAGCCGATCCTCGACAAGATCGAGGAGGAGATCGACGAATTGCGGGCGGCACTGCGAGACGGCGACCGCGCAAAGGTCAGCGATGAACTCGGCGACCTGATCTTCGCGGTCGTCAATATCGGCCGGCATGTGAAGACCGATCCGGAACAGGCGCTGCGTGGAACGAATACGAAATTCCGGCGTCGGTTCAGCCACATAGAGAATGTTCTTGATGCAGAAGGCGAGACGCTGGAGGCGGCTAGCCTTGAGCGGATGGAAGAGATCTGGCAGGCGGCGAAGGCGATTGAGCGGGCTGTGATGGCTGGGGCTGAGTGAGCTTTCTCCCCTTCTCCCACTTCTCCCCAGCGAGGAGAAGGTGGCCCGAAGGGTCGGATGAGGGGCCACACGGCCCACCATTCATTGCCCTTCGCCTGCGCTCAGCGCATTCGCGGCTTTGCCGCTCACGCCCTCATCTGCCTGCCGGCATCTTCTCCCCGCTGGGGAGAAGGGAGATGTGGCAACGTCCCTGCTTCCTCTCACTCAATCGAGCCATTCGGCCCTTGCTGAGCTGTCCGATCCGCCGCTTAAGAGGATGGAGGAAAGCGCGCGCCCGAAGGCCCGCTCACCGCTCCCAATCCTCGCGCGGCGGCTTCGGCCCATTTCCGATGCGGCGTTCGAGTTCGGCAGCTTCGGTTTCGGAGAGGCGCAGGTCGAGTGTGATCGAGCCGTCTTCGTTGTCCTCGCGGCCGTCGACGATCGCGTGGTCGTAGAGCCAGGGCAGCAGCGCCAGCTTGTCGACGGGCAGGCGGACGGTGGTTTCGGTCATAACGCCGGAGAGCCTGCGGCTGATCTCGTCCATCAGCGTGTCGACGCCCTCGCCGCTGACGGCCGAAACGGCGACGACGTTGCTGGCGCCTGATGATTTCTGCATCATGGCGTCGTGGACCTCGGGCTCCAGCCGGTCGATCTTGTTCCAGACCTCGATCAGCCGCTTACCGGCTTCGGCCTCGTCGATGCCGAGGTCGCCGAGAATGCGCATGACGTCGGAGCTCTGCGCCTGGTTGTCGGCATCGGACATGTCGCGGACATGCAGGATGAGATCGGCTTCCAGCACCTCTTCCAGCGTTGCCCGGAATGCGGCGACGAGATGGGTCGGCAGGTCGGAGATGAAGCCGACAGTGTCGGACAGGATGACGGTGCGGCCGTGCGGCAGCTTCATGCGGCGCAGCGTCGGGTCAAGCGTGGCAAAGAGCATGTCTTCGGCCAGCACGCCGGCGCCGGTGATGCGGTTGAACAGCGTCGATTTGCCGGCATTGGTATAACCGACGAGCGCCACGATCGGGTGCGGCACCTTGCGGCGCTTGGCGCGGTGGAGCTGGCGGGTGCGCACCACCTGCTCCAGCTCGCGTTCGAGCTTGATGATGCGGTCCTGCAGCATCCGCCGGTCGGCTTCGATCTGGGTTTCGCCCGGGCCGCCCATGAAGCCGCCGCCGCCGCGCTGGCGTTCAAGGTGGGTCCAGCTTCTGACCAGCCGGCCCTTCTGGTAATTCAGATGGGCGAGATCGACCTGCAGCGTGCCTTCCTTGGTGGAGGCGCGGCGGCCGAAGATTTCGAGGATGAGGCCCGTCCGGTCGATGACCTTGGCGTTCCATTCCTTTTCGAGATTGCGCTGCTGCACCGGGGTCAGTGGATGATCGACGATGACGAGACCGGAATCGCGCTCGTCGAGCAGCGCCTTGATCTCCTCGATCTTGCCGGTGCCGAGCAATGTCGCCGGTCTCGGATCGTTGACCGGCACGACCTGGCCGTTGACCACGTCGAGGTCGATCGCCTGGGCAAGACCGGTCGCTTCTTCCAGCCGGCTTTCCGGCGTGCGGGTCGAGGCCGATTCGCTCTGGCCGCCGCGGCTGCGCGACTTCAGAACCGGCACGACGACGGTCGCGCGCATATCGTCCCTGTGCTTGGCGGCCTCAGGGATGATCGAATCGTTCTTGGTATCGCGTGTCGAAATGACGGCTGATCCTGTTAGGACGCTGCTTCTTCGCTCTCGAACATCTGCATGGGCTGGCCCGGCATGATCGTCGAGATCGCATGTTTATACACGAGCTGCGAATGGCCGTCACGGCGAAGAAGAACACAGAAATTGTCGAAAGAGGTAACAACGCCCGTGAGTTTCACGCCGTTGATCAAAAAGATTGTCAGGGAAATCTTTTGCTTGCGAACAGTATTGAGAAATAGATCCTGAAGATTCTGAGAACGTTCCGCCATCGCGCCGCTTCTTTCTTTATTGCCGACCTGAGTTGGCCGGTGGAGTATCAATCAACCTCACCATGCAAGACCGGTGGCACCCTCATTCCACCCGTCCAGCAAATCTTGGTATCAAATCGCAATCTTTTCCGCAACGTCGAAAAAGGCTTCGCGGACTTTCTGCGAGACACTGCCGGGATGACCGTTGGCGATCGTCTGGCCATCGACGGAAACGACCGGAAAACAAATACTTGTGGCTGCGGTCAGGAAGACCTCGCGGGCGGCGAGCATCTCGGAAACCGAGAAGTTCCGCTCGGTGATCTTCAAGCCGAGCTTGGCTGCGACATCCATCAATGTGGTGCGGGTAATGCCGCGCAGGATGCCGTGTTCGGCCGGCCGCGTCACCAGCGTTCCCTCGGAATCGACGATCCAGATATTGGTCGCCGCCCCTTCCTTCACCATGCCGTCGCCATCGACATAGATCGCCTCCTGGGCGCCGGCCTCCTTGGCCTGCTGGCGGGCCATGGCATTCGGCAGCAGGCCAACGGATTTGATGTCGACGCGGTCCCAGCGATTGTCGGTAACGGTGATCGCCCTGATGCCGTTGGCATTCTTGGCGGCGATGATTTTGGGATCGGTGCTCTTGGCGGTGATGACAAGCGACGGCGGCGTTCCTTCGGCCGGGAAGACATGATCGCGGCGCGCCACGCCGCGCGTCACCTGCATATAGAAAAGCCCGTTGCGGACATGATTGCGGCGCAACGTCTCGCGGATGACCTGCGTCAGCGCCGCCCGGCTCATCGGCCAGGCAATGCTGAGTTCACCGAGCGAACGGTCGAGACGGTTCAGATGGCGCGTGAGGTCGACGATATAGCCGTGACGCACCTCGCAGACCTCGTAGACGCCATCGGCGAACTGGTAACCGCGGTCCTCGATATGCACGCTGGCATCGGAATGCTTGACGTAACGGCCATTCACATAGGCAATTCTCGGCATGGGAAACCTGGTCTTGCAGAAAGCTATAAGGGAATGCGGCGTGGCAATGGCCGCGCCGGAAAGATCAGACGCCGAGCGACTTCAGCTTGCGATGCAGCGCCGAACGCTCCATGCCGACGAACTCGGCGGTGCGTGAGATATTGCCGCCGAAGCGGTTGATCTGGGCGATCAGGTAATCCTTCTCGAACATCTCGCGGGCTTCGCGCAACGGCAGCGTCATGATGTGATAGTCGTTCTTGGCCGAGACCTTGGGCAGCATGTCGCCGAGATCGGTCGGCAGCATGTCGGCGGTGATCGGCGCATCCGGCCCGTCGGTGCGGGCAAGGATCATCAGCCGCTCGATATTGTTGCGCAGCTGGCGGATATTACCAGGCCAGTCGTGCGCCTGCAGCACGGCCATGGCGTCGTCGCCGATGCGGCGTGGACGGATGCCGGCCTGCTCGGAAATCTGACGCATCAGCTGGTCGACGAGGAAGGGAATGTCCTCGCGTCGCTCGGCCAGCGCCGGCACCCGCACCGGCACGACGGCGAGGCGATGATAGAGATCCTCGCGGAACCACCCTTCGGCGATACGGCTTTCGAGATTATAGGCTGTGGAGGAGATGATGCGGACATCGACCTTGACGCGCTTGGAGCCGCCGACGCGCTCGAACTGCTGATCCACAAGCACACGCAGGATCTTGTTCTGCGTTTCGCGCGGCATCTCGCCGACTTCGTCGAGATAGAGGATGCCGCGATGAGCTTCCTCGAGCGCGCCGATCTTGCGCGCCTGGCCGGGCGTGCCCTCGGTGCCGAACAGCGCCACTTCCATGCGATCCGGCGTGATGTTGGCAGCGTTGATCGCCACGAAGGGACCGTTGGCGCGGGTCGACTTCTTGTGGATCATCCGCGCCACCAGCTCCTTGCCGGAGCCGGATGCGCCGAGGATCATGATGCGGCTGTTGGTCGGCGAGACCTTCTCGATGGTCTGGCGCAGCTGCGACACGGCGACCGAGGTGCCGATCAGCTCCAACGCGTCGCCGGTGCGGCGCTTCAGCTCGGAGACCTCGCGCTTCAGCTTGGAATTCTCAAGCGCCCGTTCGGCGATCAGGATCAGCCGGTCGGCCTTGAAAGGCTTTTCGATAAAATCGAAGGCGCCGCGCTTGATCGCCGAGACGGCGGTCTCGATGTTGCCATGGCCCGAGATCATCACCACCGGCAGATCCGGATGGCGGGTCTTGATCTCGTCGAGCAGCGACAGGCCATCGAGCTTGCTGCCCTGCATCCAGATATCGAGGAAGATCAGCCGCGGCACCCGGTCTGATATCGCCGCCAGCGCGCTGTCGCTGTCATGGGCCGTGCGCGTTTCGTGTCCCTCGTCGGAGAGAATGCCGGAAACGATCTCGCGAATATCGTGCTCGTCGTCGACGACGAGAATATCAGAGGCCATAAACGCTTTCCTTGTCATTGGCTGCGGGAGAGGCGGGCGTCGGATCCCGGCGTGGCAGATGCACGCGGATCATGGCCCCTCTTCCCCGGTCAAAATCGGCGGGCGCATCGTGCAGCTCGAGCTGCCCGCCATGTTCTTCGATGATCTTCTTGACGATGGCGAGGCCGAGGCCGGTGCCCTTCTCGCGCATCGTCATATAGGGTTCCAGAATGCTGTGGCGGTTCTCCACCGGCAGACCACGGCCATTGTCGATGACATCGACGGTGAAGCGGTCGCGGCCGGCGTCGAAGGCGGCGCGCACCAGAATCTTGCGCTCGTCTCGTTCGTCGCTCGGCACGGCCTCGATCGCCTCGACGGCATTCTTGATCAGATTTCCGAAAGCCTGGCCGAGCATGCGGCTGTCGAACAGGCCTTCCAGCGGCTGGTCGCCGAAATCCTGCCCGAAGGTGACGTGATTGTTGCCCATCTCGCGCAGGAAGATCGCATCACGCAGGATATCGCGCAGGTCGCTCGGCTCCTTGGTCGGCTTCGGCATGCGGGCAAAGGCGGAGAATTCGTCGACCATGCGGCCGATATCGCCGACCTGGCGGATGATCGTATCCGTGCACTGATCGAAGACGGTTCGGTCGTCCGGGTCGATCTGCTTGCCGTAACGGCGCTGGATGCGCTCGGCGGACAGCTGGATCGGCGTCAGCGGGTTCTTGATCTCATGGGCGATGCGCCTTGCCACGTCGCCCCAGGCGGTCGAGCGCTGGGCGATGACGAGATCGGTGATGTCGTCGAGCGTGATCACATAGGATTCGCTCATATCGCGCACTTCCTCGCGGGTGACCTGCACGCTCAGTGTGCGCACCGTGCCGCCGCGCACGAGCGCGATCTGCTTGCGGAAATCGCCGCGATGACGCGACGCAGCCTCGCTCAGCACCTGATCGACCTCGGGCGCGATGTCGGCCAGCTGCTTGCCAAGCATCTCGTCGGCCGACAGCGACATCAGCGTCTCGGCCGAACTGTTGACGATGGCGATACGGCGGTCGTGCTCGACGCCGATGACGGCGGCGGTCACACCCGACAGCACCGCCTCGATGAAGCGGCGGCGGTCGTCGACTTCGTCCTTGGCCTCGAGGATCTCGTCGCGCTGGGTGCGGATTTCCGAGATCATCTTGTTGAAGGTACGCGACAGATTGGCGACGTCGCCATCGACGGCGTGCACCGGCACGACGATATCCATATTGCCCGATGCGACGCTGTCGGCCGCAGTGATCAACAGCCGGATCGGCCGGACGATACGGTCGGCAACCGCGATCGCAGTCCAGATCGCCGCGAGCAGCACAATCAGCGCGAAGCCGATATAGAGCACGGCGAAGGCGATCTGCAGCGAGAAGCGGTTGGCTTCCATCGACCGGTATTCGGTGGCGTTCTCCTCCATCATGCGCATGGCGCCCATGACCTTGGGATCGACGGCGCGCACCGTATAAAGGAAGGTGCCCTGGATGGCATCGAGCTTGATGATGGCGCCGACGAGGTTGGTAACACCAGGCGGAATCAGCGTCGGCTGGCCGGCAGCGGCCTTCTCCAGCGCGTCCTGCGGAATTGCCGGCAACGGCTTTTCGGTGGCGATGTCGGCCTGAACGATCACCGAGCCGTCGCGCTCGACGAGAAAGGAACCGAGCAGGCCGCGGCCCCTCGCCTGGCGGGTCATCAGGTCGGCAAAGCCCGTCCGGTCGAGGCTGTAGAGTGCACGGTTGCGCTCCAGGTCATTGGCCATGGAAACCGTCTGCCCCTGCAGGTAGCTGGCGTTTTCCATCATATAGGCCTGGCCGATATTGCGCGACGAACTGACGATCGACTGGGTGCGCAGCGCAAACCAGCGGTCGAGGCCGGCATTCAGCGTGATGCTGGCAAAGATGGCGACGAGAATCGCCGGCGTGATCGCGACGATCGAGAAGAGCACGACGATGCGGATATGCAGGCGTGCCGCCGCCCTGCCCCGGGTGCGCGCTTTGAGCAGCCTTGCCACCTCGCGGGCTATCAGCGCCAGCAGCGTCAGGACGAAGAAGGAGTTGACGATCACCGAGGTGATGACGACATGCGAACTCGGCGCGATCGGGGTGAGACCAAGCAGCACGAAAAGTGTGGCCGTGGCGCAGAGAAGCGCGCCGCCGGCAAGCACCAGGCCCGGCACGGCGAAAAGGGCGCGGCGATCGGTCACCGTGGTCACCGCCTCGCCCGCCGCTGCCGGCGATACCCCATCCTGCGTCATTCGGCCTCTCTTCAGGCGGCACCCACCGCCCTCGCCAGCCGATCGAAACCAAAGAACGCCGGCTCAAGAAAGCCAGCGCTGCAACGACTCGATCGGGAGCGAAGTCCAAAACCCTTGCGTGACCTTTAAGCAACGCATTGTGGCGAAAATGCAACGCCCTCCTTCACATTGTCAAGCCACGCCAAGCTCTGGGACCGACACAATGGAGCGTTGCCCAGGCATATTGTCATTCCACTCGCCCTGCGGCGTCCGCGCACCGTCATCATCCAGCCACCCGCCGTCTTCGCGGAGCGCGACTTCGTCCAAGCGGTATTCGGCATGATCGACGAGGCTATGTGAAACGCCTTGGACCGAGGAAGTCTCACAGGCCTTTACGAAGCTGCAGAAACCTTAGTCTGCAACTTCGCATCCGAGATGGTCGCTTTAACCGGGCAGAGCGTCCAAAAACTCTTTGGATGAATGATGGCATACGCTGGATAGTGCCGGAACTCTGCGTGCGCCGGGGTTTTTCTGATTTCGTCGTTTGAAGGGCCCGAGAAGGCATGATTGGGCATCTGTTCGCCCCTGTATGGTTCAAAAAAAGTGCGTAGGGCGACCTGTCATGCCCTTAGGGCGGCAATTAGACCCGCAACGCCGACAAGGGTGATGGCTCTTTTGATGTTGTAGGCGAGCGCCGTCAGGCTGAACTCCCCCCGGACGTTTTCCAGGCTGCGCATCAGGAATGTGCCCTGATACATCCACTGTTTTATCGTCCCGAACGGATGCTCGACGCTTTCTCGCCGCCGGTTCAGAATGTCGGGCCGGGCGGCGAGACGCGTTGCCATGCGGTCAAGCACCGCTTCTTTCTCAAGGCGCGAGACGCGACGGAAGCTTTTGGTGCAGCGGTCGCGCATGGCGCACGCCTTGCAGGCGTCGCGGTTGACGTAGTCGATCTTCACATTGTCGCGCGATTTTCCAAAGTGACGGGGTGAGAGCACCTGGTCTGCTGGGCAAAGGTAAATGTCCTTGTCCGGATCGTAGCGGAATTGCTCCTTGGAAAAGAAGCCCTGGGCGACGGCCGGACCGCGGATCGGTTTGGGAACATAGGCGGTGATACCGGCCTTCTCGCAAGCCTCGATATCCTCGATCTTGAAGTAGCCCCGGTCTGCCACCGCATCGATCCTGTCGATACCGAGCGTTTCCATCGCTGCCTCGACCGTCGGCGCAAGAAGCCCCATATCCAGTACCTGGTTACAAACTTCCTGCTCGGCGATCAGCTTGTGCTTCACATCAACGGCAAGCTGGATATTGTAGCCGACGCCCACCTTCGTCATACGCGCCATGGCGCGGGCATCCGGATCGGTCAGCGAGATCTGGTCCTCGCCGGTTTTGTCCAGTTCATCCAGCAGTGCCTTATGACGATCCCGCTTGCCTTTGATCGCCGCAATCTTTTCCGCGAGTTTGCCATCGCAGGGGCCGGAACCGCCGCCATTGCTGCTGGCTTTCTCCTCTTCTGCATCGCCCTCATCAAGCCGCTTCATGTAATCGGCCAGTTTCTCGTCGGCTTCGCGGATGAACTTCGTCAACGCTCCACGCGTGAAGTTGCGGTCCTTGTTGTTCACCGCCTTGATGCGAGTCCCATCCACTGCCAGCAGTTCCCGTCCGAACAGGTCGAGCTGACGGCACAGGATGACGAACTCACGGAACACCTGCCTGAAGGCCGACCGGTTCACGCGGCGGAAATCGGCGATAGTGCGGAAGTCCGGCTTCAGGTGCCGCAGCAGCCAGATGACCTCGATATTGCGATGGGCCTCGGCCTCGAGCCGCCGGCTGGATCGCACCCGGTTGATGTAGCCGTACACGTAGAGCTTCAAAAGATCGGCCGGATCATAACCCGGACGGCCGGTCTCCTTCGCAGCCACCCGCACAAAGCCTGCGGCAGCAAGATCGAGGCCGTCCACGAAGGTCTCGATGAAGCGGACCGGGTTGTCCGGGCCGACATAATCGTCCACCGCTTCCGGCAAAAGCAGCAATTGCGCGCGATCTGTTCCTGAAAGATGGGCCATGGCAAACTCTACCATGTACGATCACCAGTAGGAATCGACCTCAGCGTTTTGGGGCGGTTTGCCTAGTATCCGCTACGTCGTTTAGTATCATCGCAAAACGTGTCGCAAGGTCTGAGAATGTTTGACAAGCTATGGTCCTGGCGGAAGCAACCGCCAATCACACGGGCCGAAAGAGAGCAGTTCATTGAAGGCCAGACCTTTACCAGGCTCAAGGATCGAGACGCAGGTCTGAGGTTCGTGGGTCTGAGATTTCACGACTGCCTTTTCGACAATTGCCTACTATCGGATGAAAGGCCCGATGGATCGAGATCGCAGGTGCAAAACGTCCACCTCGACCAATGCAAATTCGTCGGCTGCCAGATCGGCCCGGCGATCTTCTGCGACGCAACGGTCGCCAATTCAACCGCGAACGACCTGACGATCTTCTGGGGCTCCCTGTTTCGGCGCGTGACATTCACCGGCAGGGTCTCTGCATTCAAGATCAATAGATCGGTGACGTCCCTGCCGGATGCCCGAATGCAGGCGATCTACGACGAGAGCCGCCAAACGTTTTACGAAAATACGGACTGGGCGATCGACATCTCGAAGGCCCAATTCACAAGCTTCGACTGCGAAGGCATTCCGGCACGTCTGTTCAGGCTTGACCTGGAAACTCAGGGCATCGTGCGGAGGGAGAACGTTCCTTCGGACTGGAGGCCCAAGTTCTACGAGACCAATGCCTGGGGGCCGTGGGTATCTCATTTTCTGCGAACGGGGGACGAGGACGCCGTGTTGGCGACGCCGCTCACTAAGCCGAAGAAGATACGTGACCGATTCCTGGAGGACCTGAGGAAGCTCCGTTCCTTGGGAATCGTCGATCCACCCGCTTTATCGTAGGGGATGTCGTGCAACTCCTACAGACTGTCCCAATACCCTCAGGGCGGTTCGTGAAAGGGGTTTTCAGACGGCCTGCGGGAGTTCTGCGACAGGCTATGAGGTGCTCACTCGGATATCTGGGACAATGTATCCCTTCTTGATTTCGCCAAAAACGAAATTGGTTTCCCATGAGCCGATTCCAGGCAATTCCGCCAGTTTTTCGCGGACGAACTCCTCATAGGTATCAAGTGATGCCGTAAAGACCTGGAGGAGATAATCCTGACGCCCCGACATGAGATAGCATGCCGTGATCTCGCTGGTTCGACCCACTCCTTCCTCGAATCTGGCCATCGAGTTCTTGCTCTGGGATGCAAGACGAACCGTTATGAAGGCGATGACCGGCATTCCAAGTGCGCGGTGGCTGATACGTGCGGTGTAACCTTCGATCACGCCCGACTCTTCGAGTATGCGAACGCGCCGGTGGCACGGTGACGGCGAGAGATTGATCCTTTCACTCAGCTCCTGATTGGACAGGCGTCCATCCTTCTGCAATTCGCGGATAATCTTGAAATCAATCTGATCCATATCGTTCAACCGTAGCAGAATCTTCCATCTTATCTGAGTATGCTGGGAGACTTTAGAAGCATCAAGCGTCGAATTGCGTGTACGGTCGGCGACATTGTCGGTTCGATCGGACAAGCCGGCCCACGAACCTGTCTCAACCCGCAAAGGTCTGACGTTTATGAGCTTCGACTTTGACCGCATAATCTCCCGCCATGGCACCAACGCCCTATCGGCGGAAGGGTTTGACAGCTATTTGTTCGGTGGCGGCGAGAATGCGGCGGTCGTCTCTGTCCCGAGGTCCGATCTCATCTCGATGTGGGTCGCGGATATGCAGTTTGCCGTGCCCCCGGCGGCCATCGATGCGATGACTGAGCGGCTGAAGCACCCGATCTTCGGCTACACCATGAATTTCGACGACGGGCTTTACGACGTCTTCGGGGACTGGTGTCTGAAAAGATACGACTGGCGGGTCGAGCGGGAGGAGATGCAAGTTTCCCTCGGCGTTATTCCGGCCCTGTTCAGCCTAGTCGACTACATATGTGCGCCGAACGAACGGGTACTCACCCTCACGCCCGCCTATGGCTATTTCAAACACGCGGCGAACCAGCGTGGTAGGACATTGGTGACCTCACCGCTGCTCGAGGTTGATGGAAGCTACGCCATCGATTTTTGCGATTTCGAACAGAAGGCCAGCGACCCGGCCGTCAAGTTGTTCTTTCTGTGCCACCCACACAACCCGACGGGGCGCATATGGACGGACGAAGAGCTGCGACGGCTCGGCGAGATCTGCATCGCCAACGGGGTGAAGATCGTTTCGGACGAGATCCACTGCGACCTGCTACGCAGGGATCGTCGCCACACGCCCTTAGCCAAGCTTTTTCCCGGCTGCAGGGACATCATCACCTGTATGGCTGTGAGCAAGACCTTCAATCTGGCGGGCATGATGATCGCGACGGTCGTCATCCCCGATGCCGATCTACGCGCCGTTTGGAGAAAAAACCACTACCCGTTTGTGAACCCGATCAGCCTGGCGGCCGCTGTTGGCGTCTATCGCCACGGCGAGCCGTGGCTGGAGGAGTTGCGCGATTATCTTGACGGCAATTTTGCGCTGGTTAGCGAGTTCCTACGGCGACGCCTGCCGCAGGCCGACTTCCAAATTCCCGACGCGACCTATCTCGCCTGGGTCGATCTTTCCGTCTATCTGCCAGCCTCCCTCAATCTCACCAGGTTTTTCATCGAAAACGCCGGCGTCATTCTCGAAGGCGGAGAAATGTTCGTCGAAAATGGCAGACAGCGAATACGCCTCAACCTTGCCAGTCCCCGTTCGCAGGTTCTGCGTGGCCTGGAAAGAATATGTGATGCTATCTCGTCCATCCGTTCGCCTGCGGCGTCGGACGGGTTGAAGATTTTAACCACGCAAAACTCCTGATGTTGGCGGCATGCAGCCGGGCGGCGGTCACAGGCAGCTCTCGATGCGGCAGTCCGAACCATCTATTGTCGTTGCGCTGAGGTCACGCTGACGATGCCAGAGCGTAAGACCACGACCCTCTTGGCAATCAGCCCATGCGCTCCGACGCGTAGGAGCCGGGTGAAGCCGGGAAGACGACAGTCTTGTTGCCGTTGATGAACACCCGGCCATGGATGTGGGCGTGGATGGCCCGGGCGAGCACCTGGCTTTCGACGTCGCGGCCGAGGCTGACATAGTCCTCGCCGCTCTGCGCATGGGTGACGCGGACGATGTCCTGCTCGATGATCGGGCCTTCGTCGAGGTCTGCGGTGACGTAGTGCGACGTCGCGCCGATGAGCTTCACGCCCCGTTCGAATGCCTGCTTATAGGGATTGGCGCCCTTGAAACTCGGCAGGAAGGAGTGGTGGATGTTGATGATCCTGCCGGACATCTTGCGGCACATGTCGTCGGACAGGACTTGCATATAGCGGGCCAGCACGATGAGTTCAGCGCCCGACTCCTCGACGATCTGCATCTGCTTCGCCTCGGCCTCCGGCTTGTTTTCCCTAGTCACCTTGATGCAGTGGAATGGGATGTCGTGGTTCACGACGACCCGCTGGTAATCCGTGTGGTTGGAGATCACGCCGACGATGTCGATCGGCAGCGCCCCGATGCGCCAGCGATAGAGGAGATCATTGAGGCAGTGGCCGAAGCGGCTCACCATCAGGATCACCTTCTTCTTTTCGGCTTCGTCGAAGAATTCGGCCTTCGCCTCGAACTTCCTGGCGATCGGCTCGAAGCCTTGACGAAGCTGGTCAAGCGTATGGCCGTCATGCGGCTGGAAGCTGATCCGCATGAAATAGCGGCCGGTGTCGGCGTCGTCGAATTGCGCGCTGTCGGAGATGTTGCAGCCGTTCTGGGAGAGATAGCCGGCGATGGCGGCCGTCACGCCGCGGATCGACGGGCATGCGACACGCAGAGCGTAGCGAGGGGCCGTGATGGTCATGTCTATCTCCTTGTTTGTCGTCTCAGGCCGCGGCGATCATCGCGTGATGGCCGCGGAATGCGGTGAGCGTGTTGGACAGCAGGCATGCGATCGTCATCGGGCCGACGCCGCCCGGCACCGGCGTGATGGCGCGCGCGTGGCCGGCTTCGCCATACGCCACGTCACCGACGATCCGCGATTTTTCGCCGTCCTGGATCCGGTTGATGCCGACGTCGATGACGACTGCGCCGGGCTTGATCCAGTCACCACGAACCAGGCCCGCCCGACCGGCCGCGACGACAAGAATGTCGGCCGCCCGGCAAAGTTCTGCCGCGTTCCTTGTCTGCGAGTGAACGACCGTGACGGTGCAGTGGGCGTTCATCAGCATCTGCGCCATCGGTTTTCCAACGATATTGGACTTGCCGACGATGACAGCATGAAGGCCGGAGAGGCTCTCGCCGAGCGTATCCTTGATGAGCATCATGCAGCCGAGAGGGGTGCAGGGAACCAAAGCCGGGTTGCCGGTGGCAAGGCGGCCCGCATTCGACACATGGAAGCCGTCGACATCCTTGTCGGGATTGATGGCCTGGATCACGGCGTTCGGATCCAAATGCGCCGGCAGCGGCAACTGAACAAGAATTCCATGTACTTCTGCATCATTGTTAAGGTGATGCACGAGGTCAAGAAGTTCGCCCTGCGTGGTTTCCGCAGCAAGCCGGTATTCGAAGGACCGCATTCCGGCGGCAACCGTCTGACGGTGCTTTGAAGCCACATAAATTGCGCTTGCCGGGTCGTGCCCCACCAGAACGACGGCCAGACCGGGAACGGCTCCAGTCGTTGCCTGCAGCGTTTTGACATCGGCCTTGATGCGCTCGATGAGCCTTGCTGCATACTCTTTGCCGTCGATGTTTGCGGCGCGTGTGAATCTGTCCATTCCCATGGTGTGCTCCATTGCATCCAAGCTCGAACCGGCAAAATGCCGCGCCCGGAGATCTGGGCGGGGCACTTCCGCATGGGTACGTTGCCCTAGTGGCCGTAGATCGGGAACTTCGCGGTCAATTCCGCGATCTTTGCCCTGGCGGTTCCGACGATCTCGTCGGTCCTGCCCTTCGTTTCGGCGTCGATGAGGTCCGCGATGACGTGGCCGAGAACCCGGAACTCCTCTTCCTTCAGGCCGCGCGTCGTCGCTGCGGAGGAGCCAAGGCGCATGCCGACCCACTCCGGAGGACGTGGACTGTCGCCAGGGATCGGGTTCTTGTTGGAGGTGATGTTCGCCTTGGCGAGCAGCGTCTCGGCCTGCTTTCCAATCAGTCCTTTGCTCGACAGATCGAGCAGAACGATGTGGGTGTCGGTGCCGCCGGAAACGATGCGAACGCCACGATCCGCCAGCGTTTCGGCGAGAACTTTCGCGTTTTCAACGACCTGGCGGGCATAGAGCTTGAAATCGTCGCGAAGGGCTTCACCCAGGCAGATCGCCTTGGCGGCCAGGACGTTGCTGTGCAGCGATCCCTGGACGCCGGGAAATACCGCGGCTTGCAGCTTCTTGTACCATTCCTCGTTGTTGGTGAGGATCAGGCCGCCACGCGGACCGCGCAGCGTCTTTGTGGTGGTGCACGTCACGATGTCGGCATGCGGGAACGGCGAAGGATGGACGCCGCCGGCAACGAGGCCGGCGATGTGGGCCATATCCACCAGGAAATGGGCGCCGACCTTCTTGGCGATCTTCGACATGCGCTCGAAGTCGAGTTCGCGCGGATATGCCGAACCACCGGTGATCAGCAGCTTCGGGCGGATTTCTTCGGCGATGCGTTCCATCTCATCAAGGTCGATGACCTCGTTCTGCGGGTTGACGCTGTAATTGTTGGCGTCGAACCAGCGGCCCGACAGGTTCGCCTTCATGCCGTGCGACAGGTGGCCGCCGGCCGCAAGGTCGAGCGAAAGCACCTTTTCGCCTGGCTTCAGAAGCAGGAAGAAGACGGCCAGGTTGGCCTGCGTCCCCGAGTGCGGCTGGACGTTGGCGTAGCCGCAATTGAACAGTTGCTTGGCGCGGTCGATCGCGGCCTGCTCGGCAATGTCGACGAACTGCCCGCCACCGTGAAAACGATTGCCCGGATAGCCTTCGAGCGTCTTGTTGGTGATCTCATGGCCCAAGCCGTCCAGAACCGCGCGGCTGACGATATTCTCCGAGGCGATGAGCTCAATCTGGTTCTGCTGGCGGGCCCGCTCGGAGGCGAGGGCATCGGCGACGAGTGGATCAGCCTCCTGGACGGTGGTGTTGAAATGCACCCTTGCAGCGTTGGTCATCTGAGTTCTCCAATTCCTCGAATTCGTGAGGCGAACCCTAGATCGATCGAAACACCAGAAAAAGTTAATAATATTTGCTTATACGTTCAGACATGCTAATGATTTCGAAGCTGCGAGGAGGTCGTTATGGATGTCGGACGTCTGCGAGCACTGCGTGAACTGTCGATCCGCAAGACCATGGCGGCGGTGGCAGAAGCCTTACACGTCTCGCCGTCGGCCGTGTCGCAGCAAATTGCGCTTCTTGAAGAAGAGGTGGGCATACGGCTCGTCGAGCGACGCGGGCGGGGCGTTGTCATGACGCCCGCCGGCCAGCAACTGGTGCTGCGGGCAGAGAAGATCCTCATCGAAATCGAATCGGCGAAAGCCGACATCGCCGAATTGAAAAGCGTCGTTTCCGGCGAACTTCGGGTGGCGGCGTTTCCTTCCGTGGCGGCCGCCGTCATTCCGAAGGTCGTCTACGATCTCGCCGAAAGGCACCCTCACCTCACCGTCCAATTCGAAGAAATGGAGCCGGGCGAAAGCGTTGCCGCGCTGCGAAGCTGGCAGACGGATGTCGCGATTATCGATGACCTGAATATACCGACCGGCGCGCTCGATCCCAACATCGAGACGATTTTCCTGATGGAGGACGTCTTCAACGTCATGGTCTCCAAGGATCACAGGCTGTCGGAGCGGCCGACCGTTGGCCTGCATGAGCTTCGGGAGGACCGGTGGGCGATCGACACCGCTTCCGACACCTATACGAGGATGCTGGTGGAGGCCTGTCAGGAAGAGGGCTTCAAGCCCAACATCGTGGCGAGGTGCAAGGGATTCGAAGTGACCATTGCGCTGATCCGGCAGAATTACGGCATCTCGATCCTGCCTGGCCTGCGCGCCAGCTATGATCTCGAAGACGTCTGGGTCTGCAGGCTCGTTCCAGAAATCCGCCGGAGGATATTTATCGCCTTCCGCAAAGAGGAAAAGCGCAGTCCGGCCCTTCAGGTGTTCCTTGACCGAATGGCCGAGAAGCCGCCGCTGTCTTGACGCTGGGTGCCGGCGCAACCAGCCCCATGCCGACCACCTCAACATGGCATCCAGGCGACAAAACAACAGATTTCCTAATGTATCACCTCAGGAGAATTAAGTAGATTTGAATGAACCCCACTCCTACTCTCCATCTGCCAATTGATGGGACTGGGAGCGAGGATCGCGCGCAGACCTTGGCCAATAGTGGGAACGACGCAGTCAGAAAGGCGATAACGCCTCCAGCGTCTTACCGGACTTTCGATCGAGCCATCGCTCATTGATTTGGCGTCACCATCACTACGCGATCCGAAAGGGGAACTTCGATGAAACTACTCAAAATCCTGACTGCCGGCGTTTTCGCAGGCGTTGCGTTCACGGCGGCCAATGCTTCCGCCTCCGTTCTCGACACGGTCAAGCAGCGCGGTGTGCTCAACTGCGGCACCGACAACACCGCTCCCGGCTTCGGCTATCTCAATACCACGACCGGACAGATGGAAGGGCTCGACGTCGACTTCTGCAAAGCGGTTGCCGCCGGCGTTCTCGGCGACGCCTCCAAGGTCAAGTTCATCACGGTGACCGACAAGAGCCGCTTTGATGCTGTCCTCACCGGCCAGGTCGATGTCGTCTTCGCCCACACCACGATCAAACCGGCGCGCGAATCGTCAATCGCGATCGATTTTCTGCCGATCAACTTCTACGACGGCACCGGCCTCATGGTGAAAACTGATGCCGGGATCAAGGAATTCGCAGACCTCGATGGCGCAACGATCTGCACCACCCAGGGATCGGCCACCGAGACGGTTCTGGCTGCTGCCTTCAAGGCGCGTGGCTGGAAGGACTCCAAGGTCCTGACCTATGAAAACCTCGAGAAGCTTTTCTCCGCTCTCAACGCGGGTCGTTGCAATGCGATGAGCACCGACAGATCAGCCCTTGCCGCCTGGGCGGGGAATGCGCCGAAGCCTGCCGACTATCTGATCCTCCCGGATACGCTGGACAAGTCCCCGTTCGGCGGCTTCGTGGCTGCCAACGACTCCAAGTGGCGCAACGCGCTGCGCTGGATCGAATACGGCCTCTTCCAGGCCGAGGAGTCCGAGATCACCCAGGCCAATCTGGCCGAAAAGCTGAAGAGCGAAGATCCCTTCATTCAGAAGTTCCTCGGTGTCGGCGGCGGCTACGGCAAGGACTTCGGCCTCTCCGACGACTTCATTGCTCAGGCGATCAAGGCCGTCGGCAACTACGGCGAGGCCTATGATCGCAACCTCGGTCCGAAGACCAAGATGTATCTCGACCGCAACGGCACGCCGAACGCCTTGTGGACGCAGGGTGGCGCCATCTACTCGCCGCTCTGGAACTGATGCCGGCCGGGGGTCGGAACCACAACGTTTCGCCCCCCAAGCTCTTGGAGCCTGAACATGACAATCCACGAAACGAATGCGATCCGCGGCATGGCAGAGAGTGATAGACTGAGGTCGCGACGCCTGCGCAATCGCATCCGGCACGAAGCGATCCAGCTCGGAATCGTCGCTCTGGTCGTCGTGCTGCTCGGCATCCTGGCATATGCGGTCAAGGCGGGCCTTGCCGAGAAGGGCATACGGTTCAGCTTCTCCTTTCTTGCCAACACCGCCGGCTTCGATATCAGCGAAGGATGGACGCTGACGTCTGGTGAAGGCTTCGTCCCCAACCTCGCCCAGTTCTCTTCGGACATGTCGATCGCGTCGGCTTTCGTCACAGGCATTTTCAACACCGCCAAGATCGCACTGCTGGCAATCATCCTCAGCACGATCCTCGGAACGATGCTCGGCGTCGGCCGTCTCTCCACGAACTGGGTGGTGCGAAACCTCTGTTTCTGGATCGTCGAGTTCGTCCGCAACACGCCGCTGCTCATACAGCTCGTCTTCTGGTATTTCGCAGTCGTCCTGCACTTTCCTCCAATGGCGTCTGCAGCAAAGCTCTACGGCGGCCTTATCGTCAGCCAGCAGGGCATATACGTCCCCACGCTGTCTTGGACCGGCGGCGCATCCACCCTTTCGCTTATCCTGGTCACCGCCACAGGAGTGTCGGCCTTGGGCGCAATATTCGACCCCATCCGTGGAGCGCGGCGGATATGCGTCGGCGCGGCGGTCGTCTGCCTCGGGCTGCTGGTCGCGACCGGCGGGATGACGGTGAATTTCCCCGTCGCCAACAAGTTCAAGGCCAGCGGGGGAACCAGCATCAGCCCGGAGATGGCGGCCCTTCTGCTTGCCATCGTCGTGAGCAGCGCTTCCTTCATCGCCGAAACCGTCCGCGGCGCGATCGACGCTCTTCCGAAGGCCCAATGGGAAGCCGCAGGATCGCTTGGGCTCAGCCGGCGCGACACCGTCAACGACATCATCCTTCCGCAAGTGTTCCGCGTCGTTCTCCCCTCCTTCGGCAATCAGTATATCAGCCTGACCAAGAACACCGCGCTCGGGATCGCGGTCGGATATCCGGATCTGTTCAACATTTACGGGACGATCGCCAATCAGACCGGCCACAGCCTTGAGGGCATCATCATCGTCATGGCGTCCTACCTGATCCTCAGCTGGATCATCAGTTCGTCGGTGTACTGGGCGAACCGCCGTCTTAACCCCATGGGAGTGTCGCAATGATCGCCACCTCAATAAAGTGGACCCGCCACAACCTGTTCGGAAAGCCTTTCGACGTCGCCCTGTCGCTGCTGGTCATTCCCGGCGCGCTCTGGCTCGCCTATTCGATCCTTGACTGGGCGCTCACCACGGCAAGGTGGGATATCATCGTGCAGAGCCTGCGGGTGTTGATGATCGGCGTTTTTCCCGCCGATCAGGCGTGGCGCGCATGGACGGCCTCGGCGATCATCGCAGCGACCCTCGGCGCCGGTCTCGGCTGCGTGTTTTCGTTCAAGCCTCACCATGGGCTGGTTCTCGTTCTCGTGCCGTTGCTGCTTTTGATCGCCGATCATGGCGATCCGCAGAACGCCCTGTCTGCGGCAGGCGTCGTTGCCGCAACCTCGCTGGGATGGGTGCTGACGTCGTATGTGCCATTGTCCAGGAAGGCGATGCCCGCCGCGGCGTTCACCGGCTTCATCGTCGTCGTGGCGGTCATGGCGCCTCCGGGCGTGGGGCTCTGGGGCGGACTTCTTCTCAGCGTCCTGCTGACGCTGGTGACGTCGGTCCTGTCCCTGCCGATCGGTATCCTGCTCGCATTCGGACGGCAGAGCCGGCTCTCAAGCCTGCGGATTATTTCCTCCTGGTATATCGAGGTGATGCGGTCGGTCCCGCTCATCCTCGTCGTCTACTGGATCTGGATCCTGATGCCGGTCCTTGCGCCGCAGTGGGGACTGGCCGACGTCGCGCGCGGCATGATCGGGTTCACGATCTTCTATTCCGCCTACGTCGCCGAATACGTGCGGAGCGGCCTTCAGGCGGTTCCCCGCGCTCAGATCGAGGCGGCAAAGTCTCTCGGCATCAGCGAATTCGACATCAACCGCTCGATCGTTCTGCCGCAGGCACTTCGGGTCGTGGTCGCTCCGCTGGTCGGCAACGTGCTCGACATCTTCAACTCGGCGCCGCTCGTCTTCATCATCGGACTGACGGATTTTCTCCGCGCAGGGCAGATGATCCTGGCAAACCCACAATATGGCGACCGGACCTTCGAAGTCCTCTCCTTCCTGCTCATCACCTATTTCCTGGTCGGCTCGATGATCACCTATGCCGCAAGAAAGCTCGAAGACCATATGGCAACGAGTACCCGGTGAGCCGATCCAACACGGAGACATCACGATGAACGCCATCGTCGAAATGAAAAGCATGAACAAGTTCTACGGCGCCCACCATGTGCTCAAGGACATCGATCTCGCCGTCACACGCGGTGAAGTCATGGTCATCCTCGGGGCTAGCGGCTCAGGAAAATCGACCCTCATCCGCTGCGTCAACGGCCTCGAAATGTACCAGAACGGCAGTCTCGTTGTGGACGGCTATGAAATGCCCGTCGAGGCGGACCGGAAGCTTGGCGGGGAACGCGAGCTCGCGGCGATCCGGAAGGGCGTCGGCATGGTATTCCAGCAATTCGGCCTGTTCCCGCACAAAACCGTGCTGGACAATATCACCATCGCCCCGATGCGGGTCCGCAAAAAGTCGCGGGAAGAGGCCGAAGCGACCGCGATGAAGCTCCTCGACCGCGTCGGCCTCAAGGCGCATGCGCACAAATATCCGGGCCAGCTGTCCGGCGGCCAGCAGCAGCGCGTGGCCATCGCCCGCTCGCTCGCCATGGAGCCGCATCTGATGCTGTTCGACGAGCCCACGAGCGCGCTTGATCCGGAAATGGTCGGCGAAGTCCTCGACGTCATGCGGGAACTGGCCACCGAGGGCATGACGATGATGGTCGTGACGCATGAAATGGGGTTCGCAAGAGAGGTCGCCGACCGCGTCGTCTACATCGACCAAGGTTCGATCATCGAGATCGGGAAGCCGGACGAGTTTTTCGACAATCCGAAAAACGACCGAGCTCGCTCTTTTCTCGCCCGCGTCCTAAGACACTGACCAACCGCAGCCCGGCTCACGAATGGAAATGTCCATGAACACCATACTGCCCAGTGCTCCCGCTCGCGCTGATGTTCTCGCGGGCCGACCGACCCTCTGGCTCAATCCATCCTACCGGAAACAGGCGATCGATACCTCGGACCTGCCGGTTTCACCGGCCGATGTGAAGAGCGCGCGCCAGAACTGGCAGCGCTTGGCGCCGCTTCTTGCCGAATGCTTTCCGGAACTGAAGGATACGGGCGGCGAAATCCGCTCCGAACTGGTAGAACTCAAGGAACTCCGCGAGGCGCTCGGCTATCGAACGAGAGAGTTCGGCAACGTCTTCATCAAGGCCGACAGCCACCTGCCGGTTGCCGGCTCGATCAAGGCGCGCGGCGGCGTCTACGAGGTTTTCCTGTTTGCCGAAAGTCTCGCCCGTCAGAAGGGACTGCTCGCTGACGGCGAGGATATCCGGAAGCTGGCAACCGAAGAGGCCCGCTCGTTATTTTCAAGCAATAGCGTGGCGGTGGGCAGCACCGGAAATCTCGGCTTGAGCGTCGGCATCGCCGCGCGCGCGCTCGGCTTCAAGGCCACGGTTCACATGTCGTCCGACGCCAAGGCCTGGAAGGTCGAGCGCCTGCGGAAGCTCGGCGTCGATGCCATCCAGCATGAGGCGGACTACACGACAGCCGTCGAAAACGCCCGCGACATCGCCGACGCCGATCCGACGATCTATTTCGTCGACGACGAACAGTCCCGGCACCTGTTCCTCGGTTACAGCGCAGCGGCGTCGGAGCTGGCCGCGCAACTCGACGAGCGTGGGATAACGATCGACGAGGAAAATCCGCTCTTCCTCTACCTGCCCTGCGGCATCGGTGGAGCACCGGGCGGCGTCGCCTTCGGTGCCAAAGCGATCTTCGGCGACAACGTGCACGCCTTCTTCGTCGAGCCGGTTCAGTCGCCCTGCGCCCTCGTCCACATGATGTCGGGTTCGCAGGAACTGGTGTCGGTCTACGACGTCGGCCTGACCAACAAGACCGAAGCCGACGGCATGGCCGTCGCCCGCATGTCGGCCTTCGTGGCCAATGTGATGCGCGAGATGCTCGCCGGCGTCTACACGGCCGCCGACGACGATCTGTTCAAGCTGCTTCGCATGGCCTGGATCACCCAAAGGCAGAAGCTGGAGCCTTCGGCCGCCGCCGCCTTGCTCGGCCCCGACTTCCTCTTGCGTCACAGGGAAGGCCGGCGTTTCCAGGCTGAACAGGGCATCGAGGAAAAGAAGATGTCGCGGGCGACGCACATCCTCTGGACGACGGGCGGTTCGTTCGTCCCGGAGGAGCAGTTCCAGAACTTCCTTCGTCAGGCGGAAGCCCTCACTTAGTCCCACATGCCGAATGGTGCCACAGGCGCGGCTCTCGAAAGATCCGCGCCTGTCGACCTGACTGCCACTACCTTAGGTCTCAGTTTTCATGCATGTCGATAGCGCAAAGTCTCGCACGACGGCTTCAGAACCGACGCGGGCCTTCCGGTTTGTTTCCGACGATCCCGTCGATCCGGTCCAGCACCTCAGGCGTCATCTTCTGCCTGTGCGAAAGGGCCGAGAGATTGTCCTGCAGCTGGCTGGCGCGCGAGGCGCCGAGAATGACGGTGGAGACGTTGCGATTGGCGAGGCACCACAGCAAAGCGAGATGGGTAATCGACAGGCCGATCTCGTCGGCAAGCCTGGCGAGTTCGCCAACCTGTTTGAGCTGGGCGCGGCCGGCGTCGCTGGACCATTTCTCCTTCAGCCATTCATAGCCCGGCAGGTTCATACGGCTGTCGGCCGGCACGCCGTTATTGTATTTGCCGGTCAGGACGCCGGAGGCGAGTGGCGACCAGATCGTGGTGCCGAGGCCGATGAGGTCGTAGAGCGGCAGATAGTCGGATTCGACCTTCTGGCGTTCGAAGATATTGTACTGCGGCTGCTCCATGGTCGGCGGCGTGATGCGAAGATCGCGGGCCACGGCATAGGCTTCCGTCAGTTGCTGCGCCGACCATTCCGACGTCCCCCAATAGAGCACCTTGCCCTGGGCGACGAGATCGTGCATCGCCCGCACCGTTTCCTCGACCGGCGTATCGATATCCGGGCGGTGGCAGAAATAGAGGTCGAGGTAATCGACCTGAAGTCTCTTCAGCGCGGCATGGCAGGCATCGGTCACGTGCTTGCGCGACAGGCCGCGCTGCGTCGGCTTCTGGCCGCCCCAGAAGACCTTGCTCGAGACGACGAAGCTGTCGCGGCTCCAGCCAAGCGATTTCAGCGCCTCGCCCATGACGATTTCGGACTTGCCGCTCTCATAGCCTTCGGCATTGTCGAAGAAGTTCACCCCGTTGTCATAGGCAAGCTTCATGAGGTCGACGGCATCGCCTCCATGGACCTGCTTGCCGAATGTCACCCATGAGCCGAACGAGAACTCGCTCACTTGCAGACCCGACTTTCCCAGACGACGATATTCCATCATGCAGCTCCCGAAAAATGTGCCGGCCGGTCACCGGCGTTGCGCGATCGATCGAGGACCGACTCGCGTAATCTATGGCATGAACGACGATATGCGAGGAGCGGAAAGAAAAAGGGCGCTCAACGACATCAGCCGGAGCGCCCGTAGCATGCAATCGACGACGTTTGCGGCGGAGGTCGACAGCAGCAACGGCAGATGACGAGATTCGGAACGGATTGGCAACATGCAAGCGGAACAGGGGACGTTATTTCCAGCCGATCGCCTCTGTCATCCACCTGTTATCCACAGCCTATCCACAGGCGCTGGAGCTACGACCGCAGCAACTTCAATGACATTCGCCTGGCGGCAAACAATAGCCCGCAAATACAATGTGACCATCGAATGACACTGCGCTTTTGTTTGCGGGCGCAGATACAAACCACGACGCGGCTCAGCTAGATTCAATTCTCTTCCCGACCGTGGCGGCGGACGCCGGGAGGAAGTGGGCGGTGGGCAACATGAGGGCCCGCCGCCCTCTTTTCATTCAGCCAGTTCTGATTCAGGCAGTGCGGGAGCTTCTATAGACCGAGACACCGAGTTCCCTGATCTTCTTGCGCAGGGTGTTGCGGTTGAGGCCGAGAAGATCGGCCGCCTTGATCTGGTTGCCGCGCGTTGCCGTGAGCGCCGCGAGGATCAGCGGATATTCCATTTCCGTCAGCACGCGGTCATAGAGGCCGGGCGGCGGCAGGTTTTCGCCGAAGCCTGAGAAATAGGTGCGCATGTTCTCCTCGACCGCTTGCGCGATCGTCATCGAGCCGCTGCGGACCGGACCCTTGTCGATCGGGCTGTCGGGCACGTCGGAGCGCAGTTCCGCGTCGATGATCTCGCGGGTGATGACATCCTGCGGATAGAGCGCCATCAGCCGGCGGATGAGATTTTCCAGCTCGCGGACATTGCCCGGCCAGGCATAGGCCTTCATCAGTTCCAGCGCTTCCTGATCGAAGCGCTTGGAGCCGAGGCCTTCCTTTTCGGCCTGCTGGATGAAATGGCGCACGAGATCGGGAATGTCCTCGGCGCGGTCGCGCAGCGGCGGCAGGCGCAGCGGCACGACGTTGAGTCGGTAATAGAGATCTTCGCGGAACAGCCCCTGGTTGATCGCCTGCTTCAGATCCTTGTTGGTGGCGGCGACGATGCGCACATCCGTGCGGATCGGCGTGCGGCCGCCAACGGTTGTGTATTCGCCCTGCTGCAGCACGCGCAGAAGCCGGGTCTGGGCGTCCATCGGCATATCGCCGATCTCGTCGAGGAAGAGCGTGCCGCCTTCGGCCTGTTCGAAGCGGCCGGTCGAGCGGGTCTGCGCGCCGGTGAAGGCGCCCTTCTCGTGGCCGAAGAGTTCCGATTCGATCAGGTCGCGCGGAATCGCCGCCATGTTGATGGCGACGAACGGGCCGTTGCGGCGCTTGCCGTAATCATGCAGCGCCCGGGCGACGAGCTCCTTGCCGGTGCCGGATTCGCCGGTGATCATCAGCGTCAGGTCCGTCTGCATCAAGCGGGCGAGCACGCGGTAGATTTCCTGCATCGCCGCCGAGCGGCCGACGAGCGGCATGCCGTCCTGCATGTCCTCTTCGAGCTTGGCCGGTTTGCGCTTCGGCTCGGCAAGCGCGCGGCCGATGATGCCGATCAGCTCGGTCAAGTCGAAGGGCTTCGGCAGATAGTCGTAGGCGCCCTTCTCGGAGGCCTTGATGGCGGTCATGAAGGTGTTCTGCGCGCTCATGACAAGAACCGGCAGATCGGGACGCGCCTTCTTGATGCGCGGCAAGAGATCGAAGGCGTTTTCATCCGGCATCACCACATCGGTGACGACAAGATCGCCCTCGCCCGCCGAGATCCAGCGCCAGAGAGTAGCGGCGTTGGAGGTGATGCGAACGTCATAACCGGCGCGGCTCAAAGCCTGGTTGAGCACGGTCCGGATGGCCGCATCATCATCTGCAACGAGGATCGTAGCTGTCATCGAGAAGGTCCTGTCGAGCTTGCGGAAGAGGCGTCTTCAAGCGAGGCGTCCTTCGACGCCGGCATGAGAACGCGGAATGTCGTGCGGCTGTTCTGGCTGTCGCATTCGATGATGCCGCCGTGATCGCCGATGATCTTGGCGACCAGCGCCAGGCCGAGGCCGCTGCCGTTGGTCTTGGTGGTGATGAAGGGATCGAAGAGATGCGGCAGCAGATCGGTGGGAACGCCGGGGCCGTTGTCGTGGACGCAGAATTCCAGCGGCAGCGAGATTTTTTCACGGGTGCCGGCGACGGAGAGACGGATGCCGGGGCGATAGGCCGTGGTCAGCAGGATCTCGCCGTCCGGCCTATCGCCGACCGCTTCGGCGGCGTTCTTCACCAGATTGAGGAAGACCTGCACGAGCTGGTCGCGATTGGCATAGACGGCCGGCAGCGATGGGTCATAACTCTCGGTCACGCGGATGTTGCGGGCAAAACCCGCCTTGGCGACGGCCTTCACGTGATCGAGCACGGAATGGATGTTGACCGGCATGCGGTCGACCGGGCGCTCGTCGGAAAAGACTTCCATGCGATCGACCAGCGAGACGATGCGGTCGGTCTCGTCGCAGATCAGCCGGGTCAGCGCCCGGTCGTCGTCGACCGCGGATTGTTCGAGCAGCTGGGCGGCGCCGCGGATGCCGGAGAGCGGGTTCTTGATCTCATGCGCCAGCATCGAGGCGAGACCGGTGACCGAGCGGGCGGCGGCGCGATGCGTCAGCTGCCGGTCGATCTTGTCGGCCATCGAGCGTTCCTGAAAGACGATGACGACGGCGCCGGGCTCGCTGAGCACCGGGGCGACGTAGAGATCGACGAGCTTGTCCTGGCCGAGGCGGGGCGAACTCAGGTCGACGCGATATTCGTTGACCGGCGCCTTGCGCTCGCGCACCTGGTCGATCAGGGCGAGCAGCGGGCTGCCGAAGGGAATGAACGTCGAGATGCGATAACGCGCCAGATGCGAGGCGCTGGCGCCGAAGAAGGCCTCCGCCTCCCAATTGGCGAAAACGACGAAGCCGGATTCGTCGACCATGACGACGGGGTTCTGGATGGCGTTGAGCACGGCCATGGCGACGGTTCCGCCGGCAGGATCGGGCGGAGAAGTCGTATCCTTCGTCATGCCGCCTCCCGGCTGTCGACAACACCCGATGCCAATGCCTGATAAAGGGCCTGATAAAGGCGTGCGGCCACCTCGCGCGGATCGCGGGAGGTCATGATCGCAGCTTTATCACCGCCGGCGAGATCAGGGGCGAAACGCTCGAGATACCAGCCGAGATGCTTGCGAGCATGGCGGATCGCCACCGCCTCGCCGTAGAAATCCAGCATCATCGCGTAATGTTCGACAGCGATATCGGCGATCGCCTCGCGGCGCGGCGCGGCGGCACCTGATATGACGCCGGCATGCCACGGCCTGCCCTGGCAGCCCCGGCCGATCATCACGGCATCGGCGCCGGAGCGGCGCAATATTTCCTGCGCGTCCTCTGACGTTTCGACATCGCCATTGGCGATCAGCGGAACCGAGATTGCCTCGCGAACGGGACGGATCGCGTCCCAATCGGCGCGGCCTTCATAAAACTGCATGCGGGTGCGCCCATGAATGGTCACGAGCTGAATGCCGGCCGCTTCGGCGCGGCGCGCAATCTCGGGCGCGTTGATCGAATTCTCGTCCCAGCCGAGGCGCATCTTCAGCGTCACGGGAATATCGACGGCCTTGACCGTCGCCTCGATGAGGCCGAGCGCGTGATCGGGATCGCGCATCAGTGCTGAGCCGGAGTAACCGCCGATCACCTTCTTTGCCGGGCAGCCCATGTTGATGTCGATGATATCGGCGCCATGATCGGCAGCGATCTTCGCCGCCTCCGCCATCCAGTGCGCCTCGCGGCCGGCGAGCTGCACCATATGCGGACGGAAGCCTGCGGCCTTGAGCCGCGACCAGGATTCGGCCGTGTCGTTGACCAATTCGCGGCTCGCCACCATTTCGGTGACGACGAGGCCGGCGCCGAAGCGCCAGGCGAGCTCGCGGAAAGGCATGTCCGTGACGCCGGACATCGGCGCCAGCACGACACGGTTGCGCACCGATACAGGTCCTATTCGGAAAGGCGCTGCGAGGTCCTTGGAAATCAAATGATTATCTTTCGGGCACACTGTGGAACTGCATGATTTTTAGCCATTGTTCCCCGGCTTGCCAAGGGGGCTCAGATCGAAATCGATATTTTTCGGGCAGATGCTGGAAAAGGCCAAAGCAAGACGTTAGAGCACTCGGGTCAATTCCGCATAATTTAGGGGATTTATGCTGCAAATGCCTTCTAAGCAACCGATATCGGCTGGAATTGTCATCGTCGCCGCCGGCCGCGGCGAGCGTGCAGGCTCCTCCGAGGAAGGCCCGAAGCAATATCGCCTGATCGGCGGCAAGCCGGTTATCGCCCATACGCTTGAAAACTTCATGACGTGGGGGCCGGCGACCGAGATCGTCGTCGTTATTCATCCTGATGACGAGGCACTGTTTGCAAAGGCGTTGCGCCACATCGTCTCGGCAACGCCGATCGAAACGGTGCATGGCGGCGCGACCCGGCAGCAATCCGTGCTGGCGGGGCTGCGACATCTCAAGGACAAGCAAATCAGCCATGTGCTGATCCATGACGCTGTGCGGCCGTTCTTCGACCATGTGCTTCTCGACCGCATCGCCGAGAACCTTGGCGACGGCGCGGCCGCTGTCCTGCCGGCGACACCCGTGACCGACACGCTGAAACGCGCCGACAGCATCGGCGCCGTGTTGACGACGGTGTCGCGCGAGCACCTCTACGCCGCGCAGACGCCGCAATCCTTCGCTTTCGAAACGATCCTCGACGCGCATGAAAAGGCAGCGGCGAGCGGGCGCAGCGATTTCACCGACGATGCCTCGATCGCGGAATGGGCGGGCATTCCGGTGACGATCGTCGAGGGCACGGCCGATAATGTCAAACTGACGGTGAAGAAGGATATCGCCATGGCCGACGACAAACTGTCGACGTCGCTGCTTCCCGATGTGCGCACCGGCAATGGCTACGACGTGCATCAGCTCGTAGCAGGCGATGGCGTGACGCTCTGCGGCGTGTTCATTCCGCACGACCAAAAGCTGAAAGGCCATTCGGATGCCGACGTAGCGCTGCATGCGCTGACAGATGCGTTGCTCGCCACCTGCGGCGCCGGCGATATCGGTGACCATTTCCCGCCCTCCGATCCGCAATGGAAGGGGGCGGCGTCGCGCATCTTCATCGAGCATGCCGCGCGGATCGTGCGAGAGCGCGGCGGCACGATCATGAATGCCGATGTCTCGCTGATCGCCGAGGCGCCGAAGGTCGGCCCGCATCGCGAGGCCATGCGGGCGAAATTGTCGGAGTATCTCGGCATCGAGATCGAGCGCTGCTCGGTCAAGGCGACGACCAACGAGACGATCGGCTTCGTCGGCCGGCGCGAAGGCATCGCTGCGATCGCCACGGCGACCGTCGTCTATCGCGGGGGGAAACGATGAGCCTTTTTCCCGAGGACATTCAGTCGGCGGCGCAGACAATCATCCGTGACTTCACGTCCGCGGGGCTGCTGATCTCGACCGCAGAATCCTGCACCGGCGGGCTGATATCAGGCGCGCTGACCGAGATATCGGGATCGTCGGCGGTCGTCGACCGCGGCTTCGTCACCTATACCAATACCGCCAAGATCGAGCTGCTTGGCGTGCAGGAGGCAACGCTGCTGGGTTTCGGGGCGGTCTCCGAGGAAACGGCGCGGCAGATGGTGCATGGCGCCCTCTTCCGCTCGCGCGCCGACATCGCCATCGCCGTCACCGGCATTGCCGGCCCCGGCGGCGGATCGGCGGAGAAACCGGTCGGCCTCGTGCATCTCGCCGCCAAATCACGCAGCGGCGCGCTCCTCCATCGTAAAATGCTCTATGGCGACATCGGCCGCAGCGAGGTTCGGCTGGCAACGGTCCGGACGGCACTGGAGATGGTGCGCTCGCTCCTCACGCACTGATGGTGCCTGCAGCCGCCCGTCACGCGGCAGCGTAGATCTTGCTCGCGCGCGTCTGGAAGGCTTCCGTGAACATGCGGAAGGCGCGGTCGAACATCGAGCCCATCAGCGCGCCCAAAATGCGGCTCTTGAACTCGTAGTCGATGAAGAAATCGACGGTGCAGCCGCCGGTCGGCGTCTCCGTGAAATGCCAGCGGTTGTCGAGATATCTGAACGGGCCGTCGATATATTTGACCTCGATGACGCGCTCGGCGCGGTTCAGCAGCACCTGGGTCGTAAAGGTCTCGCGGATCGCCTTGTATCCCACAGTCATATCGGCGACGAGAAGGATCTTGCCGTCGCGCTCCTTGCGGCTCCGGATGGCAAGCGCCTCGCAGAGCGGCAGAAATTCGGGATAGCGCTCGACATCGGCAACGAGGTCAAACATCTGTTCGGGCGTGTGCGGGACGGGACGATGGGTTTCGAATTGCGGCATAGGCGGCAATTAAGCGGGCCGGCCGAGAAGATCAAGAAGCTCGCGCATCTCACGACGGGATTTTAGTTGGAGTACCGGTATGTGAGAGCCGCGCTCGGCGATCCCGCCGGCATGATCCCGAAGTGCCGCCTGGATTAAGGGGACGACATGGCGCTCGAAGTTCCAGATATAGGAAAGCGCATCCAGCGAGAGGCTTTCAGGGCAGCCGGCAGGCAATTCGGGACGGTTACGCCCGAAATAACGCAATGCTCTTGAGATGGCACCGGACAGGCAGGCATATCTTGGCGGGCGAAGCCAAATGACCGCCTGAGCGCGCGGCAGGCGAAGATGGAAAGAACTGAGGCCGGTTCAGTCCATGATCCAGCGCTCTTCCTCCACGACCTTGGCGATAAGGCGATCGATCTCATCGCGCGGCCTCTTTCTCCAGCCGGGCAGCCAGTAGAAGTCACGGTCCATGGAGATGTAGCGAAGTCCGAGCGCTCGCGAAAGCCGCTTTGCGAGCGTGCTCTTGCCGCTGCCGGGGCAGCCGATCACCAGGATGCGGTCGGCCGCACGCATCGATTTCAAACCGGATGTGCCTTTCATCGCCGGCAGCCCAAAGAAAAACCGCGATGAAAACCACTGCGGTCAGTTTGTTAACGAACGTCGCGCCCTACTCGGCGGCGTCCTCGGCCTTGTGCCGAGGATCTGCTGCGCATCACCCGTCGCAGATGCTCGGGACAAGCCCGAGCATGACGAAAGGGAGATTGGAGCAGTCTGACGTGCAGCAAAAGGTTGCGAACCCTTACTCAGCCGCCATCACCAGCTTCTTTTCGCGCGCCGCACGCAGCCGGGCAAAATCATCGCCGGCATGGTGGGAGGAGCGGGTCAGCGGGCTGGAGGCGACCATCAGGAAGCCCTTGCTGTAGGCGACCGTCTCATAAGACTTGAACTCGTCCGGGGTGACGAAGCTTTCGACCTTGTGATGCTTGCGGGTCGGCTGCAGGTACTGGCCGATCGTCAGGAAGTCGACATCGGCGGTCCGCAGGTCGTCCATCAGTTGCAGCACCTCGTTGCGCTCCTCGCCGAGGCCGACCATGATGCCCGATTTGGTGAACATGGTTGGGTCGAGTTCCTTCACCCGCTGCAGCAGGCGGATGGAATGGAAATAGCGGGCGCCGGGGCGAACCGTGAGGTAATTGCCAGGGACCGTTTCCATATTGTGGTTGAAAACGTCGGGCTTGGCGGCGACGACACGCTCCAAGGCGCCCGGCTTCTTCAGGAAGTCCGGCGTCAGGATTTCGATTGTCGTTGCCGGCGAAGCGGCGCGGATCGCCCAGATCACCTTTTCGAAGTGTTCGGCGCCGCCGTCCTCCAGATCGTCACGGTCGACCGAGGTGATGACGACGTGGGATAGGCCCATCTCCTTGACCGCCTTGGCGACATTCTCGGGCTCGGCCATGTCGAGCGCGTTCGGCTTGCCGGTGGCGACATTGCAGAAGGCGCAGGCGCGGGTACAGATCTCGCCCATGATCATGAAGGTGGCGTGCTTCTTGTCCCAGCACTCGCCGATATTCGGGCAGCCGGCCTCCTCGCAGACGGTGACGAGCTTGTGCTCCTTCACGATCGCCCGCGTCTCGGCATAACCCTTGGAGGTCGGCGCCTTGACGCGGATCCAGTCCGGCTTGCGCATGACTTCCGTATCCGGCCGATGCGCCTTCTCCGGATGGCGCACGCGCTTGGCGTCGGGATTGATCGTGTCGAGGATAGTCACCATTGCAGTATCAGCCTTCCGCCGCTCTTAAAGCGGCATCATCTCTTGATCTAGCGCCGCACCAGCCGCGCAAGGAATATCAGCAGGCAGGCGCCAAGGAAACCCGTGACGAAATAACCGAGCCGTCCGCCGGCGAGCTGGACATGGAATTGGGCGAGGATGGCGGTGGCGACGACCGAGCCGACGATGCCGAGCACGATATTCAGGAAAATCCCGTACCGCGCCTCCATCAGCTTGCCGGCGAGCCAGCCCGCAAGGCCGCCGATGATGATTGCCGAAATTAAGCCCACGCCTTCCATGCCTGCCCTACCCTTAAGCGACCGCCCTGGCGATCAGCACCACGATAATCGCGCCGACGGTGGCGTGGATGATCTGCACCACCAGCGCATTGTCGATGCCCAGCGAAATGCCGAGGGCGCTGAACAGATAACCGCCGACGAAGGCGCCGATGATGCCGCTCAGCAGGCATCTGATCAAACCGCCGCCACCGACGACCAGACTGGCGAGGAAGCCTGCGACCAGGCCGATCAGCAAAAACACCAGCAACGCCTGCGTCTCCATAGACATGATGATTTCCTTTCGTTTTTTCCAGCCCCCGAGCTATGGCCTAGGCCACCCCGGAAGATGGCTTAGCCGCCCTGGGGGATGGCATACGCCACCCGGGATAAAGGGCGGCCTTGGAAATTATCAAGCGTTCAGCACACGGCCATAGGCATCGAGCACCGCTTCCTTCATCGTTTCGGAAACTGTGGGATGCGGGAAGATCGTGTGCATCAGCTCTTCCTCTGTCGTCTCCAGGTTCATCGCGACGACAAAACCCTGGATGAGTTCGGTGACTTCGGCGCCGACCATGTGGGCGCCGAGCAGCTCGCCGGTCTTCTTGTCGAAGATCACCTTGACCATGCCCT
>NZ_LFIO01001412.1 GCF_001187535.1 Rhizobium ecuadorense
CCGCCAGATAGCTCGAAATCGCCGCAACGATGCCGCGCGTCGATTTGCAGGATACGGTGAGGACGACGTTTTTCATGCGGTCTCTTCCTTGGCCAGATCAGGTGCCCGGGGATGTGACGACGCCGAAGCTGGTCAGCTCCGGCGTGTCGGTGGTCATTTAATGCATGCCGCCGGAAAGTGTGCAGCGGTTTCCGGATGACGACATGCACAAAACAAAGAGCTTAAGCGGCCGGCCGCTCAGATATCGAGCGTGCTGTCGCGTTCCCACTGGGTGAAATGCGAGCAGTAGGCATTCCATTCCCGATGCTTGAGCTTCAGATAGGCGGCCGAAAATTCCGCCCCCATCGCCTGCTTCAGCCCCTCGTCGTCATCATAGGCGCGCAGCGCATCGAGAAGGTTGAGCGGCAGGCGCGGCGCGTCCTTCACCAGGTGGCCCTCGGCATACATGTCGATATCGTAGTGGGGGCCGGGGTCTGCCTGGCTGCGGATGCCGTTAAGGCCGGCGGCGATGATGATCGCCTGCAGCAGGTAGGGATTGACCGCCCCATCCGGCAGGCGCAGCTCGAAACGTCCCGGCCCCGGCACGCGCACCATGTGGGTGCGGTTGTTGCCGGTCCAGGTGACGGTGTTCGGCGACCAGGTGGCGCCTGACGTGGTGCGCGGCGCGTTGATGCGCTTGTAGGAATTGACCGTCGGATTGGTGACCGCGGCAAGTGCGGAGGCGTGCTTCATGATGCCGCCGAGGAAGGTCTTGCCCTGAGCCGAGAGCCCGAAGGCCATCTCCTTGTCGGCGAAGGCGTTGACCTTGCCGTCGATGTCCCAAACCGAAATATGGGCATGGCAGCCATTTCCGGTCAGCCCCATGAAGGGCTTCGGCATGAAGGTGGCGCGCAGGCCGTGCTTTTCGGCGACCGACTTGACCATGAACTTGAAGAAGGAGTGCTTGTCCGCCGTCTTCAGAACGTCGTCATATTCCCAGTTCATCTCGAACTGGCCGTTCGCATCCTCGTGGTCGTTCTGATAGGGCTTCCAGCCGAGCTCGAGCATGTAGTCGCAAATCTCGGCGATGACGTCGTAGCGGCGCATCACCGCCTGCTGATCGTAGCAAGGCTTCTCGGCGGTATCGAACTGATCCGAGATCACCGAACCATCCGCGGAGATTAGGAAGAACTCGGGCTCGACGCCGGTTTTTACCCTGAGCCCTTCTTTCGCAGCCTCGGCGACCAGTCTTTTCAGGAGCACACGCGGCGCCTGTTCGACGGGCTGATCGTCCATGACGCAGTCGGCGGCAACCCATGCAACATCCTTCTTCCAAGGGAGTTGGATGACGGAGGATGCGTCGGGAACGGCGAACAGGTCGGGATGGGCAGGCGTCAGATCGAGCCAGGTTGCAAAACCCGCGAAACCGGCGCCGTCTTTCTGCATATCGGCAATGGCTTGCGCCGGGACCAGCTTGGCGCGCTGAGCGCCGAACAGGTCCGTGTAGCTGATCATGAAATATTTGATGCCTTTTTCGGAGGCGTATTGCGAGAGGTCCAGTGTCACATTTGTCCCCTTGTATTGATCTTAGACACTTGATGATGAAGCCGGCCGCATCCTCCCAAACGCGCCCGGCCGGTGTTTTTTTAGAAACCGGTCTTGCCGGGGATCCAGTTGGTGCCGGCGAGCGGCACTTGCGCCATGGCCGATGCCTCGATCGTCAGTGCGACGAGGTCTTCCGGCTCGAGGTTGTGCAGGTGGTTCTTGCCGCAGGCACGCGCGATCGTCTGCGCCTCGAGCGTCATCACCTTGAGGTAGTTGGCAAGGCGGCGGCCGGCCGCAACCGGGTCGAGGCGTTTTGCCAGCTCTGGATCCTGGGTGGTTATGCCGGCCGGGTCCTTGCCTTCATGCCAGTCGTCATAGGCGCCGGCCGTCGTGCCGAGCTTCTGATATTCGGCTTCCCAGTGCGGATCGTTGTCGCCGATGGCGACGAGTGCCGCCGTGCCAATCGCGACCGCGTCGGCGCCGAGCGCCAGCGCCTTGGCGACGTCGGCGCCGGAGCGGATGCCGCCAGAAACGATCAGCTGCACCTTGCGATGCATGCCGAGATCCTGCAGCGCCTGAACGGCCGGACGAATGCAGGCGAGCGTCGGCATGCCGACATTCTCGATGAAGACGTCCTGCGTTGCCGCCGTGCCGCCCTGCATGCCGTCGAGCACGACGACGTCGGCGCCGGCCTTCACGGCAAGGGCAGTATCGTAATAGGGACGCGCGCCGCCGACCTTGACGTAGATCGGCTTTTCCCAATCGGTGATTTCGCGCAGCTCCATGATCTTGATTTCCAGATCGTCGGGGCCGGTCCAGTCCGGATGGCGGCAGGCCGAGCGCTGGTCGATGCCCTTCGGCAGGTTGCGCATATTGGCGACGCGGTCGGAGATCTTCTGGCCGAGCAGCATGCCGCCGCCGCCGGGCTTGGCGCCCTGGCCGACCACGACTTCGATGGCATCGGCGCGGCGCAGGTCTTTCGGATTCATCCCGTAGCGCGAGGGCAGGTACTGGTAGACCAGTGTTTGCGAATGGCCGCGTTCCTCATCGGTCATGCCGCCGTCGCCGGTGGTGGTCGAGGTGCCCGATATCGTCGCACCGCGGCCGAGCGCTTCCTTGGCATTGCCGGACAGCGCGCCGAAGCTCATGCCGGCAATGGTGATCGGCGTCTTCAGCGTAATCGGCTTCTTGGCGAAGCGCGAGCCGAGCACCACCGTCGTGTCGCACTTCTCGCGATAGCCTTCGAGCGGATAGCGCGAGATGGAGGCGCCGAGAAACAGCAGGTCGTCGAAATGCGGGACCTTGCGCTTGGTGCCGGCGCCGCGGATGTCATAAATCCCGGTGGCCGCCGCGCGACGGATTTCGGCGAGCGTATAGTCGTCGAAGGTCGCGGACTTGCGTGGCGGGGTATAGGGGTTGTGATAGCTCATGGGTGTCCCTCGCCTCAATACGCGTCGGCGTTGTCGATGTTGAAATTGTAGAGCTTGCGGGCCGAGCCGTAGCGCTTGAACTCCTCGGGCCTGACGTCCGTGACCCCTGCTTTGTCGAGCAGTTCGGCAAGCTTTTGCAGATGCTCAGGCCGCATCTCCTTCTCGATGCAGTCGGAACCGAGGCTCTTGACCTCGCCGCGGACGAAAAGCTTGGCTTCGTAGAGCGAATCCCCCAGCGCGTCGCCGGCGTCGCCGAGCACGACAAGATGGCCGGATTGACCCATGAAGGCCGACATGTGGCCGATGCTGCCATGCACGACGATGTCGATGCCCTTCATCGATATGCCGCAGCGCGAGGCGGCATTGCCCTTGATGACGAGCAGGCCGCCGCGGCCGGTGGCGCCGGCATACTGGCTGGCGTCGCCTTCGATGACGACGGTGCCGGACATCATGTTTTCGGCAACGCCCGGACCGGCGGACCCATGAACCGTGACCCTGCCGCCGTCATTCATGCCGGCGCAGTAATAGCCGACCGATCCTCTGACGGCGACCGTGGCGGGGCTGTCGATACCGACGGCGACGGCATGACTGCCACGCGGGTTGATGACCTCGAATTCAGTGTCGTTGGCGCCTTGGGAAAGGGCATGCAGCGCGCTGTTCAGCTCGCGAAGAGGGGTATTGGAAAGATCGAATGTCGGCATTGAATCCTCGTTGGTCCGGGAGACGGTCTAGGCCGCCTCCAGCTTTCAGGCGTCCCTCAGGCCGCCTTGTCGTGATCCCAGAAATAAACGGTCGCCGGCTCCGGCTCCCAGACACGGGCATTCTCGATGCCGGGAAGGTTGACCAGCGCGCGGTATTCCGAGCCGAAGGCGACATACTGGTCGGTCTCGGCCATGACGGCGGGCTTGCAGGCGATCGGGTCGCGCACCACGCCGAAGCCGGACTTGGTGCCGACGACGAAGGTGAAGAAGCCGTCGAGATCGTCGAGCGCGCCGGTCAGCGCCTGGCCGAGATCCTTGCCCTTGGCCATTTCGGCCGTGAGATAGGCGGCGGCGACTTCGGAATCGTTCTGCGTTTCGAAGGTCATGCCTTCGCGCACCAGTTCGCGGCGCAGATTGTTGTGGTTGGACAGCGAGCCGTTGTGCACGAGGCACTGGTCGGCGCCGGTCGAGAACGGATGGGCGCCGAGCGTGGTGACCGCGGATTCCGTCGCCATGCGGGTGTGGCCGATGCCGTGGGTGCCGCTCATGGCACGGACGTCGAACCGCTTCACGACGTCTTTCGGAAGGCCGATTTCCTTGTAAATCTCGACGCTTTCGCCCGATCCCATCAGGCGGACCGTCGGGCGGATCTCTTCAAGCGCCTTGCGCACCGTTCCAAGCTTGGAGGCATCAAGCTCGATGACCGCGTGCGTGCTCTTGATCGATACCTCGGCTCTGATGCCGGCCTTCTCCAGGTCGCCGGCGAGGCCCTCGAAGTCGACGCTGGGGTTGGCGGACTGGATGGTGATCTTCGCCCTGCCCTCTGCAGAGCCGCCATAGATCGCGATGCCGGCCGAATCCGGTCCGCGATCCGTCATGGTGATCAGCATATCCGAGAGCAGATTTCCCAGCTGGGGTTCAAGGCTCTTGTCCTTGAGGAACAGTCCAACAATGCCGCACATAGCCCGTGCCTCCGTTCGTGTTGAGAAAGGACTAGCAGGTCTGCGTCAGGACAGCAACTGGGAGGAATAAAATTTTCTTTTAAGGCAAGTTAGCCCCGGGAATTCTGCTGGGGATAACTGATGATCGAGAGGTACTTGCTCGGCAGCTTCACCAGCTGCTCCGGCCCATGCGGCGCATCGGCGTCAAAGAACAGGCTATCACCCGGCTGCATCTGGAAAAGCTGATCGCCGTGGCGGTAGACCACCTCGCCTTCGAGCATATAGAGAAACTCCATGCCCTCATGCTGAAAGGTCGGGAAGACATCGGAATCGGCCGTCAGCGTGATGAGATAGGGCTCGACGATGACGCCGCTGGTATTGTTGTCGATATGGCCGAGCAGATTATATTGGTGGCCGGCGCGCGTGCCGCGCCGTTCGAGCTCGATGCCCTGCCCCGCCTTGACGAAGACGGCGTTGCGCGGTTCCTCGAAGCGGCGGAAGAAAGCGGTCATCGGTACGCCGAGCGCCCGCGACAGCGATTGCAGCGTCGTCAGTGACGGCGAAATGTTGCCGTTCTCGATCTTCGACAGCATGCCGAGCGAAATGCCGGTCGCAGCCGCGAGATCCGTGACGGTGATGCCGAGTTTCTTGCGGTAGGCGCGCACCTCATGGCCGATCGCCATTTCGAGGTTGTTTTCCTTCGGTTCCCGAACGGCGTGCGGATCCTGGGAAAAGGGAGCGCGTTCGCCATGCGCCTGTTCCGCTTGCTTTGCCGCTTCGAGCTTGGGTTTCATGCTGCCGCCTTCGCTTTTTGTCCAAAGCCAACCCTATCGCCATAGTGAAATTTTCTCAACCGGGAGGAAACTATTCGCGCCGCGCCCCGCGCGGCGCGATACCGTAGGCGGCGCGGAACATCCGGGAGAAATGGCTGAGACTGGAAAAGCCGGTGGCAACCGCGATCTCCGAGACGGAAAGCGGGCTCTGCTTCAGCAGCCGATGGGCATGCTGCAGCCTGATCCTGTGGTATTGATCGAGGAAGGTGGTTCCGAGATGGGCCGCAAAGAGCCGGTCGAGATGGCGGGTGGTGACGCCGGCGATGCGCGCCATGGCGGCGCGGCCGAGCGGCATCTCGATCGTCTCCTCCATCCGTTCGAGAACGCTGAGCAGCCCGGGATGGTGGACGCCGTAGCGTTCGGCGAGCGAGGCGCGCTGGGGTGCGGCGGGCTCGTTGACCTCTGTGTGAAGATACCAGTCGCTGACGCGGCGGGCGAAATCCGGTCCCATCCGCTCGGCGATCAGCACATGCATCATGTCGAGTGGCGCGATGCCGCCGCCGCAGGTGATCCGGTTGCCGTCGATCATGAAGCGCGCCTGGCGCGGCGAGAGGTCCGGGAAGGCCTCGAGAAGGGCGGCCGCATGTTCCCAGTGGATGGTGAAATCGCGGCCCTCAAGCAGTCCCGCCGCGGCCATCAGATAGGGACCGCCCGAAATGCCGCCGATCCTGACACCCTCGCGCGCCAGTTGCCGCAGACAGGCAAGCACGCCGGGATAACGCCAGTCGCGCGGCAAGCCGCCGGCGCAGACGAAGGCCGTGCCGAGACCGGAACCCCTGACGGGAAGGGGTTCGGCGGGCACGCTGACGCCCGAGGAGGAGAGCGCCGGCGCACCGTCCGGCGAAAAGATCGACAGGCGGTAGATTTCGCGCCCGGCCAGAAGATTTGCCGCCCTGAGCGGCTCGCTCGCCGAGGCATAGGACATCAGCGCGAATCCCGGGATCAGGATGAAGCCGATCTCCTGGACATTTTTGCTATCGGAGGAGGACATGTCCCTTTTCTAACCATTCATGTCCTTATTGCGCAAGTCGCGCGTCGCCTTTCTGGCATCATGCAGCCGTTCTATTCGGATTGACCCATGCGCTATTCCGCCCTTTCGATTTTTCTCAACGGTCTTCGCGGCAACAAAGCCTGGGCGCCCGCCTGGCGCGACGCGGCGCCGAAGCCGCATTACGATGTCATCATCGTCGGCGGCGGCGGGCATGGCCTTGCCACCGCCTATTATCTCGCCAAAGAATTCGGCATCACCAATGTCGCCGTCCTCGAAAAGGGTTATCTCGGTTCCGGCAATATCGGCAGGAACACGACGATCATCCGGTCGAACTACCTGCTTCCCGGCAACAATCCCTTCTACGAGCTGTCGATGAAGCTCTGGGAAGGATTGGAGCAGGACTTCAACTTCAACGCCATGGTCTCGCAGCGCGGCGTGCTCAATCTCTTCCATTCCGACGCGCAGCGCGATGCCTATACCCGCCGCGGCAACGCCATGCGGCTGCACGGCGTCGACGCCGAGCTTCTCGACCGGCAGGCGGTGCGCAAAAAACTGCCATTCCTCGATTTCGACAATGCCCGTTTCCCGGTGATGGGCGCCTTGTTCCACCCGCGCGGCGGCACGGTGCGCCATGACGCGGTCGCCTGGGGTTATGCGCGCGGCGCAGACAGCCGCGGCGTCGACATCATCACCCAATGCGAGGTGACCGGCATCCGCAGCGAAAACGGTCAGGTGACCGGCGTCGAGACCAGCAGGGGCTTCATCGGCTGCGGCAAGCTGGCGCTGGCAGCCGCCGGCAATTCCACCGTCGTCGCCGATATGGCGGGCCTCCGCCTGCCGATCGAAAGCCACGTGCTGCAGGCCTTCGTCTCCGAAGGGCTGAAACCCTTCATCGACAATGTCGTCACCTTCGGCGCCGGCCATTTCTACGTCTCCCAGTCGGATAAGGGCGGCCTCGTCTTCGGCGGCGATATCGACGGTTACAATTCCTATGCCCAGCGCGGCAATCTGGCGTCGGTCGAGCATGTTGCCGAAGCCGGGCTGGCGATGATCCCTTCTTTGTCGCGGGTGCGTTATCTCCGCTCCTGGGGCGGGGTGATGGATATGAGCATGGACGGCTCGCCGATCATCGACCGCACCCATATCGATAATCTCTATCTCAACGCCGGCTGGTGTTACGGCGGCTTCAAGGCGACGCCCGCTTCCGGCTTCTGCTACGCCCATCTGATCGCCCGCAACACGCCGCATCAGACGGCCCGCGCCTTCCGGCTCGACCGTTTCGCCCGCGGCTATCCGATCGACGAAAAGGGCGTCGGCGCCCAGCCCAATCTGCACTGAGGACATTTGACGATGGCGAGCCTGATTTCCTGTCCCCATTGCGGCGCCCGGCCGAAGGAAGAATTCTCGATCCGCGGCGATGCCGGCCTTGTCAGGCCGGCGCCGGATGCCGGCGCGGATGCGTGGTTCGACTATGTCTATCTGCGCGACAATCCGCGCGGCCGTCACAGCGAATACTGGCACCACTCCTCCGGATGCCGCCGCTGGCTGATCGTCGACCGTGATACCGTCACCCATGCGGTTCACGGCGTCAGGGATGCCGCCCTTGCGAAGCTCGGCGGAGAACCGGCATGACCAGCTTCCGTCTTTCCGCCGGCGGCCGCATCGACCGCGCCACGACACTCGGCTTCACTTTCGACGGCAAGGCGCTGGAAGGTCATCCGGGCGATACGCTCGCCTCGGCGCTGCTTGCCAATGGCGTCCAGCTCGTCGGCCGCAGCTTCAAATATCACCGCCCGCGCGGCATCCTGACGGCGGGTGCTGCCGAACCGAACGCGCTGGTGACGACCGGCAGCGGCGGGCGCACCGAACCGAATACGCGGGCGACGATGATCGAGCTTCATGAGGGGCTGGCGGCCAAGAGCCAGAACCGCTGGCCTTCGCTCGGCTTCGATGTCGGCGCGGTCAACGGCCTGCTCTCGCCCTTCCTCAGCGCCGGTTTCTACTACAAGACCTTCATGTGGCCGGCGGCCCTGTGGGAAAAGCTCTACGAACCGGTGATCCGCAAGGCGGCGGGCCTCGGCAGAGCCTCCTACGAGGCCGATCCGGATACTTATGAGAAATGCTGGGCGCATTGCGATCTGCTGGTGATCGGCGCCGGCCCTGCCGGCCTTGCCGCGGCACTCACCGCCGGCCGCGCCGGTGCGCGTGTCATCCTCGCCGACGAAGGCCCCGAATTCGGCGGCAGCCTGCTTTCCGAGAGCCGTGCCGTCGAGGGCAAGCCGGCGGACGCGCTTCTCGGCGAGCTGCTGGCGGAACTCGAGGGGCTGGAAAATGTGCGCCGCCTGCCGCGCATGACCGTGTTCGGCTGGTACGACGACAATGTTTTCGGCGCGGTCGAACGCGTGCAGAAGCATGTGGCGCTGCCCGATCCCGAGCGCCCCGTCGAACGGTTGTGGCGCATCGTCGCCCGCCAGGCGATTCTGGCGACGGGAGCCGAGGAGCGGCCGCTCGTCTTCGGCGGCAACGATATTCCCGGCGTGATGATGGCGGGCGCCATGCGCAGCTATCTCAACCGGCAGGCGGTGGCGCCAGGTAAAAGCACTGTCGTCTTCACCACCAACGATGCCGGTTACCGCACCGCCGCCGATCTCGAGGCCGCCGGCCTCGCCGTCGCGGCGATCGTTGACAGCCGCGCCGATGCGGGCAAGGGCTGGCAGGGCCGCGCCGAAGTGCTGAAGGGCGCCCGGGTAATCGATGCGTTCGGCGGCCAGCGCCTGCGCGGCGTCAGCGTTGAAAGCACAGGCGGCATTCGCCGCATCGACGCGGATGCGCTGGCCATGTCGGGCGGCTGGAGCCCGATTATCCATCTTGCCTGCCATCGCGGCGGCAAGCCGCAATGGTCGGACGAGGCCGCGGCGTTTCTGGCGCCGGCCACGCAAGACGGCCTTGCCGTTGCCGGTTCGGCTGTCGGTCTTGAGGAAATCGCGGCCTGCCTCGGCGATGGCGCCGCAAAGGCGGCCGCCGCCCTGAAGGCGATCGGTTTCGCAGCTGCGGAACCGGCCTTTGATGCTGCGCCGGAAGCGGTTAGAGGCTCAAAGCCTCTCTGGTCCGTCAAGGGCTCGAAGGGCAAGGCTTTCGTCGACTATCAGAACGACGTGCATCTCAAGGATCTCGGGCTGGCGGTGCGCGAAGGCTACGGCCATGTCGAGCTTGCCAAGCGTTATACCACCAGCGGCATGGCGACCGACCAGGGCAAGCTTTCCAATATCAACGCCATCGGCATCCTGGCCGAAGCGCGCGGCGTGTCGCCGGCCGAGGTGGGAACAACGACCTTCCGGCCCTTCTATACGCCGGTCTCCTTCGGCGCTCTGACCGGGGCATCGCGCGGCAAGGATTTCCAGCCGGCGCGCAAATCGCCGCTGCATGGCTGGGCTGAGAAGAACGGCGCGGTCTTCGTCGAAACCGGCCTCTGGTACCGTTCTTCCTGGTTCCCGCGCGCCGGTGAAACGACGTGGCGCGACAGCGTCGACCGCGAAGTGCTGAACATCCGCAAAAATGCCGGTCTCTGTGACGTGTCGACCCTCGGCAAGATCGAAATCTTCGGCCGCGATGCCGCGGCCTTCCTCGACCGGATCTATTGCAACGGCTTTGCCAAGCTTGCTCTGGGCAAGGCGCGTTACGGCATCATGCTGCGCGAGGACGGCTTCATCTATGACGACGGCACCACCAGCCGCTTCAGTGACGAGCATTTCTTCATGACGACGACGACGGCGCTTGCCGCAGGCGTGCTCACCCATCTCGAATTCTGCGCCCAGACGCTCTGGCCGGAACTCGATGTCTGCTTCGCCTCCTCGACCGATCAATGGGCGCAGATGGCGGTCGCCGGGCCGAAATCCCGCGCCATCCTCGCGGAAATCGTCGACGAGGATTTGTCCGATGCGGCCTTCCCGTTCATGAGCGCCCGCAAGGTGTCGCTCTTCGGCGGCCGCCTCGAAGGGCGGCTCTTCCGGATCTCCTTCTCCGGCGAACTCGCCTACGAGCTGGCCGTGCCGGCCGGTTACGGCGAGAGCGTTGCCGACGCCGTGATGGCGGCGGGAGAGAAACACGGCATCTGCGCCTACGGCGCCGAAGCGCTCGGTGTCCTGCGCATCGAAAAGGGCCATGTCACCCATGCCGAGATCAACGGCACGGTCACCCCGGGCGATCTCGGCTTCGCCCGCATGGTGTCATCGACCAAGCCGGATTTCATCGGCAAGGCGATGCTCGCCCGTGAGGGCCTGCAGGACCCCGATCGCCCGCGCCTCGTCGGCGTCAAGCCGCTCAATCCGGCAAGCGGCTTCCGCACCGGCTCGCATATCCTTGCCGAAGGCGCTGCGACGACGCTGGAAAACGACCAGGGTTACGTTACGTCAAGCGCCTTTTCGCCGACGCTCGGCCATAAGATCGGTCTGGCGCTGGTCAGGCGCGGGCCGGAGCGCATCGGTGAAAAGGTGACGGTCTGGAACGGCCTGCACAATGAATTCACCGATGCGGTGCTCTGCCATCCCGTCTTTGTCGATCCTGAAAACGAGAAGCTCCATGCCTGATCTTCCCCAGCACAGACCGGTTCTCGCCGGTGCTAGATACAGCGGCATGGCAGCGGCCGGCCTCCGGCTGGAAGCCTTGCCGGAAGGCCATCTGCTGCACGTGCTCGGCACGATCGAGCCGGCCGCACTTGCCGCCGAACTGGCGAAGATAGGTCTTGCGAACAGTTCGATCCGCAAGGCTGGCTTCCGCCAATGGTTCGTCGCCGGCGACGCGCCGCTAGCGCCCACCGGTCTCGAGGCCCTAGCGGCAGCGCTTGCGGGAAAAGCCTTCGTCATGGACCAGAGCCACGGACGTGTCCGCATCGGCATTTCCGGCCGATATTCGCGGCTGCTGCTTGCAAAGGGCACCGCCGTCGATCTCGATCCGGCCGTGTTTGCCGAGGGCAGTTCGGCGATGACGATGGTCGGTCATCTCTCCGTCCAGATCGTCCGCACCGGCGACGACAGCTTCGAGCTGACGGTCCTGCGCAGCTTCGCCGAAAGCCTCTGGCACGAACTCAGCCATATGGCGGCGAGCGCCGAAAGGGATGGCGCATAAAGGCTATCGTGCCGGCAACCGCCAATGGTTTGTCCCGTGAACGGAAAGCGATGATTGGCATTCATGTCCGGCACATAGCCCTTATCCCGTTTTCTTGATGTCCTCGAATCTGAGGCCGAAGCGCGCGAGATATTTGCTCAGGCGATCGGCGTCGTTGCTGCTCTTTTTCTCCAGTCGCGACATCGCAAACAGGGCTCTGCCCGCAGCACTTGCCGTGGCGTGTTGACGGCAGGTATGAAGAACGGTGGCAAGCTGGGCTGTGTCGAAGCGATCGAGGCGAGCGGCCGTCTCCGCACCCAGCACTTCTTCAATGATCAGATCCACCCTGCCCTCGTCACTCGAACTGCACCAAAACGCATTCAGCCGTCGGACTTCATCATCGACGACGTCAGTCGTGATGCGCCCATGCGGCGCGAGGGTCGCCATGCGGGTCACCGAAGCCGACAGGTCACGAAAATTGGCACTCCAGACGGCTAGCGGGCCAGTTGCGAAAGTAAGATAGCGTTCCCGTGCTTCCTTGTTGAAAGTCACATTTTCGCCTTCTCGTTCCAGATAACGCCTGAGCTCGAAGTCGAGATTGGGCTCTATGTCCTCCTTGCGATCGCGCAGGGCCGGCAGCTGGAACGTCCAGAGGTTCAGGCGGGCATAGAGATCTTCGCGGAACCTGCCTTTGCGGACATCCTCGCCAAGATCGCGATTGGTGCCGGCAAGCAGCTGAAAGTCCGCGGAGGCCTCCCGATCAGCGCCCACGGGCAGGAACTTCTTTTCCTCGATCGCGCGCAGGCACATGGCCTGTTCGTCGAGGCCGAGTTCGCCGATCTCGTCGAGAAACAGCACGCCTTTGTCGGCGGACTTGAGCAAGCCGGCACGCTCGCCGGCAGCGCCGGTAAACGCGCCTTTCACATGGCCGAACAGGGTGGACATGGCCTGGTCGCCGCGCAGGGTCGCGCAGTTCACCTCGATGAACGGACCACTGACCTTGCGCTGGCTCTTCTTCAGCTCGTAGATCCTGCGGGCGAGTTGCGATTTGCCGGCACCGGTCGGCCCGGTCAGCAGAACAGGCGCGGTCGAGCGGATCACCACCCTCTCGATCTCGTCGATCATTTTGTTGAAGGCGGCGCTGCGGGTCGAAATCCCCGACTTCAGGAAGGAGGCGGCGTCTTCGCGCTCGGAGGCGAAGCGCTTGGCGATTTCGTCATAACGGGACAGGTCGAGGTCGATGATCCGATGCGTGCCGGCGAAATCCTGCTCCGGCTCCCGGTCGCGCGGCGGCGAGAGCTGCAGCAACTGGCCGGGAATGATGCGGGCTTCGGTCAGCAGGAACCAGCAGATCTGTGCCACATGGGTGCCGGTGGTGATGTTGACGAGATAGTCTTCCGTCTCGGGGTCGAAGTTGTAGTTGCGGGCAAAGTCCCTGAGGTGCGTGTAGACCTCCGAGAAATCCCAGGGATCCCGGAAGTTGATGACATTGCTCCGCACCTCCGTTGCCGGCGCCACGGTTTCGATGTCGGCAACGATACGGTGACAGAGAGCTTGCGAGTGGTTGTCGTGGATCAGCTCCAGCCGGTCGATGAACAGGCCCGGCTGCTGGCAGAGCGCGACATTGGGCCGCCAGCGGCTCCAGCGATTTTCCCATTTCCCTGCATCCAGGGTGGTTCCCAATATGCTGATGGCAACGCGGCGTTTCATATCTTATCCAAAATTATAAATCTATATAGCTTAAGATAATATAATCGGGATACCGATTTTCGCAATTCATCATTTCGCGTAAAGGCTCATAAAAATTTAGTATTTAGAAACAGATAGATAAAAGAAAAATGCAGGTGGGATGTGTTCTTTTCTTCAAACTGGCACGCGTCTTGAAATGTATCTGGCACGAACCACACAAGAGGGGCTGTCATGGTCAACAAGGCGATCTTCAAAACCTACCTCGGGAAACTGCTCCCGGGAGCGGATACAAAAAATCATGAAGCGGCCCCGGCCTACCAGCTGACGCCGCGCGAGGCGCTGGCGCAATATGCCGTGACCGGCACCTTCAACGGCACCTTCTATGCTGAAGGAGCCGAGCAGCTTGACGCGGTAAAAACGCTTGCCCTTCAGGTCGAGCCGGAATTTCTCGCCAAGGTGGCTGTTTACGCCGCTGAAAAGGGTCACATGAAGGACATGCCGGTGACGCTGCTCGCCGTGCTCTCCGGCCTTCAGAGCGAGGCCTTTGCCCGTGCATTCCCGCGGGTGGTGAAGAGCGGCAAGATGCTGCGTGGCTTCGTGCAGGTCATGCGCTCCGGCGCCGCGGGGCGCAAGTCGCTCGGCACACGTCCGAAGAAGGTGGTGCAGGCGTGGCTCGAACGGGCCGGCACCGAGCAGATCCTGCGTGCGATGGTCGGAAACGATCCTTCGCTCGCCGACGTCATCCGCATGGTGCATCCGAAGCCGGCTACCGAGGAGCGCAAGGCGCTTTATGCCTGGGCGATCGGCAAGCCGCACGACTATGCGGCACTGCCGGAGCTCGTCAAGGCATTGGAAGCGTTCCGACGTGACCAGACGGTGCCAGTGCCTGATGTCCCGTTCCAGATGCTGACCTCGCTGCCGCTGACGCGGGAGCATTGGGTCGAGATCGCCCGCAAGGGTGGCTGGCAGATGGTGCGGCAGAACCTCAACACCTTTGCACGCAACGGCGTGTTCGAGGTCGAGGGTTTTGCCGAGGCGCTGGCGGCGCGGCTTGCCGATCCGGAGGAAATCCGCAAGGCAAAGGTCTTCCCCTATCAGTTGATGACGGCGTGGAAGATGGTCGATGGCCAAGTTCCGGATGTCGTGCGGGATGCGCTTCAGGACGCGATGGATATCGCCATCGCCAATGTGCCTTCCCTGGTGGGCAATGTGGTGCTCTGCCCCGACGTGTCGGGTTCCATGGGCTCGCCCGTGACCGGCTACCGGAAGGGCGCGACGTCCTCGGTCCGTTGCATCGACGTCGCCGGTCTGATGGCTGCGGCGTTCCTGCAGCGCAACCCGAAGGCGCGGGTGCTGCCGTTCGAGAATGACGTGGTGCGCGTCAGCCTCAACAAGCGGGATTCGGTGATGACCAATGCCGGTAAGCTGGCGAAAATCGGCGGCGGCGGAACCAACTGCTCCGCACCGCTGAAGATGTTGGCAAACGAGAGGGCCAAGGTCGATCTGGTGGTATTCATCTCGGACAATGAGTCCTGGGTGGATGCGCGTGGCAGCGGCCAGCCGACGGCGGTGATGACGGAATGGGCCAGGATCAAGCGGGTCAACCCGGCTGCAAAGCTGGTTTGCCTCGACATCCAGCCCCACGCCACGACGCAGGCGCCGACGCGGGAAGACGTGCTCAACATCGGTGGCTTCTCGGATGCCGTCTACGGGGTGATCACGGCTTTCGCGGCCAACAGCAAAGGAGCGGATGGCTGGGTGAAAGCCATCGAGGCAATCGAGCTCTGACGGGCTCACAGGAAGCAATATCTTCGCGCCGCCGTGAACGGCGCGGGAGCCGTGACGAATGCCGGATGAAACTACAGATCGTTAATCTCCTGGTCGCGGGTTCGAATCCCGTCGGGTCCTCCAGTTCATGGACCCGTAGCTCAGCGGATAGAGCAGGACGTTTCACCACACCTTGTCGTCACGGACATATGGAATGACATGGCGAATGCATGGAGAACTACATCTGTGTCGCGAGTTCGATTCTCGCCAGGGCCTAGTCCTGTAGCTCAGTTGGTAGAGCAAGCTGTTCCCCGGACACTTGTCGCCATGACGAAGATTGCAGCGGCGAATGCCGGACGGAACTACAGCCTCCAAGTTGGATGGTCTGGCAGGTTCGACTCCTCCTGGGCATACGCTCTCTGGCACGAGCGGGGCCATCCGGTTTTGTCCACCCTCGTCGCCGCTGCAAGCTCCTGCCACGCAGGAACGGACTACCCCGGCGAATGCCGGCAGGACTACAGGGAAAGAGCGGCCCATCGGATTTCCGGCGGGCAGGTCGGGTGTTCAAGTCATCCCGTGTTTCCGAAAGGAGCATGTAGCTCAGTAAACCGTCCTGCCCAATCTCGTCGCCGGGACGATGGTAAGGCCCTGGGCGAATGCCGCCGGTGACTACAGGGGCCGCATCGCGCCACGATCGTGGAATGCGTGCGGCGAGATAGGATCTCGGGCAATGCTCGTCGCCCAAGTGGTGTGAAGAGACGCAACTGAACAGAAGGACTGCAGACGCAGAAAAGACAATGATAGCGGTAATGAGCGGACAGGATTTGATCGATGCCGGCATGAGCCAGGGGAAGTGGTTTCGCCCGGCTCTCGACGCGGCCAACGCGGTTTTGAGCAAGGGTGGCTCGGTGACCGATGCGCTGGAGGCGGCAAGGACCTTCCAGCCCGGGCCGACGCTCGCCTTGAAGGCTGACAACGATATCGAGATCTATTCCAACATCCGCGCCGAGAACGCCTTCGAGCAGGACAATGTCGAGAAGGTCAATGCGACGATGCGGGCGCTGGTGCGCACGCCGGTCGTCCGGGCGGCTGCGATCATGCCGGACGCCTGCCCGGCGGGTCCGGTCGGAACGATCCCGGTCGGCGGCGTCGTCGCGTCCGAAGCGATCCATCCCGGCATGCATTCGGCCGATATCTGCTGCTCCATGGCGATTTCGATCTTTCCGAGCGTGGATCCGAAGTCGCTCCTGGATGCCGTGCACGCCGTGACGCATTTCGGTCCCGGCGGCCGGCCCCGCGGCGCGCAGATCAAGCCTTCCGAAGCGACGCTTTCGGCCTTCGAGCAGAATCCCTATCTGCGCGATGGTGCACTGAGCGCCGGTATCGAGCATTTCGCCACCCAGGGCGACGGCAATCATTTCGCCTATGTCGGAACGATGAAGTCGACCGGTGAAACCGCGCTTGTGACCCACCACGGCTCGCGAGCACCGGGCGCCCGCCTCTACGACAGGGGCATGAAGGTCGCCGACCGGTTTCGGGAGCGCATTTCGCCCGAGACGCATCGGGAAAATGCCTGGATTCCGGCGGATACCGAGGAAGGTGACCTTTACTGGTCGGCGCTGCAGACGATCCGCCAGTGGACGAAAGAGAACCACTATGTCCTTCACGACATGGCGGCGGAAAAACTCTCGGCCAAGGTCGCGGACCGCTTCTGGAACGAGCATAATTTCGTCTTCCGGAAGTCGGACGGGCTATTCTACCACGGAAAGGGTGCCACCCCTGCCTTCGACAACTGGGCGCATGACGCGACCGATCTGACCATCATACCGCTCAATATGGTGGAACCGATCCTGATCGTTCGCGGCTCGAACGCTGCCCATGGCCTCGGCTTCTCGCCGCATGGCGCTGGCCGCAACTTTTCGCGCAGCGCGCATATGAGGCAACTGTCTGCGGAGTATGGGGCGGATTCGCGCGGTCTGAGCCCGAACAACATCGCGGCTATTCTGGAGAAGGAAACAAGCGGTCTCGACGCGCGGTTCTTCTCTGGTTTCGCCGATGTGTCGGAACTGCCGAGTGCCTACAAGAGCGCTGCGAACGTGCGGGCGCAGATCGAGCACTACGGTCTCGCCGAAGTGGTCGACGAGGTGATCCCCTACGGGAGCATCATGGCCGGCGACTGGCAGCAGAATGCGCCCTGGCGTAAAAAGCGCCGGTAAACACCGAGGGAAGGCAACCAAGCTTGCCTTCCCTCCCCTCGAAGGCACCAGCTTCCCAGCGTCCGCCAACAGCTTTCAAGCCGTTGCCCGCCCGACGGGATCGGCCTTCATCCATTCGGAGCGCTCGGCGCCTTGCAACTCTTCGATCGCATCAGGGGCGAAGCTCGGCACGACGCCGGTCCACAGCAATGCGCCATCGGAATTGGAATGGCCGTCGCCTTCGAGCTTGTAGATGCTCTCGACAATATATTGGCCGTCCTCGTTCAGGCCCTTGATCTCGGAGATCTCGATCACCCGGCGTCTGCCGGTGCGTTTGAAGCGGGCGATCTGCACGACGACGTCGACCGCCGAGGCGATCTGGGCGCGCAGCGGCCGCAGCGGCATGTCGATATCCGACATCAGCGCCAGCGTTTCCAGCCGGTGCAGGGCGTCGTAGGGTGTGTTGGCATGCACCGTCGACAGGCTGCCGCTATGGCCGGAGGTCATCGCCTGGATCATATCGAGCGCTTCGCCGCCGCGGCACTCGCCGACGATGATGCGGTCGGGGCGCATGCGCAGCGACGAGCGGAACAGGTCGCGGATGCTGGCGCCGCCGCGGCCGAAGCGGTCGGGCTTGGTCACTTCGAGATAGACGACATGCTCCTTGCGGATCTGCAGTTCCGAGGTGTCCTCGATGACGATGATGCGTTCGTGGTCGGCAAAGGCTTCCGACAGGGCGTTCAGCATCGTCGTCTTGCCGGTGCCGGTGCCGCCTGAAATGATGACGTTCTTCTGCAGCCCGACGGCCGCCTGCAGCAGCGACAGTGACGCCTCGGTCAGGCTGCCCTGGGTGACGAGATCGCGGATGCTGCGATGTTCTTTCAGGAACCGGCGGATGGAGATGCAGAGGCCGGTGCGGGCGGCGGGCGGCTGGATCATCTGCACACGCGAGCCATCCGGCAGGCGGGCTTCGACGCTCGGCTCCTCCGGCGTCAGCCGTTTGCCGGAGAATTGCGCGATGCTGCGCGCGGCCGATTCCAGATCTTCGCGGCTGGCAAACCGCGTGTCGGCGCGTTCGAGCTTGCCGCGCCTTTCGACGAAGATATCGGATGTCCCGTTGATCAGGATTTCGGAAACGCTCGGATCCTCGAGCAGGAAGCGGATCGGCCCCAGGAGTTTGTCCAGCGCCCGGGTCAGGACCTGGAAGGTCGCCTGTTCGGCGGCGTCGTCGGAAACGGCCTTCATCAGAGCGGCATCCCCACCAGAACCGTGCTCATGCCGAACAATGTCGCCATCATCTGAACCGCGGTCGGAAAGAACATCATCAGCGGAATGAGGACCAGTGCAAGTATCAGGATGCTGCTCATCGTTTCCATGGTTTTCTCTCCGGAACGACTGAAGGGCCAAGCCCAATCTGTCGGATAAGCTTAATCCAGATCGTCAAGCAACGCCATGGTCGCGTCCCCGCGCAGGCGGCGGATCTCGTGCTTCTGTTCCATCTATTCTATCGCCTTGAAAGAATTGACCAATTATGGGGCAGTGAACGACAGCTCGCAATTCCCGCGAGGAACGCGTTCCAAAGGGTAAAACTATAGCATGTTCAGGTGGTTAGTTAAGAATTTCAGCCGTCAACTGCGTTTCATCATGAGACGCCTCCAAGGCAATTGGAACCCTCCGTTCCGTTTGCTTGACGGAGGGCTGGCCTTGGGCGCACTCTTGGGTCTTAATGGTGTTGCTCAACAAGCGTTGGCCGCCGGGGAAGAAAAGCTGAAGCAGAACATATCATTGGAACGAGCAACGTGCTGGTTCGGATCGATACCGTATGCTTGGTAATCTTCTCTCAGGTCTTCGATCCGAAACAAACCTAGGAACGAGGAATACGCAGATGTTTGGAAAACTCAAGACTCTCGCAATTGCACTTCACCAGGACGAACGCGGCGACATGGCCCAGATCGTCCTTGCCGTCGCCCTGATCGTCATTCCGCTGATGCTGCTCCTGCTCGCATTCGGCAAACAGATCGGCGAATGGTTCAACGAAAAGAACACGGCGCTCTCGGATGCCGAGAGAATTCCCGAGCCGGGTCAATAAGCGGGTCCCGTGTCATGGATATGACCTACGATCTGACCCTGATGCCTGCAGCGGCGGCTCTTGCCGTCGCCTGCGCCACGACCGCGGCGGTGCTCGATCACCGCCAGGGTCACATCCCGAACGCCGTGACCTATCCCTGCCTGCTTGCCGGTTTCATGCTGGCGGCAGTCAACGGTGGTCTGGCAGGGATCGGCCTTGCCTTTGCCGGCCTCCTTGCGGCCGGCATGATCTTCATCATCGCCTTCGCAGCCGGAAGCTGCGGCGGCGGCGATGTCAAGCTGATGGCGGCGCTCGGCGCCATTCTCGGCCTCTGGCCCGCCATCGACGTGACGCTCGCATCGCTGATGGTCGGCGGTGTGATCGCCGTTTTCTCGATGGCGCTGCGCGTTCAGTGGAGCGTACTGGCCCGGAACGTCGGATTGTTTGCCCTGCTGCTGCCTGCCGGTTTCCGCGATGCCGCCTCGGTGCTGAAGCCGCGCGAGACACATCATACCGTCCGCTTCGGCGTTGCCGCCGCTCTCGGACTTCTCTGGTGCCTGTTCATGCCCGATTTCACCCCTCTTTCACTCGTGAGGTAACGGCAATGCGCGCTGAACTCGAACGCCCCCTCTTCGACGGTGCCTTCTGGAGTTCGATCCTGCACTCACGGACCTTCTGGATCCCTGAGGATCACGGCGCGCTCTTCGGCACCTTTGCGATCGCGATGATTTTGCTTGCCTCGATGCTGCTGTTGCCGCGGCTTTCCGCCCGCCGGCGCCGGATATCGGAGCTGCATGGCGATATCTCCGGCAGCACGACGATGATGGATTTCGTGCTCGTCACGCCGGTCTTCGTCTTCTTCATGTTCGTGGTCTTCCAGTTCGCAATCCTGGCGAAAAATCACCTCTTCACCCATTATGCCGCCTATGCGGCGGCCCGCAGCGCTCGCGTCTATTTCTGCCCGGCCCTGCCGATCACCATCCGCAGCTTCATCGACGCCAAGACCTGCGATGACGATGCCGCTCCCGGGAAAGCCGATCTTGCCGCCCGCCTGGCGCTGATCCCGGCCGCCCCCTACGACCAGCTGAAATGCGTCGGCGCCTGCCAGCCGCCGGAAGAGGCGCTGAAGGCCCTTGCCGATGCTTCCGGTCTTTCGAAGAACTGGCGGGCGATGCGCAACCAGGCCCGCTACATGTTCGACCCGCAGAACGTAACCGTCACCGTCGACCGCGCGCCGATGGCGCTCTATGCCGCCATCAATCGCTCGCCGCATGTGCCGGTGACCGCCAAGGTCGAAGCGCGCTTCCTGCTGCTCGAATATGCCGGCTGGGTCTTTGCCCGCGGCCAGAGGAAAGACGGCCGCTACTACACGATCTCGAAGGCGGAGGTGAACCTGCTATGACACCGACCCTCATCAAACGCCTGCACCGCGACGAACGCGGCTTCCTGTCGCCGATCATTCTCTACATGACGATCGCGCTCGCCCTGATGATCGTCTGGATCCTGAATACCGGACAGATGATCTACGACAAGCAGCGCACGCAGGACACGGCCGACGCCGCCGCGCTCGTCCATGCCGACTGGGAAGCGCGCTATCTCAACATCATGGCGATGAACAATGTCGCCTCCTCGCAGGCAACCGTCGTCATGGCGACCTCGGTCGCCTTCCAGCTCACCACGGCGGAACTGGCCCTGCGCTCGACCGCCATTCTCGCGAAACTTGCCGAATACTCCTTCACCGAGGGCTTCGGACCGGCATCCCTGCTGCCGCCGATGCCGCCGATGCCCTATTGCCCGGGCTGGCAGAAGGTTCCGATCGTCGGCGGCATCATCTACGGCGCCTGCCTGGCGTTCCAGGGGTTCCGGGCGACGGAAGCCACCATTGCGATTGCCTACACGGTAAAAGCACAGCTCGATTACGATCCCTGGGGCCTGATCGTGAAGTCCAGCGACATCATCGACGGCATGAACGATCTCAACGACTACCTCGTCGAAAGCTTTCCGCAGCGGGTCGGCAACGAAGCCCTGCATCTGGTGCGCATGAACAAGTCGGACCATGTCGTCTTCCATCCGCCGTGCCAATCCTGCAACGACGCCGGAGAAGGTGCCGGCGGCAACCTGCCGGTCGATCGCGACGGCATCAATCCCGCTGCGGCCTATGCCGAAATGTGCCTGGCGATGAGCCGGGGCACGGAGGGACAGGACCCGTTCCTGATGCGCGGCGAGTTTGCCAATCGCGGCTTCCCCAACGGCAAGGGTCCGTTGACGGCCGGCGGCGTCGACGGCAGCCATATCCGCGACTTCGTCAACCACGAAAGCGGCATCGACGATGCGCTGGTGAACTTCTACATCTTCTATGAAGCCTTCGGCCCGGCCTATCTGAGCAAGATCCCGTTCAAGGCGATCATCGAGCAATATGCCGATCTGAGCTGGTGGGAGGAACTCACGCTCGATGCCAGCTTCTTCGTTGCAGAGGAGTTCTTCGGCCTCGAATTCGGCGTCGTGAACCCTTTCCAGCTGCCGATCGACGTGCCGCCGCGCTATTCCGATAAGCAGACGAAGGACGAGAACGATTTCACCCGCAAGTTCGACATGATCTGGAACCAGGTCTGCGGCCCGGCCGGCGGCGCGATCTCGGTGGCAGGTGCTCCCCTGCCCGTGATCTCCTTCCCGAAGCCCTACTGGCTGAAGGGGCGCATCCCCTTCAACTTTACGCCCTTCGGCGGTGAGCAGCTCGACGACTATCAGACGCTGGCGATCGTTTCTCGCGCGCCGCGGGCTAGGCTGCAGATCCGCATCTTCAAGGACAAGACGCCCTCCGCCTATGCTTTGGCGCAGAGCTGGGTCCATAATTACACGGCCTTCGATCTCTACACGCAGGACTGGCTGGCATCGCTGGCGCCGGCCACGCTCGCCGACGATACCGGCGAGGTTTCGAACACCATCAAGCAGAGCCCGGCCGCCGACAGTTTCACCGGCCTGACCCGCGTCTTCGACCAGGGAGGAGCCAATGCCTGGGCTGCCGTCAACACACACTGAGACGACCGGCGGCGCTCCGGCCGGCGGCCTTCTGATGCGGCTGCACCGCGACAGGCGCGGCCTGGCCTCGATCGAATTCGTGCTCGCCGCACCGGTCATCCTGCTGATCGTGATCTTCATGATCCATGCCAACCGGATTTCCACCAAGAAGGTCGGGACCATGCTGGCCATGCGCAACGCCGCCTTCGCCGAGGCGAACGGGCTCGACTGCACGTCGGATTTCTCGAATGTCTTCCCGCTCCCGGCCTTGCCGGCGCTGCCCGGGCGCGATGCCATGAGCTGTTCGCGCACGCCCTCGCACGAAGGCGGCGGCGAGCCGCAGCGCACCTTCGTCTGGGACGACGTCCAGAACACGCTGAAGAGCGATGGCCGCGATTTCGGCGATATGGTCGGCGACCTCGCCAATGAAAAGCCGCAACTGGTGACCGCGACGGCCGACCGGGTCTACAAGTTCCGCGATTCCGACGATCTCGATACGATCAGGAGCATCCGCTGGAAGGACGCCTTCACGGTCGATGATGCAACGCTGTTTGCCTCGCACAACAACGACACCACGCGCCGCGGCTACGATCCGACGCTGCGCCGGGAAATCCGCGATGTGGCCGACGATTCCGGCGACTTGTTCGACGGCGTCTTTCCGGGAGCGAAATAAGATGAGACAGGGCGCGCGTATCTCCGTTCATCTGCTCAGCATGGCTCTCGTCATTGGGCTTGCTGCCGCCTTGGCCACGCCGGGTCGCGCCGAGGTCTATAAGGATTTCCGGGCGACGCTGAATTCGATGCTGGCCGGCATTGTCGGCGCGCCGGAACGTTCGCCGCGCGATCTCGTCATCAACGGCCAGCCGCTCGAGTTCACGCCCTACCAGAGCGATCGCAGCATTTCCGACATCACCGACGAATGGCTGCGGGTGCTGGCCGTCAATACCCGCCCTGCCCTGCCGAAAAGCAATGACAGGCAGGAACTGACCGCGGTCATCGCCGCCAACATGCTGATCGTCCCGAAGGTAAGCCGCATCCGCGATGATCTCGCCGTGGTGGTGCGGTTCTTCGACGGCGATGGCGAGGCAGCGCTCGATTATCTCCGACGGCAGGACCCGGCAAATCCCTCGGCAAGGGCGCCGATCCCCGGCGTCTCGATCATGATCCGCCGCCCCGCCGATGCGCCGGTGACCGAGGTGCTGATGAGCCGCTTCCAAGATGTGGCGTCGTCGCTGCCGGCCTTTGCGGCGCCCGCCGATGTCAGCAAGCTGCCGCAGTCGCTGCGTCCGCCGGCCGGGGTCGAGGTGCTGAGCGATATCGGCGACCGCGACAAGGGCCACACGTCGCGTACCGTCGTCTCGAAAGGCTCTCTGTCGGCCGTGCGCTGGTCAGATCAGCGCGCCGAGCTTCTCACCCGTGACGGTTTCACCATTGAGGCGGCGCCGGCTGAGCGCGGCGGGGTTACCGCGCTCTATGGCCGGCGCGGCAGCGTCGAGGCCAATGTTCTCTACACCAGCAGCAAGAGCGACGGCCGGACCGTCGAGGTCATTCAAATCAGGCAACCCTTCGTCGAAGGAATAACACCATGAACTGGAAGCTCATCGCGGCCGTCATCGTCGGGCTGATCACCGGCGTTCTGCTCTACTTCTGGACCGAGAGCGTCAAGAACGAGCAGGTGGCCTATGCCTTCATGCGGCTCCAGCCCGACAGGAAGGTGACGCGCGGTCAGGCGATCACGCCGGACATGCTCGCCGAACCGGTCATGCTGCCGGAAAGCTTCGGGGCGCTCGCCAAGCTCGCCGTGCCTGCGGCCAGCGCCTATCAGGAATGGCTGAAGGACAGGACGGCCGCCGCCGACATTCCGGCCGGCTCGGTGCTGCTCTTCCAGTATTTCGACGATAATGACGGCGGGCGGCTGACGACGATGATTGCGCCCGGCAAACGGGCGCTCACCCTTCCCGTCAACGCGGCCGCCGCCGTCGGCCACTTCGTCGAACCGGGCAGCTATGTCGATATTATCGGCACGGTCGATGAGCCGGTCGAACCGGTGGCACCCGCCGCACCCCAGCCGGGAACCCCCGGCCAGGCGCCTGCCGTTCCGGGCCAGGCGCCTGCCGTGGCCGGGCAGCCGCAGGCGCCCGCCCAGCCGGCCTCGCCGGTCGAGCAGATGCTGAAGAACTATCTCACCCAATATCCCGGCGCCGACGAGAATGACGTCAATGCCTACCGCAAACAGGCACAGGATTATAAACTCGGCATCAGCTCGCGCACCCGCGTCGTCACCCGCACCTTCCTGCAGAATGTCAAAGTGCTGGCCGTCGGCGCGGCGACGACGGCCGAGGGCGCCATCACCAAGGCCAACAGCACCTACAATAACGTGACCGTCGAAGTGACGCCGTCGGAGGCCGAAATGCTGATTTTTGCGCTCGGCCAGTCGAACGGCAGCCTGAACATGGTGCTGCGCAATCCGGCCGACAATAGCGTCGAGGAATTGCCGAGCATCAACTGGACGCGCATGTGAGCGTTGCGGGGGAGTGAGCCATGCTGTTGAAGATTTCCTATGAGGATGGCAGCGGCCGGGAGGTGATCCCGCTTTCTTCCAATGAGACCTATTTCGTCGGCGAAAGCAGCACGCTGACGCTGCCGGCCGGCGCCGGCGTCGTGCGGCTGCGCGGCAGCCACGTCTCCTCGCCGCAATTCGTGCTGCGCAAGTCCGGCCAGGGCTGGTCGGTGCAGCATCACGGCCGCAACCCGACCCGCGTCGACGATCAGCCGCTGCGGGCCGGCACGCCGGTTGCGGTCTCGGCCGGCATGTCGATCTGGGTGCCGAACGTCACCATCGAATTGGTCGAGCCGGCCGCGGCTCAAGAAGCGGTGACGCAGTTTCCGGACCAGGAGCGGGTGCTGGCGTTGCAGATGGAGATCCATGAGCGATTGCTAAAAGACACGCAATATGACCGACTGGTCAAATCCTCCGATTTCGGCCGCGAGGACACGCGCAACCGCATCCGCGAACGGCTCGACATGTTCATCAAGGAGGCGCTCGACGCAGCACCCCAGGATCTCGTCATCCTGGTCATCAAGAACGCCGTCTATCGGTGGCTGGCAAAACGCATCGCCCGCACCGGGCGGCGCGATGCCTCGTCGACGGCCGCCAGCCTGTTGCGCGAGGAGCAGGACAATCGCCGCCTGTTCGATGTCGGCAAGGCGCTGATCTCGGCGCTGCAGCTGAAGCTGAATTTCGAATCCACCCGCGCCGATTTCGCCCAGCTCGACACGCGGTTCAGCGCCGCCTTCCAGTCCCGCCAGGCCCTCTTCAATGCCGGCGACCGCTACGAGATCGCCCATATGCATCTGCGCTCCAACATCGAGGAGCTGATGTACCGCTGGGGCACGATTTCGGAGCTGATGGATCTCGACGTCATTTCGGAAATCATGGTGACGCGCTACGACGAGATCTATGTCGAAAAATTCGGCCTGCTGGAGCGCTATCCCTTCGCCTTTGCCAATGAGCGGCAACTGATGAAGGTGATCGAGCGCATCGCCGTCGATTCCAACCGCTCGATCAACGAGAGCGAGGCGATGGCCGACTTCCGCATGCCGGATGGATCGCGCGTCAACGCCGTCATTCCGCCGCTGGCGGTCAAGGGCGCCTGCCTGACCATCCGCAAATTCGGCGGCAAATCGCGGCTCGACATCTCCAAGCTGGTCACCGCAGGCGCGCTCAGCGAGCCGATGCGCGCCTTCCTCGAGGCGGCGGTGCGCGCCCGCAAGAACATCGTTGTGTCAGGCGGCACCGGCTCCGGCAAGACGACACTGCTGAACAGCCTGTCGCAGTTCATCCCGATCGGCGAGCGCGTCGTGGCCGTCGAGGACACGTCGGAACTGCAGCTCGACGGCATCCATGTCGTCTACCTGCAATCGCGGCCGAAGACGGCGGAGTCCGAAACCAGCGTCACCATCCGCGATCTGGTGCGCAACGCCCTGCGCATGCGCCCCGACCGCATCATCGTCGGCGAGTGCCGCGGCGCCGAGGCGATCGACATGCTGCAGGCGATGAACACCGGCCATGCCGGCTCGATGACGACGGCGCATGCCAATACGCCGCAGGACATGATGACCCGCCTGGAGGTGATGGTGCTGCAGGGCCAGAGCTCGCTGCCGGTGATGGCGATCCGCCAGCAGATCGTCGCCGCCGTCGAGCTCGTCGTGCAGCTCAACCGCCTGGAAAGCGGGCGGCGCGCGGTGACCGAAATATCCGAGGTGATCGGCATCGATCCCGATACCGGCCTCGTCATCGTCGAGCCGATCTTCCATCTCGTCGGCCGCGCCGGCGGCCAGGCGGTGCATGCCTTCACCGGCTATCTGCCGAGTTTCGTCGCCGAACTCGTCGAGTTCGGCGAAGACGGCCAAATCGAAAAACTCGACATGTTCGTTTGAGGAAAAACCATGGATATCAGCATTCTGCAGATTTTTACGGTCGCCCTCGGGGCGGTGACGGCGGGGCTGCTGGTCTGGGGGGCGCCGGTGCGCTGGCCGGCGCCGCTTCTGCGCGCCACCGAACGCGATATCGCGCTCGCCAGCGAGGCGGCGCAGGTCTTCGGGCGCGATGCCGTGCCGCCCTATACGATGATCCTGGCCTACGGCATCACGGCAATCGTCGTCTTCCTGCTGATCTCGCTGATCTTCGGGCCGATCTTCGGCATCGTCATCGCCATTCCGGTCGCCTTCTTCCTGCCCAAGGCGGTGATCCGCTATTTCCTGCAGCGCCGCTGGCTGCAGATCGAATCGCAGCTTCCCTATGCCGTCGACCAGATCGTCTCGGCGGTGCGCACCGGCAAGCCGCTCGCCGTCGCTGTCAATGCGGTGGCCGATACCGGCCAGATGCCGGCCTCGCGCGAGTTCGAGCGCATCGCCCGCGAGCAGAAGCTCGGCATCGGCCTGGTCGAGGCGCTGGACCGCCACGGCCGCACCGTGCCGAGCCTGCACTTCAAGATGGTCGACGCCGCCCTCGGCCTTTTCGCCCGCCAGGGCGGTGATATTTCCGAGCCGCTGACGGAAATGTCGAAATCCTTCAAGGAAATCTGGAAGCTCGATCAGAAGATCACCACCTCGTCGTCGCAGGCGCGGATGAATTTCCGCGTCGTCAATGGCGGCGCGCTGTTCATGATCCTGATGATCTTCTTCGGCCAGCCGGAGCTGATCGACAAGGTGTTCGGCAACGCCATCGGCATCGTCATCGCCATCGTCGGCGCCATTCTTTATGCCACCGGTTTCTTCTGGATGCGCTCGATGATGAAGGTGTCGGTCTGATGTCTGCGATCCCTCTTGGCCCCCTCGCCATCGTCTTTGCCGGCATCACTGCGGCCCTTTTCGTCTGGTGGATCGGCGATCTGCTCGGCAGCATCCAGGTGGTGCGCCGCTCCCACGGCGGTGACGGGCCGCCGCCGAATATCGTCGACAGCATCGGCATGCGCACACCGGTCGAATTCGTGCTGCTGCATTTCGAACCGCTGCTCGCCGACTACGGCGCCCAGCTGGAGCAGAAGCTGATCTATGGCGGCCGCCCCTTCGGCGGCGTCACCGGGCGCGAATATATCGCGTTGCTCGTCGTGCTCAGCCTCTTCGGCTTCATCCTGCTCGGGGTGCTGTTCGGCATTGCCAGCGGCAGTATCATCGGCGGGCTGGTCGCCGGGCTGATCCTCGGGCTGATCCCCGCCATCTATTTCTGGGTCGTCGCCGACGACAAGATGCAGGACCGCAAGGAGCGCATTTCGCGCGAATTTCCCTATTTCCTCGATCTCGTCGTCATGACGCAGCAGGCGCAGGCCACCCTGCCGGAAAGCCTGCGGCTTTATGCCGAGGCTGCACCCGGCACGGTGATGAGCGAGGAGATCGATCAGACGCTGAAGGACGTGGCGCTCGGTACCGGCATGGTCGAGGCGCTGCAGCGGCTGGAGCGAAGGATGACCGCCGAGGAGGTCATCCGCGTCATTCGCGCGGTGATCCAGGGCGAGGTCGAGGGCAGTAACCGCGTCGAGCTGTTGCGCGAACATGCGCGCGACCTGCGCTTCCGCCGCTGGGAGAAGGCCGATAGGGCCAGTGAAAAGCTGAAGGCCAAGATCGTCATGCCGGCGATGATGATCGTCGTGTCGATCCTGCTTCTGGTGCTGGCACCGGCAATTGTCGAGATGATGTCGAGTGGGATGTTCTGATCATGGCCTTTTCCTTCTTTCGCGGAAACAAACCAAGCCTCCTGCAGACCGGTCCCGGCGGCCAGAGCCGCAGCCATGTGCTCGACCGGCCGGAGATGTCGATCGGCCGGGCTGCCAATGCCGATATCGTCGTCGACGATCCGTTTCTGGCGCCGATCCATGCGCGTATCGAAAAACAGAGCGACGGCGGCTTCATCATCCGCCGCATGGGGCTGAACCCGATCATGCTGCGCGGCGAAGCGCTGCTGCAGACGGCCTCGCTGAAAGCCGGCGACAGCTTCCGCCTCGGCAAGGATGTCGAATTCCAGTTCGTCGTCAAAGCCGCCGCCAAGGAGGCGCCGAAGAAGGAGGCGGCCAAGACGGGTGACGACAAGCCGAAGAAGCCGCTCTTCAAGCAGCCGGCCTTCCTCGCCGGCATGGGCCTCGTCTATCTCGCCATCGTCGGCATCATCGGCTACGTCATCCTGTCGGACAGCGGCAGCACCGAGGGCGGCCCGACGGCCGAGCGCATCAATGCCGAAGCCGCCCGCATCCCGACCTGCATCAAGAACGCCCGGCGCATGCGCCAGGTCTCCGAAGCAAGCTTCAACGGCGCCGTCGGCGGCCGCGTCGGCCGCGACGGCGATGTCACCTATGCCGCCCTTTCGCTTAGCGCCGAACCGGCCGACGACGTGGCACTGGCAAAGGCTGCCGAGCCGATCGTCGAGGCCTACAAACGCACGGCACTTGCCGCGCTTGCCTCGGAAAACCGCGGCAACAAAACGCTGGCGCTGACGCTCTACCAGCAGACCTACGATCTTGTGCCCGACATCAACTGCTCGGCGGCGCGTTTCGCGCTGCAGCGGCGAGCGGCGGTGAAGCCGCCGGCGCGGCGGTGAGCGCCGGTCGTGCGCCGCGGCTTGACCGGATCCCAGCGGCTATGTCCTATCCCTTCGCGCACGTCGCGAGGCAACCGAACTCAATCTTCATCTACCGATACCGTCACTTGTACGTCTAAACCAGCGGCAAATATTGATGAGATGTCCGCATTAGAGAGCCTTTGCGTATATCCTGCATCCGACTGATCTCGAGTGATGCATACGAAGATGTCCACATAACCACTCTCTATCCCTGGGAGCGACAAGACATCTGGAAAATTGTTTCCAAGCGCATCTATCAGTTTTGCCAGCGCTTCACTCACGTTGGGGGTCATAAGAGGAACGGACAGCGTCCACATTCCAGTTCGCGCTCGCGCTGTCGCGCCACTGGCTGACGATCCTTCAGCACCCGCCTTCCAATGTGCGTCAGGTTTAACACCCAGGAACCGCGTCACATTCTCCGGATCAAGATTGTCACCGTGAAAATATATGGAAACTGATCCGATTTTCTCTGATTTCGTCACCTAAGTTTCCGTCCCGAAACTGCTCATGAGTATTGATGATCTCTGTCGGCCCGAAGCGGTCATGCGTACCGTCAACGTACCTTGGAATATAAGAAGGCATCCCGCGGTACGTCCGAAATATTTGGGTGGAGAAGGTAACGTTGGAGGAATGCCTCCTTTGTCATTCCGGCTTTTTCCATGACCCTAGCCGATGCTCCATTCATTACGTCGCAAGATGCCTCGGTGCGGAAAATGAGAGGATGCGAAAGCGCGTGATCTACAGCCCATCTGATGACCTCACTAGCAATCCCATCTCCCCACCGATCTCTCCGAATAAGCCATCCATAGGATACCTTATGACCGGCTGGCCGCGCATCTACGCGTCCGACCAACTCGCTCGGCTGGTGCCGAAGGCATATAACAGCAGGAAACGATGTGCCTGCTTCCCATTCGCAGTGACTGCGCTCAGCCGCCTCTAGCGTCTGGCGAAGCTCGGCATGCGGCTTCCAGGTCAGATATTTCGTTACCTCTGGATCACTGTTCCAGCCGTCGAAGATTGCCTGAGCATCCGATGGGATGATGCGCTTTACAAGAAATCGGTCCGTAACAAATTCCTCAGGTAGCCTATATTTTTGTGCCATTTCGTAATCGTTCTCAAAACGCGATTTGTTTGTGTTCGTTATCATGGTTGCCCATTGTAGCCGAGCAACCAATGACAGCAATGTCCGCTCCTGGCGCGAAGCCGGCAACGATTGGGCTTGCTGCGCCTGATGTCGCACACCCGCCTCGTCCTTCGAGGCCCCTGCGGGGCGCCTCAGGATGAGGCTCTCTTGAACCGCGGCGCCACATTCTCTGACCCCTGTGATTTGCATATGGCATCTCAAGCGCCTGCTATTGGGGCGCGGCATCCTCCAACGTCCCTCATGCTGAGGTGCGCAGCCCAAGAGGGCGAAGCCTCGAAGCACGCCGCAACGCTGCTTCTTGCACGTCTCAACGCCTGAGCACCCGCCTCGTCCTTCGAGGCCCCTGCGTGGCGCCTCAGGATAGGGCTCTCTTGAACCCCGCCGCTACATTCTCCGACCCCCGTGATTTGCATATGGCATCTCAAGTGCCTGCTACTGGGGGCGCGGCGTCCTCGGCGAGATCGGAAGCGAAGGCGCGTTAGCCCATGGGTACGGCGGAAGAGCTGGCAGCCTATGTCGAGGGATAGGCGCTGATCTCTCGAAGCGACCGATTGCCTGAAAAGGTTAGCTCTCTCTTGTGTGTGAGCAGCACCAATGACCACCGACGGCCCGAACGAGACATCGAACCTTCGCGTCTCGCCGAAGGGGATGACGAGCCGATAGACGACGCGTTTTTCGCAACGCCTCTGTCAGGATGTCGTCATCCCCGCTCCAATCAGCCTGCCGCGCTCGGCACCGGCGTGTTGAGCAGTTGCTGTTCCCACAGATATGCGATCCCGCTTCCGCCGGCATGCTGGGTGATCACCTCGGTCAAGGCGGCGGCCTGGTCGGTCCGGGCCCAGTCGCGCTGCCATTCGGCCGCCAGTGCCAGCCAAGTCATCATGTTTGCGCCAGCCGCGATCATGCGCTGGATGGCGACTTGATGGGCTTCGACCGACACAGCGCCGGATGCGTCGGTGATGACAGTGACATCCCAGCCTTCGCCGAGGGCCTGGATCGTCGGCATTGCGACGCATACCTCGGTCCACAGACCGGCGATGATCAGTTGCTTGCGACCGGTCGCCTTGACGGCGTCCACCACCTTCTCGTCCTGCCAGGTATTGATGAACGTCCGGTCGATCACCTCCTGACCGGGGAACACATCGGTGATCTGGGGGAAGAGGAAACCGCCGCGCGCGGCGACCACGCTGGTCAGGATTGTCGGAACACCGAAGGCCCTGGCGGCTTTTGCCAGCCCGGTCGTATTGCTGATCACCATCTGCGGTTCGTGGCTGTTCACATTCGCGAGTTGGTAGGGCTGATGATCGATCAGAACGAGGACCGAATCCTCGGGACGAAGAAGCGAAGCAAGGCCATTGCGAAAAGTCATGGATACATCCTCTGCTGCTGTTGTGTGGCATGCCGGGTGACACGCGCCGGCAGCGGCGCTGCCTCCGAAACGGACTCTGTCATTCCTATTTTCGATACGGTAGTGCTGTCTTGTGCCAAGCTGTGTTGCGAAATGGGGAACGTCGAATTGGACATCGAAGAGCTCAGGACATTCGTGGAAGTTGCGGATGCGGGTGGCGTTACATCGGCTGCGCGCCGGCTCGGCGTCGCCAAGTCGATCGTCAGCCGGCGGCTCGTCCGGCTTGAAGCGGATCTCGGCGTCCAGCTTCTTGCCCGAACCACCCGCGGTGCTGCGCTCACCGAGGCCGGGATCACCTTTCGCGACTATGCGGCCAGGGTCTGCGCCGAGATCGACGCGGCCAGGGAGACGATCCTGCCCGCCGGTGACCTTTGCGGCCGCCTGAGAGTTGCAGTGCCGCTTTCCTTCGGCCCGACCCACTTCGCGCCGGTGCTCGCGGACATGGCGCGACGCCACCCCCAGCTTCACATCGACACCTCCTATAGCGATCGCTTCGTCGATCTCATTGCAGAGGGTTTCGATTGTGCGATCCGGGTTGGTTTCCTTCAGGACTCCAACCTGATCGCCAAGCGCGTCGGACCGATTTATGGCAAGCTCGTCGCGAGCCCGGACTATATCAAAGCGAATGGTTCACCTGAGAAGCCGGCGGACCTCGCCGCCCATCAGGCCCTTATGCAGGGAACGGAAACCTGGCAATTCATGGATGGAGGCCGGATCGTCACGGTTCATCCGCGCGGGCGCTTCAAGGCTGATAACGCCATGGCGCTTGCCGCCGCCGCATTGGCAGGGCTGGGCATCGCCTGGATCCCCGACGGCATCACCCATCAATACGTGGCCTCCGGCGCGCTGGTTCCGGTCATGACACGCTATCCTCCGCCTCCGGCAGCCATCCACGTCATCCGCCCGCCGGGTCAACATCCCGCCCGCAAGGTACGGGTCCTCACCGAAATGCTGATCGAGTGTTTCGAACAGGCTCCGCAGCCTGCGGGCTTCGGCCGCTAAAGCGCGGACGGCGCGGAGGCCGGGGACGGTCTGATCCGATGTCAGAGCGAGGGGAGCCGCGCCGGCGCTTTTGTCTTGACCGCCATCGGCGCAACTCTGCCAAGGACGGTTGTCGGCCCGAAGCAACCGTCGGCCTCATTCCCCTTGATGTCTTACCATGAAGCCAACGTCAGTGAACGTAAAGCGTATCTCCGCCCGATCATGAGAACCGGTCGCGGTCAGGATGACGTGGCCCGTCCGTGAGGTGGATGCCATGAAGGTATCGAATTCCACCCGTTGCGGATCGTGTGAGACGTTTGAAACCACGTAACGTTCGCCATCGATATAATCCCTTGCGCTCACCAAAAGCTGGCCGTCTCGGACTCGTATATGATATTCCGACCGCGCGTCGTCTTCGTCGGAACGCCAGACCCCGACCAAGGTTATCGGCATGTTTAGTTGAACGATCTCGGCCACAGTGAGCGTTTCCCTTGTCGATGGGCGGAGGGGCAAATCTAGCGGCTCCGAATATAATCGCAATGTCCGGTATTGGCGCGGGGCGGAGATTATGTCCGGTCGCTTCCGGCGTGAAGCAGACCTGACGCGCCCCCAAGGAGACGCTCCGCAGCCTGCGTGGAATATCTGGCATCCGCCCGCCGACCCTGCCATAAATGAGGTCCATCGAGGGAGGCACGATGATGCAGAAGAATGCGCCGGACTTCAGCCTTGAGGGCAAGGTGACATTGGTGACGGGAGCGAGCCGTGGCATCGGTCGGGCTTGCGCGCTTGCCTGTGCCGCAGCGGGCTCCGATATTGTTTTGGGGGTGCGCGATGTCGCAGCCTCGGCGGGTCTGGTTGCCGAACTCGAGGGGCTGGGACGAAAAGTCCTCGCTGTTGAACTGGATATTCCCAACAAGGCCCATATCGCACAAGCCGTCGACGCAGCGCTTGCGACATTCGGCCGGATCGACGTGCTCGTCAACAATGTCGGCGTGGCGCCCGGCAATCTCGCGGAACTCGTTGAGGAGAAGGACCTTGACGAGATTCTCGATGTCAACATCAAGGGCACATTTCTGATGACGCAGGCAGTCGGGCGTCAGATGATCAAGCGCAAGGGGGGCAGGATCATCAACATCAGCTCGCAGGCCGGCACCGTGGCGCTGCGCGGCGAGTCAATCTATTGCATGAGCAAGGCGGCGATCAATCACCTGACGCGCTGCCTTGCCGCCGAATGGGCCGCCTATAATGTCACCGTCAACACCGTATCGCCGACCTTCATCCACACGGATGGCACGGCCCCTTACCTAGCCGATGCCGACAATCGCAAAGCGACGCTCGATCACATTCCCCTCGGCCGGATCGGTGAAACCGATGACGTGGTGGGTGCCGTGGTCTTTCTGGCATCGCCGGCTGCAAGCCTGATCACCGGCGCCAACCTGCTGGTGGACGGTGGATGGTCCGTCGCGTGACGGCTGAGGCAGCAACCTTCAGGAAGCTAAAAAGCAAATAGCGGCTTCCCGGAGTGAAGGCTTGACGGTCACCCTCGTCCAGCCCCCCCCGCTGACGGTGCAATCTCGCACCGAGCATTGTCCAGGAGGGCCGCTAGCGGAGCCCGATAAGTGCGAGACGCGGCCAAGACTCAAGATGAAGGAAGGCGCGGAATGGAAATTCGGGCGTTCGACCCTTTCGATTGCCGCTCTTCTGTATCCGATGTGCCGCTCATACCTTGTGTGCGCTGATCAATGCGCGGCGGGTATCCGGATCGCGTCGCCGAAAGAAAAGGTGGCGCGCCCGGCCTTCGGCAGTTTCGCCGACATCCTTGTCGTCGGCTTCGATGTTTCGGCGGAGAAGAGGGCGGCGCGGGACTTTCTCACGAGGTACGCCGGTTTACTCCGGTTTAATCTGATCGCGGCGAGCGCCTATATGTGAGATATTGAATATGCGGCAGATCACCCGATCTGCCCGATAGTTGAGGGAGGATGTCCTATGCCACTGTTCATAATCACAGGGTGCTATTCAGCCACGGCAGCGAAGGGAATGATCGCCGATCCATCGGACCGGGAAGCGGCGGCCCGTGCCATCATGGAAGCTGCAGGCGGGAAACAGCATTCTTTCTACGTCACGACCGGGGAAACTGACTGGATGATAGTCGCGGAATTTCCCGACGGTGTTGACCTGATCCCCGCACTTCTTGTCGTCGGCGCATCGGGAGCAGTATCGAATATCAAAACCGTGCGAGCATACACGGGGGCGGAATTCAAGGCCGCCCAAGCAAAGGCGGGCAAAATCGCATCTGCCTACAAAGCCCCTGCAAAATAAGCAGACCACTCGTTGGATCATTTCTGGCAGCGGATGTGCGATCCGCTGCCGACAATCGCAAAGCGACGCTCGATCACATTCCTCTCGGCCGGATCGGTGAAACCGATGGTGTGGTTGGCGCCGTCGTCTTCCTGGCATCGCCGGCTGCGAGCCTGATCACCGGCGCTAACCTGCTGGTGGACGGTGGATGGTCCGTCGCGTGACGGCCGAGGCTGTTGTACGACTCGGACACTCAGACATAGAGGTGACTCGTCGCGTCCCGCTGGCGATTGCTGACTAGGCTCCGGCTGGCGTAGGAATCATCGATCGAACTTTTTCGAGTGGATGAAAAGCCGTTCGTCCGCCCCATGAGACGAAGATGCCGGTCCTGCCCTGAAAAGCCAGGGCGTTTGTGTAATAGCAGTCGTTGGTCAGGATGTCGTAGCGGGCCGTCGCGTAGCGAAACGCGAAGGCTGTGCTGCCATAACCCGCACCGATCGACATGATGATGCCGAGTGGCAAGGTTAGAGCAGATCCTGTTCAATCCGGGTCATATCCGGCAGCCCTGAAGTAGTTGCCC
>NZ_LFIO01001857.1 GCF_001187535.1 Rhizobium ecuadorense
ATGTGCTGACCGCTTTCGGCCTCAGCACCGAATACACCTCAACCAGCTTCCTGAAGGGTGTTCTGACGAGCGATCTCGACGATGCCGATAGTTTCGTCAACCAGCTCGACGACGATGTCTATGTCAACCTGGCGAAGGCCTTCAACTTCAACGAGGATGGCTCGACCGACGGCGACGTGATGTCGGAAGATCAGCTCTCGTTGGTCACAAGCGCTTATGCGGTGGCCTCGGCGACGATCGCTTCCTCGGAAACCGGGGAGGCCTATGACACCTATTTCGCTGCACAAGTTGGAAACATCACCTCCGTCGATGAGTTGATGAG
>NZ_LFIO01000649.1 GCF_001187535.1 Rhizobium ecuadorense
GGGTGTGGGATGGCAAACAGCCAGTCGCCATTTATAATTCACTCTGCCGGTCGTATCCGTCACGTGCGTTCGCACCTTCCCCCGCTGCAGCTTGCTGTTTTGGCCGATCGACCTCTGCTGCACCGATTTGGCCGGGCATTTGACGGCGTGGCCAGCTGCGTTCCTGCAGGGTGCGGCGGAGGCGGGGTTGGCGGAGATCATGGCGATGGCGATTGCCGCATGCAGGTTGATACGGAGCATCGGAATTCACCCAGTTTAGCCGCGTGGAGATTAAATTTGGTCATGCCGATGTCAAGCCGTTCATGGCAACCGGGCGCCTCG
>NZ_LFIO01000254.1 GCF_001187535.1 Rhizobium ecuadorense
GTGCTGTGGCTCGGAGGGGCTTCTGCGCCAGCGCTGATGCGCAGCTATTCGCTGTCAGGCGAGCCCAGCGCCACCCGCTACCGCGTCAGCATCAAGCGGGAGGCCCATGGCGCTGCCAGCGGCTACATCAACGACGAGCTGCAGGTTGGCGACATCGTGCAGGCAAGTGCCGCACGCGGCAATTTCACATTGCGGCCAGGCAATACGCCGGTTGTTCTGATGAGTGCCGGGATCGGAGTGACGCCGGTGCTGGCGATGCTTCATGTTTTGGCGGCCGAAGCATCGCCCCGGGAAGTCTGGTGGTTATATGGAACCCGCAAT
>NZ_LFIO01000774.1 GCF_001187535.1 Rhizobium ecuadorense
GCGTGATCACCGTGCCCGATATCATGGGCCAGGCGCGATCCCTCTACGCCCAGAGCTTCGACCTCACCGTCTTCTACGTGGCGGCGCTAAACTATCTGGCCGTCGTCCTCTTGATCGAAGCGCTCTGGCGCCGCCTCGAGGGTCGCAACCGATGGCTACACTTTGCAGGAACAGTTTGAAATGAAAATACAATCCAACCAGAGCGTCTTCGGCCATGAAGGTGTGTTCCAGACCGCGCCTGGTCCGGACGGGACCTATGTGGAAATGCCTTATTCCGGCCTCCGCACATTCCTTCGGCGCCGTCCTAGCCTGGATTTCGCC
>NZ_LFIO01001200.1 GCF_001187535.1 Rhizobium ecuadorense
CCCATCTTGAATTGCAACGTTTCGCCCCTTCGGACCCGTATGCCTGCGTTAAGAATCGAGGGCGATTTCCAGAGTTCGCGCTGGATCTTGGTCGCATGGCAGATACTGGTTACCACCCCCTCTATATTGAGTGTGTTTCTTATCCCCTGAAAGACGAAGGCTTCGCCATTCCTGAAGAATCCCACTCCGTCTTCGAGACCTCTGACCATAGCTGAGCTCCTGGGACTATTCCTTGCGATTAGAGTGTAGTCTCCGATTCCCCTCACGGGCCAAGCCTCGTGACCTGAGGGCGGAGCGTCGTAATACGCGCCGCCGATGTGG
>NZ_LFIO01000654.1 GCF_001187535.1 Rhizobium ecuadorense
GCCCTGGTGCCTGGGGTGTGGCGCTTGACGTGACCAGCCAGGACAGCATCGATGAAGCTGCACGCTTCGCCATTGCCACTGCCGGCAAGATCGATATCCTGGTCAATGCCGCAGGCATTTACGAGGTCGAGTCCATTCTGGAAATATCCCGGGAGCGCACCGCTAGGGTATTTCAGGTCAATATCGAAGGCGTGATTTTCATGACACAGGCCGTTGCCCGGCACATGGTGGAGAGAGGGGAAGGTGGACGCATCATCAACTTCTCGTCCCAGGCGGGGCGTCGGGGCGAAGGACCTGCTGTGGCTTACTGCGCTTCCAAGG
>NZ_LFIO01000086.1 GCF_001187535.1 Rhizobium ecuadorense
GCATTGTCGCCGCCCGCCAGCATCGAGATCCACATGAAACCGGCGACGACCTCAGGGGCTGCATTCGGCAACAGGATGATCGACGAGAACACCCGCCGAAAGCGGATCGGGCGGCGCAGCGCAATTGCCGAGATCAGCCCGAGCACGAACTGGCCGATCACCGCCGAACCGATGACGAAGACGAAGGTGACGAATAGCGAATTCCAGAACTTCGCGTCGTTGAAGAGCCGCGTGTAATTCCTGAGACCGACAAAGCGGGGCCGAAGGGCCGCGGCCCCGGTCAGCGCCTCGTTGGTGAAGCTCAGATAGATGGAATAGAGG
>NZ_LFIO01001223.1 GCF_001187535.1 Rhizobium ecuadorense
GCAGCTGGACCTTCACGCCGGATGCCAACTACAACGGCCCGGTCAGCCTGAGCTACTCCGTCATCGACGGCCATGGCGGCAGTCTTCCGGCAAGCCAGAGCTTCACGCTGGCTGCGGTCAACGACGCACCGGTTCTCAGCGGCAATGCGGCGACGCTTGCGGCCGGCAGCGAGGACACGCCCTACACGATCAGTACCGCCGATCTGCTGGCCGGCTTCACCGATGTCGACGGCGACCAGCTGTCGGTCTCAGGCCTCTCCGCCAACCATGGCGGCCTGGTCAACAACAATGACGGCACCTGGACCTTCACGCCGGATGCCA
>NZ_LFIO01000135.1 GCF_001187535.1 Rhizobium ecuadorense
GTTGCCGGCGAGGGTATTGACCAGCCCCAGATGGATGAGCATGAAGATCTGGGCATAAGCCGTCTTTTCCTCGCGATAATAGGCCAATGCCTTCAAGGCGCTCAGCCGCGCGAGGTCGAGATTGCCGCGCCTGGTATAAGCGATGCACAGATGGTTGTAGATCCAGCCGAGCTCCCAGGTCGATTGCGGCGAAAAACCCGACGCCATTCGTTCGAGATGCAGGATCTGCGCATCGTCGAGATGAAGATCCTCATAAATATCGACCAGCCCGTCGATGTGATCGAGCGTCGATGCCTCGATCGTCAGGAACTCGTCGCCAT
>NZ_LFIO01000676.1 GCF_001187535.1 Rhizobium ecuadorense
GAGGATGATGAAGGGCAGCATGATATAGGTCATGCCGATCGTCGCCCCGGTCAGGTTGTTGACGAGCGCCAAGGGCTTGTCGATCAGCCCCATTCCGATCAGCATCTTGTTGATGAGTCCCGTCCGCTGCAAAAGCACCATCCAGGCATAGGTGCGGGCAAGCAGGTTGGTCCACATCGACAGGAGCAGGATCGCAAAGATCACCGACGTCAGGCGGCCGGGCATGATCGCCAGTGCCCAGGCGACGGGAAATCCGATCAGCAGCGAAATCACCGTGACGAGACCGGAGACGATGAAGGTGTTGGCGAAAATCTTGAGAT
>NZ_LFIO01000981.1 GCF_001187535.1 Rhizobium ecuadorense
CCGGACAGACCACACGCCTCGCCTTCAATCTCGACAAGGCTGTGTTCTTCGATCCGCAGAGTGAGGCTCGGATCGTGTGATGGCCAGGGGCTAAGATGAGCAGTTCACCAGACATCGTCATCATTGGTTCAGGCGTCGGCGGCGCGACGGTCGCCGCCGGTCTGGCCGCGACCGGCGCGGAGATATTGATCCTTGAAGCCGGCGATCACATTGCCGATCTTCCCGTCAACCGCGACCAGCGCGCCATCTTCCAGCGGGGGCATTTCCGGCCGAAGGAAACCTGGTACGAGGCCAGCGGAAAGGGCTTCAATCCCGGCAATTACTACAATGTCGGCGGTAATTCGAAATTCTACGGCGCCGTCTTATCGCGCTATCGCAAAGAGGATTTCGGCGTGATCGAGCATCGGGAAGGCGTGTCGCCGGCCTGGCCCTTTCCCTATGAGGAACTGGAGCCTTGGTACTCGAAGGCCGAACTGATGTATCAGGTTCGCGGCAACCTCGGCGAAGACCCCACCGAACCGCACCACTCGGCAGCCTATGCCTATCCGCCCGTTCCCGACGAGGCGCCGATCGCCGACATCAGGGTCCGCCTCAAGCAGAAAGGTCTGCATCCCTTTTCCCTGCCGCTCGGCATGGATCTCGACGCTTGGCTCTCCAAGGCATGGACGCCATGGGATGCGCATCCGAACGCACGCGACGGCAAGATGGATGCCGAGACGGCAGCACTTGCGGTAGCCCTGAAGCATCAGAATGTGCGGCTCGAAACCAATGCGCGCGTGACGAGGCTCGACATGGGGGCAGGGAGCCGGATCGACCGGGTCACCTATGTCAGGAACGGCGAGGCGCTGACGGTTTCGCCTGAGATGGTGATCCTTTCGGCCGGCGCGGTCCAGTCGTCGGTGCTTCTGTTGCGCTCGAAAAACGACCGCTTCCCAGGAGGCCTGGCGAACTCCTCCGACCAGGTCGGCCGCAACTTCATGAACCACAATGCCTCCGCCGTCATCGGCGTCTCGCCGCGGTTCCGCAATACTTCCGTCTACCAGAAGACCTTTGCCTTCAACGACTTCTATCTCTCCGACGGGAAGGGAGGACCGCCGCTCGGCAACGTGCAGCTCCTCGGCCGCATCTCCGAAAAGGTTCTGAAGGGCTCTCTGCCGCAGGCGCCGGAATGGCTGCTGCGCTTCATCACAAGCCATGCCATCGATTTCTATGCGATGAGCGAGGACGTTCCCAATCCCGAAAGCCGGGTCATGGTCGATGGAGATCGGATCATTCTGCAATGGCAGCGAACCAATTGGGATGCGCATCTGGCGCTTGTCGAAAGGCTGAAGGCGATCCTGAAGTCGATCGGGTTTCCGCTCGTGCTGTCGCGGCCCTTCGACAAGCGCACGCCCTCCCATCAGTGCGGAACGGTCCGCATCGGCAACGACCCTGCGACGGCGCCGCTGGACCCCTATTGCCGGTCATACGATCACGAGAACCTCTTCGTCGTCGACGCCGGTTTCCTGCCGACATCGGCCGCGGTCAATCCCGCGCTCACCGTCGCCAGCCAGGCGCTCAGAGTTGCAGATCACATCGCCTCGAAGGACCTACAGGTATCAGCAGATCCATTGGCGCGTGCCGGCCTCAGATAGGACAGTAAAATGGGATTCGATTACATCATCACCGGTGCCGGTCCTGCAGGCTGCGTTTTGGCAAACCGGCTCAGCGAAGATCCGGATGTCAGGGTGCTGCTTCTCGAAGCGGGCGGAGGCGACTGGAATCCGCTTTTTCACATGCCGGCGGGCTTTGCCAAGATGACCAAGGGCGTGGCCAGCTGGGGATGGCAGACCGTTCCCCAGAAGCACATGAAGGGTAGGGTGCTTCGTTATACCCAGGCGAAGGTCATCGGTGGCGGTTCGTCGATCAATGCGCAGCTCTACACGCGCGGAAACGCGGCCGATTATGACCTCTGGGCTCGTGAGGACGGCTGTGAGGGCTGGGACTATCGCTCGATCCTTCCCTATTTCAAACGTGCCGAGGACAATCAGCGCTTCGCCGACGACTACCACGCCTATGGTGGCCCGCTGGGTGTCTCGATGCCGGCCGCTCCCCTGCCGATCTGCGATGCCTATATCCGTGCAGGGCAGGAGCTTGGCATTCCCTATAATCACGACTTCAACGGCCGCCAGCAGGCGGGCGTTGGATTTTACCAGCTGACGCAGCGCAATCGCCGCCGGTCCTCGGCATCGCTCGCCTATCTCTCGCCGATCAGGGACCGGAAGAACCTGACGGTCAGGACAGGCGCGCGCGTTACGCGGATCATCGTCGAGGGAGGCCGTGCGACAGGCGTCGAGATCGCCACTGCGGGCGGCCTGGAGATCGTGCGTGCCGAGCGTGAGGTCCTGGTGTCGTCAGGTGCGATCGGATCGCCGAAGCTTCTTCTGCAGTCCGGAATCGGGCCGGCCGATCATCTCAACGCGGTGGGTGTCAAGGTGCATCATGATCTGCCGGGTGTCGGCGGCAATCTTCAGGATCACCTCGATCTTTTTGTCATCGCCGAATGCACCGGTGATCATACCTATGACGGCGTCGCAAAACTTCACCGCACGCTTTGGGCTGGCATTCAATATGTGCTGTTCCGCACCGGCCCTGTGGCGTCGTCGCTCTTCGAGACCGGCGGCTTTTGGTATGCCGATCCAGAGGCACGCTCTCCCGATATTCAGTTTCACCTCGGCCTGGGATCCGGCATCGAAGCCGGCGTCGAACGGCTGAAAAATGCGGGCGTGACGCTCAATTCCGCTTATCTGCATCCGCGCTCGCGGGGGACGGTGCGGCTGTCGTCGTCCGATCCGGCTGCAGCACCCTTAATCGATCCCAACTACTGGTCCGATCCGCACGACAGGCAGATGTCGCTGGAGGGGCTCAAGCTCGCGCGCGAGATCATGCAGCAGGCAGCGCTCAAGCCCTATGTCATGGCCGAAAGGCTTCCTGGCCCGAAGGTCATGACCGACGAGCAGCTGTTCGATTATGGCTGCGCCAACGCCAAGACCGATCATCACCCTGTCGGCACCTGCAAGATGGGAACGGGACCGGACGCGGTTGTCGGGCTGGATCTCAAGGTCCGCGGCCTCGAAGGCCTCCGGGTCTGCGATTCCTCCGTCATGCCGCGCGTGCCGTCCTGTAATACCAACGCGCCGACGATCATGGTCGGCGAAAAGGGGGCGGACCTCATTCGTGGGCTGCCTGCGCTGCCGTCGGTGATCTTCACCTATGAGCGCAACGATACCCGGCCGCGAGCCCGCGCAGAAATCCGCTAAGGAGAACGACGATGTCTGAAGTGAGAGTTGCAGTGCTTGGCGCCTCGGGCTGGATGGGCAAGGTCCACACGATGGCCTACCAGACCTTTCCGCATTTCTTCGGCGTGTCGGATGGGACGGCGCGGATCGTGGCGCTGGTCGACAGCAACCCAGACGTTGCGCAGGATATCGGCAACAGGGCGCCGGGCGCCAGGATCTATCAGGATTGGAAGCTGGCGGTCGCCGATTCCGAGGTTGATCTCATTGATATCTGCTTGCCCGACCATCTTCACTATTCGGTCGCCAAGGCGGCGCTGCTGGCGGGCAAGCATGTCTGCTGCGAGAAGCCACTGGCAAACACCGCCAATGAAGCGCGGGAACTGGCCGAGATCGCCAGAGAAAAAGGCGTGATCACCCGTGTCGGACACGCCTTTCCGCGAAACCCCGTCCATGACCTGGCAAAAGACATCATCGATTCAGGTGAAATTGGCGAGATCAAGCTGTTTCGCGGCTGTCAGCACGTCGATATGTATGGTGATCCCACGGCGCCCTTCATGTGGCGCGCCGATGGCAAGCTTGCGCCGACCGGGATCGTCGGCGATACCGGCTCGCACATTTTCAGCTTCATGGATTTCCTGGTCGGCCGCGTCAGTTCCCTGATCGCCGACAATCTCATCGTCACACCGCGCCGGCCGGTCGTCGAGGGCCTTGCCTATGGCGAAGAGGTGAAACTGACGGGCAACGAATCCTGGGCTGATATCACCAACCCCGACGCCACGAACCTCTTATGCAGGTTCGAGAATGGTGCCGGAGGGATCGTCGATTTCAGCCGTGTCGCGACCGGCCGCAAGTTCATGCAGACCTACGAAGTCTATGGAACCAAAGGCAGCATCGCCTATACCTATGACGAGATAAACCGGCTGCGCTTCTACTCCAACGATGACCGCACGGGGCGGCGCGGCTTCCGGGAGATCGACGTGGGGCCAGAAAATCCCACCTTCCGGGCGTTCCTTCCCCTGCCGAATTTCGGCATAGGCTACAACGAAAGCAAGATCATCGAGGCGGCCGAGGTGATCCGCTCGATCGTTGCAAATAGGCCGATGTGGCCGACATTCGATACGGGCCATCACATCTGCCAGATCGTCGACGCATGCATGGAGTCCTCCCGGCTGAAGCGCTGGGTCGACATCCCGCTGGGCTGAACGTCGATGACCACAGCTGTTCCCCAGGAAATTCTTGACGCACTGACCGATGTCGACATGCCCAAGCTTCCGCCCGAAGCTGGCCCTTCGGAAGCGGTGCGGCTTGCCGGCGTCGAGGTGCCGGTCTATCGCGCCGGTTGCGTCGTCGTCGGATCGGGCGCCGCGGGTCTGCGTGCGGCGGTGGAAATGAAGCGGCGCGGCGACGACATCGTCATCATCAGCCAAAGCGCCTGGGGCGGAACCTCGGCCTGCTCGGGATCGGATAAGCAGACCCTGCACACCGCCAACACCGCCGATCAGGGCGACAATTACAAGGCGATGGCCCGCGCCATCCGCAGCGGCGGCGCGATGGATGAGGACACCGCCTATGTCGAAGCGGTCGGCTCGTCCCGGATGATGGCGTCGCTGCAGTTCCTGGGCCTGCCGCTGCCGCAGGATCCGCTCGGGGGGACGCTCAGATATCAGACCGACCATGACGAGGTCGGCCGCGCCACCAGCTGCGGCCCGCGCACCTCGCGCCTGATGGTCAAGGTGCTGGCCGAGGAGGCGATCCGGCTGGCCGTGCCCTTCTACAACCAGACCACTGCGGTCAAAATCCTGACCGAGGGCGAGGGGGCGGGACGCCGTGTCGCCGGGATGCTAGCCATGCGCGCCGGCGACCGCACGGAGGCGAACCCGCTGGGCATCGCCATCTTCGTCAGCGATGTGATCGTGCTGGCAGCCGGTGGGCCGGGGGAACTCTACCGCGACAGCGTCTATCCCAACGGTTGCTTCGGCTCGCTCGGGCTGGCGCTGGAGGCAGGCGTCGAACTCGTCAACCTGACCGAAAGCCAGTTCGGCATCGGAACGCGCCGGGAAGGCTTCCCGTGGAATTTGTCGGGCACTTACGTTCAGGCAATCCCGCATATCTACTCGGTCGATGCCGACGGCGTCGAACATCACTTCCTGGCGCAATATTACCGCACGACGCAGGAATTGGCGTCGAACGTCTTCCGCAAGGGCTATCAATGGCCGTTTCATGCGACGCGCATGCTCGATTTCGGCTCGAGCCTGGTGGACCTCGCCATATCATGCGAAACCGCCGCCGGGCGGCGTGTCTTCATGGATTTCAATCGCAATCCGCTGCCGGTGCCGGGCGACCAGCCGTTCAGCTTGGAGAGACTTGACGAAGACGTTCGCCTCTATCTCGGCAAGGCCGGCGCCGGTCAGGAGATGCCGATCGACCGGTTGAAACACATGAACCCCCTCGCGATCGAGCTCTACCGCCGCTACAAGATCGACATCGCCGCCGACCCGCTGGAATTTGCCGTCAACAATCAGCACATGAATGGCGGCATCATGGTCGATACCTGGGGCCGCAGCAATCTCGCCGGCTGTTACGCCGTCGGCGAAGCGGCAGGCACGCATGGTGTGACGAGGCCGGGTGGCGCAGCGCTCAATGCCGGGCAGGTCTTCGGCACCCGGGCGGCCGAGCATATCAGTGCAAGCGGCAGGGCGAAGCGGGCGCCCACGGGCGATATGTCAGCTATCGCAGAGGCGGGCATCACCGAGCTCCTGGCCGTTCTCCGCAGTGAGAGCCCGCTCACCGTCAAATCGATCCGCTCGGACGTGCAGGCGCGCATGAGCGAGAAGGCCGGCATCATCTGCGATCGGGAGAGCGTCGCCCAGGCCTTGATCGAGGCGCGGAGGCTGAATGCCGACATTCGCGCTGGCGGCGTCGCCTACGGCCGCGTCGCCGAGGCGGTCCGAGGCGTGCAATGGCGGCACATGGCGCTTGCCTCGGAAGCGGTGCTCAGCGCGCTCGATTTCTTCATCCGCAATGGCGGCGGCAGCCGCGGAGCGCGGGCGATATGCGATCCGCAAGGCGAATCCCTTCCGCATGCGCGTACGGGCCCGCTGGAGCACTATCGCTTCCGAACGGAACGCGAAGAGGATCGGAGCGAGCAGATCGTCGTTCGGCTCGAGGGCGATGAGATCAGGCTTTCCAAACGCACAAACCGCGCTTTCGACGAAACCGCCAGGTCTTTCTTCGAGCGAGACTGGCCGGCCTGGCTGACGGGTCGCATCTACGATGTTGAAACGGACGAATAAGACCTCCTTGGCTCACCCGTCTTCCGCTCCGGGAGCGTCGAGTTCGATCATGACGGGGGCGTGGTCGCTCGTATGCTCCCAGCCTCGCGGTTTTCTCCGGACCATCGCCGATCGAAGACATGGCGCGACGGCTGGGCTGAGCAGGAGGTGGTCGATCCGCAGCCCGGCGTCGCGCTCGAAGCTGTTGCGCCAGTATTTCCAGAAGGTGTAGATGCGCTCTTGCGGATGCAGATGCCTGACGGCGTCGGTCCAGCCCTGCGCGACGAGATGGGCATAGGCCTTGCGCACTTCCGGCCTGAAAAGCGCGTCGTCGCGCCAGCGTTCCGGCTTGTAGACGTCGATCTCCGTCGGCATGACGTTGAAGTCGCCGGCGAGGATCGTAGGCACGTCGAGTTCCAGGAGTTCGGCGGCGTAGTCGTGCAGGCGACGGAACCAGCGGAGCTTATACTCGAACTTGACGCTCGGGAACGGATTGCCGTTCGGCAGATAGAGGCATCCGATCACGATGCCGTCGATAACGGCTTCGATATAGCGGCTGTGGCTGTCATCGGGATCGCCGGGGAGACCGCGCCGAGTCAGGATCGGTGTCTTGCCCTTCGCCAATATGGCGACCCCGTTCCAGGATCTCTGCCCGTGCCAGACGGCGCCGTAGCCGGATCGTTCGATCTCTTTTCGCGGAAACCCGGCGTCGTCTGTCTTCAGTTCCTGGAGGCAGACCACATCAGGGGCATCCTCCTTGAGCCAGCGCAACAGGATGGCCAGACGTCCATTGATCCCGTTGACGTTATAGGTTGCGATTTTCACGCTGATCGCTCAACGCGTCGCTCCGAAGACGAAGGCAATGCCGGCGACGATCGCGACCGCCGTCAACGGCTGTTGGCGTATCCGGTCTTCGACATCCTGGACAAAGCTTCGCGCTTCCGCCTTTGCCAGGCGGGCCGTCCCCGAAGCCAGCTCCGAAGCGGTTTCCGCCACGCGGCCGGCTTCTCCCTGAAGCGTGCGCCTTTCGCCGCGATCGAAATCGGAGCCTTCGGAGGAGCCGCCGGTTTCGCCGGTCGAGCGCAGGGCTTGGTCGACGAGTGGATAGGCCTCATCGAGCCTGGTGGGATCGGGCTCCCGCTTCACCCGCTCGGCCGCCTCGATATCGCTGCGGCCGGCAGGGATCGAGGTATGGGTGGCCGACACTGGGTCGGAGGCCGGGAAGGTGCCCTCGATACCTCTGTCGAGTTCACCCCTTCGGGCCTTCCTTTGCTGCTCCGCCTGCTCTTTTCGGAGGGACTGGACTGCTGGGGATTCATTCGGGTTTGCCATCACGGTATCCTCTCTTACTCTTCGACAATCAAAATCGGCGACACGGAAAGAAGTTCCCGAAAAATGCATCCTGCTTACGCGGCCAGCTATTGACGCGGGGGGAACATCGCGAATGGCTCGCTGCGCAATTCAGCGCTGGCGATAATTGGTCGAACTCTTCTTCTTCAAGACCCGGCAATCCGGCGGGCGGGACCAAAGTCCTGCCTGATCTAGTACCTAGGTCCGGTTGCTTTTGGCCGCCGGAACAGCGAAAATTGTCACGCGTCTATATTGCGTAGAGACGGCGAAGAACGGACGAGGCTAGGGCATGATACTCTCGAAACGCGATTTTCTGAGATTGGGCGGCAGTGCGGCCATCGCCCTCGTCGCTGCCTCATCGCCGGCCACATTCAATCTCGACGGCTCCCTCCCTGTTCTGACGGTAGAAAGCGCTGAGGCCAAGGACGGCAATAACGGCAACGGCGGCGGTAACGGCAATGGAGGAGGAAACGGCAACGGCGGCGGTAGCGGCAACGGGGGAGGGAGCGGCAACGGCAATAGTGGCGGCAACGGTAATAGTGGCGGCAACGGCAATAGCGGCGGCGGTAGTTCTGGCAATAGTGCCGGATCCTCTTCCTCTTCTTCCGCGACTGGGGCCTCACAAGGATCGGCGGCAAGAGCGACCGAAGCCTCCGATGGCTCGATCGACGTCCGTCATGCGAACGGCATTACAGAGAGCCTGCGGCGTGGCCGCTACGTGATGAAGGACGGAAAAGGCAGGACGATCATCAGCCGGCAAGCGACTTCAGACGATGCCCGCCGCCTAGGCCGCTACCTTCGCTAACGCGCGACTAGATGTTAGCGCTGTTCGCGCCATTGGAGAGCCGCTTCCGTCCTGTTCGAGACGCCGAGCTTGCTCAGAATCTGTGTCATATGATGCTTCACCGTCTTTTCCTGAAGGTTGAGACGCAAGCCGATATGTTTGTTTGACAAGCCTTGAGCGACCAAATCCATCACCTCGCGCTCCCGTGGCGTCAGACCGTTTTTGTCAGGCGCGCTGCCATTCAGCGAATTCTCCATGACCTTTGTCGACATCGTCGGCGAGATATATCGTGATCCGCTCAGCACCGTCTGGATGGCTTCGGCGAGACCACGCGAGCCGACCCCTTTCAGAACATAGCCCATTGCGCCCCGTTGCAGGGCTATCAGCAGCGTGTCCACCTCCTCGGATACCGTCAACATCAGCACTTTCGTTGTCGGGCTGCGCGTCAGCACGTCGCTGATCGCAGACAGTCCGCCGCCGGGCATGGAGACATCGAGGAGCATGATATCGGGTCGGGTGTTCGCGGCGATCATCGCTGCGTCGTCGCTGCTAGCGCCTTCGCCAACGACGGAAAAATCGCTGATCTCCGACAGACTGCGCGTTACGCCCTCGCGAAAAAGCGGATGGTCGTCTACGACGCCGATAGTGATTGATGTCATTTCTAGTCTCCCACTTCCATGGGCTCGAAGGTCATGGTCACCGTCGTCCCTCCTTCGCCCGTCTCGATCTCGAAGGATCCCCCCAGGCTGTCGATACGTTCGCGAAGCCCCACCAGGCCGAGGCTCGTCGGCCGCACCTCGGTCGGGTCGAAGCCATCGCCGCGGTCGCTGACCTCGACATGAACATGGCCATTGTGCGAGACCGCTCTTACGGCCTGCTGAATACCGCCGCCGTGGCGATAGGCGTTGTTCAAGGCTTCCTGCACGAAGCGATAGATGCAGATCTTTACAGCAGGAGCGAGTTCGGGGCCATCATCGTCGATGATTGTTTCGACGCGGGTTTCGGTCTTGTGCTGATGCGCTTCGACCACCCGGGTTACAATCTCGCTGATCGAGGACTTCTCGATCTGCGGCAGCACCAGTCCGCTGCAGATATTGCGGATCTCGGTCATCGCCTCGGCAAGGCTCGAGCGTATCCACCCGAGTTCCTTTTCCCGCGCTTCGGGCAAGGTCGACGCATTGATCAACATATCGCTGTCCAGCCGCAGTGAGGCGTAGGCAATGTGCTGGGCCGGGCCATCGTGCAGGTCGGCGCCGATGCTGCGCAGGTAGGATTCGTTCAGCGCCGCCACGCGCTGGGAAGCGCGCTGCAGCCGCCGCTGCAGCCCGCGGTTTTCCGCCAGCAGCGCTGACAGATCGCTGACCCGTTCTTTGAGATCCTTGCGCTGAGCCTCTATCGTCCGGCTGACCCGAAAAACCAGGACCGCGAGAACAAGGAAAAAGATTGCCGTCAAAGCGGCGACTGCGGCCCAGCTCCGCAGCCTGGCATGGGCCAGACTGTCGGCTAATCCTTCCGCCGTTTCGTAGAATTCGATGACGGCGACCGCCTGTCCGGACCATGGCTGGAGCACGGGGTTGTAAATTTCCATGAGTGGCTTGCCGAGTGCACGCTCCTTGTCGCTTTCCGGATCGTCGGCGATTTCGTAGCGCGCGACGAGAGAGCCCGCGAAGGCTTTCCGGAGCTTGTCGCTGACCGCAAACCTTCTGCCCACCATCTCCTTCTCGTTCGAATAGAGAATGGTGCCGTCGCTTCGCCAGAGCTTGAACGAAACGAGACGCCTGCCGAGCGCCCCCTGACCGAGCGTCTCGTCCAGAGCCTGAGCGCTGCCTTCGTCCAGGAATGATGCCGTTTGCATGTCGGGAAGCAGCGGGGCGACAACGCTGTCGACATAGAGCGCCGTCGCAGCACCGGAATTGTGAATGACCGCCTCCTCGATGAGGTGGGTGACGAGAATGCCCACCAGGAACATGGCGGCAATCGAGATCAACCCACCCGCGATGAAGAACTGGGAGGCGAGTGAGCGGGCATTCCAGCGGCGAAGCCAATTCATTGTGATACCGGTAAGAGACTGCCGACTAACCTATCGCTTCCTCAGAATTTTTCCAGACAGCGTCAAGGCACATCCCTGGTATCGAAGATTTCGGCCCCTCTTATGCTTTTGGTCAACTGCAGCGTATCGCCTGACATGGCTGCGCCGAAGACGTAGAGAAGACCAGCGAGAACGACGACAAGGGCGATGACGCACACGTTGCAGACGTCATTGACGTGGGATCTGTTATTCCAGGCCATATCAGGATCTCCTTCGGTATCGTTCGAAACGGAGCCGGTTCGGTGCACGTTCCACGCCGGGGACTTCGGTCGGGGAGGGTAGGGACCAAGGTCTTATTCCCGTGGACATTGGCGGAATCCGTCATATTTCAGGCCTCAGGGATTGAAGGGGTGGAGTTTTGTGAGTGACAATTTCTGCCGATCTCGAAAGCGGCGACCACGCCGCATTTGCCACTTCTCCCGCGCCATTCGATCAAGGCGTCGCCGAGCTTTACCAGGCCCTTCTGGTGCCGATCCTCTTCGAGCCCTATGCGGCGGAGATGGCCATCGTCGCCGACCGGTCGAAACCGGGCAGCGTTCTCGAACTCGCCGCAGGGACGGGTGCTTTGACACGCGCCCTGCGCGCGACGCTCGATCCGCCGACGGAGATCGTTGCCACCGACCTCAGCCAGGCGATGATCGACATCGGCGCACCCTCGGTGACGATGTCGCGGACGCACTGGATGCACGCCGATGCGCAAAATCTTCCCTTCGCCCCCGAAATGTTCGATCTGGTCATCTGCCAGTTCGGCGCCATGTTCTTTCCCGACAAGGTGAAGGCTTATGGCGAGGCTCAAAGAGTGTTGCGCGGCAAAGGCCGTTTTCTGTTCTCGACATGGGATTCACTTGCGGCCAACGACTTCGCAAGCTGCGTGGATGAATGTCTGGCAGAGCTCTTCCCATCTGATCCGCCGGATTTTCTCAGGCGCTTGCCATACTCTTACTTCGACCCCGGCCCGATCAAGGCGCAGATGTCGTCGGCGGGTTTTGAGTCCGTTACCTGCGACCGGCTCCAATTGACCGCCGTCGCGGCCACCGCGCACGACGTTGCGGCGGCCTTCTGCCAGGGCACGCCGCTGCGGGGGGAGATCGAATGGCGGGCGCCGGAGCGCATGTCCGAGATCGTCGAGGAGGTGGCCGGGCGAATGGAAGCGCGGCACGGAGCTTGTCCCAGCGGCGGCATGAGCGCCTTGGTCGTCACCGGCCGCGTTTCGTAGTCCCTTGGCCGAGCGCCCGCGTATTAATCATACAATTCCTACAATCGTCATGCGGTTTTATAATCATTCTTAATTGGAACATGCTTCACTCGTCTCAAGGCCGAGGGATAGCATTGATGTTGATAATATTTCGAATTCTGATCGCAGCATTGATCGTGCTGCCGACAGCCGTCTTTGCTGCTGCCGATGACTGGCGGGTCGTCAAGGCGACAGATCAAGTAAAATTTACGGTCGACAGGACGAACTGGCAGGACCTGCGCGCCGGCGAGGTGGTTCCCAACCGGGCATGGGTTTCCACCGGCCCGCGAGGGCGCGTTCAGCTTAGCCGGGGTGTGGAGAGCATCACCTTTCAGCCAAACACGCTCGCCGCCATCTCCAACAACGAATCCGCTGCCATGAAAACGCAGATCTTCCAGCAGGTGGGTTCGCTGGACCTTGAAATCGAGAAGCGAAGCCAACCGCATACGACGGTACAGACGCCCTACCTCGCCGCCCTGGTGAAAGGGACGATCTTTCATGTGACGGTCAATCGAGCGAAAGCATCGGTCGCCGTGGATCGAGGCCTGGTCCAGGTCACCTCCTTCGCCAGCGGCCAGCGCTCGAACGTGGCGCCCGGGCAGAGCGCGACCGTCGACAAGAAGGCCGGCATGACGGTGGCGGGCCGGCTATCCAAGCCCGAGATCACCTCGGTTGCAGCCTCGGTCGCCCAGATTCCGGCCGTGGGTACCACGAAACTCGCCGGTGCCACCGCAGAGACCAAGAGCAGTTCTTCGGCGACGAACAAGAACACCAGTTCCAGCGCGAGCGAGGATGACAGCGCTAGCAACGGCAAGAGCAACGGCAATTCCAGCCGCAGCGGTAACGGCAACAGCGGCAATTCCGGTGGCAACGGAAACGGCAACAGCAATTCCGGAGCAAACGGCAACAACGGCAATGGCAACGGCCATTCCGATGACAGCGGTAACAATGGGAATGGTAACGGCCACGGCAACGGCAACAGCGGCAAGGGTGACAACAACAGCGGCGGCAACGGTAACGGCAATTCCGGCGGAAAAGGCAAGGACAAGTGAGGGGTAGGGCCAAGGCGGCTGGGGATTATCTCTCCAACGGCATCAGCACGATCGCGGTTCGGCTGGTGCTGATCGCCGTCATGCTGGTGCTGCCCGCGGCCAGCCTCGGCTTCGTGCAGGGGATCGACAACAATCTTTTCGCCAAGCGCTTCGAATGGGCGCCTCGCACCGCCACCGGCAACATTGTCTTCGTTGCGATCGACAAGCATTCCCTCGACGCTGTCGGGACATGGCCCTGGCCACGGAGCATCTACGCGACACTGCTCGACAAGCTGATTGCCTCAGGCGTCAAGGATATCTTTCTCGACGTCGATTTCAGCACAATCTCCAGCACTGAAGAGGACGAGCTTCTCACAGCAGCGCTCGCGAGATCCGGAGGAGGGGTTCTTCTGCCGGTGTTCCGGCAGCAGGAGACGGCGTCATCGTCTGAAACGGCGGTGACGAGGCCGATCCCGCAGTTCCTTGAGAATGCCTGGCCCGCATTCGCCAATGTCGCGTTGGATGCGGACGGGATCGTCCGCCGTTTCGATCTGGGAAGCCAGCTCGACGGGAACCCCACCCAATCGGCAGCAGCAGCCCTGGGCAGGGTCGACGGCAGTTCCGGTTCCCTGGCTGTGGACTATTCGATCAGGCCCGACACCATCCCGACATTCTCGTTGTCCGACGTGCTGAACGGGACCGTGCCGGCCGAGGCGATCAAGAACCGCTCGGTCGTGGTGGGAGCATCCGCAGCCGAGCTGAAAGACATTTTCGCCGTTCCCGTCTACGGCGCGATTGCCGGCCCGCTCATTCACGTGCTCGCCGCGGAAACGCTGCTTCAGAAGCGCTTCCTCCGGCTGTTCGATCAGGCTCCGCTGGAGCTCTTGTTTGCAGCCTTGCTGATCGTCGGCGTCATCCGCAGCCGTTCAACCGGGATTGTCAAGATGATGGCAATCGGACTGACCATCGTCGTCATCGGCGAGATCGGCGCATTCCTGCTGCAGTGGCGCTACGGGATGCTTGTCGGAACGGCGGTGCCGTGGCTGATGCTGCTGCTCGCATGGATGCTCGCTCTGAACGAACGTGTCGACCTCGGTCGAATGCTGGTCGCCATCGCCAATACCGAGGCTCGCAACGCCAGGCGCCTGATGAGACGGATCATCGCCGACAGTTCGGACGGTGTCGTTGCATTCGATAGCGATCTGAGGATCGTCGAAGCGAGCGCATCCGCAAAGGCGGTGCTGCGAGCCGAGATCGGCGCCTCCCTTCTCACCAGCACCGACGCCGCCATCGTCGATGTCGTGCGCAGGCTGGTTGCAAAGCACGATGGCGAACCGGGCAACGTGCACACGGCCCTTGTCGACTTCTCCGACAAAGGCTCGCAGGGCACGCATTACGAGGCATCCGTCACGATTTCGCCGATCGAACAGCCGCATGCGCATCCGGCCTCGGCGCGGTCGCGGTTTGCCGGTTGCCTGATCATACGGGACATCACCGCGCGGTATGATTATGAAGAGCGGTTGAAGGCGCTGTCAGAGCTGGACGACCTGACCGGGCTGCTCAATCGCCGGGAATTCGCCTCCCGTCTGGCAACCCTTGAGGGCGGGACCCTCGTCTCGGTGCTGGATATCGAACGATTCTCCTCGCTTTGCGCCACGCTTGGGCGCGACGTCGGCGACGAACTCCTGAAGGCCGTGGCGGTGAGACTCGGCAACACATTCGTCGGCAATTTGCTTGCAAGACTGGACCGCGACCATTTCGGCATCGCCACCCCGGCGGTCGATGCACAGGCGGTCGAGGATTTTGCAGAGGGTCTGTTGGACCTGTTCGAGGAGCCTCTGCAGCTCCGCGGTTCGGCTGTGCCGATCTCGGTCCACGTCGGAATAGCCGGCTCGGAAGATGCCGCCGCCGGCGCGCTCCTGAACGCCGCCGAATCCGCGCTCGATGCTGCAAAGACCATGGCAGGCCGGCGATGGTCTTCTTTCGATCCTTCCACAGCCGTTCGCCAGGCCCGGTCGCGCCGGCTGGAGCGGGACATGCGCGATGCTCTCCGGGACCGGCAGTTCTTCCTGCTGTTCCAGCCACAGATCGAATTTGCAAGCGGGCGCCTGTTAGGCGCGGAAGCGCTGATCCGATGGAACCATCCCGAGTTCGGTTTGATATCTCCGGCCGAGTTCATCCCGATTGCGGAATCCTCCGGCTTGATCTGCGAGATCGGCCGCTGGACGCTCTTCGAAGCTTGCACCGAAGCGGCCACCTGGCCCGGGGAACTCGGCGTCGCCGTCAACGTCTCGGCTCTTCAGTTCGAGCAGTCCGACATCGAGGCCGATGTGAGGGAGGCCTTGTCAAACAGCGGGCTTCCGTCTTCCCTCCTCTGCCTCGAGCTGACGGAGTCGGCCTTCCTCGGCCAAGGCGGAGCCGTGATCGCAAAGATGCGCGCGCTTCGCGAAACAGGGATCGTCATCGCCTTGGACGACTTCGGCACCGGCTACTCCTCGATGAGCTACCTTGCCGATCTTCCTCTCGACAAGCTCAAGATCGACCAGTCCTTCGTCCGGCGAATGAGGGGAAATCCGACCATGCTGGAGATCGTGCGGGCGATTATTTCGCTGGCGCATGGTTTGAAACTGCAGGTCGTCGCCGAAGGCGTCGAAACCGAAACGGAGGCCGAAGCGCTGCAACGGCTCGGATGCGAGACGGGGCAGGGCTATCTCTTCGGGAGGCCGGCCGAGGCTCGTCGCATGCTTTCCAAATGGAATGTCTGGAAGCGTCTATCGGCCTGACGGCTCGCCGGGTTTGCGCTGGAAGGCCGCGGGTCCGTCGGAAGGTTCGTGGATCGCCCGGATGACGTGCTTTTCGATCTCGAAACAGGTCTCGTCATATTCTTGCACCCGTTTCGGATCGAAGTGCCGCTTGCGAACGGCATCGCGCGCTTCGACAGCCATCTGGTAGGCTTCGAAGAGCTGGAGTTGCCACGGGTCGCGCGCTTCCATGATCAGCTTCCGCATCTCAGGCAGACGCATCGCCAGGCGCCTGCGCCCCGCCTCCCTGCGGTTGGATCGTGCCATCTCCTTCAGTCTCCTGCCGATACCGGGTACGACCGGTTCCTTTCGATCCGAAAGTAGCGCCGGCAACCGACATTGACATGGATCTCGGACCAAAGACCGGGATCGATCGGACTGAGGTCCGAGGCGTGGAACGACCCCGTCTCCAACTGGTTGGTCTGGCAGCGGTCACCAAGGCCGCTTCAAAACAGAAGGAGGAAAATATGCTCTCCAAGCTTATCGTCTCTGCGGCAACTGCTGCGACCCTCATGTCCGGCGTCGCATTCGCCCAGTCATCGACCGTCAATGGCGCGGCCGGCGGCGCAGTCACCGGGGCGATCGTCGGCGGTCCCGTCGGCGCTGCTGTCGGCGGTGTTGCCGGCGCTGTCGTCGGCACCGCGATCGATCCGCCGCCGCAAAAGGTGGTCACCTATGTCCGCGAGGCTCCGGCACCTTCGGCGCGCGTGGTCGTAAAGGAGAAGGTTGTCGTCGGGCAGCCGCTGCCGGAAACGGTCGTGGTAACGCCTATTCCGGATGATCCGACCTATGCCTACGCGGTGGTCAACGATGAACGTGTCATCGTCGAGCCGTCGTCCCGCAAGGTAATCCAGGTCATCAAGTGACCTGATGCCCAACGCGGCCCCCCGCCGCGTCTTACTTCACAAATCGTCATTTACATCAGCCGCACGACGGACGGCAGCGTCGTCGTGCGGCCAAAATCAGTGAGATTGTTATGAAGAGCAAGACACTCGCCGTTCTGATGACGGCACTCTCGATCGGCGTTTCTCCGGTCGGCATGATGTCTGCCTCGGCGCAGGATGCGCCCATCCTTCCCAAGAAGGGGACCGCGCAGAGCGGCCAGCCTAGCGACGGTGCGGCACAGCAGCCGGACGCGGGCGGTGCTGCTTCGGGCGGCGCAGGCGCATCGACCGGCCAGGGCACGCAGCAGCCTTCGGACTCCGATGGAAGCTCGTCGGGTGCATCCTCGGAAACCACTGAGCCTGGCGCCAAGACACAGTCCGGCGCTAAGACGCAGTCCGGAAGCTCGGACAGTTCGACGACGCAGAAGTCGGGGCAGTCCGCGACGGAAGGCCAGAAGCCTGCCGGCAGCCAGGAGGGGACCTCGACCGGCACCTCGAACAGTTCTGGCGAAACACAAAAATCCGGCGATGCCGCGACGTCCTCCGGCGGCTCGACCGAAACTCAGTCGAACAGCAAGACGAACGTCGAGAACAACAATACCTCGGTCGACGCCAACACCAAAAACACCACCAAGACCGAGACGAACAACACGACCAACGTCAACATCTCTGTGGAGCAACAGACGGAAATCCGGACTGTCGTAAAGGAGGTTCATGTCGAGCCGGTGCGGGACGTGGACTTCACGGTCTCGGTTGGCACCACCATTCCGAAGAAGATCAGGTTGGAGCCGCTGCCGCCGCGGATCGTGGAGATCGTTCCGCAATACAAGGCCTATCGTTTCTTCATCCTCGCCGACGGCCGGATCGTCATCGTCGATCCTTCGGCGTTCACGATCGTCTACATCATCACGGCATAGCAGCCGGCGCCCGGCGGCCTTGCGCCGCCGGGACGAGGAGAGGAACATGATCTATTCCGAACAGAAATCCCCTGGTCTGGCCCTGCCGCTCGTCGCCATTCTGCTGGCGATCGCCGGTATCCTCGCCGTGCTAGTCGCCACCGGCGGCCGGCACGGCGGCACGGCCGGCCGCGTCTGGGTTCCACAGGCGCAACAGCAGGGGGCGGGGCAATGAACGGCCTCGCCTCCGTCGCCTTCGGCATCGTCAGCTCGGTGGGTGCCTGCATAGCTGCCGCATCTGTTACTTCGCACGTCGTGGCGGATACCGAAGCCCATGCCTTGCAAGATGTTGCGGAGCCGGATCTCTGGACGACGGGGCCGATGAAAATCGACCCTCGGCAGCAGCGTTATGAACGGATTGCGCCCGTCTATTCCAGTTATGTCACCGAGGCGCCGGCCGTCATGACGGCAAGGGCGAAACCGGAACCCGCTGGCCCGTCGACCGAACGCCTGGGGCCGCAACCAAAATTTCCGGCCGAACACCTTGCCTGGTGCGCTGAGCGTTACCGCTCCTTCGATCCTGCGACCAACAGCTATCGATCCTATAGCGGGGAGATCCGCGCCTGCTCTTCGCCGCACCAGCCTGATGCCGCCGACGCCGACGATGGCGCGAGCACGAAAGTGAATGCACAGGCGGCGGCCTGGTGTGCCGCTCGCTACAGGTCGTATCGGCCTGAGGATAATACATATCAGCCGTGGGACGGCCCGCGGCGCGGCTGCGACGCGCCGGTGATCGTGGCGACGAGCAATTGATCGTCGCCGGGGCGAACCGATGTCGGACCTAAGTCCGTGTTGCAAACGCTACGGTTGTGATATCGGTTGTATTGAGGGCGGAGATCAGGGGAATGGCGACGACGCTGGTAACGGAAATCCAGAGGGCGCAGGCAAGGCTCCGGTCGCTGAGCAGGGCGGACCGGAGCGCCCTTATCATCCGCATTCTGCGCGAGCTGCAAACACATCGGCATGAGGTTCTCGGCCATGTGCCGGCCGACCGCTGCGTCTGGATCGACAGGCTCATTGCCTCGGTTTCCTCGACGATAGCTGAGATCACCGGCATGCCCGACGCCGAATTCAATCGTGTCTTGAACGAATTCGAAAAGCTTATGGCGACGCTGCATAATATTTCGCATGCGGAGCAGCAATTGAAGACAATTCACTGACGGGGAATTGCCCGCGGCTTATCGTGCCCGCGTGCAAATTGAGCGCTTCGGCCCGACCCACTGGAAACCGATCCCTTCGCGCAAGCGTTCTTCTTCCATGACCGAAACGAAATCCCCGACCGATCGTGACGAGGCGTTGTCCAGCGATGACGACCCCAAGCCGGGCGCCGACGTTTCCTTTCCTTACGACAGGATGACTGTCGAGCAGTTCCGAAAGCGTTTCCCTCGTGCCCGCTGGAGCGACGCCCGCAAGGCTTGGTTCGTTCCCGGCCGCACGGCGCCCCGCCGCATCGGGAGATGGCTTGCCGAGCTGGAGGCCGAAGCCGACGCCCATGCGGATGCGAAGGGACGCGACGCCTTCGTCTTCGAGCCGATCGACAGTCCCTATCTTCAACTCGGCAAGGCAGGCTTTCGGATCCGCACGCCATACTCGAAAACCGTTGTCGACGAACTGCGTGAAGTGCCGTTTTCCCGGTGGGACGGCGATCTCAAGCTATGGCACGTTCCCTTCCGATCCTATGAGGACCTCAGACACAGATGGCCCGCTATCGAAGCGGCAGCGCGGCGAAACGAGCCGGAGGAGAGACAGCGCCGCGCCGTGGAGCGAAAGGGGACCGAACAGGAGATGCGCAGAAAGCTGCGCTCGGCGGAACGAAAGCGCCATCGCTACCCGCTGCCCGGCGACGATCTGCCGCCGATCGGAAGACCGGTCGCCGTCTCCTATGGCATTGTCGTCTTTACCGAGATCACCGGCGAACTGGCCGACCCGGGTGTCGTGGCGGACTACTATCCCGGCGTGACCGAGGATCGCGTCTGGGGATCTTGGCGGGTGCCGACACTCGAAGAACTCGTCCGCACTTGGCCTGCGAAAACGCCTCCGGCTGAGGACGCCAGGTGGTGGCTGCCGACGATCGAGGAACTGAGGCCGGCGCGCCGCGCGGCAAGATCGCGCGAAGCCAGGAGGCGCGCGAAGGCGCTGTGATCTGGAGAGGGGCTGAAGCGACTAAGTCTAAAGTCCGAGTATCGTTGCGCAATGGAACAAGTTTCGGCAATGGCCATTTGTCGTCTATGAAAACAGCCCTGCCGATGTCGCTTCTCGCTCTGATCTTCTCCGTTGGCGATGCCGCCGCGGCAGAACTCAAAGCCGATGCAATCAACAATGCTTCGATTGCTTCAATCAAGACAGAAAAGCGCTCGTCCGAAGATCCGGACCCGGCAATCGTCCGCCTTCAGGTCCTGCTCGACCGTGCCGGCGCCTCTCCGGGCGTCATCGACGGGCTCGCCGGCGAGAATGTCAGCAAGGCGGTCGCCGGCTTCGAGGCGATGAATAACCTTCCCGTCGATGGCAGGCCGGATGCGGAGGTCGTTTCCCGTTTGGAAGGCGATGCGCCGATCGTCGAGAGCTATGTGGTTTCGGCGGAGGATGCCAAGGGCCTCGTCGACAAGATACCCGAGGATTATGGCGAGAAGGCCAAGATGCAGAGCTTGGGATATACCAGCGTTGCCGAAAAGCTTTCCGAGCGGTTTCACATGGGCATCGATCTCGTCAAGGCGCTCAACCCGGCTTCGCCGTTTGCTCCAGGCGATACGGTGTGGGTGGTGAACCCCGGTCCCCCAAGGGAAGGCAAGGTCAAGAAGATCGAGGCCGACGGGAAGACGGGGCAGGTTCTGGCCTATGCCGAGGACGGAGCGCTGCTGGCCGTCTATCCCGCGACGATCGGCAGTAAAGACAATCCGTCGCCGTCGGGAAAACACAAGGTCAAGGGCGTCGCCAGGATGCCGGTCTACCGCTATGACCCGAAGCTGAACTTCAAGCAGGGAAAGAACGACAAGGTCCTGACCATCCCGAAAGGCCCGAATGGCCCGGTCGGCACCGTCTGGATCGACCTGACGGAGCCGACCTATGGCATCCACGGCACACCGGAGCCGAAGCTCATCGACAAGGTCGGCTCGCATGGCTGCGTGCGGCTGACGAACTGGGACGCCGAAGAGCTTGCCGGCATGGTGAAGCCGGGCGTCCTCGTTGATTTCGTCGATCGCAGTCCCGCCGCTCCGAAGTGAGACGCGGCATCTCGCAATTCCACACTTCCCCGTCAAATCAGGGGCTACGAGGCCTTGGCTTCGAAAGCGGGGGCGAAATCACCCAGCGATTTCGCCTTGAGGATCATGCCGCCGATATCTTGCTCCACGATCGCTTCCAGATCGGCAAAGCTGTCGATGACGTAATAGATCGGCTGGAGGATATCGATGCGGTAGGGGGTCCTGAGAACGCTCATGAGATCGAACGGCCGGAATTCGCATGCCGTGCCTTCGGTTGCCGCCTTGGCTTCGCTCGGCGACGAGACGATGCCGGCGCCGAAGCAGCGGCGGCCTTGCGGCGTGTTGATCAGGCCGAATTCGACGGTGAACCAGAAGATCCGGAACAGATGCCAGGAATAGCCTTTGCCGAGGCGGACGGCGGCTTCGCCGAAATGCCTGACGAAATTGGCATAGCTCTGGTTGGTCAGCAGCGGGCAATGGCCGAAGACCTCGTGGAACAGGTCCGGTTCCTCGATATAGTCGATATGCTCGCGGCGGCGCAGGAAGGTTGCCAGCGGGAATTTGCCTTGCGACAGAAGCTCGTAAAAGCGTGAGGGCGGGATCAGCGCCGGCACGCCTTCGACGCCGAAGCCGGTGGTTTCGTGCAGGCGTCTGTCCACGTCGAGAAGCTGAGGTACTTTCTCCGGCTTGAGCCCCAGCAGATCGACGCCATCCAGATATTCCTGGCAGGCCGTGCCGGCCAATATCTTCATCTGACGCCGGTAGAGCTCGCCCCAGATCGCATCTTCCTCTGGGCCGTAGTCATAGAGACCGTCCGGGCCGGGCAGTTTCGCGGTGTAGCTGCTTTCTTTGGTCATCGGCACTGATCCTCCCAGGAATGGCGCTATGTCTGCGATTATGCTCCGGGGCGGGCGGATTTTCTTTTCTTTTGTGCCGCTCCCCGTCATAATGATGAAAAATATTCTCCATCAAGAGGGCGAAAATGAAAGAAACTGGGAACTTTCGCCGCACCCTTCTGCAGCTCATACAGGCCGACGGCAGCCTGTCGCTGGCGGATCTGGCTGAGAAGGCCGGCATGTCGCAGAGTTCGGCCTGGCGGAAGATCCAGGAACTGGAAGCTGACGGCGTCATCCGCAAGCGCGTGACGCTACTCGACCCCGGCAAACTCGATCTCAAACTCTGCGTGATCGCCCATGTCACGCTGGAGGATCACCACGAAGAGGCGGTCGCCTCCTTCGCGTCGGTGGTGCTGGAGCGGCCGGAGATCATGGAGTGCTACGCCTTGTCAGGCGCTTTCGATTATATGCTGAAGATCCGGGCGAAGGACGTGGAAAGCTACGAAGCCTTCATGACCCGCTACCTCATGCGCAACCCGCATGTGCGCACGGTGGTCTCGAGCTTCGTGCTGCGCGAGCTGAAATTCTCGACCGAACTGCCGCTCTGACGCCTGTCGCCAAGTAAATCGCCAATCGGTGACAGCGGGAGGTCATCGCGCGCTGTCGCCGTGCCAGCTGCCCGGCATGCGCACCGGAAAGCCCTCGAAGGTTTTCAGTGTGTCGAGCACGATCGAGGTCTTCACGTGCTGCACAGACTCGTGCGGCAACAGAACGTCGTTGACGAACTTCGAGAGGTCGGCGAGCCCGCGGGTCGCCACCTTCAGATGGTAGTCCATTTCACCGGTCAGCGCATAGGCTTCGAGAACCTCCGGCAGTCCGTTGATCAGTTGGGAGAAACGCTGGGCATTGTCTCTGTTGTGGGTCGCAAGCGTCACGGAAATGACCACCAGCATATCCAGGCCCAGCTTTTCCCGGTCGAGATAGGCCCGGTAGCTGCGGATATAGCCTTCCGCCTCCAGCCGCGTGCGCCGGCGCGAGCATTGCGAGGGTGAAAGTGCGATCCGATCACCCAGTTCGTTATTCGTCAGCCTGCCGTCCTTTTGCAGTTCCTGCAGCAGCCGCAAATCCAATTTGTCGATCTGTTCATCCATTGCGTAGAATCTCCAAAACACTCACGAAGCGTGCATAATTTGTTCTAAATGCATGAAGAATGCAAGGATTTTGCACGCGTTTTGGGCCACACTTTGCGCAGTTAAACTCCATCTCGTCAGGAGGATAAAATGGGTCCTTTCCCACATGATGCGCCGCCATCCGAAATCACCGCCGACAACCCGGCCGGCACCGATGGCTTTGAGTTCGTCGAGTTCGCGCATCCCGAACCCGAAAAGCTCAGCGAACTCTTCACCCGTATGGGCTATGTTGCGGTTGCCAGGCACAAGACCAAAGACATCACCGTCTGGCGCCAGGGCGACATCAACTATGTCGTGAATGCCGAGCCCGGCAGCCATGCCGCCCGCTTTGTCGAGCAACATGGTCCCTGCGCCGCGTCGATGGCTTGGCGTGTCGTCGACGCCAGGCATGCTTTCGACCACGCGGTGTCGAAAGGCGCCACTCCCTATGAGGGCGATGACAAGATGCTCGACGTCCCGGCCATTGTCGGCATCGGCGGCTCGCTGCTCTATTTTGTCGAGACCTACGGCGCCAAGGGATCGGCCTACGATGCCGAGTTCGATTGGCTTGGCGAGCACAATCCGCGTCCTGAGGGGATCGGCTTCTATTATCTCGACCATCTCACCCACAACGTCTTCCGCGGCAATATGGACAAGTGGTGGGATTTCTACCGCGAGCTGTTCAACTTCAAGCAGATCCACTTCTTCGACATTGACGGCCGCATCACCGGTCTGGTGAGCCGCGCCATCACCTCGCCCTGCGGCAAGATCCGCATTCCGCTGAATGAATCGAAGGACGACACCAGCCAGATCGAGGAATATCTGAAGAAGTACCGGGGCGAGGGCATCCAGCACATCGCCGTCGGCACCGAGGATATTTATGGCGCCACCGACCGGCTTGCCGACAACGGCCTGCGCTTCATGCCGGGTCCGCCGGAAACCTATTACGACATGTCCTATGAACGGGTGAACGGCCACAGTGAACCGATCGAGCGCATGAAGAAGCACGGCATCCTCATCGACGGCGAAGGCGTGGTGAATGGCGGCATGACGAAAATCCTGCTGCAGATCTTCTCCAAAACCGTGATCGGCCCGATCTTCTTCGAATTCATCCAGCGCAAGGGCGACGAAGGTTTCGGCGAAGGCAACTTCCGGGCGCTGTTCGAGTCGATCGAGGCCGATCAGATCAAGCGTGGTGTCATCGGGACGGCGGCGGAGTAAACTCTCTCGCGCGTCTGAAAAGACGCGCAGCGCCGGAGAGTGATGGGAGGAGTTGAGCATGGACCAGACATCGATCCAGACGGTCGACGGCGAAGCCGCGGCCGCAGACAGACTGAAATACATGCCGGGCTTCGGCAACGACTTCGAAACCGAGTCGCTTCCCGGCGCCTTGCCACAGGGCCAAAACAGCCCGCAGAAATGCAATTACGGCCTCTATGCCGAGCAGCTTTCCGGCTCGCCGTTCACCGCGCCGCGCGGGACGAACGAAAGATCCTGGCTTTATCGCATTCGCCCGAGCGTGCGCCACACCCGCCGCTTTTCCAACGCTTCCTATCCGCTCTGGAAGACCGCGCCGTGCCTCGACGAACACTCGCTGCCGCTCGGCCAGCTTCGCTGGGATCCGATCCCTGCGCCCAAGGAGAGACTGAATTTTCTGGAAGGGGTGCGGACGATCACGACGGCGGGCGATGCCGTGACCCAGGTCGGCATGTCGGCGCATGCCTATGTCTTCAATGAGGACATGGTCGACGATTACTTCTTCAATGCCGATGGCGAACTGCTGATCGTGCCGCAGCTCGGCGCCCTCAGAGTGTTCACCGAAATGGGCATCATGGATGTCGAGCCCCTGGAAATATGCCTCATCCCCCGCGGCATGATGTTCAAGATCCTCGGGATCGGCGAGCAGCCGGTCTGGCGTGGTTATATATGCGAAAACTACGGCGCCAAATTCACGCTGCCGGACCGCGGCCCGATCGGCGCCAATTGCCTGGCGAACCCGCGCGATTTCAAGACGCCGGTCGCCGCCTTCGAGGACAAGGAAACACCGTGCCGTGTCCACGTGAAGTGGTGCGGAAAATTCTATGTCACCGAGATCGGCCACTCGCCGCTGGATGTCGTGGCCTGGCACGGCAACTACGCTCCGTTCAAATATGACCTCAGGACGTTCTCTCCGGTCGGCGCCATCCGCTTCGATCATCCGGATCCGTCGATCTTCTCGGTGCTGACGGCGCCGACCGAAGATGCCGGCACCGCCAATGTCGATTTCGTGATCTTTCCGCCGCGCTGGCTGGTGGCCGAGCATTCATTCCGTCCGCCCTGGTATCACCGCAACATCATGAGCGAGTTCATGGGCCTGATCCACGGCCAGTATGACGCCAAGGAAGAGGGCTTCGTGCCGGGCGGCATGAGCCTGCACAACATGATGCTGCCGCACGGACCGGACGCGCTCGCCTTCGAAAAGGCGGCCAATGCCGAGCTCAAACCGGTGAAGCTCGATCACACCATGGCCTTCATGTTCGAGACCAGATACCCGCAGCAGCTGACGAAATACGCCGCCGAGCTGGAAACGCTGCAGGAGAATTATCTCGAGTGCTGGGACGGGCTGGAGCGCAAATTCGACGGAACCCCCGGTATCAAGTGACAGCATCGGAATTGGAACATGAAACTTGCGACCTTGAAGGACTCCACCAGGGACGGCCGCCTTGTCGTCGTGTCCCGCGACCTGACCCGCTGCTCCGAAGTCGGCCATATCGCCCGCACGCTGCAGGCAGCACTCGACGACTGGGAGCATGTCGCGCCGAGACTCCAGCTGATTGCTGAAGGCATCGAGACCGGCGCCCAGCCGACGCGCCGCTTTCACGAGCATGACGCCACGTCACCTCTACCGCGGGCCTATCAATGGGCCGATGGTTCCGCTTACGTCAACCATGTCGAACTGGTGCGCAAGGCACGCGGCGCCGAGATGCCGGCAAGCTTCTGGACCGATCCGCTGATGTATCAGGGCGGCTCGGATGTCTTCCTCGCGCCGCGCGATCCGATCCTGGCGGCCGACGAGGCCTATGGGATCGATATGGAGGGCGAGGTCGCCGTCATCACCGGCGACGTTGCCATGGGGGCGAGCCCGGAGGCCGCCCGCGGCGCTATCCGTCTGGTGATGCTCGTCAACGACGTGTCGCTGCGCGGCCTGATCCCCGACGAGCTGGCCAAGGGGTTCGGTTTCTTCCAGTCCAAACCGGCCTCGGCATTTTCGCCTGTGGCGGTGACGCCGGACGAGCTGGGAGAGGCGTGGGATGGCGGCAAGCTGCGTCTGCCGCTGCTCGTCAGCCTGAACGGCAAGTCCTTCGGCAAGGCCAATGCCGGCATCGACATGACCTTCGATTTCGGCCAACTGATCGCCCATGCCGCCAAAACCCGCAGTCTTACGGCCGGAACGATCATCGGCTCGGGAACGGTTTCCAACAAGCGGGACGGCGGCCCGGGCCGCCCGGTCGAAGACGGCGGCGACGGCTATTCCTGCATCGCCGAGATCCGGATGATCGAGACGATCGAAACCGGCGCGCCGAAGACGCCCTTCCTGCGGTTCGGCGACCAGGTCCGCATCGAGATGAAAGACCGTGCCGGCCATTCGATCTTCGGGGCGATCGAGCAGACTGTCGAACGCTATGGAGGAGCGAGGTCGCAATGAACGAGGTCGTCCTTTACGACTACTGGCGATCGTCGGCGAGCTATCGCGTCCGCATCGCGCTCAACCTGCTGGAGATCGACTACAGGACGGTGCCGGTCAATCTCTTGGAGGGAGCGCACAGGAATCCGGATTATCTCACGCTCAACCCGCAGGGGCTGGTGCCGACGCTGGTGATCGACGGAAAAGCTCTCACCCAGTCGCTGGCCATCATCGAATATCTGGCCGAGTTGCGGCCGGAAGGTGGATTGCTGCCCGGAGACAGTGCCGGACGCCAGCACGTCCGCGCGCTGGCTTATGCGGTCGCCATGGACATCCATCCGATCTGCAATATGCATGTCGTGACGCATCTCATGACCATGACCGACAAGGCCGACGCCCGCGAGGAGTGGATGCAGCATTTCATCGCCGACGGACTTGGCAAACTGGAGGCGATGATCGATGGCGCTGGCGGAGCCTTCAGCTTCGGCGATCAGCCGACGATGGCGGACCTCTGCCTTGTCCCGCAGGTCTACAACGCCCGCCGCTGGGGCGTTGATATCACGCATCTCAAGCGCATCGTCGAAATCGACGCCAGATGCGCCGAACTGCCGGCCTTCCAGGCGGCGCATCCCGACCGCGTAAAGCTGTGATATCACCGGATGGGTACAACGCATCAGGCTGAGACTTGGCGATTGGACGGAGAGACTACGCGTCCCGCCACGAAGGGAACGTTGCAGCCTGGCCCAGCCGCTTGCCGCTTTCGTCGATAAGCTGCCAGACGGTCACGTTCTCGATCCAGAAACGGCGCCCGGATTTTGCGATCCTGACGCCGCGACCATTCTCGACAAAACCATCGCGGGTCACGCTATCCAGCAGCCGCTGACGCTCGGCGCGGTCAGGCTGCTCGGCCGAAAGCCGCGACGGCAAGGAAGTGAATTCGTCCCAGCCATATTCGAAGCAGTTCTGCGCCGTACGGTTCGCGTAGATGAAGCGCGGATCGGGCAGGGTATTGTGCGCGAGGACCACGAAAGGCGCATCGTGGTAAAGCCAGCCCGGCCCCTGTCCATCCTCGGCAAGACGACGGCCGACGATGCGCTCGTAGCTTCCGGTCAGCAGGGAAAAGAAATCGGGATCGCGCGTCAGGTCGAGGGCGTGATTGTCATAGATAGAAGTCACGAAGTGCCTCGGTGGTTAAAAGCTTCGGTGCAGGCGGCATAGCTGAGCGCGAATCCGGAGACGAGCAACCGCGGGCCAGCTTGCCTGAAGCAGATGCGGTCAGCTGCGGTGACTGTAGCAGGGCGAAGACGTTCAGCAGCCGCCCAGCGCCGTGATTTTCGAAAGCAACGTCTTGCCGAATGCGTAGGTGGTCTGGACATCGGCGCGCCCCTGGCAGCGGCGGCCGTCGTTGGTGACATATTCGTAGGAAACCCGGACGTTATCATTGCCGCGCAGCGCCGTGCCGGTGAGTTTGAGCGGCTGCGACATGGCGCCGAAGAAGGCGTGGATCGACGCTTCGTTGAAGGGGCCTTTGCCGCGCTTTTCCGGAATGACCAGAGCCGAGGCGGTTTCACCATCGGCGACTGCGAGTGCGGAGTAGAACGCCGTCACCGTGCCCATCGGATCATACGGCAACGTCCTGCCCTCCTCGGACGTCGCATTCGCCGCGTCCAGTTGAACCGTCTCGTAGGCAATGCCCACGCCCTGCGCCTTGTCAGGGGTCAGCCATTCGATGCCTTCAGGCGGCGCCGAGGTTACGAAAGCGACGGCCGTGTCGGACAATCCGAGCTGGTTGAGGTAGGCTCCCACAAGCGCATTGGCGACGCCGCTCTCGCTGGCCTTGCCGTCAATCACGCGGTAGGCGGCGTGGAAGCCGAGATTGGATGTGGCCTCAAGCATGCGCGGCGAACCGGCAAGCCAGGTGAGGGCGCAGGCTGAAGCGCACAAGGTCCCCGGCGGGACCGCGGTGGCAAAGTTTCGAAGCCGGATCGCCCGCCCGATCTCGATTCCGGCTTTGAGATCCCCGCCCTCGCTGTTTAGAAAAACCAGCGCCTTGTTGGGGGCCGCGGCGACGTTTCTGAAGAGGATTTCGTCACCTTCGTTCAGGACGCCGGTGACAGAGATCAGGTCGGTGTCACCCTCCAACGGCTCGCGCGTGATCTCCGCTGCAGACAGAGGAAACGCGCATAGAAACAGCAAGCCAGCAACAGTGCACCGCATCGATTCCCCCGCCTTTGCGAGGGTTATTGAACATTGCGAGGAATGTTTTGCAAGACTGATCGTGCAGCCCTCCAGAGAGGTTCGGCCGGTGAATCGAAGTGAAAGATGAGACCGGACGCCAATCTCGGGCAATCCGCTATGACATTCCTTCCCGCCGGTCTCGATCTGATACAAATGTCGCCATCCTTCCTAACGTGATAGGACAGAGCATGTCAGAAGGGGAGCATCCCGAGGAAAACAGCGTCTTGTCTGGATTCGACGAACCCGAGAAGCCGGCCGAGCGCTACCAGCTCGGCCTTTGCCTTTCGGGCGGCGGCTATCGGGCCATGCTCTTCCATGCGGGATCGCTGGCGACGCTGAACGAGGCCGGCCTTCTGGCGAAGCTCGATATGATCTCGTCGGTCTCGGGCGGATCGATCGCCTCCGGCCTGCTCGCCTATGTATGGCCGCGGCTGGTCTTTGAGAATGACGTCGCCGTCAACTTCAAGGCGGAATATGTCGATCCCATTCTGGCCTTCAGCCAGGTCTTTGCGGATGGGCCGAGTTTCCTGAAGGGCGTGTTCAATCCCTTATCGAGTGCGGCGGAGGAAGCCGCCAAACTCTACGAGCGACATCTCTTCGATGGAAAATCGCCAAGCCTGAAAGACCTGCCTGAAACGCCCTGGTTCGTCTTCTGCGCCAGCAATCTCAGCACCGGTTCGCTCTTCCGCATGTCCAACCGCTATATCGCGGATTACCGGATCGGCGTGTCATTTCATCCGGCACTTCCGCTCGCGACCGCGGTTGCCGCGTCGGCGGCATTCCCGCCCGTGCTGTCCCCGCTGCGATTGGATCTGTCGCAGTTTTCCTGGAAGAGGGAAAAACTCGACGACACCGTCGGCGAACCCGTTGCTCCCGGCAGGGCAATCCTCAGCGATGGCGGCGTTTACGACAATCACGGCATCGAGCCGGCACTGAAACGCTGCGACTGCCTGCTGGTCAGCGATGCCGGCGCGCCCTGGCGTTCCTCCACCCGCGGATATTGGAACTATCTGAGCCAGCTCAAGCGCGTTCTCGATACTACCGACAATCAGGTGAGGTCGTTGCGGCGGCGAGACCTGATCGGCGGCTTGAAGGCGGCAAAACAGGCTGATATGCTCGGCCTCGACCCTCCCTCGAAATCGGCTTTGCGCGCGAGAACGCATGGCGTCTACTGGTCGATCGACAGCAAGGATGCCGAACTCGAACCCTATGCCTCCTACACGCTGCCGCCGTCGTCGGTCGTTCCCTCTGACGTCGGCACCTATCTTCATTTCCTCGGCGCAAGGGAAACGGAGGTTCTGACGAATTGGGGTCATTATGTCTGCGACGCGATGCTCAATCGCTTCTATCCATCGCCGCTGGCGCCATCGCCCGGCCCGCCATTGGCGGCGGGGACGGTGAAGCCCTCCTGGGCGGCGAGCGCCAGCAAACGCCTGTTCGGCTTCCTGCCGTTCTAAAACGCCATCTGCGCTGCAGACCCACGCATTGAGCGCATCGACGACGTAGCTCGCCATCATCAGATCGAGATGCGCGCCGCGTGGGGACAGGTTGCCCCATCCACTAAGCGACGGGCGGCATGAAAGCCGATATTGAACTCGGGCTGAAGAAACCTAGCCGAGCCGGTAAGCCATGTGGGGGCGCGAGCTGACGCGTATCAAGTCCCCCCGCGGGGTCGCCGTTGGCAGAGCCGCGAAGGCGAATAACGCGCCCCATCTCAATCCTTGCTTTGAGATCCCGCCCTCGCTGTGAAGGAATGCGCATAGACATGGCTCCTGCGGCTCAATGCCTCACGCGATTGACGCGTTTAGACGCCATCGGTACGCATGCTCATAAGCAACAGGAGACCGATGATGCGAACTTTGGCTGCGGCATTTTCTGCTCTGGTAATTCCGACACTGGCGGGTTGTACGACGACCTCGGGTGGCATTACCACGGAGAACAGGAGCCTTACTGCGGTTAGCGCTGAGCGGACGCGACTGGGGCAGACTTGGCACCTCAAAGCCGATTGCTCACAATCGACCCGGCCGAACGTTCGAACACTCTCTCCGCCAGCTCATGGTAAGCTCGAAATCGTTCCGGAAGAGATAGTTGCGAATTCGAAAAAGTTTCCCAAATGCGCTGGTGTGAAAGCCCCAGGCATGATTGTTTACTACACTTCTGCAGCCGGATACATCGGCCCTGACAAGGCAACTTACAGGGAGTCTTATGGAGACGGTGTTGTTCGCGACGTGATTTTCGGCCTCAACGTAGTCAAGTAGACGGCGTGGCATTTCATCAGCTCTCGTTGCGGCGCCATGTTGAACCGCAACACCCGCCCAAAGATCATGCCGTTCTGGGTGACGGCGTTTGCGAGTTCTAATTTTGGTCTGCTAAATGTCTGACGCCCCACTGATTGATGGGTTCATTGCCTGGGGAACGAGGCTTGCAGCAACTCCGTCCTCAAGCGTGAGCATCGATGTTGAAGTTTGCACGCCCACGTCGAATCCAGCCGCCAAAATCGACTTTGAAAGCAGCGAACTTTTCGGGCGCATTACATTGTGGTCCGACGGGAATTTCTATGCCGAGGCAATTGACGCAGCAACATCAGCGACAATCCTTTCCCGTCACGGTCACGCAGCGGCGAGCGCCACCTTCGGCGAGGAATTCAGCGATATTTTGAAACTGTTCGCAATTCATTGAACGTCCACGCCATGCCGATGGCCATTAATAGGTTCACAGCCTAAACCGCCATCTGCGCTGCAGATCTACGCATTGACCGCATCGACGACGTAGCTCGCCATCATCAGATCGAGATGGGCGCCGCCGCCATTCTTGAAGATCGTGACCTGGTCGTCGGACTGGCGGCTTGTCGTGCCCGCTGCCACGAGATCGTAGAGATCTCCCCTGATATGCGAGCGGTCGATGGCGCCGGACGCAATCGGCTGCGTGATCTCGCCGATCCGGTCCATCACCGTCTCCATGAAATCCACATAAACGAGCCCGGCGGCGATCAGCGTGTCATCCGCCTCGCGCATATCGGGCGTGAAGGCGCCGATCAGATCGACATGCGTGCCGGGGCGGACCCATTCGCCCCGAAGGATCGGGGAACGGGCCATGGTCGCAGCCGAAACGATATCGGCTGTCCGAACCGCGTCCGCCACATCGGCAGCGGCCGTGACTTCGGCGCGCAGATCGCCAAGTATGGCGGCCAGCGTCTCGGCCTGTTCCGGACGGCGCGACCAGATCGAGATGCGCTCGATATCAGGAAAGGCGGCGTCATAGGCCCGCGCCAGAGTGCCAGCGACGGCGCCGGCCCCCAGGACGACCAGATGGCGGCTGCCGGCGCGCGCCAGGCATTGCGCGCCGAGAAGGGAATCGGCCGCCGTCTTGTAATGCGTGACCAGCCGGCTATCGATGACGGCCCGCACAGTCCCGCAATCGCCATCGAACAGCAGAACCGCCCCCTGAACCGAGGGCAGTCCTTTTCGGGCATTGCCGGGAAAGACGCTGTCTGCCTTCACCGCAAAGCCGAGACCTTCAACCCGGGCGGCGCGGTTCAGAAGCCTTGCTTCGTCCGAGCCGAGCAGCAGGTCTCCCTGTTCGGGCCGGGGCCGCTGGTGGCCGCGCCGCAAGGCGTCGATCGCGCCGGGCCAGCTCAGCTTCGATACGCTTGCGTCATAGGTCAGCAGAGCAGGGAGCATGGGCGTGGCCTCCATCAGGAAAAGCTGGCCACGGGCGCGCTGAGCAGCGAGCGGTCGACCGTGATGCCGAGACCGGGGCCGGTCGGGGCCGCACCCCGGCCATTGCGGCTGCGCGGCTGATAGCCGGCCACATGCTCGTTCGTCCAATCGTTGAAGAACGAGGTGTGCATCAGATATTCCGGGTAGGCGCTGGCTGCGACATGCGACACCGCTGCCGCCGTAACATCGCCGCCCCAGACGTCCTCGATGCAGAAATGCATGCCGAGATCCTGTGCCGCATTGCGCATGGCAACCGCCGGCGTGATGCCGCCGAGACGCCCCAGCTTGATGTTGACCGCCGCAGCGCTCACCTCGTATTTGGCGCGATAGAGATCGGCATGGGTGAGGACCGCTTCATCCAGCACGATCGGCAGCCCGCTAATCTTGCGCAGCATGGCGCAATCGGCGATATCCCGGCAGGGCTGCTCGACATAGAGGTTCGTATCTTCAAGCGCGCGCATGGCGATCTGGGCTTCGAGCAGCGTATATCCGGCATTCGCATCGACGAAGAAGAAGATATCGGGGAAGGCTTTGACGATGGCGCGGGCGCGGGCGGCGTCCTTCACCGGATCGTCGCCGATCTTGATCTGATAACGCATGATGCCCTCAGCGCTGCGCTTGCTGACATAGTCGAGGCTTTCCTCGGTCGAGGACAGCGGAACGGCCTCGAAGATCGGCAGCTCGGTGCTAAGCACGCCGCCGATCAGCGCCGAGATCGGCAGATCGACGGATTTGCCGAAAATATCCCAGCAGGCCACGTCGAAAGCGTTCTTGGCATTGGCTTGACCCATCAGGACACTGGACATCAGCCGCTGCAGATGCGTGCTTCTGCGCGGATCCTGCCCGATCAAAAGCGGCGCGAGCTCGCGCAGGGCCGCACGCGTGCTGCCGGCAAAGACCGGCAGGTAATTGCCGGAAAGCGTCGCGGCCTCGCCCCAGCCTTCGATGCCGCTGTCGGTGATGACCCGCACGAGATTGGACGGCTGCTGTTTCGCCGACCGGCCCTTGGACATCACATAGGTCCCATGGGAGTAAGTCAGGTCGTATTCGTAAAGCTCGATGGCCGAAATCTTCATGGCTGTCATCATCCCTGCTGAACGTCGCTCCCTGCTTGAAGCAGCGCGACTTGGTTGCTGCATGAGCCACGATTTCATGCGGGTGGACTTGCGACAAACGAGCTTTCGGCGATAGAAGGATCAGAAAATCTAGGCCTCAACCCCATGTCCATTTCGCCGCCATTCGACAGATTGCCCTCGCTGAACGCGCTGCGCGCCTTCGAGGCTGCCGCCCGGCTCGGCAGTTTTCGCCGCGCTGCCGATGAGCTGATGGTGACGCCAGGCGCCGTGGCGGCGCAGATCAAAGCGCTGGAGGCCGAATTCGGCGCCGAGCTGTTTCACCGCCAGGCGAGGGGCGTCACCCTGACTGTCCTGGGGGAGCGCGTCGCGCCCCGCTTCAGCGCCGCCTTCGATGCGCTTGGCGGGGCGGTGCGTGACCTGCGCCGTCACGCGGCCCCGCGCAAAGTCCATATCGTTACCTCGCCGGCGCTCGCCCAGCTATGGCTGGCGCCGCGCCTTCTGCATCTGCGCGCCGCGCTTCGCGACGTGGATATCTCGGTGACCGCGCTCGAAGAACCGCCTGATCTCAAGCGCACGCCCTTCGATCTGTGCCTGTTTTATGCCGAGCCCGGCCCGGACAAGATCACATTGTGGGATGAGCAACTGCTGCCGGTCTGCATCCCTGGATTGGCCGAAGCGCTTGCCGATCCCGCCAACCTCGCGACGGTCAACTGCATCTCGGATGTGGTCTGGCAGGACTGGCGGATCTGGGCCGCTTCCGCCATGCCCGACAGCCCGGTGATCCCGACCGGCCCCGGCTTCTCGCTCTATGCGGTGGCAGTGCAGGAAGCTTTATCCGGCGCAGGCGTTTTGATGGGGCGGCAATCGCTGATCCAGCCTCACCTGAACAGCGGCGCCCTCGTCGCACCCTTCGGCCGCCTCGTGCCGCTCGGCCTTTCGATCACGGCCTGGATGCTTCCGGAAAGCCGCAACGACAGAGCCGTCATCGCCGTCGCCAACGGACTGCGCCAGATCGCCGGCGGCGTGGCGTGATGCCTTCGGATGCCGGCTCCGCCCTTGCAAGTTGAATCCCTAAAATGTGGAGAACGGAGTTCTAGGATCGCATTCTTGTTTCATGCGACCTTCTGAGTAGTCACTCTTCGATTTATCGTCTCCCCGGAATATTACCCGTGCTAAGTGGTCTTTTTCTGCTTCAGTTGCTATTCCTAGGAGTTGTAATCGAGAGACAAGGGTAGGGGACGTAATTGTTTAAAATATTCGCGGGAGTAGAGCTTTTTCGAGGCCTGCAGGATCAGAAATTGCGGAAAATATTGATTTATTTATGTTTGGTATTTGCAGCAATTATATGGCTCACTAGGCCTTGTCAAAGATATAAAAGTATTGACGAAGCTGTTTGCGCCGGTAATGTTTTCTGGTTTTTGGAGAATCTATTTGATAGAGATAATATAAATCGTATTCACTTCGATGGAGTCAGAAGCACGACTCCATTGCTTTCAGCAGTTGATGCCGTAGATTGCCCAAAGCTGCTTCAAAGTTTGTGGGTTAAGGCAATTGTATACATGGGAGCTGATGTAAACGTCGGAAACTCACATGGATACACTCCATTGATGATGGCCACGGGCGTTGGAGACTACGATAGCGTAGAGTTTTTAATCGAAAGAGGAGCTAGGGTGCATGACGTGGACAGCAGCAATTCTTCCGCGGTTGATATAGCTCGAAAAATAAACGACCCGAAGATGTTAGACATATTTAAGGGGAAATAGCGCAAAGCGGCAAGTGTTGACCTCCGTTCGAGCTAGGTTGCCTATCGCACCGCTCGCTAGCAGACCGGATTTGCAGGCGGCCATTAAGCTATCGGTTGCGGCACCTCTGAACCAATTGCCGGCAGACCAAGTTCAGTCCGTGCCAACTCGCACTGTGTGTCCAGCATTGTGAGCAGATTTTCGCCAAGAAGGGCATACTCCTTCGTCGCGTTCGACCAGCGATAAAACCTCCCGTCTTGCAAAGATAGTACGGCGAAGTCATCCGGCCGATTTTGAGGTGGAAACCGACTCGCCACGGCCCACAATACCGCTAGGACCAATCGACATTCAGGATTCCCAAATCAGCTGATCACTGATTCATAGAGTACCCGTGTGACGCACGGAG
>NZ_LFIO01000627.1 GCF_001187535.1 Rhizobium ecuadorense
TTACAAATACTATATAGCGCCGTCTCGCGTATCACCGGGCCGTCGACAACCGGTCTCCGTGGCATCCTACGCAGTGAAGCTCGTCCTCCTCCTTGCCGCTTGCAGCTTGTTGCTGGCGACCAGCCTCGATCCGGACCATGGCGGGGTTTTCGAGGAAAGCGAACTCAGATCCAACTAGACGCGACTTTGCATAGGCAGAACGCCCCGGTTAACTTCAGGGCCTGCGACTAGTCGGCTGCTTCCGGCGTCGAAATTGTCGCTCCTGTTCTGAGAACGGTAGCGCCGGTTGTCCCGCTCGCGGTCGTTCCTCCCATCACGCT
>NZ_LFIO01001640.1 GCF_001187535.1 Rhizobium ecuadorense
GGCCTCTGCGATCCTTCCCGTCATCTCGCGGATGATCGTCGTCAAATGAATGATGGAATGGCGATGCTGAGCATCTCCCGATCCTATTTCGGCATCGGCCATGGCGAGCAGCGTCTGCACCAGCCGCTCCATGGTTTGGCGGCGCCTGGTCCTCGGGTCGGCATTCGGATCTTCGCTAAGGCGCAGCAGGTCGGCGACAATGTCGGACATTGCGATTCCACTCACATTGCAAAGGCCGGTGGCATGGAAACGACATGCCTTCGACCGCGCGTTTGCGTCTTCAAGCCCTCCAGCAATCGGTAGCCGTTGAGCCAGCGGCC
>NZ_LFIO01001587.1 GCF_001187535.1 Rhizobium ecuadorense
GTCATTCAACCTTGCCACCATTTGAACGCCGAGCACGACGGCCTCGATCTCGTCAGGCGTCAGCATGAGCGGCGGCATGTCATATCGCGGATCGAGGACGTAGCCGAACCCCGCTTCACCCTCGATTGGAACACGCTGGGCAATCAGGTGTGCGATATCGCGGTAGACGGTTCGCCGCGCGACCTCAAGTTCATCCGCAAGCTCAGACGAGGTCACCGGGCGGCTCGACCGTCGAAGAATCTGGATGATCTGAAAAAGTCGATCTGCTTTTCGCATGCCTGATGACTCCTGCTGCCACAACGCTGTCAGCACGGCTATG
>NZ_LFIO01000110.1 GCF_001187535.1 Rhizobium ecuadorense
TCTTCGAAGGAGGCTCCCGGCGAAGGCATGCTCCGCCCTCCGTCATCTCATAGGAGCCGCTGCGCGCTCCCTGAATCATGCGACGCGGAGTTCGTCGGTGACGCCGGCAAAGCGCTGTTATCACCGGCCGATAGTGACAAGGTGTCGAATACCGGACAGAGCCCGAGGCCGAGCTCGCGAAGGCGCGAAAACCGGTTCAGGGAAGACTATCCCGAGGTTTCCAGGCGGCGATCGCCGCGCAGAAGGTTCAACCAGGCCTCCGACATTTTCTCCGCGCCTGTGCCCCCGATATGGCAATCGTCGTAGCGGTCGTCTCCAT
>NZ_LFIO01001127.1 GCF_001187535.1 Rhizobium ecuadorense
ATGTGATCGAGAACCATGGCGCCGGTGCCCTCGAGAAACAGTCCGTCCGGCTCGAGGCCGGAATAGTCGATCACCTCCTGCACCCGATACTGGCTCTTCAGCATTTCGATGACGTCGCTGCGCCGCTCGCGCCGGCGATTGACGGCCGTCATCGGATAGATCGCCACATGACCGCCGGCATGGGTGGAAAACCAGTTGTTGGGAAAGACCGAATCCGGTGTCTCGGTACCGGTGTCGTCGAAAAGATGCACTGCCACGCCATGGCTTCTAAGCACATCGGCCGCCCGGGTGATTTCGTCATAGGCCGCCAGTGAAAGGT
>NZ_LFIO01001863.1 GCF_001187535.1 Rhizobium ecuadorense
CACTCGGGCTCCTGCCGCATGAGGGCCAGGATCTGATCCTGGCTGCCGCGATCCTGTCGATCACGCTCAACCCAATCGTGATCTTCGCGACCGACGGCCTGAAGAAATACATCCATTCGAAATGGCCCTCCCTCTGGGAAAGCTACGGCAGGAGCAGGCAGAAGGCGCTCGGCAAAGAACTGGAAAAGATCAGGGCGCTCGGCGAAGAGCGCGAGCGCCAGCATCAACTGAAGATGCAGCAGCTCATCGAGACGTTCCCGCTGTTCTCCGAGGTCGACGAGGACGCGCAGGATGAACTGCTGCTGCTCTTCAAGGCGAA
>NZ_LFIO01001310.1 GCF_001187535.1 Rhizobium ecuadorense
CGTCGAGACCGCCTCTTCGACTGGGACCATTAATAATCTCTTAACTCTAATTTAGTCAATCGTTTTATACGCAAGCTCTCGACATCTATACTTTATGGTTAAGACCAAAGTCCCGGTGCCCATTCGTAAAAACTGACTCAGTCGTCTGGATTTACTGTAGAGCAACTTGAAAATCAGGCTATAATAGCCCAAAAGGGTGAATACCATGCCGCAAATGATCGATGTTATTAGTTCGCTTTCGGTATTTCTTTTTCTCTACGCCGCCTGGACCGATTTTCGCACATGGAAGATCCCCAACACGATCGTGCTCGCGCTCGT
>NZ_LFIO01000410.1 GCF_001187535.1 Rhizobium ecuadorense
CAGCAAAAGTGGTCCCGAACAGCTTCGAAACGCCTTCGATCGCCAGATGTGCCATTCTCAAACCCTTCCCTGAACTGACACGCAAAGCTTCACGCGCCGAAGCCTCTCGCAAAGGCGCCGGTGCCGATCACGCGGCGTGCAAACATCAGCGCGATGAAGGACGGCACCCACAGCATGACGGAGAGCACGGCGCCGTATTGCACGACGATCTGGTTGTTGATGAAGCTGATCATCAGCACCGGCATGGTACGAATCTCGGGCGCGCCGATCAGCCAGGCGCCTTCGGTCTCGTAGAAAGTGCCGACGAAGGTCAAGAGC
>NZ_LFIO01001545.1 GCF_001187535.1 Rhizobium ecuadorense
CCTTCGCCATTGCCTCGCTCGGAACCCGTTTCGGCGCGCAATTCCTCGACATCGTCTTCACCACAATCATCATATTCATCTGTGCCACCGCCATCATCTTCACAGGCGTGCTGCCTATGACGGCGGAGGCGATGCTCATGGTGCTGCTCGGTTTTTTGGTGCAGATCCCCTATTACATCCTCTCGGAACTCATCTGGAACGGACGCACGCTCGGAAAAAGAATAACGGGCATCCGCGTCATCAATGTGGACGGACGGCGGCTGACGCCGCACCAGGTGACCGCACGCAACCTGATGAAACAGGTGGAGATTTTCGCCC
>NZ_LFIO01001346.1 GCF_001187535.1 Rhizobium ecuadorense
CTACAGGCGCGCCACTCGGACCATGTCGCCGACGTCCTCCGTGGCTTTAAGCGTGCTGGCTACGAGGTCGATATTCATCGCATCCAAGCAAAGGACTATGGGCTGGCTCAGGAACGAAGCCGTGTCCTGTTCATCGGGATCCGCAAGGATCTAGCACGCGGATTCCGAATGCCGCCGAAATTCCCACAGCGGAGTGCCAACATCGGCGACGTCCTCGTTGATCTGATGGCGGCAAACGGTTGGGAAGGAGCCTACGAATGGGCCAGAGAGCGGCGGGAGGCCAACGACGTAGCGTCCACCGTTGTCACGCGCCGCGGC
>NZ_LFIO01001041.1 GCF_001187535.1 Rhizobium ecuadorense
GAGATGCGCAGCGATCTGATCGTTCACGTCGAGCAGTGGCGACATGATCTGCGCGAAATCACCCTGAAGGCCATGATCAGCGATGGAGATCATTGGCGTCTCGAGCCTCGAAGCACAAACCCTGTGCACAAGCCGATCATCATGAACGGCGATCCGTCTGAGGATACCGAGGTTCGGGTTCGCGGCGTTGTCATCGGCAGCTACAGCCGCATCAACATATAATTCCAAATAACAAAACTTATCTATCAGGGGGTGGCCCTATATGGGCCACCCCTAATGATATTTATATAAAAATATCCGCGCGACGATCTCTAAGGTTTTTATAAATATTCACGCGCCCGGGCGCGAGCTTCCGCCTTTTTCATTTTGCGGTGATAGATCAGCGGCTCGCAGATCTGGTCGCCGACGCGCATGACCGGATTGAGCGAGGTCATCGGATCCTGGAAGACGAAGCCGATATCGCCGCCGCGCACCTTGCGCAGCTCGCGATTCGACATGGTCTGCAGGTCGCGGCCATCAAAGGTCGCCGTTCCCTTGGCGACCTTGATCTTGTTCGGCAGGAGCCGCATCAGGCTCAGCATGGTGAGGCTCTTGCCGCAGCCGGATTCACCGACGACACCGAGCGTCTCGCCCTTGTCGACATGGAGATCGATGCCGTCGACGACGACGGCCGGGCCGTTGCGGCCGTCGATCTCGACGGTGAGGCCCCTGACATCGAGCAGGCGTTCTCTGTTTTGCGTGTCCATCATTTGCTGCCCCGCGGATTGAGCGCGTCGTTGAGGCCGTCGCCGAGGAAGCTGAAGGCAACCGAGGCGAGGCCGAGCACGGCCGCCGGAGCGGCGAGAAGATGCGGATAATGCTGCCAGACGCGAAGGCCGTCCGAGATCATGTTGCCCCAGCTCGGCGTCGGCGGATTGACACCGACACCGAGGAAGCTGAAGGCGCTTTCCAGCACCATCGCCGTGCCGAGACCGGCACTGACCGAGACGATCAGCGGCCCGAGCGCATTCGGCACGACGTAGCGCTTGATGATGACCCAGTTCGACAGGCCGAGCGCCTGGGCCGCGGTGATATAAGGCCGGCTGCGGATCGACAGGACCTGGGCGCGCACCAGGCGGGCGTAAGGCGGCCAGGAGATCAGCGCCATCGAGCCGAAGACGAGGATGAAATCCACCCATATCGTCTGGCGGTAGAAGGGATTGAGGGTCTCAAGGTAACGCGCCTCCATCCAGCGGGTGATCGGCGACTTCAGCGACGCATTGATGACGACGACGAGCAGCAGGTTGGGAACCGACATCGTCACGTCGGTCAGCCACATGATGACGCGATCGAAGGGATTGCCGAAGAAACCGGCCACGGCACCCAGCGTGAGGCCGATCAGGACCGCGAAGAAGGTGACGATGACGGCAACGAGGAAAGCGGTCCGCGTGCCGAAGACCACGCGGCTGAAGACGTCACGGCCGAGATCGTCGGTTCCGAAGAGATGACCCATCGACGGCAGCGCGTTGCGGGCGTTGAGGTCCTGGCCGAGATAGTCATACGGCGTCAGGTAAGGCCCGAAGATCGCCGTGAAAGCGAGGATCAGCACGATGACGAGACCGAAGACGGCGAGCTTGTTGCGCTTCAGCCGATACCAGGCGTCGCGCCACAGGTTGACCGGCTGTTCCTCGATGGTTTCGGGGGTGGAAAGAGGAATTGCGGACATGGTCAGCGGCTCCTTCTTGCATCATTGGCGCGTGGATCGAGCAGCGGATAGAGCACGTCGACCAAAAGGTTCGACACCATCACCAGGAACGATCCGATCAGCGTGATCGCCAGAATGACGGGATAATCCGAATTGATCAGCGCCTGCACCGTCAGGCGCCCGAGACCCGGCAGGCCGAAGACCAGTTCGACGAAGATCGCGCCGTTGACGATGGTGATCATGATCAGGCCGAGCTGCGTCACGACAGGGGTCAGCACCGGCCGCAGGATATGGCGCAGCGCTACGACGATCTCGGGCACGCCCTTGGCGCGGGCGGTGCGGACGAAATCCTCCGACAGCACCTCGATGACGGCGGCCCGGGTCTGGCGCACGATCAGCGCGATCGGCTGGAAGGAAAGTACCAGCAGCGGCAGCAGGATGCGCACATCGAAGATGCCGCCCCAGCCATAGGGCACGCTCGCACCCGGCAGCAGCACGATGAGGCCGACCATCAGCAAGGGACCTGCGACATAGGCCGGGATCGCCCAGAGGAAGAGCGCGGAGCCTAGAATGGCGTAGTCGAGGCGCGAATTCTGGTTCAGCGCCGCGATCATGCCGAGCGGGATCGCGACGATGGTCGTCAGGATGACGGAACAGAGGGCAAGCTGGAAGGAAACCGGGGCCGCAGCCGAGACCATCGCCCAGACGGCGCGGCCCGAGGTCAGCGAGTTGCCGAACTGGCCGTGCAGCAGGTTCCAGATGTAAAGGCCGAATTGCTCGATGAAGGGCCTGTTGAGGCCGGCGCTTTCGCGGATAGCTTCGATGCGCTGCGGATTATAGGCGACGTCGCCCGGCGCGCGCAGGAAGATCAGCTTGATCGGATCGCCGGCGCCATAAAAGGCCAGCGCGTAGACCGCCAGCATCACCACCAGAACGGATGGAATCCAGATGGCAAACCGGGTTAGCACGTAGCGCAGCAAGGCCACCTCCCACCTGTTGTCGATGCGGCCCGGCTTTGGCAAAGCGCAGCCGATCGCATCTCTTCTTGAAATTTGCGCGAAGACCTTGCGGCCTTCGCGCGTTTATCGCCAGAAACGATAGGCCCAATCAGCCGATGGAAATGTTCCAGGGTTCGGCGATCTGCCAGTCGAGGTTCTTCTCCATGCCCTTGACCTCCTTGGTGGCCCAGCGCGACATTGCCTGAGAATACCATGGAATAAAGGCCCAATCCTCGCGGAACGCCTTCTGGGCTGCCTGGGCGAGAGAGATGCGCTGCGGATCGTCCGCAGCCTTGGTCGCCGCTTCGGCAAGGGCGCTGTCGACCTTGTCGTTCTTGTATCCACCGAGCTTGTTCTGCGCGTTCGACGAGGTCGAGGCGATGCTGCCCGCCAGATAGGAGACGGCATCGGGAACACGGGTGCCGACGTCGTCGCGGAAGATCTGGACCGAGTTCTGATCCGGACCGGCATAGGCGTCCTGCTGCGGCTTCATGTCGACGGCCGTGATGCCGAGATTCTGGCGCCACTGCTCGGCGATGAACTGGGCGGCGGCCTGGATGGCCGGCGCCGAAATGCCGACAAACAGGATCTTCGGCAGGCGCTCGGGCCCGCCATAGCTCGATTCGGCAAGCAGCTTCTTGGCGGCTGCCGGATCATAGGGAAAGGGTTCGAAGCCGGAATTGTCGGCGCCGGGAACCGAATTGAGGATCTGATCGGCCTTCTTGTGCGGCCCATCGGGATAGGACGCCTTGAACAGGCCGTCGCGATCGACCGCCATGATCAGCGCCTGGCGGACCTTCGGATCGTCCATCGGCGCGCGGGAGATGTTGAACCAGAAGTGCTGGCTGGTCGGGATCAGCGGGCCGGCCGAGAATTCCGGGCCGAGATCCTGGATGATCGTCGAGGTGACGAGCTCGGTATGGGCGTTGAACTCGCCGGACTTGATCAGCGAGGTCGCCGTCACATTGTCCTCGATCGAGGTGATGTCGATGCGGGCAAGCTTCGGCTTCGACCCAAAGAAGTTCTCATTCGGCTCGAATGTGATCTTGCCGGCGTCGATATCGATGCTCGTCAGCTTGAAGGGGCCGGAGAAGACCGGCTTGTTTTCGGGCTTATACCAGTCGATGATTTCCTCGCCGTCGCTGCCGCGCGATTGCGACGCTTTGGTGATCGGCGCGATGTGGTTTGCCAGGCGCATGAAGAAGATCGGATCGGCAGCGGCGAGCGTCACCACGACTGTTCCCTCATCAGGAGTCGCCACACCGGTCAGCTCGTTGCCGGAGCCGGCGGCGATTTCGGCGTAACCCTTGACCTTGCTCAGCACCTGGTCGGCGCGCTGGCTCTTGGTGTTCGGCATCGAGGCGACTTCCCAAGATCCCTTGACGTCGGCCGCGGTGATCTTGCTGCCATCGGAGAAGACGGCCTTGGGATCGATCTTGAAGGTCCACACCGTGTTGTCGGCCGATTCCCAGCTGGCGAAGACGTAAGGCTTGATATTGCCCTGGCTGTCGAAATACATCGGCGCCGCCCACCAGATCGAATTCCAGCGGAACGTCCTGCCGCCGCCGCGCAGCGGCGACCAGTCCTGGTCGAAGGCCGGATGCGCGACCTTCAGGACCTGGCCTTCATCGGCCATCACGATGCGGGCATTCATCCCGAACACGGTGAGGCCGACGCCGGCCGCAAGACCGAGCTTCAGCGCGTTGCGGCGCGATAGATTGGTTTTTTCAGATTGATCAAAAGACATGGCATTCCCTCCCACGGTGAATTCGGCAGCGCTCTCCCTGCACCTGCCAGGCGCAGCACAATCCGTCCCATATCGTTCTCTCGTTATTGTAAATATGTCAACAAAAAATCGCATTTTTTGTTGCAACAAAATTTATGGCGAAAAATATCATAACAATAACAAATAGATAATTTTTCAATCCGGAATGAACGCATTTTGTCTTCTTGACAAAAGCGCTGCAATAGAAAAGCTTTTCGCAATCCATCGCGACAGACGAATGACAATTGCCCGTGCAGCCGTGCGGTTCGAACGCGCACCGGAAAAGACAGGACGCACCGAGGAGGGCGGAATGAGCCACAGGATCACAGGCGTTTTCAGCGCGGCCGCAACGCCGCTGACGGCAGACAATACGCCGGACCTCACCCTTTTCACCGATCACTGCCGGCGGCTGCTGGCCGAGGGATGTCATGGCGTGGCGCTGCTCGGGACGACGGGCGAAGCCAATTCCTTCTCCGGAGCCGAGCGCCGCGCCATATTGGAGGCAGCTGTGAAGGCCGGCATTCCGGCCGACAGGCTTTTGCCGGGGACTGGCGTCGTCGCCGTTCCGGAGACCGTGGAACTGACGCGGCACGCCCTGTCGCTCGGCGTCACCAAGGTGGTGATGCTGCCGCCCTTCTATTACAAGGGCGTCTCCGACGACGGTCTCTTCGCCGCCTATTCGCAAGTTCTGGAAAAGGTCGCCGACACGCGCCTGCAGGTCATCCTCTATCATATTCCGCAGGTCTCGGGCGTGCCGCTCTCCATTCCGCTGATCGGCCGGCTGATTGCGGCCTTCCCGGAAACGGTCGTCGGAATCAAGGAATCTGCCGGCGATTTCAATAACATGCAGGCCATCATCGCAGCCCATCCCGGTTTCTCGGTCCTGGCCGGCGCCGATCCGCTGCTGCTGCCGCTGATGAAGGCCGGCGGCGCCGGCTGCATCACCGCCACCTCCAATCTGGTGGCGGATTCGCTGCGCACCATCTACGACCATGTCCATGACGAGGCGCGTGCCGCCGAGGTCGAGGCGGCGCAAGCACGCATCAACGCCTATCGCACGCTTTCCAATTCCTATGTCCAGATCCCGACCATCAAGGCAATGGTGGGATTGAAGACCGGCAATCCCGCCTGGAAGCGCACGCGCGCCCCGCTGCTGCCGCTTGATGAGACGGACTATGCCGCGCTCGCCGAAAGCTACGCCAAGCTGCCTTGAGGAGATCCGCCATGAGTTTTACCGGCCTGCCTTCGGAAGCCGTGCCCGCTTTGATGACCGGGATCGTTGCCCCTCATCCTTCAGTCGAAGGGCGCGCCGATGCCTATCTGCCTTCGCCCTGCATCCAGAACCATGCAGCCAATCTCGCCTTTCTGCTCGACGGTACGCTGAGCTGCGTCTGGTTCGGCGGCACGATGGAGGGCATGGGCGATATTTCGATTTACATGTCGCGGCTGGCGCCCGGCTCCGAGCGCTGGTCCGAGCCGGAAAAGATGAGCGACGATCCCGAGAAATCCGAGCAGAACCCATTGATTTTCAACGCCCCGGACGGAAAGACGTGGCTGCTCTATACCTCGCAGACCTCGGGCAACCAGGATGGCTCGATTGTCAAATGCCGGATATCGGATGACGGCGGCAAAAGCTTCGGCCCGGTTCGCATCCTCTGCGACAGCCCCGGCACCTTCGTTCGCCAGCAGATCGTCGTCAACGGCAGAGGCGACTGGCTGCTGCCGGTCTTCCGCTGCGTCGGCCTTAGCGGCCAGCGCTGGAGCGGTGATGCCGATACGGCTGCGGTGCTGATCTCGCGCGACGGCGGCGCGAGCTGGCAGATGCGCGATATTCCGGACAGCATTGGCGCCGTGCACATGAATATCCTGCCGCTCGGCGGCGGCGAGATGATCGCCTTCTACCGCAACCGTTTCGCCGAAAACATTCTTTCCAGCCGGTCGTCCGATGGCGGCGAGAGCTGGAGCGCGCCCGAGCCGACCGAACTGCCGAACAACAACTCCTCGATCCAGGCAACCGTGCTGAATGATGGAGCAATCGCAATGGTTTACAACCATTCGAATGCAAGTACCTCGGATGCGCGGCGCCAATCTCTCTACGACGAAATCGAGGGTGGCGAGGCCTCGGAGGCCGTTATTGTCGCCGATGTCGGCCGCAAGGCGATCTGGGGCGTTCCGCGGGCACCGCTCAGCCTTGCAATCTCGAAGGATGGGGCCAGGAGTTTTCCGTATCGCATCGATCTCGATACCGGTGACGGCTTCTGCCTCAGCAACAATTCCAAGGATTCGCTGAACCGCGAATTCTCCTATCCCTCGATCATCCAGGGCGGCGACGGCACGCTCCATATCGCCTACACCTATTACCGGCGCGCCATCAAATATGTGCGCCTTGCACCGCAATTGCTGCCGTAAGCGACGCGGCAGCCGGAAGATTGTAAACTTGCATCCGATCGCGCGCGAAAGGATGCAGGGCCGTCGGCATTGAACCGACCAGGCGACAAGAAATTGACAAGAGGCGTGCGCCGGCGAATGACGGCCAGACCCTTCGCACCCGAAAAGCATCCCCCTCGATAATTTTCTCTAACGCGTTGATATTATTGTATATAATAACATACTACCGCCTCATCGAGGACATAAGCGACCACATATCAGACGATAAAAATTTCCGTACCTTGGAATGCCGGCTTGACATTGATCTTACAACTTTACAATAAAGAGGGCGACGAAATTGTTGCCGCAAGATCTTGCAGGGAGGACTGGTTCATGGCCAGCTTGGATTCGCCGATCACGATCGTTCGGCCGCATCTGATCGAATTCGGCATCGGCACGGCGGGAAAGCTCGGCAAATGGGCTGCCGAAAAGGACTATCGGCGCACGCTTGTCATCTCCGATGCTTTCAACGCCTCACGCATCGACGTGCTGGAATTGAAGGGCGAGGTGACGGTCTTTGCCGAAGTGACGCCCGAGCCGGATACGGCCAACCTCGAAAAGGTGCTCGCGGCGGCGAACGGCGCCGACGCCGAGCTGATCGTCGGATTCGGCGGCGGCAGCGCCATGGACCTGGCAAAACTTGCCGCCGTTCTTGCCGGCTCCGCGCAGACCCTGCATGACGTCGTCGGCCCGAACAAGGTGCATGGGCCGCGCAAGGCGGCACTCGCCCAGGTGCCGACGACCTCGGGCACCGGCAGCGAGGCCGGCATCCGCGCGCTCGTCACCGATCCCAAGACGATGGCCAAGCTTGCGGTCGAAAGCCTGCACATGCTGGCCGACATCGCAGTCATCGATCCGGCCCTGACCTTTACCGTGCCGGCGCGCACCACGGCCGCCACCGGCGTCGACGCGATGGCCCATTGCGTCGAGGCCTTCACCAACCGCAAGGCCCATCCGATGGTCGACATCTATGCGATCGAGGGAACGCGGCTGGTCGGCAAATATCTCGCCCGCGCCGTCAAGGACGGCAACGACGCTGAAGCGCGCGCCGGCCTGTCGCTCGCCTCGCTTTACGGCGGCTTCTGCCTCGGCCCGGTCAACACCGCCGGCGGCCATGCGCTTGCCTACCCCCTCGGCACGCGCTGGCATGTGGCGCATGGTGCGGCCAATGCGCTGATCTTCCCGCATGTGCTTGCCTTCAACACGCCGGCGGCCCCTGAGAAGACGAAAACGGTGATGGAGGCGCTCGGGCGCCGGACCTCCGACAACATCGCATCCGTCTTCGATGCGGCTTACGCTTTCTGCGCCGAGCTCGGCATCGAGATGAAACTCTCCGCGCTCGGCGTGCCGGAAAGCGATCTTGACGCCATGGCCGACGACGCCTTTGCCATCCGCCGTCTGCTCGACAACAATCCGCGCGATCTGACGCGCTCCGACATCCGCTCGATCTACGCAGCCGCGTTCTAGAAGGGATTTTGACGATGGACAGGAATGCGAAAGTCGCCGTGACGCTTGGTGATCCCGCCGGCGTCGGCCCCGAGGTGATCGTCAAGGCCCTGGCGGCCCTTCCCAAAGAAGAGCGCCGCGACTTCGTCATCGTCGGCAATGTCGAAGCGCTGGAGCGCGCCGACCGCGCCACGGGCGCCGGCCTGAAATTCGGTCCTGCCCATGCCGGCGGCGACAGGATCGCCGTCGATGAAGTCGCACTCAGTGCGGCCCTGCCCGAAATCGGCAAGGTCAGCCCGGTCGCCGGCGATGCCTCGGTGCGCTATATCACCCGCGCCGTCGACCTCGCCATGTCAGGGCAAGCCGATGTCATCGTCACTGCGCCGATCAACAAGGAAGCGATGAACCTTGCCGGCCATCACCATGACGGCCATACCGGGCTTCTCGCCCATCTCACCGGCTCGAAGAGTTCCTTCATGCTGCTTGCCTCCGAGCGGCTGAACACCATCCATGTTTCCACCCATATCTCGCTGAAGGGGGCGATCGAGCGCGCGAGGACGGAGCGGGTTCTCGCCACCATCGAGGCCGGCCACCGGCACTTCCTGCGGCTCGGCAAGAAGGCGCGCATCGCCGTTGCCGGTCTCAACCCGCATTGCGGCGAAAACGGCCTATTCGGCACCGAGGACATGGAATTCCTGGCCCCCGCCGTCGAACAGGCGCAGGCTAGGGGTATCGACGTCGTCGGACCGATCTCGGCCGATACGGTCTTCGCCCGCGCCTATAACGGCGCCTTCGATCTCGTCATCGCCCAATATCACGACCAGGGCCATATCCCGATCAAGCTCGTTGCCTTCGAGACGGCGGTCAACGTCTCGCTCGGCCTGCCGATCGACCGCGTCTCGGTCGACCACGGCACCGCCTTCGACATCGCCGGCACCGGCAAGGCCAACCACGTCAACATGCTCTCGGCCATCGCCTATGCCCGGCTGATGGCGCGCTCGCCGCGGCAGAGCGCATAATCAGACGAGATCCGTTGACGGCTTATCGAGCTGGCCGAGCCCGCATGGTCATGGTTTTGTCTACGAGACGAGCCGTTCCGTAAGCGAAACACACGACCGCGCTGAGAAGCACGAAAAAAGCGAGAGGGCCGCTCAATCCGACCGACCCGGCGACTGGCTTGAAAACACCGATCACACCGCGGTGCAGAATGTAGACGGGGTAGGAGATATAGCCCACCCACGTCGCCAACCTCTCGGCTTTTCCAGGCATCTCCAGAAAGAGGCCAAGCATCACGATGAGCGGCGCCAGGGCCATCGCGAACATCAGATCGTAATAAGGCCGCAGGAGGGAAGGAACCGGCGCGGCCATGAAAATCATCAGAAGAAGGCACGGCAGGATCGCTGTCCAACCTTTCCTCCAGGCCGGCATGCCACCGAATAGACGGCTGATCACGACCCCTGCAGTAAATGAAAACATGACCCTTGGGAGACCACCTATTGCGGAAGGCCATTCCCAGCCGATATTCAACACACCGTACTTAAGACCCACAAAGGCCAAAAGCGCAGCTGAAACCAAAGCGACGAGGCAAAGGGCACGGACAGAGAGCCGGAAGAGCCATAGCGCGAAGACTATGTTTACCAACAGCTCCCAGAACATCGACCATGCAGGGCCATTGATTGGAAACATACCCTGCATTGGGTTGGCTTGAAGAAAATACATCGGGCTGGGCAGAAAAATCCCGTTGGCAACGGTCGACGCCAACAGGTCAATGACGCTCTGATGTCTCAGGCCCCAGCCTGTTAACAATATGATCTGTACGAGACCGACCAAAATTCCGATCAAATAGAGCGGATAAAGGCGCTTGATTCGAGCCGCCATGAACGCCGGGAACGGCAGGCCACGTGCAAGCCGTTTTCCATAAATCTCGGCGATAATAAACCCGCTGAGTACGAAGAAAAAGTCGACCGCCAGATAGGCCGACGGGGCATATCGTTCCTGGAAATGTGTGGCGACAACACAGATCGCGGCAAAGCCGCGCATTGCATCCAGGGAATAGTAACGGCTGCGGTCGGGATTCGAGACTTCTGCGGCGTCAATCGTCGATGGCGAATAACCGCGGTCGAGACTGGTCATCTGATCGATATCCTATTCGCTTGTGCCTGAGCGGCGTTCAGATGCGGTGGATTGAAACTGACATCCGTGCCGACCACTTTGCGCATCAGTGGCTCCTCCGCAAGGCTGGTCTGCGGAGGAGCCCCGATATCACGATTGATGTGCCACAGGGTCGACAAGCTCGTCCCTGTTGGTTTTGCGCTGTCGTACCTGCTTTATACTGCCGATCAAGACATTGAGATGAGATCTGCACAGAACAAAGATCAGGCAGCAATATGCAATTCCGCCGGCGACGATTTCCACGGCCAGACGTGGATAGGGGGACCAATGAATGAGCGATTCATGCAGGAGCAAAACCACAGCGACCATTCCTGCACAAGCCAAGCTGGGCCGAAGAAACTGCATCAGATAGGCCCCGACACTCAGCTCGATGTGGCGCGAAACCTTCCAGCTGGTGATTGGCCAAAACAACAGAACTTCGATCATAATCGCGAAAACAACTATTGTGACGCCGAAAGGATAAAGAACTGCGATCGTCACGAGCGTGAGGAGATTTCGTGCCAGCTGGTAGTAGAACCACCAATCCATCTCCCCCTGGCTCTTGATCAAGGATGCCTGCACGTAGCCGATCCCAGCCATCAACCCGATAACGCAGTAGAACCGAACCGGCCAAACGGCCTCGATCCAATGCGCACCGAAAATTGTCGTGATCGCATCGCCGGCAACTGCGGCAAGGCCGATGAAGACGGGGTAGGAAACCAGGGCGCAGCCAAACGTCGCCATCAAAAATGCTTCTCGAACCTTCTTCGGATCGGTTCGCAACGAGGACAGCAAGACGTGGGTGACCGATGTTAAGCCCCCGGCGATGACGTTGTTGATCATATCGAACAAACGCTTCGAGAAATTATAGATACCGAGCGCTGACGGGCTCAGGAGCACGCCGATGATCAAATTGTCCAAGCTCATCGTTTGTAAGAACCGAGTGCCGGATGCAAAAAAGCCGTAGTGCAGCAGATCGTTCAGGCTTTCTCTCTTCACGTGAAGCCCGGGCGACCACCCTGCACCCCAGAAAGCAGCGCCGCATGATGCCGCCGTGGCCGCGATCTGGGCAATCGCAAGCGCCCACAAGCCGAAACCCGCGAGAACCAAAACAAGGCAAATACAACCAGAAGTAATTGTGGCGATAACAGTCCGGACGGCGACGAGGTGGAATGACATCTTCCTGTTGACGATCGCATTCGGAACGACGGCCGTGAAGTCGAAGAACACCTTCAGTCCCATGATGTAGATAAGGGACGTGATTTCCTTATGTCCCACGTAGGCCGCGATGGGCGAAGCGGCGACACACAAAACGCCATAGACCAAGAATGAAAAAGCAAGCGAAAGCATAAATATCGTATCGAGGTGGCTTCGCCTTATTTCGGATCGCTGTATGATTGCTTCACCAAATGCGGTCGGTCCAAAACTGCCGGCAAACGACACGATGCTGAATGCCAGCGCAACAAGACCGAAATCCTGAGGCTGGAGGACTCGAGACGTCACCACGAAAACTGCGAAGGTGAGGACTGTCGGAATGAGCGTGCTCATCGCCGACCAGAAGGCACCCGTTACGGCTGCGGCGGATCGGTTCTTATTGACATGGCTGAATAGAATATCATCGTCTCGTACAACCGACAAAACTGAGCTCCTACAGGGAATCAAACTATAGAGGGATGAGGGACGAGATCCGGGGCGGGAAGACCCGGACGCAGATCTATCGGTCTACTCGACTTGTACCAGGTGCCGTTCATCTCATACGGGAGGCGGGACATGGCCGCCAAAAGCTCACTGGCATTTGTCGCTTTCTCCACCAGCAAAGTGTCGCCGGTCCAGCTACCGATGAAGTCGTGCAGCCTGCTTCCGTTTCTCGCAACCGCGACATGCGGCTTATTGAGCAAAAGACAAAGAGTATGACCATGGAGGCGGTTGGTGATAATCCGTTGCGCGCCGGATAGCATCTTCACGCCATAATCGACATAGCGAGCAGCGACATCCTCGTAATGTTGGGCCACCATCTCGGAACGGCTAAAGCCACGCCGCATTACGGCCTTGACGACACTCGCCTTGCGCAGGCGCGACAAATTATCCGGACCGTTGATCCAATTGGTAAGGGGTCCGCCAACGATCGCTCGGGCGTCAGTTATGTCGACGTCGTCCTCTCCAAAAGGCTGCATAACATATAATGCCCTGAGAGGATCGGCTTCGAACGGTTTAAGCAGGTCGATACCGAATGCCGCGTCCGGCCCAGCCTCGACATCGCAATCGAAGTTCGCTTTTGCCAGCTCGAAACTCTGCTCGTCGCGCGTCATAAAGAAAAATTTGCGATGCCTCCCGATCGTGCGCTTCGCGTACTCCATCAGTGCCTCGTTGGCGAAATCGATTGTTTGAGGCATCTGAATGATGGTTCGATCCGGATATTTGCACGCCAGCCGATAGCGAATATCTTCTCTTCCGGTCCGCGCATCTCCGAAGTCTGACCAGCCGCAAATGAATATTGGAGCGTCGCCGGGCGTGGATTTTATCTCGTTAATACTTTGAAGAGAGCCGCCGGTAAGTACCGGCAGGCGCCCTGTTACCTCCTGCAATACCTTTGCCAATCCCAGCCAACTTGCGTGGTGGCCGGGATCTTTAGTGGATGGAAAATCCATTATAACGTAAGGCTGCTCTCTACTAACAAATTTCCTTACCGATCTAATCAACTTTTCCTGCAGTCGCCGTATTACAACTTCGCCGAGATGATACATATATTCTACTTGCATTTTCAAAATTGGATCAGCAATTACATGCCCAAGTTTAGGAGTCAATTGGACTGCCGTGCGTCATAGCCACGCACCAAATTTGCCTTACTTCTTAAGGTAAATGAGAACGAGATTCGGACCTTGCGCGCTCCGGGCGATTGCAACGGTCGAAAGGAGTGCGGGAGCATGACCAGGCCGCCGTGCCTGGCAGCGAGGGCAGGAGGTCGCGGCATTGATGCCCGAAGAGAGATCGCGAAAAATTGAGCTGATCACATGCCGAACAACCGGCGGTCCCAGTAGACGGGTTGGTGGAGGCTGACCGTGATCGATGGGAATTCCGGATGGGCCGGGTTGATCAGCACGTTGCGATCCACCCGGGCAACGACGCTCGGCACCAGCAGGATGGCGCTGCGCTTTTCCTGGCACCACTTTTCGCCGAAAATCTTGCTGACGCCGGCCGGCATGCTGTCCCAGCCCGGCAGCGCCGGCTCGGAGAAGATCTCGTAGCTGAGCCCGCGCGGCATTGATATCGTGACGTAATGCTGATTGGGAGGCAGCCTGCCGCTGCCATGGACGAGCTTTTCGAGCAGCGCCGTCGAATAGTGCTCGCTCGTATAGATGATCGGGCTGCCTGACGTGTTCCACCGCCCCGGCGCGATGGTCGAGCCGGTGGCATCGAAGATCGGGTAGGTTCCGTTCGGATCTCCGATACGGACGGATGTCAGCGTACGGTCAAGAAGCTGTGCGCTCACGCAGCGCTGCCGTATTTCAGGCTTCCAAGGATATCGAGCACGAGCTCGCCGCCGATCTCGCTCTGGATGACGACGTCGATCGGCCGCCTGTCCTCCAGCATCGCATGCGGGCGAAACAGGAAATCGCGCGCCTCGGCCTCGGTCTGCCAGACATCGAGTGCCAGCCCCCAGACACGCGCGAGACGGGCGAGCCTTATGCCCTCGTCGGAGGAGAGCCGATGCTTGGACTTGCGCCGTTCATAGGTGGCCTTGGGAACGAGCCGATATTTGAACTGGGCGTCGCTTGGGGCCAGAAGCAGCGCCATGCGGTCAAGCGCCTTGACCGGCAATCCCGCCTCGATGCTGGAGAGCAGGCCGAAGGCCGAACGCGACGCCGGTTCCCTGGCAGGCAGTCCGAGAACGTCGGCAACGACAGCAAATCCCATCATGACAGTGGCTCCGTTTCACTTGAGGTTATATTTAGTCTCAAGTGGACCGATGATCAAGTGCATCGTTTGCTGAGCTGCCGATGGAGACGGATTATAAGTCCGGACTGGCGGTTCGGCACCCAAGGCATCGATCTTTCCGAACTCGGCGAGACGATTAACGAATAGCTTGAACAAGGCCTGCGGGATTGCCGGCATGATCCCCTACCACGTGCCATCGATCGTTTGCGGCAAACCCCGGCCATGAACGAGCTTGTGATCCACCCAGTCTTTTTCTCAGAGAGCGCCTTTTTGGAAATTCCTTTCTCCTCATTCTAATTAGTCTACTTAATTTATAGAAATAACTTAATTGGAGAGAATGGTCATGAGCATCGAAAAGTCCGGAAGCCGCTTCGGAAGACGAGACCTGTTGAAACTGTCCGCAGCGGCCGGGGTCGCCGTCGCCGGCGCTTCGCTTGTCGGGCAGAAAACGGTCTTGGCAGCCGGCGAGGAACTGTCGCTGAAAGGCAAGCGCATCGCCATCAGCGCCACCGGCACCGATCATTTCTTCGACCTGCAGGCCTATAACGCCCAGATCGAGGAGGTGAAGCGCCTCGGCGGCGAGCCGATCGCCGTCGATGCCGGGCGCAACGACGGCAAGCTGGTTTCGCAGCTGCAGACGCTGATCGCCCAGAAGCCGGATGCGATCGTGCAAATCCTCGGCACGCTCAGCGTCATCGATCCCTGGCTGAAGAAGGCGCGTGACGCCGGCATCCCGGTTCTGACCGTCGACGTCGGCTCGACCAATTCGATCAACAACACCACCTCCGACAATTGGGGCATCGGCAAGGACCTGGCGCTGCAGCTCGTCTCCGATATCGGCGGCGAAGGCAATATCGTCGTCTTCAACGGCTTCTACGGCGTCACCCCTTGCGCGATCCGCTATGACCAGCTGGTCAATGTCGTCAAATATTTCCCGAAGGTGAAAATTCTTGAGCCGGAACTGCGCGACGTGATCCCGAATACTGTGCAGGACGCCTTCACGCAGATCACTGCAATCCTCAACAAATATCCGGAAAAGGGTTCGATCAAGGCAATCTGGTCGGCCTGGGATATTCCGCAGCTTGGCGCGACCCAGGCTTTGGCGGCTGCCGGCCGTACCGAGATCCGCACCTACGGCGTCGACGGCAGTCCTGAGGTGCTGCAACTCGTCGCCGATCCGAATTCGCCGGCTGGGGCCGACGTTGCGCAGCAGCCGGCCGAAATCGGCCGCACTGCCATCCGCAACGTCGCCAAGCTGCTCGCCGGCCAGACCCTACCGCGCGAGACCTATGTTTCCGCGCTGCTCGCCAACAAGGCCAATGTCGGCGAAGTCAGCAAGAAACTCGGCATCGGCTGACAAGGCTCACGGACGATCCGGCCGTGCCGGATCGTCCAACATCTACTCGCCCGGAAAGATCGATATGACGGCCAATTCGTTGAGCCCGCCGGTGACGGCGCCAGACGACATCATCCGCCTCGAAGGCATCGTCAAGCATTTCGGCGGTGCGCAGGCGCTGGCCGGTGCGTCGCTGATCGTCAGGCGCGGCACCATCCACGGTCTCGTCGGCCAGAACGGCGCCGGCAAGTCGACGCTGATCAAGCTGCTGGCCGGCCTTCACCAGCCGGATGACGGCCGGATCGGGATCGAAGGGCAAACATTCGACAGGCTGACGCCGCATCTTGCCGAAGAGCTCGGCATCCACTTCATTCACCAGGACCGGCTGCTGGTGCCGACATTCACCGTCGGTGAAGCCCTCTTCCTCGGCCGGGAACCGCGGATAGCGGGCACGCCCTTCCTCGACCGGCGGCAGATGCAGCGCCGCGCATCCGATATTCTCAACGACTATTTCGGCATCCGTCTGCCGAACGCCGCCCTGATCGGCGAATTGTCGACGGCCGAAAAGCAGATCGTGCAAATCACCCGCGCCCTCCTCAATCAGCCGAAGGTGCTCGTCTTCGATGAGCCGACGGCCGCATTGGTGGCCCGCGAGGCCGATATCCTCTTCCGGCTGATCCGCCGCCTGCGCGATGAAGGCGTCACCATCATCTACATCTCGCATTATCTGAACGAAATCGAAAAACTCTGCGACCACGTCACCGTGCTGCGCAACGGGCTGGATGTCGCCTCCTTGCCGATCGGGCAGACGTCGGCCGCAGCGATTGCCCGGCTGATGGTCGAGCGCGATATCAAGGAGATGTTTCCGAAGCCGCAGGTGACGCTTGGCGAGGCGATCCTCAAGGTCGAGCAACTGTCGGCGCCGGGAAAATACAGCGACGTCAGCTTCACGCTTCGCCGCGGCGAGGTGCTCGGCCTCACCGGCTTGCTCGGCTCCGGCGCAAAGGAGCTGGTTCGCACTCTCTTCGGACTGGAGACACCGGTTGCCGGCCACATCGAAATCAACGGCAAGCCTGCCCGTTTTGCCAGCCCGACGCAGGCGGCCGGCCGCGAGATCGCACTGGTGCCGGAAGATCGCCGCCGTCACGGCGTCGCGCTCGACCTCAGCGTCGCGGAAAATATCAGCCTTTCAAGCCTTGGCCGCTTCACGCGTTTCGGCTTTCTCGATCGCAGACGCGAACAGAGCGAGGTCGATGCACTGATCACCCGCCTGCAGGTGAAAACCAATGGGCGGAATGCCCTGCTGCGCACGCTTTCGGGCGGCAACCAGCAGAAGATCGCCATCGCCAAATGGCTGAGCCGCCGCTCCGAGGTCTATCTCCTCGACGAGCCGACTGTTGGAGTCGACATCGGCTCCAAGGTCGAGATCTACACGCTGATCGGCGAACTTGCGGCGCGCGGCGCCGGCGTCATCGTGCTGTCTTCGGATCTGCCCGAACTCATCGGCATCACCGATCGCATCCTCGTGCTCTTCCGCGGCCGCGTGGCGCGCGAATTCATATCGTCGGAAACCAGTGCGGATGCCGTGCTGGCGCAATCGACCGGATCATCCGAGGGACAGCGCCATGTCGGCTGAAGTGGAATTCGCGCCTTCCGGCTTTGCCGCCGGGGAATCGCCTGCCCGGCCGGCCGGCAATATTGCGGCTGCGGCTTTGCGCTTCGGATCGCTGATCGCTTTTACCGCCATCCTGCTGATCTTCTCGCTGACCGCGCCCTATTTCCTCAGCATCGGCAATATCGGCAACGTGCTCGGCCAATCGGCCATCTCGGGCGTGCTTGCCATTGGACTGACGGTCGTGCTGATTGCCGGCGGCTCCAATGTCGTCACCGGCGGCATCGACCTGTCGCTGGCAGCCAATATGGGCCTCAGCGCCGCCGTTTATGCCAGCCTGACGCAACTCGGCTATGGCGATGCGACAGCGATCGCAGCATCGATTCTCACCGGCGCGTTAATCGGCACGGTGAATGCCATTGCCGTGGTCTATGCCGGCATCGTGCCGCTGCTCGCCACCCTTGCCGTCATGAATATCGTCGCCGGTCTGGAACTGGTGCTGACCGGCAATACCGTCCTGCCGGCCTCGACGCCCTTCCTATCGGCACTTTCGGCTTCGGATCCTTTCGGCATACCGGTTCTTGCCTACGTGCTCCTCGGCTTCACGGCGATTGCGACAGCGATCGTGCAATATACCCCGATCGGCCTGCGTCTTTATGCCGTTGGCGAGTTTCCGGATGCGGCGCGTGCCGCCGGCCTGCCGCTTCGCCGCCTGCTCGCCGGCGCTTTCGTCGCCAGCGGCATCTCCGGCGGCATAGCCGGTATCCTGTCGGTTTCCTATCTGAGCGGCAGCACGACCGGTTCCGGCGAGATGCTGCTGCCCGTCGTCGTCACGGCCCTGCTCGGCGCGGTCTTTTCGCGCCGGCTGGTTCCGACGGTCACCGGGACGCTGCTTTCGGCTCTGCTGGTCGGCTTCCTCACCAACGGTTTCCAGCTGCTGAACATATCGAGCACGCTGGTCAGCGGCGTCCAGGGCGTGCTCATTCTCATCGTCGTTTCCGCGACCACGCTGCTTCGCCGGCAGGAGGCCTGACCATGTCGCTCCAGACCCCCACACCCGCCACCACAGGCTTGGCCCGCGTGATCGCCGGCGGCCTGCTGCGCTATGGGCTGATCCTCGCGCTGATCGTGGTATTTGCCGCCTTCTCCTTGATAACGCCGACCTTCCTGACGCTTGCGAACCTGCAGAGCATCCTGGTCAATAATTTCACGCTGCTTGCCATCGTCTCCATCGCCATGACCTTTGCCGTCGCGTCGGGGGGCATCGATCTTTCGGTGGGAACGGCGATGGATTTTGCCAGCTTCGCTTTCGTCTCGCTCGTGCTTACCGGGCAGCCGGTGGCGATCGCAGCACTGGCGGGACTGGCGGCCGGCGCGTTCGTCGGCGCCTTCAACGCGTTTCTGATCTCCGGGATCGGCGTGTCGCCATTCCTCGCCACGCTCGGCACGCTGTTCATCGGCCGCAGCGTCCAGCAGTTGCTGACCAATGGCGGCAATCCGGTCTATCTGCCGCCGAACGGCGTGCCCGAGGCTTTCCGTTTCCTCGGCCACGGCACGATCGCCGGCTTTCCGGTGCCGCTTGCCGTCGCCATCGTCGTCATCGCGGTCGCTGCCGTCGTATTTGCCCGCACGCGTTTCGGCCGCGTCATCCTGTCGATCGGCATTCAGCCGGGCGTCGTGCGCTATTCCGGCATCGCAGCCCCTGCCCATGTCGCGGTGACGTTCATCCTGGTCGGGTTGATCGCGGCAATCGCCGGCCTGATCCTGACCGCAACCGTCACCACCTACATCCCGTCCTCGGGCAATGCCTTCCTGCTGAACGCGATCGGCGCGACCTTCATCGGCACGACGCTCAGCCCGCTCGGGCGGCCGAATGTCGGCGGCACCGTTCTCGGCGCGCTGCTGCTCGGCATCGTCGCCAACGGGCTGCTGCTGACCGATCTGAACTTCTATTGGCAGCAGGTCGGCACGGGAACGCTGATCTTTGCCGTACTCGCCGTGAGCTTCATCAACCGAAAGACTACAGGGCGCGCCTGAGAGAAGCGCCGTCGCGGTCGTATTCTCGGAAACTGTTCTACCCCGCCGAGGCGTCCGAAATCATCCGCGAGACGGCATTCTTCCAGCCGATGATCTTGGTCTGCCGTTCGCTCTCCTCCATCGAGGGGTTGAAACGGCGGTCGCAGGCCCAGGCCTGCGCAAAATCCCGTCTGCCGGGCCAGATGCCGGCTTTCGAGCCGGCAAGCCAGGCGGCGCCGAGCGCCGTCGTCTCGCGGATCGCCGAGCGGTCGACCGGGTTCCCCGTCATATCGGCCAGGCACTGCATCGTCCAGTCCGAAGCCGCCATGCCGCCATCGACGCGCAGCACGGTTTCCAGCTGGTTGACGCCCCAGTCCTTCTTCATCGCGACCAGCAGATCGAGCGTCTGATAGGCGACGGATTCAAGCACGGCCCGGGCAAATTCCGCCGGTCCGCTGTTTCGCGTCAGGCCGAAGATCGCGCCGCGCGCGGCCGGATCCCAATAGGGCGCACCGAGGCCGGTGAAGGCGGGGACGATATAGACCTGCTGCCCGGGATCGGCCTTGGCCGCAAGCACCCCCGCCTCCGATGCCTGATCGATAATGCCGAGGCCGTCTCGCAGCCATTGCACGGCGGCGCCGGCGATGAAGATCGAGCCTTCGAGCGCATAGGTCGTCTCGCCGTCGAGCCGGTAGGCGATCGTCGTCAGCATCCGGTTGGAGGAGGAAACGCGATCCCTGCCGGTGTTCAGCAGGGCAAAGCAGCCGGTACCGTAAGTGGATTTCATCATGCCGGGCTCGAAGCAGGCATTGCCCATCGCTGCTGCCTGCTGGTCGCCGGCAACACCGAGGATCGGAAGCTCCGCACCGAACAGCGCCTGGTCGACGCGGCCGAAATCATCGGCGCATTCCCTGACCTCGGGAAGCATCGCGGCCGGAATGCCGAGAATGCCGAGCAGTTCCTCATCCCAAACGCCGTCGTCGATATTATAAAGCAGTGTTCGCGACGCGTTGGTCGCATCGGTGGCGTGCACACCGCCGCCCGTCAAGTTGTAGATCAGCCAGCTGTCGATCGTGCCGAAGCAGACATCGCCCGCCTCAGCCTTCGCACGCAGGCCGTCGACATTGTCGAGCAGCCAGCGCAGCTTGGTTCCTGAGAAATAGGGGTCGAGCAGCAGGCCGGTCTTGGCGGAAAACAGCTTCTCGTATCCGTCGGCCTTCAGGCTCTCGCACATTTCGGCGGTGCGCCTGTCCTGCCAGACGATCGCGCGGTGAAGCGGTTTGCCGGATCTGCGGTCCCAGACGACCGCCGTCTCGCGCTGGTTGGTAATGCCGATCGCGGTAATGGCGGCGGCATCGAGACCGGCGTCGGCGATCGCCTTGCGCACCGTATCGACGACGGACTGCCAGATTTCGGCCGCGTCGTGCTCCACCCATCCGGGCTGCGGATAATATTGGGTGATCTCCGCCTGCGCCGAGCCGGCCATTTTCATGCCGCCATCGAAGACGATCGCGCGCGACGATGTCGTGCCCTGGTCGATTGAAAGTATGTAGCCGCTCATATCCGTCTCCGGCTCGCACGAAACCGCTCCGCCCGGCAAGGAGGGCGGATGCGGAGACTTCATGAGAGAAAGATTGTGGGTGCCACCGGCTTTGCCGGTGGCAGGAAGTGATGGCCGGAAGCCTCGTCGCCTCCGGCCGAGGTCCGCCTTACTTCGACTGCCAGCTCTTGACGAGTTCGTCGTAGTTGACGGTGACCGGCTTTTCCTTCTCGTTCTCGATCTTCAGCTGCGGCGCAAGGTTGCCCTTCTTCACCGCATCCGCATTCCAATAAGCGAGATCATGCTCTTCGGCCAGTTTCGGGCCGATATCGCCCTGGACGCCCGATTTCTCGATACGGCCCATGACCTTCTCCTGCTCGCCGCAAAGAGAATCCATGGCTTCCTGCGGTGTCTTCGCACCGGAAGACGCATCGCCGATTGCCTGCCACCAAAGCTGAGCCAGCTTCGGATAGTCGGGAACGTTGGTGCCGGTTGGCGACCACTGAACACGCGCAGGCGAACGATAGAACTCGATCAGACCGCCGAGCTTCGGAGCACGCTCCGTAAAGCTCTTATCGCGAATGGTGGATTCGCGAATGAAGGTGAGGCCGAGCTGGCTCTTCTTCACGTCAATCGTCTTCGAGGTCACGAACTGTGCATAGAGCCAGGCGGCCTTCGCACGGTCCGTCGGGGTCGATTTCATCAGCGTCCAGGAGCCAACGTCCTGATAGCCGAGCTTCATGCCGTCTTTCCAGTAAACGCCATGCGGGCTCGGTGCCATGCGCCATTTCGGGGTACCGTCTTCGTTCATGACAGGCAGGCCAGGCTTGACCATGTCTGCGGTAAAGGCCGTGTACCAGAAGATCTGCTGCGCGACGTTACCCTGTGCCGGAACCGGACCAGATTCCGAGAAGGTCATGCCCTGAGCTTCCGGCGGTGCGTAGGCCTTCAACCAATCGAGATACTTCTGGATCGAGTAGACGGAAGCCGGGCCGTTGGTATCACCGCCGCGCGCGACGCATGAGCCGACGGGACGCGACTTTTCGTCGACCTTGATACCCCATTCGTCGACCGGAAGACCGTTCGGCAGGCCCTTGTCGCCGTTGCCGGCCATGGACAGCCAGGCGTCGGTGAAGCGCCAGCCGAGCGACGGGTCCTTCTTGCCGTAGTCCATGTGGCCGAAGACCTTCTTGCCGTTCTCGTCACGGCCGGTAAAGAATTCGGCAATGTCCTCATAGGCCGACCAGTTGACCGGAACGCCGAGGTCGTAGCCGTACTTCGCCTTGAAGTCGGCCTTGTTCTTCTCGTCGTTGAACCAGTCGTAGCGGAACCAATAGAGGTTGGCGAACTGCTGGTCGGGAAGCTGGTAGAGCTTCTTGTCCGGTGCCGTCGTGAACTTGGTGCCGATGAAGTCGTCGATATCGAGGCCGGGGTTGGTAACGTCCTTGCCTTCGCCGGCCATCCAGTCGGTCAGGTTGCGCACCTGCTGATAGCGCCAATGGGTACCGATCAAGTCGGAGTCGTTGACCCAGCCGTCATAAAGGTTCTGACCGGTCTGCATCTGAGTCTGGATCTTCTCGACAACGTCACCCTCTTGAATGACGTCGTGAGTGACCTTGATGCCGGTGATCGCAGTAAAGGCCGGAGCCAGAACCTGGGACTCATACTGGTGAGTGGTCAAGGTTTCCGAAACCACCTTGATCTCCATGCCGGCGAAGGGCTTCGCAGCATCGACGAACCACTGCATTTCCTTTTCCTGGTCGGCGCGAGAGAGCGTCGACACGTCGCCGACCTCCTTGTCCAGGAAAGTTTTTGCCTCGTCCATGCCGGCATAGGCCGACCCGGTCATGGCCAGCAGTACCGCTGCTGTCGTCGTCAATAAATGCCTTCGCATAATATCCTCCCAGGGTTTGCGATTGCAGTCTTCACGTCTCAGGCGGCCAGAAAAATCCCCCGGCCGTCTGCATCAGTTTGCCTCACACGTAACGGAATACGCCGACGGCGTAGACAACGGAGAGAGCGAGAGCCCACCAGAGGCTTGATCCCGCGAGACCAAGCCAGGCAAGATGGATAAAGGCGCTGCCGAGCAGCGAAAGGAAAAGCCGGTCACCGCGTGTCGTCTCGAAGCGCAGGATTCCGATCCGCGGGTTGCCGCCCGGCGCGGCATACTCCCAGACCCCCATGCCGATCAGCAGCAATACGATAACGACGAAGAAAGCGGCGGTCGGCCAGGTCCATGCCATCCATGAAAAATCGGGAAGCGAAAAGCTCATCAAACCCTCCCCAGGGCGAAGCCCTTGGCGATGTAATTGCGCACAAACCAGATAACCAGCGCCCCTGGGATCAAGGTCAGAACACCTGCGGCGGCGAGCAAGCCCCAATCCATACCGGATGCGGAGACGGTGCGGGTCATGGTGGCCGCGATCGGCTTCGCGTCGGTCGTCGTCAGCGTTCGTGCGATCAGCAACTCGACCCAAGAGAACATGAAGCAGAAGAAGCAGGCGACACCGATGCCGCTCGCAATCAGCGGCGTGAAGATCTTCAGGAAAAACCGCGGGAACGAGTAGCCGTCGATATAGGCCGTTTCGTCGATTTCCTTCGGCACGCCCGACATGAAGCCTTCAAGGATCCAGACCGCCAGCGGCACGTTGAAGAGGCAATGCGCCAATGCCACGGCGATGTGCGTATCGATCAGTCCAAAGGCTGAGTAGAGCTGGAAGAACGGCAGGGCAAAGACTGCCGGCGGCGCCATCCTGTTCGTCAGCAGCCAGAAGAACAGATGTTTGTCGCCGAGGAACCGGTAGCGGGAGAAGGCATAGGCCGCCGGCAACGCGACCGCCACCGAGATCACCATGTTCATGACGACATAAGTAATTGAATTGATATAGCCGGAATACCACGCCTTCTCCGTGAAGATCGTCACGTAATTGGCGATTGTCGGGTTATGCGGATAAAGCGTCAGAGAATTGACGATTTCCGCGTTGGTCTTGAAGCTCATGTTGACGAGCCAATAGATCGGCAGCAGGAGCACGATGATATAGATCGTCGGAACCAGCCACCACCAGCGCGATTCCTCGCCGCGCCGGCGCATCAGACGGCTGACTTCATCGGAGGAGAGACCGCTTGCGACATTGGTAACGCCTGAGATCTTTCGGCTCGCTGTCGTTTCGTTGGAGGCGCTCATTTCAATTCTCCGCGTCGTGGCTTGTCATGACGGTGTAGAACACCCACGAAAGCAGCAGGATGATGAGGAAATAGATCAGCGACATGGCAGCGGCGGGACCGAGGTCAAACTGTCCGAGCGCGGTCTTGACCAGATCGATCGACAGGAACGTGGTCGAGTTGCCCGGACCGCCGCCGGTGACGACAAACGGCTCGGTGTAGATCATGAAACTATCCATGAAACGCAGCAGCACGGCGATCAGGAGAACGCGCTTCATCTTCGGCAGCTGGATATAGCGGAACACGGCCCAACGAGACGCACCGTCAATCTTGGCTGCCTGATAGAAAGCATCCGGAATAGAAACGAGGCCGGCATAGCAGAGCAGGACGACCAGGCTCGTCCAGTGCCAGACATCCATGATGATGATCGTCACCCAGGCGTCGAGCGGGTCCTGCACATAATTGTAATCGATGCCGATGGCGTTGACGTAGTAGCCGAACAAGCCAATGTCGTTGCGGCCGAACACCTGCCAGATCGTGCCGACCACGTTCCACGGGACCAACAGCGGGAGTGCCATCAGAACCAGGCATACCGGCACACCGATGCCTGATTTCGGCATGTTGAGCGCAATGAAGATACCGAGCGGAATCTCAAGAGCGAGAATGATCAGCGAAAAAATCAGGTTTCGCTGCAGGGCAGCCCAGAATCGGTCGGAATGCAGGATTTCGGTAAACCAGTCCGTTCCGTTCCAGAAGAACTGGTTGTTTCCGAAAGTGTCCTGAACGGAATAGTTCACCACCGTCATCAAGGGAATGACGGCCGAGAAAGCCACCAGCACAAGAACCGGCAGAACCAGAAACCAGGCTTTGTTGTTCCAGGTTTTTTCCATGATCAAGCCTCCGGTCCGGCGCGCCAAGAGTCGGCATAGATACTGATACCCGACGGCTCGAAGGTCACCCGGGGATCAGCCGGAATTTCTTCGTCCTCAGGAACGACGATCGCGATCGGCTGGCCGGCAAGCTGCGCGCGGACGATCTTCTGCCGGCCGATATCTTCCACCTTGCTGACCGTCACAGGCATACCGTCGCGGCCGACCCGGATAAACTCGGGCCGGATTCCAAGCTCTACCTTGGCCGCTGTCGAAGTCTTTGGCGCATAGTCGAGCGTCAGCGCGTGCTCGCCGACCCGAACCGTGCGGCCTTCCACCTTGGCTGGCATGAAGTTCATACCGGGCGAACCGATGAAGTAACCGACGAAGGTATGGCTCGGACGCTCGAAGAGCTCGGCAGGCGTGCCGATCTGCACGATCTCGCCATCGTACATCACCACGACTTTGTCGGCGAAGGTCAGCGCCTCGGTCTGGTCATGCGTGACATAGACCATGGTAAAACCGAACTGCTTATGCAGCCGCTTCAGCTGCGATCGCAGCACCCATTTCATATGCGGATCGATAACAGTGAGCGGCTCGTCAAAGAGAATCGCGTTCACATCCGAGCGCACGAGGCCGCGGCCGAGCGAAATCTTCTGCTTTTGGTCCGCCGTCAAACCGCGGGCGCGTCGCTTGGCCCAGCCGGCGAGATCGATCATCTCAAGGATTTCGCGGACGCGCCGGTCGACATCCGCCTCGGCCACGCCGCGGTTGCGCAGGGGAAAGGCGAGGTTGTCGTAGACCGTCATCGTGTCGTAGATGACCGGAAACTGGAATACCTGCGCAATATTTCGCTGCTGCGTCGGCAGGTTCGTCACATCCTGTCCGTCGAAGAGGATTCGCCCTTCGGACGGCTGAATGAGGCCGGAAATGATATTGAGCAGCGAGGTCTTTCCGCAGCCCGAAGGTCCGAGCAGAGCATAGGCGCCGCCATCGTTCCACTCGTGGTGCACTTCCTTGAGAGCGTAGTCCTTCTCGCTCTTCGGGTTCGGCCCATAGGCGTGGCGAATATGATCGAGGGTGATACGTGCCATGATCTTCTCCTAGCCCCTCTGCCCGGCAGCGGTGATCGCCCGGCCGTCCGCGCCGAACGCCATCAGGTGGCGCGTATCGATGAAAACGGAGAGATCCGTGTCCGGGTCGATATTGTGGATGCCGTGCGCCAGCATCACCCAGCGGGTATCGGCAAATTGCAGATGCACGAAACTTTCCGAACCGGTGATCTCCGAAATCTGTGTCCGTGCTGTCAGCCGCGCCGAATCGGCCGTCTGGGCGGTCGGTGCCAGATGATGCGGGTGAAACGCGATCGTTGCCGGCCCGTCCGGCACGTTCTGAAGATGCGGTGGCACGGCAAAAATCACAGCGCCATCGTGCAGGAAATTGCCTTCCGATTTGACCAGATCGATAAAATTCAGCGGCGGATCGGCAAAGGTTTTCGCCGTCGTCAGATCGGACGGACGGCGATAGACCTCGATCGTCGGGCCGAACTGCGTGACCCTGCCCTCGTTGAGCGCCGCCGTATTGCCACCAAGCAACAAGGCTTCGGAGGGCTCGGTCGTGGCATAGACGAAGATCGCGCCGGACTGGGCGAAGATGCGCGGCAATTCCTGCCGCAGTTCCTCGCGCAGCTTGTAGTCGAGATTGGCGAGCGGCTCGTCCATCAGCACCAGGCTGGCATTCTTGACGAGGGCGCGCGCCAGTGCGGTGCGCTGCTGCTGGCCGCCGGACAGGTTGAGCGGCGTGCGGTCGAGATAGGGCGTGAGCCTCAAAAGCTCGGCTGCCTTGCGCACCTCGCGGTCGATCGTGGCGGCATCCTTGCCCGAGATGCGCATCGGCGAGGCGATGTTCTCATAGACGGTCAGCGCCGGATAGTTGATGAATTGCTGGTAGACCATGGCGACATTGCGCTTCTGCACCGGCATGCCGGTGACATCGGCGCCGTCGAAATGCACGGACCCGCCTGTGGGACGGTCGAGCCCGGCCATCAGCCGCATCAGCGACGTCTTGCCCGACAGCGTCGGCCCGAGCAGGACGTTCAGCGAGCCCCGCTCGAGGACCAGATCGGTCGGATAGATGTGATAGTCCGCGCCCACCATCTTGGCGGCGTTTCGCAGTTCCAGCATTCCCGTTCCCGTGCCTCCACGCAGCGGGGACCACACGCCGCCTTATCCGGCCATCGCCGGCATGGCAGCCATGTACTCCTCCAGTGACTGAGCCTGCTCCTTCGAAAGGCGCAGACCATCCTTTGTTCTCCTCCACAGCACGTCTTCAGCGTGCCGGGCCCATTCATGTTCGACGAGATAGGCGACCTCGGCCTCGTAGAGATCGCCGCCGAACAGCCGTCCGAGGTCTTCGACACCGCGGGCCTGGCCGAGCAGCGTCTTGGTCCTGGTGCCGTAGCGGCGCACCAGCCGGCGGGCATGCCGATCGGCGAGGAACGGATAGAGCCGCTTCAGATCGGCGACCTGCCCCTCGTAACCCTGGACCGCGAAGTCGCCGCCGGGCAGATGGCTTTTGGCCGTCCACGGGGCGCCCTTGACGCCGATTGCGGCGCCGATCTTCTCCAGCGCATGCTCGGAAAGCCGGCGATAGGTGGTGAGTTTGCCGCCGAAGACGTTGAGCAGCGGCGCGGCATTGCCTTCGCCCTCCAGCTTCAGCACGTAGTCGCGCGTCGCCTCCTGCGCCTTCGAGGCGCCGTCGTCATAAAGCGGCCGGACCGCCGAATAGGTCCAGACGATATCCTCGGGCCTGACCGGCTCCTTGAAATATTCCGACGCCGCATTGCAGAGATAGACCGTCTCCTCCTCGGAAATCCTGACATCCTTGGGATCGGCGGTGTAATCGCGGTCTGTGGTGCCGATCAGGGTGAAGTCGCCCTCATAGGGAATGGCGAAGATGATACGATTGTCGGGATTCTGGAAGAAATAGGCACGAGGGTCGTCGAACTTCTTCTTCACAATGATATGGCTGCCCTGGACGAGGCGGACATGGTGCGCCTCGTTCTGGCCGAAGGCGGAGCGGATGACATGGTCGACCCAGGGACCGGCGGCATTGACCAGCATGCGGGCCTGATGGCTGTCATTGCGGCCGGTGACCGTATCGGTGGTCTCGATGTGCCACAGACCATTCTCGCGCCTTGCCGACACCACTTTGGTGCGCGGCATGATGGTCGCCCCCTTGTCGGCGGCGTCGCGGGCGTTCAGCACCACCATGCGAGCATCGTCGACCCAGCCGTCGGAATATTCGAAAGCCTTTGAGAATAGTGCCTTCAGCGGCTTGCCGGCCGGATCGCGGCGCATGTCGAGCACCGAGGTCGCCGGCAGCAGCTTGCGGCCGCCGAGATGGTCGTAAAGGAAGAGGCCGAGCCGGATCAGCCAGGCCGGCCGGATGCCGCCCTTATGATAAGGCAGCACGAAGCGCAGCGGCCAGATGATGTGCGGCGCCATCGCCCAGAGGATCTCGCGCTCCATCAGCGATTCACGCACCAGGCGGAACTCGTAATGCTCGAGATAACGCAGGCCGCCATGAATGAGCTTGGTGGCGCCCGACGAGGTGCCCGAGGCAAAGTCGTTCATCTCCGCCAGCGCCACGGAATAACCGCGCCCGACTGCATCACGCGCAATGCCGCAGCCGTTGATGCCGCCACCGATGACGAATATGTCGTAGATCTCCCGGCCCAATATCCCCTCCGAGCCCACTGCTGATTTCGCATCGCACAAAACTTGCGCAATTGCGAAAGTGATAACAGTTAAAACGAAAGAAATACGAATGTCAAACGAATGTTTGCACGAAATGGTGGGCCTAGAGCATGATGCCGAAAAGTGTGAGCGGTTTTCGGGCGACATCATGCTCTAACTCTTTAATTTAGAACAGGATTCAGATTTAAGGCCGACCCGGCCTTAAATCTGAATCCTGTTCTAGCGCGATCTTCCGTTCGTTTCGATCAGCTTCACATTGTTTTCGAGGCAGAGATTGCGGATCGATGGCACCGGACAGTGGTCGGTGATGAAGGTATGAACCTGGGAAAGCTGGCCGATCCTGACCGGCGCGGTGCGTTCGAACTTGGTGGAATCGGCAACGAGAATGACATGCCGGGCATTGGCGATGATCGCCTGGGCGACCTTGACCTCGCGAAAATCATAGTCGAGAAGCGCGCCGTCCATGTCGATCGCCGACGCGCCGATCACGGCGTAATCGACCTTGAACTGACGGATGAAATCGACGGCCGCTTCGCCGACGATCCCGCCGTCCGAGCCACGCACGACCCCACCGGCGATGACCACCTCGATCGCCGGAAGCAGGCGCAACCTGTTGGCAACGTTGATATTATTGGTGATTACCATCAACTCGTGATGGTTGGCGAGCGCCTCGCCCACCGCCTCGGTCGTCGTTCCGATATTGATGAAGAGCGAAGCCCCGCTCGGGATCAGCTCGACCGCAGCCATGCCGATCGCCTGTTTCTCGGAAGCGGCGATCTGGCGGCGCGCCTCGTATTTGACGTTCTCGGTGCCGCTCGGGAATGTCGCGCCGCCATGAATGCGCGTCAGCACCTGCGCATCGCAGAGATCGTTCAAGTCCTTGCGGATCGTCTGCGGCGTCACCGAAAAGCGGGAAGCGAGTTCTTCGACCAGAACCCTGCCGCTCGATTTCGCAATCGCCACGATTTCAGTTTGTCGGTCGGTCAAGAACATCGGCGCGCCTTTCGATCTGCTTTCGTTTTAAAGAAAGCGAACGCCTGCGCAATGCCTATCTGTCACCTGACCTCGCCCTCCAACCAACTTTAGACTGACCAACCGAAATTCTGGACCTGCTAGCCTCCGACAGGACCCGAGGCGGATGTCGACCGGCGAACAGTTCGTTTTGGCAGCCTTCGCGGCAGCGCCTTGCGCCTGTGTTTGGCCGAGGAGCGCTATGCAAACATATTGGGACCGAGCTCTTCGCTAACCTCTATGATGACATCCGCAGGGACATTGTTCCTCCGGGCGGCGGCGAGAATGGCTTCCGGACTAGGCGCCTCGTAAAGGCAGTAGGTCTTTTTTCTGTCCGCGCTGAGAAAGGAAAAAATCCACTTCACTCCTTCCTGGTCGTTGATCAGGTTGACTTGCTCTACCCCCTCTTTCGATAGATTGAGCTGTTCTGCAAAGTTTCTTTCAATGATGTAGCGTGGCATGACGAGACCTTTTCCCACCAAAAGCAGCGAACTGCCGGTCCTAATGAATCGTTGGCTTCAGTCGCTGTTGCAGCCGGACCATTCCCAGTTCGGCCGCGGTTGTTCGGGCATTCTCGGATAGCAACATTGCTCTCTTTATCGCGGCCCGGCTACCTATTTTCATTAGCAAGTCCGCATAGTCTGCCTGCGTATGCGCGAGCCACGGCCGCGCACTGATCGCCGCGTTCATCTCGAGCGCGTGCTCAAAGTGCTTCGACGCTCTATCGAATTCACCCAACACCGCTGCCAACACTCCCAGATAGCGGCTTGCCGCGCCGAAGCAAACGGTCGCCATGCCGATCGTGACGGTCATGTCCTTGTAGTCCAGCATAAGCTTATAGAGGGTTTGGGCAGCGTCCGCGTCGCCGAGACCGGCGGCGACTTCCGTCAGGAATGAGAGGGACGCACTTCGCTTTCCGTCAAGCGGAAGGGCGAAGCGGGTGCGGGCAAGCTCGCTCAACCTCCGCTGGGCCGCATCCCGATAACCGAGGTCAAAGGCAACCAAGGCAAAACCCGGTAGCCAGGTGGCTCCCTCCGGGCTTTCATCAATCAACAGTTTCATGACCGGTGCGACCTCGGAGAGGCGGCTCTGCTCCCGTCGGATCGCGAACATCTGCATGCCGTAAACGCCCTCGGGCGCAGCGCCAAGGGTCAGCATGCCCAGCTTCAGCGCTTCTTCAGCAAGCTCCTCCGCGGCGGTGAACCTTCCATCGAGGATGGCCATCATCGCTCTTGCGGTGCGAGCGTAGAACTGGACGTTGAGATGCTGCCGCTCGGTACCAAGTTCGTCCAGCGCGTCAACCGCCCGATCGGCTCGTGCGCGATCGCCGAGCTCCGTGGAGACATAGGCGTCAACTGAAAGCGCTCGGCTCCGCACATCGTCGTCGTCGATCTCGTCGGCGAGGCATCTTATTTCATCTATGCGAGCGATGCGGTCGTTTCTCTCCATGACGGACTTGACCGGTGCCGGCGTCAGGAATGGCAAAGTGGAAAGCTCCACAAGCGCAGTCTTATCGCCAACCTGTCGGGCCAGTTCTATTCCTGCATCATGGCATTTTGCAGCCTTCTTCCTGTCGTTCAGGTAGGTGTATGCCCGCGCAAGCCGGCTGAGAAGCTGGCACCGTGAACTCTTATCCGCCGGTTCAACCATCTCGAGGGCTTCCTCGAGAAGCGGCACCGTTTCGGCAAGCGAATTCGAGGAGAGGAATTTGGAGCCGTCGAGACCAATCACTGCGCGAACAAAGGCTTGCGTGTCCGCGGCTTTGCGTGCCAATGGGGCGGCCAGCCTGTATTTCGCCAGCGAATCCGTCATGCGGCCCGCAGCGAACAAGGCGTCGCCGAGTTTTAGGATCGCGGTGAGCAGGTCCCTTTGGCGCTCAGTTCCTTCAGGCAACCGCTCTGCGATTGCCAAAGCGTTCTGGAAATTGTCGACCGCCTCATAGTTGGCTGATCGTGCAAGGGCGCGTTCTCCAGCCTTCATCCAGTAGGGAAGCGCGAGTTCAATCCGTTGCGCTTTCTCGTAGTGCTGGGCGATGAGTTCGGGCTGCGTGGCAGCGACATCGTCATACTGTTCGACGAGAACCCCGGCGATCCTCTCGTGGAAATGCCGCCGGCGCCGGTTGAGGAGCGATTGGTAGGCCGCATCCTGAATGAGCGCATGTCGAAAAACGAGAGCATCATGCAAGACGCCGCCTTCGACGACGATCTGGCTGGACTCGAGCTGGTTCAGTGCTGTCTCGAGCGCGCGGTCGTCGAAGCCTGCGATCTTCGAAAGAAGGCCGCGATCGAATTCCCTGCCTATTACAGCAGCAATCTGCGCGATCTCCTTTGCCGTCGTCGCCAAACGATCGAGACGTGTCATCAGGGAGCCCTGTAGACTATCCGGGATTTCTGCGTTGAGCGACGCCGGCTTTCCGCTTTCCACGACGGACCGGGTCAACTCCTCGACGAACAGCGGCACTCCGTCCGTTCGCTCCGCAATCCTTTCGGCGAGCTCTTCGGGAATGTCGGACACCATGGATTCGATCAGCTCACGCATCTGCTGCCTGGTCAGGCGCCCAACGGAGAGCGTCGTCGCCTGCGCCAGTCCGCTTGCCCAGTTCGCGCTCCATTCCGGCCGGTGAGTCACGACGACAAGGGCGGCGGCGCCGTGAAGCCGGCTGACGAGTTCTCTCAGCACTTCACTGGTGGACGGATCCATCCAGTGCGCGTCTTCGAAAACCATGAGCACCGGTGCGATCCTGGCCGCAAGCAGCAAACGGTTCACCAAGGTGCGGACGAGAAGTTCCTTGCGCTGGTGGGCGGAGAGATCCGGCGGCCTGAACTCGTCGCCGACGTCGAGCGAAAGCAGCTCGGCATAGATCGCGCCAACTTCGGAAGGATTTTCGCCGTAGCGGCGAACAAGGGTGCGAAACTTTTCGATGCGCGCGTTCCGATCATCTGCCGGCGCAAACGACGCGACCCGGCTCAGTCGCTCGACGATCGGATAAAAGGCCGAGGTAGCGTGATAGGGTGAACACTGCAATCGGATGAGTTCATGCTGTGTCTCCTGCAGATGTTCTTCGAAAGCCTCGATCAGGCGGGACTTGCCGATGCCAGCCTCCCCCGACAGGAAGACCGCCTGGCCTTGCCCGGCCTTTGCCAACTCCCACCGTTCGAGCAGCAGGCCGATCTCACTAACGCGGCCGACAAATTTCGAAAGCCCGCTGGCATGCGCGGCTTCGAAACGACTATCCACCTCTCGCTGACCGCGGACTTCGAACAGCGCAATGGGCGAGCTGAAGCCTTTGAGCTCCTGCGCGCCGAGGCTCTCGATTTCGAACGACTGCCCGGCGAGGCGGCGGGTGCTGTCGGAAACCACGATCTGTCCCGGGGCGGCCGCGGCCTGCAGGCGTGCTGCGAGGTTGGGAGTGTCTCCCGCGATTGATGCACGCTCCTTCGTGCTGCCGTCTGTGTTGCCAACGACCACGCGCCCGGATGCGATGCCGATGCGAGCCTTCAATCGTTGCGCGTTGGGCGACTGCAAGGCGTCGACGGCGGCCATCGCCTCGAGGCCGGCCCGGATCGAGCGCTCGGCATGGTCCTCGTAAGCCATAGGCCATCCGAAATAGGCTAGCACGCCGTCTCCGAGATATTTGGCGACGTAGCCCCCGAAGCGCGTGACGGCGCCGGCGACGCTGTCCTGGTAATGGCGGGTCAACTCGTGCATGTCTTCCGGGTCGAGCTGCGCCGATAGCGCTGTCGATCCGACCAGGTCGCAGAAGAGCACGCTGAGCAGCCGCCGGTCAGCCCCGGCTTCCGATCCAGCCTCGGTAGCAGCCGAACCAGGAGGCTGTTCGTCCGGACCCTGATGCGCAAGCCGGTTTATAGCAGCGAGAAGAATCTTCCGGTGCCCAAGCGAGACACCGAGCTCCTGGAGATCGGATTCGCCAAGATGAGGGAGCGCTCTCAGATCGACGTCATTCTCGGCGAAGGCGTCGGCGTACTTGCCGAGACCGAGTTGACCTAGCCAATCCTCAATCGTCTGCATCGACGTTGATCCCGCTCCACCGTTCTCAAAAATACCACGAACGTCGGCGTCGTACCACGCTATGGCGGAGAACAGGCGGAGGGCGGCCTACAAGGCGAAGCTGACGCGTTCACTGAAGAAGGACAGTACGGCGACGGCGTCGTCGAAGGACGTCACCGGAGAAGCGTCCGCAAAGCTACGGGGTTGGGAAGAGTTTGGGCGGGACGGGCTGCTCCGTCAGAGCATTTCCGTTTTCTACCAATCACGGAAATGCACCATCTCTTTGTTTTCACGCAATTCCGGACGCAAAACCGCTACGCACTTTTGCTGGAATTGCTA
>NZ_LFIO01000205.1 GCF_001187535.1 Rhizobium ecuadorense
GGCGCGCATTGAAGAAATGCTGGTGGGTCGGACCGCCGAGATTGTCATCGACCATGCCGCCCCATGGATAGGTTTCGCCGGTCGCGACCGCCGCCGTCTGGATGATGCCGGTGAGCTTGGCTTCGAGTTGGATCGTGCCGTCCTGGTAGAGATACCAGTAGAAGCCGTAATCGTAGTTGCCGACGGTTGCGAAGAAGGAGATGACGAGTCGGCGCGAACGGCGCACTTCGAAAATACCGTTGCGGAATTCGTAATGCTTCCAGAGGATGCCGTAATCTTCCTCATGCATGCAGATGGCGTTCTTCATGGTGAAGGGC
>NZ_LFIO01001607.1 GCF_001187535.1 Rhizobium ecuadorense
GGTTCTATCAGCGGGAAGGCTTTTCCGAGATCGGCAGAATTCCCGGCGGGGTTCTGGAGGAGGGCAGGGAGATCGACGACGTCATGATGGCTCTCCGTCTGGTCGGTTAGCTCTCACGCGATGTTTCGGCGCATATCGGTTTGCCTGAGCTATTGACCTCAAGCGGGGTTGGGGTTGCAGGATGCCGGTATGGGCTGGAGGGTTGGCTGTGACGAAAATCCTGAAAGACGAGGATCTTGTCGGTAGCGGGTTGATGGCGGTCGCGATCGATGCGCTCGAGACCGCTTTTCTCACCAAGCCGGTCAATGATCTGCAGC
>NZ_LFIO01000327.1 GCF_001187535.1 Rhizobium ecuadorense
GTTCGAGATGAACTGGGAATATGACGACGCTCTTCAGACGGCAGACAAGCACTCTTTCTTCAAGTTCATGGTCAAGTCGGTCGCCGAGAAGCACGGCCTTCGCGCCACCTTCATGCCGAAGCCCTTCAAAGGCCTGACCGGAAACGGGTGCCATGCCCACATCTCGGTCTGGGACATCGATGGCAAGGTAAACGCCTTCGCGGACAAGGAAATGGCCTTTGGGCTTTCCGCTCAGGGGAAAACCTTTCTCGGCGGCATCATGAAACACGCCTCCGCGCTTGCCGCGATCACCAATCCGACGGTCAATTCCTACAAG
>NZ_LFIO01001760.1 GCF_001187535.1 Rhizobium ecuadorense
GCACTTCGCGGAGACTCTTATTTGGGCAGTTCCCCTGTATGTCAGGGACATTATCCCTTCGCTGCGCGATAGCTACTACTACGTCCTCGAAAGCTATACCACTCTCGGCGAGGGCAACGTCACTCTTCCAGACCGATGGCGTCTGCTCGGTCCTATCATCGGTATGTCGGGCCTGTTCACCTTCGGTTGGACTGGAAGCGTTCTCGTTAGCATCATGACCGATTTTGGCAAGTTCGACCGACTGCAGGCGAGGCGGGAGCGAGTGGAGGAGGGCAAGACGGAGTTGTGAGCAGGCTCGGTCTTCGCGATACGCCTG
>NZ_LFIO01001259.1 GCF_001187535.1 Rhizobium ecuadorense
ATTGAGCGGTGCGGGCATGGGACAGTCTCCGTTTCAGGCGTAGTCTAGCGGATCCAAAGCTACGGCTTTGCTGGAGATCGGTTGGTGGCAGCAGAAGATTCCGTCTTGGCAGGATGCCAGCAGCGGTTTGTGCTTCGGCCTGTCCCGCAACGCGGTCGACACGTCTGACTTATGTGTTAAGGTCGATGTCGGGAATACGGCAGCATAATCTGCTGCGTCATTGGCGATCTCGAGCAAGTGAGGGCCGTGTGAGATGAAACTCGACCGGATCGACGTAAAAATTCTCTACGAACTGCAGAAGAATGGCCGCGTCACC
>NZ_LFIO01001190.1 GCF_001187535.1 Rhizobium ecuadorense
GAACCCAGTCGTTATCCGCTGACGGAAGAAGAAAGTCGAAGGCTTCGGCGGGGACTAGAGGACATCAGCGTGTCGCGTAGTGCTGAACGAGCAGGCGGCTGGGGCGTGCCCGTGCCTGGGAGCAACGACGTTATCTATGTCTGGTTCGATGCTCTGGCGAACTATCTCAGAAGGCTCGATTACGGTTCCGACGAAACCCTGTTCTGGCGAAACTGGGCACAGCAAGGCGAACCCTCCCACTTTGTCGGCAAGGAAATTTCCAAGTTTCACGCGATTTACTGGCCAGCGATACTCCTGTCTGCCGGAGTGCTGCTCC
>NZ_LFIO01000552.1 GCF_001187535.1 Rhizobium ecuadorense
CATCCCGAGACCATTGTCCGAAATCCGCAATTCGATCCCGGCTGCGGCGCGTTCGTCGTCGATGGCGGTGGCTATGATTGAAATCACGCCGCCATCCGGCATGGCGTCGCGCGCGTTGAGCAGCAGGTTCATAATGGCGCTTTGCAGCCCTACGCGGCTGCATCGGAAGATCGGAAGCGTCTCGCTGGCATATATCTCGAACGCGATATTGCGATCCCAGGTCGCTTTGGCCAGGGCTTCGATCTCCATCAGGCAAGCCCTGATGTCGACCGGCTCGGCGGCGGCATTGCCGTCGCTCGCAAGGCGCATCGTCTGG
>NZ_LFIO01000399.1 GCF_001187535.1 Rhizobium ecuadorense
CAGTAGGGTTGGCTCTGGGCTCTTTTCGAAGAAGAGGATCGATGGTCCCTAAAATCGACGGGAGTCAATGGGACGATTTGGATAGCGGGTGCACAGTTTATTTTGAAAGTACTGTAAAGGCCGTTTTGCACGAAGCAACAATTATGAGACTCGTCTGATAAGTTGTATTGCTTACGGCATGCGCTCTTTGGTAATGCGGAAGCAGAATTACTATCTGGACGGAAGATGTGTCTTTTGCCGAAAAGCGTTTACGCAGGCAGAACTCACCGACGAGCACATCATCCCCGAAGCTATCAATGGCTCCTTGGTGATACGC
>NZ_LFIO01000531.1 GCF_001187535.1 Rhizobium ecuadorense
CAAAATCGATCCGGCTGGATGACTGACGCCAGCCGCGACGATCGGCGTCCGCCATTCGGAATTGGGCCGCGCTCGTCGACATAAGCTATGATGACAGCCCGTACTGCTGTACGAATGCGTTGGACACGGGCTTTGGAAGGCGCACCGCGCGGTGCCGGATTGCACCATGATCGACTGGGATGACATTCGCTACTTTCTTGCCGTGGCGCGCGGAGGCTCAGTGCGGGCTGCCGCCGAGGGCCTCGGGGTGTATCATTCGACCGTGCTGCGACGCATCGCTCAGCTCGAGGAACGCCTCGGGGCGCAGATGTTCGA
>NZ_LFIO01001165.1 GCF_001187535.1 Rhizobium ecuadorense
AGATTGCGATGCTGCTCGGTGGCAGGGCTGCCGAAAAGGCAGTCCTAGACGAGATGTACGTCGGCTCGGGTGGCGTTGAGGGATCCGATCTTAATCGGGCAGCGGACATTGCGACAATTCTAATTGCCGGCCACGGTGTGCAGGCGCTTGGATACACCGACGTCTCCCGTTCACGAGATCTCGACCAGCTTCGACGAGCTGACCCTATCCTGCGAAGGCGGGTGGAGCGTCTGCTCGCGGAGGAGCTGACGCGAGCCGAGGAGATCGTCAAGGAGCGCGGGGCGGATGTGATGCGCATCGCGGAAGCGCTCATGG
>NZ_LFIO01000307.1 GCF_001187535.1 Rhizobium ecuadorense
GGCCGATAGCGCTCTCTCGTGCATGCCGCATGCGCAGGAATCCCCAGCCCAGGAAATGGACAGCATTAGGGAGGCAGTTGGCGATCTCAGTCGCACCACCGGCCCGCGTCAAAGATTCACATTTCCACCACTGCAGAACGTAGGGTGGTCGTGTAAAATATGCCGCGCAAGAGTTGGTGAGACGCGTCCGCGAATATTGATCGCCTTGAAAGGATCAGAACCAAGGACCCCGTTATTACGAAATTCCCTCTGTAGGAGATTCGTAGGCGAGCCCAAAACTTACCTTAGCTGAAATGGCTGATATGGGGACCATACTGTCGGTTTTGGAGGCCGGGCATCGGTAAGCTGCAGCTGGGCTGCTGTGGCCCTACCGCCTTTTTCCAAACCCACTTCGGCAGTTTGCACTTCGCTTGGGCTGCGGCCGCTTGTGCCCCCTAAGCGGTCATCGGGCAGCGGATCGGGCGATGGCTCGTCCAACGCGTTTCACGAGATACCACATCGCAATGTTTCAACGGATCGTGAGCCCCAATAATGCGAGCCGACGGCGGCTCAGCCTTTCAGATAGCTCTCGTTGAACGAGGGGTGCGGCTTGAACCGCTGGGTCACAATGGTGATTTTGCCCATCTCGATCGGCTCCGCCTCGATCCGGTCGAGAGCCTCGTTGACCGTCAGGCATTGCTCTTCATTAAGGTAGAAGCGATGGTCATCGAGGAAGGCTCGAAATTTGTAATATGTGGGCCTGGTCGCGCTCGCGATGCCTGCAACAGCCTGCTCAATCTTGCTCCGGTCGACACTCGGTCGCAGAAGCGGCACGACGTCGAGTGTGCGGTCTTCGGAAATAACAAACGCCATACGTGGAACCGAGGCCGCCGCAACGTAACGAACCGCCGAATTATACCGCGACCCGCGCGAGGGCGTGCTCTCGACTGAGGCAGGGCCATCAAGGATCACGCCCACCGCATGACAAACGCCGTTCACGTCGGCGAGGATCGTCCCGTCGATCAGGGTAGCGCGCTCGATCAGCGCCTTGTTCAGTGGCGTTGGGCTGATGACGGTCCCCTGGCGCTCGAGGCGCTTGGCCTCACTCGCTGCATCGCTCGCTATCACCAGCGAGCCGCCGTGAGGAAGTTGCGCAAGTATATCGAGAATGGTGCGAAACCTGCCAATCGCGGCGGCGTCGATCGAATCAAAGACGCGACGCATATTGTCAATAAAGCGTTCTTTGCCGATCGTCTCCTGGGGCAGGCGCGCCTCACCAAAGCGGCAACGCATGAGCACCTGCTCGCCTCGCCTAAGATCCCACTGATCGTGACTCAAAAATTCACAGAAATGGGCGGCGCGCTGACGTCTGAAAGGTCTCCAAGCCCAACGATCCTGTTGTAGTCGGCTATGAGCGCCGCCTCAGATGTTGCCATCTGTAATAGCTTTCGTGCCCAGCGCGTCTGCGTCAGCGCCGCCGGGCGTTCGAATTTCAACACGAAGCTCAGATTAGGATCGTCCGAGGCCGCAAAGACCAGTTTACCGGCCCCTGCTTCCCCCTCATACTGCATCTGCGAAATGGCGTTGATGGCATCGAACATATCGCAATCAGCGAACCTGCCTTCGATGAACGGCGTCCGCATGAAACTGGCAGCAGCGCGCCTGATCACCTCTGGAGCGGAACGCATCGCATCATCGCCAATTTGCCGCCCTGGATCTGGACGCATGAGGCCGTGCCGCCCCTCTTCAAGAATTTGGCTGATGCAGGAGTGGACGAGGCTCGCCTCATGGGGCTCGCAGTTCCAAATTGCCTCGAATGAGGGATGCTGGCGGAACAAGTGCTCGGGCACCTGCAGAGCGCAAACGACATCGTAGTCGCCGACGCGGTAAGGCGTGCTGCAGAATGTGCGCCGGCCTTGCTTGTGTCCCTCGACATCAAGCCGACGCTGCACCTGCTCTGCAATCGCCAGGCGCCGGATATTGTCCGGCTTTTCTCGCATGGATACCTCATCGCCATAAAATACGCGCTGCTTCGGATGATTGGTGACTGCCTCGTCCACCTCATCAGTGATACGGTCAAACAGCGCCAACGACCATTCACCCTTCTCAGGCTCGATGCAGACGGGGTGCACGGTCGAAAGCTCAGGTCGCCTCAGGCCCACCAGCAACACCTTGGGGTCGATATCCGCACCAATCAACTCGAAGACGCGTTTGGCCAGATATTCGAGGCTGAACCGAAAATGGGATTGGTACCCCCACATGAAGAGATTGGTAGTGTTCTCCTTCATTGCCTCTCCTCAAGAACCAAACCTACAGCTTCAGCAGACCGACTTCCTGAAAACCGTCAGTAGCTGTTCCAGAAAATTCTGAGGCTGGTGCGGAACCTTTCATAGTTCGAGGTCGACCAGCAAACGTCTTGGTAGTCGCGCACAAGCCAGTGAAGCTCGTTCGCGCACGTCAGGTTATCCCTGTTAGAGTTCTGAATGAAATTGAGGCAGTTGGTTACCGACATCAGTTGACTGTAGCCGTACTGATTGTTCGAGACGTTATAGAGTAGACCTTCAATGAAATATGAGGGCGCTATTCCGGCGTCCAGATAGCCTTCCTCGATCATGCGGTTTCGCATGTTCTTGAAGACGCGGACGGTCCTCTTCAACCACGAACCCGTCGCTTGGTTCTTATCTGACAAGTTCGTCCGGTGCTGGCGCGGGTAGTTGACGATGCGACGGCCGTCCGCGGTCTCGAATACTATGCCCTCATTATATTGCGGGTCCATAAAGCCCGAATATGACGTGTAGCGCCGGTGCTCCGCTGAAACCAGCACATCCGCATCCCGACGGTTGCCGTTTCCCGGAATGAAAATCGCCTTGTTGCCTACCGTGACACCGGCATAGTGCCGTCTCAGCCAGGCGGTCACGTCTCTCTTGAAATCTGACAGCTCGTAGTCAGCGGGAACGCGGTCACGTTGGTATGCCACCTGCTCTCCGGCCTGAAGGTCATCGGTATTGTCGTAGAACGTTGAGGTGAGGCGGATCACGATATCGACGTCGCTGTCCGCATAGATGTTCGTGTCGTTCGCGTAGGACCCCTGGAGGAAGTCGTCGAATGACTTCAGGTAATACGGCGAGTCAGTGCTGTTCAGAACGGCTCTAATAGCTTCGTGGGTAGTTTTGGACTGCGTCACCGATCCCTGATGGGACCACGTCTGCAGCTGCTGGTCTGAAATGGGCATGAGGTCTCCACTAACGCAGAAGCGTCCGGATCGCTGCTTCCTGCTTGCCGAACGAATCTCGGCCGCGGGTATGAATCAGGTCGAGTTTGGACAGGTCGTATTCGAGAAGGTCGGTTTCCATTGACGGTTCGGTGAATGCCTCGCTTACGCGGACGGTCTCGACGTCGGGAAAGAGGATGCGGCGAAGCTGCTCCATCGACTGAGCATTGATGTTGAAGGTTTTCTGGATTAGCTCGGCTTCCTCCGCCCAGGAGATGAACCATGCCTTCGTGAACTTCTTCACGCGTGGAACAGGATAGTCGCCCACGCCGACGTTCAGGACCTTGATGCGTTCGTGGGGTACCTTATACGCGCGGACGGCATCTGCGATCGCGTACAGTGTCGGGTTGTTCGCGCAGTACCCACCATCCAGCAGCAGAAGCTCGTCCCCGTCGATTCTGACCTGCCGTCTAGTGAAGAAGGGGTAGGCAGAACAGGACGCTTGCACCGCGTCGCTTAGGGTGCAGCCGAACCCGGGAACGAAGGTAGCCGCGCGACCGTGAGCCTGCTTTGGGTCGGATTTGAATATGATGGGTGTTTCCATCACCCACTTGGTCGCGACTACACCCAAACCAGTCTTCACAGCATTGAACTTCTGTTCCTTGAAAATCTCGTCGCCCAGCCTCTTCAACGCGGCCGACCGACGTGCCTTGTCCTTGGGGCGCATCACGTCCGGCACGTGTTTCCGGTAAAGCTCGTGGATTTTCGGGACCGGCGTACCGATAGCTAGGAGCGTGCCGATGATCGCGCCAGTACTGGTTCCGAAAATGAGATCGAACGCCTCATGAATCGGCTCGCCGAGCATGGCCTCGACTTCGTGAAGCACGCCCAAGGTGTAGAAGCCCTTCGCTCCACCTCCATCCAACGTCAAGACGCGAAAGGGTTTATCGGCAGCTAGGTCCGCCACGGATGGCCTCTTAGAAAATCAACCTCTGATGTATAGGAGCTCACGCTGGGTAATAGAAGGCGGCACCTAATCCTGGGTCGCCTTGTCCCCCGCATTTTTTGCCACACTGCACCAAGGACAGCGTCAAGAATAAAGGCGCTCATTGTGACAAGGTTCACCTCTACGACTCGCAGGAAGTCGCGGAGCGACCAGCGACGTTGTGAACTCCTTTTGTTGCGAATGTATTGTGCCTCGGCGCGTCCATGGCCAGCCGTGCCTTCAGCAACACTTCTGCACAGTAGCTGGCATGGGCGATGTCTGACAAGCTGGATTGGAGCCGACCATAAAGCTTCAGGCTCTCCACCACCAGATCGAGGTCGTATCTTGTCATGAGATCATTGCGAGAACCTCGGTTGGCGACTTGATAATGATGCCCTGCGAGGCAAGATTAACACGATTGCCGTGAAAAAGGAGACTGTTAGATCCTGCTGACTCTCCTCGGTCCGCCGTGCAAAATACGTCGTTTCCATAGGCAAGATGCGAGCCGAGGATCAGGACATCACACCATTCTCCTATTATCGGACCAACGACCTTCCTTACCTGCTTGCGATCAGATGCTGCCGCATTGTCCCAAGCTCGTTTAAGCGCAATGGCCCAACCTTGGGGCAATTCTCTCGAGTGGCTGTTTGGGCCAGTACGGGTCACCTTACCTGCAGGAACCGGCGGTTGCCCCAAGAGCAGGTTGTTGCCGTAGGTCACCAGCGGTTGGTGCCTCGGGTAGGGCCTGCAGAACGCGCCAAATCTTTCGTTCCGTTCATTCGCCGGCAGCAGATCATCTGGTGCCCATTCCATGACGTCGATGAACTTCTCTGCACCGACGATCGGGGCATGCAGCATCTTGATACCTATCGACGCCAAGTCGCTAAAAACGGCCACACGTTTTGGGTCGGGCGACGGACGGGGGTTGTTGGTGAGTACCACCGCGAGGTAGGCAAGCTTGTCCTCGAAAGACAGGCACTCCACGAAGACCGACGCCTCAGATACTCGTGCCAACAACCTGCCATCGACGATCGCCTTCCTTAAAGCTCGTGCATCAGTCGGGTCCATGTGTTCGGGCTCGCGGTCGGGTGTATGCAGGATATCTAAGACGTTGGTGTCAAAGGTTATCCTAGGAGGACTATTATTCATTGCTATACCGTGACCAGGCCGCTGCTATCCGGGCGGGAGACGAAGAGATGGCGCAGCGTTTCCGAAACAACATGACAGTTGTAGCTCTTTTCCTCTTTCCAACTGTCAATAATCTGCGACCGCTGCATCTCCCTCCGCCCGGGTGAACGCCAGAGCGACCGTATTCGATGTGTCTGAAAACCGCTTCAAATAAGCGCCATAGCCGATAGGTCCTCGTTGGAACTTGTCTTTCCCGAATTCAATTAGGAATTCGTGCAGCATCTTCATCGCTCCAGCATCGACGCGATCTGTGTCTTTGTTTTTGATCAGCTTCAATACGTCATCCGATCGTGCAAACGCGGAAAGCTCGTCTGCTGAGAATACGGGCTTTTTCTGTTCGGCGGATCGGGCAATCAAGACCGTGCGAACGCACCATGCGATCCGACGATTGAGCAGCGATGTTCGATTGCTGTCGTGACCGTAGTCGATGATAAACCAGCCCAGATCAGAGGCATTCTGAATTTCCTGCTCATACGAGGCCCGCAGTAAGAAATGTGCTTGAAGCAGCGCCAGCTGATCTAGAGGATCGTAGATTGCCTTTGCTTCACGAACGATATGGCAAACGAACAGATCCCCATTTTCAGCGCGTTTAAGAAGGTCGTCAACCGGATAGATTGAGGTTGACAGATGGCCTTTTTGGATGTGCCGGGGCTGGTCGTCCTGCGAAATCAAAAGCAGGTCCGTATCAGAATAGACGTCTTCGTCCCCGCGCGCGTGGCTCCCGAACAGAAGCATAGCAGTGATAGTCATCGTATTGAATTACCTTGCAGCCGTCAGGATTCGAACTTCGATTCCTTCATTTTGCGGAGCGCATCCGTTGATAGTTTTCTCACAACCGCGCGCGCCTGAACCACGTCATCAAGGTTCTTCAATACGAGCTGCTGCTTCTCAGGCTTCACAGCATCCGAGGGCACATCGAGGCTGTGCTCGTTGATAAGATAAAACGCGGCGCTCAATCGACAGGACACCCGAAGTTCGTTGGCGGTCATGTCGTATTCTGCGGCAACTGCCCCTCGCTTCGCTTCTTCCAGCAGTGGGTTTGGCACGAGCACAAGCTCGATCGTATGGTGCCATTCGAGGTCCATAGTCGAATTGACGTCGCATTTTCCGAGGAGGGTAGCACTCGTAATGCGGTTTAGACTGTAATCTCTAAAATCATTGTGCTCCTTCGACCAGGAACGAATGTACCAGCGGCCACCGGCGAACAAGAACGAATGCGGAGCGATCACCCGGAGGCCTGGGGTGGATCCGGTGAGCGACGCGTAGCCGACTTCCAATTCAGCGTTTTGTTTGATCGCGTCGAGGATATGTAGCAGATGGCTTGGGCTTGTTGCGCGCCGCTTCAGGGATCCCACGACTTCAACAGGCGGCTTTTCGGAGAACCAAGTATCCCCCTCGCTCATCCAACCTCTCTGCACGGCCATAAGCTGCAGAAGGTAGCGGTCAGAATACGGTCCCACAAATTCGGGGGAATAGTGAGCGGTACGCACATAGCTCTTTTGGCTGCGGTCGTACGTCAGGTTCTTCTCAGCTCGGCTCTGATACAAAGCGATGTCGGATGAGGCCTGTTGTTCCGAGATCCCGAAGAAATCCACAATATCTTTTCGATTGAACGCCCCCTGCCAGAACAATCGAAAATCGATAAATTCCAAACGTTTAGAGACGCCCCACCTTAGATTTCGATCGCCGGCTTCCGTCATGGACACCTCTTCTTTATCGATTAATCCAAAAAAGATGCATCGCATTACTTGATTGGTTTTGTACTCGTGCTTACCTTTTATGGAGGCATGGGGAGGTGCCGTCAACGTACTGGGAATGGCATTGCGTCGAATTGTCGGGTGCAGAGCTCGCTTTCTACGCGCGAATTGAGAACGAGTAGAGAACGAGGTTTCGAGCAATGGCAGCCAAAACAACACATTTTAAGGTCAGCAATGGAGATATGACACTCATCGAAACCGGTGACGGGCATACAATCATCGTTGACATCAATATCCGCGCAGCGGCCGATGATCCATCGGATGACACTCCGGATGTCGCAAAACAACTGCGAGAGCGCCTGTCGAGAGATGACGAGGGCCGCCTCTACGTCCACGCATTCCTGCTGACTCATCCTGATGCAGATCACTGTCGTGGCCTTGAAAAGCATTTCCATCTCGGTCCGCTTGGTGACTGGAAGAAGGCAGACGACAAGATTGTGATCCGCGAGATGTGGTCGTCTCCGATCGTCTTTCGTCGAGCCTCCCGCAACCATACTCTGTGCTCGGACGCCAAGGCCTGGGCCGCTGAGGCGCGTCGCCGCGTCCGGCACTTCCGTGCAAACGGTTACGCCTACGATGGCGATCGCATCAAAATTCTCGGCGAGGACGAAAGCGGAAAAACGGACGACTTGACGGAGATTCTGATTGTCGGTGGAGATGTCTTCCAGACCATTTGCGGTGTGACCGACAACACCTTCTCCGGCCACCTGCTCGCTCCGATTCTGGCCGAGGACGAAGAAGAGGCCGAGTTTCTCAGCAAGAACAATTCGAGCGTTGTCATCAGCATCTCGCTCGGCAAATCAGACCTCCAGAACCCGAGCTATTATCTGCTTGGTGGCGACGCCGAGGTCGGCATCTGGGAAAAGCTTTGGGGAAAATATGGCGACGATCCATCTCAGTTCCAGTACGATATCCTGATCGCCCCGCACCATTGCTCTTGGCATAGCCTCTCCTGGGACAGTTGGTCCGATTTCGGTGAAGACGCTGAAGTGTCGGAAGATGCGAGGTCTGCGCTCGGCCAGCCGATGTCCGGCGCAACGATCCTCGCAAGCAGCAAGGAGATCAAGGACGACGACGCCGACCCGCCGTGTATCCGTGCAAAGCGCGAATACAAGTCGATCCTAGAGCCGGCGAAGGGTACGTTCACGTGCCTTGGAGAGCTGAACGGGGACGCTCCACTCGAATTCGAAATCACGTCGTCCGGCGGTCCCAAACAAAAAGAACGCTCGGCAAAGGCAAAGATTGCGGCACCTGCCATACTCGGCCTCGCCGGCGCTGCAGCCGGAAGTCAGAGTGCACTCGGTTCACAGCCGTTCAAGCACGGTGACGACGATTGAGATCGCCCTCTTCTGCAATATTGCGTGCGGTGCGCCAGATTCAGGCGCATCCTCGCGTCGTCAGGCTGGAAAACACTCTGGATGTCGACCTATCGATCGTCGCCCATGTTGATACCGGTTTGGGCAACCGATGGAAAGCTCACGGAGCCAGTCCGAACGGCGTTCTACCGATCGAACCGATCACCATCCGATTTTCGGAACACTATCCAGGAGACTGCCCAGACGTATGCCTTCGGTTCGACTTTGACCGATCCCACCCGCACCTTTTGCCTGGCAATCCAAGTGAACCCCCGCGCCCCTGCTATATTGATGGCGATCCCCGCGACTTCTTGCGACTGAGGGGACCCTATGGCCTGGTAACCCAGGTAGCTGATTGGCTAGAAAAGGCGGCAGCAGCCGAGCTGATCAATCCAACCCAAGGGTGGGAGCCGGTCCGCCGGGATCGTCTTCAAGACTATGTTGAAGCCGATGCGGACGCTATTCGCGCGCTGGTCAATCCAGACGGCGGAGGCGCATTCTTTCGTGCGCCCTTCACGATGGTCGGCGACGAGAAACTGCGATCCTATTGCTGCCATTTGATGGAGCGGCTTCAGCTAAAGCAGGATATAGCAAAAACACTCTATAGCCAGTACGGCCAGATCGGGATTGGGGTCGTGTTTTGGCCTGGCCGGTCACCGGCGGGCGGCGAGTTGGTCGCGGGAACATACGCGCCCGAAACGGTCACAAATGTCATGGGCCTATACGAGCGCGCGCAGTCGCTCGATTTGCTAGAGCCGCTCAAATCGCACCTTGGTCTTCTACAAGCGCGTCTCAAAGGAGTGCCGGCCCGCGTGCCGATCGTGATTGCGATCGTGCTTATGGTTCGAAGGCCACTGGAGGTCATCGGTCAAGGCTCCCGAATTGAAATCCTACCATATGTCGTCGAGGTCTCCAGTTCGGAGGACCTGAGCCCGACCAGCCAGCAGCAAGTTCGTTTGGCGGCGCATCGCGACACCATCAGCGCGAAGCTGCTGACGACCATGGCTGGAGGAGCTTTTGTGACGGAGCCGCCCAAATGGACACTGATAGGTGCCGGCAGCGTCGGATCTAAACTTGCCGTCCATTTGGCTCGTGAAGGCAAGGGGCCAGACATCGTAATCGATAGCGGCACGATGCGTCCGCATAATTACGGCAGACATGGGCTAATACCTCGATCGCGGTTTGATGCACTTAACGATTTCAAGGCAGAAGCCCTGAGCTATTCCGTCAGGTTGTTAGGGCAGTCGTCTACCGGCTACTTTACAGATGCCACCTGGCTCGCAACGACCATTACTGACGACGAACGGCTCAAGGCTTGGCCACGCGGGTCCCGCCTACTCGTGGATGCCACGGGCTCTCCGTCGGTGACGGACGCACTTTGTTTGCCAGACGTTACCAGATCTCGACCGCGTGCCGTCGAGACTAGTCTTTTCGCGAAAGGTCGCGTTGCCTACCTCGCAATTGAGGGAAACGGGCTCAACCCGAATGTCCAAGACCTTGCCGCGGAGAGCTACCGCATTTTCGCCAAAGACAAAGCCCTGCAGAAGCTCGTCTTCAACCGAAGAGGCGAGCTAGTCCCGATCGGTCAAGGCTGCTCGACACTGACCGCCCGGATGTCGGACGCTGCTCTTTCTGCATCCATTCCCGCGATGTCGATGAAGCTGTCGAAAGTCCTGCAAGACGACGGCATGGACGAGCACGGGGAAATTCTGCTCGGCCTCGTCGATGAAGATTTGCTGGGCCAGTCCTGGCAGCATCACAAGGTCGAAACGTTTGTTGAGCTGTCCGGTGACAGTGACACGACGCCATCGGTCAGAATTTCCCGCCGCCTTGCCGACCATATCGATGAGACGATAGGGTCTTACACCGGAGTTGAGACCGGAGGTGTCCTGATCGGGCGCTTCAACGAAACGACAAATAGCTTCCATGTGGTCGACATTGTTCCCCCACCGAAGGACAGCCAATTCTCCGCCAGTGTGTTCTCACTCGGAACCGACGGTCTCACCGATCGCCTCAACGAATACGTGGCTGATAGCCACGGCACGCTCTACCCGATCGGCACGTGGCATAATCACTTATCCGATAGTCCGGCCTCTAAAACTGACTTGGCTACGGGCGTGCAACTTGCATTCGGCCAGACATTTCCGGCCGTAATCCTCATCAAAACACCGGCGGCATTTCACGGATTGGTGGTCGAAGCCACAGACAAAGTCGACGCCCAGGAACCTGTGGTCACGGTTTCACGCATACAACAGCGCCAATGACGGGAAACACGATGGTAGGTATCTCCAAGCACTTCGACGCCTACACCCTGCGGGCGAGAGTTGTTCCAGCACTTATGGCGGGACTTCCCACCCTCGCCTTCCTGTTTCTCATTATCCCCTGGGATCATTTCAGCGTGTCCCAGGCCATATCCGCAACGATGGCCATAATCCTGCTAGTCGCGTTCGCTGATCTCGCCAGAAACCTCGGCAAAAAGGCTGAAAGAAAACTCGGCACACGAGCTACGCCGGAGTTCTGGTTCCGAGATGACGGCACAATCGACTCCGTCTCTAAGGATCGATATCGGAGTTTCGTCGCATCGAAGCTTCATATTCAGGCGCCGAGCGCGCAAGATGAGATCTCGGACCCAGCATATGCCAAACAATTCTATTCGAGCGCGGGGAATTGGCTGCGAGATCAAACCCGTGATTATAAGAAGTTCCGCATTCTGGCGGATGAGCTATTTACCTATGGCTTTCGCCGCAATCTCTTTGGCCTGAAGCCGGTGGCACTATCTCTGAATGTGATTGTCCTTGGGCTTTGCCTCATCGCGATGACTTTGCCGCTACCCGTGGAACTTCCCGCGCTCCAATCTTCTGGCAGGCTCGTCATCGCCATCATAGCCGTGATTCTTCATTCCGCTTTCATGATATTTGCGGTGAACAAAGAAGGTGTCCGCGAGGCTTCCCGCGCATATGGAATTCAGTTGATCCTGAGTTGCGAAACGCTCATGGCCTCGACCACTGGCATCCCGCGGGGTCAGGCAAAGTCGGCACGTAGCAAGCAAAAACCCTAAGGCGATTACAGTGTCCGACAAGAAACAACCCGAGTGGTGCTGCCTCAATCGCGCGCGCGCTCTCGCAGGAAATCTCGATACGAGATTGAAACCCAGAGCGATACGAAGGAGGGCGGTGTGATGGACATCCGCATTTTCAACGTGGAGCATGGCGGTTGCGCGCTGGTCTCGACCGACAACGGCGAGCACCTGATGATCGACGCAGGGCATAACAGCACCACCGGCTGGCGCCCCTCGGTGTATCTGCCACAACTCGGGATCACATCGCTTGAGCGCCTGATCATCACCAATATGGACGAGGACCATGCCAGCGACCTTCACAATCTGCGGAAGACAGTGGCCATCAACGCCTTATACCGCAACCCGACCGTCGGCGCGAACGAGATCCGCTACCTGAAGGGGCAGAATGGCATTGGCTCGGGAATTGAGAGCCTGGCGCGGATGATGACGACCTACACTGGCACTGTTCCGCCGCAACCGGACTTGGGTGGCCTCTCAATCCAGATGTTTTGGAACACCTACCCCTACGATTTCGAGGACGAGAACAATCTTAGCATGGTGTGCATTCTGCGTTGCCATGGCCTTGTGGTTTGCTTCCCGGGGGACATGGAGGTACAGGGCTGGAACCGCTTGCTCGACCGGCCCGATTTTCGCGCATCTATGGCGGAGGTTCACGTTCTCGTCGCCTCACATCATGGTCGACGCAACGGCTGCTGCGAGGGACTCTATGTCAATGGGTGGCGACCTCAGCTCACAATCATATCGGATTCCGGCATCGAGTATGCGACCCAAGAAACGGTGGCGTGGTATCGCGCGCGTACCCAAGGCGTGTATCTCAACGGCGATTTCAGGCGGGTCTTAACCACACGCCGTGACGGGCGCATCCTCCTTCGCGCGACGCCGACCGGATCGTCAGTTCACGTTGGCGTCTAGCTTTCGGACTGCCATCGGATATGGCAGTAGTGACGGCGGGGCACGACCCCTCGCCCGACAGCGATTGGATGAGAAAAAATCAAATCGCTTCGGGAAGCCTATAGTCGCTTGCAACCTCGAGCGCGGCCAATGTCGCGTTCCGGCGCGCGAGCGTCTCGCGGTAGTCCTGCGCTTCGACGTCGCGGAAAAATGGTGCGCCAGGAGCAAGTCTTGTGACCGCAGCTTCAACCTCGTCGATGCGAGCCCGGAAGAACTCCTTCCGGAAATTCTGCGCATTAATTCGAACAGCCTCGAACTCTTTATGGAGAGCTCGTTCGAGCGCCGGTGCGTCATCGCTGTAAATGATAGCGTGCGTGTCGAAAGTGAACGGAACGCTCGCGTCGCCGAGCTCGCGGACGCGGTCTGCCGGATCTAGCCTCCGCGTTAGACCAATTTTGACGACGTCGTCGCCGAACGACCCGATATTCGAAATGATGTACACGTAGCCAGATTTAGTCTTCTCGGCCATGGCTTGCGCACGTTCGAACTTCGCATGTGCTTCCTCGAGATCACGCTCCAGCATTGCAATTTGCGCATTGAAGGCTTCGAGCTTCGGCCCGACTGCACGTTCGGCTTCCGCCTTCGCCTTGTCGAGGAGGCGCTGATAACGACCCTCCTCTTCCTCGGCGCGCTCCATGTCACGAACGAGCTTTAGCTCCTCCTTCTGCGCCCTAGCAAGCTCCGCTCGCTCCTCCTTCTCAGCCTTGAGCTTTTCGCGATACTCATGGGTCAGGAAGAGTTCCTCCAAGCGAAGTTTCAAATAGCCTTCCGTGATGAAAACTTGATTGGATTCGTTCAGTTTGTTGATTTGGGCAAAGGCAGTTCCGATTCTCTTTTCCATCGCATTAACATTGTTCCAACGCGTGTTGGCGATTGCCGCGTCACATTCGTTGTTAAAAGCGCGCAACGTCAGCCGGATGTTTCGGTTCGTCATCGTCTGACCTTTGGCAGTGCTACCATCCACCGTCCAAGTTGTCGGGCAGATCACCGCGGCCTTATCGGTGACCATATTCTTCTGCGCCGCCCGCACGCGTTCAACATTCCGTTTGTACTCCTCGCTGTCCGTATAATCGAAATGAGGCTCGTAGACGCCCATCTCCGCGAAGGCGAGCTTCTCATCAAAAATCGCAACTTCTTTAATGAGGCGATCAAATATGACCTTCTTTTCTGCGTACGACGAACGCAGCACCGAGAGGTCGGTATTGAGCGTTTTGATCGATCCTTGAACGGCTTCCGCCTCTTTATCCAAATCCATGATAGGCTTGTAGCGTTGCTCGACCCTGCGAATGAATTCCACCAGCGCATTCTTTTCAGTTTCCATCTCGGCGCCTCGAGTTTGCGCGACGCCAAGCGCACCGTTGCTTTCGCTCAACGCACTATGAGCCTCCTCGAGAGACTTCTCGGCGCGCTTTCTCAAACCATTCGCCCGTATAAATTTGTAGATGAAAAACGCCATGAGGAACGGGCACAGGATTAGTACGACCCCCACTCCTGCAGCGAATGCTTGCTCGTTTGTCATGAATTGCCCCACCCCTAGTAGCAGAATATTTCTTTTTTCTGCACGTTAGAGTCAAGTAATCCGAGAACAATCAACGGTGAGAGTTAACCACTGACGATTATTTTATGCGAGCCGCTACATTGCGTCGTAGGTCGCGGAACGTCTCCCTGTCGGATGCAGAGCGAAAGTGCTTGGTTGTCATACAGGTATAGGCGCGCGGCGTCGGGCTGCTCGATCCCGAGGTATAATCCAGGAAGCCATCGGGCCGATTATTATACCGTTTGTTAAAGGACAGCTCCTATTCCGCTCGCCCCCGGCATTGGGGCCGGGAGATATGGAATGCGACTATGCCAAAACAAGACGTTTCCGGACGCCATTTTCAACGAAAAATCTCCGAATATTGCGAAGTCCGTATCGCGCCGACCGCATCAAAACGGGTCCTGGAAAATATCCGACCATACCTCATCAGCCTGATCATCTACCGGAAGTCACCGCCGTTGCAGAATTGCCGCATCAACTGGAAGACGATCGGCGAAGCCTGCGGGATCGATGACGAGATGACACCGGAGCTAAAAAACCAGCTGCGCCCTGCTCTCGACGCCATCCTCCGATGGCTCCGCCTGCCGCCTGCGGCGGAAGACGTTCGGCCGACAAGCCCGAAAACCAAATCGCCCAAACCCGTTCGTCGCGCGCCAGCACCAGGGGCATCCGCAACCCGCAAGCCCCAACGAATGGGCAGCGACAACACTCCGGCCCAATCCGCCTCTGCGCCCAGAGGACCGGAACCGAAACCGATCCAGGAATTTCCCGAACCGCTGTTCGAGGCAACGGACGATCCCGAAAGCTTTCAGGACGCGCTCATTTACCACATGCGCCGCTTCGGCGACAGTTATTGGCAACTCTATCGCGCGATCATTCGTCTCAGCGAGACTTTTGACCACAAGACACTGTTGTCATGGATCCAGGGTGAACGCGCGCCGAGATCCATTGCCAGCTTCGATATCCTCGCCCGCATCGAGCGGCGCTACCGACTGGCGGACGGATATTTCAAGGCCAAGCTCCCGCATCAGGCCCGCTCGCTCAATGGTCACGACCTTGGCGATATCAGCCCTGCCGAGCGGCGGCGACTGGCATGGCATCTACCGGATGACTTTGGCAGCCTGCCGTTCTCCAAGCGCGAGGAGATCATCGGCTGGGTGCGGCGTGTCATCATCTCCGGTTCCACCGATTATCGCCGATACCAGGCGGCGGCCAGCAAGCAACTTTATGCCATCCGGTTTCCCGGCATCACCTATGGCGGAGGATCCCTGTCTCCCCGGTCTCCCGTGCTGTCCAGCGGCGCCAGTCGCAGTGCGGACGAATCCTTCGAGGATCCGGATCTTCTTTCCGGCGTGGTCGATGCGCCACCGCGGCTGGCGATGGAGATGGCCGACCTGATCCGCTTCAAGACCTCGACACTGACGGCGATCGGGTTTCAGCGCAATGGTGTGTGGGGCGAGGAAACGGCATCGCAAAAGATCGAGCATCTCGGGCTGATGTTCGGGGCGCTGGCCGCCTCACCCGCCGGTGTCGTCAAGGGTCGTGGCGTCCCGCTCAGCCAATTGACGTTCGGCTTACTGATTTTCCCAGGCGTCTGGGACTGGTATCTGCAATGGCGCGAGCAGCGGCGCGGCTTCTATACCAAGTGGGAAGAAGACATGCTGATGGTCGCACAAGCCCTCTCCCGTGCCGAGGTCGGCTGGATCCGACAGCATCCGGAGCTTCTGAAGAATGTCAGGCCCATCGAAGGCCTGATCGCTCCAGAGGAGATCGAATTCGCTTCGCGTGACTGGCATGGCGCCTGCGACGCGTTTCATCGGCATGCTGCCAATCGCTCCAAGGAAGTTCAGCGGGTCATGCGGGTGCATCGTGATCCGTTCGAGCCGATCATGGTGATCCTCGAAGCAGACAGCCCTTTGGCAGAGTATCGCAAGATCACCGACGAAATCCTGAAGCGCATGCCGGACGAGCATCTCTATCCCCGGCCCGCGGCGGAAGCGGTCCGCTCCTTCCTGATGCTTCGGCTTGGGTTGCATCTGGGGCTGCGGCAGAAGAACCTTCGGCAGCTGCGCGTCTGCCCGCGCCGTCACTTTCCGACGGCGGAGCGCCGGCTGGAAGACATGAAGTGCGGGGAGCTGCGATGGAGCGACCGCGAGCGTGGCTGGGAAGTGCTCATTCCGTCCGTCGCATTCAAGAATTCCGGCTCGTCCTTCTTTGGGCAAAAACCGTTCCGGCTGATCCTGCCCGATCTGCTCGATCTCTACCACTACCTGGATGCCTATATCGACCGGCATCGCGGTGTGCTGCTCGCCGGCGCGAAGGACCCCGGCACCCTGTTCGTGAAGACGGTCAAGACGACCAGCACCGACGCCGCCTACGACTCCACGACCTTTTATGAGGCCTGGCGGACCGTCATTCAACGATACGGGATCTACAACCCCTACACCGGTCGCGGCGCCATCAAGGGCCTTTTGCCGCACGGCCCACACAATGTGCGGGATATTCTCGCGACCCATATCCTCAAGCAGACGGGCTCCTACGAGCAGGCGAGCTACGCGATCCAGGATACCCCCGATGTGGTGCAGCAGCACTATGGCCGCTTCTTGCCGCAGGACAAGGCGGCGCTGGCGGCAAAGATCCTGAACCAAGTTTGGGAGGCGGCATAGGCCGGAACGGGCAATCGGCCGCACTCTGCCGGCATACCGGTATACTCAGCGTTTGACCGAGCTTGCCACCAACGCGGCGGGCAGGCTCGGCCTCGGCTCGAATACTCTCTCGGCTCATCTCGCCGTGTGCACTACCGGCAACTTGACCGAAGTTTAAGATCTTTACATCCAATTAACTATATGAATTAACGTTGTTCTTTTCCCAAACGGAAGCGCACCTCGTATCAGTTTCCGTCACTCTTTACGGCCATCAGTTCGACACCTCACCTCCGATAAGTATCGCTTATCGGAGGTGATTGCTATAACGCCGCAAATCAGCGATGTCGGTCCCCATGGATCGCCGGAAATGCGCGGTTTTCCGGGCTTTTCGGCCGATTTCGCCTGGGATGACCGGACTCCCCGAGACAGATTCGGCCGCCGCAGTTGCCCCGCATGATCCCGACCCTTCTTCCGGCAAGATGCGCCGGCGCCCCTCCTGCGGGCCCCTGCTCTCGCGGCATCTCCAAAACCATTGTTTTTCCGGCCTTTCCGCCACAGGAGCCCGCTGGCGCGGGTTTGTCAGTGCGGACGCACCGTTGCTTATCTCGGGTGGCGATTTGAGTCTGGCGGGCCGCTATTTGATGCTTAAAACACGCTTGCAACTGTTCGATTTCTAACGCATGCCTTATCTGTACAAACTACTTCGAGACAGGGCCGTTACAAGCGCGATGGCAAAGCCACAAACATTTGACAACCAACAATCTCCCAAGCGGCTGATCGGTTATGCCCGGGTGTCGACGGATGAACAGGTCCACGATGCCCAGTTGGACGAGCTGCGTGCAGCCGGCTGCGATCGGATCCATCAGGAGCATGGTTCCGGAGCATCGCGGGCTCGACCGGTGCTGACGCGATTACTCGCTGAACTTAGCGCCGGCGACGTCCTCATTGTCGTGCGCCTCGATCGACTGGCCCGATCCGTCAGTCATCTCTTGTCGGTGATCGAGGACCTCGAGGCCCGCGGCGTGCATTTCCGGTCGATCCGCGATCCAATCGATACGTCGACCCCGCAGGGCATGTTTTCCCTTCAGGTCCTCGGCGCCGTCGCGCAGCTCGAGCGGGCGCTAATCGCTGAGCGTACCAAAGCCGGCATTAAGGCGGCGAAGGCACGCGGCAAGCTTCCTGGAAATCCCGGTCTGCGAGAACGACGGCCGGAGGCGATCAAGGCAATCTCGCAGGCACGGGAGAAGCTCTATCTCGATGAACTCATTGCATCGGCGCAGACGTGGCTGCCGATGGTGCGTCAACTCCGGCCGCAGCACAGTTGGGACAATGTCGTGCGGGTTCTCAATCGCCGTGGCCACGACTGGACCGTCGAACGCCTTCGTCGCGCTGTTCATCGCATGGTACGCGAAAAGCTCGCGGAGAAGGAACTCCTTGCTCGATCCCCTCGCCGGGCTCCCGAAGACTATCTGATGAAGCTGGTGGCGGCAATTGCCATTGCCGATCCCAACCTGTCGCTGCGCGACATTGCCGCGCAACTGGACCAGATGGGAGAACGGCCTGTGCGCAGCGGCAAGAACTGGCAACCGTCCTCGGTGCGGGTCCTGCTGGACGAAGCCCACCGATTTGGCCTCATTCGCCGTTGAGGGCATGGTTCATCCGACGCCCGATGGCAGAGAGTCTTTTCTTGTCGCTATTCGACTGCATAGCCGTCAGGTCCGGCCTTTGGGGATCTGTAGCGCCAGGACCGCTAGTCGCTATCGCTCCGCGGTTTCAGCTCAGCGCCTACATCCTCGCCGCGGAGCCGGCTTCCTCCGCCTGCTCGCCCCCTCCCCCGGAACGTGCTGAAGGCTTCAGCCGCGGTGATTATGATCCGCAGAGGCGCGCGGGCCATGACCCTCGGCGGCGCGGGTAAAAGCAGAGGACAGCCGCTCCCCTCGCTACCAAAAAGCCGTCTCGGCTGCACGACGAATTCGGGCGCGAGCCGGAACTCAGTCAGACAGTATTTGTTTCTTTTACAATCCGTCCGCGTTTCGGCGTTCTTTCAAGGATGCTCGACAATTTGATTGAGCCATTTGTCCGCGCCGCCAGCTATATTTCCTACAAGAATGATTACGGCCGAAGATCTGCAAACATTCGTTTTACGACCAGCAAATTTCGACTGTCCTCGAAGCCTGGGAGGTCTTCGTCCTGAAGCATCCTGCGGAGACCGCCGTTAAGATTACAAAGCAATGTCTCCTTTCAGTCGTGACAAACACCGCGATTGTTCGTTCGAACACGAAGCCGCTCAATCGGCTCCGTGCATCAACTGACCTTACTACACCAGCCGCATAGAAGGGCTGTCGGCCATTCTACCCGGGCAACCATGACCAATGCCCTTAGAACGTCATGTACGATCAAAAATGACCGCCAAGACCCCGCGACCCATGGCGGCGACAGGACGGTACCTATCTCTACACAACCGATCTTGTGAGAGGTGGCGCGAGGAGCGGGTCATGCGCCGTCCATAGTAGCGCCCGAAAATGTCGTTTCTTTTCAGAGTGTTGTAGCTGTGGTCAGCTGACCACCGGAAAAGCAGCTGTTGGCAGTGCGTCCCACCCCAAAAGACTTGCTGGCCCACGACAGCAGAGTCTGGCGAAAAACCTCGATCAGTGGACCCGCTGACCTAGCACTCAATCCTCTCCGGCAGCGACTAGATGTGGAGCCTCAACAGGTTGTCCTGGGTAAGAGCGAGCCTAGTGATTGGTGGTTTTGAGTTTAGACTTCCGTGAGGCCTGTGCCAATTGTAGCGATGAAGCCATCGTGGCAGTTCGGCGGCGCGCATGTCCGAGTTGGGATAGGCGACGGCGTAGGCCCACTCTCTGAGGGCGGTCTGGATGAAGCGTTCGGCCTTTCCGTTGGTTTTAGGCGTATATGGTCTGGTGCGAACGTGCTTGAGGCCGTTGTCGCGACAAGCTTGGCCGAATGGCTTTGATGTGTAGCAGGGACCATTGTCGGTCATGACGCGCTCGACCGCGATCCCGAGGCTGGCATAATAGGCCAATGCCGCCTTCAAGAAGGCCACGGCGCTTTCTTTCGTCTCGTCCGGCGATATCTGTGAGAAAGCGATGCGAGAGGCATCGTCGATGGCCACATGAACGCATTCCCAACCGGCGCCCCAACTCTTGCCTCTGCGCGAACTCTGGCGAGTGCGATCGCCGGTGATGCGGTGGCCGACCTCATGAAACCGGCCGAGCTTCTTGATGTCGATATGAATCATCTCGCCGGGAGCCTGGCGTTCATGACGACGCACAGGCTCGGCCGGCTCGATATCCTTGAGGCGGGAGAGGCCTGCGCGCTTGAGAACCCGGCTCACCGTCGCTGCAGATACACCGGTTTCGATCGCGATGTGCTTGCCAGTCAGGCGCTGGCGGCGAAGCGTGATGATGCGCTCCGCCAGCGCCTGACTGGTCTGCCGGGGCATGGCATGAGGTCGGGAGGAACGATCGAGCATCGCCTCTCGACCACCGGCCTTGAAACGCTCGACCCAACGGGCGACGATCTTGGCCGCGACGCCATAGGCCTGTGCTGCCTGAGCCTGGGTCAGATGCCCTTCGATAACAGCAAGCGCCATTTGTTCCCGGCGCAACGGCGTCAGTCGGGCATTCTTATGAATGTTCATTCGCGGCGATCCTTCCGACTCGAGGTGTGATAGCTCCAGTCTCCTAAATCCGCTTTGAATGGACAACCTCCCGAAAGCTCACAACTAGAGCCTGCGCGCTCCGAGTACGCCAAGTGGCGGAAACGCGAAGCTTTCATCTCGCGCAGCGTTGGAGCCGGTTGCGGCAATGGTATCTGCATCACGTGCCCGGGTCTGGTCCGAGCGATGAGTGCGGCCGGAAGTGGTTGTAATCGTCGGCCCAGCAATGGCGCTTCGGGCATAATCGCAGCCGAGGAACAGGCTTTGGTTGACCATCTCGTCCCGCATCCGGCCGTTGAAGCTCTCGACATTAGCGTTTTGCATCGGCTTCCCGGCGTGATGCCGTGCGACTCGACACTATGATCCTTCGACCTGGCAAGGATGGCATTCGAGGTGAATTCCGTGCCGTTGTCGGAGACGATCATCCCCGGTTTGCCGCGCCGTTCGATGAGGACCGACAGTTCGCGAGCGACGCGACGACGCAAGATCGAGGTGCACGGGATCGCCGCCAGGCATTCGCGGGTCACGTCTTCGACGAAGTTGAGCACGCGAAACCGCCTTCCGCAAGCGAACTGGTCGTGAACGAGATTCAGCGAGCTTCGGGCATTGGCCTTCGCTTCGACCAGGATCGGGCCACGCGTGCCGACAGTGCCGCCCCGGCTTTTCTGCTTGCGAACGGAAAGTCCTTCTTCGCGATAGAGCCCGTAGATGCGGTCGACCCCAACGGCGCTCCCCCCCCCGCCGAAGCCGCCGGTCGCCGGTCGCCGGTCGCGAGGTCGCGCAATAGGGCGACTTCTTTATGATGTGGGCGCGCCTGCCCGACCAACGCTTCGATCTTTTGTCGCGCGTCATGCATGACCATGCACTCATCGGCGGCTCTAAACTGCGTGATGTCGTAGAGACAGTTCGGTTCTGCGACACCCAAACGATCGAGCTGCGCGAGCGCGCCGACCGTCCGGCGCGGCAGGCAACGTTGTGCCTGCGCTTCGGCCAGGCGACGATCAGGCGACCGCAAAACCTGCGCGAAGAAGGGCTGCCCGACGGGGTTAGGCTCAGTTGGGTCGAGGTCGTCGAACCGGACGCACCCGACGGTGTCGAGCCCTTGCATTGGCTGCTCTTGACCACCCATGCGCTCTCCAGTGCGACTGACGCCTGGCAGATCGTCGCTTGGTACAAGCAGCGCTGGATGATCGAGCAGTTCTTCCGGGTGATGAAGACGCAGGGCTTCAAGATCGAAGACAGCCAATTGCAGTTAGCGCCGCGGCTGGAAAAGCTCGTCGCCATCGCCGCCAAGGCCGCGGCAATCGTCCTCCAACTCGTGCAGGACCGCAGTGGCGGCGATCCTCACCCGGCAAGCCTGGCAGTCAGTCCCCACGAGATCAACACGCTCGCCGCCCTCGAAAGCCGCTTCAAGGGCAAGACCAAGCTGCAATCCAATCCCCATCCCAAAGCTTCGCTCGCCTGGGCCGCTTGGATCATCGCCAAACTCGGCGGCTGGAACGGCTATGCCTCCTCCAAGCCGCCTGGACCCATCACCTTCTTCAACGGACTCAAATACTGTGCCGATGGCTGGGCCTTGCGAGATAGGTATATGCCTCAGTCGTTCGGTGGAGAAATGTTCCACTGGATCATTTGCTTTTGGTCACGAACAAAATCCAGCGACCAGCGGGCAGAGCCTTCGCGTTGGCCAGGATCGGTGCGCGCGTGCCTGCAAGTTCGCTTACGGAAGGGGGTTTCGCGTGCTCAACATCGTCGATGACGCGACGCGAGAATGCCTCGCGGCGATCCCCGGACACCTCGATCTCCGGTCGTCGCCTCGCTCGAAACTCGCAATGATCTCTCCGACAACGGCACCAAACTCACCTCGAATGCCATTCTTGCCTGGTCAAAAGACCATAGGGTCGAGTGGCTCATTGCGTCACCTCGCCCAAGATAGCGGTTGATGAATTCTCCCAGTGTTGTGGAAGTGCCGCCGCGAATCAGCCCCGTAGATTGCGGCGCTGCGGATGGCAGCAGGTAGTTGTTCCTATTGCGTCCTATCCATGCGGCGCCATCGCCCACTCGCGATTAGCCGGCACAGCCGGCCGCCTTGCGATTTGCCGCGCCGGTGCCAATGAATTGATGAAAGGCGGCTGCCATTTCGTGCGAAGACTTCGCTCCTGGTCTTGTTCGTGCGCGACCTTGGGCGCGTTCGTATTGAGATCACGGTCTACTGTTCCCCTAAGAGGCGTCATTTGGCTCGGGAGCCAGACGGTAACCGGCACAATGCCTGCGACAAGCCGCCTTTGAAAGTTGGTGTTTTCCAAGAGGTTAGCTTGGTGGTCAGCTGACCACAACCGAAATCCTCAACGGCAGGAATAACGATCAGCCGCACTTACCCAGCCCTCAAACCGCCTTGCCCATTGGCCTTCAACAACGCCATTATCATCGGGCCAAGCGAGAATTCACCGCGCTCACTTCGGCGCGTTAGATCCCGCAGATAGCCTCCAGGAGAGTTGATGAAGTTAGCCCTTTCCAGGATGCACGCAATTGCCACCGCAGCATTCTCCGGTCCTAGCGCCTCGCAGGCATCCTGGTAGGCGGAAGGGCTTACCCCCAGCATAGATCGAACCACCACAGCGGCAGACATCAGATCTCGCCAGCTTCCCACGCCGCGCGGTGCATAGTCGCTGATCATCGGGCACGCCTTGAGCACCAATCCCAAGGGGAACGCCCTTTGCGATTCATTCTTCGGCTGAAGGCTCAAGCTCGCCTTTGCCCCCTGCTCCTTTTCGGAGCGTGGTTCAGATTCATTTACGGATTCGGGTTTTGAATTCTGTATGTGCTGCTCGATATGAGCAGCATTGGTGCTAATTTTTTCAGCATTCTCGAGGTTTTCCAAACGATTAAGCACTTCCTCACGGAGCATCTCCATTTCATTGAGAACGCTAGTGACCCCTTCAAGGGTCGGAACGCGCGGAATTCTGCTCGCGAGCGCAATGTAGATGTCCTCGGTCGTCTTCCAATCGCCGTCGGCGCCCTCGACCATTGCAGCAGTAATAAGTTTGCGAACATCCCGCCGGCAAATTGTAAGGCTCTCTTTGGCTTTCCTGAGCGAGGCTCTCTCGGCCGCCACTCTTTGCGCCAACATCGCCAACTCTTCCGATCGCGCCAGGAGGGGCGACAGGTCGAAGCCAAAAGCATTCTCGATCTGGCCATCGTCGCCCTTGCGGGCGAAGCGCTTGCCATTGGCGCTATCCTTACGGACGATCAACCCCGACTCCACCAGAATGGCAATATGCCGCCGCAACGTTGCGCCCGCCATTGCATGCGCCCGAAGCGCCAGTTGGGCATTCGAGGGGAAGACAATCAATTGTGCATCCTGACGCAACTCATTGTCAGGATAAAAACTCAAAAGTGCGTCAAGAACAGCCAGACTGTTCGACTGGATCTTGAGCAGTTCCATCGCGGCGGAAGCGTCTCTCAACACTTTCCACTTATCGGCAGCTTTTCCATGCTTGATTTCCATTGCCGCCTGGCGCCGCACGAGCGCAAGCGTCATTGGCCGCCGCCCGAACGGCGTCGCTACATTCCCCGACTGCATTGTCTCTCACCTTTCAGCAGGCAAAGGAAATTCGCTCACCAAAACGGCGCCAAAGACTCTTGACGAGGATTCGAGGAAATGCGATTCTGTTCTTGCTACAGAGACAGAAGGGCTTCCACGACGGCGACGTTGAGGGAGCTCTTTTCTTTTGCGGGTTACACTCCCTGTTTCCGTTGATGCTTTGCGCGATGCTCCTGGTAAAGCGCCGGCAAATGCTCGAGTACGAAAGCCGCGAAATCCGGCGTGGCTTTCCTGTCAATGGTAATTTCTAGCTTGCTCTTGCTCTGCGTGACCTGCGCAAGCCTGTCGCCATCGGGGGTCGACAGGACGTCTGGCAACCCGCGCGCAGTCCGACGCGGTTTCAGATGGTCGATCACTGCCTTGAACCGTTCCGACGACGGCAGCGCCTGCACCTCCTCCGAGGCAGCATATTTCGCAGCGCCTGCCGGAGGCGATGCTTTCTCAACCAGCTCTGCCAATTGCTGCCAACTTGGGCGTCCAACGCCTGGAGCGGCGCCGATGGCATCGATCAATTCAGAGGGGAGGGCGTCAACAAGCAGGAGCATCTTCGACAAGTTGCTTTTATCGATTGACATAGCCGCGATGACGATTTCTCGTGGAAACTGCTTGTTTAGCTTGTGTGCGAAACGTGCCTTTTCGATGAAGGTGAGGTCTTCGCGCTCATTGTTTTCCTGACCCTGTGCGACAACCAACTGCTCGTCCGTCAAGTCTCGAACAACCGCCTTGACCGGCAGTCCTAGCTCCGAAACGGCGCGCAGCCGGCGGTGTCCAAAGGCAACTTGGTAGTGCGCGGGTTTAACGGGATGAGGTCTCACAAGGATTGGGACCTGCTGTCCTTGCTCGCGGATGGATGCAAGAAGTCCTTCGATATCACCTTGCATGCGATCCTGAACGAAGGACGGCTCGATTGACGACGCGTTCAGTTCAACCACGGCCTGACCTTCGGCGAGACGCCGCTCGATCTCCTCGGCACGACCAAGACGATCATTTTGCTCGCGCAACGCGTTACCGATGTTTGCAGTCAGCTTCGTCGCTGGATCTCGTTCTTTTCTGGTCACGCCGAGAAGCGGCATGGAGCGAGTCTTTGCCGCTCTGTGTTCAGCAGCTGATGAGCTGTCGGGCGCGTCCGTGGTGACGTCAAGGAGGTGCTTCCGACTCATGTGGTTCTACCCCATGCTTTTTTGATTAGAGTTTCGATCTCGTCGTTGACGGCGTTCATCGCCTCTAAGGCCCGATCATAGGTCGAGCGCGTGAACTGTCCGCGCTCAACCTCAAAGAGGGTTTGATTCGTCAGGCCAGCGTCCGAAACGGCGGTCGTCTTGAGCATCGGAAAATTGAGGACATTTTCGCCGAAGATCGAACGCAGATAGCCCACCATCTGGTTCTGCGGGCCATCGCTCGGTTCAAAACGAGTGACGAGGTAGCGCATCCAATTGAACTTGAACTGGGCGCCTGCGTTCTCGATTTCCCGAAGGAGATTCGAGGTCATCGCCAGAAACTGGTTCATCGACATTACATCCAACATCTGGGGATGGACGGTGACGAGGATCGAGGTTGCGGCGGTCAGAGCTGAAAGCGTGAGATAGCCAAGTTGGGGAGGGCAATCGATAACGACGACATCGTAGTTGTCCGCGATGTCTTCGATGACCTGACTGATCCGACCGTAAAAAAGCGTGTCACCTTCCTTCCGGTTCATAAGCGCGCGCGGGGTATCGTGCTCAAACTCCATCAGTTCAAGATTGCCAGGAATTAGATGAAGATCCGGGATGTACGTTCCTCGGACAACCTGCTCGATTGGGACCTGCTCGTCATCATACCGGATGGCGCCATAGAGTGTTTCGTTCGGACCAACGTCAGTTTCTGGCTGACTGCCGAAGAGTGCGGAAAGGCTTGCTTGGGGATCAAGATCAATCGCGAGAATCCGGTAGCCACGCATTGCCAGGTACTGTGCCAGATGCGCGGCTGTCGTCGTCTTGCCCGAGCCGCCTTTGAAATTCATCACCGAGACGACTTGAAGCTGCTCCCCCGTGCGACGATGGGGCAGGTAGCGCCGGTTCCCGCGGCCAATCAGGTCCAGGTGCTTACGGATTGAATGAATATCTTCGATCGTGAACGTGCGTCGACCGCCAGGGCTCATACTAACGTGCAGTTCAGGCATTTCCGAAGCAGTTTGTCTAAGATAAGACTCACCGATGCCAAGCAATTTTGAGGCTTCTGACGGTGCAAAGGATCGAATGCCCTTTTCGGACGTCGGCGGGAAGACCTTGAGATGATGTGCTTGAAGTTGGCTGGAGAGAGCGTCAGCATGACGCTCCATCAATGCGGTCAACCCTTCGACGACCGGCGCTGTGTTTGCTGCGGTTTTCGCCATCTCAAAATCCATTTCCTGCAAGTGGCGGAACTTTTCGCGAAACCGCTAAAGTTCCGCCACTAGCTATTAGAGCCGATTCTGCATTTTGAGCAAGGGGTTTTAGGTTAACGAAAGGCTAACGTGGATAAACCCGGAACGTAGAGTAAATGGATTTTTCCGTTTATATCCTGCAGCTTAGCAAGACCGCGGTACCGATTGGTCATGGTGTGTTTTATTGTGAATCCTACAAATGTGCCCCGGCGATTTAGACGAAAAGCAGAAGACCTCGGCAAAGTCGGTGATCCCCTTGCCGCGACTCACTCGCACAAAACCGTAAGCATTCGACAACGGACGCCCGATTCCAATTCGTGCAGAGTTCCCGGCGCCTAACGGCGGCGGAGAAATTCATGCAGGTATTCGCGATCTCGACACCAAAAATTTACTACGAAGCGTAGCTGCTTCAGGACGATCATAGGCTACGTGCGAGGATCTTTTCCACTCGCACTTGGGATGTAGAAGTAGTCGACGAGTGCGAGGCAGATGGGGTTGACGCTCTCGCCCCGACTGCCATCCTGGATGTCACCGCGGCTGGACCACTTGCAGGATGTGCACGCGATTTGTCTGCGATGGGACCGACCATGCTGGTAGACGTATTTCCGTCTCTGCTCCCGAAGGGCCGCCTGAACGCCAATCCCCTGATGGTCTAGAGTTCTCGCTTTTGCGTCGACACCTCGAAGAGTGGAGGGGAGGGGAGGGGAGATGGTTCCGTTCACGAGGCAACGCTGACCTTGTTCGCCGGCATCGTAGAATGGTGCCTGGGAGGTGGTCTCAGCGAAGTCGTTGCGGTAACGGATATCAGGTTCGAGCGAACTCTTGCTAGCGTCGAATGGCCTCTCCCGCGCTTGGGGCAGCCAGAGAAGATCGTTGCCACCACCGCCATCGCAGGCACGCGTCCAGCAAACGCTGAGACCTTTCTGATGTTGCGGCCGCCCAACTACCGATCTAGTTGCCGTCATCCTTCTCGGTGCGACTCGGATTGTTGGTCTGTTCGGTTCGAACCGGTGCGCCACGAAGGATGAAGCTTTGGACGATGTGGCGATAGGCTCTTAGGAGGGTTCGCGCGGGCAGATGAGGGAAGGCGACATGGCATCTTCGCAGAGATGAGGATGCATCGAAGAACGGGCTGGTAAACCGCGGCTCGTGTTTGAGGCTGGTGGCATTGACGCGGCCCAAGCGCTCCACTCTACCTTCAATAGTTTCGTCGCTCCTTGCGCAAGGGAACACTTCTGCCGCTTGAAACGTCCTTTGCCGTTTGCGCCGACGATATCTCCGAGAAGCTTGTCAAGACCCAGGACATAAGCAAGCCCGCCAGCAAGGCACGTGATTTCATCAGCTTTCTGACTGCCGCCTGTGGTTGTTGGCTAGATTCTGGATGCAAGTAAGTGTACATATTAGGATAGTCGGTGTGTCGGGGAGCGAGAGGTCTCGTATGGAGGTTCGTGGACTCGTAATTACTTGCCCCCGCAAGGTTGAAGAATGGACATTGTCGGTTCCACTCGCCGTATCGTCCGAAGTCGGTGTGCGGATAGAGTTGTGTGGACTCTGCACACCGGAGCAACGCGTTTATCGGGGCGCCAAGCCGACTTACCCCTATTGGGGCGGGCACGAGTTGTCAGGCACGATCGTGTCTCTGCCGGACGATGTACCGGATGGCCTGCGCGTAGGAGACCGCGTTGCGGTGCTTTTAATGCGCAGATGCGGCCAATGTCGTGCCTGCCGCCTCGGACTGGACAACCACTGTGCATATTTAAATCCTAAAGCGAGAGGAGGGGTGCCGCAGGGGCCGGGGGGATTGGCCAATTTTGTGGGCGTACCCGCCTATCAGGTTTTTTCCGTACCTTCCTTTTTGGCTCCCGAGCGTGCCGCGTTAGTTGAACCTGTCGCCTGCGTGGCACGCGGCATAAATAGGGCGCGTGCAAAGGCTGGAGACACTGTGGCCGTCATCGGCGGAGGCACGATGGGCCTTCTCCATTCGATACTTCTGACAACCAAAGGATGCGACGTTTACCTTTTCGATGACGACGTGGCAACGCATGGGCCTGTGATGTCGACCGGCGCCCATGCAACGGGGTCAGTTCATTCTCTGTCTGATCCGAAACTCGTCGAGAAATTAACGGATGGCTGGGGCTTCGACTGCATCTTTTGCACGCGCTTCGGTGTCAGAGGCATTCAGGGGGCCATAGCTGCGGCGTCACGCGGTGCCAGGATTGTACTCTACCAATCGATTCCGACGTCCGATTTGTTATCGGTAGGCGCTAACTTTCTGCATTACCGGGAAATTGAACTGATCGGCACCATAGCCCAAAGCGCGGACGACGTGAGAAATGCCATTCGAACCATCGTTGAACACGCCGCACGCTTCGACGTGCTGCAGGTCAATCTTTGGCCCTCGTCAAACGCCCAAGAGGCATTCGAGCAGGCGCTCGATCCACGTGTTAATCGCGTGATGCTAGATTTCAGGTAATGCTTCTCAGCGTGCCTGCAGCGCGCCTGCAATTTCGTTGCCGATCGAGACTACTTCGACACTGTCGGGGAAATTGTCGGTACGTCCGACGCTGTCGGTCACAACGATGCGGTCGATCTGAGACCGTCCCCAGTTTTCGTTCAGCGACGGCGTGAATATGGCATGGGCTGCGGCAAGGGTTATCTTGCGAGCGCCTGCCGCTTTGAGATGTGCGGCGGCTGAAAAAGCCGTCTGACCACTGTTGATTTCGTCGTCAATCAGGATGATCGTCCGGCCAGCAACGTCCCCCAGAATCTCGACGCTCTCCCGAAAGTCATCATCGTCTCTGCGGTGCTTGCGCATGACAGCGAATGGGCAGCCGAGCAGGGCCGCCAAGTGCTCAGCTCGCTTCGCTCCGCCGAAGTCCGGTGAAACGACCATGTCGCCATCGACGGCCGCAGAACCGAGATGGCGAACTAGGGCGGGAGCGAACTGAAGATTGACGACAGGACAGGCAAATGCGGCGCACAGCTGAGGAACATGGAGTTCGAAAGTTATCAGCCGATCTATACCGAGCGTTTCGATAATCCCCGCAAGGATTCGCACCGGTACAGGTCCGCCGTCGAAGGCAGGGCGATCCGAACGCGAATATGGGAGGTAGGGAAGAACAGCGGTAATCGTGCGGGGACCCCGCGCCCGCACGGCACCAAGCGCTAGGAACAACTCGAAAAGACGATCATGAACGCTGTCAGGAAATGTTTGCACGACCACCACATTTCCGCCAAGCCCGCCGTCGCGCGGAGTGACAGCCATCTGGCCATTGCTGAACACCTGCGTGTTTAGGATCGTTATTCCTGACCGCGTGAGGGCCCGATGGACTGTTGACGCAAACTTTGCAGAGGTTTCGGTTGCTGCGATACGAAGGTCGTTCGCCGCAGGATCTGTACGATATGGTGACTCGGGCGCCATATTTACGCCAGCTCAAGATCGTTAACAGTGGGAATAGACAGCAGTTTGGGCAACACGTCGCCCCAATCATGTTGAAGTGGTACCTCGGTTTGATCAGGTCGAATGAGCTCTAGGAACTCGGACGGTATGTCTATCCCACAGATGCGCTTCATCTGCGTCAGGACGAAATATAACGCCGGCCTCATCTCGTATTTGTAACCTATCGCAGCGACCTCCGCCCAGCTAATATTCGCCATTTCTTTGTGTAGAACCGCATGAAGATCGCCGAACATCAATAGTCGAAGCGAATTATAAAGGAAGGCCTCGTGATAAAGCCTGGCCGAAAGGAACCAGACGGCGCCAGTCGCGGATTGGACCTGCAATATGCGGCCTAGACCGTTTGCAAGACGCACGCCTGACCATATGTCTTCGACATCGATGCCGACGGAGAGATTTACATGCATATCAATGAAGATGGGCATGTGCAGCTTCTTCGCGGAATCGATGTATCCCTTTACGTGGCGGTAGCGCAGCTGGCGTGGCACCGCGGGACCAGGGAACGGAGATTCAACGGATTCTATCCTTACAAACACCGGCAAGGAATAGCTTTCGCGGAAGGTTTCGTCATCGAGTTCCTTTCGTTCCGGATGCCAGTTGCCATTTGAAGGGTCGAAAATACCGTGCCGGTAGCCGAGATCGAACATGAGCCGCTGCACGCGCTGCGCGTCAGCGGGCTTGACCATGATGTCGAGATCGGTCATCGGCCGTAGGAGTGGATCGGGATAGTGGAGAAGCGCGAGATCTGGTCCCTTCACCAGGAACCAGGCGATGCCGGCCCGATCCAGCGCATCCATGATTTCTGGCAGATTGCGAAATTCGAGTGCGGACCTGACCTTTGACATGACAGTCCAGCACTGAACGTAATGCGCCGCCTCAGTAGGCAATAGTGTCAACAAATCGAGGCGGCGCAAGTGATTCTCAAGCAGCGGCACCGTCCGATTATGCTCGGCGCGCCATACCACATAGGGCCAGTTGACAGGCTCCTTGCAGAGACGAACCAAACGCTCTTCATCCTCGGGTCGTAGGTAGGCCCGGCAGGTGATCAGCAAAATAGAGTCTTCTGGTGACAACCGAAGCATCGCGGAGACTCCTGATACGGCTGCGTGATTTATTTCGAACTTTCCGGGCTGCCGAATTCGGCTAGTGTCTGCCTCAGGTCGGCGAACTGTTGTTCGAAGGAAGCGAAACTCTGGTCGACGTTTTGTCCAAGCAACTGTTCAAGGCTGAGCGTTTCTTCAGCGCGTTCCTCTTGTCCAGACATAAGCTTGTAAACCGAACTTACCGGCAGCAATCGCGACAAGAGTTCACCACCGCGGCCCGTCTGGGCGCTGTCCCGAATTTGCCGGATGCAACTTTCGGCAAGCAATCCGTCAATCACGATTACCAGCTTGCCATCCTCTTCGTCAACGGCGTAGCCAAACAGTCGGGAACTAGCCATTGCCGCTACCTCTGAACCTTCTTGAGGTCTTCCACTTCACTGCGTATCTGCAGCAATTGTGCCTGAGCCGAGAGAAGTTTGGCGAATGCGGCGGTAACCGCCTTTGCCGATTGTGTGTCGGAACCAGTCATCCTAACCGGTCCTCGCCCAATGCGGCGTCCTACAAGACCTGAATCGGCGGCGCGCGGCCAATTGGCTTTGCCAAATTTCTTCGAGGCGGTTATATCAACGTAGTAGTCTTGTAGTTCGCCGTTAGCAGCGAGTGAGCCGGATTTCGACCGTTGCGATCTGCGTGACACCTTTAGCGATTGCTCTAATTTTACAAGGCCAGCCGTCAATTGCTGAGCTTGGTCATCCAAACCCGCCTGCAGCCGGGCGAGTCCTTCCGCGAGACGAGAAATCACCTGGGCTTGCTGGGCGGCTGCTTTGTTGCCGGATCGTATCGCGTTGTTCGCAAGTGTGTGCGCCACACCCGCCGCACCTCGGAAAGCTCTGCTCATCCTCAATCCTCCACGTTATTTTTGTTGACCTGGTTAAATTACGTCGTCGACACAGCAATTATTACGTCGCGCCTCCTGCGTTAGTGAGTGTGTTGCGCAGCAGCCGCGATTTCCTCCGAGAAGTTATAGACAGGAGCTTCGGCGGCGGGCCGACGCTCTTTCGCTATAACTCCGCGGCGGTAGGTGGAATCTTTCGTCGGGTCCACCAGGGCGTACTCCGGAAAACCTCCGTTATTGTAAAGTTCCTGGCACAGCGGATAGGGCGCGTCCTTTTCACCATAGTGCGACCAGCTACTCATCTTGCAGACGCCGCGACAGACTGGATAAAACACGCAGTTGCCGCAGACGCCCTTAACCTCGCCACTCACCACCTCGCGTAGCTCATGGAAGAACGGGCTGTTGCGCCAGATTTCCATCAAGGGCATTTCGAAGGCATTGCCGGCGATCATTTCCGGATCATCGTAGGAGGCACTGCACATCGAAACTTGTCCGTTCGACAGTATGCCCAGTACGTTGTCGCCCCAACCGCAAGTATGCACGCCGTTCAGATACTTGAGAGGCATCAGAGCCGGCGGCAGAGTCATGTATGCAGCGCCACTCTCAAAATGGGGAGATTTCAAAAGATCGCCTATCAGTAGCTTGCATTCCTCCAAGCTTATCGCATTGTCCTCATGGCTGCGCGCGTTGCCCATCGGATGTATGTTGAGCAGCGTCCGATGCTTCTTGATGCCCCAGCCGAGCACCAAATCTATAATCGAAATCACCTTGTCATAGTTGTTGCGATAGGCAGTCGTCGTTACCACCGTAGAGATGTCAGTTTTTCCAAGCCGCTGCAGGACAATCGCAGTCTTGGCGAACGCACCCGATTTTGCTCTGAAAGCGTCGTGCGCCTCTGGGTCGAAATGGTCGAGGCTGATGAAGACCGTCAAATTGGGGAGCCTACTTAGCTGCTCGATCGTGAACTCGTCAAAGAGGGTTCCATTCGTCTCGAAAACCAGCTCCTTCAGCCCACAGGATGCGAGATATTCCATGACTGCCATGAATTCCTTGTGAACCATCGGTTCACCCCCGGAAACCTTAACCTTGCGCAGCCCATTGGGTAGTGCTTGCTCGATCAGTCCTTGGATCGCCTCCAGGTTGAAATCAATGCCCTTGGCCTTGGACCCGACGCCTGCGATGTAACAGTGGTGGCATCCCAAATTGCACTTGCGGGTTAGAAACAGATAGATCGTTTTAATTTCGTTTTCCGAGACGACTCGTTTCGAAAGTTCACTTGTGACGAGGGCCTGTAGCGTCTGACTGGCTACATGCACGTCCTGCGGTGTCGAAAGCCAATCAGGGGTATTCATGCGCTTGCCTCCTCACGTCTATGCTGCTGCGCTAGCACGTCATCGCACTGATCACTGGTGCGTCGTCCAATTGACGCCTGCCTTTCAAAACTTCGATTTCGAGTATGAATGCGTATCCGGCGATCTCTCCGCCTTGGGACTTGACAAAATTCCCAGTCGCCCGAGCAGTGCCACCCGTCGCTAGAAGGTCATCAGCAATCAGGCATCGCAGGCCGTCACCGATGAGGCCGGCAGTTACCTCCAGGGTTCCGGAGCAGTATTCACAGCTGTATTCAAATGAGAGGACGTCCCCCGGCAGTTTACCGGGTTTCCTTACCATGATGAAACCGCAACCAAGCCTATCAGCCAATGAGGCGCCCAAGATGAAACCACGCGCATCAACCGCCAAAATGGCATCGATTTCTGTTCCCGACACTTGGCTTGCGACGGTAGAAACGACTTCGCCCAATGCACCTCTACCAGCCAGCATAGGCGCTATATCCTTGAACAAGATCCCGCCTATCGGAAAGTTAGGAAATTCTCGTAATGCTTCTACACCGGATTGGTTAATCCGTGACGCCCCGCTATTTGGAACAGCTACAATCATTTTACTATCCCCCACATGTAACCATCTAAGAGCCTCGTAAGGTGCGATGGCCTCGCGCACTTTGTGGCCAGCCACCAGATGCCATGGGCCCTGGAAGCTTATCAGCGGCGGCGGCCGCCGCGCCTACCACGTTCCTCTGGGCCGGCACGGGTCCGCTCTCTGACCAGATCACGCCGGAATTCGCCAGCGCCGCGAACAGATGAAACATCAGTCGGCCGCATAATGTTGTCTCCTCGAAAGAAGCTCCGATCATGATTCGTCCAGCCCTGATCTTAGTGCCGAGTCAACTTTACGTCGCCTTGAGGTCCGTCAGCACCTTGTCAAAAGCATCCTTGACCGGCTT
>NZ_LFIO01001285.1 GCF_001187535.1 Rhizobium ecuadorense
CCATCGTTCGAGACGGTGACGGAGCCAAGGCGAACAGGACAGCCACCCGCCTTCTGGCCTTCTATCAGGGACTCCTCGTGCTCATTCGCGGCGGTGATGACAAGGCCGGCCTGCGGCAGGCGATAGAAGATGAATTCAATCAACTGGAGACGATGTCATGACACCTGAGGCCCTGTGGAATCGATATGCAGCCATCTGGTCGCTGGACGCTGACGCTCGCGAGCCCGAAATGCGGGCTTGCCTCGCTGACGAGGTGACCTATTGCGACCCGAATGGAGCGATCGCGGGGCGCGCCGGTCTCTCGGCTTATATGGC
>NZ_LFIO01001748.1 GCF_001187535.1 Rhizobium ecuadorense
TAGCTCTTTCGAGCAGATCACGGAACGCGGCGTCGATTGCATCCTGGCAACGCATGTGGCGATCAGGTTGATCCTGCCCGATGGAAGGTCTCGCTATCTCCATGGAAGGGAAAAGTGAGCTGATTTGCGAAGTTTAGCAACCGGTGGGCTTGTCGCACGGTCGTAGGCTTTACTGCTTCGGGAACTGCCCACGATTTGCTCACTATTGTCAGCTTGGTCTTGCCGACTGACTGGCGCATCTTCTGGCGCCTGACCGCCCCTTGGACACCTAAATCCCGGAGCGCGCGGCGGCTATGCCTGTCTTGTTCGAGGAT
>NZ_LFIO01000028.1 GCF_001187535.1 Rhizobium ecuadorense
CGCTTGGCTTCCTGACCCCGTGCGTCGCGCGGCATCAGGAGGCCCGAGGCGAGGGCCGGCAAGGCGCCGAGCGCGACGGCACCGCCGAGGAAGTGGCGGCGGCCGATTCTCGGCTGCGAAGATCGATCCTTTTGATGCGTCATAACGGTCCCCTCTTTTTCATTTGTAAGTGGGAACGTAGAGGCTGGGTCGGCTCACGCAATTTCGCGACTTGACGCATCCTTAAGCGAGTTTACGCTAGTTCACGAGAAGACGGAGTTACGGATGCCTCACCTGGTCGAGAACCTCAAAATCGCCTGCGCAACGCAACGTTC
>NZ_LFIO01000428.1 GCF_001187535.1 Rhizobium ecuadorense
ATATCGCCTGCTGCTGCCTACCAGGAGCTTCCGCCGGGGCGACGGGCTCCGGTCGAGGCTGCGTTCGAAAGGTTTTGCAGAGACTACCTGCCCAAGTTCCGGGATGACCCTAACTCAGTGAAGGTTCCTTTCGCCGGCGAAAGTTTTGAGCCCGAGGCCTTCAGTGCACTATCACCGGAGCGTCAGACGACCATCGCCTGCTCTTATGCGTCACTGCTGGCCTTAAACATTATTTATCGCCTGGAAGCGTTGGACGGGTTTGAAAAATTCACGCTCTACATCGACTACTGCGAGGAAGTCCTTAACCTCATCAG
>NZ_LFIO01000492.1 GCF_001187535.1 Rhizobium ecuadorense
AACGGCGTCAATTTCCTCAACAATACCGTCACCAACGCCCATGGCACGGCGGCAGATGCCGTCCAGATGAATGACAGCAGCAACATCGTGATCAGCGGCAATTACCTCGACCAGACGGGCGCCGCTACGCCGAAGGGCGTCATCGCGCTCGTTCGGCCCGTAAATGCCTTAGTCGAGGACAACGCGATTATCGGTGGCGGCTTCGGGATCGGCGCACAAGCGGGCACCAACGTCGCTATTCACGACAACGATATTTCAGGTTATGGCGGCTACAGCTGGTCCTACGCCATCGGTCTCGGCGATCAGGGCGATAC
>NZ_LFIO01001624.1 GCF_001187535.1 Rhizobium ecuadorense
TCTATGTCTCGATCATCCTGCCGCAGCTCGGGCCGGCGCTGGCCGCGGCCGGCATGCTGCTCGCCATGGGCGTGATCAAGACCTATGACATCGTCGTCGCCATGACCAATGGCGGCCCCGGCAATGCGACGGAGGTGCCGGCGAAATTTATCATGGACAATCTGTTCGGGCGCCAGAATCTCGGCCTCGCCACAGCAGGCGCGACAGTGCTTGTCCTCGGCGTGATCATCGCAGTCGCCCCGTTCCGCTACATCATGCACATGCGCGACAAAGCAAAGGGAGCCGCGTGATGGCCCGTCCTCATCCAAACGGCC
>NZ_LFIO01000589.1 GCF_001187535.1 Rhizobium ecuadorense
CATGAAAAATACAGCTGCCCTGTTTCCCGCCTCGGCGCGGGTTGAGAACGCATGTCTTGCAGATCGTATCGCCCCGGTGTTGGAAGAGATCCGTGCCGGCGCGCGCGATACGGAAAAATCCGGCCGCGTGCCGGCACGCAATATCGATCTGCTGCGCTCCGCCGGCTATTTCGATATCGTCAAGCCTGCCCATTTCGGTGGCGACGAAGGATCGTTTGCCGAGCTTGTCGATGCAAATATCCAACTGTCGTCGGCCTGTGCCTCCACCGGTTGGGTTGCCGGCCTCCTTTCGGCGCATCAATGGCTCCTCGCCA
>NZ_LFIO01000540.1 GCF_001187535.1 Rhizobium ecuadorense
CCGTACGCTTAGCATCTTCGAAGCTGCACCTCTTGTCTGCCACCTCTTGTGGATCAGGAGGTAATCTTGCTCTCAACGTTGAGTTAGCGAGACGCCTCTCGTTGATTGCCCGTGCCAAGGTGTCGAGTTCATTATTTACCGCTCTGAGCGCATCTCGCTTCTCTTGCTCCGCTTGCTCAGCAGCTTCGCGTTCGACCTTTGCGTCGGACTGTGCGGCGCGTGCATTGTCCAGTTTCTTCTGTTCGACTTGATGGACAGCAACGATCTTGTCTGTCCCTTCTGGCCGGTGTTGTTCGCCGGGAGCAGCACCGCAG
>NZ_LFIO01001400.1 GCF_001187535.1 Rhizobium ecuadorense
ATGCTGAAACCGCCGGCAGCGAGGCGATCAGCTGCCTCGATCAATTGCGCAAGATCACTGTTCGCCATGAGACCTCCTTGCTGGTTCCCGTTATCGGTCAGCCAACCGCTTCTCCAGATGCACTTTTTCAAGTTCCACGCCCATGCTCTTGGAATATTCGCGGCCGCGCCAGACGATGATGAAACCGCAGCGTTCGTAGAGCCGGATCGCGCCCTCATTCCCGGCATGCGTGTCGAGCCTGGCAGTCGCCAGCCCCTCTGCCGCCATCACCTCGCACAAATGAAGCAGGATAGCCCGGCCGACGCCCTTACCC
>NZ_LFIO01001581.1 GCF_001187535.1 Rhizobium ecuadorense
GACCTAACCAGTTTTTCCGCGGGCAGAGTGCTCTCGACGTTATGCGCGGCGGCCAAGTGATGGATATATTCCGTGTCAGACAATATGTGGACGCGCAGCGTGGCGGCTAACTCTTTCACTGTGATCGACGTCAAGCAAACGTTCTTTACTCTCATTCCGTCGCGATTTCCGACGATTGATGTTTTTGCGCGGGTAGCGAATGGTCGGAGTAAGGAACTGGCTGAGATTGAGTCCCTAACCAATCCGCGCCTGAAAGACCGAGAGCGCATTCTCCGAGGTGGAGCTACGATTGTTGATGATAACGCCCCACTTC
>NZ_LFIO01001217.1 GCF_001187535.1 Rhizobium ecuadorense
GGTCGAATGATGGGCTGCTGATTGAGATCGAGGTTCCTTCGGCCTTGTCCACCGGGTAAGGCATGTGGCACAGCCGCTTCGCTCACGACAGCTGCGAACCACCAAACTTGTCGCGCGGCCCATTATCCGAACTGAGATCAGTGGCCGCATTTCCCTTCTCGAATTTGAACAGCCTTCAGATTGCCGACTTGGCAGTTGTAATTCCGTAAATACCTCTTATGCCACGCGCCGGCTGAAAAGACGGGGTCAACGGTTCGGATTCTTTTAAGGCGATAGAGCCAGCATCCTCGCTTGCGGCCCGTTCTCTCGACAGTTATACTGTTTTTGAAAAACAGTATAACGCCGGGGTCCAGCTTATGAAGTCCATCGACCTCATGTATCAGACGATGCTCGCCGAGCTAGGTCAGCGCTCGCTCGACGCTGCTTGGACGGCCGATTTTCCTTCGGAGGGTCGGTTCACCCCGGCGAACATCAAAGGGCGCAGGTACTGGTACTTCGACATACCAGATGGACGTGGCGGTACGAAACGTCGTTACGTCGGTTCTGCTGACGATCCGGACATCGCGCAGCGCGTAGCTGATCATAAGCGGGACAAGGACGATCTACGCGCTCGCAGGCGCCTAGTAAATACCCTGACCCGCGAAGGCGGGATGATCGCCCCTGACGCCATGTCGGGTGACATCGTCGAGGCTCTTGCCGACGGCGGTCTCTTTCGGCTCCGGGGTGTTCTCATCGGTACGGTGGCCTTTCAGTGCTACTCAGGAATGCTGGGCGTCCGCCTTCCCATGGCTGCAATCCTGACCGGCGATGCGGACATCGCCCAGGACTATGCCATCAGTCGGGAGGTTGAAGACAGTCTGCCTCCGATCGTTGAGCTGCTGCAGAGCGTCGACGCCAGCTTCCGGCCAGTTCCACATCGATCGGGATCCGCGGGCTCGTCGGCGTTTCAGAATGCCGACGGCTACAGGGTTGAATTCCTGACGTCGAACCGTGGGTCGGATGACTACATCGACCAGCCGGCGAAGATGCCCGCCCTTGGTGGCGCCAGCGCGGATCCACTACGCTTTCTCGACTTCCTCATAAGGGAACCCGTCAGGACAATGCTGCTCCACCGAAGCGGTGTCCCGGTCGTCGTCCCTGATCCGTCCCGGTATGCGATCCACAAGCTCATAGTCGCCAGCCGCCGACACACTGACGGGCAAGGGCCGGCGAAGCGAGAGAAGGATGTTCGTCAAGCTGCGCTACTCTTTGAAGCCCTGCAGCAGACAAGGCGATCTGCCGACTTGGCGCTCGTCTACAACGAAGCATGGGAGCGCGGGCCAGCGTGGCAAGAAGGTATTCGAACCGGGGCGGGAATGCTGCCGGCACAAGATGCCGAGCGGTTCAACGCGGTCCTGATCGAGGGCGCAAAAAAAAACCGCGAAGAAATTGAACTTCCGTTTGGAGAATAGGCTGGCTTCCGCTTCGAAAGAAGCAGTTGATTTAAATCGAAGTGGCGGAGACAAATATGGTGCCGAGAGTTCGATTCCGCTCAAGACGCCGGAGCGTCTTTTATGGCTCTGATGACGGTTCCTTGGCTTCAAAAATCCGCAGCCGGTCTATTGCGTCGACGCAGGACGCCATTGGCTCAATCAATTTGATGGAGCCATGCGCAAGCATTGACTCTAAGGCTAGTATAATTAATACTATTCAACTTCTGATGGGCGCGGAGGAAACACCTGTGGTTAAACTCGTTAAAATCAGTGATGCTTGGTATACCGAGTTTTCTGGTAATCTCTTTACAAGAGAAAGCCCGACCGAAGACATCACCCAATGGCAAGCGGTTAGGCAACTCAGCAGCGACAGTTTCGATAAGATTAAGAGCGAGTTCCCTGGCGTGACCGCGTCTTTTTCTGCAGCGGCAGATGGCGCAACCTACGAAAGTAACGCGGACGTTCCCCAGCATGTCCAAGAGGTAGCCATGATGGGCGGTGGTGGCGGTCCAGATAAGTACGTAACTTATCACGCGCCTGCTGTCAGACGCGCCCGCGAGTGGCGTTAACCGTCATCGACGAAAATGAGTGACGAGATCGAACCGCGTGACTTTTTCGTCGTCGTGCGTGACGGCAAACTCCTTGCTTACGATTACATCGCTCAACGCCAGTTTCATATCAGTCTCGATGCATTGGCGGTCCTGCTTGGTGGTCCTAAATTGGGACAGGAACAGGCGGCAGCTCAAGTTAAGCGCGCCGGTTTGAACCACGCATTCAGAGTCCCGTGGGATTGGGATGCTCTTTCTCAGATTTTCCATTTTGGGACTTATCTGCGACGATCCGCGGAATCGGATGCTACCCACGAGGAGAGCGCACGTCGATATGTGGAGAACTGCGAGGGCATCATGGACGCGCTGCCCGGCGACGCTTTCGCCACAGTGCGCGGCGTCGAGCCGATCGATCTTGGCGAGGATTCGGTCGATGACCTCGGAACACTCAAAGACGCACTTGAGCGGCGAATAACAACTCGACGGTTCACCCGACAGCGATTGCAATTTCGGGCGGTGGCGACCGTAATTCGCAACGCGTTCCGATATCGCGAGCACGATGGGGACGCATATAAGAAAATGGGGATGTTTACGCCGACGAAGCGTCGGGCCGCGCCTTCGGGAGGATCCCTTCAAAGCTGTGAATGTTACCTGATTGCCGATCGCGTCGCAGATCTTAACGCCGGCATTTTCCACTACCAATCACACAACGACCATCTGGCACGTGTCGCTGACCTAGCGGACGATTTCAGTTTCGCGCGTCTTTTTGGGGATCAAGGTTTTTCCGACGACGTGAGCGCCGCAATCATCATAACCTGCCGCTTTGACAAGCTGATGTGGAAATACAGAAATTCTCGGTCATACCGCGTCGCATTATTAGACGCGGGTCACCTGTCGCAGGTGGTACAGATGGTCGCTACGTCTGTTGACATCCGGACGTGGCCGACTGCGGCGTTCTACGATCAAGATGTTTCTACGATATTAGGGCTCCAGCCAAGCAACATCGAATATCCTCTGATGGTAATTGGGCTTGGCAGTGGAAATCCTAACCCTTTTGACCGTGACTTGGGAGACGGATTTTCTTCGGTTTAAGGATTGGCCCTACCGTGATCATACCTCGCGATCACGAGCCGCTTTGTCCTTGTTATCTCAGGTGGAGAGGGTGCCGCGCGTTCGGTTCTATCAAGGCTCTCGCAACGAATACCTAATGCGCGATGCGCATTGATGGCAGACCGGTGAGACGACAGAACGTCTCAAACCAAAACTTGTAGTCTTCGTTTCGTTGATCTGTGCGAGCCTGAAGGGCGCAGTAGGCGACAGCGGTCGCGGCTTCGGCGCCAAACAGCTCGATCGCAGCTTCGGCGGCGGTATCGGGATCGCTAATGTTTGCGAACATGCCCTTCATGTCGATTCCCTGCCAATTCGATAGACTGCCGCATTATCCTGTCTTTCACGCAGGCCTTTGTATGAGGGATGCCGAAGTTTTCCGTCATCCGTCCAAGCGCGATACTCGATTTCAGCAATTAGGGTGGGCTGAACCCAGATAGCGCCCTTTCGCTTCAGCTCCACGGGCGGTTTCGCCGCCTTGATCTTATCGAGGTCCTGCCGGAGACGGGCGGTCTCGCGTTCTTTGAAACCGGTGCCTACGCCGCCGACATAGACGAGATCGTTATCGGAATAAGCGGCGAGCAATAATCGCCCAATACCGCCCAACGCCGCCGCGGAGGTTTCATAGCCGACGATGAAAAAGCTGTCGCTTAGGACGCATTTGATCTTGAGCCAGTCACCGAGACGGCCCGATCGGTAGGGCGCATCGAGCTTCTTCGCAATGAGTCCTTCGAGCCCGTGCTCGCAGGCTGACGCGAACAACTCGTCACCATCGGCCTCGATCGCTTCGGAAAGCCGGATGGCGCCGAAACTGTCCGCCGGAATGATGCTCTCGAGCATCTGCCGGCGCTCGGAGAACGCCATTCGCCGGAGATCATGCCCGTCGAGGTACAGGATGTCGAAGGCGAAGAAGATCGCTTCATCGGCACTTCGTTTGCCGCCGCGCCCGCCAAGCGCCTGCTGCAAGGCGCCGAAATCGGAGCGGCCCTGTTCATCGAGCACGACGGCCTCACCGTCGAGGACCATCGTTCCGCCTAGCCACGCCGCCCCCTGCGCGACGGAGGGGAACCGATGCGTCCAATCGTGGCCACCCCGAGTGATGACCCGAACGCGCGTTGGTTCGACGTGGATCGCGAGCCGATAGCCGTCCCATTTCACCTCGTAGATCCATTGCGGGCCTTTGGGCGGTTTCGACGCGAGGAGCGCCAGGCATGGCTCGACACGATCTGGCATCGGATCGAACGGCAATAACGGCTGCTTTGGGTCGCGCGGTTTTCGTGCGCGGCTTCGAAGCGAGGCTTCGGCGGCGCCCAATAGCGGTTGCGTCTTCTTTCCTGGCGGCTTGGTCATGCCGGCAGTGCACCAGAGTGGATCTGAAGAGTCGAGTCCTTCAGCCGAGTGATCGCGAGGGATTACTCACGCAATGCCGGCGCGACGAGACCACGGGGATCGCTAATGCCAGCACTCGTCTATACGGCTTTCCGGAACCGGCAAACAAACCGTTGGAGCGAGGCAATATTGCTGCCGCGGGGGATTACCCAACCTGTTCCACAGTGAGGGTGCCCGCGGCAAGCGGCTTGATCAACGATGTTGCCGAAACGGTCGGATCGAGCCAGCCGGCCCAGGCGTTGCGCTCGAGGATAACGATCTGCCGGTCGTGGTACGGTGCGATGTCCGGACCCGGCTCCATCGTCAACATGGTGAAGGCTTGGCCGACCTCCGGCGTTTCGCGCCAGATGCCGGCGATGCAGAAGATCGCCTCGTCCTTCTTCGTGAGCAGCCACTTGTCCTTGCGCTTCTTTTTCGGGTCCGTTGGTTCCGTGAACTCGCAAAAGCCGTCGGCAATAATCAGGCAGCGATTGGAGGTGAACTCCCGACCGTCCGACCGGAAATTATACACCGGCCGCTTATTCGGTCCGGGCCAGCTCCAGCGCCGCTGCACGAGCTCGGTCTCATCGCGGGCTCCGTCGATCGACCTGACGATGGGGCCGGCGTCGGTGATCTTGATGTCCTCGCGCGCTTCGAGGTTCGGTATGCCTTCACCAAAGCGGATCCTGATCTTCAGATCGGCGAAGTCCTTTACGATCGAAGCTGCGTCCACCATCAGCCGATAATCATTGCACATGCGTCCCCCATTATAGCTTGGTTGCTTGGAAAAAGTGTTCCTGATATGTTCTATCTATGATGCGCGCGAAGGTTTTCCAGTCCGACGCCCCGCTCGACGAGCGCCGCGTCATCATAAGGCGCCATGACGGCGATGTGGAGATGGTGGAACTTCCATGGGGGCTGCGTCCCCGCGACGGCGGCCCGCGTGCCGTCAATGTCGTCCGATCGGAAGGGCGGACGTTCCCGAGCCACCGCTGCCTGGTGCCGGCCTCGGAGTTTCGCCACAAGAACCTAAGCTTCTCGCTCGCCAACGGCGATTGGTTTTATTTCGCGGGGATCTGGCGGCCGGCGTTCGATAAATGGCCAGAGGCCTATGCCATCCTGACCATCGAGGCGAGTGCCGATATCGCGCCAATTCACGACCGGCAGATGGCAGTGCTGACACGCGATCAACGCATGGCCTGGCTGGACGGTCTTGTCCCCGAAGAGGAAATCCTGCGGCCACCGCCGGCGGGGACTTTCCGAGTTAAGCGCCAGGCCGGCGCGCTTGCCCAGTCGATGCTGGCGGTCTAAAGCGCCAACCGCAACTGCGGCTCAGCTGTGGAGGCCGTCCGTTCCAGTGAGGACAGCGAGACACCGAGCAGGCGAATGCCCTTTCGGGGCGGAAAGATCGACGCCAGCAGAAAGCTGACGATGTCCTCCAGATCGCCGATCGCCGCCAGAGGGACCGGAACCGTCTTGCTGCGGGTGATCTGGTTGAAGTCGGCATATTTGACCTTGAGCGTCACCGTCTTGGCGGCGATCCCGTTGGCCTCACAATAACTCCACACCTTTTCGATCAGCGGCTGAAGCCCTTCACGGGCCGGGTCGTAGGTATGGAGGTCTTGTGGGAAGGTATCCTCGGCGCCGACGGATTTGCGCACTCGGTTCGGCTTGACCTGCCGCTCGTCGATGCCGCGGGCAATGCCGTAGAAATACGGCCCCGACTTCCCGAAGTGGTCGACGAGGAACTCGAGCGTCTGCTCCTTGAGGTCGGCGCCTGTGTCGATCCCCAGCCGGTGCATTTTTTCCGCCGTTGCCGGCCCGACGCCATGGAATTTCTTGACGGAGAGGGACTCGACGAAGGCCGGCCCGTTCTTCGGCGTGATGACGGCCTGGCCGTTGGGCTTGTTGAGGTCGCTCGCCATCTTGGCGAGAAACTTGTTGTAGGAAATGCCAGCCGAAGCGTTAAGACCGGTCGCCTGCTTGATCCTGGTGCGGATCTCCAGCGCGATCTCGGTTGCGATCTCCATCCCTTTCAGATTCTCGGTGACATCGAGATAGGCCTCGTCAAGCGACAGCGGTTCGATGAGTGGCGTGTATTCGGCAAAGATCTCACGGATCTGCTGCGACACGGCCTTGTAGACATCGAAGCGGGGCGGCACGAAGATCAGCTCCGGACATTTGCGCTTGGCGGTCACCGACGGCATCGCGGAGTGGACCCCGTATTTGCGCGCCTCGTAGCTCGCCGCCGCGACCACCCCACGGGCAGCCGATCCACCGACGGCAATCGGCTTGCCGCGCAATTCCGGATTATCGCGCTGCTCGACCGACGCATAAAAAGCATCCATGTCGACGTGGACGATTTTTCGGACGGGGGTCGAGTTCATGTCATTCATGGCGGCTTCAGCGATCGCGATCAGATCGGCTTTAGACATTCACGTCGAAACAAAAAGAGAACATAGCAGCCTTCGGTGCGATATCAACCACTTCAAGGGACGCCTCGGGGCCTGCCGTCGAAACCATTCGCTCTCGCCTACAAATGATAGTTCCCGCAACACTTGATTAGGCCCCCAAGCTCCACCCCTGCTCATTCGAAAGCAGGCGGAGTAGGCTCCGTGGCAGACATCCAGTGCACCCACACGCGGACCCCGCGATCCTTCAACGTGTCGAAGATGCGCCTGGTTGGCGTGCCGGCCGTCGCCACCTCGTTATAGACTCCGTCGTCGAGGACCCTGACTTCTTTCAACCTCGGCAAGTCGAGCAGACCTTCGATGTGATCGATCCCGGTGCTGAGGCGTAAATGTTCCAGTTTAGGAAATGACACGAGGGTGCGCACGTCGACGTTTCCGATCATCGAGATCGCGGAAAACCTTTTCAGGTTCCTGCAGAGCTCGATCCCCGACAGGTCTTTCACATCGAAGACATCATCTTCGCCGTCCCAGAAATACCAGGCGTACTCATAAACGGTTCCGCCGCCGTCGAACTCGATCTCCTCCACGGTGGCGAGGAGATCGTCAGTCAGCGGATATCGTTCCAGATAGTCCCGTGCCTGTGGAATGATTTCATAGCCTTCGTCCTCGAGATCGACGGCTCGGCCGAGAACGTGGGCCGCAAGCTGCCCGGGCGTGCCGAGATCAATGTGCTTCGCGTCGAGAAGCGAAGACAGCACGACGAGCTTGAGGTTTGGATCCGCAAAGGGAGCACCGGCAACGCTCACTGCGGCCGGATAGGATGGCTCCGTCGGTTCCGGATATTCCGCCGCTGGATTGGAGAAGCCGATTTCGTTGACGGTCTCGAGGGTGAGGCTGACACGCATGGTATAGCCCTCGGGAAATCGTCGCACGCCCAATCGGACGCCTCGCATCATCGGAAGGTCGTCTCCGATCTCAAGAGACGGCATGGCGGAGCGCACCTGCTCGATCTTCATTCCCATTGCGATGTCGCCGACCGGATGCAAGAAGCGATTGTTGTAGTCGAGCATTCCGATCAACCCATCTCGATCGATCCATGCGACGAAGCCGTGGCTGTTTTCGAGCAGGTCGATCTTGCCGCCTTTATGTGGCGCAAGTGGCTTCCAGGCGGCACCCATTGCTGCCTCGACCCTCGCCATCGGCATTCCGGGCCTTAGGGCTGCGAGCGCCGCGATATCCACACTGTCGTTCGATGCTGCCATCACCCGCCCTCCAGGAATGCTCGCAAGCGCAACCGCAGCCACGCCAACCATCAGATCTCGCTTCCGCATCAAAACGTCAGCCATTCCCTAAGTCCTCGGCTATTTTGTAGCGTCGTGGGAAAATATGCGTGGTCCAACCGGCCTTTCAACCGCGCCCACTTTGCGAGTTCCCTCTCAGGACTTGTCTCGCCCGCCATCCGTGCCAAGGTTCGCCCTGCCTGCTGCTCCCAGGCGAGCCAATACAGGGGCTGAAAACGGCCGGCCCGACCATTTCAGCACACTGTCGCGGAAATCTTGCCGCTCCTCCTCCGAGCTGAATACGCGCGACGGCCACGGGTGGGAGGCGAGTTTTGACATCCAAAAATGGAAGGTTCCCTCATCCTCCTCGAGCGCATAGAGCGAATCCCACGTGCATGTGACGGTCTGGCCCAGGACGGTATAGCTGATGCCATTTGTGTCCACGGTGGATTCGACGGGTTTGCCTATGACGCCTGCTTTCGCCAGCCGCCGGCGGTACATAGAGCGGAGGAATTGCCGTGCGGGTTTGAGCAACAGGTAGGTCAGCGCGGTGCAAGCGCCAATCGTGGTCGCTTCATATACGATAAACGTGACGACGTCGCCGGCCTGCAATTTGTCGAAGTTCGTGAAGAGCGAGACAAAAAGCGCAACCAGTCCAACCGCTCCGACGGTTAGACCGGTGGGCAGGAGTTGGCGCGATGCATGTAGGATGGCGAGATGATCATCGAGTTCCAATGCGAAGCTCTTGCGAAAAGCGGGTCGTTCCGCCGACGCCCAGATGTTCGGGACAGAGCCAGGGGGGCGCTGCTGGGACATGTCTCACACTCCGAATGTTGGCTGCAACTGTGTAGATTGAGCTCTCAGTATGGCTGCCGGTGCAAACCTCTGGCGGGGAACCTATCCTAAGTGGCGCACGCGGAACAACTACTACCGACTTTAGAAGGCGTCCGAAACGGGGAGATCCCCGGCAGCGATAAGGCTTGAAGACTGGTCCAAAAGCGTGCAAATTCCAAGCCTGATACAACCTGTGACATGCAAGCGGATGCTATGCCCAATGTCTTTTCCATCTTAACCCGCCGTCATCTGCTTGAGACGGGCCTATTGATTTTGACCTCGCCGACGCTGCTTGGCGCGAGTTTTGAGAAGGAATCAACTTTGCAATCACGTTGGAAAGAATGGCAAGCGAAGTGGCGTTGGATGGAGGGTATCGCTCGAAAACGCGGCTGGGAAATAACCCCACTTCAAATCGCGCCCCCCGCCACGGAGCCGGAAGTTGCAGCCGTCGAACAACGCTACCGAATGGCCATTCCAGCTCAATTGCGCGCGGCCCTGACGACGTTGTCGGGCGAGGTGACCTTCGGCTGGCATATTCCGTCACACCTTCACTCCATGGAACGGGACCACATGCCCACCATGAGTTTCAATCGCTATGCTGTCTGGAGCCTTGCCCATATCGACCGAATGGCAATGCCGATCTTTCTCGATTGGAAGGAAGGCCTGGCGTCGCGCGATTTGTCGGAGGCCCCGAACCGACCGGAACTATGGGAAAACCAGTTTGCTTTTTATAATCTCGTCAATGGCGATTGGTTGACGATCGATACCTCCAATCCCGATCCGGCAAAACAGCCGGTGCGCTATTTCTCGCACGAATTGGAAATGATTCACGGTTTGGCGCTCGCCCCGGACTTTTTCACCTTCATCGATCAGATGTCCAGACTTGGGCTGGCCGGCACGGAATGGGCCTCCTGGATGCGTTTCAGCAAGGGTCAGGAAAAAGATACCTTCTACCTCGAAGCCGACAGCGAAGGATCGAAAGCATGGATCGCATGGCTGGAGCGTGATCCGATCGATACCGACCCCGACGAGCCTCCGCTGGCTGTCCTTGAAACGACGGTTGCGGATCGTGCTCTGCTCGATGCGGCGCGAGCCAATTCGGTCGCAGGCGTCAATGCCGCGCTCTTGGCCGGCGCCAAGCCCGACTGCGTGCCGACGAGCGAATGGCTGATGGACCAGATGAGTTGGAACGACGAGTTCTCCACGGCGATTACTTACGCAACTCGTCATAACAATACAGCCTTGATCGAACGGCTCGTCCAAGCAGGTGCGACGCTCAATACGAGGCTTCTGCCGCTCAACGCCGCAGTCAAGGAGAGCTCGCTCGCCACGGTCCGCTGGCTCATTGCCAACGGCGCCCGCGTCAACGGTTGGAAGCAGCAGCGCTATTGGCCGCTGCACGATCTCGTCGTTACGCGCGCAGAGATGGCCTCGATGACCCGCGAGGAATATCGCGAGCGGCTGGCCGAAAGCTCCAGTTTCGGCGACGCCTCGATGTATGACAAACTGATTGAGGGCGCGGAAGACGAGGAAACCCGCGAGGATTACCGCGAAGCCAAACGCGCCATGGAGGAACGATCCAGAAAATCACTTGAGGAGGTCGACAGAAAACTCGAAGCCCACCTCAGCCGCGATGAATATCTGCAGATGCTGGAAGCGTTGCTCGACGCTGGCGCAGATCCGGACGCACGCTGGGACAACGGCATTACCATGCTCGGCTGGGGCGGGAGCGCGACGGCAAAGGTTCTGCTCGCCCACGGCGCCGATCCGAACATCCGAGACATCCATGGTACCACGCCGCTCCACTCGGCCAGAACGGGAGACAAGGTGCGCATCCTTGTGGCAGGTGGTGCCGACATCAACACGCTCGCCACTCTGCCTGAAGGTGAGAGGGGGATGAATTATACGCCGCTGCAAGCTGCGCTGCTCTCCGGAAAGCTTGAGGGGGACAGCCCGATCAAGGCCCTGCTCGAGCTGGGAGCGGACGCCACCCTTGCCGATGCGGATGGACGTTCGACGCTGGCCTACTGTTACGATCAAGACCGCTTCACGCTGATCACGGCCAAAGGGCTCGATCCCCTGGCTCTTCAGCCGGGTGAGCAGACCCTCCTGCACAATTTGACCCTCTACCACTGGCTGCCGCGACAGCAGTTCCCGGCGGAGGTTGCTTTTCTCGACTTTCTCCTTGGTTTGGGGATCGACATCAACGCGCGCGACGGCAAGGGCCGCACCATGCTGCATTATGCTGCTGAACATGAAGACTACGACGAGGCCGTTCCCAACTATGAACTTCTCCTTGCCAGAGGCGCTGATAAGCACCTGGCCGACAATGACGAAAAGCGTCCCTTTGATCTTGTTGCGAAGTCTCTGAAAAAGGTCCGCGCCTTGTTGAAGTGACGAGAGAGCAGCGCTTCACCGATCGTTGATTTCAAAACGGGAGGGGAGCCGGTCACAAACCTTAAGCGCAAGAAGATGTCTGTTCGGCTGGGGACGAAGCTCATGAGAAAACGGGAATTCCTGATCGGTACGGCTATTTTGGCCCTATCCGTCGCGGCAGCGGGTGAAGGCATGGCGGCGTCGAACGGACCGGTTGATGCACCAGCGCTTGCAGCGCTGCGGCCCGGCATGCCGATGTCGGCAGTCGAGAGGGCCATGGGCTCTGCCTGGCGTGCGCCGGCGCCGCACAAGGGTGGCGTGATCGACATTCTCGAAAACACCCATGGCGTTATCGCGCGGATCGATCGAAAAGGGCTGATCGGCCGGATCGATTTCAACTCCCGCTTCATGCATACCATCGCAGGCATCCCGATGGGGATATCGCTTGCGGATCTCCGAGCGACGGTGCCGGATATGGAGATCGGCAAGGAAAGCACCACGAGTGGGGGTGCGCGTTTCGGCACGAAGCAGCTGCCAGAAGGCACCCTTTCCGCCCGCATCACGTTCGACGTGGTCTCCGGCATCGCCATTTTCAATCCAGATGCGGAATATGCGGAGCCGAGTGCTCCGCCTTACCCTGTCGTGAGCGGCGCTTCCGGCGCTCCTTTCTCAGATCCGAGCCTGAAGCTGGCGGTCTTGTCCTCGCTTCTCTATGCGAAACTGCTTGATATCGGCACACCGGAACAGCTTGCGACCCATGTGCTCGGGCGTGCGGTCGATCTGGAGAGGGATGGCTACGAGCTCATCCCGGAAGCGCTGGATTATCTGGTCCGCTATCCGCTGACCGAGGAACTGCTGGCCTCTGTCGAGGATATCGAGCTCGATGGCGGCGCGGCGATCTATCCGTTTGCCTGGTATTTCTGGGGCGGCGAGGAAAACGCGTTCGATGTGACGGACCTCTCCGGGATCCGTTTCTGCCCCAACCTGAAAAGCTTTTCGGTCAACTCCATGATCGACAAGGTCGATCTTCGCGCCCTCGTTCCGCTCAGGAAACTCGAGCGGGTCGACATCAATGTCCCGTCCGAGAATCTCGACGCCTTGCTCGATCTGCCGGCGCTCAAAGAGGCGGGACGGTTTCGCAAGAAGTCGGGCACACAAGATATCTTCGAGGAGTTGGAGCGGCGCGGCGTGCAAGTGTACTGATCGCAGTCGGCCAACACGTCCAATGCTCGGATCGAGGTCGTTACGTGGTTCCGACCGTGGCATGCGAAAATATTCCCAACTCCCGCATCGAATTGAATCCGTTCATGGAATCCGGCAGGCCAGCCCTACGCTCAACTTGAGCGCGTCGCGAGCGCCGTTGCAAAGCCCATTGGAGGTGCCATTTCGCATGCGTGACCACGCCGTCAACCCCGTCATTGCCGAGCTGCGCGAGCGCATCGAGCGGCTGGAGGGTGCGGGGATTCGGACTCGCGCAGTGCTTCCCTTCGGCATCCCTGCGATCGACGGCCGGCTACCGGGAGGAGGGCTGGTCCTCGGGGCCCTGCATGAGGTCGCTGGCGGAGGCAATGGTGCGATCGATGGAGCGGCGGCCGCGCTGTTCGCCGCCGGCATCGCGGCGCGAACCAAGGGCAAGGTGCTCTGGTGCATGACCCGCGCCGATCTCTTCGCGCCGGCGCTGGCCCAGGTCGGCCTGCTTCCCGGCCGCGTCATCCATGTCGAGGCCGGCGACGAGAAGGCGCTGCTTTCCTGTATTGAGGAGGGGCTGCGGCATGGCGGCCTTGGTGCCGTCGTCGGCGAGCTCGCCCGGCTCTCGATGACTGCTTCGCGCCGCCTGCAGCTGGCGGCCGAGGGATCCGGCACGATCGGCGTCGCCATTCGACGCTGGCGCCGCCAGACCGAGGCATCCGATTTCGGGCAGCCGACGGCGTCGGTGACGCGGTGGCGTGTCTCGGTGTTGCCGTCGACGCCCCTGCCGGTGCCCGGTGTCGGCCGCGCCCGCTGGCTGCTTGAACTCATCCGCGCCCGCGCGGGTGAAAGCGCTGATTTCGAAGTGGAGGCATGTGATGCCAAATTGGGCGACGCTTCGCCTCCGCCTGAGACGCCGCTCGTCCTGATCGGCCGCCAGCAGAGGCGCCGGAGTGTAGTGGCCGTCGACCGTGCCGCCCAGGCTGCCGGCCTGCGCGTCGGCATGCCCGCCACTAAGGCGCAGGCGCTCGTTTCCGGGCTGGTGGTCATGGATGCCGATCCGGCCGCCGACCTCAAGGCGCTCGAACGCCTGGCGCTCTGGGCGCTGCAACGTTATGCGCCGATCGTTGCCGCCGATCCGCCGGACGGCCTGGTAATCGACACGACCGGCGCCGATCATCTCCACGGCGGCGAGGAGTTGATGCTGTCCGGCATGGTCAACCGCTTCTTACATTCCGGCATTTTCGCGCGTGCAGCCGTCGCTGACACTTGGGGCGCGGCGCATGCCGGCGCCCGGTATCGTGCCGCTCCCACGCTTGTCGTTCGGCCCAATGGGCACGTCGATCTCTTGCATCGCCTGCCGGTCGCGGCGCTGCGTCTCGACAATGCCGTCACCGACGTTCTCCGGGTTCTCGGCTTCAAGACGATCGGGGACGTCGCGAGCCAGCCGCGGGCGCCGCTTGCGTTGCGTTTCGGGCCGGAGCTCGGCCGCCGGATCGACCAGGCCATGGGACGGCTTGCCGAACCGATCGATCCGCTGCGCACGCCAGATCTCATCGAAGTCCGTCGCGCCTTCGGGGAGCCGATCGGCGCCGCCGAGACCATCGCACGCTACACGGCCAGGCTGGTCGATCAGCTCTGTCGCGCGCTTGAGGAAAAAGCCCTTGGAGTTCGGCGTGTTGATCTCTTGTTTCAACGGGTCGACAACACCTACCAGGCGATCCGCGCCGGCACCGCCACGCCGGTGCGCGACGTCAAACGGCTCACGCGTCTCCTCACCGACCGGATCGAGACCATTTCCTGGTTTCGGGATCGAGATCATGTCGCTGACAGCGACCATCGCTGAGCCACTGGTGGCGAGACAGGTCATCTCCTCGCTTATCGAAGAACCGGAGGCCGATGTATCCGGGCTGATCGACACCAGATATCATTCAGGATCGCAATGAGGTCCGGGTTTCCAGCTTCCGGGTTAAGCGGCGGCGAATGTTAAATAGGAATGCACCACAGCCCGTCCGCATTTTAAGTAAATATTGCCGGTTTGAGTGACCGAGGCGACCGTTAAAAGCCACCCGCTTGTCTGAGCGCTTCACGGTTCCCGCATCAGAAATGCGCGATCGAGCTGGCCATCATTAAGGTCCATCGACGACAGATGGATAGAGCCGAGCGGTCTCGACGGTTTGGAAAGGTTCAACCCTGGAATAGCTGGATGCGTATGCAGTGCTGATGTTCCCAAAATTCCGTTACTTTCAGGCAAGTCAGGAGACGCAATTGCGAAAAGTCTTTCACAATCACGGAAGTCACTTGAGTTAAAATAAAAAATTTCCGGCTAAGGCGCCGACAGCGCTGTTGATAAAGTCCAATGTTTCTACTTAGACCCAAAAAAGGTCCGAAGCGGGGCTCGACTTTACAGAGAAATTTGCAATTACTGTTTGAAACAAATGGGGCGAGGTCAAAGTCCGGTCTATGGACTTATGATGGTTTTTAGGCACTGCTGGGGATGATTTTAAATTCGTTGATATTCTGCGGCACTGGGTCGGTGAGACCGCAATGCCAGCCGTCGATGCCGCTGTTGCGGCCCTTTCCAAGAGACAACAAGCTCCCAGGGATGCCAGTGAATCTTCGCGGTATACCCTGCACCAGCTGAGTCGTAGGTCATATCCTGGCGAGATCCTCGTTTGTCCAGGTTCGGCCATTTGCGGACAAATGGAAAGTTATGCAGTCTTTTAGACTGCCGCAGCGCGAAATAACTTTTACTACGTTTAATGGGCATGCAAGCAGCGCTTTGCCGTCCACCTAGACTGGATTTGAGAGAGTTTAAAATGCAAGCAAAAATATAAGAATTGCCGCAATGCATCAAGCGTATAACATTTTGAGTTTTGCTCGTAACACTTTAACAGATTAAGGGAAGTACCGGTTCGATGTTGTTCGGCAGGAAGAAGCGTGGGCACTCATGTATGCGGTGTGGTAAGGGCAAGAAGATCGATGGCGACGAGCTAATTTGTTCCATTTGCATCGATGAGATTACCCTTCCGTCCGCGTCCAGTCCGTCAGATTCAGGCGGGGATGAGATTGAGCTTCCAGTACGAATTGCCCATAGAGCGTCGGCTTGAAAAAGTTAGGAACTGCATGTCTGGATTGCATGCTCTCTATCACGTGTTCGGAACAATCGCATGTTTCCGGCCTTCGTTTTCGGACGCCGACAAAGTCGGTTGGCGGTAGTCCGGCCACTCTCAAAATAGCGACAATATCGAATAAATAATTCTTTGGCCGAAGTGCGCTCGATCCTGCATTGCCATCAGGTGAACCGCTCGTGCGCCTAGTCATCCGCGATACCGTCGTCGTCCATAAAACGCAACATTGGGCGACGCAACCCAGGGCGCTCCGACGTTAGTCGTCGAGCGCCCTGTTGATTATCGCGGAACCTGTCGAGGGTGCGTTACTTTTCCATCGCAATGAGGGCGGCACATGCGGGGATCTACTTTAGAAGACAAGCTTATTGGAGCATCCGGTCGACCAAGTGGGTTCGACTGTATGCGCATCGTGCTCGCGTTGATCGTTTTGTGTCTGCACAGTCTAACCACCTCCTACGGCACGGGTTTGGACTTTGCTTGGGATACCTGGCTCTACGGTCCCTGGTTGCGCTTGGTGCTGCCAATGTTCTTTGCTCTTAGCGGCTTCCTAGTAGCCGGAAGTTTTATGCGGTCAAAATCGATCATTCACTTCCTTGGACTGCGCTTTCTCCGTATCTATCCCGCTTTGGCCGTTGAAGTTCTGCTCTCTGCTTTGATACTCGGCCCGATCGTGACCACGGTCGCATTTTCGCAGTATTTCGGAAGTGAGATGTTCTTCCGTTACCTGCTCAACATTACCGGTCATATCTACTACTATCTTCCCGGCGTTTTCGCCGATAACCCGTATCCCAACAAGGTCAACGGGCAGCTCTGGACAGTGCCGTTCGAGCTACTTTGCTATATTAGTTTGACTGCCGCAGTCCTCGTTGGCTTCACAAAGAAGCGGCAGTTCTTCATGCTGGCATGTTTGGTTATGTTGATCGCTTACCCTATTGCCCGGTTTTTCGTTCACGGCGGTGAACTCCCAGTCACAGCGACGAAAGTACCAGGGAACGTGCTCGTCGAGACTTTCCTATGGGGCGTGGTTTGCTATCAGTATCGCGATAGATTGCCGTTTGGAGTGATCCCGTTTGGCGTGGCACTCGGTATCAGCCTCGCTCTGTTGTCAGGCTTACCAATGGGCGAGTACTTTTGCGCCCCGTTCGTGGCCTACCTGACCGTCGCGCTCGGCCTGCTCAATCCGCGCCGCATCAACTTCCTGCAGGGAGCCGACTATTCGTATGGGGTCTTTCTCTATCATTTCGCAATCCAGCAGGCGGTGGTCGATCTGTTGCCATCGCTGCGGACATGGTGGGCAGTGATCGCAATAAGCCTGCCAGCGTCGATTTTGGTTGCTGCGGCGTCCTGGCACTTTGTCGAAATGCCAGCTTTGAAGCTCAAGGGATGGTTACCCGTTCACCTGCCGATGCCCTTTATCAGAGACCGGCGCGCGGAAGTTGCAAAGGAGTTCGGTGAAAGCTAGAAGTAGAGAGGCTCCCCGCTTCAAGGCGGGAAGCTCTTTCTAGTCTTTTTCTTCTAAAGGTCTTGCTGAGCTCGACGACGTCGGCCGTCGGATCAATGTCATTGAAATGGCGCGGTGTTTCCGAAGAAGTTACTGCGTGGGGACGACCGTATCGGCGGCGCCCGCGTTCGAACCCGTCCGCAATAAGCCCGACAAAATCATTATAAAGCCCTTTGAAGGCAAGGCCGAAGGCGAGGCCAAAACGATAAGACTTCGCAGCTTGAATCATCCCGTGCATCTGGGTCCGAGCCATGGCCCACCGCGCGACAGAGGGATTGATGCCTTCAACTTCCGAAACGGCGATATCAAGGGCTTCCAAAGAGCCTCGGGCCATCGCAAATCTGCTTATCGACATTGATGTCGCTGATTGCCGGTAGCCGATCAGGTATTCGGGAACACATACCACTTCGCCAACGGCCGCCAGCTTAATCTGCATCAGATAATCTTCACTGCCGCGGACGCGCTCATCGTATCCTCCAACGGCAACGGCCGCGCTCCGACGAATAACGATGCCTGAACCAGTCCCAACAAAATTGTGCACTATCGATCTTTGCAGCGCAGTGCCGTTTATGGCGATCGAAGGTTTCGTCTCGATGATGTTGCTATTCTCGTCTATTCGCCGAAGGAACGAATAAGCAAAGGCAGAGTTCTCGCCGACTCGGTCTAACTCTTTGACTAGCTTCTCCAAATAGGTCGGATGCCAAAGATCATCTGCGTCTAGTGGCGCTATATATCTTCCGGATGCCTGCTCGATTCCATAATTCCGCGCACCTGGGAGCTTCCGATTAGTTATCGTGTGCACGGCTATCCGGCGGTCATGCTGTTGTAAGGACTCTGCAATTTGCCCCGACGTATCAGTTGATCCGTCATTGACAATAATGATTTCAATATCAGTCAGCGTCTGCGCGCCGGCACTAGCGACGGTTTCGCGAAGCGTGCGTTCACCGTTATAACAAGGAATAATGACCGATACGATTGGCACAGGATCTCCGCTGGCATGGGACTTGCCAAAATTTTTATTACTAAAGGTTTTCTTGTTAATCGAGTGTGATCGGTCGAAAAAAACCGCAAATAGTGAAAATCGGTTGTCCGGTTCAGGGCCGCCAGGTTTTGTAAATCGACAGCATGGCCAGAGAGAGCGCATTCCAGTGGTGAAGAGGCGATGTTAGAGAATGCGCGGGGTTCGGTCGGTTGGTGGAATGGCGACGGCGACAGAGCGGCCACACCGGCGATTGACCTCTTCGCCCCATGGATTGGCCCGGCTTGGTTTTCCTTATGTATGCCGACAGTCCCAAAAAGCGCTCATACCAAAGGGCATCTTCCAACCCGCGACCGGAATTCTCGCAGAGGAGTTGTCGGCCACAATGACGATGTGTCTGTGTCGGAGCGGTGCGAGAAGCAAAGCGGGGCGTCGCGCTTGTCGGTCAATATTCCTTATCTCGATCCTTCGCTGCTTCAGTACGATGCAGATTGGGGTCGGAGCCACTCCAAACCGACATTTATCATTGATCCCAAAATTGGACGATACGTTAATGTCTAAGGAGATAGCTCGCGGCGCTCAATCGACAGCCAAATGCTTGCTGAAGTATGCAACCCCCGAGTGATATAATCAAGGCGCTCGCGCCCCCACCGTAATATTTACCTAGTACGTTTACGTTAATTGTCGATTAAACGGATTCCCATTTCAAACAATGTTAGTAGCCTCCCACGCGATGGAAATTAAATCGGGAGATGTGGATTTGGCTACGTCAAAAAGCAGTAATAACGCAAGAAAGGCCATACTGATTCGAGGAGTTAAACTCGTTATTTCGGCATTGACAGCGTGCGCGGATGTGAGCCAGAGCTAAGTCAAATGCACAATTTGTCATTGACCCCAAAATTGGTCTTTGACGTTAATGTCGCATTAAGCAAATAGCTCATGGAGTTGTATCCATATCGAATAGTTGGTGAAATGTCTATAATGATTCAATCTTCGATTGAGTATATCCGAGGCTTTAACAGTATTCACCATGGTACAGTCACGTTAATTATCGTTTAAATAGGGTTGCTATTTAGGACAATGTTAGTAGCGTCCCGCGTGAGGGAAGTTAAATCCTGAGATGTGGATAAGCTAACCCAAAACATCAGTACATAAGTTAACAGGGAGTATAAAAAGTGGCTACAATTAATCTTCAGCCGGGACAGAACGGCGACTTTTCTGATCAAGCAGGTCCAGTTAATGTCTACGGCACAGACGGAAGCGATAACATTGTCGGAACTGATGCCCATGACAATCTGCGCGGCGGGATCGGGAACGACATCTTGGTCGGCGGCGCTGGCGACGACTTCCTCGATGGTGGCGAAGGCAACGATAAGATGTATGGCGGCGTAGGTAACGACACTTATGTCGTGCAAAGCGCTCAGGACGTAGTGGTGGAACTCGCTGGCGAGGGTATTGACCACGTTAAGTCATACATCAGCTATACCCTGCGTCCCAATGTCGAAAACCTGACGCTCATGGGCGAAGATAACCTTAATGGCTCCGGCAACGAGCTTAACAACACCATCAAGGGAAACAGCGGAAACAACACCCTCTTCGGCGGCGACGGCGACGACAGCTTATTGGGTCTGACGGGCAACGATATCATCCGCGGTGGCAACGGTAATGACTTCATGGATGGTGGCACCGGTGTTGACTTGGTGTCTTACAAAGACGCGATCAATGGAGTGACGGTCGATCTTTCGATCAACACAAAGTCGCAGGACACAATCGGTGCTGGCCGCGACACGTTGAAAAACTTCGAGAATCTTGAAGGCTCCATTTTTGCGGACAAGCTGTCTGGCGATTCCGGGGACAACAAGATCGCGGGCCTGGATGGCAACGATGCGATCCGCGGCGGGGCCGGCAACGATGATATCACCGGTGGAGCAGGCGCAGACACAATCGTGTTCGAGGCTGCTGGAATTGCCAACGGCGTCGATCGAATCCGCGATTTCCAATCCGGTATCGACTCGCTGCAATTCAACAAGGCCGATTACGACGTCAACGCTTTATTCACGTCGAGTGACAAGAGTGAGGCGGAAGGCGCGGGCGCGCAGTTCGTCTTTAACACGAAAACCTACGCACTTTACTACGATGCAGATGGTGAGGGCGGAAATGCTGCAATCCATATCGCAGATTTCACCCCAGTGACCGTACACGCAGAAGATATCCACATCGTTTGATGGTTGGTCTGAACGCGCCGGTAACAATCGGCGCGTTCAATCACAAGTAATTAAATAATGCCGTTCTTCGTTAACACCAAACCCACCTCTGCACGTTACTAGGACGCTCATGGAGAGGGCGGAAACGCCGTAGCCATATCGCACATTTCTCCCAGTGACCGTGCAAGCAGAAGATATCCCACATCGTCTGATGTTTGGTTCTGAGCGCGCCGCTCGTCAGCGGCGCGTTCGAGGAAAAATAATTTAACTAATCTCGCAGGCCGCATCCCGATGCTTTCAATTCTAATTTGTACCACCGGTGGAGGCTACCTGCAGGAGGTTGTCGACACATTTCGGCGAGAGACCGATGTGCCGCTGGAGATCGTCATCGTAGTCGACGATCCGAGCGCAGATGTGGCCCACTTCAGTGAGCTGGCGGCCATGGACAAGCGGTTGAAGATACATGTCAATCCATCAAACCTCGGGTTGACGAAAAGCCTGAATGTCGGCCTTCGCATTGCGAGCGGCGATGTGATTGTCCGAAACGACGATGATGACATTCCAACCGCGCAGAGACTCGCCAAGATCTATGCGCATTTTCAGGCAACTTCAGCTGATTTCGTATACTCGTTTGCCGAGGGGAAATCTGAAGGCAATAGTTCGACTTGGGCAATCAAAGGTCCGATCGAGGGCCACGAAATAGTGGCCGCGCTCCGAAAAAGAAACTTCATTGTCGCATCGACGGTTGCGTATCGCCGGAGCCGAGTGGTCGACATTGGCGGCTATTGTGAACCTTTCAGATATGCTCAGGACTACGAACTCTATCTTCGATCCGCCCGCCAGGGGCTGACGTTCTCCTGCATTCCGGAGCAACTCATCCAGCGCCGGTACTCGGCAGAATCTATCACCGTGGCCAAGCGGAAAAGACAGGCTTTATTTTCATTCGCAGCACGATTGATGGACATATCGGAAGCCGGCTCTCTCTCAGACGCAGCACGGACCATCCTCAAGTACTCCTTCATTCTTCTAACTCCAAATTTTTTCAGGCGCCTTCGAAGGAGTGTAGGTTTTGGCAAGTAGAAAGAAAATGCTTGTAGTCGGTGCTCGCGGGATCACCGGGCACGAAGGAGGAGTCGAGAAGTTTGCTGAGGAATTCTGCAAGCGTGCTTCAGAGATTATCGACGTAGAGGCTACCTGCCTAAAACACGACGACCGTGCCCACTCGTCGGTAAGAGTTCACGTAACCGGCACATTTGGTTTCGGAAAGACCGATAAGATATTATATTACATGAAGGCAGCTTGGCTGTGCTTAACTGGACGTTACGACTACGTCTTTTTGCTTGGTATAAATTCAGCCGCGCTCGGCTTGTTTACTCGCCTCAACCCCCGTCGACGCCCGCTGGTGACGGTGCGGAGCGGTTCCATAGATTACCTTCTCCCAAAATGGGGCCGGTTAGCTAAGTTTTACTTCCGTTTTTCGGAAAAGACGATGCGATTTGCTGATCACGTTATCGCGGTTTCGCCCAGTATTCAGCGTCACCTTAGTAGAAAAGCGATTGCTGCTACCCTTGTCCGGAATGGGATTACTAGAGACGAGGGCGCGGTTGAAACTCAGCGCGTTGGCGCTCTAGCCGTTGGCCGGATTACGAGCCAGAAGAACTATTCGGTGTTGGTCGAGGCTGCTAGCGTCTTGAACTCAACACCCGTCACGATCGTCGGTGGGCCCGATAAGACGAATGAAATTGACGTTTTGTCTTCGGATATCGTGCGCCGCGGGCTGGTAAACCTCAGGATGGAGGGTGCTCTCAATCGGCAGGAGGTCTATGAACGACTTCGCAAGGCCGCGGTTTTTGTTAACTGCTCGATACACGAGGGTATGTCCAATTCGGTCCTCGAAGCAATACAATGCGGTGCGCCCGTTCTGCTTTCGGACATTGACGCCAATCGCGACCTCCAACTGCCAGATGTTCACTACTTCGATCCCAACAATGGCACCCAGCTCGCTGATTTGATCGAGCAAGCCCTGCTCGATCCCGAATCGTTCACGGTAAATCGGAATCTATTTCCCGATTGGGATGAGGTCGTTGAAACAATATTGGCGAAGATCGGCGTATCCAATGACAATGATATTCATCCCATCCACAATCGCGAGTCCAGCAAAGCGGTTGCCGCTTAAGCGTTGGATCGTGAGGGCAGGACCCAACAAGTGCAGTCAAAAATGAGTCACACTCGACCGTTCCCCCCGCGTGTTTTTACTCCCGCAGTTATCATGGCTGTGGTTCTGACAAGCTGCGTAAACCTTCTGGCGCTTATAGGTCCAATCTTCATGATTGAGGTCTACGACAGGGTGATACCAAGCAAGAACATGCCTACGCTCGTGGCACTGGGTGTTCTCGCTGCATTTCTCTATCTCTTCTCGGGCGTTTTGGACGTGGTACGCGGCCGTATTATGGCACGTGTTGCCGGCGTCTTAGATATTGACCTAGCATCCTCGGTCTTCCGTATCATTGCAACGATGCCTCGTGTTGCAGGTGTGCGGCCGGGTGCAACGAGGCCGGCCGCGGATTTGGATCAGATAAGGCAGTTCCTATCCGGAAGCGGCCTCCTGTCTTTGTTTGATCTTCCGTGGGCGCTTCTCTACCTTTTCGTATGTTTTCTTTTTCATCCGTATATCGGGGTTGCTGCTACTTCAGCACTTTTGGTCCTGGTCATGCTGACGGCAATAACGCATTTTGCCACGAAGCGAGAAGCGCGAAACCTTAGCTCAACGCTCGCCGCCCGAGGTCGGCTGGAGGAAGAGGTTCATCGAAATGTGGAAGCCATTGCGTCGATGGGGCTTTTCGATCGCGCGTATGAGCGATGGTTCGACCATCACGAGGCGCATGCGAAATCGGGCCGCAAGATAAATGATCTTGCCGGTATGGCTGCCAGCGCATCCAAGACGTTCAGATATGCCGTCCAGTCGGGTGTCCTCGCACTCGGAGCGTTTCTCGTCGTTGATGGCCAGTTGACTGGCGGGATGATCTTGGCGTCCTCGGTAATTGTATCCCGCGCGCTCGCACCAGTGGAGCAAGTTATCGGCCAATGGAAGTCTTTGATTGGCGCGATGCAGGCTTGGCGACGACTTAGTGAGAGTTCCAAACTAGCAACGGTCACCGAGCATAAAACGAACCTGGCCGCTCCACAGCTGAACTTGCAGGTTCGGAACGTTGCGATCGTGCCACCCGGGACCCAGAAGCTAGCTGTTAAAAACGCCTCGTTCGCGCTTGAGGCGGGAAGCATACTCGGCGTCATCGGTCCTAGCGGTTCAGGTAAGTCCTGTCTCGTGCGAGCAATTGCCGGGATCTGGTCGCCATTAAGGGGAGAGATTAGACTTGATGGTGCGGCCTTAGATCAATGGACGGACGCTGCACGTGGTTCGCACATCGGATATCTTCCTCAGACAGTCGAACTCTTTGAGGGGACCGTAGCGGAAAACATCAGCCGTTTCGATAAAAATGCGAATGACGACGATATATTGGATGCAGCCCATGCGGCGGGCGCACACGACATGATCGTTCACTTCGAGCATGGATATGAAACCGCGGTCGGAGAGGGCGGCAAAAATCTATCGGCCGGTCAACGGCAGCGTATTGCCCTTGCAAGGGCGCTTTTCAAGAAGCCATTCTTGGTGGTGCTGGACGAGCCGAATTCAAATCTGGACGTCGATGGAGAGCGTGCGCTCGCTAACGCACTGCAACGAGTGAAGGACAGAAATGGTATTGTTGTTGTTGTCGCGCATCGTTCTGACATCATGAACATCGTCGACCATGTACTCATGCTGCGAAACGGCGACGTCGCAATGTACGGGAAGCGGGATGCCATCATCAATCGAATATCCGAGGGGCCTCGGGCGTTGCCGGCAACAACGCTTAAGGTTGTCGATGGAGATCTCGGAGCATGAACGGGGAGACGCGAAAGGGACTGCAAAAATCGCTACGCAGTCATATGCTGTTTGGCGTATGTGCGGTGATCTCGATATTTGGCGGTTTTGCCGTCTGGGCCGGGAGTACAACACTCGCAACCGCAGTAGTCGCACCCGGAACGCTCGTCGTTGACGGAAACATCAAGCCGGTCCAACACCCTAGTGGGGGAATAGTAACCGAGATTCTGGTGCGCGAAGGACAGGTCGTGCATAGCGACGAAGTGCTAATCAGGTTGGATGCAACTGCTGCCAAGATGAACTACGAAATCTTGAAGGCCGCAATTAATCAGCTCTACTCAAGGAAGGCCAGGCTTTTTGCCGAGGGGACGGGACTGCAAGATATTGTCGTCCCGTCGGAGCTAGCGTTGCGACTTGCGCCCGACAAGATCGACGGAGTGATGGAAGCGGAGCGTCGCATCTTTCAGAGCCGCCGAGACGCGCGCGAGGGACAGCGTCAACAACTCGGTGAACAAATCACCCAGTACCAAGAGCAAATCAAAGGCTTGGAAACCCAACAAGCCGCAAAGGCTCAAGAGATCAGTCTGATCGATAAAGAATTGGAAGGAACACGTCGTCTTTACAAGCAAGGTCTTGTTTCACTCAATAGATTGAATAGCCTCGATCGAAGCGAAGCGCGCATTCAGGGCGAGAATGGGCAACTGGTTGCCTCTGCAGCGAGCGCGAAAGCTCGGATTTCGGAAATAAGGATTCAGCTATTGCAGATCGATCAGGATCTAAGGTCGCAGGTTGAAACAGAGCAAAGAGACGTCCAGAGCCGCCTTGATGAACTGACTGAAAAAGAAGTCACGGCCCGCGACCAACTGAATCGTGTTGAAATACGTGCGCCGACGGCGGGCACTATTCACGATCTCAATATCCACAGTGTTGGCGCTGTTGTCACACCAGCCGAAACGCTCCTTCAGATAGTGCCATCCCAAAGTGAATTGGTCGTGAGCGTGAGGCTTGCTCCCTCGATGATCGACCAGGTTGCCGTGGGTCAGTCAGCGTTCCTAAAATTTAGTGCGTTTGATCGAAACACAACGCCAGATTTGACTGGCCAGGTCGTAAGAGTATCGGCGGATCTCGAGATGGATACCAAAACGAATACTGCGTTTTACAAATGCGACATTGCCATCCCTGCTGATGAAGTCGCAAAGCTGAAAGAATTGAAACTCCTTCCCGGCATGCCTGTAGAGTCGTTCATCAGAGGGAACGATCGATCTGTCGCAAGTTACTTCACAAAGCCAATACGCGATCACATGGCGCGTGTTTTTGTTGAGAGATAGCCAATCGGACTGTCCCTTATAGATTATTCATCCGGGTGTGCTTAGTGTCGGCATGATCCGAGGCAAAAATTGCCGCAGATAAAGAGAAGACAAACAGATATGCAATTTCTAGTGACTGGAACTGGGGGCTTCATCGGCTTTCATCTTGCGAGACGCCTGTTGGAGGAAGGTCATTCCGTGACGGGATTTGATGGGATGACGCCGTACTACGACGTTTCTCTAAAGGAACGGCGGCACGCAATTCTATCGAGCTACAGCAGTTTCCACCCGGTCATAGCAATGCTCGAGGACCGTGAGCGACTGACAGAGGCATTCAACTCGGCTCGACCCGATGTTGTCGTGCACCTCGCCGCTCAAGCAGGCGTGAGATATAGCTTGGAGAATCCTGACGCATACATCGGATCAAATTTGGTGGGTTCGTGGAACATACTGGATTTGTGCCGGCAGTTTCGACCCAATCACCTGCTGCTAGCATCGACTTCGTCGATTTATGGCGCAAATAGCAAGATTCCATTTGGGGAGTCGGACAAGGCAGACGAGCCTTTGACCCTCTACGCAGCGACAAAAAAAGCTATGGAAGTGATGGCGCATAGCCAATCGCATCTTCATAATATCCCCACCACCGCATTTCGGTTTTTCACAGTTTACGGCCCGTGGGGCCGGCCGGATATGGCGCTCTTCAAATTCGTAAGTGCCATACTCGACGGCAAGCCAATTGACGTTTATGGACATGGACAAATGTCCCGAGATTTCACCTATATCGATGATCTGGTTGAAGCGATTATCCGACTCATACCGGTGATTCCGCAGCCCTCGACACCTGCAAACGCCGCGATTGACACTATATCAATGCACGCCCCGTTCCGCATTGTGAACATCGGGGGCGGGCAGCCGGTTGGTTTGGAAACATTTATCGAAACTGTAGAGCAGGCGCTGGATCAGAAAGCGTTGCGTAATATGCTACCTATGCAACAGGGCGATGTGCCTCGTACCTATGCAGCGCCCGAGCTTCTTCAGTTGTTGACGGGCTATACGCCCCAGACACCTGTGTCTGAGGGTGTTCGGCGCTTCGTCGAATGGTACTCGCAAGTCCACTGATTGAACGCCAAAACCGCGAAACCTGTTGAGTAACGCCTTGCTGAAACCGATAGTAGCGACCCTATTTGCGATCAACATGATGCTTGCCGTTGTGCTGGTGAGACTATCGGTCGGTGGGCTGCCCGTAAGATTGCTGTTCGTCGCGGTGTTACTTGCCGTGGTGGGCGCGTGTGAGCCTGGACTTATCGTTCGCGCGGTTAAGGACCAAAGAAATCAGATATTTGTCATTACGTTTTTGACTTGTTGTGCACTGATATCCAGCGCTTTGGTTGGCGACGGCTTCACCTACTCCATCGGTCAAGTTTTCCAGATCCACATTCAAGCAATCATCGGCGTGATTGTGGGATATTGCGTGATCACTATCGTTGGCTATCAGTCAATGGTTTTAATTTTTTTGCTGCCGATCGCGATTTCGTCAATTTTTGCCGTCTTGCAATTTGCCGGATTTTCGCCCGCTTGGTCCGCCTACGACGCACTGTCCGCTTTACAGCCGCGGGATCTCGTAGATTTCGAGGGATTTGACCCACATTACCGAGCGCTGGGTTTGTCATATAGCCCGGTTCATCTCGGAACGCAGCTGAGCTTGGCCTTTGCCGTAATTTTCGCATACCGCGTTAGCCAAATTGGGCGGAATGCTATCATGAGCGGGTTTGATCGAAGACTGATTGCGACGATCGCACTCATCGGTTTCGTTGCAATATGCTCTGGTAATCGGTCGCCGATGCTTGGCTTAGCTATATTTTTCTCCCTGTATTTGGCGTCTGCTAAGCCGATGCTCGGGCTATTAGCAGGCCTTTTCATGGTGGCTGCAGTTCTCCTTGGAGATTCCATTGTTGAGGCCATGAATTCCTCCGGGCTTCGGACATTCAACACGGAAAACAGTTCAGGCGAGGGACGTCTGGTACTTAGCGTCTACGGTTCGATGCTATTCTTCTATAGGCCATTCGGATATGGGCTGTCATTCGACAGCATCGCTCACTATTCCGAGTACTGGGATTGGCTGAAAAACTATCCCAATTCTCAAGCGATCACGGTCCATGCGCTCCATAATTACTATTTGATGTTTATCAACAAGCATGGGGTGTTGGCGCTTTTTGTCGTTCCATACCTGCTGCGCGCCTGCTCGAAAAATTTGGTGGGCGTGCTCGCATTCGTCCCGTATCTCGTGCACATATTTTACCACAACGATGGTCCGCTCCAGGCAGACTTCATGTTCTGGTACATAATTCCTCTCGTGGCTCAAAATCCCGCGTTCTACTCGCAGCAGGATCGAGAAATGACGCAAACAATCGCCGCTGGGAAACCCGCGCAAGTGACGGCTGTGCGGTGAAATTTGTGAAGTCACGTTTTTACGCACATTGGCTCTGTTTCCTCGTGGCACTCTCGGCATTAGCATACGGAGGTGTCGCCGAACTTCCGTTCCAATTTATCGCTGTCCTGACGTTCGTAACAGGCGCAGTGGCATTTGTTTTTATGCCCCGCGCCGCTGAGACAAAAACACTATGGCTTCTATTCATCATCGCCTGCGCGTTGGCAGCTGCCGCATATTCGCAGTCCTTGGATATGTCGACTTTCATGACGTTCGGCGCGGCTTTCGAAAGCTTGGAGAGTATTCGCCAAAAGACGATTTCTGTGTCACCCGGGGCAACCGATATCGCGATATTGCGATTACTCGTCCCTATCGCCATTTTCTTTTTGTTTCGGGCCGTATCGACCGGCGACGATAGGGCGTTGCGCTTGCTGCGGCTGCTCGGTGCATGGGGCGGCGCAATCGTAGTTGGCGCGCTGATCCAGTTTTTTGTAGACCCTGACCATATCGTCTTGGCAGACAAGCTGCATTACAAGGAGAGCCTCACAGGCCCGTTTGTGAATCGAAATAACGCAGCGGCCTATATAGGTCTCATTCTGCAGATTCTCTTGGCGCTCATGTTTTATGGGCAGCGTGCAGCACCCAAGGGGAAGCCCACATGGAGATGGATGACGCCCGCGCTGTTCGCGATTGGGGTATTTGCGCTACTTTTGACCAAGTCGAGGGCGGGCATAGCAGCCGCTATACTTGGTTGCTTGCTGATGGCAGGATTGCTCCGTGCATATTCTTCCGGCGGCCCCGCGCGCCAGAAGCAACGAACGGCAATTCCTTCATTGCTCATGGGCGGCGGCTTGATTCTTTCGTGTATCGTTTTGTTCGGTCAAGGAACGATCATTCGCCTGACCACCGAAAAACTTGCCGATAGTCGGGTGTGCACGTACGAATCGGTCTTGTCTGGCATCAGGGCTGACGCAAACTTTTGGGTAGGGACGGGCTTCGGGGCATTTCGCTCGGCGTTTCCGCCTTATCGGAGCGCAGATTGTGGAATAAACGGTATATGGGATAGGGCGCACAACTCTTTTCTGGAGGGCACTTTCGGCCTTGGTGCGATTTTCCTCGTTGCACTGGCGGGTGGGATGTTGATTTTGTGCCGCACCTATCTCGGCGGTATGAAGCTCCGCCGACGCTTCCGTCCGTTTGCAGCATTAGGTATAAGCGCGACTATTGCGCTACTTGCCCATTCCTTGGTCGATTTCCCTCTCCAAATACCGGGCGTTAACAACCTATTTGCCGCAGTCGCCGGAATAGCTTTTGGGATCTCCTGTCAAGACAAAGGCAATATTAGAATGCATGGTATCTCAGATAATACGACATTTAAACAATTCACATAGTCTTGTCGTGACGACGTTGCCCCAGTGCAACATCTTCAAAATAAATCGCGAAGCGCTCGAAAACGACAAGCTGATCTGTTAAACGATTTCAAAATGTTAGGTTTGAGGAAATGCGATCTTAATGAAAAGTGGTCCTAAGGTTCTTCAGGCCGTCGGCCTTGCTGTTGGCTCGGCCGGACGCTCGCTCCTGGGTTCTGGCTGCGATGATAGATCGCTGGACCAGAAAGCGACAGTTAAAGTCAGGACAAAGGGCCGTAAGGTTGGGAGCGATCGCGCCCAGATCAACATAGACAACACAACTCTCGTCCTTTCCGTCAAAGCGGGCTCTGCCTCCAGCAAAGACGGTTTCGAAGGAGGCGGCGGCGCCGCGCCAGATGTTCCCTTCGGTTTTGGGGGCAACATCAAGCACCGTGACGACACGCGATGCTATTCGTGATGTGCCGGAAATTAACGATGCGGTAACTAACCTGGGCCGGGCGGTTGTTTAAAGCACTCCCACAAAATATGGTCCGCACGCGAAAATGAGGTGAGGGAATGAGCTATTTTAAACTACAGTGCGCAGCTGCTTTGGTGGTGTTGTTCGGCGCTGGTCAAGTACATGCAGCTGTTGACGCGGGAGCCTCGTGTTTCATCGCTCCGGCGAAGGCGAGCCCGGAGCAGTTGGACTCGTTCTCCTCTCAACCTGCCGGTCTGACCACAAAATATCCGACGGGCGGTGCGGCAATGTCCTTGGAGGTCAGGACCCTCGCTGGAAGTCGGTTTGATAATGTCGACCGCCTTGTCCAGCTTGCCGCCGGCGCCTCGCCGGGCCAAAAATCAGCGATTGGCGCCGGTTTGGCGTGGACAGCACGGGCGTGCGCCGTATCTCAGCCGGAATATGCGCTTCAAATCCAGGAGAAAATCGCGGCCAGCGGCCTGGAGGAGGTCATAACGGCATTTCTCGGTGCCGCCAATGACACCGCAACTGCTGCACTGGGTAACGGTGCCGCTCCTGCCGCGGCAGGAGATATTGGCAATACGGGAGCGGTCGGCAACAGTGGAAATGTCGGTGGCGACGTGGCGACCGCGACGACTGCACCGACACGGTTGGCGGCCAGAGCCGCCGGGAGATCAACGACCATCGTGACGAATGTGGTTAGTCCAAATTAATTTGGTACCGTTGGAGTTAGAATGCTGTCCCCATTTAAAAATGATGCCGCTGAACTCGGCAGTGAGTTTCGTACCAGACGCGATAACTTCGACGTTGACGCTATCCTCGCGATAATTCGTCGACGCTGGGCTGTCGTCGCCATCGCGCTCGCAGCTGGGCTCGGGGTGGGAGCAGCTTTTCTACTAAGCGCTGTACCAATGTACACTGCGTCGGCCACACTGCTGATTGACAAAAGCAATAGCGGTCTCCTCAGCCAAATGAGCGAGACCGGAGCCACCGTCAACGACGATGCCGCTGTTTTGAGCGAAGTTGAAGTTCTTCGGTCCGATTCAGTGGCACTTTCCGTCGTCGACAAACTTAAGTTGCAGGACAACGCGATCTTCATGTCGCCGAGCCAATCACTTCGCAGCGGCTTGGCTCAGCTCCTTGATTTGCGGCGGTTTTTTTCCAGTTCGGCAGAAGACCCGGATGCCATAGACGAGGCCCGAGAAAACGCAGCCGCAGCTGTAAAAACGAACATGTCGGTGAGCCGTGTTGGTCGAACCTACGTATTGAACATAGGGTATACCTCCAGATCGCCCGCCCTTTCTGCGAAAATTGTGAATGCCATTGCAGAGGGCTACCTGCTCGATAAACTGAACTCTAAGTATGACGCGACGCGCCGTGCCAGCGACTGGCTGGAGCAGCGAATCGATGAATTGAGACAGAAAGCGCTTGAGACGGATCTGGCGGTACAGAAATTCAAATCCGACAATGGACTTCTTGCAACCAGTGGGCAACTCATATCCGATCAACAGCTATCTGAGCTTAACAGGGCGCTCATTGATGCGCAGGCGGAGACTGCCAAGGCAAAAGCTCGATATGATCGTATCAAGATAATCATCGACGCCCATCGCACTGACGCGATCGTTACCGACGTTTTGGACAGTTCGATTTCGAACGATCTAAGAATGAAATATCTCGAAGCCTCCAAGACAGAGGCGGAAATCTCTGCACGGCTTGGGCCCAATCACACTCAAGCGGTTCGGCTGAGAGGGCAGATGGCCGAGTATGAGCGCCTGATGTTTGAAGAGTTGGGTCGCATATCTGAGAGCTATAAGAGCGATTACGATGTAGCCCTTTCGAAGGAAAAGTCGCTTTTCGACAGTGTCGGGCAAGCCAGCAAAGTGAGCGCAGCAGCCGGGGAAACGCAGGTTCAACTGCGTGAACTTGAACGGAAGGCCGATACTTTTCGTAACCTCTATCAGACGTTCCTTGCGCGGTATCAGGAAGCCACGCAGCAACAGTCGTTCCCGATAACCGAGGCGCGGATTATTGAGAAGGCTCAAAATCCGACTGTACCAAGCTATCCGCAAAAGCCGCTGGCGCTTGCGCTGTTCGGTATCCTGGGCATTGCCGCTGGCATGTCAGCTTCGGCATTTCTCGAGTTTCAGGACAAGTATTTCAGAACTGGAGATCAAGTCCGAAACTCGCTCGATATCGATTTCCTTGGATTCATGCCTACCGTTAAAGATGGCGCGGTAAATCATGTCATGACGCACCCGATGTCGATGTTCGCAGAGACTTTGAGAGCTGCGAAGATCGCTCTTGAATCCGATGAAACCTCTGGCTGCCGGGTTGTCGGGGTTGTCTCGGCATTGCCCGGGGAGGGCAAGTCCACCGCTGCTATCAACTTGGCCCACTTGCTGGCATCAGAGGGCAGCCGAACGTTGCTTCTTGATGCGGACTTCAGGCAACCAGGAGCCTCCAGGCTTTTGGCGCCAAATGCAGAATCTGGCTTGCCCCAGATCTTGAATGGCTCCGCATCGGCCGCAAATATACTGATCCGTATTGAAGAAAGCGGTGTTGAATTTATACCAGCGTTGGTCAATAAACGCGTCTCAAACTCGGCGCAATTGCTGTCGTCGAAGGCGATGGCTGATTTTCTGGCAGCCGCTCGCACCAAGTTCGACTACGTAATCATTGATCTCCCGCCTGCAGGGCCGGTCATCGACGCTCGAGCTATGACGTCCCTCATTGATAGTTTTATGCTGGTTATTGAGTGGGGGATGACGTCTCGCAAGGTCGTGCAATCTGTTTTGAGCAGTGAGCCTGCAATACATTCCAGAACGATCGGTGCGGTTCTCAATAAGGTCGATACTAAAAAACTAAAACTTTACCGGTCGCATGGATCAGTTGAATACTATCACTCAAAATACTCGGACTATTACTTGGAAGATAAATAGCGCGTGAGATCCATTTTAGGTGGGGCGCTTTCGATCGCCTGTGGGCTGTTAACGATATTCGCGGGAATCGAGTTCTATAAAACACTTCGGTTCAGCGATCTGGTGTCGACGGCTGCTCGTATCGAGGGTGGTCATTCTGTAAGTCAGAAATCAGCGCAACGCGCGGCCGCGCTTGCGATGGAGCTCGAGCAGTCTCACGAGTGCCGGGAAGACTTACTAATGCCGGCGGTAACTATCATGCTCCACGCCGTCGATGAGGCGGCGCAGGAGCCAAATCTTTCGGCTTGGGTCGATACGCTCACTCGCGCCGACCGATATATGAAATTCGCTCTTGGGTGCTCGCCGAAAGAGGGTAACTATTGGCTCCGCTTTGCGATGCTTCGCAGGCTGCAAGGTGAAAACACTGCCGAGCTCGCGGCCCTTATGTCGTTGTCATCCAAATACGCGCCTGTCGAGCCCGACGTGCTTAGTCTTCGGATGCGAGTATGGCTCAGTCTTCAACCTGTCACCCGTTCAGCCGCAGCCAGTGCCCTGGCGTCGGATCTGGCGCACTTTCTGGAGCATGCGCCCGCTCAAGACATCAAGGACTTCGGCTTGGCCGCTGACATGGATATGCAGTCTAGGCTGATAGACGCCAGACGAAGATGACGCATTTCGAAAGCGTCTTTACGGTTTTTTGCGTAAGCGATGTTCTCAGGCCACGGGCCGCAGATAGGTTTGGAGCGATTACTGGC
>NZ_LFIO01000664.1 GCF_001187535.1 Rhizobium ecuadorense
GGTGCCGGCCCAATGCGCCAGCCCATGTTCGATCTTACCATGGTGGGCAAGCGCGGGCAGCGAGAACTCGACGGAATCCTCGGCATGTCACATTGAAAGGCTTCCTCACTGAGCAGACGCCATCGCATTCCCCGAGACGAGCATGCCATCTCGAACCAACAACTCGCCATCGGACTTAAGCACTTCGATGCGAGCAAGGATCACGTCTCGCAACTGGCTGCTGGTTGCCTTGAAGCCCAAGCCGCGGGCGACAGCGTTCACGGCCTCGTTCTCCGTAGCACCCAGGCTGGTGGAAATGAGAGAGGTTAGTCCC
>NZ_LFIO01000983.1 GCF_001187535.1 Rhizobium ecuadorense
GCGTCATCATCGACGACCGCGACCGTGCGGCGAGGGTTCTCCACCTCATACACCTCTTTTGACGATATGAGAGATAATGGTTCCCGATCAAATTAGGCCGGCGGGACGTCGATTGATATTGTCCTAAGGGGAAGGCGCCGCTGTATCCTGGTCGATGAGACCAATATATGCAGCGATCGACACCACCTCGGCCAGCGAGCGTACGTCGAGCTTTTCCATGACCTGATGGCGATGTACCTTCACCGTCCGCTCCGAGATGCCGAGCGCATAAGCGATCTGCTTGTTGAGATGGCCACGTATAACGAGCCAGAAC
>NZ_LFIO01001868.1 GCF_001187535.1 Rhizobium ecuadorense
CCGGCAACCCGGCCGGGTTTATCGAGGAGCCGCATGATCGAGAAGCCGGTCACCGACTTTCCGGATCCGGATTCTCCCACAAGACCAAGGACCTTGCCGCGCTCCACCGTGAACGACACATCATTGACGGCGCAAAGGCTTGGGCGTCCCCTACCGCCGCCGAATTCGGTGACAAGATTGCTCACTTGCAGCAACGGGGTCATGACATGTTCCTCGGGTTGAGCACATCGCGCAGCCGGTCACCGACGAGATTAATCGCCGCGATCGTGACCAGAAGGGCAATGCCGGGAAAGAAGCTGATCCAGTAGAGGCC
>NZ_LFIO01000179.1 GCF_001187535.1 Rhizobium ecuadorense
GCTCCACAGTCCAGGTTCGAAAAAAGGTCAATAAGGAAGGCAAGGGCTTCAAAGAAGAAGTAACGCTGCAGATAAAATTGCCCCGCGCTAAGGCATTCCATTGGGAACCAGGTTTGCTGCCCAATAAGGTAGCCTATACTCATTTCGAGCGCTTTCTACCGTTTCTGACACGCATCGGGGCCGAGCGGTGGCGCCACGACCACACTGGAGAAATCCTAACTGCGACGGATCTTTTGGACACATATGCGGATCATCTACCTCCAGAAGTTTCGAAGAACTTTTACGATCCGATGCCCGCCGAACTGCAAACGC
>NZ_LFIO01000617.1 GCF_001187535.1 Rhizobium ecuadorense
ACGAGCACCAGCATGGTCGCAAATGAGGCCGAGACAATCATGCCAACCGCCGGGACGCCCCGGCTCGAGAGCCGTGCGAACAGGGGAGGGAAGAGCCCGTCCCGGGCAGCAGCCATCGGAACCTGCCCCATCAGCAGCGTCCAGCCGTTCAGGGCGCCGATCGATGACAGCAAGACTGCGACCGATATTGCCAGTTCCCCGCCGCGCCCCCACATGATCCCCGCAGCTTCGGAAAACGGCGCGACGGAATGCACGAGCTGTTCGTGGGGCACGACACCAAGGACGACGATGGTGCCGAGCACATAAAGAGCC
>NZ_LFIO01001713.1 GCF_001187535.1 Rhizobium ecuadorense
ATTGCCGACCATGCGAAAGGTGCAATCCTCGCCGATCAGCGCCAGTGTAGCTTCGACATCGCCGCGGTCACGCACAGCATAGATTTCCTCCACGAGCTTCTTCATGTCATGCTTTGCAGTCATTTTCCGGTCCCTCCACCATCAACGAAATCTGCATCTAATTATACTTAAATGCAACTCTTTGTTGTTCAGAATGAATAAACACAATGGAGTAGGCGGCGCGAATGAAACTGCCCTGGATAATAGAAAAAGGCCCCGCACGATGGCGAGGCCTTCCAAACTTTACTGCATGATTCCTTAAATCGGAATCCG
>NZ_LFIO01000621.1 GCF_001187535.1 Rhizobium ecuadorense
CATCTATATCTCGCATTACCTGAACGAAATCGAAGAGCTCTGCGACCACGTCACCGTGCTGCGCAATGGCCTCGACGTCGCCTCCCTGCCGATCGGCGACACTTCGGCCGGTGCAATTGCCCGGCTGATGGTCGAGCGCGACATCAAGGAGATGTTCCCGAAGCCGCAGGTGACGCCGGGCGAGGAAATCCTCAAGCTCGAGCAGCTGTCGGCGCCAGGGAAATATAGCGACGTGAGTTTTACGCTTCGCCGCGGCGAGGTGCTCGGCCTCACAGGCCTGCTCGGCTCCGGCGCAAAGGAATTGGTCCGCAC
>NZ_LFIO01001771.1 GCF_001187535.1 Rhizobium ecuadorense
ATCCACGACCAGCAGACGGAGGGGCCGACCTCGGTGATGCCAGGCGCGCGGGCATCGGCCTATTTCGGATAGATCACGCTCTTGCGCGGGATCATGTTGGTATAGAGCCTGGCTTGCCGGTCTTGGGCCACCGCACGGGCGGCCCGTACTCCTGGAACGCTTCAGGTCTTGAGCTCATGAAAGCCCCTGCGCCGCGCATGGTTTAGTGATATGCACCATCCCCATAACCGATCTGCTTATGAGTGACCGATGCGCAGCGAAGACGTCGAGATTTTCTCGGACATGACCAATGCCGCCGTGATGCGTCATCC
>NZ_LFIO01000907.1 GCF_001187535.1 Rhizobium ecuadorense
GCCACATCCTTGAAACCTCCTGCATCTGCATCAAACTCCAACGTCTGAGATATGAGCGCCCAAGCATGGTCGGTTGGGGCAATTGCTTCTGCCATCAACGTTCCTGGTTTCCTCGCCCTTTTGAAATCCACGTGACCGTTTCTCGCATGCGTTACTTCGTGCAAAGTCACAAACTGTATCATGATCCTAGCGTAGAGTGCGCCGTTGCGGTCTTCACCGATTACTGGAAGGCGGGTAGATAGAAGCATCGAAGCTAGAGTTGCACCACTTACTAGCCCTCGGAGAACACCGATATTGTAACCGTCGGGGCC
>NZ_LFIO01001292.1 GCF_001187535.1 Rhizobium ecuadorense
ACGTCCTTGACCCGGTCGGTGATGTCCCGCACCTGATCCATCAGCGGCGCGCGGACCTTGTAGAGTACTTCGGCCTGCGACTGGACGACATTGGGCGCCTTTCCGCCGGTATCCGTTATTGCATAGTGAATTCTGCCGTCCTGGACGATGTGCTCGCGCAGGAAATTTGCCCCGACATTCATCAGCTCGACTGCATCGAGCGCGCTTCGCCCGAGATGGGGCTCGAAGCCCGCATGTGCGCTCACACCACGGAAAGTGAAATAGACCTGGTTCGTCGCCAGCATTCTTGCATGGTAGGCGAGGTTCTCATC
>NZ_LFIO01001747.1 GCF_001187535.1 Rhizobium ecuadorense
GTTACAATTGGCATCGGCCGCATGGCAGCCTACAATCCAAACCGCCTATCAGCAGACTCGGCCTGATCGAGGACAACCTGTTGAGGCTCCACATCTAGCTAAACCTTCAACTCCCGCTCCACCAACGCCACCCAATAAGCCGCACCATATCCAAGCGCCTCGTCGTTGAAATCATAAGCCGTATTGTGATGCAGTGCCCCATCCACTACCGGCCCGTTGCCGAGCCAGACATAACAGCCCGGGGCATTCTGCGCGAAGAAGGCGAAGTCATCTCCTGCTGTCGACGGCGGAAAACTCGTCCGCACCTTCCCACCGAAAACCACGTCGGCGGCGACGAGCGCCCGGGCGGTAGCGTCCGCATCATTGACGACAGGCGGAATCCGCCGTTCGAAATGGTAGTCGACGGATATGCCGTACATGGCAGCCGTTCCGCTGGCCAACCGACCGATCTCGCTCTCCAGCTGATCGCGCACATCGGGCGAATAGGCCCGCGCCGTCCCGCCGATCTCCACGATATCGGGAATGACGTTCAAGGCCTTGGAATCACCCGCCTGCAGGAAACAGGCACTGACGACGGCCGGTTGCAGCGGATCGACCACCCGTCCGACGATCGTCTGCAGCGACGACAGGAAGGTGCCGGCGGCCGTGATCGGATCACGGCCAAGATGCGGTTTTGCGCCATGGGTGCCGATGCCGCGAAAAGTGATGCGCCAGCTGTCGGAGGAAGCAAGCTGCGGCCCTTCGACCACGGCAATCTCGTCGACCGCAAGCCCCGGCATATTGTGCAGGCCATAAACGGCATCGCAGGGGAAGAGTTGGAAGAGGCCCTCCTCCACCATGCGCTTCGCGCCGCCGCGGCCCTCTTCAGCCGGCTGGAAGACGAAATGCACCGTGCCGGAGAAACCTCGCGTCGCCGCCAGATGCCGCGCGGCACCCAGCAGCATCGCCGTATGGCCGTCATGGCCGCAGGCATGCATCTTTCCCGGCACAGTCGATTTATAGGGGCGCTCCGCCATTTCAGGCATGGCGAGCGCATCCATATCTGCCCTAAGACCGATCCTGCGCGTACCGTTGCCGACCTGCAGCGTGCCGACCACGCCGGTACCTCCGAGGCCGCGATGCACCGTGATGCCGGCCTCATCGAGAAGCCTCGCGACGATGCTCCCGGTGCGCTCCTCCTCGAAACCAAGTTCGGGATGGGCGTGCAGGTCGCGGCGCAAGGATGTGAGAAACGGCAGGTCGTCCTTGATCCGGGCGGGGATGCTCATCGGGCAATGCTCATAGGCCTGGATATCCTGTCAAGCGAAACGGGCGCCTAGCTGGCGCCCGCGTCAGATCATCCTTTGTTCATCAAACAGGTCGCAAGTTCAACCATCAAGTCTCCTCGACGAATACCTCTTCGCGCTTCTTCTTCACGCTCGGCAGGAAGACGACAATGAGCACGGCGAGCGCGATGGCCAGAAGCGTGGCGCTGATCGGACGTGTGACGAAGGTCGTCGGATCCCCGCGCGACAGGATCATCGCCCGCCGCAGGTTCTCCTCGAGCAGCGGCCCGAGCACGAAGCCGAGCAGGAGCGGCGCCGGCTCGCAGCGAAGCTTTGCCAGCACGTAGCCGATGAGCCCAAAGAAGGCGACGGCATAGAGGTCGTAGACGTTGGCGTTGACGCTATAGACCCCGATCGAGCAGAAGGCCATGATGACCGGGAAGAGCACGTAATAGGGCACGGTCAAGAGTTTCACCCAGAGCCCGATCAGCGGCAGGTTGAGGATGACGAGCATCAGGTTGCCGATCCACATCGAGGCGATGATGCCCCAGAACAGCGCCGGCTGCTCGGTGGCGACATTCGGTCCCGGCACGATCCCCTGGATGATCATCGCGCCGATCATCAGCGCCATGACGGGGTTGGCCGGAATACCGAGCGTCAGCAGCGGAATGAACGAGGTCTGCGCCCCGGCATTGTTGGCCGATTCCGGGCCCGCCACACCGGCGACGGCACCCTTGCCGAATTCCTCCGGCGTCTTCGACATGCGCTTCTCCACCGTATAGGAGGCGAAGGAGGCGAGGATCGCGCCGCCGCCGGGCAGAATGCCGAGCGCCGAACCGATCGCCGTGCCGCGAAAGATGGGCGCGATCATCTCCTTGAATTCCTGGCGCGAGGGCAAGAGGCCGGAGACCTTGGCCATCAGCACCGTGCGGGTCGACTCGCCCTCGAGGTTGCGCAGGATTTCCGCCACGCCGAAGACACCGACGGCGAGCGCCACGAAATTCAGCCCATCGGCATATTCCCGAATGCCGAGTGTGAAGCGCGGCGTGCCGGTGTAGATATCGGTGCCGACCAGACCGAGCAGCAGCCCGAGCGCCACCATCGCCAAGGCCTTGACGACGGAGCCGTGCGCCAAAGCGATCGACGAGACGAGGCCGACGATCATCAGCGAGAAATATTCCGCCGAGCCGAATTGCAGCGCGATGGCGGTGAGCGGCGGCGCGAAAATCGCAACGAGGAAGGTCGAAACCGTTCCGGCGAAGAACGAACCGAGGGCGGCGATCGCAAGCGCTGCCCCCGCCCTGCCCTTGCGCGCCATCTGGTAACCGTCGATTGCGGTGACGGCGGAGGAGGATTCGCCCGGCATGTTGATGAGGATCGCCGTCGTCGAACCACCGTATTGCGCGCCGTAATAGATGCCGGCCAGCATGATCAGCGAAGAGACCGGTTCGAGCTGGAAGGTGATCGGCAAAAGCATGGCGATCGTCGCCGTGGCGCCGATGCCGGGCAGCACGCCGATCAGCGTGCCGAGCAGCACTCCGATCAGGCAGAAGAGCAGGTTTTCCGGTGTGCCGGCCGTCGCAAAACCGAGCGCGAGATTGCTGAAAAGATCCATCATCGACTCCTAGAACCGGACCCAGGGGCCGAAGCGCTCGAACGGCAGGCCGAGCCCATAGCTGAAGACCGCCACCGAAAAGACTGTCAGCAGCAGCGAAAGAATGATCGCGAAGAACACGTTCATCTTTTGCGATGCGAAGCAGGCGATGAACGCGGTGAAGAACAGCGCCGGCGCAAATCCCAGCCCGCGCACCGTCAGCCCGAAAAAGACGGGCGCCGGCAGGATAAAGAACATGCCGCGCCAGGCGAAGAGACCGATCGGCTCCCCCTCGACGCGCAGCGCCTGGATGAAGATGATCGCGCCGAGCAGCACGAGCACGCCGGCCAGCACCAGCGGAAAATAACCCGGCCCCATGCGCACTGCCGTGCCGAGGTCGAGCCCCAGCGACTGGATGGCGAAGAAAGCGCCGGTCGCGACGAAAAGCCCGCCGCAGATCGCATTGGTGGTATCGAAACTGATGGATTTCATGGTGTCTCCTGGAGTTGGAGATGGTTCACGTGATGCCGTTGCTGCGGCGATTGCCCCTCATCCGCCTGCCGGCACCTTCTCCCCGCAAGCGGGGAGAAGGGGATATGCCGCTGGCCTCTCATCCATGCCGCTGTTGCGCGGGGCAAGTCCCTCTCCCCGCGCGCGGGTTAGGGTGAGGGGCTCATCCGGCATGTCCTGGACGAGGACAAGTCTCAGTCGGCATATTCGCCGGCAGCCTCGATCACCGGCTTCCAGCGGGCGATCTCGCCTTCGAGCTTGGCCTTCAGCGCAGCCGGTGTCGCATCGGCGTCGGAGGAAGGCGCTGTGCCGAGTTCGGCGAAGCGGGCGCCGACATTCGGATCCTTCAGTGCGACCTGCAGCGACTTCGACAGGCGTTCGTTGATCGCGGCCGGCGTGCCCTTCGGCGTGTAGATGCCGTGCCAGATCCCGACTTCGAAGCCCGGCAGGCCGGCTTCGACTGCCGTCGGAATGTCCTTCATCACGTCGAGGCGCTTCGGCGAAGTCACCGCATAGGCCTTGATCGTGCCACCCTGGATCTGCTTGGTCGTGTTGGTCGTCTGGTCGCACATGACGTCGACCTGGCCGCCGAGCAGGTCGGTCATGGCAGGGCCGGTGCCCTTGTAGGGAACGGTGGTCAGCGGCGTCTGGATGGCGCTCATGAACATCATGCCGCAGAGATGCGAAGCCGCACCGATGCCGGCATTGGCGACCGTCACCTTGTCCTTGTTGGCCTTGATATAGTCGATCAGCCCCTTGAGGTCGGCCGGCTCCATATCCTTGCGTGCGACGATCGTCATCGGCACCTCGGTGACGAGGCCGACATAATCGAAGGCGCCGAGCGTGTCATAGGCGAGCTTGCGGTAGAGCGTGGCGCTGGTCGCCATGCCGATATGGTGCAGCAGGATCGTGTAACCGTCGGGATCGGCGCTCGCCACGCGGCCGGCGCCGAGCGTACCGCCGGCGCCGCCGACATTTTCGACGACGATCTGCTGACCGAGATCCTTCGACATGGATTCGGCGACGAGGCGCGCGACTGTGTCTGTCGGGCCGCCGGCCGCAAAGGGCACGACCATGGTGATGGTGCGTTCGGGATAGGTCTGCGCCGAAGCGACGCCGGCGAGAAGAGAGACTGCGGCAGCCGCGGTCAGGCCGAGCATGGCCTTCAGAATTTTCATCGTTTCCTCCCTGATGAAACAAGCAAGCCCGCCGACACATCCTCCGCGCCGGGCATGACCTATTTGCCGCCGGGAAAAACCGGCCCGCAATCATTACAGCCACTTTCGAGACACGATTTTGCGACAGTGCGATGCAGCATGGGTCGATTTGGAAACAAACGGCTTGTGCGATGGGTGGATTTCCACCCACCGCGAACATGGGGCGGCGCCGAGAATTAGCCTTCGGTGGTCAGCATCCGCTTGTCGAGGCCGTATTTCTGCATCTTTTCGTAGAGGGTCTTCCGGGAGATGCCGAGTGTCTCATAGACCGGCTTGAGGCTGCCGCCATGCGCCACCAGCGCACTGGCAATGACGCCCCGTTCGAATTCGGCGACGCGCTCCGCAAGCCCGGTTGCCTCCCCGGCCTGTGGGCCGCCATCGTCGAGTCCGAGAACCAGACGGTCGGCGGCATTCCTCAATTCACGCACATTGCCCGGCCAGTCACGCTGGGCGATGTCGGAGATCACCTCGGGCGGCACGGTCACCTCGTCGCGGCCGTAGCGGGCGGCTGCTTCCCGCACCAGCTGCAGAAAGAGCAGCGGAACGTCCGCCCGGCGCTGCGCCAGCGACGGCACATGCAGCGTCGCAACGTTCAGCCGGTAGAACAGGTCGGCGCGGAAGCGCCCCGCCGCCACCTCCGCCTCCAGGTCCACCTTGCTTGTGGCAATAAAGCGCACGTCAAGCGCCACCGTCTCATTCGATCCCAATCGGGAAATCATCCGCTCCTGCAGCACCCGCAGGAACTTCGCCTGCAGGTCGAAGGGCATGGAGCCGATTTCGTCGAGCAGGATGGTGCCGCCTCGCCCATGCTCGAACTTTCCGTAACGCGGTCTCACCGCGCCGGGAAAGGCGCCGACTTCATGGCCGAAGAGCTCGCTCTCGATCAGGTTTGCCGGCAGCGCCGCGCAATTGATTGCAATGAACGGCCGGCTCGCCCGGGCGCTGATATCGTGCAGCGCGCGGGCCACCACTTCCTTGCCGGCGCCGGTTTCCCCGACAATCAGCGTGTCGGCATCGCTCGCCCCGATCGCCCGGATACGGTAGCGCAGATCCACCATCACCTGCGTGCGCCCCGGCAGCCGCGCCTCGATATCGTCGCGCTTGCCGGCGACTGCCTTCAGCAGCCGGTTTTCGAGCACGAGGCCGCGCCGCTCCATCGCCCGGCGGATGACACCGGCAAGCATCTCCGGCGTGAACGGCTTCTCGATGAAATCATAGGCGCCTTCACGCATCGCCTTCACCGCAAGCTGAACGTCGCCGTGACCGGTGACGAGAATGACCGGCACCTCCGGGTCGAGTTCACGGATCTTCTGCATCAGCGTCATGCCGTCCATGCCGGGCATGCGGATATCGCTGACGACGACGCCGGGAAAACTGTAGCCGATCAATTCCAGCACATGATCGCCATTCGAAAAGGTTTCGACGCTGAAGCCGGAAAGCTCCAGCGCCTGCGCCGTCGAGCGGCGCAACTCCTCCTCGTCGTCGACCAGCAGGATCTTCGCATCGTTCATTCCGCGGCCTCCGGCATCAGCCCTGCCGCCGATTGCAGTTCGATACGGAACACCGCGCCCCCTTCCGGATGATTGGCCGCGGAAAGGCTGCCGCCGAAATCCTTGATGATATTGTAGGAGATCGACAGCCCGAGACCGAGCCCCTTGCCGACGCCCTTCGTCGTGAAGAAGGGATCGAAGATGCGTTCCGCGATCGCCGCCGGCACGCCTGGCCCGTGGTCCCGCACAGTCAGCACCACCTTGCCGGTCTCCTCGAAGGCCGAAACGTCGATGCGTCTGTCATCAAGCCCTTCCACGGCATCGGCCGCGTTGGAAATCACATTCACCAGCACCTGCTGCAGGCGCACCGAACCGGCACGCACCACCGGCGGCCGGCTGCCCAGATCAAGCCGGAGCTCGGCATCGGCCGCCTTCAGCCGCCAGGCGATGATCTCGAGCGTGTCATGCATCGCCTCGTCGAGAGACACCGAGCCGAGTTTCTCGTTCGGTTTGCGGGCGAAGTTGCGCAGATGCCGGCTGATCGCGGCCATGCGGTCGATCAGCCCGCCGATACGCCTTATATTGTCCCGCGCCTCCTCGGTCCGGCCGCGATCGATGAGAACGGAGGCGCTGTCCGTATAGGTCTTGGCGGCGGCGAGCGGCTGGTTGAACTCGTGCGAAAGCGCAGCCGACATCTGCCCGAGGCCGGCGAGCTTCCCGGCCTGGATAAGATCGGCCTGTGTCTGACGGAGCTGTTGCTCGGTCAGACGCCGTTCCGATATCTCCTCCTCGATGCGGCTGTTGACGCGGGCAAGATCGGCCGTGCGCTCCTCGACGCGCTGCTCCAGTTCGTTGCGAGCCTCCGTCTGCAGTTGCATGCGTTCGGCAAGCCGCGCCCGCCGCTGGCGCAGAACCGCGACCGCAAGCCCGGCAATGCAAAGGATAAGAAAAACAGCCGCAAGCGCCGTGCGCGCCTGGGCGCGGATGGAACTCGTTTCCATCAGCACGTTCACCGTCCAGTCCTCGGCCGGCATGTAGTGCGAGAGAACCAGATATTCGCTCGATCCGCGCTCGCCGGCGAGCGTCATCAACTCGTGCGGCTCGAAGCGCTGGCGTGTGACCGGCAGCGCCGTCAGTCTGGCATTGGCATAACGCCGCGAGGCTTCCGTGCGTGCGATGCGATCGGCCGTCAGCGGCAGGATCGCGCCGTAGAGCCATTCCGGGCTGCCGGACATGAAGATGATGCCCTCAGGATCGGAGACGAAAATCTTGTATTCGCCGCCGCCCCAGGAGGATTCGATCATGTCGATATCGACCTTGAAGACGATGACGCCGCGAATATCCGTGCCGGTCCGGATCGGCGCGGCGAAATAATAGCCGCGCTTCAGCGAGGTGGTGCCTAGCGCATAGAACCGCGCCTGCCGGCCTTCGATCGCGTCTTGGAAATAGGGCCGGTAGCTGAAATTCTGCCCGACGAAGCTTCCAGGTCCGTCGTAATTGCTGGCCGCGATCGTCTCTCCATCCGGCTTGACCACATAAATGTCGGAGGATTTCAGCAGCCCGTTAATCTGCTTGAGATAGAGATTGGCCGCATCGCGCAGTGCCGCATTTTCAGGGGCGCTCACCAGTTCCTTGATGTCGTCATGATCGGCGATCAGCGCCGGCAGCGCCTCGTAGCGGTTGAGGTGACCGCTGAGCGCCGAGACGGCAAGGCGCAGCGCTGTCCCCGCCTGCGCCGAGGCCTCTCCCATATAGGCGCGTGTCGCAATCGCGCTTCCATAGGTGAAGAAGGCGAAGATGATCAACGGCACCACCAGGAACGCCGCTATCGCACGATATCTCGACAGATCCGGCTCCTCCCCTTTCCGCCTCCACTCCCCAGCGAGGCATACCCGACGGCTCAAGTTTAATGACGCCGACACGGATTTCCAAGGGCCCGCCGAAACTTGACACCCGGAGACGCGAATGCCCTATTGCGGTATCGTAGGGAACCCCATCATGAGCAACGACAAGACGCCCGCCGACAGCAAGCTCACCAGCTCCAAGCGTCGCTGGGCGGCAGAGGGCAAGTTTCTGACCGGCCGCATCAGCCGCCCCGAAGCCGAGCGCCTGCCGCCCGGCCAGCATCTCGTCAAAAACTGGCCGGTGCTCGATCTCGGCCAGCAGCCCGTCATCTCCACCGATAGCTGGCGTCTTGAAGTGCGCGGCCTCGTCGAAACGACGCTCACACTCAACTGGGCCGACTTCCAGGCGATCGAGCAGAGTACCAAGGTCAGCGATATCCACTGCGTGACCACCTGGTCGCGCTACGATAACAAATGGCGGGGTGTTTCCACGCGCGATCTGCTCGATCTCGCCATGCCGAAGCCGGACGCCGGTTATATCATGCTGACGAGTTATGACGGCTATACGACCAACCTTCCACTTGCCGATTTCGCCGCCGAGGACGCGATCCTTGTGACATCATGGGAAGGCCTGCCGCTGACGCCGGATCACGGCGGCCCGATGCGCCTCGTCGTGCCGCATCTTTATTTCTGGAAAAGCGCCAAATGGCTGCGCCGCATCGAACTGATGTCGGGTGACGAGGCCGGCTTCTGGGAAAAGAACGGCTACCATATGTATGGCGATCCGTGGCGCGAGCAGCGCTATTCCGACGATTGAGCCTTCGGCCGCAGAAAGCGACCCAGCGCAAACACCACAAGGGCGAACAGAGCGGCGAACCCCGTCAGCGACGCCATGCTGGCGGCATGAAACGGCACTTTACTCCAGCGTGGCTTGACGACATCGGCGGTGTTGAAGGCCTCGCCGCTGAACCGGCAGGTGATGAGCGCCAGGCTGCGCCGCACCATGTCGTCATCGACCGCGGAAATGATTTCACCAGCCGCAACGGCCTCCCGCGGCATCTCACGCATCGAAAGCAATACCGCCTTGGTCGCCGCAAGATAGGCATGGGCGCATTCGTTGAACGGGCTCTGCTCGTCGCTCACGCTGCCCGGCATCCGTCCCCAGAGACAATAGGAATACTGGATTTCGGCGTAGTTCAGAACGCGCCGGAATGGCTCGTTCGTATCGACTGCACGGGACGCCAGACCGATAATTCGGCCGCGATAGTCCGAAATCACCGCCATCTCGCCATGCGAAATTTCTGGGATCTCGAGACCGGCATGGCTGGCGCCGCCGCTGCGGCTATGAGCAAGGGCGTTTTCAACAGGCATGCAAAAGAAAGCGGCGGCGGCAAAGGCCGTCGACAGGAGCGATATGGTGCTGCAGCTTTTCATCGTTGCCCGAAAATCTAAAGGCGCCGGCAAAACGGCGCCCCTCGATGTGTTCAGTGGAAGGCCTTTACCTGCCGGACCGGTTGCCCGCCCTTCACGGCAAGCCGCTTTTCCGCCAGCGCTCCGAAGCCAAGACCGAGCGTTGCCCAGAGGATCGCATGCATGGCGAGCGTTGTCGTGCGGAAACGCCAAAGCACCATCGCCGAGAAGTTCTCCGGCACTTCGTTGATCGGCGGCAGCAGATAAAGCACGAGGCCGATAAAGACGAGATAGGCGATGCCGGCGATGATGGCGCCGTTCCAGAGGCCGAAACGCTCGGAAAGACGGCGCGACAGCGCCACCGCGGCGATCAGGGCGGCGAGGGAGACGACGATCATCAGGAAGAACAGCTCGGTCCTGACGCCGATTGTATCGGCATTGCCGACCGCCGGCGGGTTGGCCGGATATTTGATAGCGGGAACGAGAACGATCGCCACGAAGGCGAAAATGGCGATGACCGCCGAGGTGCCGCGCGCCGAAAGGCTGCCGACGCGGCCGTGCACGAAAGCGAAGGCGAGCGCGAAAAGCCCGCCGACGGCAATGCTATGGGCCATGACGCCGGTGAAAAGGCCCGGACCGGCCTGCATGGCGCGGCTGACGATTTCAGGTTCGGCGGCTTCGCCGGCCGCCTGGGCGCTCGCCTCCTCGAAGGCGATCGCCGAATCGACCAGCGGCTCGCCGAAAGTATGGGCGAAGGCGAAGACGAGGAAGCCAGCAATCAGGCCCGCGAGCATGCCGCGTAGCAGGAGGTTTCCAACCATGTCGGGAACTCCCCTAGTGGCAGGGGAAGCCGAGGAGGTGGCGGGCGTCATGCACGAATTCATGCACGTACATGCCGTTGAACAGCGCCATCGCGCCTTCCTCGGTGCCGACGAAATAGATGGCGATGAGCATCAGCAGGCCGCCGAAGATCGCCCATGGCAGGATCTCTGCTACGGGGATCGGCGCCGGTGCCGCAACAGGCGCAAAAGTGGTGTCAGACATGTATTCCTCCGGGAATGACGCGTTCAGTCGAAAGAGTGCTTATGCGGCAGGGTCTGACTTCCAGCGCGAAGAACCTTCGACACGCTGGTCACAGCGGCGCGACCGTGCCGGATTTACACCGGCTTCCAAACCCGCAACAGCACGGTTATATCTGCAGGCCGAAGAGCCTGTCAACGAAACTTCATGAAGCGGCGACGGGCTGTTCCCACCGCTATCCGGAGATCGGAACGACCGTGAATACGCGCCTTACCTGGATCTGCCACGGCGCGACGGCGGCGAGCCGCAAGGCCCTGTTCCCGCTCGACGAACCGCTGGAAGACAAGGCCGCAGAAGACGCGGCCAGGATGGCCGCCCTGCCCCGTGCCGATCGTATTGTCACCAGCCCGGCTTTGCGCGCCCGCCAGACTGCCGACGCGCTCGGCCTTCAAGCCCGGACGGACCCTGTCCTTGGCGACTGCGATCATGGCCGCTGGGCCGGCAAGTCGATCGCGGCGATAGAGGCCGAGGAGCCGGAGGACCTCATGGCCTGGATGAGCGATCCGGAAGCGGTCCCGCACGGGGGCGAGAGCCTTGTTGATCTTGGCATACGCGTCGCCGGCTGGATGGACAATGAATCCGCCCTCGGCGGCCATGTGATCGCCATCAGCCACGCCGCCGTCATCCGGGCAGCGGTTGCCCATGTGCTTCGGGCGCCGCCATCCTCTTTCTGGCTCGTCGACATCGAGCCGCTTGGTATCGTTCGCATGACCAGCAACGGACGGCGCTGGTCGCTGCGTTTTCAGCATTAATGCATGTCGCCCGGAAGTGTGCCGCGGTTCCGGGATAACGACATGCATAAAACAAAAACCTAAGGCGCGTCGCATGAATCCCGTTTAATGCGACGCGCATTAGCGATCCCTCATCTTATCCAGCTTTACACAAGCAAATTGCGTCATCTCTGTTGAACCCGGCTTCACCGGGACTACTTCCTTGTCCCAAGGAGATGGAAGACATGACATATGATTGGAGTGGCGAGCGTACGCGGCGCCTGCGCCTGATGCGTTTCGCCACAATCACACTTCTGATCGGTCTCGTCGTCAGCGTCCCGCTGCTGATCGTCACCGCCTGAAGCACGAGAAAGGGCGAGCATGCGACAGCACGCTCGCCTTCGTGCTTTCCCGTCCCCGCTTCACGAGAAGCGCGTCCGTCTCTCGACGGTGCAGCAACAGGCTGCGGCCTCCAATAATTCGCCTTCTGGTTTCAACGAACATTTCAGACTTTCGTGATAGTTCGGCATAGGGTGGAGATGGAGAAGGCCACATGCCGGTGTTTTTCCAGAGCAGGGCCGGAAGGCAATGCGTGTCGATCGTCGGGCTTGGGATAACTCTCTGGCTCCTCGGCGCGCTGTTGCAGCTCGACGACAGCCTTGTCTATTTCATGACCGGTTTCGGCGAATATGGCGCCGACAAACTCGTTCTGGCGCTCGGCATCGCCGGCGCCATGAGCTTCATCTATTCGGTGCTGCGCATCGCCGACCTGCGCAAGGAAACGGAACTGCGCGCCGCCGCCCAGGCGAAGGCCGATTGGACGGCCACCCACGACCATCTAACCAAGCTGCCGAACCGCTACGCCTTCGAACGCAAGATCCTCTCATGGCCGATCAAGGACGACGAGGACCAAATCGAGGAATGGGATCGCAACGTCACGCTCTTCTCCGTCGATCTCGACGGCTTCAAGAAAGTCAACGATCTCGTCGGCCACAAGGGCGGCGACATTCTGCTGATCGAGGTTGCCAGGCGAATCTGCGCGCTCGGCAACGCCGATTGCGTTTACCGCTTCGGCGGCGACGAATTCATCATCGTCGCCTTTGCCCTGACGGCACAGCGCGAGGAGCGTTTTGCCAGACTGCTAATCCAGGCTGTCACCCGGCCGATCCATATCGACGGTTTTGCCGTCGAAGTCGGCGCCAGCGTCGGCTACGACCGCTGGACCGAAGGAGCCGAACCGCTGGAAGATGCCGCGCATCGTGCCGACCTCGCCATGTACGAGGCAAAATCACGCGGCCCCAACCATTATTTCGCTTTCGAACCGGCCATGCAGGACAAAGTCACGGAACGCGCTGCGCTAGAAACCAGGCTGCGCGCCGCAATCGCCAACAAGGCGATCAAACCCTTCTATCAGCCGCTGATCGACCTGAAGACCGGTCAGCTCTGCGGCTTCGAGGCCTTGGCGCGCTGGATCGGCGAAGACGGTGTCAATATTCCGCCGCCTGTTTTCATCGATATCGCCGAGGAAAACGGGATGATCACCGCCTTGTTCGAGGATCTTCTCGCCCAGGCCTGCAGCGACGCACTCACCTGGCCTGAGCATGTAATGCTGTCCTTCAACGTCTCGCCGGTGCAGATGGAAGACAGGCTGCTGACGTCGCGCATTCTCAAGGTCCTTTCGGCAAGCCGGCTGCCGCCGCAGCGCCTGGAGGTGGAGATCACCGAAAACGCGCTGATCCAGGATCCCGCCGTCGCCGCCGTCATCCTTGATGAACTCCACGCGGCCGGCATCCAGATCGCGCTTGACGATTTCGGCACGGGTTATTCGAGCCTGGCACAGCTCGCCCGCTATCGTTTCGACAAGATCAAGATCGACAAAAGCTTCGTCGCCACCTATCGCGGCGACGAACGCCAGGAAAAGATCATCCGCGCCATGCTCGGACTCGGCAGGAGCCTCAACATCAAGACGACCGCGGAGGGCGTCGAGGAGCACGGCCAGCTCGCCTTCCTGCTGCAGCTCGGCTGCGACATCGGCCAGGGCTATCTTTTCGGCAAGGCGATGCCCGCCGCCGAGGCGGGCATCTTCATCAGCGATCGCAATGCCAGCCTGGCCTCAACGGCCTGACGATACAGCTTAAAAAGCCGGCGTCGATGATGAAGAGCAGGAATGCAATCGAAGCCGCCAGCGCCAATTGCACCTCCCAGCCCCGGGACATCGATGAAAGCTGTACTCGATCCCAGCCGAAGATGACGATAGGCTGCGCATCGGCAAAGCACGTGAACGGCGGATAAACGCCTTTCCGTCCGCAGCCCCCGCACTAAGTTCGGCCAAAATACCGACTGTGCGGAGTCTCTGAAGACATGTCATCGACCGATCTGCTCCTGACCTTCAACGCCGGCTCCTCCACGATCAAGATCGGTATCTTCGCGATGGATGGCGATAGGGCGCGGCGCCTCGGCAAAGGTGTTATCGATTTCCGTGCCGAACCGCTCTCGCTCGGCCTGATCAAGGGATCGCTGACATTCGACATGCCGTTGAAGGCCGAGGTGACGGAAGACCTGCACGACATCATCGATGAGACCTTCGCGCGTCTCGGCGATCATTTCGACATGGCCGCCACCCGCGCCGCCGGCCACCGCGTCGTCCATGGCGGCGACCGTTTCACCAGGGCGATCGCCCTCGACGACGCCGCAATCGATGCCGTCGATGCACTGACGCCGCTGGCACCCCTGCATCAACCGCAGGCGCTGCGCTTCATCCGTGCGCTCAGGCATCTGAAGCCGCATCTTGCCCAGACGGCCTCCTTCGACACGGCCTTCCATGCCACGCAGGACGATCTCGTTCGCCGCTTCGCCATCCCCCGTGCGCTGCACGACGAGGGCATCAAGCGTTATGGTTTCCATGGCCTGTCCTATAAATTCATCGCCGGCGAATTAACCCGCAAGGCGCCGGATGCGGCAAAGGCGGTGGTCGCCCATCTCGGCAGCGGCGCCAGCCTCTGCGCGCTGGATCATGGCGTCAGCCGCGATTGCAGCATGGGCTTTTCGACGCTCGATGGCATCCCGATGGCGACGCGCCCGGGCGCACTCGATCTCGGCGTCATTCTGCATCTGGCCGGTCAGCGGAACCAATCCTTCGAAGAAATCGAAGACCTGCTCTATCACCGCTCCGGCCTGCTCGGCGTTTCCGGCATCAGCGCCGATACCCGCGATCTGTTGAGGGATGGCCGGCCGGAGGCGCGCCAGGCGATCGACCTCTTCATGCTGCGTATCGCCGGCGAAACCGGCCGCATGGCGGCAACGCTCGGCGGCCTTGACGCCGTCGTCTTCACCGCCGGCATCGGCGAGCATCAGCCGGAGATTCGCGCCGGCGTGGCGAAGCGGCTCTCCTGGCTCGGCCTTGCGATCGACGAAAAGGCCAATTTCGCCAATGCGTTCACGATCAGCACGCGGGAAAGCCGTATCGCTGCCCATGTCATCGCCACCGACGAGGAGCAGGTCATCGCCGATGAGGCGCTGTCCATACTCGGCACTGGCTGATCCAGATCAACGGCAGGCCCCGCGCCGGCCGGTAGAATTGACGTTGAACAGGTTTTCGAACGGGAGAAATCCATGGAAACGCATATCTCGACCGCCGCTTTGACAGACGCCGAACTCACCCTGACCGACCGCTACTGGCGGGCCGCCAACTATCTCTCGGTCGGGCAGATCTACCTGCTCGCCAATCCGCTGCTGCGCGAGCCGCTGAAACCGGAGCATATCAAGCCCCGCCTGCTCGGCCACTGGGGCACGACACCCGGCCTCAACTTCATCTATGCGCATCTGAACCGCATGATCCGCGCCCGCGACCTCGACGTCATCTATATATGCGGCCCCGGCCACGGCGGCCCGGGCATGGTCGCCAATACCTATCTTGAAGGCAGCTACAGCGAGATCTATCCCGACATTTCCGAGGATGCCGAAGGCATGCGCAAACTCTTCCGGCAATTCTCCTTCCCCGGCGGCATCCCGAGCCATGCGGCGCCCGAAACACCCGGGTCCATCCACGAGGGCGGCGAACTCGGTTACGCCCTCGTTCATGCCTATGGCGCTGCCTTCGACAATCCCGATCTGATCGTCGCCTGCGTCGTCGGCGACGGCGAGGCCGAGACCGGGCCGCTGGCCGCGAGCTGGCATTCCAACAAATTCCTCAATCCCGCCCGTGACGGCGCCGTGCTGCCGATCCTGCATCTGAACGGCTACAAGATCGCCAACCCGACCATTCTCGGCAGGACCGATGGCGATGATCTGCGCCGTCTCTTCGAAGGCTACGGCTACCAGCCTTTCTTCGTCGAAGGCCACGAACCGGGCGATATGCATCAGCAGATGGCCGCGACGCTGGATCAGGTGTTCGACTGCATCCGCGAGATTCAGAGGCAGGCTCGTAACGGCAAAGCTCTGGACGGCTGCCCACGCTGGCCAATGATCGTGCTGCGCAGCCCCAAGGGCTGGACCGGCCCGAAGGAGGTCGACGGCAAGAAGGTGGAAGGCTTCTGGCGCGCCCATCAGGTGCCGGTTTCCAACTGCCGCGAGAATGAGGGCCATCGCAAGATCCTCGAAGACTGGATGCGAGGCTATGATCCGGAAGATCTGTTCGGCGCCGATGGCCGGCTGAAGCCCGAACTGCGGGCGCTGGCGCCCGCCGGCAAACGCCGCATGGGCGCCAATCCGCATGCCAATGGCGGCTTGCTGCGCAGCGAGCTCGATACTCCCGATATACGCGACTATGCCGTAAATATCGGCAAGCGCGGCAGCGCCATGGTCAAGTCGACGGAGATCCTCGGCCGCTACCTGCGCGACACGATGAAGCGCAACGCGGAGGCCGCCAACTTCCGGATCTTCGGCCCCGACGAGACGGAATCCAACCGCCTCGGCAGCGTCTTCGAGGTCACCGACCGTGTCTGGATGGAGGATATCGAGCCCTATGATATCCACCTCTCCCGCGACGGGCGCGTCATGGAAGTGCTCTCCGAGCATCTCTGCCAGGGCTGGCTGGAAGGCTACCTCCTGACCGGCCGCCACGGTCTCTTCTCCTGCTATGAGGCCTTCATCCACATCATCGATTCCATGTTCAACCAGCACGCCAAATGGCTGAAGGTGACGCGCGAGCTCGAATGGCGAAAGCCGATCTCATCGCTGAACTATCTGCTGACCTCGCATGTCTGGCGCCAGGACCATAACGGCTTCAGCCATCAGGACCCCGGTTTTGTCGATCTCGTCGCCAACAAAAAGGCCGATATCGTCCGCATCTACCTGCCGCCGGATGCCAACACCCTGCTCTGGGTCGGCGATCATTGCCTGCGCACCTATGACCGCGTCAACGTCATCATCGCCGGCAAGCAGCCGGAGCCGCAATGGCTGTCGATGGACGAGGCGGTGAAACATTGCGAAGCCGGCATCGGCATCTGGCACTGGGCAAGCGACGAGGAAGACGCCGTCGCGCCCGACCTCGTCATGGCCTGCGCCGGCGACGTGCCGACCATGGAGACGCTTGCCGCCGTCGACCTCTTGCGCAAGGCCGTGCCGGCGCTGAAGATCCGCACCGTCAACGTCGTCGATCTGCTGGCGCTGCAATCCAAGGATCACCATCCGCACGGACTGACCGACGAGGCCTTCGATGCGATCTTCACGTCAGACAAGCCTGTCATCTTCGCCTATCACGGCTATCCCTATCTCATTCACCGCCTGACCTATAAGCGCACCAACCACGAAAACATCCACGTCCGCGGCTTCATCGAGGAGGGCACGACGACGACGCCTTTTGACATGACCGTCCTTAACGAACTCGACCGCTTCCACCTTGCCATCGAAGCCATCGAGCGCGTACCGGGCCTGAAGGAAAAGGCGACGGATGCGCTTGCCGCCTTCCGCGGCAAGCTTTCGGAACACCACGACTATGTGCGCGAACATGGCGAGGACATGCCGGAGGTGCAGGACTGGACATGGCCGGCGACGTGACACATCGGTGACTGACGCCTGCGAATGCGCCCGTCACCGGATGCCAAGACCCTATGCGCGGTCGAGTCGAGCCTTTTCCGTCATGCGCCAGACTCGCGGCGTTTCGCCGGCATATTTCAGGAAGAATCGGGAGAAATAGGCGGGGTCGGCAAAGCCGAGGCGGAATCCGATTTCCTGAACGCTGCCCAGCGTAAAGACAAGCTGACGCTTCGCCTCCTCAACGAGTTTGGCGGCGATCAACTCGTGCGGCGTGCTGCCGGTCATCGACCGGACGATCCGGGTGAGATGCGTGGGCGAAACCCCGAGTTCCCTGGCATAGAAGGATGCGGGCTTGTGGGATCGAAAATGCTGCTGAATGAGCTCGCCCAGCATCTCCATCCGTCGCTCGTTTTCGTTCGACGAAAACTCCCGGGCATTCCCATCATGGGAAATCCGCGCCGTCAGCCGCAACGCCAGGGCGACGTAGGCTGCCAAGACCTCGTTGCGGCCGCTGCGGCGGTTTTCGAATTCATCGCCCAGCCGCCGCAACGTCTGCATCACATGGGCAGCCTCGGCATTATCGGGATCGAGCGGCGTCAGATGCGGCGTCGCCAGCCATTCACCGAGATGGCTCCGTTCGCCGGGCGGATGGCTGAGATGGGACCGCAATATGGAGATGACGAGACCGTCGATATCGCGTGAAAAACGAAAGCCGTGATTGAGCCCGGGCGGAACCGTAATCACCGCCGGCGGCCGGATGGCATGGCTCTTCTCGCCGAAGATTGCATCGCCCGAACCGGCTTCGATGTACAATATCTGAAAGAAACTCTCGTGGCGGTGGAGGCGAATCTCCCATTGGTGCAGGCTGCTGCGGGAGCGAATTGTTTCGCAATGCAACCAAAATTCCGGCGATCGTCCGATGTTTTCGCCGTAGAGCTCGTAGGTCGGTATCTGTCTGCTCATCGGCTCTCTCCCACGCCAATGTTCGATTAGTGCAATTTTTAGGCTGGAATGTCCATTGTGGCGATCCGGCCGGCGCGGCAGAATCTGACAAAACGCAAAAATGTCAGGGAGGAAGCATTTGCGAACCCAGGTCGCCATCATCGGTTCGGGACCATCCGGTTTGCTGCTCGGCCAGCTTCTGACCGAAGCCGGCATCGACAATGTCATTCTCGATCGCGTCGGCAAGGATTATATCCTCGGCCGGGTCCGCGCCGGTGTTCTCGAAGAGGGCACGGTCGGACTGCTCGATCAGGCCAAAGCCGCAGCGAGACTGCATGCCGAAGGCCTGCCGCATGACGGCTTCTCGCTCGCCTTCGACGGCCGCGACCATCGCATCGATCTGCATGAACTGACCGGCGGCCGGCGCGTTACCGTCTACGGCCAGACCGAGGTGACACGCGATCTGATGGAGCGGCGCGAAGCAAGCGGCGCCCTGTCGATCTACGATGCCGTCGATGTGACGCCGCATGACTTCGACGGCCGCTCTCCCTTCGTCACCTATATGAAAGACGGCGCTGCCGGGCGCATCGATTGCGACTTCATCGCTGGCTGCGACGGCTTTCACGGCGCCAGCCGCAAGGCCGTTCCCGAACGGGCGATCCGAAGCTTCGAAAAGGTCTATCCCTTCGGCTGGCTGGGCCTGCTTGCCGATGTGGCGCCGGTCAGCCATGAACTGATCTATGCCAACCACCCGAGGGGCTTTGCGCTCTGTTCGATGCGCTCGGCCAAGCGCAGCCGCTACTATATCCAATGCGGGCTCGACGAGAAGATCGAGAATTGGAGCGACGACCGCTTCTGGGACGAACTCAGACGGCGACTGCCGACGCATCACGCCGAAGCATTGAAAACCGCGCCGTCCTTCGAGAAATCGATCGCTCCCCTCCGCTCCTTCGTCGCCGAGCCGATGCGCTTCGGCCGGCTCTTCCTGGTCGGCGACGCCGCCCATATCGTGCCGCCGACCGGCGCCAAGGGGCTGAACCTTGCGGCAAGCGACGTCCATTACCTGTTCTCTGGGCTCGTCGAGCATTACCGCGACGGTTCGGATCACGGCATTGACGCCTATTCGCAGACCGCGCTCGCCCGTGTCTGGAATGCGGTGCGGTTTTCCTGGTGGATGACGACGATGATGCATCGTTTTCCCGATACCGGCGATTTCGACCAGAAGATCCAGGAGGCGGAGCTCGATTATCTCACCCATTCCCGTGCTGCCTCCACGGCGCTCGCGGAAAACTATGTGGGATTGCCATTCTGACATGAAGATCCGAGGCTGGTGCGGCCCAGGCGACGGCAGAGCCGGTAATCAATATTCCCACACATAATCATAATCGCATGGTGATGGATTGCGGCTTTTATTTCATTTTACATCACCATTTCGCATGACAAGCTAACGCACAATTTTTGCGGCTAGCAAATACGGCGCTGGAATGCGCCAACAAGGGAGAGAGAAATGAAGAAACTGCTTCTGGCCGCCGTTGCGGCAATCGCCATCGGCACGAGCGCCTATGCCGACACCATCAAGGTCGGAGTCATCGGCCCGTTCTCCGGTCCGTTCGCGCTCCAGGGCAAGAACTTCAAGGCCGGCATCGACGCCTATATGGCGGTCAACGGCAGTAAGGTCGGCAACGACACGATCGAGATCGTCTATCGCGACGTGCCGCAGGCCGATCCTGCTCAATCCAAGGCGCTGGCCCAGGAACTGATCGTCAAGGAAAAGGTCCAGTATCTCGCGGGCTTCTATTTCACCCCCGATGCCATGGCGGTGACGCCGATCCTCAAGCAGGGCAATGTGCCGATGGTCGTCATGAACGCCGCCACCTCGGCGATCGTCACCAAGAGCCCGCTGGTCGTGCGCACCTCGTTTACCACGTGGCAGACCTCGACGCCGATCGCCAAGGTCGCCTTCGACGCCGGCGTCAAGAAGGTGATTTCGGTCGTCAGCGATTACGGCCCAGGCATCGATGCCGAGAATGCCTTCAAGACCGGCTTCGAGAAGGCCGGCGGCCAGGTGGTCGAAGCGATCCGTATGCCGCTTGCCACCAACGATTTCAGCCCGATCATGCAGCGCATCAAGGATTCCGGCGCCGAGGGCGTCTTCGCCTTCCTGCCCTCGGGCCCGACGACGCTGGGCTTCGTCAAGGCCTATAACGAGAACGGCCTGAAGGCTGCCGGCATCAAGTTCTTTGCGCCTGGAGATCTGACCCAGGAATCCGATCTGCCGGCGCTGGGTGACGCCGCACTCGGCATCCAGACCACCTTCCACTATGCCGTCTCGCACGATTCTCCCGAGAACAAGGCTTTCGTCGAGGCGGCTTCCAAGGCGATCGGCAACAAGGCCGAACTCTCCTTCCCCTCAGTCAGCGCCTATGACGGCATGTATGTCATCTACAAGATGATCGAGGCGACGGGCGGCAAGCAGGATGCCGAGAAGGCTGTCGATGCGGTCAAGGGCCTTGCCTGGGTCAGCCCGCGCGGCCCGGTGTCGATCGACCCGGAAAGCCGCCACATCACGCAGAACATCTATCTGCGCGAGGTCGCCAAGGCCGATGACGGGACCTACATCAATAAGGAGATCCAGACCTTCGAGAAGCAGGACGATCCCGGCCTGGCTGCGGTGAAGTAAGATCCGGCATCCCGGCAAGCGACGGGCGCGCGAGGCCGAGCCCGTCGCATCGAGCAAGGTATTTCCATGCAGACAGTCTTCAGCATAGCCGTCGACGCCTTTGCCTATGGCATGGTGCTTTTCGTCATATCGATCGGCCTTTCCGTGACCATGGGGCTGATGCGCGTCGTCAATCTGGCGCACGGCGCCTTCGCCATGATCGGCGGCTACATCGCCTCCTATGCCGCCCGCGATCTCGGCCTCGGTTATGCGGTAGCGGTCATCGCCGCCATCGTCGTCACCATCCTCATCGCAATCCCGCTCGAGCGTTTTCTCTACCGCCGGATCTACGCTGCGCCCGAACTGACCCAGGTGCTGATGACGATCGGCATCACCTTCTGCGTCATCGGCATCGCCAATTACGCGATGGGGCCGACGCTGAAAACCATACCGCTTCCCGCGACGCTGCAGGGATCGGCCGATCTCGGCTTCCGCACCATTCCCGTTCACCGGCTCTTCGCCATCCTTTGCGGCCTGGCTGTTGCGCTGACGCTCTGGTTTGCGATCGAAAGGACGAGCTTCGGCGTCAAGCTGCGCGCCTCCGTCGACGATGCGGCCATGGCCGCCGCACTCGGCGTACGCACCGAGATCATCTACGCGGTAAGCTTTGCCGTCGCCGTCGGACTTGCCGCTTTCGGCGGCGTGGTCGGCGCCGAACTGCTGCCGGTCGAGCCCTATTACGCGCTGCGCTACATGGTCACCTTCCTGGTTGTCGTCTCCGTCGGCGGCGCCGGCTCCATTCCGGGCGCGCTGATCGCCTGCCTGCTGCTCGGAGCGATCGATACGACAGGACGCTATCTGATGCCCGAATTCGGCGAATTTTTCTTCTACCTCGCCGTGATCGCGATCATTTGCGTCTTCCCGCGCGGCCTTGCCGGAAGGGCGAAATAACATGGCGCTGGCAATCAACGACGAAAACGAACATCTCCAGCGCCGGCGCGGATTTCTCGGCCGAGATCTCGCCGCAATAGCGGTTATGACGGCCATCGGCGCAATCGGCTATTTCGCGTTTCCCGATAATCTGGCGCTGCTGACCCGGATGATCACGATCGCGCTGCTCGTTCTGTCGCTCGATCTCGTGACTGGTTATTGCGGCGTCGCCACGCTCGGCCATGCCGCGCTGTTCGGGTCCGGCGCCTATGCCGCCGGCATTCTGTCGGCGCATTACGGCATCAATGATCCGCTGCTGATGATGCTGGCCGGCATTGCCGGCGGCGCGCTTGCCGGGCTGCTCAGCGGTGCGATCATCCTGCGGGCGCATGGGCTCCCGCAGCTCGTGCTGTCGATTGCCCTCATCAATCTCTTCCATGAATTCGCCAACAAGGCTTCGTCCTGGACAGGCGGCAGCGATGGGCTTTCCGGCATCGCGCCGGACCCGGTCTTCGGTCTCTTCGAATTCGATCTCTACGGTCACACCGCCTTCTTCTTCGGCATGGCGCTGCTGCTTGTTGTCTTCGTACTGCTCAGATTGCTGGTCCGCTCACCCTTCGGCATGCTCTGCCGCGGCGTCAAACAGGATCCGCTGCGCATCCGCGCCATGGGCGCTTCGCCGAAGGCGACGCTGATCAGGATGTACATTATCTCGGGCGCGGTTGCCGGTGTCGGCGGCGCCTTGAATGCGATCTCGACCCAGGTCGTCGGCCTCGACAGCCTGTCTTTCACACAATCGGCCGAAGCGCTGGTCATGCTCGTGCTCGGCGGCACCGGCTCTCTCTTCGGCGCGCTCTCCGGCACTCTCATCTTCATGCTCTTCGAGGACTATGTCTCCGCTGCCAATCCCTTCCACTGGCTGACCATAGTCGGCGCGCTGCTGATTGCCGTCGTGCTGTTCGCGCCGAAAGGTCTCTATGGCACAGCCGCGGCCTTCATGGACCGCCGCAGGGAGCAGCGCGCATGAGCCCGGTCTTCGAAGTCGCCAATCTCAGGAAAGCCTTTGGCGGTCTTGCCGTCACCAATGATGTTTCGCTGGCGATGTCACCAGGCGACCGCATCGCGCTGATCGGCCCGAACGGCGCCGGCAAGACCACCTTCGTCAATCTCGTCACCGGCAACCTCGCCCCCGATTCCGGCGAGGTCCGCCTCGGCGGCGAGAGGGTGACGAAGGTCGATGCGATCGGTCGGGTCAAACGCGGTCTTATCAGGTCCTTTCAGGTGACGCGGCTTTTCCACGATATGACGCCGGCCGAACATGTGGGACTTGCCATTCTTCAACGGGACGGAAAGACCGGGCGCGCCTTTGGAAATTTCTTGCGAATGCCCGATGTCATGGCCGAGGTCGACGATCTCCTTGGAAAGCTCGGGCTGGCACCCCTGATGCACCGCAAGGTCAGCGAGATCGCCTATGGCCAGCAGCGGCTTCTGGAGATCGCCGTGGCGCTGGCGCTGAAGCCGAAGGTGCTGCTGCTCGACGAGCCGGCGGCCGGCGTGCCGCAGAGCGATACCGGCCGCATCGAGCAGGCGCTGGCCGATCTGCCTTCCGATCTCGCCGTGCTGATGATCGAACACGACATGGATCTCGTCTTCCGTTTTGCAAAACGCGTCATCGTGCTTGCATCAGGCGCCATAATCTTCGACGGCCTGCCCGAAGACGTCACTAGGGATGCGCGTGTGCGCGAGGCTTATCTCGGGAGTTATGCCAATGCCGGCCCTGTCGCTTGAGGTCGAAAACCTGTCGGCCGGCTATGGGCCGACCCGCGTGCTCGAAGGCATTTCCTTCTCCGTGCCGGCAGGCGGCCGGCTTGCTTTGCTCGGCCGCAACGGCATGGGCAAGACAACGCTCCTGGCGACGCTTGCCGGACAGACCAGGCGATATGAGGGCCACATCCGTCTCGGCGATGCCGACATCACCGCCGCACCGAGCGCGGCACGCGCGCATAAGGGTCTCGGATATGTGCCGCAGACCCGTTGCGTCTTCCCGACGCTGACTGTCGAGGAGAACCTGTTCGTCGGCCTGAAGGCGCGGCCGAAGACGGCGCTGGAGGAGGCCTATGCCATGTTCCCGCGCCTGAAGGAGCGCCGCCGCAACCTCGGCAGCCAGCTCTCCGGCGGCGAGCAGCAGATGCTCTCCACCGCCCGTACCATTCTCGGCCGCCCGTCGGTCCTGCTGCTCGACGAACCGCTGGAGGGCCTGGCACCGGTTATCTGCGAGGAACTGATGGCGGCCTTTACCGACCTCGCCAAGTCAGGGGATATGACCATCGTGCTTGTGGAACAGCGCATTCAGAGCGCACTCGATTTCGCCGATCAGGTCGTCATTCTCGAACGAGGCAGGCTGGCCTGGACGGGAACGCCGGAGAACCTCACAAGGGATCATGAAGCTATCGAGAGCCTGCTGGGCGTCGGCGGCCTGCATTGATTGATGGCCGCCGAAGTCGGGCCGTCGGTGACCCCGCTCCGCCTTCCAGATTGGCCTTGGCACGCCGAGCCATTCATGCAGTATATCGTCATGACGACGTCATCGTTGACCTGCCGATATTATGCTGACCGAAATTTTCCTGCCGGCCGAATTGATGGATCGCGTGAAGAGGCGAGAAACATGATGGTCGAGCGTGCGGCAGCAGTGCAGGACAAGACGTAAAACCCTGGTTCCTGAAGCTTCTTTACTTGGGTGTTAGAGCTACGGCCGGCCGAAAATTCATTGGATAGACAGGAAAATGCTCTGACCCTCCCGGCAATTTGGGTTGCCAGGCACTCGACAGGGTTGCATAGTCGAATTCAACATCAGACGGGAGGTAGAAATGGCAAATCACAAGCCGGTCGCAGGTGACGTATACCAGCCTATTTTTGACATCGACAACCCGATCGACGGCAACATCCTGGATAGCACCAGTTCCACAGATGCCGACGGAGATCGGGTGCGCCTCAACTTCGTGAACGGACAGAGAATTCCGCAGCCGGCCGATCCGGATGGCCCCGCCACGACGACGACAATCGAGGGAAAATACGGCACGCTGACCGTCTATTCCAACGGCAACTACACCTATGAACTCGATCACTCCAACCCGGTGGTGGCGGCGCTCGGCCCGGGCGATCAACTCGTCGACCAATTCAATTTCAAGATATCGGATGGCAAAGGCGCCACCGACTTCGGCTTGCTCAATATCGCGGTCGACTTGCCGGAACGCGGCGACGTCTTCGTCAATTTCGAGGATGTCGGCAAACACGACTTCCCCACGGGTTACAAAGGCTTCGATTGGGGCGCTTGGCACGATGGTGACGATGCAACGGTACATAAGGAAGCCGACGGCAACCATTATCTCGCAGGCGGCGTGTTCTGGACACCCATCCAAGCCGCCGATGGCGGCACCTTCCAGATCGAGCAATTCAGCGTGGCAAACGGCACATCGGACTATGACAACGTTTTAACGATCGAAGGTAAGCTGAACGGCGATACCGTGTTCCTGGTCACGGTCAACGTGACCGCCGACAGCATTCATGACCCGCAAGTGATCGATCTCAGCGCCTACGGCGAAATCGACTCTCTCGTGCTCGATACCGAGCCCGTCATTACCGAAGCGAGCGGCCCGGATTATTATGGCGCACAATACGACAACTTTCATTTCGTCGTTTGAGGGGCGTCTCGGATGAACAACCGGCCTTCCCCGCATCGTGAACGAGGTAATGTTCCAGATGCCGCGGAGGCCGAAGCCGTTCGCCATCCTCACACTGTAGCCGCCTGCCCAGTACCAATTTCTTGCGATAGCGGACAGACCTGCGTGTTTGCTAGCATGAGAATGTCCGGGGAGGACACGGATGCTGGGATGGAGGAAATGATGCAGCCAGTCGGGATCAAGTTGGCAGCGGTGACGTTCTCGCTTGCCGTATGGGCTATTATTATTGCTGCTGCATCCCACCTTTGGGCGATGAAGCTGCCAATAGTGCTTCTGATGCTCTATAAATAGTCCTGTCTTCGGCGCCAGCGGAAATCCCGCAGATCGGAAGCTGACCGGCTTTGCCGGCCTGCCGGCCAGTTTAGGGGGCGGCTACCGATGAACTGCCACGGCCGCCGGCACCGGCTCAAATCAAGGCCGCAAAAATCGCCAAATCTGCAATGAGAGATGGTAGCGGAGGAGGGATTTGAACCCCCGACACAAGGATTATGATTCCTCTGCTCTGACCTACTGAGCTACTCCGCCACTGGTCAAACGATACCTGCTCGCGAAGCGCTGCGGGCTCGTGGGATGAGCGGCTTATAAGGTGCGCTTCTGCATTGTGTCAAGCGCATGATCGAGAAAAACGGTGGCTTTGCCGCCTGTCCTCTCCTAACGCTTTCACGCAGCGACGGAGCCGGCCAAAAGGGCCTTGAGCGAAGCTTCCGCCGAAGGTTCGCGCTCGGAGCGTTCGATGAATCCGCCGCCGAAGACGCGGGCGTCGTCGCCGGGCGCGGAATAAAGCGCGCAGGCCTGGCCGGGGGCGATGCCCGCCTCACCGACCGTCAGGTCGACATAGGTGCCCGTTGCATCGACATGCAGCACGGCAGGCGCCGGCGCCCGTGTCGAGCGGACCTTGGCGTAGCAGGCAAAACCGTCGCCGGAGGCAGCTTGCGCAAGCGTCTCGTCGCCCAGCCAGTTGACGTCGCGCAAATAGACGCGGTGCGTTTCCAGTGCCTCCTTTGGCCCGACGATGACGCGGCGTGAGCGGGCGTCGAGAAAGACAACGTAGAGCGGCTCGCCGGTGGCGATGCCGATGCCGCGGCGCTGGCCGATGGTGAAGTGCAGGATGCCCTCATGGGTTCCAAGCACCCGGCCATCGAGATGGACGATCTCGCCGGCGAGCGCCGCATTCGGCTTCAGCTTGGTGATGATGTCGGAATATTTGCCCTGCGGCACGAAGCAGATATCCTGGCTGTCGGCCTTCTTGGCAACGACGAGACCCATCTCTTCGGCGAGCCTGCGGGTCTCGGCCTTCGGAAGGCCGCCGAGCGGAAAGCGCAGATAGTCGATCTGCTCCTGCGTCGTGGCGAACAGAAAATAGCTCTGGTCACGGTCGGCATCGGCCGGACGGTAAAGCGCGCGACGGCCGGGATGCTCCGACGACGGGTTCGGCCGCGAGCGGATATAATGGCCGGTCGCCAGCGCATCGGCACCGAGTTCCTTGGCGGTCGCCAGCAGGTCAGCGAATTTGACGGTCTGGTTGCAGGAGACGCAGGGAATCGGCGTTTCACCGGCGACATAGCTTTCGGCGAAGGGATTGATCACCGTCTCGCGAAAGCGCTTCTCGTAGTCGAGCACATAATGCGGGATGCCGAGCGTTTCACAGACGCGGCGCGCATCGTCGATATCCTGACCGGCGCAGCAGGAACCGGCGCGGTGAACGGCCGCGCCATGGTCATAAAGCTGCAGCGTGATGCCGAGCACGTCATAACCCTGCTGTTTGAGAAGGCCGGCGACGACGGATGAATCGACGCCGCCCGACATGGCGACGACGACACGGGTCTCTTCCGGCTGCTTGTCAAAATCCAGTGTGTTCAACGGTGGTGCCAAATTCTGCTTGGGTCTCGATCCGCCCTTGCGCTGCAATTGCGGCGGATTTGCCGATATCAGGCGGGATCGGCCGCCTTCTCGATGAGAAACCGATATAGAAAGGATTGTATCGGGACGCAAGAGGCGGCCTCGGATAGCGGTTTTTGGAATTCGCTGGCAAAGCAAGGCGCAGCCGCAGCCACGCCTTGGAAGCGGGGGTGCGGCTCAGGTGCCGATGAGCTTGTTGCAGGCGAATGCGATGCCCGGATTGGCGATGATGGCGGTCAAGAGCGCCAGTCCGATTATCGAGAATGAATAGCGTTTCATAAACATCCTCCTTTCCAGCCCAGGTGAATTATGCCGGTTCGGCTGCAGTTCTCAAAATGACGAATGCTTGAGCGGGGAACCGGCTCGCCGGGAAATCATTCGATTAAATATTTTACCCGCCGCGGAACGTTTCGCTCGATCATGCGTTGCAGGTGGTGAATGTCGCAATCGAATTACTGTGGAGGGTTTGATGGCCAGGTTCGGAACGACAGCAGATTATACGAGGATCAGACACTGGATCGAGGAGCGCGGCGGCCACCCCGCCCGGATCAAGGACGCCCGGGATAGCGAAACCGTCGGCGTCGATTTTTCCTCGAAACCGATGGAGGAAATTTCCTGGGACGAATTCTTCCAGGGGTTAGACGGCAGCCGACTCGCTTTTCTCCATCGCACCAAAGCACAGGACGATGCCGCCCGCCTCGGCCGGATCGTCCGCCGACGTAAGCACCACTGAGATCTTCCATTCCTGATGCAGCAAAAACCCGGCGCCGTTTCCAGCGCCGGGTTTTGCTGTTTCCTTGGGAGGAAGAAAGTCAGTCGACGTTGAAGGTCAACAGCTTTGCCTGGCGGATCGCCGGGTGAGCGGTCAGCTCCCCAAGCACGGAGTCATCCACGTCCCCGTCGACATAAAGCAGCGCGATGGCGTCGCCGCCCTGCTTGTCGCGGCCAAGCTGGAAGTTGGCGATGTTGACGCCGGCGGCACCAAGCGTCGTGCCGATGAAGCCGATCATTCCAGGGACGTCGGTATTGGTGATGTAGATCATGTGCGAGCCGACATCGGCATCGAGGTTGATGCCCTTGATCTGGATGAAGCGCGGTTTGCCATCCGAAAACACCGTGCCGGCGACCGAACGCGTCATGCTCTCGGTCGTCACCGTCAGCTTGATGTAACCGTCGAAGACACCTGTCTTATCGCGCTTGACCTCGGAAAGCACGACGCCCTTTTCCTTGACCATGATCGGCGCCGAAACCATGTTGACGTCGGCGACCTGCGGGCGGATGAGGCCGGCAAGCACCGCGCTCGTCAGCGCCCGCGTGTTCATGTTGGCGGTAATGCCGTCATAGAGGATCTCGATTTCCTTGATCGGCTCTTCGGTGACCTGGCCGACGAAAGCACCGAGCACATCGGCGAGGCGGATGAAGGGCTTCAGGATCGGTGCTTCTTCAGCGGTGATCGACGGCATGTTGATGGCGTTGGAGACCGCCCCCTTGACGAGGTAATCCGCCATCTGTTCGGCCACCTGGAGGGCGACGTTTTCCTGCGCCTCGGTCGTCGAGGCGCCGAGATGCGGCGTGCAGACGACGTTCGGCAGGCCGAAGAGCGGGCTTTCCTTGGCCGGCTCAACCTCGAACACGTCGAAGGCGGCACCGGCGACATGGCCGGACTTGATGGCTTCGGCGAGAGCCGCTTCATCGACCAGGCCGCCGCGGGCGCAGTTGATGATGCGCACGCCAGGCTTGGTCTTTGCCAGCGCTTCCTTATTGAGGATGCCGCGCGTCTTGTCGGTCATCGGCACATGCAGCGTGATGAAATCGGCCCGGGCGAAAAGTTCGTCCAGCTCGACCTTGGTGACGCCCATCTCTTCGGCGCGCTCCTTGGAGAGGAACGGGTCATAGGCGACGACATGCATCTTGAGGCCGATGGCGCGGGCACAGACGATCGAGCCGATATTGCCGGCGCCGATGACGCCGAGCGTCTTGCCGGTGATCTCGACGCCCATGAATTTCGACTTCTCCCATTTGCCGGCCTGCGTCGAGGTATCGGCTGCCGGAAGCTGGCGGGCGACGGCGAACATCAGCGCGATCGCGTGTTCGGCCGTGGTGATCGAATTGCCGAAGGGCGTGTTCATGACGATGATGCCGCGGCGCGAGGCGGCCGGAATATCGACATTGTCGACGCCGATGCCGGCGCGGCCGACGACCTTCAGATTCGTCGCCCCCTGGATGATCTTTTCCGTGACCTTGGTGGCGGAGCGGATGGCGAGACCATCATATTTGCCGATGACGTCGAGCAGACGGTCCTTGTCCTTGCCGAGCTGCGGTTCGAAATCGACTTCGACGCCGCGGTCGCGGAAGATCTGGACGGCGGTTTCCGACAATTCGTCGGATACGAGAACGCGAGGTGCCATTGTGGCCTCCTTCAAAAGTGTTCAGCGATGAATGAATGGAGATGCGGGCTCCGCCCTGTGGCGGAGCCGGATGCGATCACGTCAGGCGGCTGCCTGAGCGAGCTGCGCCTTCTGTGTTTCGAAGGCCCAGGAAAGCCAGGGCATCAGCTTCTGCATGTCGGATGCCTCGATCGTGGCGCCGGCCCAGATGCGCAGGCCGGACGGCGCGTCGCGGTAGTGTCCGACGTCATAAGCAACGCCTTCCTTTTCCAAGAGGCCGACCAGACCCTTGGCGAAAGCCGCCTGGCCGTCTTCGTCGAGCGCCGTGATGTCCTTGTCGACGATCTTCAGGCAGACGGAGGTGTTGGAGGCCGTTTCCGCCTTGACGGCGAGGTTGGCGATCCAATCGTTGGCCGCGACGAAATCGTGGATGACCTTGGCGTTGGCGTCGGCGCGCGCGATCAGCGCCTTGAGACCGCCGAGTCCCTTGGCCCAGACCAGCGCATCGATATAGTCCTCGACGCAGAGCATCGACGGCGTGTTAATCGTCTCGCCCTGGAAGATGCCTTCCGTCAGCTTGCCGCCCGAGGTCATGCGGAAAATCTTCGGCAGCGGCCAGGCCGGCGTATAGGTCACCAGACGTTCGACGGCGCGCGGCGAAAGGATGATGACGCCATGTGCGCCCTCGCCGCCCAGAACCTTCTGCCAGGAGAAGGTGACGACATCGAGCTTGGCGAAATCGAGTTCCTGGGCGAAAGCGGCCGAGGTGGCATCGCAGATCGTCAGGCCCTTGCGGTCGGCCGGAATGAAATCGGCGTTCGGCACGCGCACGCCTGAGGTGGTGCCGTTCCAGGTGAAGACCACATCGCGGTCGAAATCGACAGCGGAGAGATCGGGAAGCTCGCCATAACCGGCTTCGAGCTTTCGTACGTCCTTGAGCTTCAGCTGCTTGACGACATCGGTGACCCAGCCGGCGCCGAAGCTTTCCCAGGCGAGCATGTCGACGCCGCGTTCGCCGAGCAGCGACCAGAGCGCCATTTCGACGGCGCCGGTATCGGACGCCGGAACGATGCCGATGCGGTAATCCGCCGGCACGTCGAGAATTTCACGGGTAAGGTCGATGGCCTGCTTCAGCTTGGTCTTGCCGACTTTCGCGCGGTGCGAACGGCCAAGGGCCGCGTCGGAAAGGGCGTCGAGCGACCAACCGGGGCGCTTCGAGCAGGGGCCAGAAGAGAAATGAGTATTGTTCGGACGGATGTCCGGCTTTGCGGTCTTCGCCATGATGCTATCCTCTCAGATAGAAAGCCCTTCGTTGGGGAAGGGTGTCCCGCCGCCGTGTGTATGGATAGCAGGCGTCTTAGTCAAGATCGAAGTGTCGCAGAGAGAGGATATTTTGACGCAGGCACGCTTGACGCAGCAAAAAGCCGCCCGAGCGGGCGGCTTTCTGATGGGGGCGAATTGAGCTTACTTGTAGACCGCCGGCTGCAGCGGAATTTCCGGCGGCGGTTCGTAGCTCGCCTGGGCGCATCCGCCGAAGAGGTAGCGGCCACCGACGCGGACTTCATGGGCGCTGAGGCCCTTGTCGCGGCCCGGACCGCCATTTTCGGCATAGCCGAACATATTGCCGCCATCGATATGCAGGTAGCGGTAGCCGACATCGGCCTTGAAGTTGCAGGTCACGTCGACCGAGGCGCCGGCCATGAGGGCGTAAGTAAAGCGCCAGTTGCCCTTGCCGCCATGGGTAACTTGATCGTCGCAGAAGCTGCCGTCATCGGCGCAGGCGACGTTGCGCAGGTTCTTCCACTTGACGTAGGAGCCACCGATACCGGCGCCGACATAAGGCGTAACGTAGCCATAGGTGCCGAGATCGACATAGGCGTTGGCAAGCAGCGTATAAGCCGTCAGCGAAGAGCGGTCGCTCGAGGTGCAATCCACCAGCGGGAAGCCGCACTGGCCTGATGTCGAGCCCTTGAAATCAGCCTGCGTCAGATAGTCGAAGGTCAGATCGGTGCGCAGATAGCTGTTGACCTGATAACCGACACCGCCGCCGATCGTCCATGCGTCGTCGAGGTCAGCGTCGTCGAAATCGACCTCGGTGGCGTTGCTGCCCTGGAAATAGCGGGCGCCGCGCAGATCGGTGAAGGCATAGCCGACATCGCCGCGCAGGTACCAGCCGGTCGCTTCGCTGACCGCCACTTCGGGCGGCTGCTCCGGGATAGGCTCAGCGGGGGCGAGGTCCGCGGAATAGGCGTTTGTCGCGATCAACAATGCGGCGAAGATGCCGGACAAGCTTCTTTTCATGGATCCCACTCCAAAATCCGTTGGGTCGGCAGGCTTCAAGTCGCTGCCAAACTGATACGCTTCGGATGGATAATGAATGGGAAACGTTAAAAGCTGCTTAACCACGATTATTTACCGTAGATCTTGAAGCTTCAGGTAGAGGAAACATGGATTTCCGCGACAAGTCTTTGAAGAGAGGACCTGACGAGATGATTTGGCTGGATAACGCTCCAGCTCTTCCCGCAATCTTCGTCTGGCCGTGGTGATAAAATGGCGAAGGCGTAGTAAGTGTCGGCCTAACGAAGGACCGCTGCGGCGTGTCTCTGCACGCTGACGGCGGGTTTGGCGAGAACGCTACCACACTCTCCGTCTTCCCAGGCCTTGAGCCTGGGATCCATACGGCAGCTGCCGTGGACGCGGTGTGGATGCTTGGCTCAAGGCCGAGCAGGACGGAGTGTGGGGCAGGCAGAAGAACCTTCACAGCGCAGACGCTCGTGTCAGCGACGCCGTCCGCTAGCAAAACCAGACAATGCCAGTCCCCGCATAAACTGACTTGGTGAGGAGGGTGGGTTGATACTTGCGCTAGCTTTTCTGCCGTAGAGCAAAACAAACCGATCAGCCTTCAGAGGTGCCCCGCAGGGGCACCGAAGGACGAAGCGGTTGGCTGCGCACTCACCACAGCCATCCGAATTGTCGGATAGCGCCCCGGTGGCCGGCCTCGTCCTTCGAGGCCCCTGCGGGGCGCCTCAGCAACCGTGTTGTTGGGGCTCGTTCCAGGGTGTGTTTCTTTT
>NZ_LFIO01001486.1 GCF_001187535.1 Rhizobium ecuadorense
ATATAGAGGTGGTAGGGCTGCACAGTCATGTTGGCATCATCGTCAAACGGGACGGCGACGTCCAACGATACATTTGAATCAATCACATGCGACTGATTCATTTCCGTGAAGGATGGTTACTTGGGCGAGTGGCCGTAGGATACCTGCAAACATATCGAACGTGACGTGGCGCAAGGCCCCCCTCCCCGGCTTCACGAGGACACGCAGTATCGACGTAGAAGCGCGAGCTTTCGATCATGACGGATGTGCGTCGAGCCGCCCTGGCGAAAGGAGCTGCGGGAAGACGTGTTCCAGCATGGTAGGGCCAATGG
>NZ_LFIO01001820.1 GCF_001187535.1 Rhizobium ecuadorense
CTGGAATGAGAAGGTGGGGGGCGACCATCGGCACGTTATCGAGCAAGCTGTCGATTTGACCCCCCCACCTTCTCATTCCAGAAGCCAACCTTCTGCATTATCTCCGAGCCATCCGGTTCAAAAAAACCCCCCGTCGGGCGAGTTTTGTTCGCCAAGCATACGACACTCGAAAATCACAGTCCGTCAAACGGGCATGCATCGAATGCTGGGGCCACTGGGAAGATCGCGCTAATTTTATGACGCTCAGAAACGACTGGCAGAATTTGGGAGCCGACAAGCAAAGGACCTTTTGGCTAATTTCCAAGAAGTTC
>NZ_LFIO01001137.1 GCF_001187535.1 Rhizobium ecuadorense
TCGTCGGCGATGTCGCAAGCCATCCTCATGCCGCCCTCGCGGGCGTCGCCGAGAGCCGCGAAGTCACCGGCACTCCTGCAACTCTTCACCGGCAAGGTGCATCACCACGTATTCTCGGCCAATGAATACGCACCACATATTGCCTGACATCAGACGGTTCGGGCGCCTGAAAGGTGGTTGAACAAAGACCCGTAAAGCGCCCGCGGATGACGGTCCCAGGCGCTTTTTTACGCCTGCTAACGCCGATCATCCTGCGAAGGCGCCGGATGCGATCGTTCCGGCTGCTCGACTTTTGGGGACAATTTTCCA
>NZ_LFIO01000565.1 GCF_001187535.1 Rhizobium ecuadorense
GGTCATGACCGTCCCCATACCGATTGGATGTGGTTGAAGATCTCGAGATTGACAGCATCGACGGAGTCCAAGGCGCGTGTGAGGGTGTCACGACCGACAGAACCGCGTGCCATTTCGTAAAGGCTCTTCTTCTCCAAGCCGGCGCTGGCGATTGCCGTCGTGTCCACCACGGCTGGCGCCAGCACGTCCTCGCCAAACAGTGAGCGCAGGAGTGCGACGACATTCACCTGAGGAACATCGTTCGGATTATGCCTAGTGATGACATATCGAATGAAATCGTGTTCAAGAATACCGCCACGTTCCTCGATCA
>NZ_LFIO01000189.1 GCF_001187535.1 Rhizobium ecuadorense
GGACCGAAACCCGCTTGGCCTTGTGAATGAATGGGTTTGCATCGCTGACGGCCCGAGCGGCGGCTCGACTTCCGTCCCAGGCGATGACCAGATGGTCGATTGGGCCCGCAAGGGTCTTGTTGGGAAAGATGATGGCTGGCCGGCCGGATCCGAATATGACCGCTTCGGCGACAATACGGGTATCCGGAACGTCCGCGATACATTCGAGAATAGCCAGATCGAAGAACCGTGCTTCCGTGGCCACCGTCTCGTGCAATAGAGGCAAGGTGGTTTTGACCGTTCGACAAGATAATTCAACCATGGCGTTCGC
>NZ_LFIO01001508.1 GCF_001187535.1 Rhizobium ecuadorense
TTTCAGGGCTATCGCCAGCGCCTCTGCCTGCTGCTTCGGTTTCAGTGTGGGAAAGAATTTCTCAGCGGCTTCCCGAATGGCGGCGTCACAAGCCTCAGCCAGCGACACCGTGCACCAACCGCGTTTTCCGGGTGGTGTTTTCAGGTCGAGCGCTGCGGCGACATCGCGCGTTTCGCCCGACACGTACCGGTTAAGGCGGGTCGTCATGCTTCGCGCCCAAGGCTCCGGCACCTGCTCAAGGTGCTCCGCTAGGTTGATTAGGTCGTCTAATGGGGTCGACATCTTATCCTCCAACAACAATCATCACGAG
>NZ_LFIO01000740.1 GCF_001187535.1 Rhizobium ecuadorense
GTGTCGCTGAGACAACCAGCCTTGTGCTGCAATGCCCGGCCTTCGTCGGTCAACGCAATCAACACCTGGCGCTCGTTGCTCAGGTTTCTGGTCCTGCGCAGCAACCCGGATGTCTCAAGGCGCTTCAATAGCGGCGTCAGCGTGCTGGATTCCAGGGCAAGGGCGTTGGCAATGGCACCGACCGTCTGCCCATCTTCGCTCCACAACACATTGAGCACGAGGTACTGCGGGTACGTCAGGCCCAACTCGTCGAGAAGAGGTTTGTAGGCGCGCTGGATTGCAATTCCGGCAGTGTAAATCGCGTAGCAC
>NZ_LFIO01001271.1 GCF_001187535.1 Rhizobium ecuadorense
ATGTCGCGGAGATCACGCTTGCGCCGCTTACAAAAGGCCATCTCCGGCAGTTGATCGCGGATGCGCTCCACTGTCAGCCCGATCGTGCGGCCCCGCTCGCACAAATGATGCACGACAAGACTGGCGGCAATCCGTTCTTCGTCCGTCAGTTTCTATTTTCGCTCGCCGAGGAGGGAATGCTCACCTTCGATCATGACGCGGCATGCTGGTCCTGGGATCTCGGTCGCATTCACGCCAAGGGATACACCGACAACGTCGTGCACCTCATGGTCGGCAAGCTCGCGCGCCAGTCGCTCGAAACGCGGGAGG
>NZ_LFIO01000078.1 GCF_001187535.1 Rhizobium ecuadorense
AGCCTGCGCCGAACGACGATGCAGTCTCCGCGGACGAACCACCTCGGCAGTCTTCCCCAATCTTTTCAGCCCGATATACGGAGGAACACTAATGCTGGAACGACCCAATAAGTTGGACGAACTGGGGGAACGACGCAGGAGGGCCGACGCTCTTCTGCGGGCCACCATGGACCCGGTTGACGTCCAGCTTGCAGACCGCATGGACGAGATCCGTGCGCGAAACTGCTCGACGCCGCGTGACGGTCTCGTGAAAGGCCATCTCAATGCCATGAAGCGAAGCCTGATCTCACGGAACGGTGAGAAGAAGGC
>NZ_LFIO01000262.1 GCF_001187535.1 Rhizobium ecuadorense
GCCGTGGCGGGCAGCATGCTGAACGGATATTGCAGGGGTTCGCGGGCGTCCTTCAGGTTGACGGCTACGCCGGATATAATCGCCTGACTGCACCGGACCGCGTCGGTCCCAACATTCAGCTCGCCTATTGTTGGGCGCATGCGCGGCGCAAGCTGGTCGAGATCACCCGTACTGGCACAGCGCCCATTGCTGAGGAAGGCGTCAGGCGCATTGGTGAACTTTATCGCATCGAAGCTGAGTTGCGCGGTCTCAATCCCGAAGCTCGCCTTGCGGGAAGGCAAGAACGATCAGCACCGCTGATCGCGGACA
>NZ_LFIO01000041.1 GCF_001187535.1 Rhizobium ecuadorense
CCACCGCAATAGGCAGTACTACGCCAATAGCGGGTAAAGGGAAGTTACAAAGGTGGCCCGAAGGGTCGGATGAGGGGCAGAACTCACCGCCCGCCCGCGATCCGCTCGAACGCCGAAGGCTCGGATATGCCGAGATCGAGCCGCTGGCGGATCGCCTCGGCGCATTCGAGGGCGGTCAGCACGGATGTATCGACCTCCATGTCATAAATGCCAGGCCGGTGTACCTCATCCTGCCAGCGCTGCACCGGTTCGGGGATCGGCACCGCCTCAGTGGCTCTTGCATACAGCGTCTCGCGGCCTTCCTGTTTGAATTCCCGCCGCTGCATGATCGTCGCGATCGGACAGTGCACGCCGACGAACAGCACGGAGAAGCCGTCCAGGCGCCGGGCACAGTCGCCGAGAATGCCGAGCGGCTGCGAGTAGCTGTCATGATGGCCGAGATCGGCCACCACATTGAGCCCCAATCCGGCATGGATGGCGATCGATTCGTAAAGGGCCGCGTAGAGAAACGGCACCAGTTCTTCGAGCTCCGGCCGCTCGCCGCCGGGCCTGAGCCCGATGCCGGGCAGATAGCGCTTCGGCGTCATGGCATTGTAGCTGTCGACGCCGAGGTTGATCCACGGTCCCTCGAATTCCTCCTGGATCGCGCGGGCAATGCTGGATTTGCCGCTTCTGGGCGCACCGTTCAAAATAATGATCTGTCCGGCATGGCTGTCGTTGGTCATCAGCTTCTTCTTCTGTTTGGCGCGAATCACTGAGGCGAAACCGCGCAGGCATTTCCATTCGGGATGCGAATACTTTATGGGAGAGTTAAGGCAGCATGGGCTGCCGAGAAGGAATGGCCAGAAGGAATGGTATGAGCGAAGATAGCGCCCATTATCCCCCCGTCGATCCGGTCAGAACCGGCATCAAGGGCTGCTGCCCGCGCTGCGGTCAGGGCAAGCTGTTCGACGGCCTGCTCGGGGTCAAGCCGCATTGCGCCTCCTGCGGCCTCGATTATTCCTTCGCCGATGCCGGCGACGGGCCGGCCGTCTTCGTCATCCTCATCGTCGGCTTCATCGTCATCGGCATGGTGCTGTGGCTGCAGGTGAATTACGGGCCGCCGATCTGGGTGCACATCCTGCTCTTCGGCCCGCTGACGATCGTCCTGTCACTGCTGACGCTACGCTGGTTCAAGGGCATCTTGATCGCCATGCAGTATCGCCATAATGCCCGCGAAGGACGCCTGAGTGACTGAGATAGAGCATGTGATGCCGCGCCGCCGGCTGCCCGTCCTCACCGGCATCCTGGTGCTGATTGCCCTTGCCATCCTGATTTCGCTCGGCACCTGGCAGGTGGAACGCCTCCGCTGGAAGGAAGGCCTGCTCGCCGATATCGCTGCGCGGCAAGTGGCCGCCCCCGTGCCGCTCGCCGATATCGAGGCGATGGCGGCTGGCGGCGGCGATATCGAATATCGCAAGGTCACCGCCACAGGCCGCTATATCAACAACAAGGAGCGGCACTTCTTCGCCACGTGGCGCGGCCAAACCGGCTTCTACGTCTATACGCCCCTGGAGCTTGCCGATGGGCGCGCGCTCCTGGTCAATCGCGGCTTCGTTCCCTATGAGAACAAGGAGCCGGAGATGCGCATGCAGGGCCAGTTGACGGATCAGCAGACCGTCACCGGTCTCGCCCGCGAGAAACTGCCCGGCAAACCCTCCTGGGTGGTGCCCGACAACGACGTCGCCAAGAACATCTTCTATTGGAAGGATCTCGACGTCATGGCCGACAGCGTCGGGCTGGACAAGGCGCGCGTCATCCCGTTTTTCGTCGATGCCGATTCCACTCCCAATCCGGCCGGCCTGCCGATTGGCGGCGTTACTCAGGTGGATCTGCCGAACGACCATCTGCAATATGCCTTCACCTGGTACGGGCTGGCCGCCGTGCTCGTCGCCGTGGTCGGGATCTCCTGGTTTCGCAAACCCGGCAGGCAGCCTGCGCAATAGTATCGCTTCAATTCTCGCCTATATTGGGCTAGAGGTCCCTAAATCTCTCAACCCGGAACAGACATGAATATTGCAGCGAAACCTCCCCTGACGATCAGGCTCTGCGGGCCGCGCGGCTTCTGCGCCGGCGTCGACCGCGCCATCCAGATCGTCGTGCTGGCGCTGAAATCCTATGGCGCGCCTGTTTATGTGCGCCACGAGATCGTCCACAATCGTTATGTCGTCGAGGGGCTGGAGGCCAAGGGCGCCGTCTTCGTCGAAGAGCTGGATGAAATCCCGGCCGAGCATCGCGCCCAGCCGGTGGTCTTCTCCGCCCATGGCGTGCCGAAATCCGTGCCGGAGGATGCGGCAAGCCGCAATCTCTTCTATCTCGACGCCACCTGCCCGCTGGTCTCCAAGGTCCACAAGCAGGCGATGCGCCACAATCGCCTCGGCCGCCATGTCGTCCTGATCGGCCATGCCGGCCACCCCGAAGTGATCGGCACGATGGGCCAGCTGCCGGAGGGTTCGGTTTCGCTGATCGAGACGATCGAGGATGCCGACGCCTATATTCCCGTCGACGCCGACAATCTCGGTTACGTCACCCAGACGACGCTGTCGGTCGACGACACGGCCGGCGTCATCACCCGCCTGCACGAGCGCTTCCCCAATCTCACCGCGCCGGCGGCCGACTCGATCTGTTATGCGACGACCAACCGCCAGGAAGTGGTGAAGCAGGCGGCTCCCGGCTGCGATCTCTTCATCATCGTCGGCGCGCCGAATTCCTCCAATTCCAAGCGCCTCGTCGAAGTGGCGCTGAGGGCAGGGGCGAAAAAATCGATCCTGGTGCAGCGCGCCGCCGAACTCGACTGGGACGAGATCGGCGCGATCTCGACGCTCGGCCTTTCCGCCGGCGCCTCCGCCCCTGAGGTCATTGTCAACGAGATCATCGAGGCCTTTCGCGCCCGTTTCGACGCCCGCGTCGAGCTGGCCGAAACCGTGCAGGAAACCGAGAATTTCCTGGTCAACCGCGAATTGCGCAGCATCGAGCTGACGGCGGCCGACATGGCCTTCGTCAACGGCTGATCCCCATACTGAAACCTTATCGACGCCGGATGGTCGATCCGGCGGCCAATAACAGCAATGCATGAAGGCGAGACCTCACTTGGCAGTCTATACCGATATCGCCGAAGACGATCTGAAATGGTTCCTGACGGAATATGATGCGGGCACGCTGCTGTCCTACAAGGGCATCGCCGAAGGCGTCGAAAATTCCAATTTCCTGCTGCATACCTCGAAGGAGCCGTTGATCCTGACGCTTTACGAGAAGCGGGTGGAAAAGACAGATCTGCCCTTCTTCCTCGGCCTGATGCAGCATCTTGCCGCCCGCGGCCTGTCCTGCCCGCTGCCGCTGCCGCGCCGCGACGGCGCGCTGCTCGGCTCGCTCTCCGGCCGCCCGGCCGCACTGATTTCCTTCCTCGAAGGCATGTGGCTGCGGAAGCCGGAGGCGAAACATTGCCGCGAAGTCGGCAGGGCGCTCGCCGAAATGCATGTGGCCGGCGATGGTTTCGAACTGACGCGGGCGAATGCGCTGTCGATCGACGGCTGGCAAACACTCTGGGAGAAATCCGAGGCGCGCGCCGGCGAGGTCGAGGCCGGCCTGCAGGACGAGATCCGCGGTGAACTCGATTTCCTCGCCGCCGCCTGGCCGAAAAACCTGCCGGCCGGCGTCATCCATGCCGACCTCTTCCCCGACAACGTCTTCTTCCTCGGCGATCAGCTCTCCGGGCTGATCGATTTCTATTTCGCCTGCAACGACCTGCTCGCCTATGACGTCTCGATCTGCCTGAATGCCTGGTGCTTCGAAAAGGACGGCGCCTACAACATCACCAAGGGCACGGCGATGCTCGAGGGTTACCAGAGCGTGCGGCCGTTGAGCAGCGAAGAGATTGCCGCTTTGCCGGTGCTGTCGCGCGGTTCGGCGCTGCGTTTCTTCCTGACGCGGCTCTATGACTGGCTGACGACGCCTGAGGGCGCCATGGTCACCAAGAAGGACCCGCTCGAATATCTCCGCAAGCTGCGCTTCCACCGCCAGGTCGGCTCGGCCGCCGAATATGGATTGAGCCTATGAAACATGTCGATATCTTCACCGACGGCGCCTGCTCCGGCAATCCCGGCCCCGGCGGCTGGGGCGCCGTGCTGCGCTATGGCGACGTCGAAAAGGAGCTTTGCGGTGGCGAGGCCGATACGACCAACAACCGCATGGAGCTGCTGGCGGCAATCTCGGCGCTGCAGGCCTTGAAGAGCCCCTGCGAGGTCGACCTCTATACCGACAGTGCCTACGTCAAGGACGGCATCTCCAGATGGATTTTCGGCTGGAAGAAAAACGGCTGGAAGACAGCAGACAAGAAGCCGGTGAAAAATGCCGAGCTATGGCAGGCGCTGGAACAAGCCCGGGATCGCCATAAGGTGACGCTGCATTGGGTCAAAGGCCACGCGGGCCACCCGGAAAACGAACGCGCGGATGAACTGGCGCGCAGGGGCATGGAGCCGTTCAAGAAGGGCAAGGCGGTTTCGTTTTAGCCGGATAGGCGTTACGCCTGTGCTTGAAGGCTGCCCCTCACCCTAACCCTCTCCCCGTAAACGGGGCGAGGGGACGTGCCACGCGAGACGTTGGCAGGGAACCGAGAGGTCGCGGCATGCCTCCTTCGCCCCGCAAGCGGGGAGAAGGTGCCGGCAGGCGGATGAGGGGCAGGCGGCGGTCTCTCTGGGTTTAGGATTTAACCGGGCAGGCAGCGGTCTAAGGTGACTTCATCGGGCCGCCATATCCCGCCGCACCAGATGCTGGACGCCCTCCGGCATCGTCTCGATGAGGTCACGCAGCGGCATCGGTTGCAGATTGAACCGATCGAGCACGGCTCTGCTTGGCAAAGCCCAGCAAAATTCCAGATCGGCGGCGCCGTCGCGGATACGGTGGACGATATCGGTCTCATGGAAGGGCAGGGCGCTCAGCAGTTCCGCCTCATAGTAGAAACCGACTTCATGAACTCTTCGTCCCGCAAGCTCGAAAAAATTCTCGATGATGAAGCGCAATGGCCCGACCGTGGCCTGGCAGCCGATCTCCTCTTCTATTTCGCGGGCGAGCGTTTCCGCGCCCGCCGGGCAGGACCCAGAACGTGTCGCCGACGACGCGATGGATGAGGATGTGGCCATGGGATCGGATCAATGCACCGGCCCGCAATTGGAATCGGGAATTGCTGGCATCCAGCACGATCATGGTTCGAGCGGCATCGTCCATGGTTTTGTGTTCTCCAGCGTTGTACGGCAAATAGTAATGCGACTCGCAAGGTTATGGAGTGGACCCGTAGGTTGTCGAGTCGCCAGCCGCTCGGTTTTGGAAGGCCGATGATAGGCGGGATTGCTTCCCCTTGCTCCTCATCCCTGTGACGAGCACAGGAGGGTGGGAGATGGCGCTGCCTCACGGCAGCAACGCCTGTGCCGCAACGCAGCAGCGGCCGCCCCTTGATCAGCCTCCAGCAACCCCACCTGCTACACCGCCGTCGCCGCCCCCTGGATCAGCCGGTGCAGATATTCGAGCTTGGCCACGACAGGCGAGGACAGCACGAAGGGGTAGGAGTCGGGTTGGCCCATGCTGCGCTGGATGGCGTTGATGGCCAGGCTGAGCGGCACCCAGGCGCTGACCAGCTGTTCGGCGCTGCTTGCCCGGTAGGGGAGGAAATCCACTTCGCCGGCGATTTCCTCGTGGCCGCGCGGATCGATGGCGATGCCGAAGGCGCGGGCGGTTTCGAGGGTGTCGACGATATGGAGGTAGTGGGCGAAGCATTCGGCGAAATCCTCCCAGGGGTGGGAGGCGGCATAGGCGCTAATGAAATTGTCCTGCCATCCCAAGGGCGCGCCGCCGGCATAGTGGTTTTGCAGGGCGGCCGCATAATCCTGCCGTTCGTCGCCGAAGACGGCGCGGAATTCCGAAAGGCCGTCGCGGTCGCGCACCAGCTTGTTCCAGATGAAGTGGCCGGTCTCGTGGCGGAAATGGCCGAGCAGGGTGCGATAGGGTTCGTTCATCGAGCTGCGCGCCTGTTCGCGCGTCGCGTCGTCGGCCTCTGCGGCGCGGATGGTGATCAGACCTTCCTCGTGGCCGGTCATAGCAGGCACGACATAGCCGTTGCTCTCGATCGCATCCTCGAGGAAATCGAAGACCAGGCCACCTTCCGGATCCTGCACCCGATCGGGATGCGGCAGCCTCCAGCGCAACAGCGAATAGAAAAGATGACGCTGCGCCTGGCCGATGCGCCGCCAGCGATCGATGCCGTTCTGGCTATCGGTGTTCGGAACCAGCCGGTTGTGGCGGCAGGCGAGGCAGAATTCGCTGTCGCTATCGCCATCCACCAGCCAGTTGCAGATGTCGAGGCCGGCATTGGCGCAGAAGCGCACGTCGCGGTCGGGATTGGAAACAAGCTGCCAGAGCGTTTCGTCGCGCGGCTCCAGCGCATGCATGGCGAGATCACCCGGCCGGAAGCCGAGCCGATGGTTGCAGCGCACGCATTGGCGGTTGTCGAAGTGGACGACCTGATCGCAATTGTCGCAGGCAAAAAGCTTCATCGTATATCCCTGCCATGCGGGTGGCGGATTAAAAATGCCTGCCGCGCGAGGAGCGCAGCAGGCATGGTTCATGACGGATGAGCGTATGGCTCAGAGCCGGTCGACGGCGCCCTTGAGCTTGTCCTTGACCTTGCCGGTTGCGACCTGGCCCTTGCCTTTGGCTTCCTGAACGGCGCCCTTGGCCTGCATTTCGCGATTATCCGTGGCCTTGCCGACGGCCTGCTTGGTCTTGCCGGCAATTTCGTTTGCCTTGCCTGAGATCTTGTCGCTGGTGCTACCCATATGTGCTGTCTCCTTCGTCAAGCATGGGCCTCGTGCCCTTGTTTGCCGAAATGAAACGTCAGCCGGCGAAATTCGTTCCAGCTTTGTCAGGCCAGCTTTATCAGGCCAGCTTTATCAGGCATGCCCTGCTTCGGCCGAAAGCATGGCGGCGGTGACACCCATGCCGGCGAGTGCCCGCTCGTATTTGTCGTCGAGGCTGCGATCGAAGATCAGTTCCTCATTGGCCGGGCAGGTGAGCCAGCCATTGTTGACGACCTCGTTTTCGAGCTGGCCGGCGCCCCAAGAGGAATAGCCGAGCAGCATCGTCGCGCGCGTCGGGCCATCGCCCTTGGAGATGGCGCGCACGATATCCAGCGTCGCCGTCAGGCAGATGTCGTCGCTGACCGGGATCGAGGAGTCGCTGGAATAATCGTCCGAATGCAGCACGAAGCCGCGGCCGCTTTCCACCGGGCCGCCGGTCTGGATCGGGAAATCGCGCGCCCGCTGCGGCAGCACGATCTGATCTTCCTGCTTGATCATGTCGAGATGCAGCAGCACATCCGTGAAGGTCAGGCTTTGCGGGCGGTTGATGACGAAGCCCATGGCGCCGGCATCCGAGTGAGCGCAGATATAAATCACCGTGCGCGCAAAATTGCGGTCCTCGATGCCGGGCATGGCGATGAGGAACTGGCCATCGAAGAAGCCACGTTCCCGTCTGTTCTTCAGCGTCGATAAGGACATCGTTCCTCCTGCTGCCAACCGCATTGAGGCCTTGACAAGAGAAACATGGGCCAATGTCACACATCAATCAACCAAAAATGAAGATTTAAATCGTCGTGACTTCTGGCGGCGAAACCTCCGTTTCGGTAAACCGTTGTTCCATGATGATTATTTCCTCAGTACCACGCCGACTTTTCATGGCGGTCATCTCGATGGGCGCAGCCCTTGCCGTCCATTGTTCGGCTCACGCGGAAATGAGCGGCTGGGCGGAGAACGAAGGCGGCCGCATGCGCCTGGTGGCGCTGGCGCCCGATGCCGCCGGCAAAATCCGCGCCGCGCTGCAGATCGAGCCGAAACCCGGCTGGATCACCTATTGGAAAGAGCCCGGAAACAGCGGCATTCCGCCCCAGTTCACCATCGCGGCTGGCAGTGGCGTCACGCTCGATGCGATGGCCTATCCCGTCCCGAAACATTTCTTCAACGGCGCGGTCGAGGATATCGCCTATGACGCGCCGGTGACGCTGCCGCTGTCGCTGAAGGCGGCAGGCAAAGCCCCGGTTGAGATCGACGCCGTCGCCTTCATCGGCATCTGCAAGGATATCTGCATTCCCTTCCAGGCGAATTTTCAGCTGAAACTCGGCCCGGCCATCCAGTCCCACCCACAGGAGGAGGCGATCCTTGCGGCGGCCGATGCGACGCTGCCGCAGCCGCCATCGGCCGAATTCGGCGTGACCGCGCATGCGATGTCGCCCGATCGCAAGACGCTGTCGCTGACGCTGGTTTTGCCTGAGGAGGGCAAGGGCGCCCCCGATATCATCGTCACCGGCCCCAGTGGCTATGCCTTCACCAAGCAGATCGGCGGCAAACGCGACGGCGCCACCTTCAAGACCGATGTCGCCATCGGCAAGCTGCCTGGGGATTACGACTTATCCGGCAAACGCTGGGGTGTGCTCGTCATCGATGGCGGCAAGGCGATGGAGACCACGCTTGCCTTTGAGTGACCGGGACCTATAGTCGCCTCGACCCCCGCGGCGCCCGCCGCTGCCAAGGCCAAAACCCAACAAGCCGGAATTCCCAACAAGCCGGAATCAAGGAGAAAACCATGACCATCGCGATCGGCGACAAGCTTCCTGCCGCCACCTTCAAGGAAAAGACCGCCGACGGCCCGGTCGAAATCACCACCGAACAGCTCTTCTCCGGCAAGCGCGTTGTGCTCTTCGCGGTGCCGGGCGCCTTCACGCCCACCTGCTCGCTGAACCATCTGCCGGGTTATCTCGAAAATCGCGACACCATCCTCGGCAAGGGTGTCGACGATATCGCCGTCATATCAGTCAACGACTGGCACGTCATGGGCGCCTGGGCGCAATCCTCAGGCGGCATGGGCAAGATCCACTTCCTCGCCGATTGGGATGCCGCCTTCACCAAGGCCGCCGGCCTCGAAGCCGACCTCTCCGCCGGCGGCCTCGGCCTGCGCTCCAAGCGCTATTCGATGCTGGTGGAAGACGGCGTGGTCAAAGCCTTGAACGTCGAGGAAAGCCCCGGCCAGGCAACGGTTTCGGGTGCTGCCGCGATGCTGGAATTGCTGTGAGTTTTCGATAGACATAAGTCCAAGAGGCTGCCCCTCACCCTAACCCTCTCCCCGTTCTGACGGGGAGAGGGGACGTGCCTCGCGAGAGGTTGGCGAAGGACGGAGAGGTCGCAGCTTGCCCCCTTCGCCCCGTTTACGGGGGTCCGAAGGACGGGTCGAGACCCGTGGCTCGACCCCGGTGGTGGCGGCAGCCGGATGAGGGGCATACGCCGACGGTGAGTTTGCCAGAAACGCGCCCCCACTCTCCGTCATCCCAGGCCTCCGAGCCTGGGATCCACGCCCGGTGCGATCGAGGGTGGAGTCGGTCCTCGGGTCAAGCCCGAGGAGGACGGAGGGTGGGGTGGCTCTTGGAGCAAGACAGCGATGTTTGGCCGATAGGGGTGCGTTGCGCCTCCGTCGATTGCACTCCTTACCGCGCTTCACGCTCAGGCCTGACCTTGGGCGCTCCGCTTATCCCGTGAACTCGCCAATTTGCGGCTCCGAAAAATTGTCACGGGACCGGAAACCCAATGAAGTTGGTCTAAGAAGGTCGTGAACCTGTGAACGGCTCGTTCTGGCGGTTCCGTCCGCGTCCATTGCCTGCGTTCCACATGCGTATCGATATAGCGGAATTCGATCAGGCCTGATGCTTGCGCTGAAATCCGTAGATGGGCGACCGAGGGCGGGGCGTGCCCGGTTTGTTGGACGCACAGATCAGCCATTGATGTCCATCCAAACAGTGCGTGTCGAAGCGAATTATGAGCGATGAAATCGGCAAGCCGCTCGACGCCCCGCAAGGCAGAGGAAAACTTCTCGTCGGCCGAATTTTCCCGCACGCTGCGGATATGGTCAACAATGAGGTGCCAAGATCTGATCATCCGATAAGTCTGGCTCCGAAGCACTTGGCTGTCAAATGGCCGCACCTCCTATCCCCGCAATAACAATCTCGCCAAGAAGCTCCGCCTCAATCTCGCCGCAATCGTTATAACATAACCGTAATGTTATTACATTATAGGATCAGCCAATGTCCCCCAGCCCCGACCGCCCCTCCGTCAGCCTGCTGGGACAGTCGGCTCTTTCAAGGGTGATCGGCATCGCGCTCATCGTCGCCGTCCTCTGGCTGGCGATCCATTGGGCGGTTCTGCTGCCATGATGCCGGTGATCCGTATCGACAATCTGACCGTCGCCTATAACCGCCATCCCGCCATCCACCATGTCTCCGGCGCCTTTGCCAGAGGCAGCCTGACGGCGATTGCCGGGCCGAACGGGGCGGGCAAGTCGACGCTGTTGAAGGCGATCATGGGGGAGCTTCGACCGGTCGAGGGCCGGGTCGAACACCGGCTGGGGCGGGCGGAGTTCGGTTATCTCCCGCAGGCGGCCGAGATCGACCGGCGCTTCCCGATTTCGGTGATCGACACCGTCATGCTCGGGGCCTGGAAGACGGCGGGCGCCTTCGGCCGCATCGCGCCCGGCGAGATGAAAAGGGCAGGCGAGGCGCTGTCCGCGGTCGGCCTTGAAGGTTTTGGAAAACGTCATGTCGGATCGCTTTCGGCCGGCCAGTTCCAGCGTGTGCTCTTTGCCCGCCTGTTGCTGCAGGATGCCGGCATCATCCTGCTCGACGAGCCGTTTACCGCAATCGATGCCCGCACCACCAGGGACCTCATCGACATCGTCGCCCGCTGGCACGGCGAGGGCCGCACCGTCATCGCCGTGCTGCATGATTTCGAGCTCGTGCGGGCGCATTTCCCCGAGACCCTGCTGCTTGCCCGCGAGCTGGTGGGATGGGGCCCGACCGCCGACGTCATGTCGTCAGCCAATCTGCTCAAAGCCCGCGCCATGGCCGAGCGCTGGGACGAGGATGCCGAGGCTTGCGGCCCCGAACAGGTGCCGGCGGCATGACGGTCTACGATCTCTTCCTCGCGCCCTTTGCCGATTTCGGCTTCATGCGCCGGGCGCTCGTCGCCTGCCTCTGCCTCGGGCTCGGCTCCGGGCCGATCGGCGTCTTCCTGATGCTCCGGCGCATGAGCCTGATGGGCGACGCCATGAGCCATGCCGTGCTGCCGGGGGCGGCGATCGGTTATCTCGTCGCCGGCTCGCTGTCGCTGACGGCGATGGGGCTTGGCGGCCTTGTCGCCGGCCTGTCGGTGGCGCTGCTATCGGGCGCCGTCAGCCGCATGACCGTGCTGCAGGAGGATGCGAGCTTTGCCAGCTTCTATCTCGCATCGCTGGCGCTCGGCGTGCTGATCGTCTCGCTGCGCGGCTCGAATATCGATCTGCTGCACGTACTCTTCGGCACCATTCTGGCGATCGATGCTTCGGCGCTTTATCTCATCGGCGCCATCACCTCGCTGACCCTTGTCGTCCTCGCCTTAATCTACCGGCCGCTGGTGGCCGAATGTTTCGATCCCGGCTTCCTGCGCGCCGTCGGCGGGCGCGGGCCGGTCTATCACGTCCTCTTCCTGCTGCTGGTGGTGTTGAATCTCGTCGCCAGCTTCCAGGCGCTCGGCACGCTGATGGCGGTCGGTCTGATGATGTTGCCGGCGGCCGTCGCCCAGCTCTGGTCGCGCAGCCTGGCCGTGATGATGGCGATCGCGGCCGGCAGTGCCGCCGCCTCCGGTTATCTCGGGCTGATCGCATCCTACCATCTGGAACTTGCCTCCGGCCCGACGATCATCATGACGGCGGCGCTGATTTACGCCTTCTCCATCCTTTTCGCGCCCTCGGGCATCGCCCGGCGCTTCTTTCCCCGCCCGCATCTGAAGGGCTGATCCCAAGGAGACTTCGATGACACCGCACAGACTGCTTCTTTCCGCAGCAATCCCCGCTTTGATGGCGCTGTCGGCCGTGCCGGCCTCCGCCGAGACGCTGAAGGTCGTGGCCTCCTTCACCGTGCTTGCCGACGTCGTCAAACAAGTCGGCGGCGACCACGTCGATGTGAAGAGCCTCGTCGGGCCGAACGGCGACCCCCATGAATTCGAGCCGTCGCCGGCCGATGCCAGGAATTTGAACGCGGCCGAAGTGACCTTCGTCAGCGGCGAAGGGCTGGAAGGCTGGATGGACCGGCTGATCACCGCCTCGGGCTATAAGGGCAAGCCGGTGACCGTCTCCGAAGGCATCGACGTCAGCACCATGGAAGAGGACGGCGCGGAGATTACCGATCCGCATGTCTGGAACAGCCCCGTCAACGTCAAGATCTGGGTCGCCAACATCGAAAAGGCGCTGTCTTCAGCCGATCCCGCCGATGCCGCTGCCTTCAAGGCCAATGCCGAGAACTACACCAGGAAGCTGGACGAATTGAACGCCTACGCCCATGCGAAATTCGACAAGGTCGCTGCCGATCGCCGCAAGGTGCTGACCAGCCATGATGCCTTCGGCTATTTCGGCCGCGAATATAATGTCACCTTCCTGGCGCCGCTCGGCCTCTCCACCGAAAGCGAGGCATCGGCCGCCGACGTCGCCAAGCTGATCGAGCAGATCAAGGGCGAGCATGTGAAGGCCTATTTCTTCGAGAATTCCAACGATCCCCGCCTGGTCAAACAGGTCGCCAAGGCAACCGGTGCCGAGCCCGGCGGCGAGCTCTATGTCGAGTCCCTCTCCGACGCCAAGGGACCGGCGCCGACCTATGAGAAGATGTTCCGCTACAATGTCGACCAACTCGCCGCCGCCATGGCGAAATCGAGCTGAGGAGCGGGGGGCGGTCGCGGCCCTCAACGCAATCCCAAGAAAAGTGCGACGTCGCTTTACTGGGATTGCCTGCAGCCGCCATCGTTTGGAGATGCCATGTTGACACCGGAGGCAACGCAAGGCTGTATTCGGTCTCTATGCGGAAGGTAGAGACGAGAATGCGCTTCATCAGGTTTATTGCGTTTTTGGCGATGGTGGCATCGATTGCTTACGGGCCGCTGGCCAAGGCCGGCTCCTTGGAAGAGGACGCTCTCCGGAACATCCCGCTTGGCAAGGCCACGAAGTTTTCGATCATATCGTCCTTCGATGCTCAGGCGGTTTGCCTGCTCCAGCCCTACCAGGATCGATTGCCTTCCACCGATGCATTGGCCGCCAGGGTGAACGAATATCTCGCCGCAAACAACTACGTGGCTGAGGAAGGGCATTTTGCGTTCGTGCTGATCGGAAAGGAGGCAATCGAGATTGCAGCGTTCCATCGTTCCCAGAAGCTCGATGTCCTGGTCGGGCATGAGGTTTCGTCCTCGGTCGAGGAGATGTTGCCAAAGGAATTTGCCTCCCGAGACTGCGCAAGCGGTCAATCTGCAACTTTTATCAAGATCGGTTTTCGAGCGAGAAGCTATGTCTTGCTTGGCGAGGCAACCGGACCGCTTTAGATATTGAGGTCGAAGACCAGGATGCCGGCCAGGCCTCCGTCGGTCGACGAGACGATGCGCTCGCCGACGGTCACGTGCTCGGGATGGATGAGATAGGCGTCGCGGGCCTCGGGGCTTTCGAAGGTCACGGCAAAACCGTCGACGAAGCCGCCATGCAGACCCTCGGGCGAAACATTCGGCCCGTATTTGATATCCAGGATGCCGGGAATGACCTGCTTCAGGGCGACGATCGCCGCAAACAGCGATTGCTTCTCGTCTCCGGTCACCGCGGTCTTCAGCCGCAGGAATACGCAGTGCAGGATCATCAGTGTCCTCCCGATTTTCTGTGCCGGCAGAATAGCCGCGAAAGCCGGGAGGGCAATGGGATTTATTTTCACGCAGACGTTGCTGCGTGCAGGTGGGATCAGCTCGCCAGCTTCATCGCGCCTGCCGCTTGTCCGCCGCGCGACATGGCGCCGCCGAGGCCGAAGCGGCCGACAACGGCTGCGAGGTTCTCCGTTTCCTGGGCAAGCCCTTGTGCGGCGGCCGTCGTCTCTTCGACCATGGCGGCGTTCTGCTGGGTGACCTTGTCCATCAGGTCGGCGGCGGCCGAGACCTCCCGCAGGCTGGTTGCCTGCGCCTTTGCGCTGGTGGCGATTTCATTGACCGTGTCGCTCATGCCGACGACGCGGTCGACGATCTTGGAGAGCGCGACACCGGTTTCCTCGACCAGGTTGACCCCGGTCTGGACCTGCGACGACGACATCGAGATCAGCCCGCTGATTTCTTTCGCGGCTTGGGCGGAACGCTGCGCCAGTTCCCTGACCTCCTGGGCGACGACGGCAAAGCCCTTGCCGGCTTCACCGGCGCGCGCGGCCTCGACACCGGCATTGAGCGCGAGCAGGTTCGTCTGGAAGGCGATTTCGTCGATCACCCGGATGATATTGCCGATCTTGCCGGAGGAGTTCTGGATTTCGGTCATCGCCTCGATCGCACGGGCAACGACTTCGCCGCCCTTTTCGGCATCGGTCCGGGCAAGCTTCATCGTCTGCTGCGCGCTGTTTGCGCCGTCGGAGGTGTCGTTGACGCCGCGGGTGACGTCACCCAGGGCGGCGACCGTTTCCTCCAGCGAGGCGGCCTGCTGTTCCGTGCGCCGCGCCAGATCGTTCGACGCCGTCGAAATCTCGCCGAGTCCGGAGCGGATGGTGTAGACGGCATGGACGACGTTGCGGATCGTATCTTCCAGAGCGGAGACCGACGTGTTGAAGTTCGCCCGGATCGTTTCGAACTCCGGCGCCACCTTCTCGTTCATCCGCACGGTGAGATCGCCCGAAGCCAGAAGATCGAAGCGGCTCTGCACGACTTCGACGAAATGGCGCAGATCTTCCGCCTTGGCCTGCTCGAGATCGCCCTGGCGTTTGCGGTCGGTTTCGACCTGCGCCTGAAGCGCCTCCTGCTCGTCCTTGAGCGCCTCGCCGCGGGCGAGTTGATGGCGGAATTTTTCGAGCGCCCCCTTCAGGCTGCCGAGTTCGTCGGCGCTGCCATTCTGATCGATCGGCTCGCGATAATTGCCGCCCGCCATTTTCTGGACGGCGCTCAGAATGCCCTGCAGCGGCTTGCCGATCAGGGTGCGGCTTGCCGTCAGGATGACGCCGAGCATGACCGCCAGAATGACAAGGCCGCCGATGACGGTGTTGTAGATCTGCTGCCAGACCGGCGCCGAGAAGGTGGCGGCCGGCACGTCCAGGACCGCGGCCCAGGTGGTGTTCATGCCGCGGGCGGTGAAGGGATAGACGAGGCGCACGGCGCCGTCAGGCAAGCCGGAGATCACCCGCATCTTGCCATCGGCGAGGGCCTGCTTGATGTCGCCGGCGCCGGCATCGGCATAGTCCTTCATCAGATTGTCTTTGTCGGGATGGGCAAGCCACTTGCCGTCATTGGCAATCAGCATGACCCGCCCGCCGTCGAAGGGATGCATCTCGGTCAGCGCCGCGGTGAGATCGTCGAGCTTGATGTCGACGCCGGCGAGGCCGACGACAGCGCCGTTCACCCGCATCGGCACGGAAACCGAGGTGACCAGCTTTTTCATGTTGGTGAGATAGGGGGAGGTGATGATCGGCTGCCCGGTCTTCAGGGGCGCGCTGTAATATTCGTCCTCAGGCTTGATGGTCCATGTCGAGAATTCCATCTTGCCGTCGTCGCCCTTGGTCCAATAGGGCGTGAAAATGCCTTCCTTGTTCAAGGCGTCGGTGCCGGTTGTCGGGTGGGGACCGTCGATCAGCTCGCACATCCAGGCGCCGAACACGCTCGGATATTGCGGCGCCACTGTTTTGATCATCGCAACGATGTCGGCCCGGCTTTTCGATCCGCCCTCGACGAAACCGGAGAGGCTTGCGGCGAGCGCCGCACCGGCCGAGGTCGCCTCGGTGATGTTGGTCGCCACCTGCTGGCTGACCATGGCCGCCTTTTCGGTGGCGAGCGCCATGACTTCGCGCTCGGTATTGTTCTTGGCACTGACCGCATTGAAGGCGGTGTAAGCGATCAGGACGCCTGCGATCGCAGTGCCGGTCGCAAGGATGAGTTTCGCTGAAACGGTTCTGATCATCTTCAAGCCCTTCACTTCGGCTGATGAATTCTCTTCGGGTGTGCGAGGTCATCGAGGAAGGTTGGCGACGCTGAATGGGGGTGAGGCGCGCCATGCATGCGTGCGGTCAGGCACGCGTTCTGTCTTCGAAACCAGGCGATTTGGAATTTCGGCGGGCTCATCCCGAAGGGGCGGACGGAGATATCACCGCGCGCCCTGCGGATCGTCATCGAAGGCGGCAATTTCCCCGCATCGCGATGACGATCTTCATTGCAGGCAACACAAGACCAGCAGTCGGTGAATATAAGCTTAAGGGCATAAGCCAATTGCAGCAAAACTGCGCAGTGGGTTTGCGTTCGGGAGGCGAAAAATCAAGTGAAACACGCGCGCCGATTACTCAAGCCATCACGCAACCTCATCACCCAAGCTTGCCAAACAGAACTACATCTGGTCGGTCGTGTTCATGGGGCGCTTGTAGATCTTCCGGACGAGGTCGGCGGACAAGGCGCGGGCCTGGTCTTTCTCCGCCGGCGTCATCGTCCGGCATGTGATCCTGAGATTGGAACTGTCGAGCACGGTCGCAGCACCGGAATTGGCAATCACCAGGTGCCAGCTGCAGGAGGCGACCTTGTCGATGGGAACGGCGCCATGGCACCCTGTGGACAGGCAGAAGGCGACGGTCACCTGGGCGCCGTGATCGCCTTTTTGCGCCTGCTCCATGGCCGTCTTGTAATCCTTGACCCAGCGCTCGCAGTGTCCCTGTTTTTCTCCCGTCAGGCAGCTCTTGGTGGCGGGAGCGAGTTCGCCGGCCTGAAGCGGCGCGACGCAAAAAACACCCAAGGACAGGGTGAGCAGAAATTTGAGCATGGGATTTTCCTTGTGCAAGCCATGAGAGGTGCACATCGCAGGCCGTTGGTCAATGGCCATCATTGGAAGGGAAAGGCGCGCTCGCGGCGGGTCGTCAAACCGTCCTCGCGCGGGAATTGATTGGCGATCGAGCCCTCCGCAACGCGCGGCTGCAACCTCACGCGCTGGAGAACTGGCCGTCAGTTTTTGAATTCAGGCTGCGTCCGGTCCAGCGTGCGCTTGATCGATTCGAGATGGAGGCGTGCGGACTCCGGGTCGCCTTCACGCATCTGCAGATAGGCCGCCTCGGCGATCTCCGGAGCGACAGGCAGGACCTTTCGCCCGGTCGACAGGGCAAGGGTCTGAACTTCGCAGGCTCTTTCGAGATAATAGAGGTCGTCCCAGGCTTCCGCTATGGTTGGACCGCAGACCATGACGCCATGATGCTTCATGAAGACGATGTCGGCATCGCCGATCGCCGAGGCGATGCGATCGCCTTCGCGCTCGTCCAATGCGAGGCCGTTATAGTTCGCATCGACCGCCGTGCGCCCGTAGAATTTCAGGGCGGTCTGGCCGGCGAAGATGAGCGGCTCGCCCTCCGTCATCGAAAGTGCGGTGGCATAGGGCATGTGCGTATGAAAAGCAGCCTTTGCCCTGGGAATGTTCTTGTGAATGCGGGCGTGAATGTAAAAGGCGGTCGCTTCCGGCTTTCCCTCTCCGGCAACGACGTGACCATGAAAATCGCAGACGAGCAGCATGGATGCGGTCAGCTCGCTGAAAGCGTAGCCGTACGGATTGACGAGGAATAGGTCGTCATAGCCCGGCACGACGGCGGAGAAGTGATTGCAGATGCCTTCCTCCATTCCGTAGTGCGCCGCCATGCGGAAACAGGCGGCGAGATCGACGCGCGCACGCCAGATTTCTTCGGTTTCCAGCTTCGGCTGATTGGCGCCGGCCGAACTCGAAACTGAGGAGGTGTTCAGTGAATGGGCCATGATGTTGCTCCCTGCTGGGGTGAAGGACGGCGGATGTCAGCTTGCGTTCAGCCGCCTGCGGACGATGCTCGCGTGGAAGTTGGCGCCGTGGATCAGTCCGTCATCGTTGAAATCGTAATTCGGATTGTGAAGCGGCGCGGAATCTTTCCCATTGCCCAGAAAGACGAAGCAGCCGGGGACATGGTCGAGGAAACGCGCGAAGTCTTCCGATCCGGTCATCGGCTCGCGCCGGAGCTTGACGTTCTCGGACGGGAAGACGCTGCGGGCTGCGGCAAAGGCTTCCTCGACCAGGGCGGCATCATTGAGCAGGGGGATGAATTCTCTGGTATAATTCACCTCGGCCGCGACATTGTGGGCAAGCGCCGTCCCCTCGGCGATCAGGCGCATTTGCGTCTCGATCGCCGCGCTGACCTCGGGGCGGAAGCTGCGGGCATCGCCCAGGATGCGCGCCAGCCCAGGCAAAGCGTTGCGGGTGCCGTCGGTCAGAAGTTCGGTCACCGAGACGACGCCGATATCGGCCGGATCGAGCCGGCGGGAAACGATGGTCTGGAGGTTCGTCACCAAGGCGCAGGCGGCGACCAGGACTTCGTTGCCGGAGTGCGGACGCGCGGCGTGTCCGCCGACGCCCTTCAGCACGATCTCGAAATTATCTTCAGCCGACATGATCGCGCCGGCGCGGGTCTGGAAGACGCCGACCGGAAGACCCGGCATGTTGTGCAGGCCGTAGATTTCGTCGAAGGGAAAACGCGTCATCAGGCCATCGCCGAGCATTGCCAGGGCGCCTTTGCCCCACTCCTCGGCCGGTTGAAAGATGAACCGGACCGTGCCGTCGAAATCGCCGTCCTCCGACAACATCCTGGCGGCGCCAAGCAGCATGGCCGTATGGCCGTCATGGCCGCAGGCATGCATCACGCCGGCGGCCTGCGATCGATAGGGCCGATCGCCCTGTTCGGTGATCCTCAGCGCATCCATATCGGCGCGCAGCGCGATGGAACGGTTGCCGCCGCCGCGCCTGAGCGTTCCGACGACTCCGGTGCCGCCGACGCCTTCGACAACCTCGTCGAGCCCGAACTCCCGCAGTTTTTGGGCGACGAAGGCCGCCGTCCGCTTCTCGTCGAAGCCGAATTCGGGGTGGCGGTGAAGGTCGCGTCTCCAGGCGGTCATTTCCTGTTCCAGCATCCGGCTGTCCACGCTCATTCGGGCCGTTCCCCTGTTGCAAGTCCGCAGATGACGTCGAGGAGGATATTCGCCCCGGCGACAAGATCCGTATCTGCGGTGAATTCCTTCGGATTGTGACTGATGCCGTCGCGGCTCGGCACGAAGATCATCGCGCTTGGCGCGATGCGGGCGATCATCTGGGCGTCATGGCCGGCCCCCGATGTCATGCGCCGGCACGTCAGGCCGCGATCCCTGGCGGCAGCCTCGATCAGCCGAACGATCGCCGGATCGAACGTGACCGGCTCGAACCGCGCCAGCCGTTCGACGGATACGCCAACCGTTTCGTCTGCCGAAAGCCGCTCGAGGAATGCGGCGAGCGCGATTTCCTCTTCCTTGAGGCGGTCTTCATCAGGATCACGCAGATCGATTGTGAAGGTCGCGCGAGAGGGAATGACATTGATGGCGTTCGGCTCAAAAGTGATGCAGCCGACGGTCGCGACAGTGGGCGTATTCGATGCCTTCGCGCGGTCCCGCAGAAAGGTGATGACGCGAGCCGCCGCGTATCCGGCGTCCCGGCGCATCGAGATCGGTGTCGTGCCGGCATGGTTGGCATCGCCGTCGATGGTCACCCTCTGCCAGGAAATGCCCTGCAGGTTCTCGACCGCGCCGACCGATAGACCCTCCCTCTCGAGAACAGGACCCTGCTCGATATGCAGTTCGACATAGGCGTGCGGCGTCATGAAGCCGGGCGCATGGGTGCCGGCATAGCCGATCCGCGCCAGTTCGTCGCCGAGCAGCGTGCCGTCCGTGCCCACCGTCTTCAGCGCCGTGGTGATATCGAGGCCGCCGGAATAGACAAGCGAACCCATCATATCGGGCGCATAGCGCACCCCTTCCTCATTGGTGAAGGCGGCAACCACGATGGGGCGCGACGGCTCGAACCCTTCGTCTTTCAGCGTCTGGATCACTTCGAGGCCGGCCAGCACGCCATAACATCCGTCATAGATGCCGGCATTGATCACCGTGTCGATGTGCGAGCCGATCATGATCGGCTTTTCCTCCCCGCCCGCGCCATTCCAGATGCCGAAGATGTTGCCGATGTGGTCGACGGCAACCTCCAGCCCGGCTTCATCGAGCCAGGAGACGAACCGATCGCGCCCAAGCTTTTCGGTATCGGACGCCGCCAAGCGGACAAGCCTTCCCTCCGCATCGCGGCCGATCGCGCCGAGCTCGGCGATGCGTCCAAGCAGACGCGCCGGATCGATCGAACGATGGCTCATGCTGAAGCTCCAGTCCTGTCTTTCCGGGCGACTGCGGCCGGTGACAGCCCGACGATCTCCTCATACTTGCCGGGATCGGTCGCGCCTTCGGTGTTCACCAGGAAGATGCGCGAATGCCGGTCGAGAGACAATGCTTGCCTGATCGCGGGATCGCTGGCAGCGCGGATCAGCCCGGCAAGCCCGACCCCGCCGCTTTCGCCGGCGACAATCGCGGGATCGTTTCCGGCCGGATCGGCGAGCCGCTTCATCACCGAGATCGCCTCTTCCTCATCCACGGTCATGAATGCGTCGGCGACACGGGAGAGAATCCGCCAGGCGACGAGCGAAGGTTGGTAACATTCGAGCATCGCCATCACGGTCGGCGCACCATGGGCAACGGTCACCAAATGCCCGGCCCGCGCCGTTTCGAACAGGCAGGCGGCGCGGGCGGGGTCGACGACTGTGAAGGTCGGGCGTGCCTCGCCGAAGGCGATGGCCATGTGGCCTGCGACGGTGGCGGCAATCCCCCCGACGCCGACCTGGATGAAGACATGGGTGGGCGGTTGCGGCAAAGCCCTGAGCGCTTCCCGGATAAGGGCGGTGTAGCCCTGCATCACCAGCCCGGGAATGCGCTCATAACCCGCCCATGAGGTGTCCGACACGATGGTCCAGCCTCTTTCGTCGGCAATGCGCGCCGCCTCCCGGACGGAATCGTCATAGGTTCCGTCCACACGGATCATCTCGGCGCCGAAGCGGGCGATGGCGGCGACGCGTTCGTCGCTGACCCCGGCATGCACGAAAATCGCCGCCCGGGCGCCCACCAGCTGCGCACCCTGCGCCACCGACCGGCCGTGATTGCCGTCGGTGGCGCAGGCGACGGTCATCGTCTCGGCCACCGCTCGAACATCAGAAGAATGCAATTCCGAGACATCGACGGCGCGGCCGAGCCTATGGGCCGCCTCATCGAGGACAAGCCGGATCACCGCATAGGCGCCGCCAAGCGCCTTGAAGCTGCCGAGGCCGAGCCGGTGGCCTTCATCCTTGATGTGGATCGAACCGACACCGAGTTCGGCGGCCAACGCCGGCAGAGCAACCAGAGGCGTTTCCGCATGGTTTTCCCGGAATGCCAGATGGCGCTCGACGGCATCTGCGGCTTCCAAGCCGAGGGTTTCGGCGTCCCGCGGGTCGAGGGGCTGACGATAGTCGGAATTGCCGTTCAGCTGAAACATGCGCGCCTCACATCGGTTGTTCGGCTAAAATATATTGCAGGCGCCGTGAAAAAGGCGCTGTATTTCGCGGGTCGTTTTGCAATTTTGTTTCGTTGGAGCCCCATTTTGAGCCGACCGGTAAAATCTCCCCTGGATGCGTTCGACCACAAGATCCTCGCGATCCTGCAGAGGGACAATACCACGCCGCAACGGACGATCGGCGAAGCCGTCGGCCTGTCGGCGCCTGCCGTCCAACGCCGGATCAAACGGATGACGGAGGATGGGGTCATCCGGGCAAACGTCGCCGTTCTCGACCCCACAGCCCTTGGGCAATCGATCACCATCTTCGTGGAGGTGGAGGTGATCAGCGAAACGGCAAAGCAGATCGAAGAGGCCAAAAGCCAGTTCGCGGCCGCGCCTGAAATCCAGCAGTGCTACTACGTCACCGGCGAGGCGGATTTCATCCTGGTCATCGTCGTCCCCGCAATGGCCGACTACGAGGCGCTGACGCGGCGGCTGTTTTTCGGGAATAACAACGTCAAGCGCTTCCGGACCTTCGTCGCGATGGATCGGGTGAAGGTCGGTCTCAGCATTCCTATGGAGCGTTGAGACCGACGGCGCCGGTCAGACCCGCTTGGTCAGCGGAAAGCGCTTTCGGACGATTCAGATGAAGCGGCGACCATAGAGGTTCCGTACGCTACCTCAATCAATTCGCAAATCATTTCAGAAATTACACTGAACGGCCGAACATTTCACAATCACCTCGTGCCATTCGTAGTACCACAACAGACCTTGCGCGATAACAGTCGAGACCGCGACAACCAATATCATCTGTCGGAGCGTGAGGGATTTCCAAAACATAAGCCGAGCTAGAAGTAGGCAGCTCGTCATTCCTGCCGGAAACATCAACACTGGCAGGAATGAAGCAAATTCTGCTTCAGCTCGGTTTTTTGACGAACAGCACAAGAAATATTGGTGGTCTTCCGAAAGCCCAAGAATGACTTCGGTCGCCGCTATATACCCGCTCCAAACCACCGACACTGGGCCAAGAAGAAACCCCACGACAGCGACGACGAGGAATGCTCCAAAAAATAGGAACGGTTCCAGGCCGATCATAAAAGCGAGTGTTTTCAGAACGAGAAAGACTGGCGATGCCAGAACACAAAGCAACGCCGCTAATGCCCAAGCCCGCTTTTCTCTCTGAGTTGGAAGGTCGACTTCGGCTTGCACATCCATGCGTGGCCCTCAAATGTGAAAAGTAAAACGACCATGTGGTGGTAGTGCGTGGCCAAAATCGCTAACTTTATGCTGATCACACTGTCAAGCCATCTATTGCGCGATCAGTTTGACCCCAACCCCAGAACGTCTCTTTTAAATCTTTGCAATTTTGCAATACTTTCCGTATGTTAGGCGATCTCTCGTGGTTTTTTCTGCCTAATTCCGGAATTGCCTGTGCCTACTGCAGAGGACAGACTACCCCCAGGCGGCGCGAACCTTGACGAGAGGATGCAGACGATCAACTCGACCAGCTCGACGAGAAGCAGGAAGCTTGATGCGGCTAGGTGTGCTTAAGCGTTGAAGGGCAGACCTGGTGGTTGGGGTCATACCATAGCACGCGCATTACATTCAGATGATGTATACAGTGGATGCGGAATACGATCGTCGAATAACGGCCGGTCGTCCCACACTAGTGACCATGCCTGGCTGTAATAGACGAGCTTCTGAAGTTTCATTGCCGACATCTCTCCCTCGCGGTCGAGAATGTAAGTCGCCACGTCAACAGCGCGTGCCATCGGAGATCCTGTAACCTGTTCGGTTAATCGACTTGCGGACGAATAGAACAATATCCGCCAATCGTCAAAGTTTCATGGCGATCTTGCGTTAAACTGTGCCGTCAGGCTAATCAGATGCGCAATCGCAACCGAAGTTTCAAAACTTTGAAACGCTGGGTTGGCAGGAGTGGAATTCCCGTGGTGTAGGGCGCATGGCTGGCATTGTTCGTATGGTCAGCATCTTGCACAGTGCGGGTAGAAAATTGGCACCTCGTTCACTGCCTGCACGTAGAGATTTAATTTGTAACATCTTTGTTGGGAAACGCTTCCTGCAAGCAGCACCATCTTTGCGCCGCGGAACCTGCTGTCTAATTATTGGGCACTATGTCTGTGGTGCAATGCAAAGACACAAAAGGAAGACATCGTGTCTCCTTGCCATTCAAGAAGGTCGGGTTTCCAAGGCTTTTGAACGATGGTGGGCGCTCCCTCCGAGCCTATCACTATTGTCAATAGTGGCCAAAGGTGCCCTTTGCCGCCGAGCCGGCAACCTCTGAAACCGGCCGCTCCGATCACGCCCGCTTCGTCAGCGGAAACCGCTCCCGCAGCAGCCGCAGCACCGATTCCGAGGCGATCGGCGGGCCGAACAGATAGCTTTGTCCGTAGCTGCAGCCCATCTTGGCGAGTTCGATCGCATCCTCGTTGGATTCGATCCCTTCGGCCACCACCTTCATTTCAAGCTCGCGCGCCATGGCGATCACCGATCTGAGCACGGTCGCCTTCTTGTCGCTGCCGTCGCGCACCAGCGCCTTGTCGAGCTTGATCATGTCGAAGGGGAAACGGGTGAGGTAGGCGAGCGAGGAATAGCCGGTGCCGAAATCGTCGAGCGCCAGGCCGATGCCGGCTTCCTTCAGCTTCTGCAGCACGAGTCGGGCCTGTTCCGGGTTTTCCATCACCATGGACTCGGTCAGTTCCAGCTTGAGGCGCGCGGGGGCGCAATGCGTCTTGGCGAGAACCGAGCGCACGTCGTCATAAAGCTCGTTGTTGAGCAGTTGCACGCTCGACAGATTGATCGACACGAAGATCGGCAATTCGCCGGTCTGATTCTGCCAGCTCATCAGATCGTTGGTCGCCTGCTCCAGCGCGAACATGCCGAGCGGACCGATGAGATCGGAGGCCTCGGCGATCGGGATGAATTCGGATGGCGGGATATTGCCGCGTTTGGGATGTTCCCAGCGCATCAGCGCCTCGAAGCCGGCGACCTCGACATCTTCAAGCCGGGCGATCGGCTGGTAGACCATCGACAATTCCTTGCGTTCGATGGCGCGGCGCAGGTCGGTTTCGAGCTGCAGCCGGTCGGTGCCGAAGTCGCGGAAGGCCGGCTGGAACGGCTCGACACGGTTGCCGCCGGCCCGTTTTGCCCGGTACATCGCAAGCTCGGCGTCGCTGAGCAGGCCGGTGGCGCTCTCCTGCCGGTCCACCCAGGAGGCGAGGCCTGTCGAGGCCGTCAGGATGATCTCGCGGTTGGCGAAGTTGATCGGCACCATGATCGCCTTGCTGATCGCATCGGCGAAATCGGCGACCTTGGCCGGATTGTGCTCGGACACCAGGATGAGGCCGAACTGGTCGCCGGCCAGCCGCGCCAGCGTGTCCTGCGGCTTCAACAGCCGGCGCAGGCGCCGCGTCAGCGCAATCAGGATATTGTCGCCGGCCGCAACGCCGAGCGCATCGTTGACCAGCTTGTAGCGGTCGATGTCGATCACCATCACGGTGGGGCGCAGCGTCTCGCCGCCCGGCGCCAGCGCCAGCACCGCCTGCAGCCGGTCGAGGAATACCTGTCGGTTCGGCAGGCCGGTCAGATTGTCGTGCAGCGCATCCTGCAGCAGCCGCTCGACCGAGTTTTTCTGCTCGGTCACGTCGACGATCGTGCCGACGCAGCGGATGATTTCGCCATTCGAGCCGAGCACCGGCCGGGCGCGGATCAGCAGCCAGTGAAAATGCCCGTCCTCGGCGCGGATACGGAATTCGTGATTGAGCCGGCCGCGCCGGTGTTCGAGCAGCACGTCGAGCGTGGCGCGGAAGCGGTCGCGATCATCCGGGTGCAGCCGCGGCAGCCAGTTGCGCGCCGCGCCATGCATGGTGCCCGGCGATAGGCCGAGCTTGGTCGAAACGTCGGGAATGGTGACGACGCGGTCGCGCGCCACGTCCCAATCCCACACCATGTCGCCGGAACCGGTCAGCGCCAGCGATTGCCGCTCGAGATCGGAAAACAGCCCTTGCTGGAAGGCGCCGCCGGCAAAGGCGTGCTGCATGACGGTGAAGCCGATCAGCAGCACGATGAGCACCAGGCCGCCGCCGAGTGCCGGCTGGATGATGTCGTTGTCGAGCCGCCCGGTGACCGTCAGCCATGCGCCGAACAGCCAGACGAGCGTCAACGCCCAGGCCGGCACCAGCAGGATGGCGCGGTCGTAGCGGTTGAAGCCGAGATAGACGATCAGTAGGAGCCCGGTCGCCGCCGTCAGCGCGAAGGACAGCCGGGCAATGCCGGCGGCAATCGACGGATCGTAGATCGCCACGCCGAAGAGCAGCGCCAGGCCGAGCACCCAGGCGAGCGTGGCGTAACCGAGATGCGCATGCCAGCGGTTGAGGTTGAGATAGGTGAAGAGGAAGATGACGAAACTCGAGGCGAGCGCCACTTCGGCGCAGGCGCGCCATATTCGCTGGTCGGCCGAGGCGACGCTGATCAGCTTGCCGAGAAAACCGAAGTCGACGCAGATATAGCCGAGCACCGCCCAGGCAAGGGCTGCCGTCGCCGGCAGCATCGAGGTGCCCTTGACGACGAAGAGGATGGTCAGGAACACCGCCAGCAGGCCGGCAATGCCGAGCACGATGCCGCGATAGAGCGTGAAGGCGTTGATCGTGTCCTTGTAGGCGTTCGGTTCCCAGAGATAGATCTGCGGCAGCTCCGGCGTCGACAGCTCGGCGACGAAGGTGATGACGGCGCCGGGGTTCAGCGTGATGCGGAAGACGTCGGCCTCGTCGCTCGGCTGCCGGTCGAGCGCAAAACCTTCGCTGGGCGTGATCGCGCTGATGCGCTGCGAGCCGAGATCCGGCCAGAACAGCTTGGAGTTGACCAGACGGAAATGCGGCGCGACGATGACGCGCTCCAGCTGTTCCTCCGAGACATTGGCGAGCGCAAACACTGCCCAGTCGCCCTGGTGGTTTTCCGAGCTTGCCCTGACCTCGATACGGCGGCGGATACCGTCGGCGCCGGCAGCGGTGGAAACCTGGAAGGCCTCGCCCTGATTGACATAGATTTCGGTCGTCGCGGTCAGGTCGAGCGCGGTGTCGTCACGGGAAATCTTCACCGGTTCGGCCGCCTGGGCAGTGCCCGCCGCCAGGGCGAAGACTGCCAGGAAAAGGGCTGCGATCACCGCGATCATTCGTCCGGACGGTGATTTGGGCAGCATGCGGTCTCTGGTCATCGGCTGTCGGTTATCCTGCCTTTATCCGTATCGGTGGCGAGACGTGAAAACATCACATGGTCATGCCACTGACCGTTGATCTTCAAATATCCGCGCAGATAGCCTTCCTGCTGAAACCCGGCCTTTTCAAGCAGGCGGATGCTGCGCGCGTTATCTGGAATACAGGCTGCTTCGATACGGTGCAACTCAAGCCCGGTGAAGATATAAGGAATAACCATTTGCAGGGCGGCGAACATATGCCCCTGGCCGGCATGGCGTTCGCCCATCCAGTAGCCGATCATGCAGCTTTGTGCCGCACCCCGCCTGATATAGCCGATGGTGATGCCGCCGACGAGTGTGTGGTTTTCCTTGAGGAAAATGAACAGCGGGATTGCCTGGCCCGAGGCATATTCCTGCTTGCCGCGGATGACGCGGGCGCGGTAGGCGCCCTCCGTCAGCTCGTCGCGCCGCCAGGTCGGCTCCCAGGGTTCCAGGAACTTGCGGCTTTCGGACCGCAGCCGGTGCCACTGGTTGAAATCCTGGTAGCGCGGCAGGCGTAAGAGATATCTGTCGTTTTCCAGCTCGACCGCATCCGGCTGCCGCGACAGAAACCGAAACACCGATTTTGGCATCGATCACTCCCGGCAGGACGGACGCCGGCTCAGCGGCCGGCCTGCATCGTCTTCGGTGCCGGGACCGAAAGCGACGCGGTGATGTCTTCCATCGGCGCGAGCTGTTCCAGCGGCCCGATCGCCGAAAGCGTCGGCACCGTGTCGTAGAACAGCCGGCCGGCGAGATCCGTCAGCCGCTCGATGGTGATGCCCTCCAGCCGCTCCATCATCTCCGGATTGGAGATCGGCCGGCCGTAAAGCATCATCTGCCTGGCGATCTGGCCGGCGCGCGATGCCGGGCTTTCCTGGCCCATCAGCAACTGGGCGCGGATCTGGGCGCGGGCGCGCTCGATTTCCTTCTGGTGGATCTGATCGGCGGATTTGTGCAGCTCGTCGATGATGACGGGCACCAGCTCCGGCAGGTTCTCGCCGCCGGTCGCGGCGTGAATGCCGAAGATGCCGGTGTCGGAAAAGCCCCAGTGGAAGGCATAGACCGAATAACAGAGGCCGCGGAACTCGCGCACTTCCTGGAACAGCCTGGAGGACATGCCGCCGCCGAGGATATTGGCAAGGATCTGCGAACAGTAGAAATCGCGGGCATGATAGGGCTTGCCCTCGAAGCCGAGCAGGATCTGCGCGTCCATCAGGTCGCGCGGCTCGCGCACGCTGCCGCCGATATAACGTGCCGCTTCCATGACCGGCGGCGCCGAAGGCTCGCTCGGCAGGCTGGCGAAACGATCCTCGACCATGCGCACAAACTCGTCATGCTCAACGGCGCCGGTGGCAACCACGAACATCCGGTCGGTCGTGTAGTTGCGGCCGAGATAGCCGCGGATCTGCTGCGGCGTGAAGGAGACGACGGTTTCCGGCGTGCCGAGGATGGCCCGGCCGAGCGTCTGGTCGCGATAGGCGACTTCGGAGAACCGATCGAACACCACATCGTCGGGCGTGTCGTTAGCGGCGTTGATCTCCTGCAGGATCACCTGCTTCTCGCGCTCCAGCTCCTCTTCCTCGAAGGCCGATTCCGTCAGGATATCGGCAAGGATATCGACGGCGAGCGGCACGTGGTCTTTCAGCACGCGGGCGTAATAGGAGGTCGTTTCGGTCGAGGTGGCGGCATTGACTTCGCCGCCGACATCCTCGATTTCCTCGGCAATCTGGCGGGCCGAGCGGCGTCCCGTTCCCTTGAAGGCCATGTGTTCGAGCAGGTGGGCGATGCCGTGCTCGTCTGCCGTCTCGTTACGCGATCCCGATTTAATCCAGACTCCGAGCGCAACGCTTTCCAGGTGCGGCATGGTTTCTGTCACTACTGTCAGCCCGGATTTCAGCCGGGTGCACTCAACTGTCATTGGCTATCTTTCTGCGCCTGCCGTCGTCTTGCCGCGGGCGTGTTTGCCGATAAAGGTTTCTACGGCTTTCAGCTCCGGTTCGATGATCTGGAAGCGCTCCTCCCTGTGCATCAGATCAGCAAGCCACGTCGGAAGCGCCGGGTCAATACCGCAGGCCGATTTTACGGCGGCCGGGAATTTTGCCGGATGCGCGGTCGAAAGCGTCACCATCGGCGTATTCGGCTTTTCCTTCTTCCTGGCGACGAAGACGCCGATCGCCGAATGCGGATCGAGGAGATAGCCGGTCTCGGCATGGGTCGTGCGGATCGTCTCGGCCACCTGTTTTTCGCTGGCGCGCCCGGCGCGGAAGTCGCGGCGGATCGCCTTCAGCGCCTCGGGACCGATCTCGAAGCCGTTGGATTGTTTGAGGCTTTCCATTGCCGCGCGCACCTTCGAGGCGTCGCGCCCATAGGCTTCGAACAGCAGCCGTTCGAAATTCGATGAGATCTGGATGTCCATCGACGGCGACGTCGTCGCCTTGACCGCCTTCATGTCGTAACGGCCGGTCTTCAGCGTCCGCTCCAGAATGTCGTTCTCATTGGTGGCGATGACCAGCCGGTCGATCGGCAGGCCCATGCGCTTGGCGCCGTAGCCGGCGAAGATATCGCCGAAATTGCCGGTGGGCACGGTGAACGAGATCTTCCGGTCCGGTCCGCCGAGCGCCACCGCCGCCGTGAAATAATAGACGATCTGGGCCATGATGCGCGCCCAGTTGATCGAGTTGACGCCGGAGAGGCCGACCTTGTCGCGGAACGCCGCGTCGTTGAACATCGCTTTGACGAGGTTCTGGCAATCGTCGAAATTGCCCTCGACGGCGAGCGCATGCACGTTGCCGGCTTTGGAGGTCGTCATCTGCCGCTGCTGCACCGGCGAGACCTTGCCGTGCGGGAAGAGAATGAAGATATCGGTGCGCTCGCGCCCCGCAAAGGCGTCGATCGCAGCCCCGCCGGTATCGCCCGAGGTGGCGCCGACGATCGTTGCCCGCTCGCCGCGCTTCTCCAGCGCATAATCCATCAGCCGGGCGAGCAGCTGCATCGCCACGTCCTTGAAGGCCAGCGTCGTGCCGTGGAAGAGTTCCATGACGAAGCTGTTCGGCCCGGTCTGCACGAGCGGCGCGATCGCCGGATGGCGGAAGGTGCCGTAGGCCTCGTCGATCATCGCCCGGAAGGTCGCCTCGGGGATTTCGCCATTGGTGAAGGGCGACAGGATGGTGAAGGCGACTTCCTGGTAGCTCTTGCCGCGCAGCGCCCGGATTTCTTTCTTCGAAAACTGCGGCCACTCCCGGGGAACATAGAGCCCGCCGTCGCGCGCCAGCCCGGTCAGCAGGGCGTCGCAAAAGCCGAGGGCAGGGGCCTCGCCGCGGGTCGAGATATAGTCCACGTTGGTCATCCTTGATCTATCGCTGGAGGAAATCCGGTCGGGCCGGGCCGTGGCCCGCACTGCCGGAAACCGGCCCCGGAATCGAGAAGGGGCTGCGCTTGCGGCCATACCATCGCCGTCATCTTGTTGAAGTTGCCCGCATCCGGCGGCGAAAAGTGCATCAAAACGGCGCGTACCCAATCGATTTTTGTTTGCGCCGCTGATATAGACCATCGCAAACCGTCGTGAAAGGCCTCACTGAAAAGACATGAGGCCTCCAAGAAACGCTTGTGCAAAGGGTGGAACATAGTGCTCGGCAAGGTCTCGCGTCTCATCGTCTCCGCTTCTCTTCTTGCCCTGCTCGCCAGTTGCGATACGCTCGGCATCGGCGGCGACAGCAAGTCGGCGGCGGCGCCGGCGCAGCCGAACGGCACCGCCCAGATCATGCCGCTGGCACCCGCCAACCCATCCTCGAACAATCCTTCGATCGGCACCGCCAAGACGGCACAGGGCGCCGTCGCCCCCGTCGTCCAGGGCGCCTGCCCGCAGATCTTCATGCGCGATCAGGATGCGATCTTCCGCACCTATGCCAAGGGCAAGAAGGACGATCCGCAGCAGATCGTCTTCCAGGCCTCCTTCGGCGATTACACCCGCCAGTGCTCGCTGAGCGACACCAACCTGACGATGACCGTCGTTGCCCAGCTGCGCCTGATCACCGGCCCGGCCGGCGCCCCCGGCCCGGTGACCCTGCCGATCCGCGTCACCATCCTCGACGGCGAGACCGTGCTCTATTCCGAGGTCACCAAATTCCCGACCGAGATCCCGGCCGGCGCCCCGGGCACCCAGGTGATCTTCCGCAAGGACGGCATCAAGATGCCGGTCGGCTCCGGCGCGCTGGTGCGCGTCAATGTCGGTTTCGACACCCAGCCGGCAAAGACCAAGAAGAACAGCTGAGCTACTTCCGAAAAGTGGGCTTGGCCCACAGCCTCCGGATCGTGACATCCCGGCCTGGGAGATTGGCGAGGGCGGCCCCTCATCCGGCTGCCGCCACCTTCTCCCCGTAAACGGGGCGAAGGGGATATGCCGCAACCTCTCCGTCCCTCGCCAACGTCTCGCGGGGCAAGTCCCCTCTCCCCGTTTTTTACGGGGAGAGGGTTAGGGTGAGGGGCAGTTATCGGCACGAACCGGGCAGCGGTGGCTCAAGCCCGACGAGGACGGAGCGGGGGAGCCTGGAGAGCAATCCAGCCAAAGGCGCAGGCTCAGCGCCAAAGACCCTAAAGCACGCCTTCCCAGGCCGCCAGCGCGGCGACGACGCCGGGCAGGTCGTTCATGCGGGAGATCGCCGTTTCGGCGCCGGCGTCGGTCAGCTTGTCGGCATGGGCGGGATAGCTGTGCGAGGCGCCGGTGAAGCCGATGACGCGCATGCCGGCGGCGCGCGCCGCATGCACGCCGTGCACGGAATCCTCGACCACCACCACCTTGTCGGGCGACACGCCCATCTGGCTTGCGCCGTGCAGGAAGATGTCGGGCCTCGGCTTGGCCCGGTCGGGGCCGAGATCCTTGGCGGAAAAGATATTGGGGGCAAACAGCGGCTTCAGCCCCACCTTGCCCAGCATCATGTCGAGCCGCTTCGTGCTCGAATTCGAGCAGATGCAGCGCTTCATCGAGAGCCTGGAGACGGCGAATTCGATGCCTGGAATGGCCTTGACGTCATTCGCCAGCCTGGCGTCGAGCAGCTGCTCCGACTTCTCCAGCAGCGAGGCCGAAAACGGGATGCTCGCTTCGCGTTCGATCTGCAGCAGGATGTTGCGCCATGTCATGCCGGCGAAGCGTTCGCCCATTTCCTCGACGCCGATCGGATATCCGGCCTCCGTCAGAAGCGCGGATTCGACTTCCGCGGCGATGATTTCGGAATCGACGAGAACGCCGTCGCAATCGAAGATAATGAGATCGAAGCCGTTCATATGTTCACGCCTTGCTGCAAGTCCGGGTCTATCAGGGAGTGCTGCGGCTTTACACGATGCCCGGCCAAAGCTCAACCTGATCCCAAGCATGGCTGCGATGCGGCAAGCGACCGGCTCCGTGGTCGCTGCCGGATCGCTTCCCTCAAGCCGCCCGTCGTGCGAATTGCGTCGAGGCCGTCGCACGGAGCTTGAAGCGGGACACGAGTTCGCGCAGCCTGGCGGCTTCCTCGGCAAGATGACCGGATGCGGCGGTCGATTGTTCGACCATGGCAGCGTTCTGCTGGGTCACCTGGTCCATCGAGTTGACGGCGGTGTTGACTTCGGCAAGGCCGGTCGACTGCTCTCTTGCCGATACGGCAATGGCGTCCATGTGCTGGTTGATGCGGGCGATCTGTTCGCTGATGGCGCTCAGAACCTGGCTGGTGTCGAGAACCAGCTTGACGCCGCTTTCCACTTCCACCGAGGATTTCTGGATGTGGCCTTTGATTTCCTTTGCCGCCTGAGCCGATCGCTGGGCGAGTTCGCGGACTTCCTGGGCGACGACGGCAAAGCCCTTGCCGGCCTCTCCGGCGCGTGCCGCTTCGACG
>NZ_LFIO01000286.1 GCF_001187535.1 Rhizobium ecuadorense
CTCTCGATCCGCGCCGATGGCGGTGCGCTGATCGGCGTGCTGTTCTGCCTCACGATCGTCGCCGGCATCGCCTTCGTCTTCGGTGCGACGCGTTGAGGGGCCAAGTGGCAGTCGGCTCGCTCGATCACCCCGAGAGGGTTCGGACGGCGGGACATTACGGTGTGGAGAGCCGCCTCCATTGGGACGATTGCGGGCGGGGATTTCCTGAGGCGGAAACTCAGGAGCGTTTCTAGAGCCTGTCCGTGCTTCGACTTCCGGGGGGCATCGTGAAAATTGCAACCTATAACGTCAACGGCATCAATGGACGGC
>NZ_LFIO01001621.1 GCF_001187535.1 Rhizobium ecuadorense
GCCGATGCCTTCAGACGTCGCGCAGGTTCATTGATTCCTTCCCAAGTGCTAGTTGTCGCATCAGATTTTTGGCGATTGCGATGGTCTGTGCGAGCCTTTGATACTTGACACCCGCAGAGGACGCTCTTCTCCGGGCAGTGATCGATGTTTCGGTCATCAGCAACGCGCCGCGCGCACCGCAGTCAGTGGCAAAGGACAGTGGGCATTTCGAGGCGGGTCAACAGGGACCGTGTAACCCCTCCCAAGATGAATTCGCGTAGCCTCGAATGGCCGTATGCGCCGGCGACGAGCAAATCTGCCTTGCGTTCC
>NZ_LFIO01001059.1 GCF_001187535.1 Rhizobium ecuadorense
TTCCAGAAGCCCATGACCAGCACGACAAACACGGCCGGAAAGGCGAAATCGAGACCGATGACCGCGGGATCGCCCAGAAAGGCGCCGAGCAACGCGCCTGCCAGCGAAGAGCCGACCCAGGCGGCATAGAAGGGCGTGACGATACCGGCATACCATACGGGCGTCAGCCGTGTGCTGCCGGCGCGGAACTCCGCCATGGCCCAGAGTTCGTCGGCAAGGAACAACATGGCGGCATAGCGCCTGATGGTGGAGAAGGACTGCATCTTCATGCCGATGGAGGCGCTCATCAGCACATGGCGGATGTTGACC
>NZ_LFIO01000311.1 GCF_001187535.1 Rhizobium ecuadorense
CTCCAAGCACGAGCTTTGCGCCGCGCCCGGCCAGCAGCAGCGCCGTGGCTTCGCCGATGCCGCTGCTGGCACCCGTGATTGCAATAACCTTGTCCTTGATATCAGGCATCTTCGTTCTCCTTTGTGCTTTTGAGGATTGCAGGTGCTGCCTGGAGAATCTATGCTGGTTGCTCCATGATTTCGTCGAGATCGTCCATAACCCATGATCGATCCCTTGTCCGATGTCTTTTCGCTGCTCGAGCTAGAGAGTGCGCGCTGCACACGTTTCGAGGTCGGAGGGCAATGGGCGTTTCGTTTTCCGGCCAAGCC
>NZ_LFIO01000212.1 GCF_001187535.1 Rhizobium ecuadorense
CTCCTGCGCTCATCCGAGAAGTTATGCAGTCGCTGGACCGTTTTGCTCGTCGATAATGATGCAAGATTACCACCTTTGAACGGATGAGCGGTGTAGCATCGCGTAGGCTCTATTGTCGTCTTGCGCCCCCCAGCGAGAAGCTCGCGATATCTTGGGCTTCCTCATCCCCATTGATCCGGCGCAATGCCCGGGCGTGATTGTTCCGCTACTATGGCAAGCAAATGGGCGGCCGCCCGTTCCAACAAGTGGCTGGTTCAAACTGAAAGCCAGAAGCTGTCTCTTATACACGTATCCGAGCCCAAGAGACAG
>NZ_LFIO01001479.1 GCF_001187535.1 Rhizobium ecuadorense
GTCAAGAAGGCCGTTGCTGCCGGCATCCCGGTCATCCTCGTCAACGCCGAGATCAACCAGGAAGGCCTAGCCAAGGCGCAGCTTGTTTCCAACAACGCACAGGGTGCCGCCCTCGGCGCGCAGCAATGGGTCGAAGCGATCGGCGACAAGGGCAACTATGCCGAACTCTTCGGCGCGCCGTCCGACAACAACGCGGCAACGCGTTCGAATGGCTACGAGACTGTCCTTTCGCAGTATCCGGATCTGAAGAAGGTCGCCAAGGAAGTTGCCAACTGGGACCGCACCCAGGGTCACAACAAGATGCAGTC
>NZ_LFIO01000101.1 GCF_001187535.1 Rhizobium ecuadorense
TGTCGATTCAGGCTGCCACCATCGCAGACATGCTTGTCGGCAACTCGCGTCTCCGCGGTATAGGCGAGCGAGAAGTTCGACAATGGCTCGGCCGAAAGATTGAACAGCGTGAAGGTCAGGCGCCCAAAGCTGCCTTCGATCGGGCTCCAGCTTGCTTCCAGATGGTAATCGGCCATGATCGTGCCTTGCCCCGTCAGTTGGTGGTCGGGATCGTGGTTGGTCTCCCGGCATGCTTTCGCAGCTTAGCTTTTTCGAGGCGGCAATGGAATCGGCGCGCAGCTCCAAGACGGAGCAGGCAGTAAAGACTG
>NZ_LFIO01000613.1 GCF_001187535.1 Rhizobium ecuadorense
GCTCCGACCTCATTGCCTATGCGACGTTGTCGCTGATCTCGATCTTCTGCGCGGTGCCCTTCTTCTGGGTGCTGCTTGCATCGCTCGACGGCAATGCGCAGCTCTTCCTGCATTGGCCGGAGCAGTGGACCTTCGCCAACTATGTCAGGGTCTTCACCAAGGAGGACGGGGCGAAGTGGCTGTTCAATTCGCTCTTCGTGGTCGCTAGCGCGACGCTGCTCGTCATGGTGCTTTCCGGACTTGGCGGCTATGCGCTATCGCGCACCCGGGCCTGGTGGAAGCTGCCGTTCCTCTACGCGATCCTGCTC
>NZ_LFIO01000973.1 GCF_001187535.1 Rhizobium ecuadorense
CCACCTGATGGGCGTAAGCGCGGCGGACCACCGCCAATTCGTCGGCGGTGAACATCGCAGTCGGCATGGGCAAATCTCCGGGTATGGCTTTGACCTGTTCCCTTTTTACGTCTTTGCGGCTCCAAATCCATCTCTATCCCGGTTCCTGATCCCTATGGATGGTGGATAGTCTTTCTCGACAAGGAAGCCTATGACGGAAGGTAAGCGTTATTTAGCTTCCATGTAGGAAAAGTACGGTGTCACTTCATGGGGTTAATATTCCACAGGCTGCAGAATGTAGCTTCTTCGCCGCACATCAAAGTGTGGCC
>NZ_LFIO01001572.1 GCF_001187535.1 Rhizobium ecuadorense
TTCCAGTCGGCGCCCTTCTGCGAGGGCGATTCATGCGTAATGACCTTGATGCCGGCGGCTTGCGCCTTGGTGAGCACGGGCTCGAGCACCTTGGCATCGTTCGGCACCACACCGATGACCTTGACGCCCTGGGCGATCAGGTCTTCGATGGCGCGCACCTGCAGCGCCGGGTCGGCGCTGGTCGGGCCGATCATGAAGGCATCGACGCCTAATTTCTTGCCCTGTTCCTTGATGCCGGCTTCCATCGCATTGAACCATGGAATGCCGCCGATCTTGACGACAACGCCGACCTTCGGTGCGTCCTGCGC
>NZ_LFIO01001445.1 GCF_001187535.1 Rhizobium ecuadorense
CGTATATCTCGTCGCAGCGATGATCTGGCTCAGATGAATGTCGATTCGTCCTAGTGCTTTTTCATGGGATGCTGCAAGCGGGTACGATGCGGGTCGCTGTCCCAGTGGGCGAAGGCGGGAGCTAACTGCTGTGAACCGTTGCGGGCATCACATTCTCCGGGATCGGGCACACATAGGCCTTGCCGCTGGTCTTTTCTCGCCACTCGGCCTTCGCGGCCGCCAGGAGGTCGGATGACGACACTAATGCGAGACCCGTTGTCGCAAGTGTCTTGGCGGCATGCGCCATGGCTTTGTGCGCGGCGGGGCTTTTTCCCTGTGCGACGACCTGCCATGTATGGGGATTGGTGCCGATCGCCCAGGCCGGCGTCCAGCATTGCGCGGTTGGCGTCACCCAGCTGACGTCGCCGACATCGGTCGATCCGGCCCGGAAATGCGATTGTCCTTCGAAATCGCGCAGACCGGTGTGCAAGGGCGTCGAGCCATCGACCTTGGCGTTGGAGAACACGTCGCCCTTGATCTGGTAGAGGCGGAGGCTGCTCCTGATCGCTTCCTCAGTGAAGGTATTCTGGATTTTCCGGGCGAAAGTGATGTCGGCCTCGTCGAAAGCGATCGGCCCGAGCGCGACCATGTTCTCGTGCATTGCCGTCTCAAGCGTGATGTTGGGAAGAAGGTTCGTCGAGGCGGTGTCGAACACGATCTCGACCTCGGTTTCGGTCATCATCGCGGCACCGCGCGCAACTTTCTCGACGCGCCCGGCAAGCTCGAGCGCCTGCGGCATGTCAGGCGCCCGGATCAGATAGAGAACCTCGGCGCTGGCCTGCACGACATTGGCGGCCCTGCCGCCTGTGTCGGTGATAGCGTAGTGAACGCGGCAATCCTGCGGCATGTGTTCCCGCAGGAAATTGACGCCGACATTCATCAGTTCGACGGCATCGAGCGCCGAACGGCCGAGATGCGCGCTGTTGGCAGCATGGGCCGCCACCCCTCTGAAGCGATAATAATATTCGAGAACGGCAAGGTTGTTCGTCGAACGAACCCCGTTGAACGGGGCCGGATGCCAGGTCAGAGCGGCATCGACGTCGTCGAATGCGCCGGCACGAACCATGAAGGTCTTGCCGGAACCGCCCTCCTCTCCCGGGCAGCCGTAATAGCGTACCGTTCCGGGCAGGTTGTTCTCCTTGAGGTGGCGGGCAAGCGCAACCGCCGCCATCAGCGAACCGACGCCAAGCAGATTGTGCCCGCAGCCGTGACCGGTTGCTCCCGCCGCTTCGGGACAAGGCTCGGCGACGTCGGCGGTCTGGCTCATTCCGGCCAGGGCATCGAATTCGCCGAGGAAGGCAATCACCGGCTTGCCGCTGCCGGCTTCGCCGATGAAGGCCGTTTCCATGTCTGCGACGCCGCGGCGCACGGCAAAGCCGTTTTCCTCGAGTGTCCTTGCCAGCAATTGCGACGAGCGCCGCTCCTCGAATTTCAGTTCCGCGAAATCCCAGATACTGTCGCTGAGCGCGATATAATCCGGCTTCATCTTTTCGATCGTCGCGGCAATGGAGCTGATCGCGTCAAGATTCATGGCATTTCCTCGCTGTCTGTCCGGCCGCCACAGGGACGTGTTGCACCGGACCCGGCGGAACTGCCCGCCGGATCTCCTGTTGATTGTCGAAGCGGATACGGCGCCCGACCCGCCGAGCGCGGCAGGCTCAATTGTCGAGCGAAACTTCCCAAAGACGAGCATTCGATTGCCAGACGGGCTGACCCTTCAGCTTCCTGGTCGCGCCCCAGACATCGACCATGTCATAGAGGAAGATGCCCGGCATTTCCTTGAGCATCAGCGTGTGAAACTCGTCGAAGATCGCCTGACGCTTCGTCCGGTCGGGCTCCGCATAGGCGGCCTTCATCAACTCGACGGCCTTCGGATCATCCCACATCAAGGAAGCGTTCTTGTCCTTGTTGCCGACATAGAAGCCGTACATCAGCGCCGGATCGAGCCGCGGCGCGACCGATTGCGAGATGATCTGGTAGTTGCCGGATCGGCGGCGATCGACCTGCGTCGCATAGTCGAGCACCTCGATCTGCACATTGAGACCTGCCTGCTGCATCATGGCCTGCGCCATCACCGCGGCGGGGAAGCTTGGCACGTTACTGCGCTTGTTGGCGATGATGGTAATCGGCTCGCCCTTATAGCCGGCCGTCGCAAGCTCTTTCTTCGCGGCCTCGATGTCGTAGGGCAGACGCTCCTTCTGGACATCGTCGAAATACAGCGAATCTTGCGAAACCATCGAACCGTTGGCGGCGCCGGTGCCATTGGAGGCGGCCTCGACGAGCTGGTCGAGATCGAGTGCCATCGCCATGGCGCGGCGCACGCCGGGATTGCCCAGAACCTTGTCGCGCGTCTGGATGTAGAAGAGGTTTTTGCCGTTGTTGCGGGCCACGATCAATTGCATCGTGTCGCTCGTCTTGAATTCGGGAATGAGATCCGGCGAAATCTCCGCGGTATCGAGCACGCCGGATTGAAGGCCGGCTTTCACGGTCGAAGCATCGGGAATGACCATGAACTTGATGCCGTCGACGAGAGGGCGCTTGGAGCCGACCATGCCGTCGGGCTTGCCGTCATTCTCCGGCGAGACATAATCGTCGAACTTGGCGAGACGGATATATTCGCCCTTCTTCCATTCATCCCATTTGAAGGGACCGGTGCCGATCGGCTTGATGAAGCTTCCTTCCGCGCCGACCGAATCCGGCGAAATCATCCCGGTGTAACCGCATTCGGGGCGCGACAGCAGGCCAAGGAAAACCGCTGATGGCTTTTCCAGCGTGATGGTGACAGTGGAAGGATCGACTGCCTTGACCCCCGTAACATGCACGGTGCCGCTGCCGTCGAAGTCAGGAAGGCAGGTCCATTTCGTTTCAGGCTTGAGATAGCGGTTCCAGTTCCACACGACGTCATCGGCGGTCAATGTCTTGCCGTTGTGGAATTTGACGTCGTCACGCAGTTTGAAGCTGTAGGTCAGTCCATCCGCCGAGACGTCGAAGCTCTTTGCCAGCAGCGGCTTGACCTCGCCATTGTTGGCATAGCCGACCAGCCCTTCGACGATATGCAGGATGACACCATCGGTATTGCCGTCGCGATTGACACCTGGATTGTTGCTGCGCAGATCGGAACTTTGAGCCACGACGATATCGCGGGCGTCGACCACGCCGGTCATCGCCATCAACATGGTGCCTGCAAGAAGAAGCTTATGCATTGTTCTACCCTCTTTTATGGATCGTCAGGATTGGAATTCATCCCAGCAGGCGCGCGAAAGCCTGCCGATGGTTTCAAGCGCGACCGTGTAGCCGGGGGTGCCGTCCGGCATTTCCTGCGGCACGTCGTCGGTATAGGCGGCGATGATGTAGAAGGGGGACCCGTCGCGATAGACAATACCGGCATTCATGCGGCCGCGCTTTCCCGTGCCGCCCTTATGGGCGACGAGCACACCGAACGGTAGCCGGGAAGGAATGGCATAGCGCAGGATCTGGTTCTTCAGGGTTTGAAGCGCGTAGGCGCTGAGCGCCTGCGAGCAGCCGAGCCGGTCGGCTGCTTCCGGCGAATCCTGCGCATCCAGGATGGTCTGCAGCAGATAGACCTGATCCTTCGCCGTCGTCGTGGTGACCGCTTTCAATGAATGATCGGGCGACAGCGCCAAGGGCGGGATCAGGAAGCGATGGTTGGTTCCGGTCATGCCGATCGACTTGCAATAGCTGTCGACTTCTTCGAGCGTTAGTCTTTCGAAGACCATCTTGGTGCAGACATTGTCGCTCAGCACCATCATGCCGGTGATGGCGTCGCGCAGCGATATGACGATTCCCGGGCTGAGATAGCGGAACATCCCGCTCGCCACTTCCTCGGCGAAACGTTTTTCGTAGGTGATCCGTTCGTCGAGATCCAGGCGGCCTTCATGGGCGGCCTTCAGAGCTGCCATCATGATCGAGGTCTTTCGGGTGCTGGCGGAAGGGGTTTCCTCGTCCGCGCCCCTGCCGATCGTTTCGCCGCTTGAAAGCGCACGCACCATGAAGCGCGTCACGAACGGCTGCGCATCGCAGATCGCGTTCAATCGCTCCGCAAGCTTTCCAAATTCAATCGTCGTCATGTCAGTTCTCCAGGCGCCATTTGAGGATCACGCCGCCCTGAGCATTGTGGTCCAGAGCGGGGATGGCCGAGAGAAGCCGTTGTGTATAGGCCTCCTTCGGGCTGTCGAAAATCGTGTCGCGGTCGCCCTCCTCGATGATCCGGCCGTCCTGCATGACGACGACGCGATCGGCCACCTGTTCGACCACGCCGAGATCGTGGCTGATGAACAGGCAGGAAAAGCCGTAGCGTTTTTGCAGATCGGACAGGAGTTCGAGCACCTGCGCCCTGACCGTCACGTCGAGCGCCGAGACCGGCTCGTCGGCAATCAGGAATTTCGGCCGGCGCGCAATGGCTCGGGCGATCGCCACGCGCTGACGCTGGCCGCCCGAAAGCTCATGCGGGTAGCGCTCCGCATAGTCGGCCCCAAGCCCGACTTCTTCAAGCGTCTCCAGGGCGCGCTTGCGCTTTGCCGCGGCGTCGAGATCGGGAACGAGCCGCAGCGCTTCTTCAACGAGTGCTACGATGGTCATGCGCGGATTGAGCGAGGAATAGGGGTCCTGAAACACCATCTGGCAATTCAGCCGATAGTCCATCCAATCATCGTCGCGGCTGCGTCCCTTGAACCGGATATCGCCTTCGCTCTCCCGGACCAGTCCGGCAATGGTGCGGCCGAGCGTGGTCTTGCCGGAGCCGGAACCACCCACAAGCGCCACGACCTCGCCCTCGTGGATATCGATGCTGACGCCATGCAACGCCCGCTTCGGCGTTGCCTTCTTCATCAGCGACCGCCGGCCCGCATAGTCGACGACGATATCGCGCGCCGAGACCATCGGCGCCTTGGTCTTGTCGATCGTCCGCCTCTCTCCACGGAACGGCAGGGAGGAAAGCAGTTTCTTCGTATAGGGACGCTTGGGTGCGTCGAGCAGATCGGCGGTGCCTCCTTCTTCGACGATCACGCCCTTTTCCATTACGACGATGCGGTTGGTGTAGCGGGCAACCATCGGCAGGTCGTGACTGATCAGCAGCACGGCGGTGCCTTCCGCCTGTGTCAGTTCCACCATCAATTCCATGACGTCGCGCTGGATCACCGCGTCGAGCGCGGTCGTCGGCTCGTCGGCGATCAAAAGCGCCGGTTTCAGCAACATGACCGATGCCAGCATGATGCGCTGGCGCATGCCGCCGGAGAATTCATGCGGATAGGACGTGAGCGCCCCGGCGGGATCGCGGATTCCGACCCGGTTCAGCATGTCGAGGATCCGGCTGCGCCGTTCTTCCTGTGAAAGTTTTGTATGCAGCCGCAACCCTTCTTCGAGTTGGCGGCCGACGGTCATCGAGGGATTGAGCGAAGTCATCGGCTCCTGGAAGACCACACCGATTTCCGCGCCCCGCAATTGGCGCAGTTGCGTGCCGTTCATCGAAAGCACGTCGCGTCCCTTGTAGGCTACGGAGCCGCCGATCACCTTGATCGGCGCCGGCAGCAGCGAGATCAGCGCGCGTGTTGCCAGCGTCTTGCCCGATCCGCTTTCTCCGACGATGCCGAAGATTTCGCCTGGGGCAATGTCGAAGCTGACGTTCTTGACGACCTGCACACCGGTCCCAGTGACCTGAAGCGACAGGTTGCGGACATTCAAAAGCGTTTCATTGGTCATTTCAGCCCCCTCATCCGCGGATCGAGTTTGTCCCGAAGAGCGTCGCCCAGAAGATTGATCCCGAGGAGCGTCAGGGCGATCGCCAGGCCCGGGAACAGACCCAGCCAGACCGCCTGCTCGATGAATGGCCGACCGGCGGCCAGCATGTTGCCCCAGGTCGGTGCCGGTGGCGGAACGCCGAGACCGAGAAAGCTGAGGGCGCTTTCCGAAAGGATCGCCCAGCCGAACATCGAGGTCGCAAGCACGGTGATCGGGGCGACGCAATTGGGGAGGATATGGCGGAACATCGTGTAGAGCTCGCCATTGCCCATCACCTTCGAGGCCTCGATGAATTCCCGCTCGCGCAGAGACAGGACGGCACCCCGGACAACGCGGGCCATCGACGGAGAATAGGCAATGCCCAGCGCGAAGATGATGCCATATTGGTTGGCGCCGAAGACGGCGAGCAATCCAAGCGCCAGAAGAATGCCCGGAAAGGCGAGAAGCGCATTGTTGACGGCCATGATGACGGCATCGATCCAGCCGCGGGCGTAACCGCTGACGAGACCGATCAGCGTGCCGCAGACCGTCGCGAATGTGACCGTCAAGGTGCCGATCCAGACACTTGCCCGGGCGCCGACGATCAGGCGGCTGAGAACGTCGCGGCCGAATTCGTCGGTTCCGAGCCAGTGGGCGCTGCTTGGCGCCGCCAGCCGTGCCGTGAAGCCGAGCTTCATCGGATCATAGGGGGTCCAGAAGAGGCCGATCGCAGCGGAGATCAGCAGTGCGGCAATCAGAATGCTGCCGATGAAGCCGTTGAAAGTGACGTTTTTCATTCGGCGACCACCCGCGGATCGAACAAGGGATAGAGCAGGTCGACGACCAAATTGACCAGCACATAGGAAAGCGAGACGAACAGCAGACACGCCTGGATGACGGGGTAATCGCGGGCAAAAATACTGTCGACCATCAGCCGTCCCAGCCCCGGAATGGTGAAGACCGTCTCGATGACGGCGATGCCGCCGAGCAGGTTGCCGAGGATCAGGCCGATGACAGTCCAGGTCGGGCCGAAAGCATTCTTGAAGGCGTGCCGCCAGAGGACGGCGCTTTCGGAAAGCCCCTTGGCCCGGGCGTGGGTGATATAGTCGAGACGCAGCACTTCCAGCGTCGAGGCGCGTGCCATGCGGATCAACACACCCATTTCATGAATGACCAGGGTCATGATCGGCAGCACCAGGTAGAGCAGGCCGCCGATGACGTTGCTGCCGATCGAGACATAGCCCAGCACCGGTAGCCAGCCGAGCTGCAAGCCAAAGAAAAGCAGCAGCAGCAGACCGAGCCAGAATGTCGGGATCGACAGCAGGATGGTCGCCGTGCCGACCAGCGCCAGATCCGTCAGACTGTTTTGCCGCCAGGCGGCGATGACGCCGGCCGGCACGGCGATGAGGCTTGCCAGAAGGACGGCGACGACCACGATTTCGGCGCTGACCAGAAAGCGCGAGGCGACGAGCGGCAGAACCGCCTCGCCGTTGACGATCGAGCGGCCGAAGTCCCCCTGGACGACATTGGCGGTCCAGATCAGGAACTGTTGCGGCAGCGATTTGTCGAGGCCGAGTTCCGAGCGCATCGCCGCGATCTGCTCCGGCTCAGCCATATCGCCCAGCATCAGTGCCGCCGGATCGCCGGGTATGAAGCGGATCAGCGTGAAGACGGTCACCGAAACCAGGACGATCGTCGGCAAGGCCATCAGCAGGCGGTTTAGAACGAATTTCAGCATTTTTGTTCCCCGCGATGGGCGACGGTCAGTGCCCGGCGCCATCGGTTTCGTTGCTGCAGACTATGATCGAATGAAAAAATATCCGCAATATTATGCGATTCCGTCATAAGTCTATGCGGAATAAGAGAGCAACCTGAGCGACTGTTTCGGCTTAAATGACCAGATTAAATATCGGATTTTAAACGTCTTTTTGTGAAAGCCGGATCTGTCGCTTCAAGGCATCACTCAGAGCGTGGGCGGCAATCGAGAGCGGCGTCCCGACCGCCCTCGCCAATCCGAATTCCTGGGTCGCGCGCGGCACGAAGGGACGGTGAACCACCGGCAGGTGACGATAGAGATTCGCATAAAAGCTGCTGATGATCGTCACCCCAAGGCCATGGGCGACGTAGGAACAGGCGGAGCTGTTGGTATGCGTCTCGATCTTGACGATCTGCTTGATGCCGGCTCGCCGAAACGTCTGGTCGAGCGCCATGCGGTTCGGCCGTTGGCGGCCGATCAGAATGAGCGGCACGTCGCGCAAATTCTTGACGGTGATTTCCTCCAGCTTCGCAAGAGGATGATCCTTCGGAACGACGCAGACGCTTTCGCCGGTAGCGACGCGCTCGACCTCGATGCCCGGTCCGCTCTCGCCCTCCATGCGCAGAAAGCCGAAGTCGATCACCCTCTGCTCGACGAGCTTGTTGATCGCCACCGTCGTCTCGAAGAAGGTTTCGATCCGCACACCGGGGAAATCGCTGATGTAATCGGCCAGCATCGCCGGCGCGAAATGCTCCCACATGCTGCTCGGCAGGCCAATGCGGACGATCTCCGGGCCGGCGGCGCCGCTTCGTAAGTCCTCCGCGTGGCCCGACATCCGATCGACCGCCAGCAAGATGTTTTCGGCATCGCGGGCGAGAAGCAGCGCCTCCGGGGTGGGAACGAGACGGCCTTTGTCGCGCACGAAAAGCGACATCGAAAGATCCGCTTCGAGCTGCTGCAGGAGGCGGCTGACGCCGGACTGGCTGAGACCCATCGTCTTTGCCGTGGCAATCGTCGACCCCGTCGCCAGAAGCGTGCGCAGGACTTCCAGTTGTTTGATATTCATGCGTTTGCGATCCCTCGGAACGGTTCCGGCGCCGTCATTGTGCCCAGTCCGAAATGCTTTGCAGGAAAAGGCAGGCGGCCTTCGGCATCGGAAATTTCTCGCCGCTGATCAGCGCGTAGGCAACCGGCAGCTCGGGTTCGAGCGGAATGAACTGCAGCGGCAGCGTCGCATATTCGCGGGCGATGATCTCGCCGACCAGCGCAATGCCAAGTCCTTGGGCGGCCAGCGCGCAGGCGCTCGCCACCGAATGCGCTTCGAGCAGGGGGCGTTGACGGATGCCGGCCTTGTAGAACAACGCCTCCAGCTCATGGCGAACCGGGCGCTCCCTGTTCAGCATGATCAGATCCTGCCCTTTCAGATCGGCGACCGACAATTGCCGGCTGCCGGCTTTGAGATGATCGTTGTGCAGCACGCAAATGATCCGCGACGACAGGATCTTCTCCTGTTTCAATCCCGGGCTCATCAGCGGCAGACGCGCGAAACCGAGATCGGCCTCGCCGTCGGCCACCATCCGTTCGATTGCGAGATAGCTGCCGGACGCGACTTCGACGCGCATCGGGCCATTTTCTGCGAGAAACTTCTTCACAAGCTTCGGAATGCGCGTCGAGGAAAGGCTGGCGGGAAAGGCGAGCCGCAGCATGATCTCGCGCGATCGACCGCTCTCAAGCTCCATCGCTGCCGTTTTCAAGGCGCGCAGCCGGTCGGAAATGGCGCGGATTTCCGGGCCGAGCTGCAACCCCTCGCGGGTCGGTTGAAGGCGGTTCTTTTCCCGATCGAAAAGCCGAACGCCGAGATAGTCTTCCAGTTGCTGCAGCAAACGACTGGCGTTCGATTGTGAGATCCCAAGCTCGACCGAAGCGGCGATCGTCGAGCCCGTTGCAGCGATGGCGTCATAGGCCTCGATATGCTTCAGGCTGATCGCCGCACTCGTGTCTCGCGCCATTCTATCCCCAATATCGATAGCTCTACCCGCAAACCGCATAAGATTGCGGAGCTCAGGAAAGTTGAACATTTTCGCTGAGAACCAAACTCACCGAAAGACTTTCGTCAATGGTCACCATTCTCCGGACGATCGCGCAACAGCTCCTGTCGCGAACGACGTTCTCAACCCTCGCCATCGACCGGGCAAGCGATGCTGTGGTGGACACCATCGGCTGCATGATTGCCGGCAGGAGAGATGAAAGCGTCGCCGCGCTCACCCGCGCTTTCGACGGGGAAATCGCCGGCGGCGGGCAAGCGCGGCTCATCACCGGCGGCTTGGCCTCGCCCTCGCTTGCCGCACTCATCAACGCGACGGCGGCGCATGCGCTCGATTTCGATGACAATTTCCATCCGGCGAGGGCGCATGCTTCCGCAGTACTGGTGCCGGCGCTGCTGGCGGTTCTGACGCGCGGCAAGGTGACGAGCGGGAGACGGTTCCTCGAGGCCTACCTGGCCGGGCTGGAAGCGCAGGCGGCGGTCGGCTTCGGCGTCAATCCCTCGCACTACAATAGGGGCTGGCACGCGACGGCGACGGTCGGCAGCATCGGGGCGGCGGCTGGCGTGGCACGGCTTCTCGGCGCCGACGAAGAGTGCCTGGCCGCGGCGATGAGCCTGGCGACGAGCTTTGCCTGCGGCCCGAAAGGGCAATTCGGCACCAGCGCCAAACCGCTTCATGCCGGCATTGCAGCACGCAACGCCGTGGATGCGGCGCGCATGGCGCTGGCGGGCATGAGCGGGCGGCCGGATATCCTCGAACGGCCGCAAGGCTTCCTCGATCTTTTCGGGGGCGATGATGCAAAGGGCTGGGAAGGCCTGACATTTGCGGAGGAGCATATCATCGAAAGCCGCGGCGTGGTGACCAAGCGTCATCCCTGCTGCGCCTCGACCCATCGCGCGATCGACGCGCTTCTGGATCTGAAGCAGGAGCACGGGCTTTTGGCTGATGATATTGCCGGGATCGAGACGAAAGTCGGCATATCCGCTGTCCGCAACTTGGCTTATCCCGAGCCCACCGACGAGATGCAGGCTCGCTTCTCGATGCAATATTGCTTGGCGACAGCGTTCCTCAAGGGTTCTCTCAGCCTTTCGGATTTTACGCGGCATCAGATCGAGCGGCCAGAAATCCGGGAATTCATGCCCTGCATCGAAATGCAGTCCTATTCCGCCGAAGAGGAGAGAGGCGTCGAGCGCCTCCCGCACGTCGTCACGGTCACGACCCGCGATGGGCGCATTTTGAGCAAGTCTCGGCTGCATGCGAAAGGATCGCTCGAAGCGCCGATGAGTGATCACGAACGTAAAGTTAAGTTCATGGATTGCTTGCAATGGGCAAATCGGCGCAATTCCGAAGCCTTTTTTCAACAGCTTCGCGCCTTGGCCGATTTTGAAAGCCTGTCTTGCGACACCACACTTTGGAACGTGATCTCAGAGGCTACTGAGCTTCCGGACGACGGCTAGGCCTCCTGCTCGTGCCAAGGGCATCCAAGGCTCGCCATTCGGGTTTGGCGCCGGCGCACCTCTTGTGTCCCGAGGTGGTTTTTGGCGTTCATCGGACCTCGGCGCCGGATCTACGAAACTTATAAAGCTCGACCAGTCTTGCATCCGCTTGGCTTCGGTTTGTCACGCCGTAAGCCCTTGTCGTTACTATGTGTACCGGATTGAGGATCGCAGCACCAAAATCAACGATGACTGGCTGCCCGTGGTCTCGAATTTCGTTGCTTCCGATTTTTTTGATCCCGCTGCAAAGTATCGTTGTTTTTAGCTCAATGCCTGTGTTTTGTTTTTATATTCCTCGGCAATCCCGAATTTCCCGACTGTAAAAGGCCTTTGATCCAACTTATACAGCCAGCGCGATCCTGGTTCGCAAAAGGCCTCAGGAATTTCCCAGTGCAATCGACAACTCATGCCTTAGTTCCTCCTGCCCAGCCAGACGTTGATGCGTGCCTACAGGCAGTACGCAATCTGGCGAAAGGTGAAGGCGTAACGCTCACCCCACTGCCCAAGGTGTGGGTCGTCAAGTTCAGCCAGTCGGCTCCTTATTATCGGGGACGAAACACCGGCACGTCACTGGCGATCGCTGCATCTGGCACAAAGGCGGTCTCAGTCGAGAACAACCGTCTCGTTAACGACGAAAGTCGATTTCTAGTCCTGCACGGCGAGCGGCCTTATGATGCCGTCGTGCATGGGTCCGAGGACGTGCCTTACGTTGCGCTCAAACTGCAGTTGCCGCCCGAACTGGTGGCTAAGACGCTGATCGAATTTGCTGAGACCGGATATTCGCCGCCGAAAGTAGGCAGGATGTTGCCCGCGTTTTGCGATTTCCTGACACCGGATCTTGCCACTCCGCTGCTGCGGTTGATCCGTGCGCTCGATGACCCGATCGACTGTCGGATGTTGACACCTTCCTGCCTGAGCGAGATTTGCTACAGGTTGCTGCGCTCAGAGGCTGCCGGTGTTCTTCGAACGTCCATCACGAGCGAGGACGTGAAACTTGTCAGAGCTATGCGCTTCATCGAAGAAGGGGCCAACTCGCCGCTGACCGTCGCAGATATCGCCGCGGAAGTCGCAATGAGCCCGTCGCATTTTGCCCATCGGTTTCGCTCGTGTTTCGGAGTGTCACCTATGCGCTATCGCGCACAGGTTCGCCTCGAACAGGCACGCCTGCTGCTGCTGAATACGGCTGCTACCGTTTCCAGAGCGGCGGAGGAAGCAGGCTATGCCAGTGACGCTCATTTCTCGAGGGAATTCAGAGAGTTCTTTGGCGTTCCTCCGCGCGCCTATGTCCAGAACATGCAGGCACTTTTCTCGCAGGCCAACAAACCCTAGCGCAAAGGCGCAATCGCAGGATCGGGTACTCTTTTGGCAGGAACAGGTCTGTGCGAGTTGGTCCTCCCGACCGTAGTAGAATTGCTATGTTCAATTCAAACACGGATGCCAAAATGTCAGTCAACGTTATCGTGCAGTTCAAGGCTTTGACCGCAAGTCTTTCCGCCTTCCAGAATATCATGGAAGCAGTCAAGGTTGACCTTCCAAAGATATCCGGTTGCCGAGGTGTCTCTGTTATGCAGGACCTCGAAGATCCCTGCCGGTTCACACTTGTAGAGGTTTGGGAAAGTCAGGCAAAGCATGCCGCACATCTCGAGAACCTGGTTGCCGATGGGACTTGGACTAGCATCGCCTGCCATCTGGATACGCAGCCAAGTACGGGCTATTTCCGAACCCTGTAGCGTATGTCCTGCATCACCGATTGCCGATCCTCATGAAGACGGCGACCAAGAATGACTGTAAGGTTGCCTTTCCATCCAAGCTGCTCGTATTTCGGGGCCACAGCAGGAGGCGGCTTCCCGAAAAGCATGAAGCCGCTCTATTCGGTTGTGTCTCTGGCGTCCTCCGCCTTGAACAGGATTCGAACCCCCAGCGTGCCTCATGCGCGCTAAGCGCTTGTAATCTTGACCGGTCTTGTGGCGGCCGCAACCGAACAGCTTACAATAGCCAAACGCCAACATTGCCTCTGCCACCTCCGAACTCCACGTAGCTGACACTCTCTGTTATCTGAAAGACCCCCACGAAACTTAGGGCGCGGAAAGCTGCCTCGACTGATCAAATGGCCGGTTCAGAAGCCACCTCGTCTAAAAGTAAGGAAACCTGTTCAGCGGCCGTTGCGAATGAGGAACTTAGGCGAAAGGCCTTTGTTCTAGGATGAGGCTCACCGATACTGACTGATCCGCTGACGCGCCCCGGCCGGGACGCCATCACTACGACGCGATCGGAAAGATAGACACTCTCGGTGATGCTATGGGTCACCATGATCACAGTACAGCCTGTCTCTGCCCAGATCTTGAGAAGATCATCATGCAACTTTGTGCGGGTGATTTCGTCGAGCGCGCCAAAAGGTTCATCAAGCAGAAGCACCTCTGGCTTTGTCACCAGAGCCCGGGCGATCGAGACGCGCATCTTCATGCCCCCCGACAACTCTCTTGGATACGCATCCGCGAACCCCTCCAGCCCGACCATGGCGAGACTGCGATGGACGTCGGAAGCCGCGGTGGCCGCGGGGCCATTCAACGCCAATGGCAATGCGACGTTCTCGGTTACGGTCGCCCAGGGCATCAGGCTCGGCTCCTGAAACACAAAAGCGACTGAGTTGCCAAAGCCATCCCGTTGACGGTGCCCCGCCAGTTCAACGCCTCCTGCTGTTGCGGTCGCAAGACCAGCCAGAATGTAGAGAGCCGTCGACTTGCCACAGCCCGAGGGGCCGAGAAGGCTGACGAACTCGCCCTTGTGAACCGTGAGGTCCAACCTGTCGATCGCCACGGTGCCATTCGGATACCGCTTCGTCAGTCCCTTAAGCCGTGCAGCGATCGCCGTCCCATCACTTGCCTGGGGCACATCAATCATTTTTCAGCTCGCTTTCGTGCCAGTGGCCAAGAAGGAAGGAGGACAGTCTGGTCATGCAGTACCAGAGCACGATACCGAACGCGGCAAGCATGAAGAGCGCGGCGAACATCCGGGGGACATCAAGCATGGTGCTACTTTGCACGATCATCCAGGCAAGCCCGGTCGACGTTCCGCTGCCTGCCACGAATTCGGCTACCACGGCTCCGATGACGGAAAGACCGGAGGATATCCGCGCGCCAGACATTATGAATGGTAGGGCGGCAGGAAGCTGCAGTCGGACGAGGCGCTGCCAGCGGCTTGCTCGATAAAGCGTGAAGACGTTCTGGAGGCCACGATCGACCGATTTTATCCCCACCACTGTGGCTGACAGAATGGGGAAGAAGGCGACAAGCCAAGACAGGATCAGCAAAGCGAGCCAGACTCTCGACAGGCCGACCCAGATGATTACAAGCGGCGCGATCGCTATGATCGGCGTGACCTGAAGCGCCACTGCATAGGGCCAAACGATCCTTTCAATCGGCCGGTAAAGCGCGATCAGGATGCCGAGAGCGATACCGCTGATCATGGCGAGGGTGAAGGCCACCAAGGTCACCAGCGCGGTGTTGCCAAGTGCACGCAGCAGGCTACCCAAGTTGATCCACAGCGACAGGAAGATGACGCTAGGCGCGGGCAACACATATGGGGGTATGCCGCGCCAACGGACCCATGCTTCCCAGAGGGCAAGGAAAACCAGCCCGGCAATCATCGGTGATAGACGATCGAGTAACAGGCGCGGCGAGGTCACGCTGTTGCTGGCAACGGCAAGGGACGCGGGTGCAACAGGATCGTGATCCTCCGGAAATGTGGTCAAAGCTGCGGCCTCCTCATCGTTTGCGGCAATCCGGCCGCGATATCGAACAGGCGCCATTCCTCGTGCCAACGACCAACGAACTGGATACCGACCGGCAGCCCGGCGGACGTGAAGCCACACGGAACCGATATGGCAGGATGACCAGTCAGGTTGAATGGATAAAGAGCTGCCGCCCACGCGGCGTAATCCTCACCATGGACAGGGCAGGATTGTTCCGCAGGTCCCGGCGAGCGTGTTAATGTCGGCATGGCAATGACATCGACAGTCCGGAACGCATGCTGCACGCGACGGAACAGGACGGTACGCCCATCCTGCGCGATCGCCAGATCTGCGGCGCTATAGGACATACCGAGATCGACGATCTCGCGGAAGGTGTCGCCCCATAAGGCCCTTGACTTGGAACCGAGTTGGCGCAGTCGCCCCGCATGACCGACCGCACTGATGACACGGTAGATGTCATGCGCGCCATCGAGAAGCTTCGGATCAAGATCAGGCCAGGAGCTTGCGCCATCCCGTTTCAGGGTCTGGAGAGCGAAACAGCAGATGTCCTGGATTTCCCTGTCGACGGGATAGCCTCCTGGTTGCGCCAGCCATCCCACCGAAGTCCCTATGAGATCGGCATGCCCCGGCGCCTGGTTATCGATACTCGCCAGCAGCGACAGTGCATCTCGATCCGCCGGGCCAGCCATGATTGCAAACATCATTTCGAGATCTTCGACACAACGCGCCATCGGCCCGATCGACGAGTAGTTTCCAAAGGTGTCGGGAAAGTTCTCGTGCGGGATGCGTCCGACTGTCGGCTTCAATGCCAGAATGCCGGTGCAGGCTGCCGGGCAGCGAAGGGATCCGCCACCGTCCGATCCGACGGCGACCGACCCGATCCCGGCTGCAAGTGCCGCCGCCGCCCCGCCGCTCGATCCACCGGGAGTGCGGTCGAGCGCCCAGGGATTACGCGTGACCCCATGAAGATCCGAAGTGGTCGTGACTTCGTGATAGAACTCCGGCGTTGCGGTCTTGCCGATCAGGATGGCGCCGGCTGACTTCAGCCGCGTCCAGACAAGGTCATCGCGCTCAGCTACCACATCGGCCATCGATCGCGAGCCCAGTGTCTGCCGGTCCCCTGCGCTGGCTATCCCATCCTTCAGTGTCATCGGCACACCGCAGAGCGGACCGGGATCCACCCCTCGGGCGACAGCTGCATCGATGTTGCGCGCCTCGTCCACGGCGCGATCGTAACGAGGAACAACGATGGCGTTGAGGCGGCTTGCCGTCTCCTGCGCACGCTCGATCGTCCGCCTCACGAGGGTTTCTGCCGTCAGGCGCCCTTCGCGGACAAGCGCCGCCTGTGCAACCGCGGACAAATGCAGTGGATCGGCGTCCACGTTCACCTGCTTATCCGGATACCCATGCACGGCGGTCACTTGACCATCGGCAGGTAGTCGAGCGTATAGGCCTTGCGGAAGTCGAGATCCGCGGGATAGACTCCGGCCTTCACCATGTCGGCAAAAAATCCCGCCCAGCGCGCCTCACTCATCATGCCGATCCCCTCGCCCTTCTCACCGGCGACGATGTGGCGCATCCGCATTTCGGTGATCGATGCCTTCCAGAGCCCTTCGCCATAGGCGGGATCGGTGTTGATCGATGTCGCGAGCTTCATGGCAGGCGTATAATCGCCCGTCATGCAGCTTTTCCAACCTTCAGCCGTAGTCGCCAAAAAAGCCCTGACCACCTCGGGATGGCTTTCGATATAGCTACTCATGCCGAAAACCGTCGTCGCATAGTTGAGATAGCCTTCGTCGGCGAGCAACATGATGACGGGCGGCTGATCGAGCTGGCCGCCGAGATAGTGAGCGTCGGCAGTGACATAACCCTGCTGGATCGCAGTCTTGTCTGCGACGAACACGGCAGAGCTATAGGTGTAAGGGCGCAGCTGGTCGTCGGTAAAACCGAAGCGCGATTTGAGGAACTGCCAGAATTCCCCACGCGCGAAATCGGCCACCATGACGGGTCGCCCCTTGACGTCCTCGAGTTTGGAAATGCCCTGCCCTGCATGCGCTACAAGTGTCTGAGGGTCTTTCTGAAAAAAGGCCGCTACGGTAACGCCTGGTATGCCTTGTTTGACCATGTTGAGCGTGGTGAAGCTCGACCCCATGCCAAGGTCCTGCTCGCCACCAGCGACCAACATTGCGGTATTGACGCCCGGTCCGCCCGCGATGAGATCGACGTCCAGACCGGCCTTTTCGTAAAGCCCGGTCGCCTTTGCCTGAAAGAAGCCGCAGTGCTCAGCCTCGGGCAACCAGCCGAGGCCAAAGCGGATTTTCTCGGCTGCATCGGCGGGTGCAGCCGCACCTAAAGCAAGAACAAGGGTTGCTGAAGCCAGCCCCGAGCTGGCGGTACGGATGTATTTGAATGGCATTTTTATTCCCCTCTGCCGGTATTGTGGGGAAACCGTAACGCAATTAATGTCCCGTCCAAAGCGTCATTCTTGCAGCTATCTGTCCCGTTTCTTGCAGCACAAATGAAAGGTGGCCCATGAATCGGAAGACCCTGCGGTTCCTGGAACAGGTCTCGCGCTTCGGATCGATGCGGAAGGCTGCCGAAAACCTCAATATTTCCTCCTCCGCACTCAACCGGCAGATCCTGTCTTTGGAAGAAGAGGTGGGAATGCCATTATTCGAGCGTCTCCCCCGCAAACTCAGGCTAACGGCCGCGGGGGAGGTTCTGGTCGCTCATGCCCAGGCGGTCGAACGCGACTACCGATCGACGATGGGCCGCATCGCTGCCCTGAAAGGCATGGGGCGGGGGACCATCAGGCTATCGACAATGGGGGGACTGATCTACGGCCCGCTTCTGACCGTCGCATGCGATTTTATCCGACAGCATAGCCGCATGCTTGTGCGCGTCGAAATCCAGCCTTCACCTGAAATGATCGCAGCGCGGGTATTATCGGGCGAGAGTGACATCGGGCTCGGCTACAACATTCTGCCGAACCCCGGTCTGCGTGTCCTCCAGTCGATCGAGGTTGATATCGGCGCTGTCGTCGCGCCGGGCCACCCGCTTACCCGAAAGGACGGGCTCCGGCTGTCAGACTGCATCCATCATCCGATCGTCACCGGGACGGATTCGATGGCAATCAGAAGCGTTATGGACCACGCCTTCGCCACCGCAGACATCCCACTTCAACCGACAGTCGAAACCGACTCGATTGAAGTCATCAAGCAATTTGCAATGAGCGGCAACTGCATCACGTTCCTCAACCCGTTCGACATAAGTGCCGAGATAGATCGCGGTGCCCTTGTCTGGCTGCCGCTGGCGGAGCGCTATTTTCCAATCCCTTCCCTACGCCTCGTCACCCGCTCGAAGGGCGTGCTCGAACCGGCAACAGCGAGACTTGTGGAAGAGATCAAAACGCGAATGGGAACGGAAGGATAGTATCAAATTGCTCTTGATGAAGATCGAACCTGAGGCTCACTTACTTCTCACGGACTGAGAGGCAAAGGATCTGTGCCTTCGCTCAGAATTGCAAGATATCGTCGGTAGCTGAACACGCGGCCACGCTTGCGGCCGGTCACCTCATCAACGATGCCCAAACGCTCCAGATCAGCAAGTGCGGCATTGACCGTTGGCGCGGAAAGACCCGTGATCTGTACAATCTGGTTCGCGGTGTGGAAAGGATTCTGCTGGAATAGCTCGTGAATACGAAGGGCAGACCCTGCTCTATCGCTCTCCATCGTGATCCGCTCCCGATCTTCCTTGAAAAGATCGACGATCTGGGTCGCAGCCTCAAACGCTTGATTGGCAGTGTCGGCAACGCCAGCCAAGAAAAAGTCTAGCCAGCCTTCCCAGTTTCCGTGCTCACGGACCTCTTGCAACAATCGATAATATTCTCTCCGATGGGACTTCAGATAGAGGCTGAGATAGAGCAGTGGCTTTCGTAAAACCCCGTTTATGCAAAGATACAGTGTTACAAGCAGACGGCCGATCCGACCATTGCCATCGAGAAACGGATGGATCGTTTCAAACTGCACATGCAGCAGGCCAGCTTTGATTAGCGCCGGCAACCGCGATTGGTCGTCATGCATGAAGCGCTCGAACGCATCCAGGCAACCGGCCATTTCAGTGACGGGTGGCGGTACAAAGAGTGCGTTACCGGGGCGCGTTCCACCAATCCAATTTTGCGAGCGGCGGAACTCTCCAGGATCCTTGGTGCCTCCCCGCCCACTGTGTAGGAGCCTCGCGTGCATCTCACGGATCAGACGCAACGACATGGGCAGCGTTTCCAGTCGTTCCAAACCATACATCATGGCGTCAACATAGTTGGATACCTCACGGATATCGTCAACCGGCTGCCCGGATTGAGCTTCCGTCTCATACCGCAAGAGATCGGAAAGCGTGGATTGTGTCCCTTCAATCTGCGAGGAAAGAACGGCTTCCTTTCTCACATACATATAGAGGAACAGCTCCTGGCGCGGCAGCAGCATTGTGATACCGTCCAGGCGTCCGAGCGCGCGTTCAGCCAAGCTGAGGCGCTCCAACAATGAAAGCACATCAATCGCCGGCTCGGGCGGCAATGGTGGAGGTACGAACGCGCGTACTGTTTCACTGGCGGCGACCGTCTCGACGAAGCGACCCAGGCGGTTTTTGGATTGGGAATCAGACATAATCCAATATCAGTCGCGCCTCTTATTTAAACAAGACGCATTTCATTTAATTAATCGACAGACTTAGATAAGCGCGCTTAATTAACGCGCCGACGTTGAGCTCTTGGGCTTTGATCCAGGCGACATTGGCGTCTAATACGATGAACGGGTGCCACTAGAAGTGGCGCGCCCGACAACATGCTTTGTTAAAGTTCGCCTCATATTTCCGCTCGCCTTCGGCACTGTTGCCGAGAGAAACGGAATGAGCATGCCCAAACACGATCTTTCATCATGTCATTTTCAGCGAAAAATATCCCAATTCTGCGAACTGCGTATCGCGCCGATCACATCTAAACGGGTGCTGGAAAACATCCAGCCCTTCCTGATGAGCTTAATCATCTATCGGAAATCGCCCCCGCTCCGGAGTGGCCAACTCGACTGGACGGCGATAGGCCAAGCCTGTGGTGTCGAAGCCGAGCTGACAGTAGAACTGAAAAAGCAGCTTCAGCCATGCCTCGATGCAATCATCCGATGGCTAGACGGACCGCCAGCAGCCGAAGAACAACGGCCACCAAAGCCGACCGCTCGCCCGGACAAAATGGCGCCCGCCAAAAAGGCAGCCTCCGCGACTTCAATCAGAAAGCCTCAACGTGCGACGGCCGATGGCATTGCTGCCCCATATGAATCGGTGCCACGTGGGCCGGCTCCAACACCGATCAGCCCATTCCCAGAACCACTGTTCGACGCGACCGAGGACCCGGCGAGCTTTCAGGATGCATTGGTCTATCATATGCGTCGGTTCGGCGACACCTATTGGCAGCTTTACCGCGCCGTTGTTCATCTGAATGAGTCCTTCGACAATAAGACACTGCTATCCTGGATCCAGGGAGAGCGCGTGCCCCGATCTGTTGCCAGTTTCAATATCCTCCGCCGTATCGAGCGACGCTATCGACTTTCAGAGGGATATTTCAAAGAGAAACTGCCGCATCAGGCGCGCTCGCTCTATGGTCACGATCTCGGGGACATCAGCCCAGCTGAGCGTCGACGGATTTCATTGCACCTGCCCCAAGACTTCAATAGCCTGCCCTTTACCAAGCGCGAGGAGATTCTCGACTGGGTGCGCCGGGTGGTCATTTCCGGCTCTACGGAATATCGCCGCTATCAGGCGGCGGCCAGCAAGCAGCGATATGCCATCCGCTTTCCCGGCGTCACCTATGGCAGCAGCTTTCTTTCCTCTCGATCGTTGGCCTCGGCGGCCGGCGCCAATCAGAACGTTGCCGCAGAACTTGATGATCCTGATCTGCTCTCCGGCGTTGTCGACGCACCGCCGAGACTTGCCATGGAAATGGCTGATCTCATCCGCTTCAAGACTTCGACGCTCACGGCGATTGGGTTCCAACGGAACGGCGTCTGGGGTGAAGAAACGGCCTCCCAGAAGATTGAGCACCTCGGCTTGATGTTTGGTGCGCTTGCTGCCTCGCCAAACGGTGTCGTGAAGGGTTTCGGCGTGCCAGTCAGCCAGTTGAGCTTCGGCCTTCTCGTCTTCCCCGGTGTTTGGGACTGGTATCTGCAGTGGCGGGAACAGCGACGTGGCTTCTACACCAAGTGGGAAGAAGACATGCTGATGGTCGCCCAAGCCCTATCCCGCGCGGACGTCGGCTGGATCCGGCAGCATCCGGAGCTGCTCCGAAATGTCCGGCCTATCGCGGGCTTGGTTGAGCAGGAAGAAATCGATTTCGCGGCTCGCGATTGGCATGGCGCCTGCGATGCGTTTCACCGACATGCCGCTAACCGTTCCAAGGAGATCCAGCGAGTGATGCGCGTGCATCGCGATCCATTTGAACCGATCATGTGTGTACTTGAAGCGGACAGCCCGCTGGCGGAATATCGCAAGATCACGGACGAGATTGTGAAACGTATGCCGGATGAGAACAGATATCCCCGACCGGCCGCCGAAGCCGTTAGATCATTCCTATTGCTTCGCCTGGGCCTGCACCTTGGGCTCAGGCAAAAGAACCTTCGCCAACTTCGTGTCTGCCCCCGTGGACACTATCCGACGTCAGAACGCCGGCTGGAGGATTTGAAATGCGGCGAGCTGCGCTGGAGTGATCGCGACCAGGGGTGGGAGGTCCTTATCCCGTCGGTCGCATTTAAAAATTCCGGTTCATCCTTCTTCGGACAGAAACCGTTTCGGCTGATACTGCCGGACCTCCTCGACCTCTACGAATATCTCGATGCCTATATCGACCGTCATCGTGGTGTCCTTCTTGGCGGCGCCAAAGACCCCGGAACCCTGTTCGTCAAAACGGTGAAGACCACCAGCACCGACGCAGCTTACAACTCGACCACGTTCTATGAGGCCTGGAGGACCATCATCCAACGATATGGAATTTACAACCCTTACACTGGGCGAGGTGCCATCAAAGGCTTGTTGCCGCATGGACCCCATAACCTGCGGGACATTCTTGCGACGCATATTCTGAAGCAGACCGGATCCTACGAACAGGCGAGCTACGCAATTCAGGACACGCCCGACGTCGTGCAACAGCATTACGGCCGCTTCCTTCCACAAGACAAGGCCGCACTGGCCGCCAAGATTCTCAATCAGGTTTGGGAAGCCGCGTAAGATCGAATGAGATGCTCGGCTCGGATACTCAGAACATGTTGCATCTGGGTCGAGTGTCCTCGTCTCCGCCTTGAAGAGATTAGAACCAACGACCCTGTTATTCCAAATTCCCTGTGCAATAGATTCTTTAGGCGAGCTAGAAACTTGGGCTGCTGGAATGACTAATTTGGGGCCGATTACTGACCGCCCATAGAGGCCGCGGCGACAAGCAGCCATGCGCGCCCGTTCACTCTAGACACCAGGCCTAGAAACCCGCTTCGGGGCTCTGTGGAGCAGTGCCTGGTCAGAGCGAAGTGGAGACAAGGTGCCGCGCAATAGAAGCACGCTCCCATAGGGATGCGCTCAAGAAGCAATCGAACTGCTGGGTCACTCGTTTCCGGGCATAGGACGAACTCTCCAGACCACATTGTCCGACAAATCGGTATAAGCCGTTCCCGAACAAAAATCAGGAGACAACATGGAAACCGTGGAAATCAGCAGCCGTAGCGACTTCGCCCTGTGGGCAATCGAGCGGGCACGGGAAATCGTAACGTCCGAGGGAGCTGCGTTTGCGATGGCCGCTCGCGATATGGACGAGGAGGCGCTGGCGAACACTGCAGCCGCGCTCGGCAAGGCCATCAGCGATGCGATGGTGGAAGTGTTTGACGCCTGGTGAGTAGCGCTGGGGGGAGCGACAAGCGGGCTACTGACCAATATTTCGATATAAATTTTGGTCAGCGCGGTTCGGCTCCCCTGCCCTTCTCCTTCCGTTGCAAACTGTCAGAAACTCGCATATGTTTCTGACAGGAGAAATGCCATGCAAAAGCTGACGTCACAAATCATGGGCCATGCCGAGCGACTGCCGGAAGGATCCGCGCTTTCGGCAAAGAGCTTTCTGCATCTCGGAAATCGCGCCGCCCTGGACCAGGCTCTTTCGCGACTGGCCGAGCGCGGCGAGCTCGTCCGGGCCGGCCGTGGCATCTATATGCGGCCCGTCAAAAGCCGTTTTGGCAGCAGGCCGCCGACAGTTGAACAGGCGGTGGAGGCAGTGGCGCAGCAACGCGGCGAGGTCATCGTCTCAAACGGCGCCGCCGCGGCGAATGCCCTCGGCCTGACCACCCAGGTCCCGGTCCGCTCCGTCTACCTGACATCCGGCCGCAGCCGGACGATGAACCTTGGACAGCAGACGGTCGAGCTCAGGCATGTGCCTCGCTGGCAACTGGCCTTGGCCGATCGGCCCGCCGGCGTGGCGGTCCGTGCGCTCGCCTGGCTTGGGCCGGAGAAGGCCGATGAAGCACTATCGCGGATCAAGCGAAAGCTGCCGCCGGACCAGTTCGGCGAGCTGGTGGCGGCGGCTCCGCAGTTTCCGACCTGGCTTGCAAGAAGCGTGGGAAAGGCTGCGCATGGCTGATCTGTTCCTGACCTTGTCAAAGGATGACCGGCGCGAAGCCTTGGCCGTGGCGGCCGACCGCACCGGACGGCCCATTCATCTCCTAGAAAAGGATGTCTGGGTCGTCTGGACGCTGCAGACGCTCTTTTCGTCCAAGCTCGGTGAGCATCTCGTCTTCAAGGGCGGCACCTCGCTCTCGAAAGCCTATGGGGTCATCAAAAGGTTCTCTGAGGATGTCGACCTGACCTACGACATCCGCGCTCTGGCGCCGGACTTGGTCGGCGACAATGACGAGGCGCTGCCGAAGACCCGCAGCGAGGAGAAACGCTGGACCAGCGAAGTACGAAAGCGGCTTCCGGTCTGGGTGGCGGACTCGGTGGAGCCAGCTATCGCCGGCGCGTTGCGCAATCAATCTCTTCCGGCGGCAATCCGCCTCGAGGACGATACGCTCTACCTCGACTATGAAGCGGTGAGCAGCGGATCAGGCTATGTCGCCCCGAGCGTCATGCTCGAATTCGGAGCACGGTCGACCGGCGAGCCGGCCAGTATCCGCGATGTCGGCTGCGACGCGTCGGGTCAGGTCGATGGTGTCGAGTTTCCGAAAGCGAGCCCCCGCGTCATGCACGCCGAGCGGACTTTCTGGGAGAAGGCGACAGCGATCCATGTCTTCTGTCTTCAGGAGCGCCTCCGCGGCGATCGGTTTGCCCGCCACTGGCATGATGTCGTTCGGCTGCATGATGCCGGTTTCGCCGACAAAGCATTCGCGGATCGGCAGCTTGCCAATGCCGTGGCGAAACACAAATCCATGTTCTTTGCGGAAAAGGCAGCCGACCGCTCGCCCATCGACTACGCAGCAGCCGTCAACGGCAATCTGGTTCTGACACCCTCCGGAGAAGGTCTGCGCGCACTCGGTGAGGACTACGCGCGCATGGTCGCCGACGGTCTGCTGCTCGGCGATTCCGAACCGTTCGAGCAACTGATCGACCGATGCGCGCAAATTCAGGCGCGCGCCAACAAAGCCGACACGTCGAAATAGGTGATCGCCGACCGACAAGCTCGCCGGCCCTCGGCAATGCGATCGCCCCAGCCGATGTTGATCGAGCAAAAATGACCCTCATTGAGCGTTTGGGAGCCGGCTGGTGCCGGCTCTTTCGGTCTAGGCCGGCAGAACGCCGTTCTTTCTCGCCGTCCAAGTGGCGATGTAATCCATAAGGCCGGGAGCCAGGCAATCATAGGGTTCGAGGTCTAGTTCGCGAAGGCGCGCGCGAACGCTCTCCATCTGCGCCGGATCGGAACCGCCCTCGATGATCGAAGACACGAATGCCGCAAAACCTGGCTCCGCCCAACCGTCTTCCTCGAAGCGCTCCGGATGCAGGAACGAGAGCCCCTGGAACGGGTGATCGCGCTCGACGGGTCCGTGCATGTGGACGCCGCATTCCTTGCAGGCATGCCGCTGGATCAGGGCGTTGGCATCGATGACGGTAAGCTTGTCGCCATTCTCGATCACCTCGACGTTTTCAGACGGAGCGACCGCAACGATCGAAAAGGCTGCGCCTTCCGGCTTCCAGCACTTTGTGCAGCCGCAGGCGTGATTGTGGGCGATATCGCCCTTGATCTTCACTTTCACTGGATTCGTGATGCATTCACAGACGAGCGTCCCACCCGCAAAAGATGCCGCACCCTTCTTCAATCCTCCATCGAGATGAGGATGTATGCCGATATTTGCCATTGCTTGTTCCTTTGATTTTACCGGACACCATGTCCGGCCTTCTGACGGCAGTGCGGCAGATCAGCGGTTGAGCCGCTCAGCGTGCCACTTCAAATGGTCTTCCATGAAAGTCGAAATGAAATAGTAGGAGTGGCCATAGCCCTCCTGCATGCGAAGGTTCAGCCGGATGCCGGCTTGTTCGCAGGCCCTCTGCAGTTCCGAGGGACGCAGTCCGTCCTCGAGAAAACCGTCGGCCGTTCCCTGGTCGACAAGGAGCTCGGGAAATCGGAAACCATCCTCGATGAGCGCGCAACTGTCGTATTGCCGCCAGGCGGCTTCGTCAGCGCCCAGATAGCGCTCGAAGGCGGGGCGGGACCACCCAGCCACTGCGGGTCGCGCAATCGGCGCGAATGCAGAGCAGCTGCGGAAGCGGTCGGGGTGCTTCAGGGCAAGCGTGATCGCCCCATGGCCCCCCATGGAATGTCCGAACACGCCTTGGCGGGCCATATCCGCCGGGAACTCCGAAGCGATAAGACGGGGAAGCTCCTCCGAGACATAGGAATACATACGGTAGCTCACATGGAACGGCGGGGATGTCGCGTCGAGATAAAACCCGGCACCACTGCCAAACTGCCAATTGCCGGGATCGTCCGGCACGTCGTCGCCTCTTGGGCTCGTGTCGGGGCAAACGACGATCAAGCCCAGGAGTGCGGCGGCCCGCCGATACTCACCCTTTTCCATGGCATTGGCATGGGAGCAGGTCAGTCCCGACAGATACCAGACCACCGGGCACAGACGCTCCTGCGCTTGCGGCGGCAGATAGACGGCGAAAGTCATGTCGCAGTTGCAGGTGTCGGAGCGGTGAGCGTAGACGCCCTGGGTTCCGCCATACGACCGTTCCAGCGAAATTGTCTTCATGTCATGGTCCTCGATTGCTTCCGCATGCACCGCGGTCGGAACGGAAGCGGCTTCAGCGTTTCAGGGACTTCATGAAGCTGCCGATATGCGGGAACAGTCCCTTGAAAGGCGGATCTGCCCGGTGTCTCATGAGCACCTCTGCAAACAGCTTCAATCCGATGATGAACTCTGCCGTCTCATCTTCAGGCAGCAGCTGCTTTTGGCGCACTGCCGAGAGGATCTTGAACAGGTCGTCGTGGTTGGTGGTTTGGAAAACGAGAGCTTCGTCGGCCGCCGAAGGGACGCCGCCCTCCAGCCGCTCGACGGTGATCCGGTAAGAGTAAGCCATCGGCGCTTCGTTACAGTTCGACGGCGTAGTAGGTGAACCCGCCCTCGTCTTTGCCGACGCCGGAGATCGCATCATTGATCTTCTCCAACGGCCACACCATCGGCGACATGACCGACATGTCGATGATGCCAGCCTCGACCATGGCGGCGATTTCCGTGCCTTCGGCGGCGGTGAACCAGACCGAGCCGATCAACTCCATCTGCTCGTCCATCCACCACTTGACGTCAACAGGCAGAGCTCCGGACGTGCCGCCGATGTTGACGATGCGCCCGCCCCGCTTGACGCCGCCCATGGCGTCAAGCATGGAATCAAGAGGGGCCTTTGCGCCGAGCGTATCGAGCATGAGGTCGGCGCCGCTTCCGTTGGTCTGCGCCTTCACGAAGCTTCCCGACGATCCGTTGACATTCGAGAAGGTGACGATCCGGTCTGGAGCGATCGCCTTCAGCCGCTCGAGGAGCTTCTCGCCCCTGGCGACGGCGTAAATTTTTGCGACGCCCATCGCCAGCGCGAACAGTGTGGCCCCAAGCCCCAGCGTGCCGGTTGCGCCATTGATGATCAGGGCCTTGCCCATCAGCGGCCCGCATTTTTTGAGGGCGGCATAGGAGGTACCGAGATATCCCAGGCGGGAGCCTTCGACGAAACTCATATTATCCGGGATCTTGATGACCTGCGCTTGCGGGGCGAGCATGAATTCGCCGAAGCCGCCGTAAGGATAGCGGGCGAACATCTCGAGGCTTTTCTGGTTATAACCGAAATAGCCGCCGAGGGTCCAATGTTCACAAGCCTGCGGCTTGCCCGACGAACAATGGTGGCAAGCGCCGCAGAATCGACCGGGATTCACATAGACCCGGTCGCCCGGCTTGAGGTTGACGACCTGCGGGCCGACCTCGTGAACGATCCCGCTCGGATCGAGGCCATGGATTGCCGGGCGCGGCGGAAGCGGCATCTGCGGATACCAAGTTTCCCAGTTGGCCAGCACGTTTGCCAGGTTTGGGACCATTCCGCAGGCTTTAACACGGACGACGACGTCGCTTCCGTTTGCCTGTGGCCGCTCAACCTCGTCAATCCTCATTGGCTGACCCACGGCATGCAGGCGCGCAGCACGCATCATTTCCATAAGCATTACCCTCCCAAACTCAGAGATCGCGTCGTATTGACATCCTATTTAGATTGTGAATACCGTTTAGTATCTGAAAAAGCAAGCGAGGATTGCCAATTATCCTCGCGGACGCGGCGAGAGGCCGCCGTCAAGGGAGGAGACATGGACTTCGTATTGGTTGACTGGCTGCGCATTCTTTGCGGCGCTTGGCTTATTCCCCATCTCATCGGGAAAGGACTGCATTATGAGAAGGCCGGTGGAACATTCGAGGCGGCAGGCTTCAGGCCCGGAAGGCTGTTCGTAGGACTCACCATGGTTGCGGAGGCGTGCGCGGCGGTCGGTCTGATTTTCTCGATATACCCCCGGGCTGCAGCCCTTTTTGGTGCTGTGGTGCTGCTTGGCGCAGCCTACGCAGTTGTGAAAATCAACGGCAAAAATTGGCGCTGGCAGAAGATGGGTCCCGAGTATCCGATTTTCTGGGCACTCGTTTGTGTTCTAACGGCTCTTGTGTGACCACCTCGTTTTGAGGTACGCCTCGGTCTCTGGATACGCAAGGAACGGATTTTGCGAATGGCACGACTGACACGTGAGCAAAGTCAGGCTCGCACAAAAGAAAAACTTTTGGCGTCCGCTTACGAAGTCATGGCACGCTACGGTTACGCCGGGGCGTCCATCGAACGGATTGCCGAAGAGGCCGGCTACTCCAAAGGCGCCTTTTATTCAAATTTTGCCAACAAGGAAGATATTTTCCTGCAGCTTCTCGCCGGCAACGCTGGTGGCGACGTCGTTCAGCTGGCCGAGCTTCTCGGAAAGCAGGATGACCCGATGGGGCTGATCGATGTCTTGGCGGCATGGGCGAACGACCGCGGCGACGATCGCAGATGGGGCATGCTGGCTATAGAGCTTCTGCGAATGGCCCAGCATGACCACACGCTCGGAGATCGGCATGTGAAGTTGTTCCGGGATCAATGGGAAGGCGTCGGCAAGATACTCATCGACAAGCTCGATCTTGTTCTGCAACCGCCGGCGTCCCCCTTCTACATCGGCGGTATCGTTCTCGAGCTGACCTATGGCGGTATCTCGAGCTTCCTCAAGGACGGGGCACCCGGAGACATGGTGCGCGTCGTTTTGCGGGAGATGTACCGGTCCTCACGCGCGGCGACGCCGGCCGCGCGGGCTACTGCCTAACCAAATCTCGACTATCGCGTCCATGAGAAAGCGCGCGCCGACGCCGGCGTGCGCTTCGACCTTGAGCAATGATTCTGCCCATGCCGAAGCTTTTACGGCCGCGCGAAGAGCAAGACTCTTTCTGTGCAAACGAGCTTGACAACGCAAATCTCAAAGACTAGCCTTCATCCAAAGACTAATTGGTATGTGAAAACCAACTGGTATTTAGACTCGAGAGCCGCGACCGCTGTTGAGGAGCATGCGGAATATTGGGGGGATCATGGACACTGTCACAACGATAACAGCCCGTCGAAGCGCGCAAGCCCTCGCGTAATGCCTATCTGACCGTGCAGGCTGTGCGCGGCGGCAGCATGCCGTCAAATCGCAATTCGGAAATTATCATATGCTTGGATTTGGCAACTCCCCGCAGGAGGCGCTGGTCGCGTTCCTGCTCGCCATGACACTGGTCGGCATTTTAGCGTCGAGCCTGGTGCGTCGGCGCAGTCTTGCCCGGCTTACCGACCTCCTCATGCCCGCGGCACTGCTGGCAGCGTATTGGCTCACCTACAATAAGGTACCGCCATTTCCGCCTGTCGGTGCGATCAATAAGGTGTTTTACCTAATCGCTATCGGGACGGCGATCGGCTTTGCCGTCGAGATGGCGGCCCCACGCGCTGTGCGCCATCTCGCGCTTCTACAGCCGGTGGCAGCAGCATTATATATCGGTGCGCCGCGATTGGGGACAGCGTCCTGGGAAGTGGCGCTTGCAGCTATCGTTGGAATGGCAGTCACGGGGATGGTCTTCTTGCGTGGGGCAGGAGGTGCGGAAGACGACGTGAAGCGGGGCGGCGTCGTTGCCGTACTTGCGCTCGGCTTTGCACCGATAGCCCTTCTCGGCGCTTCGTCCTCCTCGTTTCAACTCTGCCTGATGTTTGCGGGCGGCTGTTTCGGAATTTTGATTATTCACGCCACAAAGCCTGCCTTCCGTTTTGGCGGGGCCTCGGCGGTCGGCGCCTTGGGCGGCTTGATTGCTATCGCCGATACCGTCGTGCTTATCACGCGCAAAGCCGATCTCATCGCACTTGCGGTTCTCGCTATGTGCCTCGTCCTGCCGATATTCTCGGAGCGCGTCTGCAGGACGCTCGGCCTATCTCGGCCATTTGCCCGCCTTTTTGTCCATGTCGTCCTGGCTGCACTGCCGGCCGCGGCGGCCTTTGCCGTCGCGTATCTCGACTATGGATCGAGTTTTCCAGTTTAACATGAGGAGGAGAATGAAAATGAAATACCGATTTGCAGCACTGCTACTTTCGATGACGGCGCTCGCCGGCGTCGCGTCGCCGGCCTCGGCCGCGAAATTCGACATCGATCCGGTCCATTCGGGCATTGCGTTTTATATCGACCACCTGGGCTTCTCGAAAGTGATCGGTGTCGCGCAAGAGTTCTCCGGCGCGTTCGATTTCGACGCTTCCAAGCCGGACGCCAGCAGCCTTGATGTCAAGGTAACCGTCGCTTCGATTTCGACGAACAACAAGCAGCGTGACGGCGACATCCAGAGCGCCGACTGGTTCAATGCCACCGAATTCCCGGAAATCACCTTTGTCGGCAAGGAGTTCAAAAAGACGACCGACACGACCGGGCAGATCGTCGGAGACCTGACGATAGCAGGCGTCACGAAATCCATGACCTTGGACGTCACGTTCAACAAGGAGGGCCAGAACCCCTGGGATAAGAGCCACGTTGTCGGCTTCAGCGCCACGACGAAAGTCAAGCGCAGCGATTTCGGCATGAAGGCAGCACTCGGCATGATCGGCGACGAAGTCGATCTCGTGATCCAGGTGGAAGGCCGCGAACACCAGGGATAATGGAAGACCGTCAGGTCGCCTCCCGAGAAGGGCGCTGTCGTGTGATCACGACGGCGCCTTTTCTGTTGACGCTCCTTCAGGTTGCTTGCACCGGACAAATCCAGAGCATTCCGGAGGGCCATCAGCTGATGATTTTTACGCATGAATATAGCTCTCAAACACCGTGTCGTATTTGAATTCGTGAAAATATAGTGGGACAGCCCGGCTGAAAAGCGGACTTCATATGTGCTCGAATCGAGATTTGGAGTCATTCATGCATTTCGGATACTTTTTGGTATGCAGATGCGTTTTGGTATGTTAATGGGGTGGAAAATGCGGTTGGAGGGTCGCGAGGAAGTTGCCCCGCAGACCCGAGGGAGGGTGGATTTTGTCAAAGTGCGATCTCGATCACGGTGGCTCTCCGTATATTTGTCTGGGCCGTGACTTCCCGTCGCTTCAATCCCTATCCCCTCTGACATCCGACGTCCTTGATCACGGCTCTGTCGAGGTAGGCTTGGTTTTCATCGAAAGGAAATTCTAAATGGACGTTCGCGCCGCCGTAGCCGTTCAGGCCGGAAAACCGCTCGAAGTGAT
>NZ_LFIO01000996.1 GCF_001187535.1 Rhizobium ecuadorense
CTTCCTGGGTTGAGAAATCCCAAATGGCGCGGTCGAGCGCGCGAGCCTCTTCGTTGGTTGTCGTATCGACCCACAGGATCTGTACTGTCACAGCAAGCTTACCTGAATGGGATCGCCTTCTTTCGAGATGATGCTGGATCCGTAAGGCTCTCGCGACGTGATCATGATCGCATCGTTCGGCGCCGGGCGTGCGAGATGCTGGGCTTCTTCCCAGGGCGCACTCATCCAGACATCCGTCTCCTCCTTCGTCAGCAGCAGGACGGGCATCGCCTTCCAGTGAATGGGCATCACGATGTCGTTCGGGTTCG
>NZ_LFIO01000177.1 GCF_001187535.1 Rhizobium ecuadorense
GGATTATGCGCCGATTCAAAGTGATAGAGCGTCCTTAGCGCGTCCTTTCGGGCGCGCGGCGCTCTAGCGCTATTGGACGAAATGCTGAAAGCCGATGATCGGCCCGGCGGCCTTCGTGTGCCGCGATTTCAAGGGAAATAGCGGGCGAGGTTGGTTCGGACACGGGCAAGCGGCGTCTCGCCGCTATTGTCGGGAACGAAGCGCTCACCGGTTATCGCCTCGTAGGCTTTGATGTAGACGGCCGAGGTCTGCTCGATCAGTTCGGCGGGGATTTCCGGGATCTCGTCCTTATAGGGATCGCAACGCTC
>NZ_LFIO01001027.1 GCF_001187535.1 Rhizobium ecuadorense
CCGTTGGGACTGTCGAAACCAATCCGCAAAGTCGATCTTGCCGAGCCTCGCGCCCTCGCCGGGCACAAGCGAGCGATCGTCCAGTTCAGACCCGAAGTAGCGCGCATGAGCGTCTGCCTGGACTCTCCTCGGATCGTTGATGGCCTTCAGATACCGGGCAACGATCTCGTGCATGTGACCGCGCTCGGGACCGGCAATCTCGATCGTGCCGTTAAGCGGCTTTGAAAGCGCGACATCCGCCATCGCATCGGCAACATCATCCGATGCGATGGGCTGGAAAGCTGCGGGAGAAAGACGAGCGACGGTGC
>NZ_LFIO01001767.1 GCF_001187535.1 Rhizobium ecuadorense
AGGTGGTTGGGACAAGGCGAACGAGGCGCAGCCGACCTCTCTTCCCTCATTCCTGTGCCCGTCACCGGAATCCAGCCACGGCGCCTCGGCGCCGTGAATAGCTTTCTTGCAACGAAGTCACTCCCCGCGCCCAAGGCCTAGGGACCTGGATGCACTGTACAGCGATGGCCACAACGGATCCTACGCCGGTTCGCTGGCTCGACTCCGTTCAAGGCGAACATTGTATACGGCCGGATCAAACAGCCGTCACCCGTCGCAACCACCGAGCTGGGGGTCACGCATAGTGCCAAAGAGCAAGCGGCATAGCC
>NZ_LFIO01001273.1 GCF_001187535.1 Rhizobium ecuadorense
CACGCCACTCTTCCGATTGGTGGCCTTTGCTGCCCGCAATGAGGCGACGGCCGCTGAGAGCTTCAGCGAACTGCTGACGGAGAAAGATGTCCTTCTGCGGGAACTTCAACATCGCGTGAAGAACAATCTTCAGATGATCACGGCGCTCATCCGAATGGAGGCGCGCAATGCTCAACAGAATGAGGAAAGCGAGAGGTTTGCACGGCTTGCCGGGCGGATTGAAGCTTTGGCCCTGCTCTATCGCTCGCTGTCGGACGAAGAGAAAGGCGCCACAGTCGATCTTGGCACCTATGTCAGCCAGATTGCCG
>NZ_LFIO01000266.1 GCF_001187535.1 Rhizobium ecuadorense
GGATTCATCCTCTGAAACCACAAATTGCGGCAGCTCAGGATGCCGTTCGCGCACCACTCTCGACACCGCCACCAGGATGGAACGAATGGCTGCGGGGAACATGTCCTTCGGCAGCTTCTCCTCCCACGGATCGTAAAATTCGGTGATCGCATCCAGACCCGCCTCGATCACTTCGTCGGTGATTTCGATTTCGCTGCGCATCGCCGGCCTCCTTTTTTCTCTTAGCATCATACTCCAACTTCAGTTCTCATTCCTCTCTCTTCAGCTTAGGAGGAGAAGGTTCCTGAAGGCTGGTGAGGGAGGGTTC
>NZ_LFIO01001457.1 GCF_001187535.1 Rhizobium ecuadorense
CGGCATGCGCTGGCGCGCCGATTACATCAACTGCCTGGTGAAGAGGGGCGGAGAATTCATCATTCTCCCTAATCTGCAGGCGATTTTTTCATCGAGGCACGACGCGGCTGGAGCCGCTAATTGACGCTGGATGAATTCAACGAGGGGTTTGGGGACCATGCGACTGACAATCAAGACGAAACTGGTGACCGCGTTCACCTTCATCATTGTAATGCTCGTGGGCACTGCCGCTTACGGTGTCTTCAGCCTTGGATCGCTGAACGACACGATCGATAAGCTTCTCGCCGGCCCGGCGGCCCGCCTGGAT
>NZ_LFIO01001370.1 GCF_001187535.1 Rhizobium ecuadorense
CAATCCATTGCCAGCCGTAGTGTTGCTGGCGATGACCGGCATAGTGGCGTGGCTCCACCGTCGCAGCTTCGCTGTCATTTTGGATGCCCTGCGTTAAACGCCAGGCGGTTCAATCACCAGATATCACCGTCATTGCGGGCGCGCACTTTGCTCGCAATGAGTTTCAGCTCTCGTCAGAGGCACTGATGATACGTTTCACTGTTTTACTCCTTGCGTGTTTAAGTCTGGCATCTTGCCACACTACCCAAATGGGCCAGTCGCTGGGCTGGAAGGAGCCACAACGCGGCGACACGACGGACGCCTACTG
>NZ_LFIO01000521.1 GCF_001187535.1 Rhizobium ecuadorense
CGTTGATCTCGCCGAGCAGGTTCAGCGTCTCGTCCGCAAAGCTTGGCCGGGGCGTCGAGGGATAGATGATCAGGGATTCCCCCTCCAGCTCGCAAAGCCCTATGGGCTCCTTGGCGATGGATTTGGCATGGCTCTTCGGGAAGGCGACGACAAGCCGCTCCTCTCGGAGCGTCAGCCGTTCGACTTCCCTGTCATTGAAGCGCACCCTGCCGAAACCCAGATCGATGCGTCGCTCCTTGAGCGCAGTCACCTGTTCCGTCGACATCATTTCCCGGATCTCGATATCGAGATCAGGCCAGCGCTGCCG
>NZ_LFIO01001387.1 GCF_001187535.1 Rhizobium ecuadorense
ATTCGATTCCGGTCAAGCGCGCGGACATTGCCCCGGCAAGCTTCACGCAAGGATCGAGAAACGGGTGAAGATGCGGTACCTGCGGCGCGAGGAGACGTTTTCTCAGGCCTGAAATTGCGTTAAGACCCGCCGGCCTCCCAAGGCGATTCATAAAAATACTGATTGGAATGAAAATGACTGACGCGATCTCCGCATCGCCGACTCCTGCCTCGAACAGCACGCAAGTCAATTCCCCGGCTCGCGTCCTCATCGCCAGCCTTGTCGGCACCACCATCGAATTCTTCGACTTCTACGTCTATGCGACGGC
>NZ_LFIO01001375.1 GCF_001187535.1 Rhizobium ecuadorense
CGTTCAAAGCCGCCGCCTCGCCGCCCGACGTCCACCAGTGCAGCATCTGCACTTCTTTCACGTCGGCGGCCTGCGCTGCACCGAGGCCAGCCATCATCACGACGGCAATTGCCGCCGAGCTCAAAAACTTGCGCATGAAATTCCTCCCATTTGAAAATCGGCGGCGGGCCCTCCCTGCCGCCCGATGTTTTCCGCCGTTGCGGCGGTCGACATACGGCCGCGCTCCTCCGCGCGGTTGCTAATTTAAAACGTTATAAGCTACCGGTCGTCAAGTCCTTTCTCGACTCCCGAGAAAAATATGGCTATTCCATCATCATATTGAATTACTTGTATATTTCTACACCTCGACAACAACCGCCGAAAGTCGACACGATGCAAGAGGAGGCGACGGTGGCCGACGAGGATCGGGGACGCATGCTGCTTCAGCGCCATCAACAATGCTGACGCTGAGGACCTGCGCGCCCTGTCGCCGCCGCAATTAGATTTGGCGATCGGTGAAAACGAACAACTTTCAAGGCTGACATCTTAAAACTGTTTGCATCGCGCGGGATTTCGCCTAGAAGCACGCCGTAATCCGGTCGCAGCCCACCCGGTCAAAACAAGGGAATCCAAAATATGAAGACTATCGTCGTCTGCTCTGGCGGACTCGACTCCGTTTCGCTTGCCCACAAAATGGCAGCGGAACAACAACTGATCGGCCTCGTCTCCTTCGACTACGGCCAGCGCCATCGCAAGGAACTCGACTTCGCCGCCCGGTGCGCCGCACGCCTTGCCGTACCCCATCATATCATCGACATCGCCGCCATCGGCGGCCATCTCAGCGGATCGGCGCTGACCGATAATGTCGAGGTTCCCGACGGCCACTACGCCGAGGAGACCATGAAGGCCACCGTGGTGCCGAACCGCAATGCCATCATGCTGGCGATTGCATTCGGCCTGGCCGCCGCGCAAAAGGCCGATGCCGTTGCCGTCGCCGTGCATGGCGGCGACCACTTCATCTACCCCGACTGCCGCCCGGGCTTCATCGACGCCTTTCAGCGCATGCAGAACGAAGCGCTGGACGGTTATGCCAGCGTCCGATTGCTTGCGCCCTATGTCGATGTCCCCAAGGCGGCGATCGTCGCGGACGGCGAAAAGTATGCGACGCCGTTTGCCGAGACCTGGTCATGCTACAAGGGCGGCAGGCTGCATTGCGGGCGCTGCGGAACTTGCGTCGAACGCCGCGAGGCTTTCCATCTCGCCGGTATTTCCGATCCGACGGACTATGAAGACCGGGATTTCTGGAAAGCGGCCGTGTCGCAATATTCCGCGGCGGAGGTGCGTTGATGTACCGCATCACCAAGGAGTTCCATCTCTCCGCTTCGCACCAGCTGGATCATCTGCCGGCCGAGCATCAATGCGCCAGGCTTCACGGCCATAACTATATCGTGGTCGTCGAACTCTCCGCCGAAAGCCTGAACGATGACGGCTTCGTTCGCGACTATAACGACCTTTCGCCGCTCAAGCGCTATATCGACGAAACCCTCGATCATCGCCATCTGAACGAGGTCTTCGGCCACTCGAAAGTCACCTCCGAATTCCTCGCCAAGCACTTTTACGACTGGTGCAGAGAGCACTTCCCCGAGACCTCGTCGGTCCGCGTCAGCGAGACGCCAAAGACCTGGGCGGAGTACCGGCCATGAGCGGAGAGACCATTCGCGTCAGCGAGATCTTTGGCCCGACCATCCAGGGCGAAGGCGCTTTGATCGGCCTGCCGACGGTGTTCGTCCGGACAGGCGGCTGTGACTATCGCTGCTCCTGGTGCGACAGCCTTCACGCCGTCGACGGCGCCTTCCGCAATCAATGGATTCCCATGTCCACCGAGGCGATCTGGCAGGAGGTCACCAAGCTCTCCGGAGGCAGGCCGATGACGGTTTCGCTTTCCGGAGGCAATCCGGCGATACAGCCCCTAGGGCCACTGATCGAATTCGGCCATTCCCAAGGCTACCGATTCGCGCTGGAAACCCAGGGAAGCGTCGCTCGCAACTGGTTTCGCGATCTCGACATGCTGGTCTTGAGCCCTAAGCCGCCGTCAAGCGGAATGCTGACGGATTGGGAAGAGGTCGACAATTGTCTCCGGCTCGCCGCCGGCGGTCCCGAGATCGCCTTGAAAATCGTCGTCTTCGACGATGACGACTACGCCTTCGCCCAACAGGCGGGCCGGCGCTACCCCTATGTTCCCTTGTACCTTCAGCCGGGCAACCATACGCCGCCGCCGCCCGATGACGACGACGCCCGCATCGATATCGACGGCGTGATGGACCGGATGCACTGGCTCGTCGAGAAAGTGACCGTTGATGGATGGTTTGCCCCGCGCGTGCTGCCGCAGTTGCACGTGCTGCTGTGGGGAAACAAACGCGGCGTCTGAGCCTACCCCTCCGGGAAAGCGAAGACATCGACAGGCTCGCCGAGCCCGCGCAGCGGGAAGGTGCCAAGGCTGTCCATGTCTTTCGCGCAGCCCGCCATTTCGACGAAGGCCCGCGACAGGAGCACCGGACGCTTGACCTCCTTGGTCAGGCTTTCCAGCCGCGAGGCGACATTGACCGCCGGGCCGATGACGGTGAAATCCAGCCGCCGGCGCGAGCCGATATTGCCGTACATGACGTCGCCGACATGCACGCCGACGCCGTAGCGCAGCGGATCGCGCCCCATGCGCACATGCTCCTCGTTCAATTCAGTCATCGACGCCTGCCCCTCACGGATCGCCTGCAGCAGATCGAGGCAGGCCGTGTCCTTGCTCAGCGGGAAGATCGCCAGCAATCCGTCGCCCATGAACTTCAGGATTTCGCCGCCGTAGCGTTCGATCGGATCCGACATCGCGTCGAAATAATCGTTGAGCAGATGGATGACATCGTCGCGCGGCCAGAGATCGGAGATCGCCGTAAAATCGCGTAGGTCGCAGATCATGATTGCCGCTCCGACAGTGGCGCCGCTGCCGCGCGTCGTCACACCCGACAGGATCTGCTCGCTCGCATGCGGCCCGACATAGGTCTGCAGCAACGTGCGCGCCATGATGTTTTTCAGCCGGATTTCGCTGACAAGCGTTAGCGCTGGCAGGAGATCGCGCAGGAAATCGACATGTTCGCGCTCGAAGCCGCCCGGCCGGTTGGTGGAAAATGTAGCGACATGGCGTTTGCCCAAGGTGTGTTCGACGGGCCAGGCGATATACTCGGTCAAACCGTCGTCGCGCAGGTCCTGATAGAATGAATCCAAGTCGCCGTCGGCTGCGCCTTCCAGCTGCCTGCGCACCTCCACCGCACCCTGATGGATCGCGTTGACCGGACTGGTCAGGAACTCCGGCGTGTTTTCGACGCCATAGGCGAATGTATCGATCTTCGCCTCCGCCAGTCCCTCCTTCCAAAGAATGCGGGCACCGACCCATTGCGGGTGGTTCACCCTGAAATGCAGCGTCGCCCGCGCCACCGGCACGCCGGCCGCCAGCAGCTTCCCACACATGTCCACCAGGATATTGTCGATGAAACGCTCGCCCCGCGTCTCGTTCACCAGCCAGTCGAGAATCCGTCTCCGGCGAATCGGCCAGACGCCTTCGTCCGCCTCGACTGAGGTCCCGACCTTGTTCAAAAAAGACGACATCTAAAACTCCCGCTACGCCACTTCACTGGCAAGTGCCGAACTCAATTTTCCCGCTGAATGTGGTCGATGGGAAAGCAAATGATAAGGGGAGGTATCGATTAAACCTCAGAAATCCCAATCCTCGTCCTCGGTCGCCACGGCCTTGCCGATGACATAGGACGAGCCGGAGCCGGAGAAGAAGTCATGGTTCTCGTCGGCATTCGGCGAAAGCGCCGATAGGATCGCCGGATTGACCTTGCAGGCCTCGGCCGGGAAAAGCGCCTCGTAGCCGAGGTTCATCAGCGCCTTGTTGGCGTTGTAATGCAGGAATTTCTTGACGTCCTCGGTCAGCCCGACGCCGTCATAGAGCGCCTCGGTATATCTGGCCTCATTGTCGTAGAGTTCGAGCAGCAGGTCGAAGGCGAAATCCTTGATCTCCTGCCGCCTCTCCTCGGAAAGCCGCTCCAGCCCGCGTTGGAACTTGAAGCCGATATAATAGCCGTGCACCGCCTCGTCGCGGATGATCAGCCGGATCATGTCGGCCGTGTTGGTCAGCTTTGCCCGGCTTGACCAGTACATCGGCAGATAGAAGCCGGAATAGAACAGGAAGCTTTCGAGGAAGACGCTGGCAACCTTCTTCTTCAAGGGATCGCCGGAACCATACTGCTCCATGATCAGCACCGATTTGCGCTGCAGGAACTCGTTTTCTTCAGACCAGCGATAGGCATCGTCGACGTCGGGCGTCGAGCACAGCGTCGAGAAGATCGAGGAATAGGAGCGCGCATGCACCGCCTCCATGAAGGAGATGTTGGAAAGCACCGCCTCCTCATGCGGCGTTGCCGCATCCTCCATCAGCCTGATGGAGCCGACGCCATTCTGGATCGTATCGAGCAGCGTCAGCCCGGTGAAGACGCGGATGGTCAACTGCTGCTCGGCCGGCGTCAGCGTCGCCCAGGAAGGAATGTCGTTGGACAGCGGCACTTTCTCAGGCAGCCAGAAATTGCCGGTCAGCCGGTTCCAGACTTCGAGATCCTTATCGTCCTCGATGCGGTTCCAGTTGATGGCGCGCACGCGGGAGACGGGTTTCAATTGCATGTTCATTAGGTGGTCCCTTTTGAGGAATATGTGCGATTTGCCCCTCATCCGCCTGCCGGCACCTTCTCCCCGCGCGCGGGGCGAAGGGGGTATGCCGCAAGCCCCCCGTTCCCCACAAGCCTCTCGCAGGGCACGTCCCCTCCCCCCGTCAAAACGGGGAGAGGGTTAGGGTGAGGGGCATCTTGCTGATCCGGAGCGAATTCAAATCACAGCGTACAAGACACGCAGCCCTGCACCTCGGTGCCGGACAGCGCCATCTGGCGAAGGCGGATGTAGTAGATCGTCTTGATGCCCTTCCTCCAGGCGTAAATCTGCGCCTTGTTGATATCGCGCGTCGTTGCCGTGTCGCGGAAGAACAGAGTCAGCGACAGGCCCTGATCGACATGCTGGGTCGCCGCCGCATAGGTATCGATGATCTTCTCTGCGCCGATCTCATAGGCGTCCTGATAATAATCGAGATTGTCGTTGGTCATGAACGGCGCCGGATAGTAGACGCGGCCGATCTTGCCTTCCTTGCGGATCTCGATCTTCGAGACGATCGGATGGATCGAGGAGGTCGAGTGGTTGATGTAGGAGATCGAGCCCGTCGGCGGCACCGCCTGCAGGTTCTGATTATAGAGGCCGGAGGCCATGACGGCCTTCTTCAGCGCCGCCCAGTCTTCCTGCGTCGGAATAGGAATGCCGGCATTGTCGAACAGCGCCTGCACCTTCTCGGTCGCCGGCTTCCATTCCTGTTCGGTATATTTGTCGAAATAGTCACCGGAGGCATATTTCGAATTTTCGAAGCCCTTGAAGCGTTGGCCTCGTTCGACTGCCAGCAGGTTCGAGGCGCGGATCGCGTGATAGGTCACCGTATAGAAATAGATATTGGTGAAATCGACGCCTTCCTCCGAGCCATAGAAGATGCGTTCGCGGGCGAGATAACCGTGCAGGTTCATCTGGCCGAGGCCGATCGCATGGCTGTCGTCATTGCCCTTCTCGATCGACGGAACCGAGGCGATGTGGCTCATGTCGGAGACCGCCGTCAGCGCCCGGATCGAGGTCTCGATCGTCCTGCCGAAATCGGTGGAATCCATGGCCGCGGCGATATTCAGCGAGCCGAGATTGCAGGAAATATCCTTGCCGAGATGCTTGTAGGAGAGGTCGTCATTGTAGTCGCTCGCCTCGCTCACCTGCAAGATCTCCGAGCAGAGATTGCTCATGGAGATGCGACCCGCAACCGGGTTTGCCCGGTTCACCGTGTCCTCGAACATGATGTAGGGATAGCCGCTCTCGAACTGGATTTCGGCAAGCACCTGGAAGAATTCACGCGCTTTGATCTTCTTCTTCGAGATGCGGGCGTCCGCCACCATCTCCCGGTACTTTTCCGTCACCGAAATCTCGGTGAAGGGCACACCATAGACGCGCTCGACGTCATAGGGCGAGAACAGATACATGTCCTCATTGTTTTTCGCGAGTTCGAAGGTGATGTCGGGCACGACGACGCCGAGCGACAGCGTCTTGATGCGGATCTTCTCGTCGGCATTTTCGCGCTTGGTGTCGAGGAAACGCATGATGTCAGGGTGATGGGCATTGAGATAGACGGCGCCCGCCCCCTGGCGGGCACCGAGCTGGTTGGCATAGGAGAAGCTGTCTTCGAGCAGTTTCATGACGGGGATGATGCCCGACGACTGGTTCTCGATCTGCTTGATCGGCGCACCGGCCTCGCGGATGTTGGTGAGAGACAGCGCGACGCCACCGCCACGTTTCGACAATTGCAGCGCCGAATTGATCGACCGACCGATCGATTCCATATTGTCCTCGACCCGCAGCAGGAAGCAGGAGACGAGTTCGCCGCGCTGTTGCTTGCCGGCATTGAGGAAGGTCGGCGTCGCCGGCTGAAAACGGCCGGAAATGATCTCGTCGACCATGTCGCGGGCAAGGGCCTCGTCGCCGCGCGCCAGGGTCAGCGCCACCATGCAGATGCGGTCCTCGTAGCGCTCGAGATAGCGCTTCCCGTCGAAGGTCTTCAGCGTATAGCTGGTGTAATATTTGAAGGCGCCGAGGAAGGTCGGGAAACGGAATTTCCTGGCATAGGCCTGATCGAACAGGTCGCGGACGAAATTGAACGAATATTGATCGAGAACCTCCTGCTCGTAATAGCCCTCGGTGACGAGGTAATCGAGCTTTTCCCGGAGATTGTGAAAGAACACGGTGTTCTGGTTCACATGCTGCAGGAAATACTGCTTCGCCGCCATGCGGTCCTTGTCGAGCTGGATCCTGCCCTCGTCGTTATAGAGGTTCAGCATCGCGTTCAGCGCGTGATAGTCGAGCGTCTCCGCCGCTTTCAAAGGGCGTTCGCCGGCGGGATGAGCAAAAGTGTTATGCGGTTTTGCGCCCGCATCCCGCGTCAGAGTTGTTCCCGTGTCCAAAACCGTTCCATTCCGCGTTTGACGTTGGCGACATCCTCCTCCGTGCCGATGAGCTCGAACCTGTAGAGGTAAGGCACCTGGCATTTCTGCGAGATCACGTCGCCGGCGAGCCCATATGTCTCGCCGAAATTGCTGTTGCCCGCGGCAATCACGCCCCGGATGCGTCCTCGATTCTCCGCATCGTTCAAGAAACGGATCACCTGCTTGGGAACGGCCCCCTTTACGATCCCTGGGCCGCCGGCGCCGCTATAGGTCGGCACGACAAGCACGAAGGGTTCGCGGATATGGAACGCCTCTGCGCCGCTTGAGGGAATGCGCGCCGCGCGCAGTCCGAGCTTGGCGACGAAGCGATGGGTATTCTCGGATCGGCTGGAATAATAGACGATCAGGCCCATCGCCTTTCCTCGGTCAGGAGAGCGCGCTGATCATATCCGGACGGAACCCCGCCCAATGCTGCTCGCCGGCAACGACGACGGGAACCTGCATATAGCCCATGCCGCGCACACGATCGAGCGCCTCGGCGTCCTCGGAGATATCGACGACGTCGTAATCGACGCCCAGGCGGTCGAGGGCGCGATAGGTGGCGGTGCATTGGACGCAGGCGGGTTTGCTGTAGACGGTAACGCTCATCATGTTCCTCGTGATGTCAAAGAATTCAGGACGCAATACTTCGATCGGTCGCCTTGCGGCGTCCGGGGCAACGTTTGATGGTGATCTGGCAAAGACGGCGCTTTAGACGCCTGAGACGATCCCTTTCGGGATTTGCGCGGGCGGCGGCCTTGATATTCTGGACATGAATTCAACCCCGAAGTGCTCATGCGGACGTTCGGGGCAGCGCAGCAGGCGCGGATCATTCCGCTGTCATGCACGCGACCTTCCGGACACCCCGCCCGTGGACATCTCGTTCAAGGCAGGTCTCCTGGCTTGCGGGTCGAAGCACCCTGCCCCAGCCTTCCCGAGGAATCATGCCTCAGTGACCTGAAATCGGACAGTTGCTCGCCGCTTACAGTTGCGGGGGCAGCTCCGGCCTTGTTGCGCCGTCATGGCGAAACGCACCGTATTCCCGTCTTAGCCCGCGATCCTGACGAATCGAAGGAACCTTGAACACTAGATATAGTATGCCAATCAAAATTTGTGTCAACGGATGGTTTGCGCCTTGCGTTACGACAGGTTTGAAATCGCTGCGTTCCTGTGAAAATTATGGATAACGAAGGCTTAAAGAAAACAGGCTGTGGAGAAGGGCCGGATGAAGAGGACCGACCCGTAGCCGGCCCTCAGATTTTTGTTTCCTGGTCAGGCCCGAACCGTCCCCCGAATCGTCACTGTCCCTTTATCCGAAGCAGCCTAAGTGCATTGATCGTCACCAGCACGGTGGCGCCGGTATCGGCGAGAATCGCCGGCCAGAGCCCGGTGATCCCCATGATCGTCGTCACCAGGAACACCGCCTTCAGCCCGAGCGCGATGGTGATATTCTGCAGGATGTTGCGCATCGTGCGTTTGGACAGCTCGATCATTCGTGCCACATCGCCGACGCGCCCGTGCAGCACGGCGGCATCCGCCGTTTCCAGCGCCACATCGGTGCCACCGCCCATAGCGATGCCAATATCGGCGGCGGCCAGCGCCGGAGCGTCGTTGATGCCGTCGCCGACCTTGGCGACGATGAAACCCTGGCGCTTCAATTCGCCGACGACCCGTTGCTTGTCCTCCGGCATCATCTCGCCGCGCCAGTCGATGCCGAGCATGCCGGCAACGGCTGCCGCCGTCCGGTTGTTGTCGCCCGTCAGCATCATTGCCTTGACGCCGGCCGATTTCAGGGCGGTGAGCCCGGCCTGCGCATCCTCGCGCGGCTCGTCACGCATGGCGATCAGGCCGGCCGCAACACCATTGACGAGCAGCACCGATACGCTCTTGCCCTCGTCATTCAGAACAGTGATGCGTGCATCCTTGTCGCCGTCGAGGGCCCCGCGCTCGCGGGCAGCGGACGGCGACAGCAGATCGAGCGTCTCGCCGCCGACTTTGCCGCTGACCCCCTTGCCCGGCAGCGCTTCCAGTTCGAAAGCCGGCGGCACGGGGACGCCGCCAGCCTTGGCGCGTTTGAGGATCGCCAGCGCCAAGGGGTGGCTGGAGCCCTGCTCCAGCACTGCCGCGCGCGACAAGATCTGCGCCTCACTCAATCCGAAGGAAACGATATCAGTCACTTGAGGCTTGCCTTCCGTCAGCGTGCCTGTCTTATCGAAGGCGACCATCGTCACCTTGCCGAGCGTTTCCAACACCGCGCCGCCCTTCATCAGCAGTCCGCGCCGGGCGCCTGCTGAAAGCGAGGCGGCGATCGCCGCCGGCGTCGAGATGACAAGCGCGCAGGGGCAGCCGATCAGCAGGATGGCAAGGCCCTTGTAGATCCATTCGTCCCACGCCCCAGCGAGGAATAGCGGCGGAACGACCGCGACCAATGCTGCGACCACCACGACGCCGGGCGTGTAATAACGCGAGAAGCGGTCGATGAAGCGTTCGGTCGGCGCCTTCGATTCCTGCGCCTCCTCCACCAGCTTGACGACTCGGGCGATGGTATTGTCGGCAGCCGCCGCCGTGACGCGAACCCGGAGCACCGCATCGCCATTCACCGTTCCGGCAAAGACGACGGCATCGACGCCCTTGCGCACCGGCGTGCTCTCGCCGGTCACCGGCGCCTCGTCGATCGCGCTCTCGCCCGAGACGATGATGCCATCAGCCGAGATGCGATCGCCCGGACGCACCATGATGATCGCGCCGACGGCGAGGCTTTCCGCCGGCACCTCCCGCGTCTGGCCATTGTCTTCCAGCAGCGCGTTCTTCGGCACCAAGGCCGTCAGCGACTGGATGCTTTCGCGCGCCTTGCCGGCCGCGACACCCTCCAGCAGCTCGCCGACGAGGAACAGGAACACGACAGTGGCCGCCTCCTCCCCCGCATTGATGATGACGGCGCCGACGGCGGCGATCGTCATCAGCATTTCGATCGAAAACGGCGTGCCTGAGAACGCCGCCATGACAGCGCGCCGCGCGATCGGCACCAGACCGATGAGCATGGCGACGATGAAGGCATAGGACCCGATCGCAGGTATGAGATGGCCCACGGCATAGGCGGCAATCAGCGCCGCACCCGAGAGGATGGTCAGCCGGCCCTTCCTGCTCTGCCACCAGGGACCGGTCATCGGCCCATGATCGTGGCCATGCAGGCCTTCGATTTCCTTCTCGCCATGATCATGGTCATGGCCGGGCTGATCATGGCCATCATGATCGTGATCGTGGTCGCCATGGTCGTGGTGGCGATGATCGTGCGCGCCGTGGTCCTGCGCCGGCGCCGCGCTTCCGGCAAAGGGCCATACCGAATAACCGAGCCCCGTCACTCTCTTCTCGATCGCCTTGAGGTCGCTGCTGCCGTCATGCCGGACGGTCATCGTGCCCGCCATCACCGAGACGGAAACATCGGCGACCCCTGCCACGCGCCTGACCGCCGTATCGATCTTGCTCGCGCAGGCAGCGCAATCCATGCCGCCGACCCGGTATCGTGTCTCGCTCGTCTCAGCCATGATCCGCTTCCTTGTCAAACAGAAGCATCCCTCCTACATCCTCTAGCGACTAGAGGTGCAAGAGGAAAAATCATGAAAAAGATCACGATCGGTGAAGCGGCGCGCCGGAGCGGGGTCAAAGTGCCGACGGTGCGCTATTACGAGAGCATCTGCCTGCTCGCGGCACCGAGCCGCAGCGAAGGCAACCAGCGCTCCTTCGAACCCGCCGATATCAGCCGCCTCGCCTTCATCCGCCATGCCCGCGAACTTGGCTTCGAGATCGAGGCGATCCGCACGCTGCTGACCCTGCAGGACGATCCGCACCAATCCTGCGCCTCGGCCGACGCCATCGCCAAGGCCCGTCTCATCGAAGTCGAGCAGCGCATCCGCAGTCTGATGGCTTTGAAGGCCGAGCTGGAAACCATGGTGGAAGGCTGCGGCCACGGCCGCGTCGACCAATGCCGCGTCATCGAGGTGCTCGCCGACCACGGCCAATGCACGCATGCGCATCACTGATCCCGCCCTTGCAGGCAAGGCGTAGCCGCGCCAAAACGGCATCAGAAAGAATCGGGCAAAGACATCCATGAGTCAGAAGCGAATTGCCATCATCGGCGGCGGCCCGGCGGGCCTGGCGGCCGCCGAACTGCTTTCGCTCTCCGGCCATGCGGTGACGGTTTACGACGCCATGCCGACTTTCGCCCGCAAATTTCTGCTGGCCGGCAAATCGGGTCTGAACATCACCCATTCCGAGGATTATGCCCGTTTCGCCACGCGCTTCGGCGCCGCCTCTGCCCGGCTACGGCCGGCTCTCGATGCCTTTACCCCTAGCGATATCAGGGATTGGGCGGCAGGGCTCGGGACAGAGACCTTCGTCGGTTCGTCCGGCCGGGTTTTCCCGACGGTGATGAAAGCCTCTCCCTTGCTGCGCGCCTGGCTCAGAAGATTGGAGGCGCAGGGCACCACGCTCCGCACCCGCCACCGCTGGGTTGGATTTGCCGATCAGGGCTATGTTTTCGAAACGCCGGAAGGGCGCAGCATCGTCCATTGCGACGCCGCCCTGCTGGCGCTCGGCGGCGCAAGCTGGCCGCGTCTCGGCTCCGATGCAAGCTGGCTGCCCTGGTTACTGGAGAAGGGTGTCGAGATCGACGCCTTCCAGCCAGCCAATTGCGGCTTCGTCGTCGGCTGGAGCGAAAGCTTTCGCGAACGTTTCGCCGGCGAGCCGGTAAAATCGGTCACCGCCACCTCCGAAGCCGGCACCTTTCCCGGCGAATTCGTCATCACCGCAAACGGCATAGAGGGCAGCCTGGTCTACGCTCATGCGGCGAGCCTCCGCGACCGGCTGCTGGACCGCGGCAGCGCTGCCCTGACGCTCGACCTCGCCCCTGGCCGCACGGTCGAACGGCTGACCCGCGATCTTACACGGCAGGACGCCAAATCGAGCTTCTCGAACCGCCTGCGCAAGGGCGCCGGCCTCGACGGCGTCAAGGCGGCGTTGCTGCGGGAACTCGCTCCCGAGCGCGACCGAACCGAGCCCGGACGCCTCGCCGGCATGATCAAGGCCCTGCCGGTCCCGCTTCTCGATACGAGGCCGATTGCCGAGGCCATTTCCTCGGCCGGCGGCATCCGCTGGAGCGGCATCGACGACGGCTTCATGTTGAAGGCACTGCCGGGCACCTTCGTTGCCGGCGAGATGCTCGACTGGGAAGCGCCGACCGGCGGCTACCTCCTCACCGCCTGCCTTGCGACCGGCCGCGCCGCGGCGCGCGGCATCGAGGCCTGGCTGGACCGATAGGCACCGGCGCTCGCAGGCTGAACAGCAAACAAGAACTTCCCTCGATCAGGCGAGGCTGCACGAAACGTCATGACAAGGCCATTCATGCAGTAGCGAAGCCCAGTCGGCTTCGGGCCATTATCGAAGACATGTCCGAGATGGCCGCCACAGCGGCTACAATGGACCGCCGTGCGCGCCATCCCGAAACTGGTGTCATTTGTGGTGCCGACGGCATGGGCGAGTGGTGCCCAAAAGCTCGGCCAGCCGGTGCCGCTGTCGAATTTCGTTGCCGAGGAAAAGAGCTTTTGGTCGCAGCCGACGCAAGCGAAAGTGCCTTTCCGCTCCTCATGCAGCAGGGCGCTGGAGAAGGGTTTTTCCGTCCCAGCCTCACGTAGGATGACAAACTGGTCCGGCGTCAGCAGCTTATGCCATTCCTCATCGGTGTGGGTCACTGCAAACGTTTCGTCGGCGATCGCCTTGCCGACCAGACCAGCGCGAACGGCAAGCGCCCCGAAAACGGTCGTCATCAGCAACAATCGTCTGTTCAGCATGATCAGGATCTCCCCATCTGGCAAAGCCTTGTTCTGTGGGAAAATACGGGCGGGAGAAGTCTTTGTTACATTCTCACCGCTCAAACACCGAAATGTGATGCCGCCCCCTTTCGCCGCACGCTGACGGCCGCCACGTACCGCCTGATTGCAAACCCGCGGTTTTTCCATCAGACTGTGCTGAAGTTCCGTGGGAGGAGCAGATGCACGAACAGTCAGCGCATGCAGAGCATGTCTATACCTCTGCCCAGCGCGATTCCGCCGCGGCCAGCTCTCCGGTGGTCGCCTCCTGGCGGCGATGCATGACCATGCATCAGCTCGCCCCCGAGGATGAACGGGCGCCGCTGCGCCTGACCGATGAGGAATTCCGGCGCGCCCGCGAACAGTCCGGGCAGTTGATCGCCAGCGCGACTGAGGAACTCGATCGCCTCTTTACCGCCGTCGGCAAGGCCGGCTGCTGCCTGCTTCTGACTGACAAGAATGGTATTGCGCTGGAGCGGCGGGGAGCAGCCGGCGACGACAAGGAATTCCGCGAACTCGGCCTCTGGACCGGCTCCGTCTGGACCGAGGCAAGCATCGGCACCAACGGCATCGGCACCGCGCTTGCCGATGAACGCGCCGTCGCCATCTTTCGCGACCAGCATTTCTTCTGCGCCAATACCAGCCTCAGCTGCACGACGGCGCCGATCCGCGATCACCGTGGCCGGCTGGCCGCCGCCCTCGACATCTCCACCTGCCGCGAAGACGTCAACGAAATGACCTTGGCGATCCTGACACAGACCGTGCGCGATGCGGCGATGCGCATCGAACTCAACCTCTTCCGTTCGGCCTTTCCCAGCGCCCGCTTCCTGATGGTTCCGGCCGGCGCCAACTCGGCCGCTGCCCTACTGGCCGTCGACCGGCATGACCTCGTGCTCGGGGCGACGCGCGCCGCCCGCATCGCGCTGCAGCTGGACGACAAGCGAATCGCCGCCGGTATTCCGGCCGCCGATGCTCTCCGCGAAGCGAGCGTCTCGCAGCAGGAAGAGATGGTCGAGGCGGAGAAGGCAGCCTTGCTGCGTGCGCTGTCGCGCGCCGGCGGCAACGTCTCCCAGGCGGCGATCGCGCTTGGCATCAGCCGCGCCACCCTGCACCGGAAGATGAAGAAGCTCGACCTCCACTGATCGGCTCGAAGGTTACGCCGTTGCGGCAATCGGGCGCCGATCCTGTCGCAACTCTGCGACACTGTGCACTGCGGTATCGAAGACCCACCCTGTTCCCTTCGCCAAAACACGCACATTTTCCTCCCACTGGTTCACTGGGAACCTGGATCATCACGGGAGGATGATATGCTTCATCAGAAAATCGTCGAGTCGCCGTTCAAGCTGAAATACGGCAATTATATCGGCGGCGAATGGCGCGAGCCGGTCGAAGGCAAGTATTTCGAAAACCTGACGCCGGTCACCGGCGGCAAGCTCTGCGACATTCCCCGTTCCAATGAAAAGGACATCAATCTCGCGCTCGATGCCGCCCACGCGGCCAAGGAAAAATGGGGCCGCACTTCCGCTGCCGAGCGCTCCAATATCCTCATGAAGATCGCCCAGCGGATGGAGGACAAGCTGGAATTGCTGGCCCAGGCCGAGACCTGGGACAATGGCAAACCGATCCGCGAGACGATGGCGGCCGACATTCCGCTGGCGATCGACCACTTCCGCTACTTCGCCTCCTGCATCCGCGCCCAGGAAGGTTCGATCGGCGAGATCGATCACGATACGATCGCCTATCACTTCCACGAACCGCTCGGCGTCGTCGGCCAGATCATTCCCTGGAACTTCCCGATCCTGATGGCCACGTGGAAACTGGCTCCGGCGCTTGCGGCCGGCAACTGCGTCGTCTTGAAGCCTGCCGAGCAGACGCCGGCCTCGATCCTGCTCTGGGCCGAACTGGTCGGCGATCTGCTGCCGCCCGGCGTGCTCAACATCGTCAACGGTTTCGGCATCGAGGCCGGCAAGCCGCTGGCGACCAGCTCCCGCATCGCCAAGATCGCCTTTACCGGCGAGACGACGACCGGCCGGCTGATCATGCAATATGCCAGCCAGAACCTCATTCCGGTGACCCTGGAACTCGGCGGCAAATCGCCGAACATCTTCTTCGCCGATGTGATGGCCGAGGATGACGACTTCCTCGACAAGGCACTCGAAGGCTTTGCGATGTTTGCTCTCAATCAGGGCGAAGTCTGCACCTGCCCGAGCCGTGCCCTCGTCCAGGAATCGATCTATGACCGCTTCATGGAAAAGGCGGTCAAGCGCGTCGAGGCGATCAAGCAGGGCAACCCGCTCGACAGCGCGACGATGATCGGTGCCCAGGCCTCGACCGAGCAACTCGAAAAGATCCTCGCCTATCTCGACATCGGCAAGCAGGAAGGCGCCGAGGTTCTGACCGGCGGCTCCCGCAACGATCTCGGCGGCGATCTGGCGAACGGCTATTACGTCAAGCCGACGATCTTCAAGGGTCACAACAAGATGCGGGTGTTCCAGGAGGAGATCTTCGGACCTGTGGTCTCGGTCACGACCTTCAAGACCGAAAAGGAAGCGCTCGAAATCGCCAACGACACGCTTTACGGCCTCGGCGCCGGTGTCTGGAGCCGCGACGCCAATCGCTGCTACCGTTTCGGCCGCGAGATCCAGGCCGGCCGCGTCTGGACCAATTGCTACCACGCCTACCCCGCCCATGCCGCCTTCGGCGGCTACAAACAGTCCGGCATCGGCCGCGAAACCCACAAGATGATGCTCGACCATTACCAGCAGACCAAGAACATGCTGGTGAGCTACAGCCCGAAGGCGCTTGGCTTCTTCTGAGAAACTCGCGTGGTGGGAGGGGGAAAAGCCCCTCCCCTTGTGGGGAGGGGTTGGGGAGGGGACTTTCTTCCTCCCGAAACTTTGGAGGAAGACCGATGGAAACGACCGTCAACGGCGAACCGCGTGTTCTCGCAACCGACGCGGCCCTTGACCTGATTACTGAGATCAAGCGCGATCATCCCGATATCCTCTTCCACCAGTCCGGCGGCTGCTGCGACGGCTCCTCGCCGATGTGTTATCCCGCCAATGAATTCATGACCGGCGACAGCGACGTCAAACTTGGCGAGATCGGCGGCGTGCCGGTCTATATCAGCGCCAGCCAGTTCGAGGCGTGGAAACATACGCAGCTCATCATCGACGTCGTGCCCGGCCGCGGCGGCATGTTCTCGCTCGATAACGGCCGCGAGAAACGCTTCCTCACCCGCTCCCGCCTCTTCGGCGGCGGCGAGGCCTGCGCCGTCCCTGATGTGACCGTCAAGGCGGTCTAATGCATGTCATCAGGAAGCGTGCAGCGGTTCCGGGCGACATACATGAAAACAAACGACTAAAGCGCGCCGCATGAACCAAATTTGATGCGACGCGCTTTAGGGAATTTCCGCTGTAGTATTCCCATAATACCTTCTGCGCGCAGCTCTTTGTTAATCTCCGGCGGTTGGTTTCAAAGGAGGATACGATGCCAGCTTCAAAAATCCTGATGATCACGGGTGATTTCACCGAAGATTACGAAACCATGGTGCCGTTCCAGACGCTGCTTGCCTGCGGCTACACGGTCGACGCCGTCTGCCCCGGAAAGAAGGCAGGCGAGACCGTCGCCACCGCCATTCATGATTTCGAAGGCGACCAGACCTATTCCGAAAAACGCGGTCATAATTTCGCACTGAACGCCACTTTCGATAGCGTGCGGCCCGAAGACTACGACGCCCTCGTCATCCCCGGCGGCCGCGCGCCGGAATATCTGCGCCTCAATGCAGACGTCATCAAAGCGGTCCGGCACTTCTTCGATGCCGGAAAACCCGTTGCCGCCATCTGCCATGGCGCGCAACTGCTCGCTGCCGCCGGCGTTTTGAAGGGCCGCACCTGCTCGGCCTATCCCGCCTGCCGGCCGGAAGTCGAACTTGCCGGCGGCACCTACGCCGATATCTCAATCACCGATGCGGTCGCGGACGGCAATTTGGTAACGGCGCCGGCCTGGCCGGCGCATCCGTCGTGGCTGCGCCAGTTCATGGCCGTGCTCGATGCGGCAGCGCTGCTCGAAACCAACGCCGCCTGAGGAGGCGGCACCGGGAGGATGACATGTGCGAATTGTTCATCAAGGCGGATGCGCGACTCTGGGAAAGCACCACCCGGTCGCTACGCATCGACGGCATGGTGACCAGCGTCAGGCTGGAGAACTTCTTCTGGTCGAAGCTCGAGGAAGTCGCCCGGCGCGACGGCATGAATGTCGTCCAGCTGATCACCCGGCTGCATCATGAATCGATCGATGCCGGCCATGATCTTGGAAACTTCACCTCCTTCCTGCGCGTCTGCTGCGCCCGCTATCTCGACCTGCAGCTCACCGGCGACATCCCGGCCGATATCACCCGCCCGATTTCCGGCCTTGACGCGCCCGAGATTCTCGGTCGTGAACGGACCAAATATCACTGACGGCCGACCCGACGAGACCGTTGAGCAACGGCGGCGGAGCTGCCTGCGGCTAGCTCCGAGGGCAGTACTGCAGGATGTCTGACCTTGTCGCGGATTCGTGGGCTTGCCTTGCGGCGCAGCCTGTATCAACAATGCGCGCCATCAAGGACCGGCACCGGCAGGAGATCGATTGCCATGAACGACCAGAAAGCCGTGATCGTTACGGGAGCCGGCGGCAACCTCGGCAGCGCCGTTGTCCGTGAACTCGCCGCCGGCGGTGCGAAACTCGTCTGCATGAACCGTTCGAGCCAGGAACTGGAAGCCTTGGCCGGCGATCTTCCCGCCTCCACCGAGTTTCTGTCGATTGCCGGAACGGATCTCACCGATTATGCCTCCTGCGCCGCCGCCGTCGCGCGGGCCGTCAAGCGCTTCGGCGGCGTCAGTGCCTTGGTCAATACGGTCGGCGGCTTCCAGATGGGGCCGGTGGGGCCGGATGCGCCGGCGCAATGGGAGACGATGATGACCGCCAACGCCCGCACGGCGCTGACGATCAGCGCCGCGGTTCTTCCAGCAATGAAGGCCGCGGGCTACGGCCGCATCGTTCATGTCGCTGCGGCACCCGGCCTGAAGGCCGGCGCCAACCAGGCCGCCTACGCCGCCTCGAAAGCCGCCGTCATCCGGCTGACCGAGGCGATCGCTGCGGAAAACCGCGACCACCGCATTACCGCCAACTGCATTTTGCCCGGGACGATCGACACGCCCGAGAACCGCGCCGCCATGCCCAATGCGAAAACGGACGGCTGGGTATCGCCGCAATCGATCGCCCGCCTCATCGCCTTTCTGATTTCGCCGGCCGCAGCCGTCGTTACCGGCGCAGCAATCCCGGCCACCGGCCGCGAATAAGACCAGGGCTACTCCGCTTTAGACGGTTGCATGCCGCTCGGCTTGAGGTACGATTCCTCCTCATAGGATGCGCGGGTAGCGGGCGGGGCGCGATGGTGTTGATGGTCGCATTGCGGCGGCATTTGCCAGAAGGCGGGTGGTTTCGATGACGGAGGGTCCCGCATTGCGCGCCGTCGGCGCGACCAGCCTGCTGCGCGAGGAATGGTTCCTCGGCGTCAGCGTCGCGACGAGCTTGGCATTTCTTGCTTTCCAGGAGCAGATCTTCGGGCAGCTTTCCGATCCGATTTGGTTCACGGTCGTTTTCGGGTGGCTGTTTGCCGTCGTACTCGGCTCCGCTCTGTCGGTCGTGCGACACGCAGACCACCTGGCGGAGCGGCTGAAGGAGCCTTACGGCACGCTCATTCTGACGCTTGCCATCACCTCGATCGAGGTGATGGCAATATCAGCCGTCATGCTTCACGGCGAAAACAATCCCACACTTGCGCGCGACACGCTGTTTGCGGTCGTCATGATCATCCTGAACGGCATGGTCGGCCTGTCGCTGCTGCTCGGCGCATGGCGGCGACCGGAGCAGCAGCATAACCTGCAGGGCGCCAACGCCTATCTCGGGGTGATCGTACCGCTGGCGACCTTGAGCCTGGTCATGCCGACATTCCTGGCAGGCCCGGATGGACAGCATCCATCTGCACCGAGGCAACTGATACTGGGCATAATATCGGTCGGCCTCTATGCGACGTTCCTGTTTCTTCAGGCCGGCCGCCATCGCGACTATTTCGCTGACGACAGCAACCGTCAGGAACCTCACAGCGAACATGTGCCTCGCCACGGACCGGTCTGGCCTCACGCCATCCTGTTATTCGCCTATATGGCTCCCGTCGTCTTCCTGGTCGAACAGCTTGCGCGGCCGATCGATTACATTATCGAAACCCTGCATGCGCCAACCGCATTTGGCGGTGTTGTCATGGCCATCCTTGTCGCGACGCCTGAGGCAATCAGCGCCGTGCGCGCGTCTGTCGCCAACAATCTGCAGCGCTCCGTCAACATCTTCCTCGGTTCGGTATTGTCGACGATCGGGCTGACGGTGCCGGCGATGCTTGTTGTCAGCCAGCTCTACGGACACGCCGTGACACTCGGCCTGGAACACGGCGATCTGGTGATGCTCCTGCTCACGCTTGCCGTCAGCATCATCACCTTCGCCAGCGGCCGCACGCATCTCATGCAAGGTGCGGTCCATCTGGTGCTTTTCCTGGCTTACGTACTGCTCATTTTCCAGCAATGATCCACGCGAGAATAGCAAAGTAAAGAGTTCCACGCTCCGCCTGTCTTCCGCTATGATAACGGCAGCTATTGCACAGTTTGCAAGCATTGCGGCGCTTGCAGCATGGACGTGACGATAGGGAGACCGGACTTGATCTCACTGTTGCTTGGCGGACTTGTCTTTGTTTTTCTGTCGGCGGCAACATCGATAGGAATGATGGTGCGCGGCCGCTTGCCGGACCATCATCTCAGTTCGGAATCCAAGGATGTCATCAGGCTCGCGACCGCGGTGGTGGGGACGCTCTCGGCTTTGGCGCTCGGCCTGCTGATTGCATCCGCCAAATCGACCTATGACAATGCCGAAGTGGAGATGAGAACGGCGGCCGCGAGGGTCCTCCTGCTGGACCGCGTCATGGCCCAATACGGCCCGGAAACCGACGATGCGCGTCGGCTGCTGCGCCAACTCATCGAAAAACGGCTGAGCCGCGGCTGGACTGCCGAGACCACCGACGCGGCATCCGGCAAGGCGCTGGGAGAATATCAGGATATCGAGGCGGTTCAGGGCGACCTGCGATCCCTGTCGCCGAAGGATGCCGTTCAGCATTCTCTCCAGACGCGCGCTCTTGATGTCAGCGGCATGGTGGCGGAAACCCACTGGCTGCTGGTCGAGTCCGGCAGCGAGGGCCTGCCCTGGGCCTTCCTCGCCGTTCTCGTCTGTTGGCTCTCGCTGCTTTTTGCGACCTTCGGGCTGCAGGCGCCGCCCAACCCGACGGTGCTGTCCATTCTCTTTGTCTGCGCGCTTTCCGTCGCCGGCGCGGTCTTCCTGATCTCGGATATGGCCAATCCCTATATCGGGCTGGTACGCGTTTCCGATGCACCCTTACAGTCCGCCCTCGAGCGCCTTGGAAAACCGTAGCCGGCTCACGGCAGTCGTGGAAACCCGGCAAACGCCCCATTATCGGGCTCCCCGCTTCACCACAGTTCAATTGTGCACCAAGGGCTATTGCAATTTTTAGCAATGCCGCGACATAATATCGCATGCCTTGAACCTTCGGCAGACAGGTGGGGGTCGACGTCGAGGCACGCATGAGGACTGGGCTCGTACAATGTCGGGGCGGCGGCAATGCGTGGGAGATTGCATCGGAGTCTGCGATTTTTTCTGACATTTGCCGGCATGGCAATGCTCGCCGGCTGCGGGGAGAGCGGCAACACCTATGTTCCCCCTCCGCCGCCTGTGGTTCGGGTCGCGCAGCCGGTCCAGCAGCCGGTGACGCTCTATTTCGAACTCACCGGCAACACCGCGCCGCTGAATGCCGTCGATATCGAGGCGCGTGTCCAGGGCTATATCCAGTCCATAGACTACCAGGACGGCATGATGGTGAAGAAGGGCGCCAAGCTTTTCGGCATCGAGCGCGACACCTATCAGGCGCAACTGGATCAGGCGAAGGCATCGCTCGCCTCGCAGCAGGCCTCCCAGGTCGGCGCAAAGCAGGAATATGATCGGCAGCTCAATCTCATGAAGCAGCAGGTCACCACCCAGACCGCGGTCGACAGCGCCAAGGCGACGCTCGACGAGGCGAATGCCGCCATCCTCAACGCCCAGGCCAATGTCGAACTCGCGACGATCAACCTCGGCTATACCGAGGTGCTCGCTCCCTTCGACGGCATCGTCACGGATCACCTCGTCGATATCGGCACGCTGGTCGGCGTATCCGGCCCCACTAAACTCGCCAGCATCGTCCAGACCGATCCGCTTTATGCCTATTTCAACGTCAGCGAAACACAGGTACTGATGATCAAGGAAACCCTGGCAAAGCAGGGACATACCTTCAGGCAGACGGACCTTCCGAGCATACCGGCGGAGATCGGTATGCAGACGGAAGAAGGTTACCCGCATAAGGGACATCTCGACTACGTATCACCTCAGCTCGATACCTCGACGGGCACGCTTCAGGTCCGCGCCCTGTTCGACAACAAGGATCACGCCATGCTGCCCGGCCTCTTCGTGCGCGTTCGGGTACCGGTCGGCCATAACGACAAGGCTCTGCTGGTGCGCGACGATACGATCGGAACGAACCAGTTGGGCAGCTACCTGCTTGTTCTCGGCAAGGACGATGTCGTCGAGCAGAAGCAGGTCAAGACGGGCCAGCGTGAAGGTTCGCTCCGGGTCATCCAATCCGGCCTCGATCCGGCTGACTGGGTGGTGACCCAAGGGATTCAGCAGGCCATTCCCGGCAGCAAGGTCACGCCCGAGAAGATCGAAATGAACCCGGCGGTGGGCGCCGCCGGCAATGCCAAGGCCGACACCACCACGCAATGAATTCGCCACCACGCTTCCTCTGAACATCTGAGGCAACAGCATGATCTCGCGTTTCTTCATCGAGCGACCGGTACTCGCCAACGTCCTGGCATTGGTCTTCGTGCTCGTCGGCGCGGTCGCCCTGTTCCAGCTACCTGTGGCGCAATACCCGAATGTCGTGCCGCCGACGGTGCAGGTGACGACGCGCTTCCCCGGCGCCAGCGCCCAGACCCTCGTCGACACCGTCGCGCTGCCGATCGAGCAGCAGGTCAACGGCGTGCAGGATATGCTCTACATGCAGTCGACCAGCGCCAGCGACGGCACCTATTCGCTGATCGTGACCTTTGCCATCGGAACGGATCCCGATCAGGCGCAGGTTCTGGTGCAGAACCGCGTCGCCATTGCGATGTCGTCGCTTCCCGAAGCGGTGCAGCTTCAGGGCGTGACGACGCAGAAGAAATCGACGGCTATCCTCGGCTTCGTCAGCCTGACCTCATCAGACAGCCGCTATGACAGCCTGTTCCTGTCGAATTACGCCGTCATCAATCTGCAGAACGAACTCGCTCGCCTGCCTGGAGTCGGCAACGTCACCGTGTTCGGCGCCGGCCAATATGCCATGCGGATCTGGATGGATCCGAACCTGCTGCAGGCGCGCGGCCTGACGCCGCAGGATGTCGTCAGCGTCGTGCAGCAGCAGAGCCAGGAGGTCGCCGCCGGCCAGATCGGCATTCCGCCGGTGCCGCAAGGGCAGGTCTTCCAATACACGCTGAATGTCAATGGCCGGCTGAACGAGGCCGCCGACTACGAGAACATTATCGTCAAGGTCGAAAGCGGACAGGGCGGCCGCATCACGCGCGTCCGCGATATCGGCCGCGTCGAACTCGGCGCCCAGACCTACAGCCAGTCCTTCACGCAGAACGGCCGACCGGCGGCCGGCATCGGCATTTTCCAGCTGCCTGAGGCGAACGCCATTGCCGTCGCGCAGGCGGTGAACGCAAAGATGGAGGAGCTCTCGAAGAGCTTCCCGCCCGGCCTCGAATATCATCTGCCGTTCGACACGACGAAATTCGTCAAGGCCTCCATCGACGAGGTTTACGTCACCCTGATCGAGGCGGGTGTGCTGGTTCTCATCGTCATTCTGGTTTTCCTGCAGGATTGGCGGGCAATGCTGGTGCCGGCGACCACCGTTCCCGTCACCATCATCGGCGCCTTCGCCGCCATGGCGGCCTTGGGCTTCACCGTCAACCTGTCGACGCTCTTTGCCATCGTTCTCGCCATCGGCATCGTCGTCGATGATGCCATCGTCATCGTCGAAGGTGTAGCCCGACACATCGAGGCCGGTATGTCAGGCCGAAAAGCGGCCGAGAGGGCCATGGAAGAACTGCTCGGCCCGGTCATCGGCATCACGCTGGTGCTGATGGCGGTTTTCATTCCGGCCGCCTTCCTGCCCGGCCTGACCGGCCAGCTCTACCGGCAGTTCGCGCTCGTCATCGCCGCGACCGCGCTGATCAGCGCCATCAATGCCGTCACGCTGAAACCGACGCAATGCGCCCTCTGGCTGCGCGCGCCGGTACCGCCGGAGAAACGCAACGTCTTCTATCGCGGCTTCAACAGGGGCTATGATTGGGGCGAGCGCCACTATGCCGGACTGATCGGATCGATGACCCGTCACAGCGGCATCATGGCCATAGCAGCGCTCGCGCTGATCGGCGTCGCCGTCTGGGGGCTTACGCGCCTGCCGACCGCATTCCTGCCTATCGAGGATCAGGGCTATGTGCTGATCAGCACGCAATTGCCCGACGGCGCCTCGAAAGAGCGAACCGATGCCGTCATGGAAGAGGTCGGCAAGATCGCCGAAGCCACCCCGGGCGTCGATCAGGTGCTGACCATCAGCGGCCTTTCCGTTCTCGACAACAATGCCAGCCTGCAGAATGCCGGCGTCGCCTATGTCGTTCTCAAGGATTGGGACGAGCGCGGCAAGGAGAAGGGACAGGACCTGCTGTCGATCTATCAGCATCTGAACGACGCCCTGCAGCACGTGCTGACCGCCAAGACGCTCGTGGTCGTGCCGCCGCCGATCCAGGGCGTCGGCAACGCCAACGGCTTTACCATGCAGGTCGAGCTCCGGAACGGCGTATCCGATTACCCGCTGCTGCAATCGCTTGCCGATACGATCGTCAGGAACGGCAATGCGCAATCATCGCTGCAGAGGCTGAGCACGCCCTTCCGCTCGAACGTGCCGCAGCTTGCGGTCTCCGTCGACCGCATCAAGGCGGAGACGCTGGGAATTACCGTGGGGCAGGTCTTCTCCGCCCTCTCCGGCTATGTGGGATCGAGCTATGTCACCCAGTTCAACAAATTCGGCCGCACCTTCCAGGTCTATGCGCAGGCTGCCTCCGATTTCCGCGTCAGCCCTGACGATATCCGCAATCTGAAGGTCAAGGCCGGCGACGGGACGATGGTGCCGCTCGGCACGGTCGTCGATGTCACCATGACACAAGGCCCCTCGCTGATCAGCCTCTACAACCTCTATCCCACCGCCACCATCGTCGGCGGACCGGCCGCCGGCTTCAGCTCCGGCCAGTCGCTCGAGGTCATGGAACAGATCGCCAACCATACATTGCCGGCGGGTGCCGGCTTCGAATGGACGGCGCTTTCCTATCAGGAGAAGGCCGTGGGCGGGCAGATCTACTTCATCTTCGCGCTCGCCATGCTGCTCGTCTATTTCGTGCTCGCCGGCCAATATGAAAGCTGGATCCTGCCGCTGGCGGTCATATCAGCCGTGCCGCTCGCCCTGCTCGGTACGGTGGCGGCACTCATGGCAGCCGGCGTCGCCAACAATCTCTACACGCAGATCGGCCTTATCCTGCTGATTGCGCTCGCAGCCAAGAATGCCATTCTCATCGTCGAATATGCGAGGGAAAAACGGGCCGAAGGCATGGAAATTCTCGACGCCGCCGTCGAGGCCGCCCGCCTGCGTTTCCGGCCGATCCTGATGACGTCCTTCGCCTTCATCCTCGGCGTCCTGCCGCTGGTGCTGGCGACGGGCGCCGGCGCATCGGCCCGCAAGTCGATCGGCATATCGGTCTTCAGTGGCATGATCGCCTCGACCTGCCTCGCTATCCTCTTCGTTCCTTCCTTCTACGTGCTGCTGCAGCGCCTCGAGGAATATTGGAAAGGGCGCGGCGCGACCGCAAGCACGGCCGCACCAGTGGCGGAGGCGGAGATATCGAACATCAGGTAAGGCGATCGCAGCAATTATTGCACGATCACCTGCACATAAACGTTGCCACTCTTGGCGTAATAATAACCGCCGCAGCGATAATAATAGCCGCCGTAATAGGGACCGTAACGGCAGCCTGCCGGAAGCACGGCGATGGTTGTCGTCGTGCGTGTGACCACCCGCCGCGTCGTCCGGCGGGCCACGCCCGCATAGGAGAGCGGCGTCAGCGGCCTGCCGATGACGGCGCCCGCCGGCGTGGCAAAGCCGACCGACAGGGGCATGGATCCCTGCTGCTCGATGTGAAAGCCGGTGAATGTCAGAACGCCGGTCAGGCCGAGGGCGAAGAACAGCTTCTTATAGGTCATTTTGCCTCTCCCATATCGGCGGCCTCAGGCAACTCGTCGAGTGATTGCAACTCGCTGAGATCGACCGTCTTCGCGCTGGCTGGAACTTCGATGGTGTAGGAAACGGCCGCGACATCCGCCCCGCTTTTGAAATCATTGATTTCTAGTGTGTATTGCGGCGCCTGGACGACATGCTTGCTGGTGATGACATAGCGGCGGGGTATCGGCTGCGGGCCGCTCTGTATCCAGATCTGCCAATCGATTTCAGGCGTCCGGAAGGCCAGATATTCGCATTCGACCCCATCCACGAAAGCGCTGGAAATATGCTTGGCCTCCGTCACATCCGACATAAGCACATCATAGACGTTGGAGGATAAAAGATCCGCGCCCGGCGCTTCGACACCCGCGGTCATCAGCCTGTCAATCAGATCATCGAGCGAACCCTTGCCGTCGATCTTTGCATAGGCATCGAGGTTCTTGCCATGGACCGTCAGCGATGAACCGTCGAAACTCACGTCGAGGTCGGCAAAGCCGCCGGTCCTGGTGACGCGCAGCTTGTCGGGGCGGGTCAGGTTGGCTGTCCCCGAACTGACGAACTGGAGTTTCTCGAAGGCAGGCGTCACCGCTTCGAGCGACGATTGGTAGGTGAAGGAGATCGTCTTCTGCGCCGTCAGAAAATCGGACATCGTCTTTAGAAGGGCCTTCGCATCATCCGCCCACGCGCTCGTCGGCGGTGCGAGGCTGGCGGCAAGCGAAGCATAGAGAAGAATCCGCTTCAATCGCGGGAAAGGGAAAGTCGATGACATGGCAATGCCTTTCGTTGGTGTCGTCATTGATTTCATCGAAATGCAGATGCAGCTGGCAGATCTGCCGGAGCCGGACATGAAATGTGAGAGATGCAATGCATGCGGGCAAACGGCCGCCTGTCGGCCCTTGCGGGATCGCGCGCACCGAATTTATCGCTGGAGCGCGCAATGGTCTCTTTCTGAGAGCGAGTATCGAGGGGACGCTACAATCCCGAGGTCAGCACGCGATGGCACGCTGGTGATACGCGCTGCAGATTGTCGCGCAGGCAGGCAATGCCCCGCCCTCCCCCTAAAGGCACCATACGGCACAAGGCCCGGAAGTCCGCTCCGCAAGTTTCCCGCAGGATCATCACTTCCTCACGTGGGGAGAAGGCTGGCATCATTGCCCGAGGGGCCGGCGTGATCGCACCGGTGGCAGCCGCATCGCCGGGCGCCGGCGCCCCCGATCCCCCCAAAGCCGCAACAGCTTGCTGACATGGTGCCGATAGAGCGGCACTATGCTGTTGGAGACAGCTGAGCGCCGCCGCACCGCCCGGCGTGACACCGGAACATTGCGCCATGAAATCTCGCTGACAGGCCGATTTGACCGCATTGCGCTGCGCCTGCGTCGGCGTGCCGGTCGCAGGCGCAGGGCTACTCGCCGCGGTATTTGCAGGCGCAGCCTGCGTCGGCTCCGCGGATGTCGATTTGGGTTTGACGTTCACTGCCGACACCGCCTTCTGGCAACCTGCCGAAAGCGTCGCGCTATGCTGCTGCAAACAAGTGAGCGCCTCGATGCCTCCGGGCGTAACCCCCGAGCATTTTGCGATGAAGTCTGAGCGGCACTCTGCCTTGATCGCATCGCGCTGCTCTTCGGTCGGCGCTTGCGCGGATGCAATCCCGGCGAAGAGCACCATCGCGCAGAACGCGGGCAATGCCGAGATTGCCGATAGAAGACGATGCCTCCCATGTAGAGACGTCAGTAGAGAAGGCCCCCATTTTCGCATGATTCCCCCCTATAAATCTTTGATCTACTTCATGAAATCGAACTACCCCCTGAATAGGATAATAGGCGCCGCCGAATGGACGGACGTTGCTTGCTGTCATAGAATATAAGAAGCGCCTGAACTACGTATATTAGAATATTATCTCTTTAGCAACCATCTCGTCGTCGCAGAAAAATCGATGACAACTTGCAAGGATATCATCTCGGGAGTCCAGAAACGCAAAAACCCGCCGAGAGGCGGGTTTTTTGCGGAAGTAAAGATTG
>NZ_LFIO01000616.1 GCF_001187535.1 Rhizobium ecuadorense
CAAACGGCTCGGCCACTTCGTCACCGAATCCAGCGAGCATTTCTCCGAGTATACCTCCTGGTACATCAAGGAGGGACGAGGGGATCTGATTGATCAGCTCAATATCCCGTTGGACGAATACATCCGGCGCTGCGAAGTGCAGATCAAAGAGTGGCATGCCTTGCGCAAGGAACTGGAAGGCGACAAGCCGATCGAGGTGTGCCGCAGCAATGAATACGCGGCCGGCATCATTCATGCCGCAGTAACCGGCAACCCGGCGCTGATATACGGCAATGTGCCAAACAACGGCCTGATCGAGAATCTGCCC
>NZ_LFIO01000106.1 GCF_001187535.1 Rhizobium ecuadorense
CGTCAGGATCTCGCCGCGGCTGACCGCGTGCAGCGGCGTCGCCATTCACAGGGCGGCCCTTGCCGGCGCAGGACTGGCGGTGCTCTCCCACATCGTCGCCGTGCCGGATATCGTCGCCGGTCGGCTGATCCCTGTCATGAACGACTTTCAACCGACCCGGCTGCCGATCTATGTCGTCTATCCCTCACGAAGAAACATACCGTTGCGCGTCAAAGCGGTTCTGGACTTTCTGACCGATGCCATCGGGCAGGACCCGTCAATGTGCGCGAGCAGCGCGGGCCGGCGGTGGGAGGGATGACTGTCGGCC
>NZ_LFIO01001340.1 GCF_001187535.1 Rhizobium ecuadorense
GGTGATCGGCGGGCTGGCGGAATTCTACCAGCGGATATCCGGCAGAAGCGATCACTTCCGCGAGGTGCCGGATGGCTTCGAGAAGAGCGTCGCCGATTGACGGCATCAGCGGTTGCGATTGAAATTCCGGCCCCTATCGTGGTTCCGGTCCCCATCACGATCGCGATCCTTGTCGTGATCGCGGTCCCGGTCACGATCCCGATGATGCCCTTTATCGTGATAGTCGTGATCATCGTGCTGATCGTGATGTTCATGCCGGCCACGGCCATCATGCTTGTCGGGTTTATCCGGTTTGTCGTGATGCGGC
>NZ_LFIO01001023.1 GCF_001187535.1 Rhizobium ecuadorense
GATCTGCTCTGCGGAAATCATCGTTTCCTCCTTTGCATCATTGGGTACGAAGCGGCAACGAGGTGGAGCAGACTTGGTTCCCAACACGCGCGACCGTGTTCAAACAGCCGTCACGTCCCAATTGTCGTCCGGGTTGAAGGTCCGGATGCCAGTTCGCGAGGCGGGAGCGGCGGTGCCTGATAAATCGGCGTCGGCTGCTCCCACCGTCTCGGATCTGCAACCCCGCTGACACTGTCTCTGCGTAACATACGCCGATTATACGGGTAACGTCTCCGATATTCGCGTAGTCTGGCCTTGTGCAGACTT
>NZ_LFIO01001338.1 GCF_001187535.1 Rhizobium ecuadorense
CCCCAACATCTATCTGCTGTCGGATCCCGACCTGTTGAACAATCATGGACTGGCTCTCGCCGATAACGCCTCCTTTGCCGTGTCGCTCGTGACGCTGTTGCGCGGAGCGGGCGAGAAGCGGCCGGTCTATCTGGATCCATCAGGCTTGCCTCTGGATAGCAAGAAACCGGCGGATGAGGGCCGGACCTACGAGCGCTCTGCCTCCGATTTCAAGCGGTTTTTCGCCTATCCGCTGTCCGTCATCTGGGGAGTGTTGCTCGTCGTTGCAGCCATTTGTTTCTGGCGCGGCGCCTATCGCTTCGGGCC
>NZ_LFIO01000396.1 GCF_001187535.1 Rhizobium ecuadorense
GGACCCGCCGATATTCCACCATCGCAAAAAGGCTGCCGACGATCGTAGAGAAGACGAAGATTCCAAGCGCCATGGCGAGCGTCACCGGGACCGCGCCCAGGATGTCCCAGAGATCGGGAAGAAGGACTTCGGAATCGAACATGTGATGACCTCCTATTCGATCAGACGCTTGCCATCATGGTGGCCTTTGTCGGTGCGGTATTGGGCGCGAACTTTGCGTTTCGCGTTTCGAAAAAGCGCACGACCATCCATGCCACGAGGCATAGCAGCGAATAGATCACCGCCAGCACAAGGTAGGTCTCGAAC
>NZ_LFIO01001318.1 GCF_001187535.1 Rhizobium ecuadorense
GTATCAACGGCGGTTGGAGCAACCTGGCGGCGAGAAACGTCATCACACACGGATCGGGCGCGGCTTTTCGCGTTGATGAGGGTACCGGCAAGGGTTGGCGTCCGCCATGGGCACGCCCTAATCGCATTGAGGAGAATATTGTATCGGTTGACAGTGATGGCGGCGTTGTAGCGTATGTCAACGCTCCCGATCTTGGGCTTGGTTTTGTGCAATTTGCGCGCAATCGCTACAGCGGCAACTTGAACGACAAGAGCTTCAGGATACATCCGCAGATCATGCGTTGGGGGGAATTTGGCAGTCTACTAG
>NZ_LFIO01000154.1 GCF_001187535.1 Rhizobium ecuadorense
GCGGCCACCCAAAAAGCGCCGCTTGCCGGTACCTTTGGTGACGTCATCACCGCGCCCGCCTGGCGGAAGAAGCCATCCTGGTATCAAATAGCAAGTGAAGACAGGATGATTGCTCCCGAAAATCAGAGGGCAATGTCGGCTCGTCTCAATGCTCGGAAAGTCATGACCTTGGAAGCAAGTCATGCTTTGCCGCAATCAAAGCCTCTGGAGGACGCGGCCTTGATCGATGAGGCGGTCATGGCAGTCTCAAAGTAAGAACAAGGCGCTTGTGGCGGGGGCGTGAGAATAAGCGCACCCCTGCTTTC
>NZ_LFIO01000442.1 GCF_001187535.1 Rhizobium ecuadorense
GCCATGTTCGCCGGCAGATGGGTGGCATTTTCCTGCCACTGGCCGACGCCCGAGCCGGCATCCATCATGATCAGGCGGTTGCCGAGCTTCAGGACCACGACAGTCAGCGGGATCGGCATGAACTCGGTGGTAAGCCCGGCTTTCGATAGCGCCTCCTTGGTATCCTCGATCGAGGCATTCTTGATGAAGGCCGGGTCATGCGGCTTTCTCCAGATGCCGTCGTAGATTGCCGTGATCTCGATATCGCCGACCTTGAATTTATAGAAGCCGACCGTCGGCTCCAGCGGTGTTGCAGCAAATGCCGG
>NZ_LFIO01001258.1 GCF_001187535.1 Rhizobium ecuadorense
GTCGCCTGCCGGAGGTCTGCCAGCGACGCGATCGAGAAGGTCGAAAGGCAGAAGGGGATGCCGGCAGCGTCAGCGGCACAGGCTGCCTTTTGTTCTCCGTTTCTCGTGTAAAGGCCAAGAAAGCCGACCGGTCCCAGCATGAATGGAAGAGGATGGCGTCGCCCGAGGTATTCGGTCGCCAGATCAGGCTCGGCATAGTTGCCGAGAACGTTCTGACGCAGTTGCAAAAGCGAGAAATCGTCCCTGTTTCGACGATAGGTTTCCTCCGAAAAGGAGCCGCCGTCGATGTAGTCAAAGAAAAGCTT
>NZ_LFIO01000157.1 GCF_001187535.1 Rhizobium ecuadorense
GCCCCTCACCCTAACCCTCTCCCCGTAAACGGGGCGAGGGGACGTGCCCTGCGAGGCGCTGGTGAGGGACGGCGAGCTTGCGGCATCTTCCCTTCTCCCCGTGATAGACGGGGAGAAGGTGGCGGCAGCCGGATGAGGGGCTGCTCTCGCCAATCTCCTGAGCTTAACCACAGCATCACAGCCGCTTGTAAGCCTCCATCGCCGCGCTGAAGGCGGCATCCAGCGCTTCTTCAGGTTTCTTCGTGCCTGACAGCACGTCGCCCATCATGATCTGGATCTGGTTCGAGATCTCAGGATAAATCGGCACGCCCGGACGTGCCTGCCCGTCGACCAGCGCCTTGGCGAAGGTCTTGTTGGCTTCGGTCGAGAAGACCTCGTATTTGTCGAACAGCGATTTGCGGGTCGGCAACTGCTGCTGCAGTGCGTTGGCCGGGCCCATATAGACCTCGCGTGCGAGGTTGGCGCACATCTCGACCTTATCCTTGTCCTTGCTGAAGGAGGCGATCGTCCAGCCGCCGGTGCCGGTCGAGCGCTGATCGGCGGTGGGGCCGGGGATCGGCGAGAAGGTCCAGTTCTTGAACTCCTCCTCGTCGAGCGTCGACTTCAGCTGCGCATATTGCCAGTTGCCGCCGATGAAGAGGGCAGTCGTCGCAGCCGCTGCCGCGGCATTCATGTCGTCGTAATTGGCAATGGTGCTGACACGTTTGGGCGCTGCGCCGGAATCGACGAGATCCTTGAAGTAGTTCAGCGCCTTCAGGAATTTCTCCTTGTTCTCGCCTTCACCGAAGACCGGCTTGCCTGAATCGTCGACGAGCTTGCCGCCGAGTGCCCAATAGTTTGCGAGCCAGTCGAAGGTCGTGCCTTCCCAGCGCCCGCCGTTGAAGAGAACGCCTTCCATACCTTCCTTGGTGGAGGCAAGCGCGGCCTTCTTCAGATCGTCCCAGGTTGCAGGCGCATCTGCGACCACAGACTTGTTGCGGTAGAGCACACGAAGGTCGGTATCCCACCACCAGGCGCGCACCGTCTTGTCCTTGTCGGTGATGCCGTTGCGGATGAAGGGGAAGAGATCGTCCACTTCTTCCTTGGAGAAATATGGCGTGAAGTCAGCCAGGACGTGGTTGACCATGAACTGCGACAGCACGAAGGAGTCGACGGCGGCGCAATCCGGCGCATTGCCGGCCTTGGCCTGCTCGAGCATCTTGGCCTGTTCGGTGCCGATGTCGGAGGACATGAATTGCATCTGCAATTTCCAGTCCGGGTGCTTCTTGATGAAATCGACGAAGAGCTTCTGATAGCCCTCGGCGATAGCGGGATCGGAATTGTTCGGGCTGTCGTTCGTCAGGCGGACGACGAGGGTCTTGGCCGCATCGGCAAGGCCGATCCGGTCCTTGGTGGCTAGTTCCTGGGCAAATGAAACGGATGCTGAAAATAACATTGTGCTCAGCGCAAATGCGCTGACGGTGGCGCTCTTCATGATGGGTCTCCTCCCCATTTGAATGAATGCAGCCTGGCGGTCGGTTGACCTCTCCTCATTTCCGTGCTGCATTAATTAGATTAAGTTACTTTGATTTGATGTCAAGCCAGAGCTTGAGAAGGCCAGACCTTGGGAGGTTGAGATGCTGGCGACGATCAACAGCAGCTAGCGCATATCCCGGCGATTTCTAGAGGAAGAGCACGAGGCAATCGCGGATAACCGCGGGGGCCGGACTGTCTTACCCGGCTGCCTAGGCTGCCGGAAACTGTAACTCTATGGGAGGAAAAAATGCGTCTACTCATTCTCGGCACCGGCGGCATGGCCAACCAGCACGCTGCACGTTTCAAGGCGATCGAAGGCGTCAGCGTCGTCGGCGGCGTCGATGTTGTGCCGGAAAGGCTTGCCGCCTTCTGCACCGAACACGGCATCGCCAATCATTTCAGCTCGCTCGAGGAGGCTCTCGCCTGGGGCGAATTCGACGCGGTCGCCAATGTCACGCCTGACAGCATCCACCACCCGACGACGCTTCAGGCGGTGGCTGCCGGCAAACACGTCTTCTGCGAAAAGCCGCTCGCCACCGATGCGGTCAAGGCAATGGAGATGACCGAGGCGATCGAACGCTCGGGCAAGGTCGGCATGGTCAATTTCACCTATCGCAATTCGCCTGCCCTGCAGAAAGGCCGGCAGATGGTGCTTGCCGGCGAGATCGGCGCAGTGCGCCACGTCGAGGCGTCGCACCTGCAAAGCTGGCTGGTCGGCCGCCACTGGGGCGACTGGAAGAACGAAAGCAAGTGGCTGTGGCGGCTGAGCAAAAAACATGGGTCGAACGGCGCGCTCGGCGACATCGGCATCCACATCGTCGATTTCGCCTCCTACGGCTCCGGGCTCGACGTCGCCCATGTCTTCGCGCGGCTGAAGACCTTCGACAAGGCGCCGGGTCACAAGATCGGCGAATATGATCTCGACGCCAATGACAGCTTCACGATGAATGTCGATTTCACCAATGGGGCGATCGGCACGATCCAGGCGACGCGCACGGCCGCCGGCCAGATGGACCAGCTGCGCCTCAGGGTCTATGGCGAAATCGGCTCGGTCGAGATGATCTACGACACCGGACAATCGACGCTGCGCGCCTGCCTCGGCGAAGACGTGCACACGGCGACATGGCGCGACGTGCCCTTCGGTCCGGTCGAGACCAATTACCAGCGTTTCGTCCAGGCGGTGCGGGCGGGCAAGACCCAGGAACCGTCCTTCCGCCGCGCCGCCAATATCCAGAAGGTGCTCGACAAGGCGCTGGCCTCCGATCTCAGCCACAAGGACGAGGCGCTCACTTAGGCCGAAGCCGGCGGCAGCAGCAGGGTGTTGAGGAAGGGAAGGAGGGCAGCGCCGAGCGCCACGCCGCCGCCGCTGAAGCTTGCCGGTTTCATCGGCGAGATCCACGGCGTGAGGATGGGTCGCGTCGACGTATCGCGCCGCTCGATGGAAAGCTGATGGATCAGCGCCTCGATCACGCCCTGCGGCAGGTCTCCGCCGATCATGACGACGCCGGGAGCGAAGAAACCGGCCATGGCGATGATCGGATCGAGCAGATGGCCGGCGGCCTCGCGTATCCATTGCGACAGCAAGGGACAGGAGAATTCCTCGCCCCTGATCAGGCGGGCGAAGTCCTCGTCGCCGATGCGCGCGCGCAGGGAGCCGAAGCCGACGACGGTGTTGAGCTGGACATTATCGGGCCCGGTCAGCATTTCGCCGATACTGCCCGCCCGCCCATGCACGCCGGAATAGGGGACGCCGCGAACGAGAAAACCGGCCTGGACATCGTCATCGATGATGATCATCGCCAGACAGCCCTGCGGCATGGCGCTGCCGATGGTGCGCTCGGCGAGCAGGCTTGCGGTGCATTCGTTCTCGACATAGGGGCGCGCGATGGTCGACATCGCGGCGATCGTGTCGCTCTCAGCTTCCGTCCAGCCGCTGGCGGCGATGCCGAGGCCGATGACCGGCAAGGCAGCGTGCCGATCGACCATATCACGGGCGGCCGCATGCACCAGCCTGAGCTTGTCCGCCGGCTCTACATCGAAATAGGCCCGGTCGTGCACCTGGCCGCTCAAATCGATCAGCACGATCTCGCCGCGCCGTTGGCGAAGCTTGACTCCGACCGAAAAAGCGCCTTCCGGCCGCAGCGCAAATTCCGTCGCGGTTGCACCACCGCCAAGTCCATTGCGGCGGTTCGACGTGACGAGCTTCTCATCCGCCAGCCGCCGCAGAATATTGGTAATGCCAGGCCCGGTCAGCCCGCTATGCCGCCCCAGCTCGGTGCGCGTCAGCGGCCCATGCCGGCGGATCGCTTCCAGGATGACGCGAATATTGCGGTCGGCGATCTCCCCCGACCTCAGACCCACCGTTTTGGCGCGCGGAACGCCCATCTCCTGGGTGTGAAGCCGACGCGGCCCTGACCGAAGATACCGCATGACCGTCTTTCCTAGAGCAACATTGCGGTTGTGTAGCACGCTTGCAGGTATTCGTAACGATTTTCCAATAGACGCGTAGCTAACTAATTCTGTTGCATCAGGGATTCGGCATGGGCAGCGCGGTGCCCAGGAGAAGAATTGCGGTTCCGAGCGGAAGAGCCAAGCCTCGTCGAACGACCGTCGATCTAATAGCTGCAAGGACGATCGTTGCCAAAGCCGTCGCGGCAGGCAGGTCTCAGTCCATAGTCCACGCTGCTGTATCCAACCGAGCCGGTTTGCACCGAGTCGGTCGAACTCGTTGTGCACGATGACGACACGGCAACCGCGATGACGGCTGTGACCGCTGCGAGTATTTTGCGAATCTGGAGCATCCCCACCTCCCCATCGCTGGCCGAGGGCCAGCGTCATGAATGTGATTGTCAGGCAGATAGGCCGATACCGCGCCCGGTAAACCGTTGTCGTCAATCAAGATTGCGTTATTCCTTGACGTCTTGCAATCGACTGATGCCGAAACTGTCGCCGCCCCTAACTTTTTTCCATTTTTCCAATTAAGTAATTGAAATTATTAAGGCGAAAATCGAAAATTTCAGACCAATTTTTAAAATGTTCCCGTAACTCGTTTCCAATCTTGTCGCCTTCCTGAATAAAGATACAAAAAAGCCCGACCACGTCGGGCTCTTTTTGCAATTACGAGGTTGTTTTCAGACCGATAGATGCTGCTCCAAATCCTCGCGGCGGTAGATTTTCGCTACGTGCTTGACGCCGCGAAGAACCGGTTCAATACCAATGCGGTCGAGCTTCTTGCCGTGCCTGGCACGGCACCGGCCGTCGGCGAGCCGGCCACGACACTCAGCGAGGCTGCCGGGGAGGGGGAAGGAACGGAGCTGGATCCGTCGGGTCCGTTGGCGGCGGAGCTTGCGGCGATCGACGCAATTATCGCCCGCTCGAAGCAGCGTTGACCCAAGCCAAAAGACCTGGCCGGCGCGCCACACGGGACAAAGATCCGCTGGTCTACGATCTCGATTGGAACGAGGACGAGCAGCTCGACGAATGGCGTGTCGTCCTGACCGAGACCGAAGGTCTGCCGCCGGTGTTGCGCGCCACGCTATTGATCGATGCCTGGAACGATATGCAGGTCCTGCAGCACGCGCCCTGGCCTGGCCGGCTGCTGGCTGCGGCGTCCCTCCGGCAGGCGGGACTGACGACGAGCGCGCATCTCGCCGCTTTCAATCGCGGCTTGAAGTCCATCCCCGTCGAGCGCCGCCGGCATCCAGATCGCGACACCCGGCTGCTCGCCATCGCTCAGGGGCTGATCGCGACGGCGGAGTTCGGGATGAGGGAGCATGACCGGCTGGCGCTGGCAAAACAGATGATGGAGCGGCGCCTGGTTGGCCGACGTTCGTCGTCAAATCTGCCGGGCCTGATCGAGCTGGTGGTGGCGCGGCCGCTCGTCTCGGCCGGCATTGTCGCCGAGACGCTCAACCGCGCCGGCGAGCGTCTTGATAACGTTTTCCTTCTTGCTCGATCACGGAGAATACGAATATGTATACAATGTTGACTACAATGTGCAAATGGTCATAATAGGCTTCTTGATTGCGGATGGAGATTTGGTCAGAAGAAAGAGGCAGTGCCGGAGATTCCCAGTCTGGACGACCTGCGGAGACGCTATTCGAACGCTTCAGGCGGTGAGATGTACGATCCGGAGTTTCGAAAGGTCGCTGAGTTGGTTTTTTGGCGAGGGGATAGTCGCCAGGCGCCCGACTGCGGTGTTTCGACATTGCTGAAAGCACCGTATCGGCCAGACGCCGCACCAGTGACAGAATAGGGCCTGCGTTGAAAAAAATTTCTAAAACAGGTGTGCTCGGTGCCGAACTGGAAACTGCTTCCACCCCCGTGCCGCGCGATCAAGCCCAACGACTTGCTCGCGACCATTACGGCCTCTCTGCCCGCGCGGAATGGCTGTGGGGTGAAAAGGACAGCAATTACCGCCTGATGCTTGAGGACGGCACTGCCTATCTTTTGAAAATCCTAAACCCTGCAGAGGATCCTCTCGTCACCTCCATGCATAGCATGGCGCTTTTACATGTGGAGGGCGTGGACCCCGGAATTCCTTGCCAGCGTGTCGTCCACACACGTGACGGTGCCGCGGATTTTCGCTTTGTGGCGGGCGACGGCAGCGAACGCGGTGTGCGCATGGTCACCTTCGCGCCCGGCGTTGCACAACGGACCGCGCCACAGTCTCCTCTACAGCGTTGGCGGGTTGGCGCGCTGCTCGGACGTTTGCAAAAGGCCTTGAAGAGCTTTTCACATGAGGCTGCCTCCCACCGTATCACCTGGGATTTGAAACATGCGATAGGGATGCGCGAAGTCCTGCCGACGTTTGCTGATATACATCAGCGGAAACGCCTCGAAAATGCGATCGATGAGTTCGAGACGATGATTGTGCCGGTCATGGACTCGCTACAGGCACAGGTAATCCACAACGACTTTAATATGGAAAACATCCTTGTCGATACGACAACGCCCGATACAATCACTGGCCTCATCGATTTTGGTGACATGGTGCACGCGCCCACGCTTTTCGACTTGGGCGTCGCCGCTGCCTACCAGATCGGGGATGAACCCGATCCGGTAGAGGCGATATGCGATCTTATCAGGGGGTATCGCAGCGAATGTTTCCTGTCCGACACTGAAGTCGACCTTGTCTACACGGCAGCGGTCATGCGGTTAGTGATGCGGCTTTGCATTCCGAAGTGGCGCGCGCGGCTGTTTCCCGAGCATACCAAACGGTTTACAACCCAAAGCGCCAGCGTTTGGTCCCAACTGACGCGTCTTGATGCAATTCCGAGGACTGTCGCTATTGAAAGACTGCGCGCGGCCAATCGACAAGGATCAAGAGAATGAAAAGACCCGTTTCCACCAAGCCGAGTGCGGCTATGGTTAACGGCTTCGACGCCGCTCGGCTCGGTAGCCTGCCGGACCGAGAGCGAAAGATGATCGAGCGCCGGCAGATGTTACTCGGATCGTCGTATCGGCTCTTTTATGAAAATCCAGCCCATATCACGAAGGCCAAAGGCGTATGGCTGTTTGGACCGGACGGAGAAACTTATCTCGACGCTTATAATAATGTGCCGTCGGTTGGTCATTGCCACCCGCACGTCGTGGACGCAATAAGTCACCAGGCATCGCAGCTCAATACTCATACACGTTATCTGAACGACCAAATCCTCTCCTACTCCGAAAGGCTTTTGGCGACGTTTCCGGCCGAGCTCGACCGTGTGATGTACACCTGCACCGGAAGCGAGGCGGTCGATCTAGCCCTCCGGTTGGCACGCTATTATACAGGTGGCACCGGTATCATCATTACGGAGAACGCCTATCATGGCGTTACGGCTTCGGCGGCGGAAATCTCGCCGTTGCTTGGGGAGAGTGTACCCCTTGGCCAGCATGTGCTCACAGTGCCGGCGCCCGACACCTATCGCGCTAATGGTGGCGATGTTGGCGCGGCATTGGCGCAGGACGTCGCTGCAGCGATTGGCCACATGCGCCGCCGGGGTATTACGCCAGCTGCCTTTGTCGCCGATAGCGTCTTTTCCACGGATGGCGTTTTTGCCGATCCGCCCGGGTTCCTCAAACCTGTCGTTGAAGTGCTAAACAAAGCTGGCGTGCTTTATATCGCTGACGAGGTGCAGCCCGGCTTCGGGCGAGTGGGCTCAAACATGTGGGGTTTCGCGCGTCACGAAGTCGTCCCGGATATTGCAGTAATCGGCAAGCCGATGGGTAACGGAATGCCAATCGCAGCGGCCATTATGAAGTCGGACATCCAGGAGTGTTTCGGCCAGGATATACGTTACTTCAACACGTTTGGGGCCAACAACGTTTCTTTGGCCGCTGCCTCGGCTGTACTTGACGTTATCGAGAACGAAAATCTTATGCAAAACGCGCGCAAGACAGGGGACTACCTGCTCGCAGGAATGAACGGCTTGAAAGAGACGTTCACTTCGATTGGAGATGTACGAGGCAGCGGTTTGTTTCTCGGATTGGAGTTTGTACGCAATCAGGACAGCCGCGAGCCAGATAGCCCCCTCGCGCTGAAGGTTGTTAATGCGCTTCGTAATCGGCGTGTATTGATAAGCGCTTCAGGATTGCATGGCAATGTTCTCAAAATTCGGCCACCACTCCCTTTCTCTCGCGAAAACGCTGATCTGCTGCTCAACGCACTGCAGGATGCTCTTGTCGAAATAGAAGGCGAGGAGTGAGTATGGCAGCTCTTCTCAGAGCCTTAGACCAACCTTCTGTCATTGCTGATCGAAATGGGACCCCCGCCTCGTCGGATGCAATAGTGTTGATTTCCGCTAGAAACTGACCCGGCACAGGTTCTGATCAGTGAGGGGGGCGTTTTAGAGCATGCTATTGACGCGATGGCCGTCGGTTTAGTTCTCTTTCAAGGTGAGCAGTGTTTCTTTCGCTTTTGCTCATGACGGGCGATTGAATGAACTCACTCAAATATTCAAAATGCTGACCGACGCTTCGGGAAACCTTCCGGACCTCCAAGGAGACGTCACGCTTCGACGTAGTGTCGCATGTGCTGACCAAAATATCTGCCATTTTATCCATATTAGCCTATTTCAGAGTCAACCTGTATTTGCATTTTTTGATGCTTTGTTAGGTCGTGAAAATGGCGCGGCGCAGGCGCCATTTTCATAGTGATAGCAGCGGTGGGCGGCTAGGCGGTCCGCTCTTCAGCCGCATTCGGCCGCCATTTGATCAATCGTCCTTCGACGACGTCGAGGATTCGATCGATGATCAAGACGAAGATCGCCAGGATGATGATGCCGGCGAACACGCCCACGGCATCGAAGTTGCCTTCCGCCTGCGCGATCAGATATCCGAGCCCGGCGGACGCGCCCAGATATTCGCCGATAATCGCGCCGACCACCGCGAATCCTACGGATGTCCGCAGGGACGAGAGTATCCAACTGGCCGCTGCTGGGAAATAGACATGCCGCAACAGTTCAGATCGTTTCGCGCCGAGGATCTTAGCATTGGCGAGCACCACCGGGTTGACTTCGCGTACCCCCTGCATCGCATTGAAGAAAGTAATGAAGAACACCAGCGTCACGGCAAGCGCTACCTTCGACCAGAGTCCGAGACCGAGCCAGAGAACGAAAATCGGTGCCAGCACGACGCGTGGAATGGCGTTCAGGCCCTTGATAAATGGATCGAGAATGCGCGCCGCACTTCGGCTGAGACCGAGCCACACACCTGCAGCGACACCAAGGCCAGTGCCAATGATATAGCCGAGCACCGTTTCTGTCAGCGTGATGCTGACATGGCGGTAGAAGCTGGGGTCAATGATCCAGCTGACGATCTGGTTGAAAATGTCGACCGGCGCCGGAAAGAAGAAGACGTCGATGATACCGGCGGTGACGCCAAGCTGCCAGCCGCCGAGGATGAAGACCAGTAGTCCGATCTGGATGGTGCGTTCAGTCACGGCGTTCATAGCTTTTCTCCACTTCGCCGCGCAGCGACGCCCAGATGTTGCGGTACAGATCCATGAAGCGCGGATCGAGCTTGATTTCGGCGACGTCTCGCGGCCGTTCGAGATCGACCGGGAAGCTTTCGATCACGCGCGAACGCGGTCCGGCTGCCAGAATGGCAACACGGTCGCCCAGCGCAATCGCTTCCTCGAGGTCATGGGTGATCATGACGACGGCGCGGCGCTCTTCCTGCCACAGGCGCAGAAGCTCGTTCTGCATCAGGTGACGGGTATGGATATCGAGCGCCGAGAAGGGCTCGTCCATGAGAATAACCTTGGGTCCGGTGATCAGCGCCTGCGCCATCTGAACACGCTTGCGCTGGCCGCCGGAGAGTTGGTGCGGGTAGCGATGCTCGAAGCCGCGAAGCCCGACCTTGGCAAGCCAGGTCATCGACTTTTCGCGGCGCTCGTCCGAAGCGGCTCCCCTAAACATCAAGCCAAGCTCGACGTTTTCGATTGCTGTTTTCCATGGCAGCAATGCATCTTGCTGGAACAGGTAGCCGATATCGGTCTGGACGCCCTTGACCAGGGTGCCGTCGATTGACACCTGGCCGCTTGCTGGCTTCAAAAGTCCAGCAATTGCATTGAGCACGGTGCTCTTGCCACAGCCCGTCGGGCCGACGATGGCGAGGAACTCGCCATCCGCCACCGTGAGATTGACATCCTGCACTGCCACATAGGCACCGAAGGACATGGTGACCGCGTCGATGGAGACCATCGCCTTTGGGTTCTTCTCCTCGTTGCCGAGCGGGGATGATTGTACGACAGCCAAAGCCATGGCCTCCTCCTTTTCCGATCAGTTCGTACCGGCGGCGAGCGCCTTGCCGACGAACGCATTCGTGAATGTCTTGCTGAGGTCGATATCCTTGGCGGCGACCTTTTCGTTGAAGCTCTTCAACACGGCCAGTGGTGTCTGGATATCGGTTTCGTTGAACTTGCCATCGACCGAAAAGATCGCCTTGGCGTTGGCCACGGCCTTCGTATAGGTCTCCGCATCGCCGGATATGAACTCCTGGGGCAGAGTGGCGACGATCTCTTCCGGCGTATGCGTGTTCATCCATTTCAGCGCCTTCACCGTGGCGTTTGTAACCTTCTGGATCGTTTCCGGATTGGCGTCGATATAGTCCTGCGTGGCGTAGAGCACTGAGGTCGGGTATATGCCGCCGTAGATTTCCTTGGCGCCTGCGTCGCTGCGGGCGTCGATGAGGATCTTGCCCACACCTTTGGCTTCGATGAAGGTTGCAGCTGGATCGTAATTCACGAGCAGATCGACCTTGCCCTGTTCGAGAGCCGCAACGGCGGCAGATCCGGAGCCTACGCCGATCAGCGACACGTCGTCGGCGGAAAGATTGTGGCGCTGCAGATAATAACGGACGAAGAAGTCCGACGACGAACCAGGTGCGGTGATGCCGATCTTGGCGCCCTTGATGGTTTCCGGCTTTGCCGGGTCGAAGGTCGAATTCTTGCCGCCTGCTAGTACGAGGCCGGAATTGCTGGCCAGTTGCACGAAGCCGACAACGGACTTGTTCTGCGATTGCATTTGTATCGTGTGGTCGTAGAAGCCGACGGCAATATCCGTCGAACCGGCAACGAGTGCCTGAAGGGTTTTCGAACCGCCCGAGGCGAAGTTCTCGACCGTCACCTCAAGACCTTCCTTCTCGTAGAGGCCGAGTCCAGCGGCTACGGGAAAGGGAAGATTGTTGAGATTGTAGGACCCGACACTGATGCGGACGGGTTCGGCATAGGCCGTGGCTGCAAAGGCAACGGTGGCTGCAAGGGCGAGCATGAGTTTACGCATTGTATTTCCTCCCGGTTACGTGGCGCCCTCCCGGCAGCCACTTCAAATTAAGCCGCGCAAACCATTTGCGCAAAAGGTTTGGCAAAGACCTTGCCTTCGAACAGGCGGCGTGCTGTGCGCAGAATGCCTGCAATCATCTTGCCGTCCCGGGTTTCGAGCTTTACCTCGAGGCGTCCGCTGGGATGTTCAAGAACGAGAACGGCGGGCGGATTGCGCCCGCCAATCAGGGTAAAGGCGACCGTATCGGCGGTCACGGCGGCCGTGGCAATGCCGACGGCGCCTGTGGTGGCCAGCGAAGGGTGGCATTGATGCGGCATGAAATAGCGCACATTCAGATCGCCGCCCGCGTTCGGTTTCGAGATTAGGACGGGCTTCGGCGTCACCTGGGTGCTCACATCGCCCATGCCCATCCGCCGCCCGGCTTCCAGCCGCAGCGCTTCGATACGTAGAAGCAGCTCTGCGTTGGCGTTAAGTTCGGCGGCTGTCTCATAACCGCTGACACCCATGGCGGCTGCATCGACAATCATCATCGGCATGGCGCAGTCGATGCAGGTAACGTCGATCCCGTCGATCGTCTCGCGCGGGCTTCCGGTCGGAAACAGTTTTCCCGTGCGGGCACCTGCGGCATCCATGAAAGTGAGGGCGATCGGGGCTGCATACCCTGGAACGCCGTCGATGGAGGCATCACCCAGATAGGCGACCTGACCGTCCGGTGTCGGGACTTCTGCCTCGATCAGCTTGCCGGTATTGACGTTGTGGATCCGCACCCGCGTCGTTGCTCCAGATGCGGCCACCAAGCCGGCCTCGATCGCGAACGGGCCGACGGCCGCCAGCATGTTTCCGCAATTGGGTGAGGTATCGACCATCTGCCGGTCGATCCGCACTTGTGCGAAGAGATAATCGACATCCGCACCAGCAAGGCTTGCCGGACCGACGATGGCGACTTTGCTCGTCACTGCATTGCCGCCGCCGATGCCGTCGATCTGTAGCGGATGGCCGGAACCCATCACCGACAGAAGGATCTGGTCGCGCTGGTCGCGATCCGCTGGCAGATCCGAGGCGAGGAAAAACGGCCCCTTCGAGGTGCCGCCTCGCATCAGAACGCAGGGTATGGAGATCAGATCGTTCATGATTGCTTGTCCACCCACTGATGTGATTTAAATATCAATCAGCTTCTTTGTTGCAATCTGAAGCAATTGCGTTGATATGTGAAATGCGAAGTTCAGAGGGACTGATGCGCTATGAGCATTAATTGTGAGATACTGGATCTGCGAGCTTTTCTTTCTGTGGTTGAATTGGCGAACTTTCACCGCTCAGCCGAAGCTTTGAACTTGTCGCAACCGGCGCTGAGCCGCCGGATACAGAAGCTTGAAGCCGCAATCGGGGCGCCGCTTCTCGAACGCACCACCCGGCATGTGTCAGCAACGGCGCTCGGCGCCGAACTGATTCCGCTGGTGCGACGTATGCTGGAGGAATTCGACGGATCGCTGTTTGCCGTGCGCGACGTCGGCGGTCAGCGCAGCGGGTTGGTCACCATCGCCTGCCTGCCGACGGCGGCCTTTTATTTCCTGCCTACGGTCATTAGGCAGTTCAGCGCAGAATTTCCGAATATACGCTTCCGAATTCTCGATCTGCCAGCGACCGATGGTCTGCAGGCGGTTGCGCGCGGCGAGGTCGAATTCGGCGTCAACATCATGGGCTCGTCTGATCCAGACCTGATCTTCGACAGGCTGATCGAGGACCCCTTCGTTTTGGCCGCGCGCAAGGATCACCCACTGGCGGCAAAGAGCGAACTCGAATGGAACGATCTTGCACCGTATCAACTGATCACCGTGCACAGGTCGAGCGGCAACCGCACGCTGCTTGACGCCGCTCTTGCGAAATCAAACCTTAAACTGCGATGGTCCTATGAGGTAACGCATTTGTCGACCTCCCTCGGCTTAGTGGAGGCCGGGCTGGGGATATCGGTTCTGCCAAAGCTTGCCACCCCACAGGACGATCATCCGTTTCTTGTCACGAGACCTATTCGCAACCCTGAGATATCGCGCACCATAGGTATTGTGCGCCGTCGGGGCGGGACTCTTTCTCCCGCGGCGGAGCGATTTTTGAGCATGCTGATCGGAACCTGGGCGGAAAAAGTAGTCCAGCCCTAAAAAAGTTGGGGTGTTCTACTGCTGATTCTGAGAACAACTTAAAGAACATCAAATTGAACAGCGGGCTCGTCAGGCGACGATCACACCGAGGGAGGCACACGCGTACGACGTTCCAGACCGGCCTGATCAGCACGGCGAGAGGTATAGTGGTGAGTTGATCGATCGAAGTTCAACGCTCCACAAGCACGCCGGATCGAGATCGCCCAATCGCGGCACATGCCTTTCACTATCTCCCGCTTCCGAGCAGGCCTCAGAGCTTTCGGCGGATGACATCCTGCAACATCTCGCGGTCCAGCGTTAGATCCGCGACGATCTTCTTCAGGCGCGAATTCTCGTCCTCGAGCTGCTTCAACCGTTTCATCTCCGGTGGCAGCATGCCCGCGTATTTTTTCTTCTAGTTGAAATAAGTCGCTTGGCTGATCCCCACCTTCCTGCAGATTTCAGCAACCGACAGGCCTTCATCACCTTGCTTCAGAATGAACGCCTTCTGAGCGTCCGAAAGCTGCGATGCTTTCATCGTCTTCTGGTCCTTTCCCAGCCAGGAAAATCCACCGGAAAACTCTAACCAAAACTGGTCCAGTTTGAAGGGTTCAGATCACCTTCATTGAATGGACTTCCACACCTATTCCTCACGAGGTTCCCCGGCGCTCAGACGAAAAATCGTTGCTCTTAGAGCAGGCCAGCCTCCAAAAGATGGGCCTGGAAACCACTTAGAGGAACAAATGGAAGCAAGTGGGTGCAATATTGAAGTCAGTTTGGGACATCGACAGAAACAGAGGGTTCGCTTCGCACCTTCGCACTTGACGCCAAATCAAAGTTACTTAATCTAAGCGTCAGCCGAACCCGCTGGGAGGAGGGGCCGGCGATCGCGATCTCTGTCGCGCCATCTTCATCTCCCAAAGCCATGATTCCGGATCGTTCGCCGCCGATTATTCAACAGGATAAGCCATGTCTCTGACCATTGCCCAACGTTTCGATCGTCTCAAAGTCCGCATCGCCGAGCTCGCGCATTGGCGGGATCGGCAAAGCGTTGCGATCGAGGGCTGGACGTTCGAGGGGGAGCCGATCGGCCATCATCAGGACTGGCCGCATCGTCAGGGCGTGGTGCATTTCGCCGCGAGTGCGGAGGCGCCGGAGAGCTGGCCGCTCGAGGATATCCGCCTGCAGCTCGATCTCGGCGGCGAGAGCCTGATCACGCTGAGCTATCCCGGCGGCGAGACGGAGACGTTCGGCCTCGATCCCTATCATCAGGAATTTCCGGTCAAGGGCCGCCGCTTCCAGTTCGCGACGGAAAGTGTCGCGCGCTTTCCGTTCGGCGAGCCGAACCGGGCGCCGCGGCTGAACAAGGCCCGGTTCATTTTGCTCGATGGTCCTGCTCATCGCTTGCATCTTCTGCTGAAGCAGGTCACCGAGGCGATCGGGACGCTCGGCGAACATGACGTCGTACCGCATCTGGTCGATGCCGCCGAGCAGGCCTTGCGCAGCCTCGACTGGCCGTCGGATACGGCGGCTTACATCTCCCGCACCTCCGATGCCGTCATGCAGCAGAAGATCTGGGAGCTGCCGGAGCTTCAGGAAAATCCGGCAGGCCTCACGGACGAGCAGAGTGCTTCGGCGGCTTCCGCGTTCGAGGTCCTGACGGCGCGGTTGAAGGAGTTGCAGACGCGCTTTCCGCCGAATGGCGAACTGCTGCTGACCGGCCATGCCCATATCGACCTCGCCTGGCTTTGGCCCTATCGCGAGACGCGGCGGAAGATGCGGCGCACCTTCAACACGGCGCTGTCGCTGATGGAGCGCTCCGACGATTTCCGCTTCAACCAGTCGACCGCCCATTATTACGCACAGATGGAAGAGGAAGACCCGGAGCTTCTCGAACGCATCAAGGAGAAGGTCGCGGAAGGAAAGTGGGAAACCGTCGGCGGCATGTGGGTGGAGCCGGACACCAACATGCCCACAGGCGAAAGCCTCGTCCGCCAGGTTCTCTATGGCCAGCGTTATTTCGAAAAGACTTTTGGCACCCGCCATACGGTCTGCTGGCTGCCGGATTGCTTCGGCTTTTCAGGCGCGCTGCCGCAGATCCTGAGGCAGGGCGGCATCGACAGCTTCTTCACCATCAAGGTCAATTGGAGCGAGACCAACCATATCCCTTCCGATCTCTTCTGGTGGAAGGGCCTCGACGGCAGCCAGGTGCTGACCCACACCTTCGACAATCCGATGCAGGGATATAATGGCTTCGTGCAGGCCGATTGCTATCTGCCGACATGGAAGAATTTCCGCGGCAAGGTGCAGCATGATACCTCGCTTCTGGCCGTCGGCTACGGCGACGGCGGCGGCGGCGTGACGCCTGAAATGGTGGAGCGCGAAGTGCAGCTGCGCGATTTCCCCGCCATCCCGCAGGCGCGCTGGGGCACCGTCAAAAGCTTCTATGAGAAGGCGCACCGCACTGCGGGGGAAAAGAACCTTCCCGTCTGGGACGGCGAGATCTATCTCGAACTGCACCGGGCGACGCTGACGACGCAAAGCGGCGTCAAACGCAAACACCGCCAAGCGGAGCGCGCGCTGATTACCGCCGAAACGCTCGCTTCGCTTGCCCATATGCTGGGTGCCGACAAGCCGAAAAGCCTCGAAGCGGATTGGCGTGTGGTGCTGAAGAACGAGTTCCACGACATTCTGCCGGGATCGAGCATCCGCGAGGTCTATCAGGATGCGGAACAGGAGCTCGGCGGTGTTATCGAGCATGCCAAAGCCGAGCAGGCGAAGGCATTGCAGGCGCTGTCGGTCAATCTGCCGAAGGGCGGGGTTGGCGAGGCGATCGTCGTCGTCAATCCGTCGCTTGCGCCGCGGGCGCTCAGCGCGACGCTCTCCGACGGCACGGTGGTCTCGACTGCCGATATCGTTGCTCCCCTCTCCGTCGCGGTCTTCGACAGGCGGGCGCTGCAGCCGGCGGGTGGTCTGAAAGCAAGTTCCGATCGCCTCGAAAACGATCATCTCGCCGTCGTCATCGGCAGGGACGGCGCGGTCGCGAGCCTCGTTCACAAGGCATCCGGCCGCGAAGCGGTCGATGGCTCCGCCAACCAGCTCTGGGTTTACCCGGCCGACAAGCCGCGCAACTGGGACGCCTGGGATATGGAGGCCGATTATGCCGAAAAGGCCGTCCGTCTCGACGCGCCGGAAAGCATCTCGCTCGTCGAGAGCGGCCCGCACCGCGCGGCGATCCGCGTCATCCACCGTTACCGGCATTCGAGTGTCACCCAGACCTATGTGCTGACAGCCAATGCCAAGCGGCTGGACATCGAAACGACGATCGACTGGCATGACCGCCGCACCTTGCTGCGCACCATCAACCCGGTCGATGTAAAGGCCCGGAAAGCAACGTTCGAATGCGCCTTCGGCATCGTCGAGCGGGCAACGCATACGAACACCTCCTGGGAGCAGGCGATGTTCGAGGCCGTCGCCCATCGCTTCGTCGATATCAGCGAGCCGGGTTTCGGCGTCGCGCTGCTCAACAATGCCAAATACGGCCATAGCGCCCGCGGCAACGTCATCGGTATGAGCCTGGTGCGCGGGCCGGTCTATCCCGATCCGCTGGCCGATGAAGGCGAGCAGAGCTTCAGCTATGCGCTGATGCCGCATGACGGCACCTGGCACGACGGCGGCGTGCTCGACGAAGCGATCGACCTCAACCAGCCGCTCGTGGCGACCGAAGCCAGGGGTCTCTCCGCCGGCACTTTCGCGCCGCTCACTGTTGCCGGCACCCCGGTCGCCTTCTCGGGCCTGAAGCCGGCCGAGGAAGGCGATGGCCTGATCCTGCGCCTCTACGAACCCGCCGGCCGGCGCGGCCGCCTCTCCTTGGCCCTGCCGTCCGGATGGTCGGCCTCGCAGCCGGTCAACATTCTCGAAGAGCCGATGGAGCGGAAGGGTCCCGCCGAGATCATGCCGTTTGAGATCAGGACGTGGAGATTGCAAAAAGCCTGACGCCTCTACGCATTACCGCTCCGACGCGGCGGTGCGAGACCCGCTCTCGCCTGTAGTAAATGGGACAAACTGGACAAATTGGTGATTTGAGACTATATCAGCTCATATAAGAACGGAGATAGTTTCATGGTTGGTTCCCAAGCGCAGCTGGATCGCGCTCGTCGGGCGCAGGTCGCCGATCGTATTGCCGCCAAAGTCGCCGATGTGCTGAAAGCCGACGCCACATTCGAGTCCGGCTCGGTTGCCCTGTCAGCCAGAATCGCGGGAGCGGCCGCCGCGGCGATCGTCGATCTTCCCGTCGGTGCGCGACGCGAACTCAGCAAGCGCCAGGGCGAACTGGCCAGCCGCATTCGCGGCCTTGTGGAGACTTTCAGCGATGCGCCTGGCGGCAAGATCGCGCTTGAGATTCCGAAGGCGGTAGAATCGTCCGGAGGCGAAGGACTTGGGAAGATCGTCACGGCGGAGGAGGGCGAGCGATTGCTGGGCGAGCTCGCGGTCGCCCGCAAGCTCGAGGATTGGGCCGGGCCGATTGCCGGCGCAAGCGAACTCCAGCGCGATTTCGGAATTGCGCGCTCCACCCTTAATCGCTGGCAGCATGCCGGTGAGGTCATCGCACTATTGAAAGGGACGAGGAAACACGTCTATCCGATTGAACAATTCATCGACGGGCGCCCTGTAAAAGGTATAGGGACGATCGGCGTTCTCGTTTCCAATCAGCGGGTCGCGTGGCTGTGGCTCAGTCAGCCGAATCCCGTGTTGGGCGGACGCAGGCCCATAGACCTGCTGAAACAGGATCGCGTTGACGAGGTCGTCGACGCGGCTCAGACCTATTTCGCCGTGCAATGACGCTCGACAAGGCAATCCTGCAACGCCTCGCCGTTCGGGCCGACGTCACCGACTATGTCAGGATAATCTCTCGCGCTCATGCGGCAACGCCGCTGGGCATGGGTTTCGGCAAGACGCGGTTTTCGAGCCCCAGGGATAAGTTCCGTCTGCTCTATCTCGCTCAGGATCCAGCGACTGCGGTAGCGGAAACGATTGTTCGTGACCGGTTTCAGGGCAAGACCGGGCGATTGATACTGCAGGAGGAAATCGACCGCTATTCGATTGCCGCTGTCCGAAGCCCGGCACCGCTTTTCCTGCTCGATCTGCGCTACGAGGGTGCAAGCCTGCTCGGGGTGTCGACAGATGCGGTTCGGGCAAAGGCGCAGACGAGCGGACGTCGCCTCAGCCAGGAAATCTACGATCGCACCGATTTTGACGGTATCCTCTATATGTCGCGGATTACCAACAAGCAGTGCGTTGCAATCTATGACCGGGCCACTGCCAGCCTTGAGGCCGATAGCCCTGCATTGGACCTCATCCGCTTGTCGGCACTCGCTCCTATACTCGATGCCCTGCATGTCACGGTCATAGACAGGCAATCTTGACGCGCGCCATCCCAGAAAGATACAGGGCGCCCGGTTCGTAAGATCGCGATAGCGGTCGCCAGCCATATCCACTTTCGGCGCGTCCTATCCCGATCGCGCATCCAAGTTCCCGGCCCGGCGGAGGGGGAACTTTTTATTATATGTTTATCGCCTGTTAGTGGGCCGAGGCCATGGCGAAAGTGATCCCTGCGAAACAGAGGTGATCTCACAAAGCCGGGCGCATAGATGGCGGTCGAATGAAGTCGATCACCCATTCCGTAGCCGGCAGGGGATATGAGGACTCCTGTTGCGCTCAGCAGGACCCGAGACATGCCCGCAAGCATCTTTTCGCGCATCAGCACCAAACTGGCCACGCTTTCCGCCATCGGCATTTTCCTTGTGGCGGTGATGCTGTTCACCGTCTGGCAGGGCGGCCAGCACGTCTACGAACGTGCGCAATATCAGGTAGGCCAGCTGGTGGTTTCCCGCGATCTGGTCGATGCCAAGGCTTCATGGCGGGGCATGCAGGTCGGCGTGCGCGATCTGCGTCTTGCGACGTCCGCCGACGAGGTTGCCAAGGCTGCCGATTACCTCACGGCCCGCCACCATTCGGTGATCAAATACCTTGACGATGCCATGGGTGGATTGCGGCTTCAGGCCAACCGAGACCGGATCGTGAAACTCGAAACCCTGGCCGACAGCCTTTTTAAAGCAACCGGCGAGATGGTCGAAATCGCCAAGGCGAAGCTCGCCCTCAAAGCCGGCGATACCTCACTCGACGCAAAGCAGAGGGATGCTCAGGCAAAGCTTCTGGCCCTTTCGGATGAGGCGGCCAAGCTGATCGACGAAGGGGTGGATTCGGCAAAGGAGATGGCAACGAAGGCCGGAGACGAGGCGAATGCTGCCGCCGTTTTCGTTCTCTTTCTTAATCTGGGCATGGGCCTGCTGACGATCTTCACGCTGATCGCTTCTGCCGTGTTCGGCGCCCGGGTGATCGCAAAGCCGATCGGCCGGATCACTGAAAGCATGAACGATCTCGCCAACGGCGATCTCGATGCCAACATTCCTTTCGCCGACCGGCGCGACGAAATCGGCCAGATGGCGCGTGCGGTCGGAGTCTTCAAGCAGAACGGCGCCAAGGTGCGCGAACTGGATGCAGCGGGCGCGGACAAGCGGGCCAAGGTTATCGAAATGCAGAAGAGCATCGACGCGGTCATCACGGCGGCAGCGGCGGGCGATTTCACGCACCGTGCACCTGAGGAGTTCGGCTATCCCGATCTCAACCGCATTGTCATAGGTCTTAATCAGCTCATCGCCTCGGTCGACCACGGCGTTGCGGAAACCCGCCGGGTCATTTCGGCGCTGGCGAATGGCGACCTGACGGAGAATATGCGCGGCGAGTTCCAGGGCTCCTTCGCGGAGCTGCAGAACAATGTCAACGCAACCATGACCAACCTGCGCGCCGTCCTTGGTGAGGTGCGTGCGGCCGTCGACATCATCAATGGCGGCGCGGGCGAAATGCGCATCGCTTCCGGAGATCTGTCGCAGCGCACAGAGCAGCAGGCGGCGTCGCTGGAGGAAACCTCCTCCGCGTTGGAAGAGATCAGCGTCGCCGTGAAGCATTCGACGGAGCGTGCTTTGGAGGCCAGCCACATGGTCGACGAGACGAAGAAGGGCACCAGCCAGTCGAGCGATGTCGTCAGTCAGGCCGTTTCGGCCATGGGGCGGATCGAGCAGGCCTCGGGCGAAATCGGCAAGATCATCAGCGTCATCGACGAGATCGCCTTCCAGACCAATCTTCTGGCGCTCAATGCCGGTGTCGAGGCGGCCCGCGCCGGCGAAGCCGGCAAGGGCTTTGCCGTCGTCGCCCAGGAGGTGCGCGAACTGGCGCAGCGTTCGGCCAATGCCGCCAAGGACATCAAGGTGCTGATCAACCGCTCCAGCGACGAGGTCCATTCTGGGGTGAAGCTGGTGACGGCGACTGGCGAGGCGCTCGGCCACATCCAGGACCAGGTGGTCAAGATCGACGAGCATGTGCGCTCGATCGCAACGGCCGCAAGAGAACAGTCGACCGGCCTTTCCGAAGTCTCGACCGCGGTCAATCAGATGGATCAGGTGACGCAGCAGAACGCGGCCATGGTCGAGGAATCCACGGCCGCGACCAACCGGCTGGCGGAAGAGGCGGCCAATCTCGCCCGACTGATCGCCCGGTTCAAGCTGGACGCCGCCCAGGCCGCGCCACGTGCCGTCACCCCGCAAAGCAGACCGGTCGCCTCGCCGGCGCGCACGCTCGGCCAGAAGCTTGCCGGCGCCTTTGGCGGCCGCGCCGCGACCGCGACTGCCGCTGCTGCTTCATGGGAAGAGTTTTGATGCGCGGGCAAGCCGACGCCCGTTGAAACTTTCCGACTCCAATAAATCTTCCTGCTTATCGGAGGATTTATTGGGGCGGTGACTGCCAGCGAAATGTCGGAGGCTACGCAGCGGCAATCGCAAACGATCGGCTGACATAGATCTGATCATCATCACAAGTCTGCCGCCGGTCGAAAGGCTTCAGGCCGGGCGGCAAAATTCTCGACGACGAAATCCACGAAAGCGCGGACTTTCGGCGAAAGCTGACGATTGGACGGCCAGACGAGGGAGAGCGATCCGAAAGGCGCCATGAAAGCGGTGAGGACGGGGATCAAGGTGCCGGCCCGAATGTGCGGCTCCGCGACATAGACCGGCAGATGCGCGAGCCCGAGACCGTCCTGTGCTGCCCGCAGTCCGGCATCGGTATTGTTGAAGGTCAGGTTTTTCGGCAAAAGCAGCCGCTCATATGGCGGATGGAATGCCCATGGCGCGATCCGGCCGCTGGACGGATATTTGAAGTGAATGCAGGTGTGCCGGGCGAGATCAGCAGGCGTCTCCGGCCGTCCGCGACGCTTGAGATAGTCGGGACTGCCGCAAACGACGAAATGCTGATCGCCGAGACGGCGGGCGATCAACCGTGCATCGGCAAGTTCGCCGCTTCGCACGACGACATCCAGTCCCTCGGCGACCAGATCGATGACCCTGTCTTCGAAATCCATATCCAGTTCGATCTCCGGAAATCTCTCGGCGAAGATCGGCAGGATCGGCATCAGCAGATGATGGCCGACGATATGCGGCACGCTGACCCGCAGGCGTCCCCTCGGGCGTTCGCGGCTACGTAGGATGGTTGCCTCGGCATCCTCCATATCGTCGATGATGCGCTTGAAGCGTTCGTAGAGGACTGCCCCTTCCTCGGTCAGACTGATACTGCGTGTCGTGCGGTTGAAGAGCCGCACTCCCAGCCGGCTTTCCAAACGCGCGACCGCCTTTCCGATGGCGGATGGCGAAACTCCGGCGACGCGCGCGGCGCCCACATAGCTCTGCTGTTCGGCAGCGTAGACAAGGGCGAAAACGCTCGCGAGGCTTTCCATGCAGCACCCCGATTAGAGATATTTTATCCTTAATGTATGTCCATGAGTGGCCATTGATCAACATTGCGCAAGAAATATCCTTTGTTCCCGACGCCACAAGGCCATGCGATGCGCGGGCCGCGGATGGTGTCTACCACTACAAACGAGGAAGCGGCATGCGTGACTTTGCGAAAAAATTGCCCGGGCACACGACGACATACATCGGAGAGAACGACCTGTTTTTGGAAGTTTTCTGTGGGAACAACCGCTCAGATCAATCCGCCCGGCCGCCTCTGCTCTTCGTTCACGGCGCCTTCACCGGCAGCTGGATGTGGAGCAAGTACATTCCTCACTTCATATCGGCCGGATGGACAGCGTGTTGCCTCAATTTGCGCGGCCATTACAAAAGCAGATCGGTCGATTTGACCAAAGTCACCTTTGAGGACTACCTCGACGACATCCGGCAGGCGATCTTCGAAATCGCTGAGGAATACGCAGTCCCCCCAATCGTGATCGGCTTCAGCATGGGAGGAATCCTTAGCCAGAAACTGGCGGAAAGCGTCAGGATTGCTGGCCTGGTGCTGATCGATTCCAGCATTTGCAGGCAGGTGCATGACGAGGTGCCCTATGCCGATCTTGCGCCACGGACGCCTGGCCTCATCGTGCCGGCACCGGTCCGCGACGAGCAAAGCAGCGCCGATGAAACGCTCGAAGATATCGAGTTCCAGCGGAGGTACCTGTCGATGGAATCCGCAAAGGCATTCGCTGCATTTTCCTTTCATTTCGGAGCGGCGGGAATTTCCATCGAAAGCGCGAAGATCACCTGTCCGAGCCTGGTCATCTCAGCCGTCAATGGTGAAGACGACGATCGCCGAGGTCGGGCAGCGGCCCGCCACATTGGCGGTGACTATCTGGGTCTCCGGGGTACGACGCATACCGGTTTGCTGGTTGGGCAAAGATATCACGAAGCGGTAAGCCGCATCATGGATTGGTTGTCCCGCTTCGATGAAGCTCTATGTGATCAGCCTTCCAACCCGAGGCTTGCCATCAGCCGGCCGACATAGGCTTCCAGGCCGCCCACCATGTCGAAGCGGGTGGGGTCGCGCAGCCAGAGCATCTGCAGGCCGTCCATTACCGCGATCAGTTCTGCGGCCATCGCCTCGCCATCGATCTTGGCGTCGATCGTGCCATCGGCAATCGCCCGTCCGAAGGTCGCGGCGATCGCGTTCTGCATCTCCGTGGTGCGCGCGAGAAACCAGGCCTTGGCCGGGTGGTCTTTCATCAGGCTTTCGGCATTCAGGATGGCGAAGGCCCTGACGACCTCGAGCAATTCGGTGTTGCGGCGGAAGACGGCGACCATGCCCTTGAGCAGGCCGCTGAGATCGGAACGATAATGCTCGATGAAATCGGCGCTTTCGAGATCGCGTTGGGCGAGGATCGCGAGCAGCAGATCGACCTTTGTGGGAAAGTGGTGCAGCAGGCCGGGCAGCGACAGGCCGACATCCCGGGCGATGTCGCCGATCGCTGCATTCTGGTAGCCGTCTTCGGCAAAGCGCCGCATCGCTGCGGTCAGGATTTCCGCGCGGCGTGTCTCTCCCTTGCGGGATCGGCGCCGTCGTTTGTCCTCTCCGATGTTCTGTTCTGGCAATTCTGCCATCGTCTCTCTCGTCTGCCTCCTGGGGCGGCGCTCGGCGGCCTTCGGCCGATTTCTCGCGTGCTCTCCCATCCATACATCAGGCTTGCCGGATTGACATCTTAAAAATACCGAGTAATCGGTAAGTTTAAGGATTTCCTCGGGAGGTTTGCATGATCGATTCCATTCTCGACCAGATGACGCTCGAGGAGCAGGTCTCGCTGCTATCAGGCGCCGATTTCTGGACGACGGTTCCGGTCGAGCGTCTCGGCGTGCCGAAGATCAAGGTGACGGACGGGCCGAACGGCGCGCGGGGCGCGGGTTCGCTGGTTGCCGGTGTCAAGGCGACCTGCTTTCCCGTCGGCATCGCGCTCGGCGCCACCTGGAATCCCGACCTCGTCTCGCAGATGGGCGCAGCCCTTGCCCGCCAGGCAAAGAGCAAGGGTGCCGCCGTGCTGCTCGCGCCCACGGTGAATATCCACCGTTCCGGCCTCAACGGCCGAAATTTCGAATGTTATTCCGAAGATCCGATGCTGACCGCAGAACTCGCAGTCGCCTATATCGACGGCGTGCAGGGCGAGGGGATCGCGGCGACGATCAAGCATTTCGCCGGCAACGAATCCGAGATCGAGCGGCAGACCATGTCTTCCGATATCGACGAGCGGACGCTGCGCGAAATCTATCTTCCGCCCTTCGAACAGGCCGTCCGCCGCGCCGGCGTCATGGCGGTCATGTCCTCCTACAACCGCCTCAATGGCACCTATACAAGCGAGCACGAATGGCTGTTGACCAAGGTGCTGCGCGAGGAATGGGGATTTGACGGTATCGTCATGTCCGACTGGTTCGGATCACATTCGACTGAAGAGACGATCAATGCCGGTCTCGATCTCGAAATGCCGGGTCCGGCGCGCGACCGCGGCGATAAGCTCGTTGCCGCCGTGCGCGAGGGCAAGGTCGAGGCCGAAACCGTGCGGGCGGCAGCGCGGCGGATGCTGCTTCTGCTTGAGCGGGTCGGTGCCTTCAAGAGCAAGCCCGATCTCACCGAGCGGGCGATCGACCTGCCTGAGGATCGGGCGCTGATCCGGCGCCTCGGCGCGGAGGGCGCGGTGCTCCTGAAGAATGACGGCATCCTGCCGCTGGCGAAAACCTCGCTCGACCGCATCGCCGTCATCGGCCCGAATGCGGCAAGTGCGCGCGTCATGGGTGGCGGCAGCGCGCAGATCGCGGCGCATTATACAGTGAGCCCGCTCGAAGGCATTCGCGCCGCCCTTGCCAATGCCAACAGCATCAGCCATGCGGTCGGCTGCCGCCATAACCGTCTGATCGACGTGTTCAAGGGCAAGATCACGGTCGAATATTTCAAGGGCCGCGGCTGCAAGGGCAATCCGCTGCATTTGGAAATCGTCGACAAGGGCGAATTCTTCTGGTTCGAGCTGCCGTCGGGCGAACTCGACCCTGCCGATTTCTCGGCCCGGATGACCATGCAATTCGTGCCGGAGGAGAGCGGTGATCATGTCTTCGGCATGACCAATGCCGGCCTGGCGCGTCTCTTCGTCGACGGTGCACTGACGGTCGACGGCCATGAGGGCTGGACGCGCGGCGAAAACTATTTCGGCACCGCCAATGACGAACAGCGCGGCAGCGTGGCGCTCGAAGCGGGCCGAGCCTATCAGTTGACGGTCGCGTATGAGCCGTCCATCGCGAGCGGCGAGGGCATCAACCTCATCGCCGTTCGTTTCGGCGTGGAAAAACCGCTCGGCGAGGCCGATATCGAGGCAGCCGTCGAGACGGCCGGCAATGCCGATGTGGCGCTTCTCTTCGTCGGCCGCGACGGCGAATGGGATACGGAAGGGTTGGACCTGCCCGACATGCGGCTTCCGGGCCGGCAGGAGGAACTGATTGAGCGGGTGGCGGCCGCCAACGCCAATACCGTCGTTGTGCTGCAGACCGGTGGCCCGGTGGAAATGCCCTGGCTCGGCAAGGTCCGCGCCGTGCTCGAGATGTGGTATCCGGGGCAGGAACTCGGCAATGCGCTCGCCGATGTGCTGTTCGGTGATGTCGAGCCCGGCGGCCGCCTGCCGCAGACATTCCCGAAGGCATTGGCCGACAATTCCGCCATCACAGGCGATCTCGCCGTCTATCCCGGCAAGGATGGGCATGTGCACTATGCCGAAGGCGTCTTCGTCGGTTACCGTCACCACGATACACGCGCCGTCGAGCCGCTCTTCCCCTTCGGCTTCGGCCTTGGCTATACCCGCTTCAACTGGGGTGCACCGCGGCTGTCGGCCGGCGAAATGGGCGCCGAAGGCGTAACCGTCAGTGTCGACCTGACCAATACCGGCGACCGGGCGGGATCCGAACTGGTGCAGCTCTATATCAGTTCGCCGAAGACCAAAGTGGAGCGGCCGGACAAGGAGCTGCGCGCCTTCGCAAAACTTTCGCTGCAGCCCGGTGAAACCGGCACGGCCACAATGAAGATCCTGCCGCGCGACCTCGCCTATTTCGACGTCGAGGCCGGCGCCTTCCGCGCCGAAGCAGGCGACTATCAGCTTGTCGGGGCGGCGAATGCTGCGGATATCAGGTTCGTGATCGACCTGCCGTCTCCATCCAGCTACGTGCTGCCGCCGTCTCACTAACGGCGGGCCGTAGGCCTTCTAAAGCGCGTCGCATCAAATTTGATTCATGCGGCACGCTTTAGTCCTTTGTTTTTATGCATGTCGTTATCCCGGAAC
>NZ_LFIO01000483.1 GCF_001187535.1 Rhizobium ecuadorense
CCTTCGTAAAAGGTCTCTCCCGGCGACAAAGTGACTTCCTTTTCGCCCTTGACCTGCATCACGATCGAGCCCTCCAGAACGTAGACGAATGCATTCGCCTCATGTTTGTGAATAGGCGAGGAGCCTCCCGGCCCATACTCGACCGATATCATCAGCCCTTCCTTGCCGGGATAATTCGGAAGGTCCTTTTTCATGAGCGGTGTGACGGCAGCGCCGTCTTCGGCGGCAACCGCCAAAGTGCCAAAAAGGCAAACCGTGGCCGACACGCATAGCGATAACAAAGCTGAATTCATTGTCGTAATCCC
>NZ_LFIO01001532.1 GCF_001187535.1 Rhizobium ecuadorense
TAGGAAGACTATGCCGACCAGCGGCGAAGCGCTGCGAATCAATTCAAAGACTCGCCTAGGCTCCAGCACACAGTAAAGGCCGATGAGCGGAACGAGCGACATTAGCAGCAGTCGCATCGGCATGGGATCTTTGCCGACACCCTCCTGGAAGTCGGCCGGCAGCCCATACCACATGCCGGTCGCTCTCCAGAGGGAAATATAAAATATTGCCGAGAGGACGATCCGCACGAAGGTTTCACGCCGAATGCGATATTGCGCGCGAGCTCTGGGTCTATGTCTTTGCAGGCCAATCGGTTAGTAGCTGT
>NZ_LFIO01001708.1 GCF_001187535.1 Rhizobium ecuadorense
CTCGTCGCCCGGTCAGTGCGTGACGCGAATTGCCGGCTTGCATCTGTGGTGGGCATAGTCGCGACACTACGTTGTGCTGTTTTCGATGTCTGGCTCGGTTCCTCCTTAGGAGATACCCGGGATGGTCTAGCTGCAATAGACCTAAATCGCGCTGCAAGCCGTCTTGCCACCGCGCGGGGTACGCGTGTCAGCCACCATGAGAGTGGAATCGAGCGGGCTATATTGAACATGCGCCATGGGGCTGCGAGAGGACTTCGCGGCGACAGCCAGCGCTGTGGCAGAGATGAAAGGAGACCGCGCATCCT
>NZ_LFIO01001788.1 GCF_001187535.1 Rhizobium ecuadorense
CGATCGCACCCCAGACCATTGACGGTCCCATATTGTTCCAGACCATGACAACGCTGACGCCCATCGCTGTGAAGGCGTCTATGCGCTCATCCAGAAGCATCGGAATTGAGAACACCCCGATTGCAAAAGCGAATCCAGCGAACAATGCGCCGACACACAAACCGACGATCAGCATGCCCCAGCCCGAGGGGGTGGTGACCAATAGCCTTGCTACGCCACCAAGGCCGGGGAACGGATTAACGCCGAAAAAGAGCGCGTAGATAATGACCGCCGCCCTCATCCAGAGCAGCATCACCATGCACAGC
>NZ_LFIO01000390.1 GCF_001187535.1 Rhizobium ecuadorense
GGTTATTAAGGAAGGGATAAAAGTATTCCACCCTGACCCTCCTGATTGCAGGAACAAAGAAAACCTGCAGCCTGGCTGCCCGGGGTATAAACCGAACCGGCACCAGAATTTAGCGCGAGACGTTAGGGCTCGTGGTAATCTGCGTTGCAATGGCCCCGGTGATAAGCGTTATTCAGCCGGCTCGCGTGCATGCTTTACGGACAATGAGGAATACTTTTGTACAGGCGTTTCAGATAATTCCGGCGACCCAAATAATGCTATGTGGGAATCCACGGGGGGCAAGTGCAAATAAGTCACGCTGGATG
>NZ_LFIO01000747.1 GCF_001187535.1 Rhizobium ecuadorense
CTCCGAAGCGTTCATCAACGGCATGGCCGACCTGATGGCGCATTCGACGCGCACACCGGTTCTGCGGTGGCCGAACGAATACGGCATGGATTATGAGGAAATCTTCTTCCCGGCGATGGACGGCATCACGATCGAGGGCTGGTTCATTCCAGCCGCCGGCTCCGACAAGTTGCTCATCATGAACCACCCGATGCCCTGCAATCGCTACGGCTATCCGGGGCATATGGCGCCCTGGCAGGACTTTGGCGGCTTCGAGGTGAACTTCCTGCCGGAATACAAGATCCTGCATGACGCAGGTTACAGC
>NZ_LFIO01001390.1 GCF_001187535.1 Rhizobium ecuadorense
GCCTTGGTTTGATCGAAAACCTTGCAGCGGCTCGCATCGTGATTGAAAAGTCGGCCGATATCCTGAATTACTACCCTCAGAAATAACAATGGGTTTCCCCTAAAAAATGCTCGCAGTCGAACGAAGACAGAAAATTCTTGACCTGGTCTATCGTCACAAGACGGTGCAGGTCACTGATCTCAGCAAGTCTTTTGGCGTCACCGAAGAGACGATCCGCCGCGACCTGCAGACCTTGGATGGAAGCGGGCTTCTGAGCCGCACACACGGAGGGGCGGTAGCAAAGGAAGCCGAAGCGGAAGATCTT
>NZ_LFIO01000290.1 GCF_001187535.1 Rhizobium ecuadorense
GGTCGTGACCTCGGGATCGGTTGGTCCGGGCACGGCAACAACGGCATCGGCAAGGCAACGACCAGCCAGGGTATCACCGTGAATGATGACGGCAGCCTGGCCCGTAGCCTCCTTGACCCCAAGGGTGCGGCAACGGGTATGCTGCCCTTCGGCCAGTTGATCGCCAAGGTGCTGGAAATCTCCGGCGGCCGCATCGACGTGGTCATCAATGCGCTCGAGCAGAAGGGATTGGTGCGTCGTCTGGCTCAGCCGAACCTTATCGCCATGAGCGGCTCGACCGCCAGCTTCCATGCCGGCGGTGAAG
>NZ_LFIO01001751.1 GCF_001187535.1 Rhizobium ecuadorense
ATGCCGAAGCAGACATCGAAGGCGTCGTTCGGTTGATGGCCCCCGAAATCGAGCGGATCAAGAAGCTCGGGGTGACGGCACTGGTCGAATGCTCGACGGGCGGTGTTGGACGCCGTGCGGATATCGATCTTGCCGTGTCGCTTGCGACGGATTTTCCGATCGTCGTTCCCACCGGCAATTACCGTGAACCCTGGATTCCCGAATGGGTCCGCCAGGCTTCCGAGAAGGAGCTGGAGGCATGGATGCTTCGCGAGCTGACGGAGCAGATCGATGAGACCGGGTTCCAGGCAGGCTGGATCAAGC
>NZ_LFIO01000570.1 GCF_001187535.1 Rhizobium ecuadorense
CAGGCGGTTACCCGGTTCGCTAACACGCACTGCGGCGGCCTGGACCGCGAAAGCGTGTCCGAATGCGTCGGTGTTGCCCGGCGCGACCGTGAGTTCGACCATTCGTCCGAACATCGTATAGCCTCATCTACGGACCCACGGAAGCCCGGCCCTATAACCGGGCCGGGTCCAGCGGCGGATTATGCCTTCGCCACGAACTCCTGGGTGGTGATGGCGTTGGCGTAAAAGGGCGCGATCTCCGTCAGGAAGTCATCTTGCTGCTTCCGGTTATAGCCGGCCGACGCATCGTAGATGACGTTGGTG
>NZ_LFIO01001796.1 GCF_001187535.1 Rhizobium ecuadorense
CGCCAACTACTTCAGGGCTGCCGGATATGACCCGGATTGAACAGGATCTGCTCTAGCAGTCGAGCATAAACCAAAGGCAAACACGTATGGTTGTGTTCTAATTAAATCGCTGAAATCCCTGCGCGACATGCTTAAAGGCGTGCCAGCCTCGCTCGGCGGTAGGCATCGGGAATGGACAGGGCCCAGATGAAAAGTCCGCCGGCGTGCCGGCCAATGAAGGATTGATCTGATGTCGTCGTCATGAAGGTGAGGATGGAAAAGAGCATGACAAAGAGGACGAAGGTCAGCCCGCGGCGCGGCTCTCCTATCGCCACGTGACCCGCGCCTGGCAACACGATGGCCGGTGCGAGAACAAGATATGGATTGGGCCCTTTTTCCATCGCACAGTCCTTAAATAGCATCGACGGCTGCGCGTTGCGCAGCGTTGGCGGCAAGCGAACGGAGTTCCAATGCCATATCCAGCGTTCAACGAGATCCGCGCCACGGGCGCCATCGCGGTGTTGATTACCGATATCAGTGCGGCCGAAAGCGCAAAGGCTGCCGACCACGTCATTCGATGCCGCTGCCATTCGCTGGCGGCATTCAACTCCTTCACCGCGGCTGCGACGATGATCGACTATATCTCCTGGACCGTCGCGGCGCGGCTGGGCGAGCTCAGCGTCGAGCGCTTCCGCATGATCGACCGGATGGTCGAACTGATCGACGATGTCGCCACGCCCAATCCACCCGCGGCGGATCAGAGGAATTCGCCCTGACATCAGAGGCGAAAGCGCCTGACAAAAACGGCCAGCCGAGGCACCGGTGAAAAAACCAGCACGTTTCCAACCAGAACGGCGCAGAGCCCGAGAGCCGCCAATGGGCCGAGCTGATAATTTTCGAAAAACATCGAAATCGTCAGGGCAACGATCGGAAAGAGCACAGTCATGTAAGCGGCTTTGGCTGCTCCCAGCCGGTTAACGACGGTGAGATAGGTGGTAAACCCGATCACGGAGCCGAAAGTCGCGAGATAAAGGAGAGAGCCGACATAAGACGCTGAAGGATCGAAGGTAAATTCGACGCCCCGAATGGCGGCGAATGCCGAGACGATGCCCGCGCCATAGAGCATTCCGTATGCGTTTACCGAAACCACCGACAGTCCGTGCTTCCTGTTGCGCACGGACACAAGGTTGCCGACCGAAAAGAACCATGTCCCGAGAAGGGCAAGCGTCACACCGATCGCCACGTTGTTGTCGAACGCGGCGGCGGTGGCCTCATTCCAAAAAAGGCAGCCAATGCCGGCAACACCGAAGGCGGCGCCGACGAGAATGCGCGCCGACGGCCTCTGGCCAAATGCGACCATGCCATTGGCAAGATTGAAGATTGTCGCCGCTGAGAAGATTACCGAAACAATGCCGCTCGGCACCAGGGTTTCGGCGATATAGAAGCACAGAAAATTACAGGAAAACAGACAGATCGACTGCAGGAACACGTAGGGGTGATGACGCAAGGGAATGGGCTGAAGCCTCTTCGTAACCGTCAGGCCGACAAATAGCATCACGCCGGCGAGGGCGAAGCGGTAGGCGATCGACGCTTCAATCGGAACGACGCCAAGCTGGTTCTTGATGGCGATCCAGGTGGTGCCCCAGATCAGGACGGTTAAAGCATAGCAGAGGCCGGTCATGGTCTTTCACTCCGTCAACGACGATGGGAGGATGGATACCGAGCCGAACAGCCACGTCTATGTCGCAGACTGTAGAGGCATTGTATATTCTTGGGTTTTTTACCTTTGGTCCTATTGATCAGCTGCGCCGTCCCCTTCAAACTCGTGAGACGAGGCCCCGATGGATCATGGAACAGCAACACCGTCTGACAGTTAAAGAAGCGCTCTCAAGATCCGGCGCATGCCTTCAGCGCTCCGGCTCGGTTGACCGGGGACTGTCGCTTGCGGAGTGGACCAACAGCGCAGGACAAGCGTTCTATGAGCGCCCCGATCATCACACGCTGAGCATCTATCTCGACGGCGGCGAAAGGGTCATCCGTGAGGACAAGCGGCTAGCGGGCGGAGCACCAGGCAAGCTTTGCCTATTGCCGGCCGAACACAAAAGCCAATGGCATATCGGCGGGCCGTTGAGGATGTTTCATCTTTACGTTGATCCCGAGCTCCTCGCTTATGAAGCGCTGACATCGTTTGACATCGACCCCAGACATATCGATCTGATGGATCTGACGTTTTGCGATGACCCGGCGATGGCGATGATTGTCCGGGGAGGGGTTTTGCCTCTGAACTGGCAAGAAAAGAGCGACCGTATCGCCCTTGATGCGGTTTGTAAGCTCCTCATTCATCGGATCCTGAAATCGCACAATCGGCAGGCGCGGCAAGAGGCGGTGCGCGGCGGGCTTTCACCCTCCGTGCGTCGCCGTACTGCTGATTACATCGACGCCAACCTCGACCAGGCGCTGACGCTTGATCGGCTGGCGCGGGAAGCCGGTCTGAGCACCTTCCATTTTGCCAAGATGTTTCGCGTCAGCTTCGGAATGCCTCCACATCGCTACGTGGCGGTGCGACGCATCGAGCAGGCAACGAGGCTCCTTCGCGACCGCGAAAACGGCCTTGCAGCCGTTGCCTCCGCCTGCGGCTTCGGTTCACAAAGCCATTTTTCCAAAGCTTTTAAAGCTGCTACCGGTGTGCCGCCAGGGGAGTGGCGAAGCCTGCAGTGAAAGCCGCCGGCCACAGCGCTATCGGATTAGCCTGCGCGATCGGCGCTGTCGTTCCGACGTGCGGAACTGGAGCCTCTGCCGACAGCGCAGACCGTTCACATCAGAAACAAGCCGGCCGCGCCCGCAAGTGTCGCTATGCCGGTGGTGATCGCCAGTCGAACCGCATAACCGATGCTTCCCGCCGTTGCCGCAAGACCGGTTTTCGCCAGAAGATTGGCGAAGGCGGCAACCGCTATCGCATGCGCGGCCGCGTCCGCAGGCACGGTCTGCGACGACAGCTTGGCGATGGAGAGGGTTATCGCATCGAGATCGCCGAGCCCCGTGATGAAAGCGACCGCGACGAGCGACTGGTCTCCAAAGACTGCCAAAGTTGCCCGCGCCACGATGGTCACGACGGCAAGCAGAAGCGCAAAGCGGATGACGACCATCACTTCCAGCGGATTTCTCGGTGAAAAATCGGAACCGCCATCGGAGCGCCGCGACAATCCGGCGAGGCCGCCGCCCAAGGCAAGGATCGCGGCAGCCGGGCCGAGCGATGCCGCAAGCTCCTTGAGTATATCAGGCGCGATGACGCCGCAGATCAAAAGCACCCGGCTGAGGGATACGGCTCCCGCCAGCATCGCTCCGGCCGAAAGCAGCGGCGAGAGGGCGGGCGTCTGCGTCGACTGGCGGGCGAAGGAAAGCGTCAGCGCCGTCGACGAGACGATACCGCCGCAGGCCCCGGTCAGCAATATTCCGGCCTTGGCGTCGCTGAGCCTGATCATGACGTAACCGGCGAATGAAACTGCACCGATCAGGATTGTCATCATCCAAAGCTCGAAAGGGTTGATCGTCTGCCAGGGATCGACCGCCTCGTCGGGAAGAATCGGAAGAATGACGACCGTCATCGTCAGCAGGATCAGCGCGGCCCGTAATTCGAGCCAGGTCAGTTTCCGGAGAAATCCATGCAGCGGCTCCCGCGCCGCCAGAAGCGCGGTGATCGCGACGGCACTCGCCGCAGTCGCCGTCATATCCGCAACGACAGCGGCGAAGCCGAGCGCAAAGACCGTTATCGCGGCGATGGTGCCGGTCGCGCTGTAATCTTTCTCCCGTGCTGCCTGCATGCCGCTGAAGACGAGCACCGTGATACAGAAGAACACGAAGATGGCCGTCGGCAGGATCGGTCCGGTGACCGGCTGCAGAAAACCGCAAAAGCCGCCGAGGAAGCTCGACAGGCCATAGGTGCGGATGCCCGCCACTCTCTTGCCCGGCGCAGCCTGGCGTTCGCGCCATCCGCGCTCGATCCCAACGAGGATGCCGATCGCGAGCGCCAGGCTGAGACGTTGGAATGCGTCCGTCATCACCAATGAAGTCATCATCCGAAGATCCAGACATTGTCAGCCAGCCCGCCTTCGCGGGAACTTCTGCCAATATGCCACGACGACGGTGTATTCCGCTCTGCTTGTTTCTGAAATCCAACCATGGCCATGCGGCCCGATCATTGCGACGGATCAAAGTTGGCTGCGTCCTCTCGATGCGAGCCGGGATGCTTCTCGTTGAGCCATGCCAACGCGCGATACAGGACAGGTGTTAGCGGGGCGGATATCGGGCCTCGATGGGCTGTCCGAATTCCGCATCGTCTGGCGGCGTGACGTGCTGGTGAAACGGCGCGGCCGAGACCAATCCATCTGCAGGAGATCGCCGGCGCGCGATGGACAGGCCCAGCCATGGCGCTTCGAGGGGGAAAGGCCGCATATCGCCATCAGCTGAGCACAGAGATATCAGCCCTGGAAGACCGTCGAAATCCGGTGCGCGCATACAAGGGAGCTCAGATTTGGATCTCGCTCTTCCGAGCGGCTGATGCCGCTTAGCTCTGGCTCTGGCTTTGCATCTGGCCGCCATCCTCGACCTTCACGGTCACCGACAGCGTTTCTCCCGGCGTGCCGATGCGCATGCCCGAGATCGGCGCGGCGTCGCGGTAGCAGAGGCCGGAGGCGACGCGGACATAACGCGTATCCGGGCAGATCTCGTTGGCGGGATCGAAACCGACCCAGCCGAGGCCGGGAATATGGGCTTCGGCCCAGGCATGGGTCGCCGCCTGCTCGACCTTTTCCGCCATCATCAGATAGCCCGAGACATAACGCGCCGGCACCTGCAGGGCGCGGGCGGCGGCAATGAAGATGTGGGCATGGTCCTGGCAGACGCCGCTCTTCTTTTCCAGCGCCTGTTCGGCCGTCGTCGCGGTGTTGCTGGTGCCGGGTTTATAATCGACCGTCTGGTGGATTGCTTCCATCAGCGCATGCATGCGGGCAAGGTCGTTATCGCCGGCGACCCCCTTGATCAGTTCCTTGACCAGCTTGCCGCCCTTGGTCAGCGGCGTTTCGCGCAGGAAGAGCCAAAGCGGGCAGAAGCCGGTATGCGGGCCGGTGACGCCGTTATTATCCGCCGTCTCGACCTCGCCTTCGGCCAGGATGCGCGTCAGGTGCTGCGCGCCTTCCAGCGAGACCAGGTTGACGTGATTGCCGTACTGGTCGTCATATTCCACCTCGGGTGTGGCGCCCTCGACATTCAGCGACCAGCCGAGCACCTTCTGGGCGGCTGATGTCGGCGGCGTCAGCCTGAGCCGCTGCAGCGAGAACTGCGCCGGCTCGTCGTAGCGGTATTCGGTGAGGTGGCTGATCTTCAGTCTCATGTTCTGATCCGCTTATACGTAGAACCGGTAGCCGTCGGAAATTTCCGCGCCGAGCTGGTTGTTGCGCGCGACGAAATCCTCCAGGAATTCGTGCAGGCCCTGATCCATGACGTCGCGGATCGCCCGCGTCTGCAGGGTTGTGCGGATCGCATCGGCGGTATCGTGGGCAGGCAGTCGCGCCTCGTAATCCTGGGCGAGGTAGCCGAGATTGCTGACAATCTTCTCGTAGCAATAGGCCAGCGAACGCGGCATCTGGACATTCAGCGTCAGGAAGTCGGCAATGTTCATTGCCCGGTATTCGCCGTCATAGGCCCAGCTGTAGGCGCGGTGCGCCGAGACCGAGCGCAGGATCGATTCCCACTGGACATTGTCGAGCGAGGAGCCGACCGCCGAGACCGAGGGCAGCAGCACGTAATATTTCACATCGAGGATGCGGCTGGTATTGTCGGCCCGCTCGATGAAGGTGCCGATGCGGGCAAAATTATAGAGCTCGTTGCGCAGCGTCGAGCCGTGGAAGGCGCCGCGGATGAGACCGGCGCGGCGCTTGATGACGTCGATCACCTCAGGCATCTCGGCCGCCTTGACGCGCTTTTCAAGCAGCGCCTTCAGCTCGATCCAGCATTCGTTGGTTGCTTCCCAGGTTTCCCGCGTCAGCGCGGTGCGCACCATGCGGGCGTTGTTGCGGCCGGACTCGATGCAGGACATGACACTCGACGGATTGGCCCGATCGCGCAGGAGATAGTCGATCGCATCGGCATTGGTCAGCTTCGCGTGACCTTCGTCATAGGCCTCACGCACGCCGGCACTTTGCAGCACCCCATCCCAGTTGTCGTCGCCGGCGCTGCTGCGGGTCAGCGACATGCGCAGCCCCGCATCGACCAGGCGGGCGATATTTTCGGCGCGCTCGATGTAACGGAACATCCAGTAAAGGCCGTTTGCAGTTCTTCCGAGCATCAGTCCTCCAATACCCAGGTGTCTTTGGTGCCGCCGCCCTGGCTGGAATTGACCACCAGCGAGCCCTGTTTCAAGGCCACGCGGGTGAGCCCGCCCGGAATGATCTGAACCTTGTCGGACACGAGCACATAGGGGCGCAGGTCGACATGGCGCGGCGCAATGCCCTTGTTGACGAGGATCGGCACGGTGGAGAGCGACAGCGTCGGCTGGGCGATATAATTGTTCGGCTTGGCCTTCAGCTTCTCGGCGAAATCGGCACGCTCTTTCTTCGAGGCCGTCGGTCCCACAAGCATGCCGTAGCCGCCGGAACCGTGCACTTCCTTGACAACCAGCTCTTCCAGGTGCTCCAGCACGTATTTCAGGCTTGATGCCTCCGAACAGCGCCAGGTCGGCACGTTTTCGAGCAGCGCCTTGCTGCCGGTGTAGAATTCGACGATCTCCGGCATGTAGGAATAGATCGCCTTGTCGTCGCAGATGCCGGTGCCGGGCGCGTTGGCGATGGTGATGTTGCCGGAACGGTAGACATCCATGATGCCGGGAATGCCGAGCGCCGAATCGGCCCGGAAGGTCAGCGGATCGAGGAAATCGTCGTCGACGCGGCGGTAGAGCACGTCGATCGCCTCGTAACCGCGGGTCGTCCGCATCTTCACCTTGCCGTCGATGACGCGCAGATCCGAGCCCTCGACCAGTTCAACACCCATCATGTCGGCGAGGAAGGAATGCTCATAATAGGCCGAATTGTAGATGCCGGGAGTGAGCACCGCGACGCGCGGCTTGCCGGTGCAGCCGGGAGGGGCGAGCGAAGCAAGACTCTGACGCAGCAGGTACGGATAGTCCTCGACGCGCTGCACCTTGTTCTCATGGAAGAGTTCCGGGAACATTTGCATCATGGTTTCCCGGTTTTCCAGCATGTAGCTGACGCCGGAAGGCGTGCGGGCATTATCTTCCAGCACGTAGAACTGGTCCTCGCCGGTGCGCACGATGTCGGTGCCGACGATATGGGTGTAGACGCCACCGGGCGGGCGGAAGCCGATCATCTCGGACAGAAAGGCGACATTGTTTTCGATCAGTTCGCGCGGAACGCGGCCGGCGCGGATGATCTCCTGCTTGTGGTAGATATCGTCCAGGAAGGCGTTGAGCGCGATCACCCGCTGCTCGATGCCCTGGGCAAGCTTTCGCCATTCACGGGCGGAGATGATGCGCGGAATGATGTCGAAGGGGATGAGCTTTTCGGAACTATCGGCATGGCCGTAGACCGCGAAGGTGATGCCGGTCTTCCGGAAGATATTTTCCGCATCGCGGGACTTGGCAATCAGATGCGACCGGTCTTGGCTGTTGTACCACTCAAAATATTTTTCATAAGGCGGGCGAGGACTTTCGTCCCCGGTAATCATTTCATCAAATGCCAAAGGTGCGGCTCCCCTTTTTTGTTCATTTGAATACAACGCAAATTGCAATGCAAGAACCATGCGCAGTTCGAGGAAAAGATTTTGCGTTGCGTGAAACAGCGGGAATTGGGGGATGGAAGCGAGGTGGCGGGTGGTTGTGCGCCAGGGACTGCGTAAAAAATGAGCAGATGATGACTTTTCGCTCGACCGATATGTGGAGCACAGCCTTCCCACTTGTTCCCTCATTTCTGTGCTCGTCACAGGAATCCAGCCGACGCGCGTCGGCGCAGCCAATGACTTCTACGGTGAAGTGAGTCTCCTGCGCCCAAGGACTTGGGCGCGCTGGATCCCTATGACGAGCACAGGGATGAGGGTGGGCGGGGATGCGTCGGCGATCCTTCTTGGCCATGGCATGGCGTCGAGCTGTCGATAGGCTCGTCCACCAAAAGTATCATCTTCAGCATGTCCGTCAGACCCAACCATCAGCGAAATTTCAAATAATCATCAACGCTTCGCCTTTGACTGTGACCGCCCGGTGCAGCTATCAGCACGGCGAACCCTTTTCTGCCGAGCTGCCTCATGTCCCTCGACCGCTTTGCCCCTGCCGTTTTCGTCCTGCTCTGGTCCACGGGCTGGGTGGTGGCGAAGTATGCGGCGCTGCATTCCGAGCCTTTCACCTTTCTTTCGATACGTTATGCGCTATCGGCCCTGGCATTCCTGGGCTTTTGCCTGGTGACCGGGGCGCAATGGCCGAAAAGCCGGGCGACGGCGCTGCGTGCGGTCTATTCCGGTTTCTTCCTGCATGGTTTCTATCTCGCCGGCCTCTGGTGGGCGATCGCCAATGGCGTGCCGGCCGGCATATCGGGCATTATCGCGGCGCTGCAGCCGCTGTTGACGGCGATGGCGGCTCCCTTTCTCGTCGGCGAGCGGTTGCAGCCGACCCAGAAGCTCGGTCTTGGCTTCGGCTTCATCGGCATTGCCATCGCCATTTCGCCGAAACTCCTCGATCCGGCGGCATCAGATCTCACCCATGCCGCGCTGCCGCTGGCGATCAACCTCATCGCCATGGGGTCCGTCACCTACGGCACGCTCTATCAGAAGAAACACCTGCAATCCGGTGACCTCAGGTCCATCGCGACGCTGCAATATGTCGGGGCGCTGCTTCTCACCCTGCCGCTTTCGCTGATCTTCGAGCATCAGCATTTCGATGGCACAACGCAGGCCTTTGCGGCGCTCGTCTGGTCGGTCTTCGGACTGTCCATGGGCGGCGTTGGACTGCTGCTTTATCTGATTCGCCGCGGTCAGGTCTCCCGCGCGGCCTCGCTGATCTATCTGATGCCGCCGGCCGTCGCTTTCGAAGCCTTCATCGCTTTCGGGGAACCGCTGACCGTGCCGTTGATCCTGGGCACAGCGATCGTGGTCGTCGGTGTCTATCTGACGAACCGCAAGGTCGTTCAGCAGGTACAGGCCAGAGCGTAGGCCGACGGCTGCCACATGCTTCAATGAAAAAAGGCCGGTTCGACCCGGCCTTTTTCCTTTGGTTCAATCAACGCTCAGGCGCGTTCGCGGCGCTGGCCGCCGCCATTGCGGGAGCCGGAGCCGCCGCGGCGGTTGCCGCCATTGCCCTCGCGGCGGGGTTCACCGCCCTGGGCCTGCTGCGGACCGCGGTCTTCGCCGTGCTTGCGGGCCGGGCGGCCGTGGGCGTGACGGCCGTTGCCGCGGTGATGACCGCTCGGCTCGCCATTGGCATGATGGCCATTGGGGCCGCCATGGGCAGGACGCTGCGGCTTTGCCGAGGGGCGGAAGTCGGAGGTCGAGACCAGATCGTTGTCGGGGCCGAGATTGGGGGTGGCTTCACCGCGGCGCTGGCCGCGGAAATCCTCGTTGCGGCTTGTGCGCTCGGGACGCGGACGGCGCTCCTGGCGGCTGCCGCGGTGCTCCGAGCGGTTCTGATCGCCACGGCCTTCGCCGCGACCCTGAGCTTCGCGACCCTGGCCGCCACCGCGGTTGCGGTTGTTGCCATTGCCGTTGCCGCGGCGGGGGCCGCTGCTGCTGATATTGGCCGGCGCTTCGCCGCTTGCGACTGCGATGTCGATACCCATCAGGCGCTCGATGTCACGCAGCAGCTTGGCTTCGTCGGGGGCGCAGAAGGCGATCGCGATGCCGTCGCGGCCGGCGCGCGCCGTGCGGCCGATGCGATGGACATAGGCGTCGGGCACTTCAGGCAGGTCGTAGTTGTAGACGTGGCTGACGGCCGGAATGTCGATGCCGCGGGCGGCAACGTCGGTGGCGATCAGGGTCTTGATGCTGCCGTCGCGGAAGGCCTTCAACGCCCGCTCGCGCTGGCCCTGGCTCTTGTTGCCGTGGATCGAGGCGACGGAATAGCCGATATTGTCGAGATGCTTCATCAGCTTCTCCGCACCGTGCTTGGTGCGCAGGAAGACGATGGCGCGGCCATCGGGGTTTTCGGTCAGCGACTTGCGCAGCAGTTCCGTCTTGTCGTTCTTGCCGGCGACGAAATGGACATACTGCTCGACCTTGTCGGCAGCCTTGCCTGGCGGCGTGACTTCGACCTTGACGGGATCGACGAGGTATTCGCCAGCGAGATCGGCAATCATCTTCGGCATGGTAGCCGAAAACAGCATGGTCTGGCGCTTCTTCGGCACCAGCTTGGCGATCTTGCGCAGATCGTGCACGAAGCCGAGATCGAGCATCTGGTCGGCCTCATCGAGCACGAGATAGCGCACGGTGGTCAGGGTGATGGCGCGGCGATTGACGAGGTCGAGCAGGCGGCCGGGGGTCGCGACCAGGACATCGGTGCCCTTTTCGAGCTGCAACTGCTGCTTGTTGATCGAGACGCCGCCGACGACGACGTTGACGCGCAGATGCGACTTGCGGATGAACTTCTTCAGGTTGTCGGCGATCTGGTTCACCAGTTCGCGGGTCGGCGCCAGGATCAGCGTCCGCGTCGTGCGGTTGTCGGGGCGGCGCTCGTCGGCGAGCAGCTTTTCAATGAGCGGCAGGCCGAAGGCGGCGGTCTTGCCGGTGCCGGTCTGGGCGAGGCCGATCAGGTCGCGGCCTTCGAGGAGGAGAGGGATGGCCTGTTCCTGGATCGGCGTCGGCGTTTCGATGCCGAGCTGGAACAAGGTGGCGACGATCGGCTTGGAGACACCAAGCGATTCAAAATTAGTCAAGGCAAAACCTTTCGGGGCGCCACAACGACTATCGCCGGAACGCACCATGCGATCCGGTTTCATTCTGGCGTCAAGAACCCCGCGTGAAGTGGGAACTTGTGAGTTGGAAAAAGCTTTCCAGCGCTTCTGGCCGCTGATGGGAGCGCGGCCTCTATCGAAATGCGCTTTTGTCCCTTCTTCCTGCGTCCGTATTTTCTAGCAGGGGCACGCTCACGCGGCGGCCGGAAGGGTGAAAGCTGGGCTGCATGTGGCCCAGTTCGCTGACAAAGTCAAGTGCAGTGCACAAAAAGCCTCAACCAGGGTCAGGCGACGGCATGACGAGAAGGAAGCTTTCCGATGCGATTTCCGCACCGTTGATGAGGATGGCGATGCGGTGTTCGCCGGGGTAGTAACGCCGGGTGGTGATCGGCCGCATGGCGTGGCGGCGTTCGATCGCCTGGCTTTGCCCGGGCGCAAGAGTAATCGTCTTAAGCTTGAAGACCTTGGGCGAGAGCGAGCCGTCGCTTTTCATGTGGTGGATGGCGTAGTCGATCATCAGCGATTGCGGGCTTTCGCCGGCATTGGTGACGTGGATCTCGAAATTCAGCCCTTCGCCGAATTTCACCTCCGCATTCCGGAGCCGCAGTTCGCATGCAAGCGACGCGGCCGCGCCAAAACCGAAATTGGCGAGCGCCTGCGCGTGGCCGTTCTTCAGAAGCGTGCGCGAGGCATGTTTCAGCAGCCGGCGGCGTTCTTCAGAAGCCGCCTCGATATGGCCGGCGATGAAGGCTGCGACCAGATCCGGATGATCCTTGGCGATGTCGTTCAGGCTGTTGGCGACGGAGCGGCGGACATAATCCTCCGGATCATCGATCAGTGCGGTCAGGATCGGCAGGATCGGCGCCGGGTCTTTCACAAGTTGCGGCAAGCGCATGGCCCAGGGCAGGCGCGGCCGCGTTCCCTCGCTCGCCAGCCGGCGCACATGCCGGTCGGGATCACTGAGCCAGCCGGAGATAATGGCAAGCGCCCGCTGCTGCTCGCGGTGAATGAAGGGACGGATGCCGTATTCGGCGGTGAAATGCGGCGTCAGCGCCTTCAGCAGATCGAGGCCGAGGTCGAAATGGTCGGGACCGCGGGCGGCGATGAACTGGTTGACCGGCAGCAGCATCCAGCCGGTCAGCCCCGGTCTGCCTGATGCAGGCAGGCTTGCCGTCAGGATGGCGGCGGCTTGCGGGAAATCTTCGGGAAGCGTGGCAAACAGCGCGTCGCGGATCAGGGCCGAGCGTTCCATCAGCTCCAGCGCGTCAAGACTGCGCGTTGCCAACGCCATGAAACGATCCCTGTCGAAGGCGGGCGCATGGGCGGCGATGCGATCGGCCATGTCGGCGACCAGCGCCTGATGCAATAGGTTTTTGAGCGGTTCCGGCATGCTGATCCTCCCTCAGTGGGAGGATTGGACCGGCGCCGCCGGGAGGTCAAGCGGCGCCGGATCGCGCTTTCAACTATTCGGGGCAGACTTTGACGCGGTAGGGGTTGCCCCAATCGTCGTGCCGCCATTCGAGGTGGCAGTAGGATGGCCGGTAATAGGTCCGGTAGACCGGATAGGGGCGATAATAGGGGTAGGCAGGGTAGGCGGGATAGGCCGGGCGGGCGGCCTCGGACAGCAGGGCGCCGCCGACGACGCCGGCGGCGAGGCCGCCCCAGAAGGCATCGCGTGGACGGGCATCGGCGGTGGTGGCGGTGGCGAGCGAGGCGCCGGCAAGGGTCAGCGCAATCAGGCCCGTCGCCATGGTCTTATGAAGAACGGACATGCTATTTTCCTTGATCTAGACTGGCTTCCATAAAGCCGTGTTCAGGCTCGGCCCGGATCGCGGCGGCGCGATGGCCGTGCAAGCCTCTGCAGCATTAAATTTTCGTCATGATTTCAATGGATCGCGGCGTGGGGCGGCGGCGGTCTGTCCTTGTCGTACAAGCCGGGCCGCCAATGTGAGGCAGGTTCAGTTGGTGGGCCGGCTTGTAAAAATCCCCCGCTGAAATTTATGGTTAAAACCTTGTTAAAAGCCTTGGCGTTATAGTCTTTGTAGTTGATATTTCATTCATTGCGGGAGCGACAATTTCTTGAAATCAGCCGGGGACATACTGGAATTGGCTTGCCGCCGGATCGCCGATCTGGACACCCCGGCCTATGTCAAGAACAGCGAACTGCGCTACGTCGCCGTCAACGAAGCCTATGCCGATTTCCTCGGCCACGAGATTTCCGATTTCATCGGCCGGCGCAGCCGCGAACTCTTCGACCGTCCCGAGGAAGAGGAGCGCGAAGACAAGGAGCGCCGGGCGCTGGTGTTCGGCACCGAGGAAAACGCCATCTGCTTCGATGCCGCGGGCCTCGGCCATGAGCGCATCCAGATCGAGAGTTTTTCGCCGTCGCCGGAGCGGGCCTATGTGCTCGGCATCTTCGAAGTGCGTGATCGCCGCGCCGTTGGCAGGGAGACCGGCGGCAGCCCTCGGACTGTAAACGATTCCGATCTCGCCCAGGTGCGCGAGGCGCTGGAAAAACTCGACCAGCCGATCGGCATCTTTGCAGAGGACGGTCGCCCGCTGGTCGTCAACGCCGCCTACCGCACCGGCGCAAAGCCGGATGCTCGCAGCGATAGGCGCTGGCACGAGAGCGTCAACGAAGGCGATCTGTTGCGCACCATCATGGAGGACCTGCCGGTCGCGGTTTTCGTGCGCGACGACAAACACCGCCTCGTCTATGCCAATCAATATTACGAGACCTTCGGGGGCTACGACCGCTCTCAGGTGCTGGGGATGACCGAGCACGAAATGTTCGGGCCGGAGGAGGGAGAGGCGATCTACCAGGAAAACCGCCTGGCGCTGGAAGACGGCCTGTCGAAGGAAATCGAAAGCCAGATGCCGGGCAAGGATGGCCGCATTCATCCGCTCATCTCGCGGGTCAACCGCGTCGTGACGCCGGATGGGCGCACCTATGTCGTCGGCTCCTTTTCCGATATCGCGCCGCTCAAGGAGCGGGAGAAGGCACTGATCGAGGCGAAGAAGCAGGAAGAAGCGCTGCATCGGGATATCGAGAGCATCCTGCGCTCGCTGCCCATCGGCGTGCTGATCCTCGATAACGACCACCGGATTCTCTCCGTCAACGACGAATTCTACAGCATCTGGGAGCTGCCGCTCGACGACCGCTTCGATGGCCGCCCCTTCATCGACGTCATTCGCCGCAATGACGAGCTCGGCCGCTACGACGGCACGCAGACGCCGGAAGAGATCTACGCCTTCCGCAAGCACCTGTTCGAGACCGATGAGCCGGAGCCGATCGAGCTCGGCTGGGCGGGCGGCAAATCCGTCATCTTCGACAGCCGCCGCATCTCCAACGACCGCATTCTGCTGACCTATGCCGACATCTCGGCGGTGCGCGAGCGGGAAAAGGAAATTCATGAGACCCGCGCCGCGCTGGAGCGGGTCGGCGAAATGATGCGCGATGCGACGCATGCGATGTCGCAGGGGCTTGCCATCGTCCAGGACGGCATCATCAAGATGTCCAACGAGGCGATGGCCGATATTCTGCAGATTCCGGCTTCCTACATCGAGGCCGGGCAGGGTTGGCTCGGCATGTTCGAATTCTGCGCGGCGCGCGGCGATTTCCACGATGCGGCGGACGAAATCCTGCAGGAATGGCGCGCCAATATCGCCGCCAGGCAGCCGATTTCCACCGTCTTCCATGTCGGCGGCGAGCGCTGGGTAAACATGGATGCGACCATCAGCGAGGGACAGCATTGGGTGGCGCTCTTCACCGATGTCACCGAGCTGAAGAGCCGTGAAGAGGAACTGCGCCAGCTCCTATCGCGCGCCGAAGCCGCCGACCGCGCCAAATCCGAATTCCTCGCCAATATGAGCCACGAGATCCGCACGCCGATGAACGGTGTGCTCGGGATGGCGGAGTTGCTTGCCAAGACCAATCTCGACACGCGCCAGAAGACCTTCGTCGACATCATCGTCAAATCCGGCAATGCACTGCTGACGATCATCAACGACATCCTCGACTTCTCGAAGATCGATGCCGGGCAGATGAAACTGCGCAGAGCCGCCTTCGACATCACCGAAGCGGTGGAGGATGTGGCCACACTCCTCTCCTCGCATGCCGCCGAGAAGAACATCGAGCTGCTGGTGCGGGCCGCTCCGGATCTGCCGGCCGCCGTGATCGGCGATGCCGGCCGTTTCCGCCAGATCGTCACCAATCTCGTCGGCAATGCCGTCAAGTTCACCGAGCGCGGCCATGTCTTCGTCGATGTCGGTTTCCAGGCGGCGGCCGGCGGCGAGATCATGGCGAGCATCCGCATCGAGGATACCGGAATCGGCATTCCGGCCGAAAAGCTCGCATCGGTCTTCGACAAGTTCTCGCAGGTCGACGCTTCCTCGACCCGGCGGCATGAGGGAACCGGTCTCGGGCTTGCGATCACCGCCGGCCTCGTCGATCTCTTCGGCGGCTATCTCAATGTCGAGAGCCAATGGGGCAGGGGCTCGGTCTTCACCGTCAACCTGCCGTTTGCGGTGGCGGCCGCCCGCCTGGAGCCGAAGCCGCTGCCGATCAACGTGCAGGGCGCCCGCATCCTCGTCGTCGACGACAATGAGGTGAACCGGCGCATCCTCACCGAGCAGCTGCAGCTCTGGGGCTTCGACGGCGTCGCTGCCGAGGGCGGCGGCACCGGGCTTGCGATCCTGGAGGCGGCGGCCGATCTCGGCGTCAGCGTCGATGCCGTCATACTCGACTATCACATGCCCGACATGAACGGTGCCGATGTCGCCCGCCGGCTGCGCGCCGATCGCCGCTTCGCCGAATTGCCGATCATCTTCCTGACGTCGATGGATATTTCGGGCACGGAAAAGGAATTCGCGGCGCTGAACGGCCACGCGCATCTGATGAAGCCGGCGCGCGCCAATGTGCTGCGCAACACGGTCGTCGAAGTGGTGCGCGCCAGCCGCGTCAAGCAGGCTTCGGAGGCCGAGATCGCCCGGTTGCAGGCTGCAGCGGCCGCGCCCGTTCCGGCGCCTGCGCCTGCGCCTGTGCCGCAGCAGCGGGCGGCCGAATTCGTCGATGTGCTCGTCGCCGAGGACAACGAGGTCAACCAGATCGTCTTCACGCAGATCCTGCAGGGAACCGGCCTTTCCTTCCTCGTCGTCGACAATGGCGAGGAGGCGGTCGCCGCCTGGGAGCGGCATACGCCGCGCATCATCATGATGGACGTGTCGATGCCGGTCATGAACGGCCATCAGGCGACCCAGACGATCCGCGAACGGGAAAAGGGGCGGGGCCACCGCGTGCCAATCATCGGCGTCACGGCCCACGCACTCGAAAGCGACCGCGAACTCTGCCTCGACGCCGGCATGGACGACTACATGTCGAAGCCGATCAGCCCGGAATTGCTGGAAGAGAAGATCCGGCAATGGCTCGGCAAGGACGAGGAGCAGCCGGGGCGTAGCAGCTACTGATCTTTGCGCAATTGGAAGCTGCCACCGGCTTTGGGATCCGATTTCTCGTGGATGTAAACCATTCGACCGCTGCTTCGGATGCCTCCACCTGATAAGAAACATCGGTGCAAAAGCAAAGGGTCACATTCTTCGCACTGTTTCCATTCCGAGAAGCTCAAGACACTTCCCGATCACTTGCGCTACCAGCTTGCAGGTCGCGAGACGTCCGGGTGGATCTTCTCCATTCAGCACTGCGCAGTCCGCGTAGAAGCGATTGAAGGTGTCCGCCACTTGATATGCCCGTTCAGCGATCTCGAACGGTTCAAGCTGCCGGGCGGCTTCGGACAGCGAATGCGGATACCAGAGGCATTCGACCAGCACCGCCCGTTCTGACGGATGGCTGACAGAGACCGTGACGCCCGGAACGATGCCTGCCGAGGCTGCCTTGTCAAGGATCGAACAGATTCTCGCGTAGGCGTACTGCAGATACGGTCCCGTCCGTCCCTCGAAAGAGGTCATCTTGTCGATATCGAAGACGTATCCGGTCTTCCTCGGGGTGGAGAGGTCGGCGAACTTCAGTGCGCCGAGGCCAACCGCAGTCGCCGAATCCTTGTCCTTCACTTTCTCGGCGGCCTTGGCAAGCGCCAGCTCGATCATGTCGCTGAGCGACGCCGTGGAGCCGTCCCGGGTCTTAAACGGCTTTCCATTCCATCCCCGGACGGTGCCGAAAGTTGCATGCCGCAGCTCAACACCGTGGGCATATCCTGCCGAGCGCGCAGCCGAGAAAACGCTCCCGATGTGGAGCGCTTGGCGGTCGTCGGTGCAGTAGATGATCCGTTGCGCACCGATGTCCCGCACCCGCCGCCGCAGCGTCGCCAGATCCGTGGTGCTGTATAGCGCGGCACCATCGCTCTTCCGCAGTAAAAGCGGCGGGACGTTGTCAGGTAGTCCCTCGCCGGAGACGTCGATGACCAGCGCTCCGTCGCTCTCCAGGGCGAGCCCGCGTGACACGAGGTCGTCGAGCATAGGGGCGACCTCGGAGTGGGCGTCGCTTTCGCCGAAAAATAAGTCGAAATGCGCCCCCAGCTGTCCGGCGGTGGCTGACACCGCCTCGAGGGAGATCTCCCGCATCCGCTTCCATGCGGCCGTGAGGATGGGGTGGCCGTCCTGGAGCAGGTTCGTAAGTGACCGGGCAACCGCAAGCGCGGTATCGTCCTCGCTCGCCGCATTGCCAGACTTGTAGAGTATCCCGAGCTCCTCGACGGACATTTCGTCGAAAGAGAAGTCTTTGATGAAAGACATGGGATCTCCGTGCCGCCAGCCGGAGGCGATAGCAGCGCCGTGCAAGAGCTTGCCCATCTGCAGACCCCAGTCGCCGAGGTGAATGTCCGAGATCACGTCGTGTCCGATCTCGGCCAAGATGCGCCGGAGACTCTCACCGATGACGAATGACCGGAGGTGGCCGACGTGCAGGGCTTTCGCGACGTTGGGGCCGCCGAAGTCGATGACGGTGCGGACGGGGGACTCTTTCCCGACGCTTAGCGTGGGATCTCCCAGCATAGCTGTCGCCTCTGCGGCAATGGTCTCGTTCGACAACCGGAAATTCAGGAAGCCAGGACCTGCGACGGACACGTCTTCGAAGACGTCATGGTGCGCCGCTGTGGCGACGGAGGCGGCCAACTCGCGCGCGTTCTTCCCGGCTGCCCTGGCGAGCGGCATCATATCGTTGCACTGGAGGTCACCGAATTCCGGCTTCGTTGACCGGACGACGGAAGGAGCGGCTTCAAGGCCGTTCAGCTTATATGCGGATGCGAGCGCGGCGAGCGCTGCCGATTTCACGGACATGGATCATTCCCTTTGACTGCATGACTAAAGGTTCGCGGAAGCTTGAGAGCTTCAGCGTCGTCGGACAGTCTTTGGAACGATATTCTCCATGTCGGTATGTCGGGCCTTTTGAGTTCCACCCGTCGATAGACGGTCCCGACGCCGAATGCAATCTTCGCGATAAGATTAGTTATAGGCGGAAACCAGCAATGCTACCTAGTTGCGGGTCTTTGTGGGACAGGACGATCACGAACGGTCGTCGTATCTGGCCGTCAGGCGCGCTGGGACATCGCCGATAGGCTTGATGCGGCCCGCTTCCGCGTCGGCGATCCCCTGGCCGATTGCCAGATCGAGTGTCATCAGTCGTTTTTCCTGTTCCGATTTCACACGTTCGTCCATGTGGTTTTGGAGTTGCGGGCCAGAGTTCGCGTCGTTTGCCATATCCATTCCTTTTCGGAGATCATCGGCAAAGCGGTAACTGTTGGCAATATTGGCGATCGAATCCGGAATGCTTATTTGCCGGGCGCCTTGATGCCGCAGAGCATTTCGCGTTTGCCGGCGAAGCCCTGGCGGCGTTCGACGGCAAAACCTGCGGCGATGAGGTTGCGGCGGACGAAGCCGGCCGCGGCATAGGTGGCGAAGGTGCCGCCGGGCGTGGTCTTTTCGTGGACGCGCCGCATCAGTTCCTCCGACCACATGTCGCCGTTGCGCGACGGGGCGAAGCCATCGAGATACCAGGCGTCGAAGCCGGGCTTTGCGGCTGCGACGCCGTCGAGCGCTGCGCCGCAGACGACGCTGAGCCTCGTCTGGTCGTCGAGGTCGAGCGAGACGGTACCATCAGGCGTTTGCGGCCAGGCCGCCGTCAGCGCCTCGCGTTCGGCATCGATCTCCGGCCAATGCGAGAGCGCCCGGCCGATCTCCTCGCCGCGCATCGGGTGGAGTTCGAAGGAGATGAAATGTAACTGTTGGCCGCGCTTGCGGTGAAGCTTCCACTGCCGCCAGGTCTCGGCGAAGTTCAGGCCGGTGCCGAAGCCGAGCTCGCCGATCAAAAATTCCTGCCGCCCGTCCCAGCGCTCCGGCAGGCCGTTGCCGGCGAGGAAGACATGGCCGCATTCCAGCCGTCCGTCGGTCTGGCAATAAAAATGATCGCCAAAGGCGGTGGAATAAGGCATATCGCCGTCGCGCCATTCGAGCGGCTGCGGCGCGCCCGCGCCAATCTGATCGGGGTTCACGTCTGTCATGGAAAAAGCCGATAATCCTCGGCCGGTCTCAGGTCAATCATCCTGCGAATTGCTGGTCGTCGGCGGCGGCATCATGGGTCTCTGGGCGGCCGTCCATGCCGAGCGCCGCGGCATCGCCACCCTGATCGCCGATGCCGGCAGATTGGGCGGAGGGGCAAGCGGCGGCCTGCTTGGCGCGCTGATGCCGCATATGCCGGATCGCTGGTCGGAGAAGAAGCAGTTTCAATTCGATGCGCTGGTCTCGCTCGAAGACGAGATCGCCACGCTCGAAGCGGCGACCGGGCTTTCGGCCGGATATCGCCGTTCGGGACGGTTGATCCCGCTGCCGAAGCCGCATCTCGAAAAAATCGCGCGCCGACATTGCGAGGATGCCGAGCGGCATTGGCAGGCCGGCGCGCGCCGTTTCCACTGGCATGTGCTCGACAATCCGCCGGTCGGCGGCTGGATCGAGGCCTCGGCCGGCGAGAGCGGCTTCGTGCACGACACGCTCGCCGCCCGCGTGGCGCCCCGTTCGCTGATCGCGGCCCTCGTCGCTTTGCTGCGGCGGTCAAAACATGTGCGCATCTCCGAGCATGCAACGGTTGCCGGCCTTGATCCGGATCGCGGCGTGGCCGAGATAGGCGGCGAAAGCATCGCTTTCCGTCACTGCATCCTGGCCGCCGGCCATCAATCCTTTCCGTTGCTGCAGGGCCTGACGCCGGGGTTGAAACAGCTGCTTGGCCAGCCGGTCAAGGGACAGGCGGCGCTGTTGAAAGCCGATATCGACCCGGTGCTGCCGACGATCTTTCTCGACGGGCTCTATGTCGTGGCGCATGAGGGCGGCCATGCGGCGATCGGCAGCACCAGCGAGAACCGTTTCGACGATCCGACCTCGACGGATACCCAACTCGACGCGCTGATTGCCGGGGCGCGGGAGATCGTGCCGACGCTCCGCGATGCCGTCGTCGTCGAACGTTGGGCCGGGCTTCGCCCGAAGGCGATCGACCGTGATCCGATGATCGGCCGCCATCCCGATCACCCGCGCCTGATCGCGCTGACCGGCGGATTCAAGGTCAGCTTCGGCCTGGCCCACCGGCTGGCGGAAGCGGCAATCTGTATCGCAGGCGATACAGATTGCGGATTTTTGCTGCCGGAAAGCTTCGCAATTTCAAGCCATATCGCAGCGGCTTCACGTTAAACGTGAATTCGCCGCCGCCTCGTTTCGTTATTCTGTCATGCAAATCACCTATCTGCTTGCGCATCGACGGCGCCTGAGATCACCGGCGCTCCTTTTCCTGATGGAGGAAATCGCATGCGCTATGCCATTTGCTTCACGCCCCCGGCAAGCGACCCGCTATCGCTCATGGCCGCCCATTGGCTTGGCCGCAACGTGTTCTCAGGCGATATGCTGGAGCCTCCGGCCGTGCGCGGCCTCGGCATTCACGAGATCGCCTTCCATACGGCCGTGCCGCGGCGCTACGGTTTTCACGGCGTCTTGAAGGCGCCGTTCCACTTGTGTCCGGACCTGTCCGAAGCGCAACTCCTGCGCGATCTCATGCGTTTTTCCGGGACTGTCCTTCCTTTCCAGATTCCGCGTTTCGAAGTCGCCAGGCTCGGCAATTTCTACAGCCTGCTGCCGAGCGCTCCCTGCGAGCAGATCCAGTATCTCGCTTCGGCGATCGTACAGGAATTCGACCGTTTCCGCGCGCCGCTCAGCGAGGCCGATATCGAACGCAGCGATCCGGACGGGCTGTCGGCGGCGCAGTTCTCAAATCTGCATCGCTGGGGCAATCCTTACGTGATGGAGGAGTTCCGCTTCCATATGCCGGTGACGGGTCCGGTCAACGCGATCGACATGCCGCGCATCGAGCCGGCGCTGCGGACGGTTTTCGAGGCTGTGCTGAGTGAACCGGTTGTGGTTTCGAACGTGGCGCTGATGATCGAGGAGGGTACCGGCGGGCCTTTCCGGGTTCATTCGCTGCATCCGATGGGCAAGGTCAGCGCCCGCAAGATCGCCTGACAGGCGATGAGCTAAATACTTGTGCAGAAAGGACAAAATTCCGCTGCGCAGTTTCCGTCTCGACATTCCGGCTGCGGATGCTACCGTTCTCCGTCTTTTCAGAAGGTGATTTGATGGTATCCGAGACTTATCCGCGCAATCTCGTCGGCTACGGGCGTCAGACGCCCGATCCGAAATGGCCTGAAGAGGCACGCGTCGCCGTGCAGTTCGTTATCAATTACGAGGAGGGCGGGGAAAGCTCGATCCTCGATGGCGATCCGGCGTCAGAAAATCTGCTGTCGGAGATCGTGGGCGCGGCCGCCTGGCCGGGGCAGCGCAATCTCAACATGGAATCGATCTACGAATATGGTTCGCGCGCCGGTTTCTGGCGGCTCTGGCGGATGTTCACCGATCTCAAGGTGCAGGCGACCGTCTACGGCGTGACGCTGGCGATGGCGCGCAACCCGGAAGCCGTCGCGGCGATGAAGGAGGCCGGCTGGGAAATCGCCAGCCACGGTTACCGCTGGCTGGAATATAAGGATTTTCCGGAAGATCTGGAGCGCAAGCATATTCTCGAAGCCGTGCGCCTGCACACCGAACTCACCGGCGAGCGGCCCTATGGCATGTACCAGGGCAAGCCCTCAGACAATACGCTGCGGCTGGTGCAGGAGGAGGGCGGCTTCCTCTATTCCTCCGATTCCTATGCCGACGACCTGCCCTTCTGGGTCAAGGGCGTCGACGGGAAACCCTTCCTGATCATTCCCTATACGCTCGAAACCAACGATATGCGTTTTGCGACCCCGCAGGGTTTCAACACCGGCGACCAGTTTTTCACCTATCTCAAGGATGCCTTCGATACGCTCTATGAGGAAGGCAAGGCGGGCAGCCCGAAGATGATGTCGGTCGGCCTGCATTGCCGTCTCGTCGGGCGCCCGGGTCGGGCGGCGGCGCTGAAGCGCTTCATCGAATATGTGCTGAAGCACGACAAGGTCTGGATTCCGCGCCGCATCGAGATTGCCGAGCACTGGCACAAGCACCATCAGCCGGACGCGATCTGATGCTGTCGCGCGAGGATTTCGTTTCCCGCTTTGGCGGCGTCTTCGAACATTCGCCTTTCATCGCCGAGCGCGCCTATGACGCCGGCAGCGTGACCGAGCCGCTGACGGCATCAGGGGTGCATGCGGCGCTTGCCGCGGTCTTCCGCGCGGCAAGCCCGGAGGAACGTCTCGGCGTGCTCCGCGCCCACCCCGACCTTGCCGGGCGCCTTGCCGTATCGGGCGAACTTACCGAAGACAGCCGCAAGGAGCAGTCCGGCGCCGGTCTCGACCGCCTGAGCCCCGCCGAGCACGCCCGCTTCACTGAACTCAATTCGGCCTATGTCGAAAAATATGGCTTTCCCTTCATCATCGCCGTCAAAGGACTCGGCAAGGAGGATATCCTGGAAGCTTTCGAAACACGGATCGGCAACAGGCGGGACGAAGAGTTTTCGACCGCGACGGCGCAGGTCGAAAAGATCGCGCTGTTGCGTTTGACCTCGATGCTGCCGGAGGCTGAATGAAGGAGAGACGCGCCATCGACTATCTCAACGACATGCAAAAGGCGGCATCCCAAGCGCTGTCCTTCATCGGCGGAATGGATGAGGCGGCTTTCGCCGAGGACCAGCTGACCTTCAAGGCCGTTGCCTTCTGCCACTTCACCATCGGTGCTGCGGCATCCCGTCTGCTGGTGAGCCATCCGGAATTTGCCACCGAGCATCCCGGCCTGCCGTGGACGAAGATCTGCGGCACGGGAAATCGCATTCTCGACGACGTCTTCGATCTCGATCCCTCAGAAATCTGGGAGGCGACCTATCGGACGCTGCCGGAGCTGCTTCGCGAGATCGATGCCGTCCGATACTGGCATGCCCAAGGCGAATGAAGCAATGTCTCAGTTTCTCGACATTCGTCCACTCACCGGCGCCGCCTTCGCTCCCTTCGGTGAGGTGATCGAAACCGATCCGGCCTCGATGCGGCTGATCAATGGCGGCACGACGGAGCGGTTTCATGCGCTGGCCGCGGCGGAGGCGGCGGGCGAGGGCGCCCGCGTGATCATCAGTCTGTTTCGCGGCCAGCCGCGCAGTTTCCCCTATGACATCGACATGATGGAGCGTCATCCTTTCGGCAGCCAGAGTTTTTCGCCGGTTTCCGGCCGTCCTTTTCTGGTCGTCGTCGCCGAGGACGCGAGCGGATGTCCGGGCAGGCCGCAGGTGTTTTTGGCACGCGGGGATCAGGGCGTGAATTACCGCCGCAATGTCTGGCATCATCCGCTGATGGCGCTTGGCCAGGTCTCCGATTTCCTGGTCGTCGACCGCGACGGGCCAGGCAACAATCTGGAGGAATTCTTCTTCGAAACCCCCTTTATCATTAGAGAGCCAGCCCTATGACCGGACTGACCACGCATGTTCTCGATACCGCCTTGGGCAAACCGGCCGAGCGGCTCAGGATCGATCTCTTCCAGCTCGACGGCGAGATCCGCAGGCATTTGAAGACGGTCGAGACCAATGCCGACGGCCGGGTCGATGGCGGCCCGATTCTATCAGGCGAAAATTTCCGGGCCGGCACCTATGAACTGGTCTTCCACGCCGGTGATTATCTGAGAGCCAGCGGCACGCCGCTGCCGCATCCTGCCTTCCTCGATCTCGTGCCGATCCGCTTCGGCATCGCCGATGTCACGGCGCATTATCATGTGCCGCTGCTGATCTCGCCCTACGGTTATTCCACCTATCGAGGAAGTTAGGAATGCGTTTTGCTGCGATCGCCGACATCCACGGCAACCATCTGGCGCTTGAAGCCGTGCTTGCGGATATTCGCGCTGAGGGTATCGAGGACATCGTCAATCTCGGCGATTTCTTCAGCGGGCCGCTCGAGGCCGGCCGGACGGCGGAGCTGCTGATGCCGCTCGGCCTGACCTCGGTTTGCGGCAATCATGATCGCTATCTGATCGAGCAGGATCCGGCAGCGATGCATGCCTCGGATGCCTCAGCCTATCGGCAACTGACGCCGGCCCATCTCGACTGGATCCGCAGCCTGCCGTTCGATGCCGTCTATCGCGGCGAGGCCTATCTCTGCCATGCGACCCCGAAGGACGATAATCTCTATTGGCTGGAGTCGGTCTCGCCTGAAGGCTTCGTCTTCCTGAAGCCGATCGAACCGATCGAGGCGCTGGCTGAGGGTATCGACCTGCCGCTGATCCTCTGCGGCCACAGCCATCTTCCCCGCGCCGTCCGCCTCTCCGATGGCCGGCTGATCGTCAATCCCGGCAGCGTCGGCTGCCCCGCCTATGACGATGTGCTGCCTTATTACCACAAAGTCGAAGCCGGCCACCCGCTGGCGAGCTACGCCATTCTGGAAAAGACGGCGGCCGGATGGATATGGCAGTTCCGAACCGTCGCCTACGACCATATGGCGATGTCGGCACTGGCCACCGAAAGAGGCCGGGCCGACTGGGCGAGCGCGCTGGCGGCGGGTTGGGTGAGATAGCCCAGACCCGCCAGCCCTTCGATCAATCCTTCGTCGGCGCCGAAGGGGCGATCGGTTTCGCCGGGGCTGCGGCCGGTGCCGGCCCTGCCGGAGGTGCTGCGGGTATTGCCGGCTTCACCGGAGCCGCAACCTGCTTTGCGGGTTTTGCGCCATCGAGATTTCCAAGGAGGGACGAGATGGCGTTGTCGCCTTCGAAGCCGGCCTCTTTCAGCAATTTGTCGAGGATCGGCTTGTTGGCCTGATAGGAGAGGAGCTGGCCGGCCAAGCCTTCGCCGAGACCGATGCCGCTGTCGCCGTTCGCGCCGTTTCCGCGGCCGAGCATGCCGCCGGTGTCGAAAATCCGGATATCAGAGATCTTTTCGATCGGCTTGACCGCCTCGGCAAGCGCCTCGGGAATGATCCGGATACGTTCGCGGGTGATCTCGAACTCGATGATGGCAGAGCTCAGTTTGTTACGCGCGTCGTTGAGCAAGGCTTCGCTCTCGGCCGCGGCCTTGCCGGTTTCGAGAATACCCTTGGCCTTGATGATCGCCGCATCCGCTTCGGCGGTCGCCAGCGTCTTGATGGCTTCGGCCTGATCGATCGCCGCCTGTTTTTCGGCCTCGGCGCCGACGGTGACGGCGGTCGCTTCGGTTTCGGCTTTCTTGCGGGCGTCGATCACGGCGATCTGCTTTTCGCGCTCGGCAATCTCGATTGCCTTGGCCGTGCCGACCTTTTCCTCTGCCGCGATCGCGAGCGCCCGGGCGGTTTCGGCGGTGGCCTTCGCCTCGGATTCCTCGCGGCTCTTGTTGGCGACGGCGATCGCGCTTTCCTGGGCGACGATCTGAAGATCGCGCTTGGCTTCTGTTTCGCGTTGCTGGACAGCGCGGGCCGCGTCGATGTTGGCGCTTTCGCGGGCCTGCTTGGCGGATGCCTCGCGTTCGGCGATCGCCTGTTCGGAGGCGATGCGGGCTTCCTCCTCGGCGCGTTTTGCCGCCTGCTCCTGCTGGGCGGTTTCGGCGCGCGTCGCCGCGGATTTGTTGGCGATATCGCGTTCCTGGCTGAGTTCGGCTTCGCGCTTGGTCCGCTCGATGGTCAGCGACTGCTGGCGGGCCTCGAGATCCTTCTGGGCGATGGCGACTTCGGTGTCGCGAACGATCTCGTTTCGCTCCTTCTTGCGACCCTCGGTGATGCGGGTCAATGCCGCAAGACCTTGCGCATCGAAGAAGTTGTTGGCGTTGAAGTGCTTGATATCGGTCTGATCGAGGCGTGTCAGCGACACGGATTCGAGCTCGAGGCCGTTCGATTGGAGATCGGCGCCGACGGCTTCCTGCACGGCCTTGACGAAGTCCATGCGCTGTTCCTGCAGCGCGTCGAGATTCATCGTCGCGGCCACCGAGCGAAGGCCGTCGACGAATTTTGCTTCGATCAGGATACGAAGCGCCTCGGCATCGTTGGTGCGGTTGCCGAGTGTCTGGGCGGCAAGCGCAATCGAGGAGGCATCGGGTTTGACGCGGACGTAGAACTCGGCGCCGATATCGACGCGCATGCGGTCCTTGGTGATCAGCGCGTCGCCTTCGCCGCGGCGGACTTCCAGTCGCAGCGTCTTCAGGTTCACCCTGGCGGTGGAATGGAAGATCGGCAAGACGACCGAACCGCCGTCGAGCACGACTTTCTGGCCGCCGAGGCCGGTGCGCACATAGGCTTCGTCACGGCTGGAGCGTGTGTACAGGGAGGCGAGGACAAAACCGATACCGAAGATCAGAACGATTGCAATGCCGGCCGGTAGAAGAATGTCATACATCATGACTGCTCCGTGAAAGATTGATTGTCCGATCCGGTGGGGTCCACCAGGGCGGGAATGGCGATAAATACATCTGCGTTGCGATCGACGAGGAGAACCTGCGTGCCGATCCCAAGCGGCGGCTGATCCTTGGCGGCTCTGGCTCTCAGCACATGCCAGTTTCCATGCTGGTCCTTGACGCGGACGCGTCCCGGCAGTCCCTGATCGAGCGGGCCGATGGACACTTCGGCAGTCCGGCCGACAAAGGTGTCGAGATCGACCGCATAGGTCTCGTCGTGCGGCACGATCCGCGCCACGGTTCTGCTCGATGCCCTGACCATGGGGAAGGTGATCAACAGGGCGGGAATGACGGCGATGACGGAGGGCAGCGGCGCCCAGAAGGTGTTGGCGACAGCCTGGATGGCAAAGCCCGCGATGGCGAAGAAGCCGAGCATCAGCATCAGCAGAATGAGCAGGGGCACGCCGCCGAGATTGAGCCAGGAGAGGTAGCCCGCAATGCCGTCATGGCCATGGAAATCCGGTTTTCCGAGAAGCTCCGTTATCGAAAAACCCATGACGGTTGCGAGCATCTCGATCGCCGTCAGGCCCGCAAGCACGGCGGCGGCGATGGCAAAGGGGGCGCATTCGGGGGCGAAGAAAAGTGCCATCGGCGTTACCGGTTATCCGTCTTGAAACGTGCGAGGCGTGCCTCGATCGCCCGTTCGCGGTGCAACCGGTCGAGTTCGTCCAACTCGGAACTATTGATATGCTCGGCTGACGGAACGCCGGTCAGCCGCGAGACCGCTGCGGCCGCCCGCGCAGCACCTGCGCCGGGCGAGGGCTGGCCATGGCCGGTTGCGGCCTGTTCGGGATGCTGGGCGATGCTGCGCTTGAAATCGGCAAGACGCGCATCCGCCTCGCGGCGCGTGGCGAGCACGGCCTGCAGCGCTTTCTGGCCTTCATCAACCTGTTCCCTGGCATCGGCCAACGCCTTGTCAAGCGCTGCGATTTGGGATTCGAGGTCGATCTGGCGGGCAACGCCGGCCTTTGCCAGGTCATCCCGCCCGGAGGAAACCGCAAGACGGATCTTTGCGTCGAGCGCGTTCATGTCTTCGACGATTTCGTCCCTGCGGCTCTGGATGCGGAATTCCTCGGCGCGCGCCTTGCCGAGATTGGTGCGGGCATCGTCCGCCGCCGCATCGATTTCGCGGATCGCCTGTTCGATGACGGCGATCTTGTTGACGCCTTCCGCCTTGTCGATCGCCGCATTGGCGATGCCGGCGATCAGGCGGCCCATGCGTGAGAGAATGCCTTCGTTCGTCATGTTTTCCTCCATCCGAGCGGAATTCGGCGTGACGCCGATGTGAATCTCGTAGCGGTCGGCGCCTGCGACGAGATAGGCCGGAAAAATACTCTCCCATCCCTTGGAATAACCCGCGACATCGAAGGGCACGGCAACGCGGCCGTGTACCGTGGCGATGGTCAGGTCCGAGGGGCCCTTGATGGCGAAGAGCTTGTCGTCGAGCGGCAGAAGCGGCGGATCGGCAGTGGCGCCGCGATTGGCGGCAAAATCGCGAAGGCCGAGTGTTACCAGCCTTGCCGGCAGACCCGTCTGCTCGCGGACGGTTTCATAGGCAATGTCATGCAGCACGACGAGGTTGGCGCCCGCTCCATCAGGGACGAGATCGGTGAGGATTTCGATCATCCTGGTATAGGCGGCAATGGTGTCATCCAGCGCCTGCCGGGCACTGGCATCCGGCGCCAGCGTGTAACGCAGCAATGATGGATGCGATGTTCTGCCTGGGTTTGCCATGGAATAAAACATAAAGCACCGCTTTTGTGCTTTCAAGGGGTCGCGCTAAAAATACAACCTAAGCTTAATGTGCCGTTAGGAGCAAAGAGGGCAGCGTCGGTTGTGGATCACATTGCCGATGGAAGAACGGCGGCAGGCCAGATCCGTTTCCTATCGGGCCGTCGTCTGCGCCTCGCGAATCCCGGCCCTGATCCGGTTAATGATGGTCCATATCAGAAGGAGCGCCACCACCGCCCAAAGCCACGACGTCCATGCTGCAAACGTACCACCAACCGCGACAAAGATGCCGAGCGCGCCAAAAAGCACCGCGCGGTCGCTCTTGCCCATCGGCCCGTCGTAACGCCGGCTTGCCCCGACCGTTTGACCCAGAACGCCGGTAAACTCCGTCAATGCCGAGAGGAATATGACTGATATCGCCGGCATCAAGCCGTTCGGATCGATGAGCGCAAACGGTAAATACAGGGCGGCATCCGACACGACATCGCCGATCTCGTTCAGATAGGCGCCTAAAATGCTTTTCTGCCCATGCTCGCGCGCGAGCATGCCATCGATGGCATTGAGGCCCATGCGCAGCAGAAACCATACAGGCACCAGCAGGAACCAATGCGGAAGCGGGGCGAGGCTCAGGAAAAGGCCAAGTGCAACCGAGGCGACGGCGGCAACTGACGTCACCTGATTGGCGGTGACGCCTCGTGCCGCAAGCGAGCGCACCAGAGGGCGAAGAATATTCTGAAACCGGGACTTCAATTGATAAACAGACATGCGACCTCAGTGGAATTTTACGGCATTTGAACAGTCTATCCCGGCTCGGGCAGTGCGGATTGTCGTAGCTGTGGGAAAGCCCGCACTTCATATCGGCTCACCCAAAGGACTTATCATTTGCAGCTAGACTTTTGCAATGAAAGCAACTCACTGTTGCCGCCAATGGATGCAACCTATCCACCGATCAGAATTGGAGATGACTGTGCTGCAGACTGCCGATAGCGAGCAACCGTCCTCGACGACCAGACCCATGCATGAATCCGAATTTGTCTCGCATGATGGCACGCGGCTCTTTTATCGGATGTGGCCTGCGACCGGCGCTGCACCGAAGGGCGCAATCATTCTTCTCCATCGCGGCCACGAGCATAGCGGCCGCGTCGCCCATCTCGCTACCGAGCTCGGCCTCGATGATTTTGCCTTCTACGCCTGGGACGCACGCGGCCACGGGCGTTCGCCTGGAGAGCGCGGCTATTCGCCATCCTTTGCGGCCTCGGCGCATGATCTCGATTGCTTTGTCCGCCATGTCAGCGAGACAAGCGGTATTCCAGTCGAAGACATCGCCGTCATTGCGCAGAGCGTCGGCGCGGTTCTCGCCACCACCTGGGTGCACGACTATGCGCCGCCGATCCGTGCGCTCGTGCTTGCCTCGCCGGCCTTCAGCGTCAAGCTCTACGTGCCTTTTGCCAGGGAAGGCATTGCGCTCTGGGAAAAGCTCAAGGGGACATTCTTCGTCAATTCCTATGTCAAGGCGAGGTTTCTGACGCATGATCCCGAGCGCATCGCCTCCTTTGAGGCCGACCCATTGATCACCCGGCCGATCGCCTCCAACATTCTGTTGCAGCTTTATGAAGCGGCCGCCCGCGTCGTCGGCGACGCCCGCGCCATCACCGTGCCGACCCAATTGCTGATCTCCGGCAGCGACTGGGTGGTGCGGCACGCGCCGCAGCATCGGTTTTACGAAAATCTCGGCAGTCGCATCAAGGAACGGCATGTGCTTGCCGGCTTCTACCATGACACACTCGGTGAGAAGGACCGCGCGATTGCGCTCGCCGAGGTCCGCCGTTTCATCGATGCGCATTTCACCGAGCCCCGGGCGCCTGCCGATCTTCGCACTGCCCATGTCCAGGGTTATACCAAGGACGAGGCCGACCGGCTCGCGAGCCCTCTGGACGCCATGTCCCCGCGCGGCATCTATTGGGCGCTCAGCCGTCTCAACATCAGGCTCGGCGCGCTGGTGTCGGAAGGCATAAAGACGGGAGTCAAGACCGGTTTCGATTCCGGCTCGACGCTCGATTACGTCTACGAGAACAAGCCGCGCGGGCTCGGTCCCGGCGGCCGGTTGATCGACAAGGTGTTCCTCGAGGCGATCGGCTGGCGCGGCATCAGGCAGCGCAAGCTGCATTTGCAGGAGCTGATCGACCGCGCGCTGCAGCGCCTGAAAGCAGCCGACCGCAGCACCCATATGCTCGACATAGCGGCCGGGCACGGCCGTTATGTCCTTGATGCGATCGAGGCGGCTGCCGTGCGTCCCGATAGTGCGCGCTTGCAGGATTATTCCCCGATCAACGTCGACGCCGGCCGTGCCAGCATTGCCGCGCGCAGACTGGGTGATTTCGTCAATTTCCGCCAGCAGGATGCCTTTGACGGTGAGGGGCTGGCAGCCATCACGCCGGCTCCGGATCTGGCGATCGTCTCCGGCCTTTACGAGCTGTTTTCCGACAATGCGATGATCGCCGCTTCACTCGATGGGATCGCCCGCGCGATGCAGCCCGGTGGTCTGCTCGTCTACACCAACCAGCCATGGCATCCGCAATTGGAGATGATCGCCCGTGCGCTCACCTCCCACCGTGGTGGTCAGGCGTGGGTGATGCGGCGGCGCACGCAACAGGAAATGGACCAGTTGGTGGCCGCAGCCGGTTTCCGCAAGATCGAACAGCGCATCGACCAGTGGGGTATTTTCACCGTCTCGCTGGCGGAGAGAGTTTGAGGGCAAAGCCTTGGGGCAGGTACGTTCTACTCTTTCCCAGACAGCGCCGGTCCTGAAGCGGGCGGCGCTCTGGCTCGCCTTCCTGGCGCCGTTCTTCTATCTGAGCTATGGCAGCGCCAATTGGCTGGCATCGCAACGCGCCCATGTGCCGAACGTCGCCTTCGCATGGGAAAGCGCTATTCCGTTCTTCGCATGGACGATCATTCCCTATTGGTCGATCAATCTGTTCTACGGGCTCTGCCTGTTCATCAACGCGACGCCGCGCGATGTCGATAGGCTGGCGAGACGCTATCTGACGATCCAGTTAATAGCGGTCGCCTGCTTTATCGCGTTTCCGCTCGAAGCGACCTTCGTGCGGCCGGCAACGAGCGGCCTGCCCGGTTTCATGTTCGCCATGCTCGGCGGCTTCGATAAACCGTTCAACCAGGCGCCGTCGCTGCATATCGCGCTGCTGGTGGTAATCTGGGACCATCTGCGCGGCCGGCTGCCGCGCAGAGCGCGGCTGCTCTGGCACGCCTGGTGCTTCCTGATCGGTGCCTCCGTGCTGACCACGTGGCAGCATCACGTCATCGACATACCGACCGGCATGCTGCTCGGCCTGTTCTCTGCCTGGCTTTTTCCGCGCGATGCCGGTTCGCCTCTCGCGAAGTTTGCGATGATCGGCGATCCAAAGTCGCGCCGGCTCGGCATCTATTATCTGTGCGGGGCCGTAGCATTTCTCGGCCTTGCAGTGCTCTGCACTCCTCTATCGGCGGCAGCGCTCCTGTTGCTCTGGCCGGCTGTTGCGCTGGCGATTATCGCGCTCGGATATTTCGGCGCCGGTCCGCAGATCTTCCAGAAACGCGTCGATGGCCGGGTCACGCTCGCCAGCCGCTGGCTGCTGGCACCCTACCGGCTCGGCGCCCACATCAACATTCGGCTCTGGACCCGGAGAATGCCGGCATCGGTGGCGATTGCCGACGGCGTCCATCTCGGCCGTTTTCCACATCGCCATGAAGCCGACCGTTTTGCCACGGTGATCGACATGACCGGCGAACTTCCGCGCCCGAGCGGGGCGCACGCACGCTGGTGCAGCTTTCCGACCCTTGACCTTATAGCCCTTGACGAGATCCAGACGCTTGCCGCGGCTGATGTCATCGAGGCTGCGCGCCAGCAGGGGCCGGTTCTCGTCTGCTGTGCGTTGGGCTTCCAGCGCAGCGCCTGGGTCATCGCGCATTGGCTGCTCATCAGCCGGCGTTGCGAAGATCCAGTCGAAGCCGTGCGGTTGATCGAACGGGCGGGGCGGCGTGTTCATCTGCCCGCGGAAAGCATCCATGCCGTGACGGAGGGCCTGCAATGACGCAGTGGAATAGCACGGCCTCGGCAGCGGCACGAAATCTCGGCGGCAACTCGATCTGCTGCGGGCTGACGGCGTTGTTGCCACTGATCACCGGCCCGATCACCGCGGGATATCGCGGCTTCGCCCCATTGCTCGGCTGGCTCTTGATGGTCGTTTTCTGTCTGATCGTCCTTGCGCTGGCGGTCCATCTCCTCTTCGATGCGCTGCTGTTTCGCCTCGCGTCGAGCCACGAGACGGAGGCCGCCGGTCTTGCCGCCGTAGACGACCTGCTGTCTCGAATGCAGCTTCGTAAGCCTGATGGGACACCGCGTGGCCTCGATATGCGGATTGCCGGATCGCGCCGCATCGTCTGGCGGCAGCGTTTGGCGCTCGCCGCCTGTCTCGTGATTTTTGCGATCCTTCTGTTCACTGCGGGCGACGGCCAGCCGCTGTGCTGATACGCATGCGGCTGCGTATATCACCGGTCCTGCCGACGCCATTGGGCGTCCAGCCCTTGCCGATTTCTCTCAGCCGCGCCCTGATATGATCGATGCGTTCACGTCGTTGATGTCGCGCTTGCCGCAAAGCGCCATGGTGATGTCCATCTCCTTGCGAATGATGGAGAGCGCGAGCGACACACCTTCCTTGCCCATGGCGCCGAGGCCATAGAGGAAGGGGCGGCCGATATAAGTGCCCTTGGCGCCGAGCGCCACGGCCTTCAGCACATCCTGGCCGGAGCGAATGCCGCCGTCGAGATGGACTTCGATGCGGTCGCCGACAGCCTCGACGATCGCGGGCAGCATGCTGATCGAGGAGGGGGCACCGTCCAGCTGGCGACCGCCGTGATTGGAGACGACGATCGCATCGGCGCCGGTATCGGCCGCTGCCCTCGCATCCTCCGGATCGAGGATGCCCTTGATGATCAGCGGTCCGCCCCATTGTTCCTTAATCCAGGCGACATCGGCCCAGGAGAGCCGGGGGTCGAACTGCGCGTGCGTCCATGCGGCGAGCGAGGTGATGCTGGAGACATTTTTCGCATGACCGATGATGTTGCCGAAGGTGCGGCGCTTGGTCTGCAGCATATCCAGGCACCAGAAGGGCCGGGTCGCCATCTGCCAGAGATGTTTCGGGGTGAATTTAGGTGGCGCAGACAGGCCGTTGCGCAGGTCCTTGTGGCGCTGGCCGAGGATCTGCAGGTCTGATGTCAGCACCAATGCCGAGCATTTGGCGGCCTTGGCGCGGTTGATCAGGCCGAGCACGAAATCCTTGTCCCGCATCACATAGAGCTGGAACCAGAAGGGCCGCGTCGTCACCGAAGCGACATCCTCGATCGAGCAGATGCTCATGGTCGACAGCGTGAAGGGAACGCCGAATTCTTCCGCCGCGCGCGCCGCCAGCATCTCGCCATCGGCGTGCTGCATGCCGGTGAGCCCGGTCGGCGCCAAGGCCACCGGCATCGATACTTTCTGGCCGATCATCGTCGTTTCCAACGTGCGGTCGGTCATGTCGACCATCACCCGCTGGCGCAGCTTGATCTGGCTGAAATCGCTCTCGTTCGCCTGATATGTCGATTCCGTCCAGGCGCCCGAATCCGCATAATCGAAAAACATCTTCGGCACACGGCGCTGTGCGAGCTTTTTCAGATCGGCGATGGTGAGCGGCGTGGTCATGAATTGAACCTTCACATCTGAATGCGGCTGTCGGTGGTAACGTGGTTTCGCAGCAGTATTATGGGAAATGGGCGCGTGAGGCAGCTTCGCACGGCCGATTGGGGCAATGGGCGTGTCAGCGAAGCGCCGCCTTCAGGGCAACACCCGCCACATAGGTCTCGATGACCGCCCTGTCGTCGCCCATCGTCTGCAGCAGGAAGAGTTCTTCGGGTAGCGTCTTCACCGCTTCCATCTTCAGCGCCATGGCCGGGGTCGCCGCCGCGTCGAGGACGACGAGATCGGCTTCGGTGCCGGGGTCCAGCGTGCCGATCCGGTCGGCGAGCGACAGCGCCTCGGCATTGCCACGCGTCATCAGGTAATAACTTTCCAGCGGGTTCAGCCGTTCTCCGAGCAATTGCTGGATCTTGTAGGCTTCGTCCATCGTCTTCAGCATCGAATAGCTGGAACCGCCGCCGATATCTGTGGCGACGCCGATGCGGACCGGCTTTTCGCGTCGCGCCAGCGCCTTCAGCGGGAACAGGCCGGAGCCGAGGAAGAGGTTCGAGGTCGGGCAGTGGACGGCGACCGAGCCCGTCTCGCTCATCACATCAGCTTCGCGCTCGGACAGGTGGATGGCGTGGCCGAACAGGCTTTTCGGCCCGAGCAGGCCGTAACGGGCGTAGATGTCGGTATAGTCGATCGCGTCGGGATAGAGCTCGCAGGTGAATCTGATCTCGTCGTGGTTTTCCGAAAGATGCGTCTGGATGTGCAGATCGGGAAATTCGCGGGCAAGCGCTGCTGTCGCTTCCATCTGCGCCGGCGTCGAGGTGATCGCAAAGCGCGGGGTGATGGCGACGTGGTTGCGGCCCTTGCCGTGCCAGTCCGCTATTACCTGGCGGGTCTCGTCATAGCCCATCTCGGGCGTGTCGAGCAGGCCCTGCGGGGCGTTGCGGTCCATCATCACCTTGCCGCCGACCATGCGCATGTTGCGCTTCATCGCCTCGGCGAAGAAGGCATCTGCCGAGGTCTTGTGCACGGAACAATAGGCGACCGCCGTCGTGGTGCCGTGGCGGATCAGCTCGTCGTAGAAATGCGTGGCGATCCTTTCAGCATGAGCGCTTTCGACGAAACGGCATTCCTCGGGAAAGGTATAGGTGTTCAGCCATTCGAGCAGGTTGGCGGCATAGGAGGCGATCACCTGCATCTGCGGAAAATGCAGATGCATGTCGATGAAGCCGGGTAGGATCAGATGCGGGCGGTGGTCGATTTCGACCACATCTGCAGCTGCTTTTGCCTTGATGTCGGCATAGGGGCCGACGGCCGCGATCCGCCCGTCTTCGATCAGCAGGCCACCATCTTCCTCGTAGAGATAGCTCTGGCTGTCGGCCAGACTCAGCGGCGCCCGATGAAAGGACAGCAGGCGGCCGCGCAGGAGTGTCGTCGTCATTGTTTTTTGCCTTCGACTGCACTTTCGAACCAGGCGACGAGCAGCTTGCGTTCGTCCGGCGTAATATCGGTGATGTTGCCGGGCGGCATGGCATGGCTGCGGCCCGCCTGTATATAGATTTCGCGGGCATGGGCGGCAATTTCCGCGTCGTTTTCGAGCATGACCTCCTTCGGCGGCCGCACGATGCCCTCATAAACGGGCTCGGCGGCGTGGCACATGGAACAGCGCGTCGCGACCAGTTGCTTGACGGCGGGGAAATGCGGATCGCCGGCAAATTGCTGGAAAGCGGGCGCCACCGCCGCCGCATCCGTTTCACCGGTCAGCAGTTTCGGCACTGTGGAAAGCCACATGATCAGGATGAAAAGGACGAGGGTGACGATCCAGGTCCAGGTCGGCCGGCCCTTCCTGGCATGTGTGGTGTTGAACCAGTGGCGGATGGTGACGCCCATCAGGAAGACCAAAGCGGCGATCACCCAGTTGAACTGTGTTCCGAAGGAGAGCGGATAGTGGTTCGACAGCATGAAAAAGATGACGGGCAGCGTCAGGTAGTTGTTGTGCAGCGAACGCTGTTTGGCGATCTGCCCGTATTTCGGATCGGGAACCCGTCCGGCGATGAGATCGGCGACGACGATCTTCTGGTTCGGGATGATGATCATGAAGACGTTGGCCGACATGATCGTCGCGGTGAAGGCGCCGAGATGCAGGAAGGCGGCGCGGCCGCTGAAAAGCTGCGTGTAACCCCAGGCCATGAAGACCAGCACGACGTAAAGGACCGCCATCAGGCCCCAGGTATTTTTGCCGAGCGGGGATTTGCAGAGCAGGTCGTAGATGATCCAGCCGCCAGCGAGTGATGCTAGCGAGATCAGGATCGCCACCGGCTTCGAAATATCGAGCACGTGGCGATCGATGAGGAACAGGTCAGCGCCGCCGTAATAGACGATGCACAGCATCAGGAAGCCGGAAATCCAGGTGAAATAACTCTCATATTTGAACCAGGTCAGGTGCTCCGGCATTTGCGCGGGCGCCACCAGATATTTCTGGATATGATAGAAACCGCCGCCATGGACCTGCCATTCCTCGCCATAGGCGCCGGGCGGCAGATGCGGGCGTTTCACCAGTCCGAGATCGAGCGCGATGAAATAGAAGGACGATCCGATCCAGGCGATCGCGGTGACGACATGGAACCAGCGCGCCGCGAAAGCGAGCCATTCCCATGCTATGGCATATTCATACATCGAGTTCCCCTATCTTCCTCCGACTCGTGACATTGCGGAAATTTTGGCGGGGAGGGAAGAGGAGATTGAAAGATGGCGTCCGCATAGCGGCCGTTGCGTCAAAAGGAGCAATGGAATGATCACCGCGCTCTACAGCGATCAGCTCATCGCCGAAAATGCGCCGATGGACCGGCGGCTTGCGGCGCTCATTCTTTCGCGCGGGAGCAGTATCGGCTATATCGCCTCCGCCCCGGAGCCCCAGCGGGAGTTTTTCAACGAGAAACGACAGTATTATCTCAGATACGGGCTTTCCCTCGATCTCTTCGTCGATCTCGATGCGCTTTCCAGCGACGAGGAGATCGGCCGGCTGTTTGCCTGTAACGCCATCCATCTCACAGGCGGCCACACCGGCGACTTTCTGAGGCGGCTGCGCCAAAGCGGCATGCTGGAGAGGCTGCGCGCATGGGCGCTTGACGACGGCATTCTCGTCGGAACCAGCGCCGGAGCAATTTTGATGACGCGGAGGATCGCCGTTGACGCCCTCTTTTCCGGCGGTTCGCCGGATGCGGTGCGGGATGGCGCGGCGCTCGATTTGGTGCCTTTTGAATTCTTCCCACACCTGAACGACGATCCCGGTTATCTCCCCGCGCTGCTGCGCTACAGCGAGACGACGGCAACGCCCATTCTCGCGTGCCGGGACGGCGAAGGTATCATCCTCGGCGATGGACTTGTCGAGATGTTTGGCGCCCCGTTGATGATTTCCGGCGGTTTTGCCGAAGCCGCCGAGCGCGGCCGCATCGCAGATCTGCTGTCTCGTGCCTAAAAGCTGCCGAGATGACTGTGCATTATCTCTGACTTATACATGATGTGCTAATTCGGCACGCCTTGAACTATGGTGAGTGGATTACAGTTACTTTGCAGGCCGCCGGCATAAAATAAGAACCATTAGATCATCGGCGGCGCATTCATCGACGGAGAAGATGCCCATGCGCAGCATTCTGACGTGTGTGATGATTGCGTACGCGTCGCTGGCGACGGCTCACGACGCACCCTCGGGGTGGAGTTATGATCCATATTGTTGCAACGGCGACAGTCACAATGGCGACTGCCAGATGATCCCTTCGAAAAGCGTGGCGGTGACGCCGGGCGGATATCGTGTGACGCTCTTGCCGGGCGACCATCGGCTGGTCACGCATGCGCATGTCTTCCTGCTGCCAATGACGAAGGCGATGCAATCCGGCGACAATGACTATCATCTCTGTCTGTTCCCGAACGAGGATACGCCGCGCTGTTTCTATGCGCCGGAGATGGGATACTGAGGCTACCCACCCGCATCAGGTGCTTCAGTTTTCGGCCGTCTTCATCTCTTCGAGGATCCAGTTGCGGAAAGCCTTGATCTTCGGCACGTTGCGGCGGTTTTCGGGATAGGCGAGCCAGTAAGCCTTGCCATCGCTGCGGGTCAGTTCGAAGGGCTGGTACAGCCGGCCTAGCGCGATCTCGGCCGCATAGAAGGCCGGGTTGAGGATGGCGACGCCATGTCCTGACATCGCCGCATCGGCTTCCACCGCCTGGGAGCCGAGCTGATTGCGCGGGCGGCGATCGAGATCCGTGTCGGTGACGCCGGCCGCCTCGAACCATTGTTTCCACCAGATATCGCCGGCGTCGAAGAGATCGAACTTCAGGAGATCACGCGGCTCCCTGATGCCGCCGGCCGATTCCGCCAGCTTCGGGCTCAGCATCGGCGTGAACTCCAGCCCCATCAATCGGTGCAGGGTCAGCCCCGGCCAATTGCCGTCACCCCAGCGGATGCCGACATCAATCTGCTCGCGGGAGAAGTCGATAATGTCGGAGGTCGCCTGAAAGCGCACCGCGATCGCCGGATGCTTCAAATGGAAAGAGCCGAGGCGCGGCGCCAGCCATTTCGAGGCGAATGTATGGGTCGAGCTGATGGCGAGCGTGCCTTCGACACTGTCGCGCGCCGTCGCCATTGCATCGTGCAGCATGGCAAAGGCTTCGGTCACCTTCGGCGCCAGCCGCTCGCCGGTCTCCGTCAGCGCGATCTGCCGGGGACGGCGCAGGAAGAGCGGCTCGCCGACATTCTCCTCCAGCAGCTTGATCTGGTAGCTGACGGCCGTCTGCGTCATGCCGAGTTCGTCGCCCGCCTTGGTGAAACTGCCGAGCCGGGCAGCGGTTTCGAAGACGCGCAGCGCATTCAGCGGGAATTGCTTCGACAGTTTCATGGATAAGTTCTCTTGATGCAGGCAGACGGTCGTTCGATTGGAATTGCAGCATTTTCGGCGGCAAACTGCAACTCATACCATCAATCTGACGAGGTGATGTCATGGATTGCTCCACGATCGAAGAGAACCGGCCGCCGCAAAACATCGGCGTTTTCCGACGTCTTGTCGGCAGGCTGGCGGGCAGCGCCAACCGTTTCTGCCGTCTGACCCGGCTCGATCTTTCCGCTACACCGGACCGCGTCAAGCGCGACCTGGGTTTCCTCGACGGGCGCGAGCCCTTTTACGAGGACGAGCGCATGCGGTAGGCGCCAAGAGCCGTCAAAATCTCGGCGGCGGTCATGGCGGCGATCACTTCGGGTCGTTTGTCCCTGACCGCGGCGCCGCCGATCGGCAGCGTTAGCCGCTCGATCCATGCGCGCTCCCCGCCGCCTTCGCGAGAAAGCCAGCTTGCCAAGGTGGCGCGCTTGGTCGCCGAGCCGATCATGCCGGTATAGGCAAGGTCGCTCCTATCAAGCGCTTCGCGGGCGATGAGAAAGTCCAGCGCGTGGTCATGCGTCAGGATGACGACCGCGCCGCCGGCGGGAATATCCTTCACCAGCGCTTCTGGCATCGGCACGAGCCGGGTTTTCGTTTCTGCCGGCAGGTTGGCGAGCTCATCCTGCCGTGTTTCGACGATTGTGACCGACAGCGGCAATGGCGCCAGAGCCGCGGCCAGTGCCCGGCCGACATGGCCGGCACCGAAGAGATAGACTTCCGGCAGACGCTCGATCTCGCCGGCAAGTTTTGCCTCCAACTCATCTTTCAACGGCTGCGTCAGACGGCGAAACCGCAACTGCGTGCGCCCGCCGCAGCACTGGCCGATCTCCGGGCCGAGCGGGATGTCCATGGCGGCGGTTCCGCCGGTTCCAGCCAGCATCTCCCGGGCATTCGCGATTGCCATGAACTCGAACTGCCCGCCGCCGATTGTGCCCCACAGTGCGGTCGACGAGACGAGCATGAAGGTCCCGGCCTCACGCGGGGTGGAGCCTTGCGTGCCGGTGATGTCGACGAGGATGCTGTTGGGATGGGCGGCGAGGAAAGTCGGGAGGTCGGTCATGGGAGTTGGACCTCGCGGTCGTTGGAGTATGCCGCTAAGACCCCCTCATCCGACCCTTCGGGCCACCTTCTCCCCGCTGGGGAGAAGAGGGAGAATGCGGCGCTCTCGTTGATCCCGTCAGCGTTTTTACATGTGGTTCCCGCAGGTTCAGCGATTTGTTTGAACGATGCCCGAACGTCTCGCTTCCTCTTCTCCCCAGCGGGGAGAAGGTGGCCCGAAGGGTCGGATGAGGGGGCTTGGTTCAAGCGCATTACGTTCTCAAATTCTCCGTACGAGCGATCGCAGGATAGAAGCGAAGGATATCATCGCGCTGGAATATTCGCCTTTCAAGTGCGGCAAGGATCGTCTCAAGGACTGCTCTTCGCTCTTGGGTTATTTCATGATTCCAAAATCGGAGGATTGAATAATCCAGCCCGGTTTAGCAACAAGGTCCGAGCCATGTCAGACATATTGTCGGCGTGATGAAATCCATCGATCTCGACAACCAACCGTTCTTCCCGGCATATAAAATCGACGATATAGACCCCGAGGGGAACCTGTCGTGCAAATTTGTATCCGTTCAACTGCCGATTTCGCAGATCACTCCAAAGTCGATATTCTTCCTCGGTTTCGGTTTGTCGCAGTTTGCGGGCCTGTGTGGTCTTGCCGGGCCGTCTCTTTCTAATGTCTTCGAGATCAGACATCCGAGGGATCGCCTACACCCGCTTCATCCGCTCCACCGCCATCAGCACCCGCTCCGGCGTTGCAGGAGCATCGAGCCTTGGGCAGACCTTGTAGTCCGCCACGCTGGCGACTGCCATCGACAGCGCTTCCAGCACCGAGATCGCCAGCATGAAGGGTGGTTCGCCGACGGCCTTGGAGCGGCCGATGGTGGCCTCCGCGTTCTCCGACCATTCGGCAAGGCGGACGTTGAAGATCTTCGGGCGGTCGGAGGCGAGCGGGATCTTGTAGGTCGAGGGCGCATGGGTGCGCAGGCGTCCCTTGTCGTCCCACCAGAGTTCTTCCGTCGTCAGCCATCCCATGCCCTGCACGAAAGCGCCTTCGACCTGACCGAGGTCGATCGCCGGGTTCAGCGAGCGGCCGACATCGTGCAGGATGTCGGTGCGATCGATCAGATATTCGCCGGTCAGTGTGTCGATCGAAACCTCGGTGCAGGCGGCGCCATAGGCGAAATAATAGAAGGGCGTGCCGCGGCCGGCCTTGCGGTCCCAGTGGATCTTCGGCGTCTTGTAGAAGCCGGCGGCGGAAAGCTGGACGCGGGCGAAATAGGCCTGCTTGACGAAATCGGGGAAGGGGATCTCGCTTTCGCCGACGCGCACGCGGTTGGGCAGGAAGACGACGTCGGGCGGCGCCACATCCCATTTCTCGGCGGCAAAGGCCACGAGACGTTCCTTGATCTGGCGGGCGGCATCGAAGGCCGCCATACCGTTCAGGTCCGAGCCGGAGGAGGCGGCGGTGGCCGAGGTGTTCGGGACCTTGGCCGTGGTCGTCGCGGTGATCTTCACCCTAGAGATATCGACCTGGAAGCTGTCGGCCAGCACCTGCGCGACCTTGGTATAGAGGCCCTGGCCCATTTCGGTGCCGCCATGGTTCAGATGGATCGAGCCGTCCTGATAGATATGGACGAGGGCGCCGGCCTGGTTGAAGGCGGTCATGGTGAAGGAAATGCCGAATTTCACCGGCGTCAGGGCGATGCCCTTCTTGATATAGCGGCTGTCGCGGTTGAAGCCGATGATGGCGTTGCGCCGCGCCCGGTAGTCTGACGTATCCTCCAGCTCGTCGACGACGCGGGCGATGATATTGTCCTCGACCTCCTGATGATAGGGCGTCAGCGTCCGCCCGGAGCCCGGCTGGCCGTAGAAATTCAGCTTGCGAATGTCGAGCGGATCCTTGCCGAGGGCGTAAGCGATTTCTTCGATGAGACGCTCGGCGGCGAGCATGCCCTGCGGCCCGCCGAAGCCGCGGAAGGCGGTGTTGGAGACAGTGTGGGTTTTCAGCGGTTTCGACTGGAGATGCACATGGGGATAGAAATAGCTGGAATCGGCATGGAAGAGGGCGCGGTCGGTCACCGGTCCCGACAGATCCGACGAGAAGCCGCAGCGCGCCGCGTAAGTGGCGTCGACCGCGTGGATGCGGCCTTCGGCATCGAAGCCCACCTCGTAATCGACAAGGAAATCATGGCGCTTGCCGGTGGCGCTCATGTCCTCGTCACGGTCGGGGCGGAACTTGACGGCGCGGCCGAGTTTCTTGGCGGCGATCGCCGCAAGGGCTGCGAACTGGTTGCCCTGCGTTTCCTTGCCGCCGAAGCCGCCGCCCATGCGGCGCACGTTGACGGTCACGGCGTTCGACGGGATATCGAGCACATGGCCGACAATGTGCTGGATCTCGCTCGGATGCTGCGTCGAGGACCAGACGGTGACCTCGTCGTCCTCACCGGGAATCGCCACGGCGATATGGCCTTCGAGGTAGAAATGCTCCTGTCCGCCGATGCGCATCTGCCCCTTCAGCCGCATTGGAGCATTCGGCATTTCCGTTTCCGGCTCGCCGCGTTGGAGGGTCATCGGGGTGATCACCAGCGGGCCGCCATTGGCAAGCGCGCCGTCGATATCGTGCCAGTGCGCGAGGTCGCGATAGTCGATCTTTGCCAGCCGGGCGGCGCGCCGCGCCGCGTCGCGCGTTTCGGCGATGACAGCAAAGATCGGCTGGCCGTGGAACTGAACCAAAGTTTCAGCGAGCAGCGGCTCGTCATGGCTGCCGTTGGAGCTGGTGTCGTTGACGCCGGGCACGTCCTTGCCGGTGAAGACCCAGACGACGCCGGGATAGGCGGCGACCTCGGAAAGATCGATGCTGATGATTTCGGCATGGGCGCGGTCGGAGAGGCCGAGCGCGCCGTGCAGCAGGCCGGCGGGTTCGGGAATATCGTCGATATAATCGGCGCTTCCGGTGACGTGTTTATGCGCTGAATCATGACGCAGCGAACCATACATGGGGCCCGAGATGACGACTTTGGGATTTTCGAAGGTGGACTTGTCCATTAGATGAGCCCTTCGAAAGGAAATGTTGTGACAGGTAGCCCCCTCATCCGCCCTTCGGGCACCTTCTCCCCGAGGGGAGAAGGGGTAAACGAGACGGCGCGGTACTCCCTTCTCCCCAGCGGGGAGAAGGTGCCGGCAGGCGAATGAGGGGGGCGGCTGGCGCCAACGGTTGACTTCTCCATCACGCCACCTCCTCGAACCGCTTCAGCTCCGCCGGCGCGCCCACCGTTTCCAGATAAAACCGCGTCAGCAGGTTCTTCGCCGTCAGCTGGCGGTATTCCGCCGTGGCGCGCCAGTCGGTCAGTGGCTGGTAGTCGGCATCGAAGGCGGGGCGGGCGGCGTCGATCGTCGCTTCCGTCCATGGTTTGCCAATCAGCGCGGCTTCGACAGTCGGAGCGTGCTTCGGCGTTGCCGCCATGCCGCCGAAGGCGATGCGGATGTCGGTGACCATCTCGGCTTCGTCGAGCGTCAGCAGGAAGGCACCGAGCACGGCGGTGATGTCTTCGTCGCGGCGCTTGGTGATCTTGTAGGCGGCAAAACGGCTGGTTGTCTTGGGATAGGGCACGAAGACGCTCTCGATGAACTCGCCGGGCTTCCGATCCTGCCTGCCGTAAGCGATGAAGAAATCCTGGAGCGGCATTCGGCGCTGGCCTTCGAGGGAGCGCAGCGTCAGCGTCGCGCCGAGCGCGATCAGCGGTGGCGGGCTGTCGCCGATCGGCGAGCCGTTGGCGATGTTGCCGCCGATCGTGCCCATGTTGCGCACCTGCTCGCCGCCGATGCGGTCGATCAGCCGCCCGAGCGCCGGGATCTTTTTCGAGATCGCCGCGAAGGCGCCGGTATAGCTGACGCCAGCGCCGATGGTGACGCCGTCCTCGCTTTCGGTGACCGATTGCAATTCGCTCAAGTGATTGATGAAGACGACAGGGCTTAGCCGCTTCATCTGCTTCGTTACCCAGAGACCGACATCGGTGGAGCCGGCGACGACGGTCGCGTCGGGCTCCTGCGAGAGGACTTCCGCCAGCGCTTGCGGCGAAGCCGGAATGATCAGCCGGTCTTCGTCCTTGGCAATCCTGATCGTGCTGCTTGTCTGCATGGCCCACAGCCGCGCGACGATTTCCGAGCGTGTCCGCTCCAGCGGGTCGAAGAGCGCGCTCGGCCGCGTCAGGCTCACCTGCTCGGCGGCCTTGACGATCGGCTCGTAGCCGGTGCAGCGACAGAGATTGCCCTGCAAGGCTTTTTCGATCTGCTGGCGGCTCGGCTTCTCGGTCGTCAACCAGAGGCCGTAGAGCGACATGACGAAGCCCGGCGTGCAGAAGCCGCATTGCGAGCCATGACAATCGACCAGCGCCTGCTGCACCGGATGCAGCGCGCCGTCCCGGCCGGCGAGATGCTCGACCGTCACCACATGGGTGGCGTGCAGCGAGCCCAAGAAACGGATGCAGGCATTGACGGATTCATAGGCGAGCTTGCCATCGGCGAGCCGGCCGACGAGCACGGTGCAGGCGCCGCAATCGCCTTCCGCGCATCCTTCCTTGGTGCCTGTCAGGCGTCGCTTCAGCCGCAGGAAATCGAGAAGCGTTTCGGTCGGCCCGACATCGGCGAGCGCGATGTCCTCGCCATTCAGGATGAAGCGGATGCTGTCGTTCATGATATTCCCGGTTGTTTTTTCCAAATGGTTAAGCCGCCGTCCAGCCACCGTCAATCGAGATATGCGTTCCGGTCACCTGCCGGGCGGCGTCGCTGGCAAGGTAAAGCGACAGCGCACCGATTTCTTCGGCCTTGACGAATTCACGGGTCGGCTGCGCCTTGAGGATGACCTCGCTCTTCACCTGTTCCTCGGTCATGCCGCGGGCCCTGGCGGTATCGGGTATCTGCTTCTCGACGAGCGGCGTCAGCACGTAGCCGGGGCAGATGGCGTTCACCGTCACGCCGAATTCGGCAAGCTCCAGGGCGGCTGCCTTCGTGAGGCCTAATATACCATGTTTTGCGGCAACATAGGCGGATTTGAAGGGGGAGGCGACGAGCCCGTGCGCCGAGGCGATGTTGATGATGCGGCCATGCTTCTTCGCCTTCATCAGCGGGATGGCGGCGCGCATGGTGTGAAAGGAGCTCGACAGATTGATGGCGATGATCTGATCCCATTTCTCGATCGGGAAATCCTCGATCTTCTCGACATGCTGGATGCCGGCATTGTTGACCAGGACATCGACGGTGCCGAAGGTCTTTGCCGCCGTTTCGATCAGGTCGGCGATCTCCGCGGGCTTGGTCATATCGGCCGGATGATAGAGCGCCCGTGCCTTGGATACTGATTCAAGCCGTTCGACGATCGCCTTGATTTCATCGGCATTTCCGAAACCGTTGATGACGACGTTGTCGCCGGTTTCGGCAAAGGCGGTGGCGATCGCAAGACCGATACCGCTGGTGGAACCGGTGACGACGACTGATCTGCTCATATTTCTCTCCTGACAGGCCGATGCTGCGTTGCAACGTTAGTGGCGAGGTTATGCCCAAAGCCGGCAGGCTGGCAATTCCGCTTTATTCGCTTTTCTCACCCGCATCCGTGTCCTATTGATTTGTCACGATAATCGACATGCCGAGCATTTCCGTTTTTCTTCGAATCACGGAAATGTTCTATCTCTTTTTCCACGCAATTCCGGACGCAAAACCGCTTCGCACTTTTGCTGGAATTGCTTTAGAGGAGGGAATTGCATGAGTGGATATGTTCTGGCGATCGATCAGGGAACGACATCGACGCGGGCGATCGTCTTCGACGGCGATATGCATGTCGCCGGCAAGGGCCAGAAGGAGTTCACTCAGATCTATCCGCGATCCGGCTGGGTCGAGCACGATCCCGAGGAAATCTGGGATTCGGTCGTCTCCACCGTCAACATGGCGCTGCGCGATGCCGGGATCGCGGCCAAGGATGTGGCAGCGCTCGGCATTACCAACCAGCGGGAGACGGTGGTCGTCTGGGAGCGCGAGACCGGCCGGCCGATCCAGAATGCCATCGTCTGGCAGGACCGACGCACCGCGAGCTATTGCGACAATCTGAAACGACAGGATCTCGAGCGGCTGTTCACCAAGAAGACGGGTCTCCTCCTCGATCCCTATTTCTCCGGCACGAAGCTCTCCTGGATGCTCGCCAATGTGAAGGGTGCGCGGGCCCGTGCGGCGAGGGGCGATCTTTGCTTCGGCACGATCGACACCTTCCTGATCTGGCGGCTGACAGGGGGCAAGAGTTTTGTCACCGATGCCACCAACGCCTCTCGCACGCTGATGTACAACATCGCCGAAAACGCCTGGGACGAGGATCTGCTCGATATTCTGCGCGTGCCTGCCGCCATGCTGCCGCAGGTTAAGGATTGCGCTGCCGATTTCGGCACGGTCGATCCTGAAATCTTCGGCGCAGCGATCCCGATCCTCGGGGTTGCCGGAGACCAGCAGGCGGCCACCATCGGCCAGGCCTGTTTTCAGCCGGGCATGCTGAAATCGACCTACGGCACCGGCTGTTTCGCGCTGCTCAACACCGGCGCCGATATGGTGCGTTCAAAAAACCGGCTGCTGACCACCATCGCCTATCGCCTGAACGGCGAGACGACCTATGCGCTTGAGGGGTCGATTTTCATCGCCGGTGCGGCAGTACAATGGCTGCGGGACGGGCTCGGGATCATCGGCAGCGCCGCCGAGACCAATGCACTTGCCGAAAAGGCCGATCCGACGCAGGAAGTCTATCTCGTCCCCGCCTTCACCGGGCTTGGCGCACCGCATTGGGACGCCAAGGCGCGCGGCGCGATCTTCGGGCTGACGCGCAACAGCGGCCCGGCGGAACTTTCCAGGGCAGCCCTTGAAGCGGTCTGCTACCAGACCCGCGACCTGCTCGACGCCATGCAGAAGGACTGGAAAAACGGCGGCGACGACACGGTGCTGCGCGTCGATGGCGGCATGGTCGCTTCCGACTGGACGATGCAGCGGCTCGCCGACCTGCTCGACGCCCCGGTCGACCGCCCGGTGATCCTGGAGACGACGGCGTTGGGGGCTGCCTGGCTCGCCGGCAGCCGGGCGGGGGTCTGGCCGGACAGGGAGGGTTTCTCGGCAACGTGGAAACGAGACCGGCGCTTCGAGCCCGATATGGACGAGAAGGTGCGGGCGGCCAAGCTCAAGGGCTGGAAGAGCGCGGTCCGGCGGACGCTGAGCGAGGGGTGAGGGGATGATGTCTCGCTAAAACTCGACCGCGTTGGTTCAGCTCAGCCAGTTCTCGACATCACGAGGTCCATAGACCACGGCGACGATAAAGATGCCGTAAGGCATCGGTTCGTAGATAACGACGTAGCGGCCTTCAATCAGAATCCGCGCTGTCGGGCTGAGCGCGGGGCGTGGAGAGCCCATATGAGGATGCTCGGCAAGCAAGTTCCGCCTTTTCCAGAATCCGCGTGAGAAGGGCGTCGGCGGCCGGTTCATTGTCCGGCGCGATGGAGCGCCAGATGTCGCGCAAATCTTCTTAGGCACGGGGACTGAGAAGGTATTTAGCCACGCGAACGGGCTTCCGCCTTCAACTCCGCCAAAAGGGTTTTTGCATCGATTTCACGGCCTGTGCCGCTCGCCATCCCTTCGTCATAGGCCTTCTTGAGGCGGCCGATTTCCATCAGCCGGACTTCCTCCCGCTGCTCCCACAGGCGCAGCGCGTCGCGGACGACTTCGCTGTTGGAGGCATAGGCGCCGGATTCCACGGCATCGTGCAGGCGCGCGATTTGCTGCGGGGAAAGAGATATGGTCAGGGTTCTCATCGCTGGAGTTTTCATGGCCCAATTGTAGTGCGACTAACAAGAACTAACAATCTTTATTAATGTCATTGTATCTTGTTGCCTTTCGGCTGGCCGGTCAGCCAGGCCCCGATGCGGCAGCTCACCAACAATTTTTAATGCGGCCTGTCGGCTAAGCGGTTACTCCTTCGTCATTCGGAAAGAGGAGTGAGTGATGCTTTATGCAATCCTTTGTTACGCCCATGAAGAAACCGTCTTCGCCTGGACCAAGGAGGAGGAGGCTGCCGTCATGGAGAAGCTCTACGCCGTGCAGGCGCCGCTTGCCGCATCCGGTAAGCTCGGCCCCGTTGGCCGGCTGATGCCGACGACGGCTGCGACCACCGTGCGTAAGGGCAAGGACGAGCCTTTGGTCATCGACGGGCCTTTTGCGGAAACGAAAGAGGCGCTTCTCGGCTTCTACGTGGTCGACTTCGAAACGCTCGACGAGGCGGTCGCCTTCTCGAAACAGCTTTCCTCAGTCAATCCAGGTTCCACCTCTTACGAAATTCGGCCGTTCTACGTCTTCAGGCCGGGAGATGCTTCATCATGACCGATATTGCCTGGATCGACCTCGCACTTGCCTCGGCCCGCCCGAAGGCGCTCGGTGCGCTGCTGCGCTATTTCCGCAATCTCGATACCGCGGAAGAGGCGTTTCAGGAGGCATGCCTGAGGGCGATCCGCACATGGCCGGAGAAGGGGCCGCCGCGCGATCCGACCGCCTGGCTGATCTTCGTCGGGCGAAACAGCGGCATCGATGCGGTGCGCAAGCGGTCAAAGCTGCAGGCCCTGCCGGATGAGGACCTCATCTCCGATACCGAGGATGCCGAAAGCGATATTGCCGAGCGGCTTGACGATTCCCACTATCGCGACGATATCCTGCGGCTTCTCTTCATCTGCTGCCACCCGGACCTGCCGGCGACCCAGCAGATCGCGCTGGCGCTGCGTATCGTTTCCGGCCTTTCGGTGACGCAGATCGCCCGCGCCTTCCTGGTGTCGGAAAGCGCCATGGAGCAGCGTATCACCCGCGCCAAGGCGCGCGTCGCCAAGGCCGGCGTGCCGTTCGAAACGCCGAGCCCTGAGGAAAGGGCCGAGCGTCTTACGATCGTCAGCACGATGATCTATCTCGTCTTCAACGAAGGCTACAGCCAGGCCGACCCGAAGCATGAGGCGGCCGCCTTCAGCGACGAGGCGATCCGGCTGGCACGGCTGATCCTGCACCTCTTTCCGTCCGAACCGGAGCTGATGGGGCTGCTTGCACTGATGCTTCTGCAGATATCGCGCCGGCCGGCGCGCTTCAGCGCCGAAGACGAGATCGTGCTGCTGGAAGATCAGGACCGCTCGCTCTGGAACCAGCCCTTCATCAACGAGGCCCTGGCGCTGCTCGACAAGGCGCTGCGCCATCGTCGGCCCGGCCCCTATCAGCTTCAGGCGGCGATCGCCGCCATCCATTCCCGCGCAAAACGCGCCGAAGACACCGACTGGGTCGAAATCGATCTGCTTTACCGCGCGCTGGAGCGTGTGCAGCCGTCCCCTGTCGTAACGCTTAACCGCGCGGTCGTGGTTTCCAAGCTGCATGGGCCGCAGGAGGCGCTCGATCTGATCGACCCGCTCGGCGAGAAGCTCGGCGGCTATTTCTACTATCACGGCCTGCGGGGCGGGCTGCTGAAGCAGCTTGGCTTGACCTGCCAGGCGCGCGAAGCCTTTGACCGCGCCATTGCGCTTGCCCATTCGGCAGCGGAGGCAGCCCACATCCGCAGGCAGATCGACAAGATGCAGGAAGATGCGGCGCAGCCGATCGCCAAATAGTCAAGAAAAAGTCGGCACGCTGTCGGACCGGCAAACTTCGACACGTCCTTGCAACAACCTGGAAGCAGGTTTCATTCAACTGGAGAGATGCCGAATGACCGCCAGCACGCAACATGAACTCGTCCTCGTTCGCGAATTCGACGCGCCGCGCGAGACGATCTACAAGGCATGGACCGATCCCGATCTCATGAAACAGTGGTTCGTGCCGCGCCCCTGGGGTATTGCGGAAGCGACGCTTGACGTCCGCCCCGGCGGTTCCAGCGTCATCGTCATGCAGGATCCCGAGGGCAACCAGTACCCGAACCGCGGCGTCTATCTCGAGATCGTCGAGAACGAGAAGATCGTCTTCACCGATGCCTATACCAGCGCCTGGGTGCCTGCCGAAAAACCCTTCTTCACCGGCGTCATCCTGCTCGAAGATCTCGGCAATGGCCGCACGAAATATACCGCCAAGGCGCTGCACTGGCGCGCCGAGGACAAGGAAGCGCACGAGAAGATGGGCTTCCACGAGGGGTGGGGCAAGGCGGCGGACCAACTGGCGGAGCTGCTGGCGACGATGTGAACGGCGAGTGAGGCGGCGCGGTGGAGGTCGCGCCGTCCTCATGCTTCAAGTGCGGCCTGAGGCCGCTTGGAAGATGAATCCGCCGATGCCTGAAAGTCGTTGAATTCAGATTCGAATTGGTGGTCGGGCGGGCCGGTGTCGCTGTCGACGCGGGATCGATCCTGTGTCAATCTGAGGGCATGAAGGGATACGTCTACATCCTTGCGTCCGCACGCAACGGCACGCTCTATACCGGCGTGACGCGTGATCTGGCCGGGCGGTCATACGAGCACCAGAATGAACTGACGCCGGGCTTTACGTCGAAATATGGCGTCAAGACGTTGGTGTGGTTTGAGGAGCATGATTTGCTGACGGCAGCGATCACGCGAGAGAAGACAATCAAGAAGTGGCCGCGGCAGTGGAAGCTCAATTTGATCGAGCGAGAGAATCCTGAGTGGGAGGATATTTCGTTTCATCTGCTGGGTCTGTGAAGATTCTCTCGTCGCGCGGACGCGCGACTGCTGGATTCCTGTGACAAGCACAGGAATGAGGGAGGTCCTGGATTCGGCAGCGCTCAAAAGCGATCGTATTCGCGCTGGAGGATATGGAGTGCAGGTTGATCACCTCGCTCCCTCATTCCTGTGCTCGTCACAGGAATCCAGCAGCGCCGTGTCTACGGCGCAAAGACTCTTTGCCGTGCTGTCAGAAGCCTCGCCGCACTATCGAAATTCTCGAACATTCCGTTCCAGAGTTTGTATTTGTGTTCCCTGCCGCCGGTCCTTATCTCCAGGTTGAACTCAACGGGATGCGGATCATGGAGCTTGGCCTTTACACCTTTGCAGATATCAATCCCAATCCCTCCCGCAGCAAGGGGGCGGAAGGGGCCGAACGGCTGAAGCATCTGATCGAGGAGATCGAGCTGGCCGATCAGGTGGGCCTCGATGTCTTCGGGCTCGGCGAACATCATCGGCCGGATTATGCCGCATCGGCGCCTGCCGTGGCGCTGGCGGCGGCCGCGGTCAAGACGAGGAATATCCGACTGACCAGCGCCGTCACCGTGCTTTCTTCCGATGATCCGGTGCGTGTCTTCCAGCAGTTTTCAACGCTCGACCTGATTTCGAACGGCCGGGCCGAGATCATGGCGGGGCGCGGCTCCTTTATCGAGTCCTTCCCGCTGTTCGGCTACAATCTCGAGGATTACGACCAGCTTTTCGAAGAGAAGCTCGATCTGCTGCTAGCTTTGCGCAATAGCGAGACGGTCGACTGGGAGGGCGAACTGCGCGCGCCGATCCGTGGGCGCGGCGTCTATCCCAGGCCGCTGCAGGATCAGCTGCCGTTGTGGGTTGCCGTTGGCGGCACGCCGCAATCGGTGGCGCGCGCCGGTGCGCTCGGCCTGCCGGTGGCGCTGGCGATCATCGGTGGCGAGCCGCGCCGGTTCGCGCCGCTCTTCGATCTCTACCGGGAGGCAGCACGCCGGGCAGGGCAGGACCAGGCGAAGCTGAAGACCAGCATCAACGTCCACGGCTTCATCGCCGATACGACCGCGGCCGCCGCCGAGCAGTTTTATGGGCCGCAGGCCGAAGTGATGAACCGCATCGGCCGCGAGCGTGGCTGGGGGCCGACGAGCCGGGCGCAGTTCGACATGTCGCGTGGACCGAACGGGGCGCTTTTCGTCGGCGATCCCGAACTGGTGGCAGAAAAGATCATCGCCCATCACGCGCTTTTCCGGAACGACCGCTTCCTGCTGCAGATGGCGATCGGCCTGATGCCGCATGCCGAGATCATGCGCGGCATCGAGCTCTACGGGACGAAAGTCGCGCCGATCGTCAGAAAGGCATTGACTGAAACGGGCGGAGGGGCGAAAGCCACCGCTTAACCAAGGCGGCCGTGGCCGCCCTGCGCAGGGCCGGAACAGACGAATGGTTATCGCAAACGACGACGAACTGGCGAAACTCAAGGAGATCGGCCGGATCTGCGCCAACGCTATCCAGGTGATGGCGGCGGCGATGGAGCCCGGCATGACGACGCTGGAGCTCGACGGCATCGGCCGTAAGGTGCTCGAGGCGGCGGGCGCGCGCTCGGCGCCGGAGTTCTGCTACCAGTTTCCGGGTGCGACTTGCATCAGCGTCAACGAGGAAATCGCCCACGGTATTCCAGGGCCGCGGGTCATCCGCGCCGGCGATCTGATCAATATCGACGTCTCGGCCGAGAAGGACGGGTTCTTCGCCGATACCGGCGCTTCCTTCGCGATGCCGCCGGTCAAGCCGAAGATCGAGAGGCTTTGCCGCGACGGCAAGCGGGCGCTCTGGGTCGGGCTCAATCAGGTGAAATCCGGCGAGCCGCTTGCCAGGATCGGCACCGCCGTCGGCGCCTTCGCGCAGAAGAATCGCTATACACTGGTCGCCAATCTGGCGAGCCACGGCGTCGGCCGCTCGCTGCACGAGGAGCCGGCCGAGCTCTCGACCTGGCCGGACCCTTCGGAAAAACGCGTCATGACGGATGGCCTCGTCTTCACCGTCGAGCCCTTCCTGTCGCTCGGCGCGACCTGGGCCGAGGGCGGCGACGATGCATGGACGCTTTATGCCGATCCGAAGGCGCCGACCGTGCAATATGAGCACACGGTGGTTGCGACGCGCAACGGGCCGGTGATCCTGACATTGCCGGATGGCCGGGCGTAGGGGCGGCTTTCCTCCGTGCGGCATTCTCCAAGACCCCTCATGCTGAGGTGCGCAGCCCGCAGGGCGGAGCCTCGAAGGATCATCCGCGACCTCGCTTCTTGCCATCATCCGGCATCAGTGCACCGGCCTCGTCCTTCGAGGCCCCTTCGGGGTGCCTCAGAATGAGGCTATCTTGAAGGCTGCCCCCATCCTTCTGCGCCCACTTTCGCAGAATTGATCGATCGATCAGAAATACTCGTTTGCGGTGCAGCGACTGTGGCGCGATAAGCGCTGCATGCTTTCCCGCCCGCCGCAATCTCCGCCGAACCTCGTTTCCACAGCCGCTGCCGGCGCCGTCGCCATGGCGGCGGCCATGGGCTTCGGGCGTTTCTCCTATACGCCGATCCTGCCCGGCATGATGAGCGGTGTGCCGCTTTCGGCGGCGGATGCAGGTTTTATCGCCTCGGCGAATTTCGTCGGTTATCTCGTCGGTGCAGTGCTTGCGGCCTATGGCTGGGCGGCGGGGCGGGAGCGGCTGGTGGCGCTCTCGGCACTGCTGGCGACCGCGATCCTGCTCGCCGCGATGGCCGCCACCGATTCCGTCGCGGTCTTTGCCGTCATCCGGTTCCTTGCCGGCCTCGCCAGCGCCTTCGCGATGGTCTTCACCTCGTCGATCGTGCTCAGCCACGGGGCTGCCGCCGGCAACGACCATGTGCAGGCGGCGCATTTCGGCGGGCCGGGGGCGGGTATCGCGCTGTCCTCGGTCATGGTGTTTCTCATCGGGCTCGGTTTTCACGACGGGCCGGACGGCTGGCGGGCCGACTGGATCGGCGGAGCGCTTTATTGCGCGGCAAGCCTTGTCATCGTCTTCCTGCTCTTGCCGTCAGCCCCGGCGCAATCGGCGCGCGCGGGCAAGGAGCCGGCCCTCCTCTGGAGCCGGCCGATGGTGCTGATCACACTGTCCTACGGCCTGTTCGGCTTCGGCTACGTCATCACCGCGACCTTCCTCGTCACCATAGCGCGTCTTTCTGCAACAGGCCCGCTGGTCGAATTCCTTTGCTGGTTCATTGCCGGGCTGACGGCGGCGGTGGCGCTGTTTGCCTGGAAGCCGCTGGTTAGGCCGCTCGGGCTCGGCGGCGTCTATGTCGCCGCACTTCTGGTCGAAGCCGCCGGCGTGCTCGCGACCGTGATGCTGCCGCACTCTGCCGCACCGCTGATCGGTGGGGCGTTGTTCGGGGCGACGTTCCTGGCGATCACGGCTTACGGGCTGCAGATCGGCCGTAAACTTTCGCCTGACAGCCCGCGGCGGATCCTGGCGATGATGACGGCCGCCTTCGGCCTCGGCCAGATCGTCGGGCCTGTCGTTGCCGGCTGGATTGCGGAGCGCAGCGGCAATTTCACCGCCCCAACGGTGATCGCAGCCGTCGCCCTTGTTGCCTGCGCCGCGCTGGTGATGCCGGTGGTCAAGAAAATCGCCTAAGCGGTTACATCTGCGTAACAATCGGCTGAACCCATTGCTGCTTCCTTCGAACTGCCTTAGTTTCCGGCACAATCAGTGTTCCACGACACTCCCGAGACTCACAGTTCAGGAAAGCAAAGCCCCCCGTGTTTCATTCCTTCTTTCCCCAGCCGAAGGCGTTCTTTACTTCGCTCGTCGTTTGGACCCTGATCTCCATTGCCGGCTGGTACCTTTTCGCCGCCGGTCTGGGCGCATCGCTCGGTTATGCACCGGTTGCCGAGGAACAGCAGCCGATTGATCTCTCATTCTTCCTGCTGCCGGAAAATATCTGGTTTTACAGCTATTTCTTTCTTTCGGCGCTGATCTTCTGCGGCGCATGGCATCTGATAGCGCGGAACCATCCCTGGAAGCTGTGGTCGATCTGGGGTTCGGCGCTGATCATCTTCGTCACCTATTTCGGCGTCCAGATCACCGTCGTGATCAATAACTGGCGCCGGCCCTTCGGCGACCTTCTAGTGGATGCGATGGCGAAGAAGCCGGGCATTACGGTCGACAATTTTTACAGCTTGATGTGGATCTTCTGCCAGATCGCGTTTCTCAGCATGTTCGTGTCGATCATGACCGACTTCTTCACCAGCCACTACATCTTCCGTTGGCGAACGGCGATGAATAATTTTTATATGTCGAAGTGGGAAAAGCTGCGCCACATCGAAGGCGCGTCGCAGCGCGTTCAGGAAGATACGATGCGCTTTTCGAGCACGCTCGAAAGCCTTGGCATTAGCCTTATCAATTCGGTGATGACGCTCGTCGTGTTCCTTCCGATCCTCCTGGCGCTATCGCATTATGTGACCGAGCTACCGTTCATTGGTCCGGTCGCGAATTCGCTCTTCTGGCTGGCGCTGTTCTGGTCGGCATTCGGCACGCTGCTTCTTGCGGTGGCCGGTATCAAGCTGCCGGGGCTGAACTTCCGCAATCAGCGCGTCGAAGCGGCCTATCGTAAGGAGCTCGTTTATGGTGAGGATCATGCGGATAGAGCCCAGCCGCTGACGGTCGGGGAGCTCTTCGGCAATGTCCGCCGGAACTACTACCGCATGTATTTCCACTATATGTATTTCAACGTGGCTCGCTATTTCTATATCCAGGCTGACGCCCTTTTCGTGGTTTTCATGCTGGTGCCGACCATCGTGGCGGGTGCCATCACCTACGGTATCTTTCAGCAGATATCGACCGCCTTCGGACAGGTCAGCAACTCGTTCCAGTATCTCGTCAACTCCTGGACGACGATCATCGAACTGCTCTCGATCCACAAACGCCTGAAGGCCTTCGAGGCGGCGATCGATGATGCGCCGCTGCCGGATATCGACCAACGTTATCTGGAGCGTGAAGCGGGTGTCGTGCACGCTGATGGTTGATTAAGGCTTGATCGGGTGAGCGGGGCTTTAATGCGTGCTGTGCCGTGAAGCCCCCTCATCCGCCCTAACGGGCACCTTCTCCCCGCTGGGGAGAAGCGGGATCGCGACCTCAGCACTTGCTCCCTCTTCTCCCCAGCGGGGAGAAGGTGGCCCGAAGGGTCGGATGAGGGGGCTGTACGGCACGCCGTCTCATCTTAAAAACTATCCCGTCACAACCCCGACGTCTGCTGCAATCTTCCCCGCGCCTCGATCATCGGGATCGCTTCGGAATAGCTGACGCAGGCGACGTCGGTGCGGTGGCAGACGTCGCCGACCAGCCGGTCGAGGGCGCGCCAGTAGGCGCCGCCGTTCATTTCGACGAAGTGGAAGCCGAGCTGGAGGGGAATTCGGCTGCCGACATATTGCTTGTCGAAAGCCTCTTTGAAGGCTGAATAGGCGCGCTCCTCGAAGGCCGCGCTGTCTGCTGTGTCTTCTTCACCCTTGGAATGGCGGACGAAGAGATTGTAGTCCATGCCGATGATCGGCTTTTCGCTTGGGCCTTCGGGGATCAGTGGCAGGCCGAAGCGGACGATGCCGTCTTCCTCGACAGGCATGGCCGGGCCCTTGGTGACGAGGCTCGCATCATAGGAAAAGCCGGCCTTCTTTTCGGCGGCGATCATGTCGGCGCCCGCCGTCGCCGAGAGGTAGGGCGCGCGAAAGCCCTTGATGCCGTGATCGACCAGATCCTGCCAGCCGGCCGGCTCCTCAAGGCCGACGCGCTTCCAGGCATTTTTCAGGGTGGCGTGAAAGGTTGCATATTCGGCCGACCAGTCGGCCTCGCTCCACTGGCGGCCGTCGAAATGGCCGCAGGCATGGCTCGATATGTCGTGGCCTTCGAGATTGGCGTGCCAGATATTGCCGAGGCGCTCGCGGATCTCGTCGTCGCTCTGGGCGAAGCCGACATTGGATTTTCCGCGCTTCTGGTGCGGCGCCTGGTAGGCCTTCTTCGCCGCCTCGTTCATCAGGAAGGTGCAGGAGAGAAAATAGGTGAAATGGGCGCCGTTCTTTGCGGCCATTTCGCGGCTCTTCAGCCAGAGCGCATTGTCGTGAGCGCCGTCGAACGAGATGATGACCAGCTGCTTCGGCCGGTCGGCCGCCTCCGCGATGGCAGGGAGGAGGAAGGAGGCAGCCAGACAGGCGGAGAGCAGAGGACGAGACATGGGCACCGCGACAATTTGTTCGCGGTTTCCCTCCGATAGAATTGCGGCGAAGCTGCGGTCTCAACTGGTATTTTTTCCCGCCAGCCGGTAAGTCATGACAAACGGCACGGAAGGGACCCGCCATGACTTTGCTTATCGTCGGCATCATACTTTTCCTCGGGGTGCATCTCGTGCGGGTGGTTGCCCCCGGCTTCCGCAGTTCGATGATCGAAAGCCTCGGCGAGAAGGGCTGGCGGGCGGCCTATTCGATCGCCAGTCTAGCGACGCTGATCCTGTTGATCTACGGATTCGGTCAGGCCCGCCAGGTGACCGGCATGCTCTATTCTCCGCCGGTCTGGACGGCGCATATCGCGATCACGCTGATGCTGATCGCGATGATCTGTCTCGTCGCCTCGCTGCTGCCGGCGGGGCATATCGCGACCAAAACCAAACATCCGATGGTGCTGTCGGTGAAGATCTGGGCGCTGGCGCATCTGCTCGCCAATGGCGAGACGTCGTCGGTGTTGCTGTTTGCGGCCTTCCTCGCCTGGGGCGTGATCCTGCGCATTTCGCTCAAACGGCGGCAGCGGGCGGGGGAGATCACGCTCCGGCCTTTCGTCTCCGCGAAATACGATCTCTATGCCGTCGTCATCGGCATCGTCGCCTGGGTGCTGATCATCTGGAAGCTGCACGAATGGTTGATCGGGGTTTCGCCGCTCTAAAGCGCGGCGCGGTTAACTTGATTCATGCGATGCGCTTTAGCTCTTTGTTTTTTATGCATGCCGTTATCCGGGAACCGCTGCACACTTCCCGGCGACATGCATTGGACGTAACGAATCTTTCATATCCCCCTTACAACCGCGGTAAAATGGGATAGAAGGCCCGAGAATGTGCATGTCATGAACATGCAATAGGTATTTCCGCGGCCGGAGACGAGAATGACATTCAACGACGACAGCTTCATCCGTGAAGTCAACGAGGAATTGCGGTCCGACCAGATGAAGGGCGTCTGGCGCCGCTTCGGCCGTTATATCATCGTCGTCGCCATCCTGATCGTCCTCGGTACCGCCGGCAAGGTTCTCTATGAATATTGGGACGACAACCGCTCCTCCGGCACGGGCGACCAGTTCCTGGCGGCAATGAAGCTTGCCGACGAGAACAAGAACGACGAAGCGCTCGCCGCGCTCGATAAGCTCGAGAAGGAAGGCCACGGTGCCTATCCGGTGCTGGCGCGCATTCGGGCCGCGACCGTCCAGGCACAGAAGGGCGACGCCAGCGCAGCGATTGCCGCCTTTAACGAGATCGGCAAGGACAATGGCGTTCCGGCCGCTGTGCGCGATGCCGCTAAAATGCGCGCCGGCTGGCTGCTGATCGAAAACGGCTCTTACGAACAGGTTTCGGCGGCGATCGAGGAAATGGCCGTGCCGGGCAACGCCTTCCGCCATTCGGCGCGCGAAGCGCTCGGCCTTGCATCCTATAAGGCCGGCAACATGGCGCAGGCCCGGCAATGGTTCCAGTCGATCGTCGACGATACCGACAGCCCGCGCAATGTTGCCAATCGCGCCCACATGATGCTTGATCTCATTACCGCATCCGGCAAGGCGCCCGCCGCGCAGGGCTGAGTTTTAAGGAAAAAGAATGAGTTTCACGGTCGCGATCGTCGGTCGTCCGAATGTCGGCAAGTCGACGCTTTTCAACCGCCTCGTGGGCAAGAAGCTGGCGCTTGTCGACGATACGCCTGGCGTGACCCGCGACCGCCGGCCGGGCGATGCGCGGCTGATGGGCCTAACCTTTACCATTATCGACACGGCCGGCCTGGAAGAGGCCGACGAGGAAAGCCTGCAGGGCCGGATGCGCGCCCAGACGGAAGCGGCGATCGACGAGGCCGATCTTTCGCTGTTCGTCGTCGATGCCAAGAACGGGCTGACGCCCGTCGACACCGCGCTTGCCGAAATGCTGCGCCGGCGCGGCAAGCCGGTCGTGCTTGTGGCCAATAAATCCGAGGCGCGCGGCTCCGACAGCGGCTTCTACGACGCCTATACCCTGGGTCTCGGCGAGCCGACGCCGATTTCGGCCGAACACGGCGAGGGCATGCTTGATCTGCGCGACGCGATCGTCGAGGCGATCGGCAAGGACCGCGCCTATGCCAAAGAGGATGTCGCCGTCACCGACGTCGATATTTCCGAGGCCGCAGGCGAAGGCGAGGGCGAGGACGAAGAGCCCGTCTATGACGACACCAAGCCGCTCAGGGTGGCGATCGTCGGCCGGCCGAATGCCGGTAAGTCGACGCTGATCAACCGTTTCCTCGGCGAGGACCGGCTTTTGACCGGGCCGGAGGCCGGCATCACCCGCGATTCCATCTCGGTCGAATGGGATTGGCGCGGGCGCACCATCAAGATGTTCGATACCGCAGGCATGCGGCGCAAGGCGCGGGTGACCGAGAAGCTGGAGAAGCTCTCCGTCGCCGACGCGCTGCGTGCTATCCGTTTTGCCGAGACCGTGGTGATCGTCTTCGACGCGACGATTCCCTTCGAGAAGCAGGACCTGCAGATCGTCGATCTCGTGCTGCGCGAAGGCCGTGCCGCCGTGCTTGCCTTCAACAAGTGGGATATGATCGAAGACCGGCAGGCAGTGCTTGCCGACCTGCGCGAAAAGACCGACCGGCTGCTGCCGCAGGCGCGCGGGATCCGCGCCGTGCCGATTTCCGGCCAGACCGGCTGGGGGCTCGACAAGCTGATGCAGTCGATCATCGACACGGACAGGGTCTGGAACAAGCGCATCTCGACGGCGAGGCTCAACCGCTGGCTGGAGACGCAGCAGATCCAGCATCCGCCACCTGCCGTGTCCGGCCGGCGCATCAAGTTGAAATACATGACCCAGGTCAAGGCCCGCCCGCCGGCCTTCATGATCTCCTGCACTCGCTCCGACGCGCTGCCGGAATCCTATACGCGCTATCTGATCAACGGGTTGCGCGCCGATTTCGACATGCCGAGTGTACCGATCCGTATTCATTTCCGTTCAGCTGAGAATCCGTTCGAAGGCAAGAAGAGGCGGACCTAGGAGTTCTTGGGGCGCTGGTGCCTGGAGCACGACCTATCTAGATCGACTTGAACTAAGCCACGCTTCCATTCAGCGCCTCGCGCAGCGCCACGATCTCGGCCTGTAGGCGGTTTAGATCGGCGACATCGCGACCGCTGGCCTCGGCGATGCAGCTGGGGATGCCGGTGGCCTTTTCCTTCAGTCGCTTGCCCGCATCGCTTAAGCGGATAACGACGACGCGTTCGTCCTCGCTGCTGCGCTCGCGCTTGATATAGCCGGCGCTTTCCAGGCGCTTGAGCAGGGGCGTCAGTGTGCTCGATTCCAGGAAGAGCTTTTCGCCGAGGCTGCCGACGCTCTGGCCGTCCTGTTCCCACAGCGCGACCATGGCAAGATATTGCGGATAGGTGAGGCCGAGTGTGTCGAGCAGCGGCTTGTAAACCCTGTTCAGCGCATGGCTTGCCGTATAGACGGCAAAACAGATGAAATTATCGAGCTTCAGCTGATCCTGCATGGTCATCTCCAGAATTGAGCGAAAATATATCGTGCGATAAATAATCGCAAGCGATTTTGCTGCATGGCAGGTATGCTGAAATTTAAATTGTCCAATAAATAATCGTGCGCGATATAAATGACGTGTTCACGACGAACACCAAACCGAGAGGATAAGACAATGTCGACCATCAAGACCGCCGTTTCCGCCGCAGCACTCCTGGCAGCCTCTGCCGCCGGGGCGTTTGCCGACCCGGTACTCGAGCCGACAACGCAGACATTCATCGACGGCCTTGCCGGCGGAAAGCCGATCTACACGCTGTCGCCGGCCGATGCCCGCAATGTTCTGGCCGGCGCGCAGAAGGGTGACGTCAAGAAGCTTGCCGCGCGGGAAGAAGATAAGGTCATCAAGGCGGGCCCGACCGGCAGCATCAAGCTGCGCATCATCCGCCCGGAACATGCCAAGGGCACGCTGCCGGTTATTCTCTATTTCCATGGCGGCGGCTGGGTGTTGGGCGATGCGGATACGCATGACCGGCTGGTGCGCGAAATCGCCAATGGCGCCAATGCAGCCGTCGTCTTCGTCGATTACGAGCGCTCGCCGGAAGCCCGTTATCCCGTCGCCATCGAACAGGCCTATGCGGCGACCAAATATGTCACCGAACACGCAAAGGAGCTCAACGTCGACGCCGGCAGGCTAGCGGTCGCGGGCGATAGCGTCGGGGGCAATATGGCGGCTGTGGTGACGCTGCTTGCCAAGGAGCGCGGCGGTCCCGCCATCGACCAGCAGGTGCTGTTCTATCCAGTCACCGACGCCGATTTCGACAATGGCTCCTATAACCAGTTCGCCAATGGCCCGTGGCTGACCAAGGAAGCGATGAAGTGGTTCTGGAATGCCTACCTGCCCGACGAAGCCAAGCGCAAGGAACCGACGGCTTCGCCGCTGCAGGCATCACTGGAGCAGCTGAACGGCCTCCCGCCGGCGCTCATCATCACCGATGAAAATGACGTTCTGCGCGATGAAGGCGAAGCCTACGGCCGCAAGCTCAGCCAGGCCGGCGTTCGCGTCACGTCGATGCGTTACAACGGCACGATCCATGACTTCGTGCTCTTGAACGCCATCGCTGAAACGCCGGCCGCGCGCAGCGCGATTGCGGTCGCGAACGACACGCTTCGCAACGCTTTGCACAAGTAAGGCGATTGAAGCTTTTTGTTTTCACGCAATTCCCGGCAAAACCGGTTTGCGCTTTGCCTGGCAAAACCGCTTCACACTTTTGCTGGAATTGCTTTAGTCCGAGGAAGGGAGACGCCCGGCGGTTTCGCCGGGCTTTCTGCTTCTTGGCAGCGACTTGGCAAATTGCCAGGCCTTCTTCCATTTCGGCGTGATGACGCCATTGGCGGCGCGGATATTGTTGATGAACTGCAGCGTTGCCGCTTCCCAGGAATATTGCATGGCAAGCTCGCGCGCCTTGACGCGCGAGGCGGAGAGGGCGGCAAGGCAGGCGGCTTGCAGGTTCTGGTCGAGCGCGCCGACCTCGCTGCCCTCGCCAATGATATCGAGCGGGCCGGTGACCGGATAGGCTGCGACCGGCACGCCCGATGCCAGCGCTTCAAGGATGGTGTTGCCGAAAGTGTCGGTGAGCGAGGGAAAGACGAAGACGTCGGCCTGGGCATAGGCTTTCGCCAGATCATCGCCGAACTTCACGCCGGTAAAATGCACATCGGGATAGCGCTGCTCCAGTTCGGCGCGTGCCGGGCCGTCGCCAACGACAACCTTCGAACCGGGCAGGTCGAGATCGAGAAAGGCCGGCAGGTTCTTTTCCAGCGCCACGCGGCCGACCGTCATGAAGATCGGGCGAGGGAGGCCGAATGGCTGCTCCTCAAGCGGCATGGGATGGAATTGCGTGGCGTCGATGCCCCGGGTCCAGGGCATCAGGTTCTTGATGCCGCGGGCCGAAAGCTCGCGAGCAAGGCTCGGTGTCGCGACCATGCAGCCGGCGCCGCCATTGTGGAACCAGCGGACGAAGGCATAAAGCCAGCTTTGCGGAATCGGCAGGCGGGCGGAAACATATTCGGGAAAGCGCGTGTGATAGCTGGTGGAGAAGGGCATGCCCTTACGCAGGCACCAGCGGCGGGCGGTCAGCCCCAGCGGCCCTTCGGTGGCGATATGCACGTAGGAAGGTTTGTGTTTCTCGATCTCGCGGGCGATGCGGCGGTAATTGGCGATCGACAGGCGGATCTCGGGATAGGTCGGGCAGGGGATGCTGTTGAAGCGCTCCGGCGTTACCATCGAAACAGCCACACCCATCTTCGCCAGCTCGCGATTGGTGTTCTCGATCGAGCGCACGACGCCGTTGACCTGCGGATGCCAGGCGTCGGTGACGATCACCAGCCGTTCCGGCAGGTTGCCGGCGGCTGTAGCATTGGCCCAGCTCTCGCTGTGATGAGTGTTTGCCGGACGTTGCAGCATGTCACGATTTCCATCCGCGTTGCATCGATATGCCAACGCTTAGCCCCAGCGCGGGGTTCCGGAACGGCGATTCCCGCTCGCCTATTCTGAGGCATGACCATGATGGAAATATTACAGCCGCATGCCAGCGTTTGCAGGCCTTTCAGCGGCCCGATCCCCGCGAATATGTCAGCGGCCGATCGCGAATTTCATGCGGGAAGAAGGACGGCGCCGGTCGGGGACCGGCGCCGCTTGGGAGGTTAGGCGGCAGCGGAAGCCGAGCTTGCAGTCGGAACTTCCGAAATCGTCTTCAGAACCTGGGAAGCGATCTGGTAGGGGCAGCCCTGCGAGTTGGGGCGGCGATCTTCCAGATAGCCCTTGTAGTCGTTCTTGACGAAGGAATGCGGGACGCGGATCGAGGCGCCACGGTCGGCAACGCCGTAGGAGAACTTGTTCCACGGAGCCGTTTCGTGCTTGCCGGTCAGGCGCTTGTCGTTGTCAGGACCGTAAACGTTGATGTGGTCCATCAGGTTCTTTTCGAACTGCGCCATCAGCGCTTCGAAATAGGCCTTGCCGCCGACTTCGCGCATGTACTTGGTCGAGAAGTTGCAATGCATGCCCGAACCGTTCCAGTCGGTGTCGCCGAGCGGCTTGCAGTGATACTCGATGTCGATGCCGTATTTTTCGGTCAGGCGCTGCAGCAGGTAGCGTGCCATCCAGATCTGGTCGGCGGCCTTCTTGGAGCCCTTGCCGAAAATCTGGAATTCCCACTGGCCCTTGGCCACTTCGGCATTGATGCCTTCGTGGTTGATGCCGGCAGCGAGGCAGAGGTCGAGATGCTCTTCGACGATTTCGCGGGCGACGTCGCCGACGTTCGAATAGCCGACGCCGGTGTAGTAGGGGCCCTGCGGAGCCGGGTAACCCTGCTCGGGGAAGCCGAGCGGGCGGCCGTTCTGGTAGAAGAAATATTCCTGCTCGAAGCCGAACCAGGCATCTTCGTCGTCGAGGATGGTGGCGCGAGCATTGGATGCGTGCGGCGTGACGCCATCGGGCATCATGACTTCGCACATGACGAGCGCGCCGTTGGTGCGAGCCGGGTCGGGATAGATGGCGACGGGCTTCAGCACGCAATCGGAGCTGCGGCCTTCGGCCTGCATGGTCGACGAACCGTCGAAGCCCCAGAGCGGAAGCTGTTCCAGCGTCGGGAATACGTCGAATTCCTTGATCTGCGTCTTGCCACGCAGGTTCGGTACCGGAGTGTACCCATCGAGCCAAATATACTCGAGCTTAAATTTTGTCATCGTGACTCTCTCAATGCTACGAAGGTGAGCAAATCCGGAGACGATCTCGGCGCGCAAGCGCATCCAACCGCCAGGGGATGCACCTATTAAAGCATGTAGCGTGCCAGTTCGGCTGCCGTGGCGAAAAAAATCGCAAATCAGCCTCCGGACATGCATTTTCTTTTGCCGAAATCATCCCGTTTTGACGGCTGAAGGCCGTATCATCAGCAAGAAACCGAATTTTCCGCTTGGGAACCGGATGAAAATTTCGGCGTTAGCCTGGCGTGATCAAGTGTTGAACAAATAGGCGGACGCTCTCGGCGCAGACAGCATATCGATCAATCATAATATGGGGATGCATATAATTTGTGCAATTTGCATAAACTATGTGCATCGTGCTATGGTCGCGGCCTTGAATGTCGATGCGCCGAACTGAATGGAGGCGATCTCATGCCCACCGGTTTCCATCGTGAATCCGCAACGGTCTACCAGTTTCCCGTCAAGCCGACGCGAGCCGTCAACCGGTTCGAACGCGCCCGGCTGATGGAGCGCGAGGCAGCCGATATCTGCGACGCGGCGCTCGACAGTTGCTGGTATCATGACGAGGCGGTTCGCGAGACCGAGCGGCCAACGAAGTCCTGAGTTTTTCCCATTAACGGGTCGGAATGGCGACAAGGCGGCGAGCGCTTTGGCATGGCATTCGTACCGGGTGTCATGTGCGGACTCAGCCGCCGTTCAACCCCAGTTTTTCCTTTGCCACCAATGCGCCGTGTTCACTGACGACGCGGGCCGCGACGCTTGCGGCGAAGCGGGCGGCGGCGGCTGCATCCGTTGTTTCCAGATAGTGCGCGAGGAAGGCGCCGTTGAAGCTGTCGCCGGCGCTGGTGGTATCGACCACTTGCTCGACCTTCTCGGCCGGAACGAAGCTCTCCTCGCCGGCGAAATTCAGCCTGACTCCGTCCGCGCCGTTCTTGACGACGATATGGACAGCGCCCAGCGCGCGATAGCGGTTGATCGTTGCCTCGATGGAATCGTCGCCGAAATGGGCGGCCTCGTCGTCGAAGCTCGGCATGACGATCACCGAGGAGCGGGCGCCCTCGCTGATCGTTGCATGCATGATGTCATAACTCGACCAGAGGCGGGGGCGGATGTTCGGGTCGAACACCACGAGCTTGCCGGCAGCCTTGGCGCGGCGGATTTCGGCGAGCAGCGTCGTGGCATCCTCCTGCGGCAGGATGGCAAGGGTGATGCCGGAGAAATAGACGAGGTCAGCACTCTCAACCGCTTCGCGCAGGCGGTCGGGATCGGCGGCCAGACTGCGGGCAGCCGAACTGTCGCGCCAATAGCTGAAGGAGCGCTCGCCGTTCTTCAGATTGATCATATAAAGGCCTGATGTTTTGCCCTTGATGCGGCGGATGTGGCTCGTGCCGATGCCTGCCTTGTCGATGAAGGCCACCATCTCATCCGACATGGCGTCGTCGCCAAGCGCGGTAAAATAATCGACCGACCAGTCGGGGCCGAGGCAGGCGCGGGCATACCAGGCGGTGTTGAACGTATCGCCGGCGAAACCTTTGCGCAGCAGGCCGTCACCTGCCTGCGAGAGCTCCACCATGCATTCACCGATCGATAGAAACCGTCTGCTCACCTTGTCCTCCCGGCATTGCTCTTCATCGCTGATACGCGGAGCCAGGCGGAGTGACAAGCTTTGATATCATGGACGCCGATATCGCAGGAGGTAAAAGCCCGCCTTCGCGGCGAGGCAAAGGCGGGTGCGGGCGAAGGCCCTTATTCGTGGATGGTGTAGCTGCCCATCTGGCAAAGATCCTGCGTATCTTCGGTCGTGTCGAGATCCGAGTTTTCGTCGAACTCGAAGCGCATGTCGTATTTGCAGACGGTGCGGCCATCGGCGATGGTGATGTTCATGGTCTCGCCTGGATTGAGCACATTGTCGCCGAAGACGTCTTCTTCCCAGCTGTTGACGCCCGTCGGCGAGCTGTAGAAGCGCGTCAGGACGGAATTGGTTCCGTTGGTGAGCTGGAATTTCAGATCTTCGGCAAGCGACGGCACGGCGGAAGCGGCGACGACCGCGGCGGCAAGCGCGATCAATCCAGAGACTCTCGATTTCATATATGCGTTCCCCTCGCCCATGATCGGGCGAAGACAGGGATAGCATAGTGGCATCTAAATCTTTGTTATCGGAGACTCTAGATTCCGATATAAGTCTGTTTTCGGAACAGTTCACCCCAAAGATGGATGGCAGATCTTCTGCAAAGAGCGGAGGTGCTGCACTCGACTTTCAGACGGCCTAGAAAGCTCGCCAACCCCTCCTTCGTCATACTCGGGCTTGCCTCCGGTCGATAAGGTCGCAGATCCTCGGCACAAGGCCTGGGATGACGTGCTAGTGTGAGATTTGTCGTCAAACTGAAGGCTGCTTCATACGGCTGTCGCTTCATTCATGGCCTGTCCATATGGTAGCAGGCGGCCTTCTGGCCGGGGCGGACTTCCTCGGTCGGCGGCATTTCGGTGCGACAGATATCGGTCGCCTTCCAGCAGCGCGGCGAGAAGACGCAGCCTTTCGGCGGGTTGAGCGGCGAGGGCGGATCGCCCTGCAGACGGATGCGGGTACGCAGCCGCGCGAGCTTCGGATCCGGGATGGGTGCTGCGGAGAAGAGCGCCTGCGTGTAGGGATGGGCCGGATGATCGAAGACGGTGGCGCAGTCGCCTGCCTCCACCACCCTGCCGAGATAGAGCACCAGCACATCGTCCGAAATCAGCCGCACGACGGACAGGTCGTGGCTGATGAAGATCAGCGTCAGGCCGAATTCCTTGCGCAGTTTGCGCAGAAGCGTGATCACTTGGCCCTGGATCGAAACGTCGAGGGCCGAAACCGGCTCATCGCAGATGATCAGCTTCGGTTTGGTGATGACGGCGCGGGCGATGCCGATGCGTTGCGCCTGGCCGCCGGAGAATTCGTGGGGATAGCGGTTGATCATCTCCGGCACCAGGCCGACGGCGGTCATGATCTCGCGGACGCGTTCGGTGCGTGCGGCCTTCGAAAGCTTCGGCTCGAAAACGGTGAGCGGTTCGGCGATGATATCTCCAACGGTCATGCGCGGATCAAGCGAGGCGATCGGATCCTGGAAGATGATCTGCATGTCGCGGCGGGCGGCGCGCATTTCCTCTTCCGAGATGTCGAGAAGATTGCGGCCCTGCCAGAGGATGCGGCCCTTCTGCGATTTCAACAGCCGCAGAATGGAGCGGCCGAGCGTGGACTTGCCGCAGCCGGATTCACCGACGACGCCGAGGGTGCGGCCTTCGGCGAGATCGAAGCTGACATTGTTGACGGCGGTGAGGAAAATCGGCGGCTTGAACAAGCCCTTCGCCGGCAATTCGAATTGGGTCGTCAGGTTCTCGACCCTTAGAAGCGATCGGTCAGCCATGGTTCAGCAACTCCTCACGACGCGGGAACGGGTGGTAGCAGGCGGCGCAGTGGCGCGGCGCCAGGGTTTCGAGCGGCGGCGGACGATCGATGCAATCGTCCTGGACCTGTGAACAGCGCGGCGAGAAATTGCAGCCCTTCGGCAGGTGCTGCAGGTTCGGCGGGCGCCCGGGGATAACGACGAGCTCATCGACGTCCTGATCCGGGCGCGGGATCGAGGCATGCAGCGCCGCCGTATAGGGATGGGCGGGATTGTCGAAGAGCTCGTCGACCGGCGCTTCTTCGACGATGCGGCCGGCATACATGACGGCGACGCGGTCGGCGAGGCCGGCGACGACGCCGAGATCGTGGGTGATCATGATCAGCGCGGTGTTCATCTCCGCCGTCAGGTCGTTGAAGAGATCGAGGATCTGCGCCTGGATGGTGACGTCGAGCGCCGTCGTCGGCTCGTCGGCGATCAGCAGCTTCGGTTTGGTGAGCAGCGCCATGGCAATGACGATGCGCTGGCGCATGCCGCCTGACAGTTCGTGCGGATAGAGGTGGAAGCGGCGCGTCGGGTCGGGGATGCCGACGCGTTTCAGCATGTCGAGGGCAGCCTCCGATGCGGCGCGCGCCGTCAGGCCGCGATGAACTTCAAGCTGTTCGGTCAGTTGCCGCGAAATCTTCAGCGACGGGTTGAGCGCGGTCATCGGGTCCTGGAAGACCATGGCCATGTCCTTGCCGCGGATCTGGTCGAGCTCGCGCGGCTTCAGCGACAGTACGTCCCTGCCTTCGAGCAGCGCCTGTCCCGCCGTCCTGCCGTTCTTGGCGAGCAGCCCCATGATGCCGAGGAAGGTCTGGCTCTTGCCCGAGCCCGACTCGCCGACGATGGCAATGCGTTCGCCACGCCGAACGGTAAGATTCATGTTCGAGACCGCCTTGACCTCTCCATCAGGCGTTTTGAAGGTGATCGAATAGTCATTGAGTTCGAGAAGGATGTCTTTTTGCGTTTCATGGGCCATTCTAGCGATCCTTCGGGTCGAACGCGTCGCGCAGGCCGTCGCCGATGAAGAGCAGGCTGAGCAGCAGAGCCACGAGGAAGCTTGCCGGGAAGATCAGCAGCCAGGGCATGCTTTCCATGGCATCGGTTCCCTCGGCGATCAGGGTGCCGAGCGAGGTCAGCGGTTCCTGGACGCCGAAGCCGAGATAGGACAGGAAGCTTTCGGTGGCGATGATTTCAGGCACGGTCAGCGCCGCGAAGATGACCACCGGGCCGACGAGGTTCGGAATGATGTGCTTGACGATGATCTTGAACGGCCTCTGCCCGGAGGCACGGGCCGCCTCGATGAATTCGCGATGCTTGATCGACAGCGTCTGGCCGCGCACGATGCGGGCCATGGTCAGCCACTCCAGCGCGCCGATGGCGGCAAAGAGCAGGTAGACGTTGCGGCCGAAGATCACCATCAGCAGGATGACGAAGAGAATATAGGGAAGCGCATACATGATATCGACGAAGCGCATCATGATCGCATCCAGCCTGCCGCCGATATAGCCTGATATCGCGCCGTAGAGCACGCCGATGACGACCGAGACGACGGTCGCCGTCAGCGCCACGGCAAGCGAGATGCGGGTGCCGTAGAGCACCCGGGCGAGAAGATCGCGGCCGTTCGGGTCGGTGCCGAAATAATGGCCGGTCTCGATCGACGGCGGGATGCGGAAGGCGGCCCAGTCCGGATCTTCGTAGTTGAAGGGAATGAACCATGGGCCGAGGAAGGCGGCGAGGATCAACAGGGCCAAGACCACGATCGACAAGACGGCGGCCTTGTTGCGCCCGAGGCGACGGAGCGCATCCCTGGTGAGCGAACGGCCTTCGGGAGCCAGGCCCTCGGCCTCCAGAAGCTCCTGGGCGAGCAGTTCGCGTTTTGCGGGGTTGAGGATCATCGGTTTCTCACTTTCGGGTCCAGCCAGGCATAGGCGATGTCGACCAGAAGGTTCAGGAACACAATCAGCACCATGTAGAAGATGACCGTGCCGAGAACCATGCCGTAATCGCGGTTCAGCGCTGCGTTGACGAAGTAGCGGCCGATGCCGGGCAATCCGAAGATGCTTTCGACAACGAGCGAACCGGTGAGAAGGTAGCTTGCCGCCGGCCCGAGATAGGAGACGACAGGCATGAGCGCGGGCTTCAGCGCATGGCGCATCACCGTCAGCCGCGGGCCGATGCCCTTGGCCTTGGCGGTGCGGATGAAGTTCTGGTTCATCACCTCGATCATAGAGCCGCGGGTGATGCGCGAGATGCGGCCTGCATGCGGAAGCGCCAGAACGACGATCGGCAGGATCAGGTATTTGATCGAGCCGTCACCCCAGCCGCCGACCGGAAACCAGGCGAGGTGGATGCCGAAGATCAATTGCAGGATGGGCGCGATCAGGAAGTTCGGCAGTACGACGCCGACCAGGATGAGGGCGCCCAGAATATAATCCGGCGTCTTGTTCTGATAGAGCGCCCCAAGACAGCCGACGGCGACGCCGACGATGATGGCGATCAGGAAAGCAGCCGTACCGATGGTGAAGGTATAGGGCAGACCGATCATGATCTGCTGGGCGACGGAAAAATCCTCGCTGGCGAAGGAGGGGCCGAGATCGCCCCGGAGCAGGTCACCGACATAGATCAGGTACTGCTGGATCAGCGGCTTATCGAGATTGTAGTGGACCGCAAGGTTTTTCAGGATCACCGGCGGCAATGGCCTTTCGCCATCGAACGGGCCGCCGGGGGCAAGGCGCAAAACGAAAAAACAGGCTGTGACGGCGATCCACAGAACGGGGATCGTCGATAGCAATCGACGGAGGGCGTATTTGATCATGGTCGTGGGCCGGTCCTTCCCGCGAGAGGCGGGAAGGACCGTTTTCCCTTACTCTTTCATCGACAGCCAGCGGGTGCGGTGGATGTCCTGGATGTTGTCGACGAAGCCTTCAATCTTCGGCGAAACAACGTTTTTCGAAACGTAGTAGTAGATCGGCAGGGCGGCAGAATCATCGAGCGCCAGCTGCTCGGCCTTCTTGAAGATTTCGGCGCGCTTCTTCAGATCCGTCTCGGCGTTGCCGTCCTTGATCAACTTGTCGTAGTCAGGATTGGACCAGCGGCCGTAATTCATCTGGACGCCTGTGACCAGGAGGTTCAGGAAATTGTCCGGATCGTTGTAGTCGGCGAGCCAGCCGGCGCGGCCGATCTGCACTTCGCCGCGCTGCAACTGGTCATAATGGACCTTGGTCTCTGCATTGACGAGTTCGACATTGACGCCGAGCGGCTTCCACATCGAGGCGATCGCCACGGCGATGCGCTTATGGTTGTCGTTGGTGTTGTATTTGAGCTCGGCTGTCAGCGGATGATCCGGACCGAAACCAGCTTCTTTCAGCAGCTTCTTGGCTTCTTCGACCTTATCCTTATAGGGAAGATCCTTCCAGGAGACGTATGCCGGCTCGCCGTAGTTTGCCGTGCCCGGCGGGACCCAGGAATAGGCCGGCAGTTCGCCGGTGCCGAGAATCTGCGGGCCGATGACCTCGCGGTTGATCGCCATGGAGAGAGCCTGGCGCACGCGCTTGTCGGCGAAGGGCGGTTTGGTCGAATTGATGACGTAGTAATAGAGGCCGGAGAAGGGGGCGACATGCGCCTGGCCCGGCAGGTTCTTCTTCATCCACTCGTACTGGTCGGTGGGGAAATCGGTGAGGATGTCGAATTCGCCGGCGCGGTAGCGTTTCAGCGCGGCTTCCTGATCCTCAAGCACGAAAAACTTCGCGCCGTCGATCTTCAGGTCCTTGGCGCCGTACCACTGGTCGTTCTTGACCGTGGTGACGTGCGAGCCGGGCACCCATTCGACGGGCTTGTAAGGTCCGTTGGTGACGATATTGCCGATCTTGACCCAATCCTGGCCCTTCGCCTCAACGACGTGCTTGGGCAGCGGATAGGCGGTGTAGTGCATCAGGGCATTTAGGAAATAAGGGGTCGGGTTTTCAAGGGTGATTTCAAGCGTCTTGTCGTCGATGGCCTTGACGCCGAGCTGGTTGAGATCGGTGATCTCGCCCTTGTTGATCTTTTCGGCATTCTTGATGGTGAATTGCAGATAGGCATAATCGGCGGCGTTCTTCGGGTCGACGAGGCGCTGGAAGGCGAAGACGAAGTCTCCTGCCGTTACCGGCTGGCCATCGGACCATTTGATGCCGTCGCGAAGTTTGAAGGTATAGACTTTGCCGTCAGGTGAAATCGTCCAGCTTTCTGCCTGGCCGGGAACCGGATTGTCCTTGGCGTCCTCAGTGACAAGACCTTCGAAAATGTCGCCGGCGATACGATTCTCCCAGTCGCCGGAAAGCTTCTGCGGATCGAGCGATTGCGGGTCGCCACCATTGTGAATGTTGAGCGTGGCCGCATGCGCCGAAAACGCCAGCAATGTGCCAAGCATTGCGGAGGCGAGAAATTTTTTCGTGAACTGGTTCATCGTGGGTCCACCTTTCTAGGCTTTGCGCCTTTATTAGACATCTGTTCCCGACATTTGACCTCTTACGTGCAGGTCAGTGCGCACCTTATCGCAAAGGAATCGCGTTGCAACCCCAAATCCGGAAGCTGGAAACGGGTTGTGGACAAGCCTATATACGTCTCCCCCTTGTTGGATCGCGACGACGTGTCGCTGCCTTCCGATGGCCTCCATTCCGGCCCCACCCCGGTTGTCTTTTGCCCCGTCCGCTTTAGTGTGGCGGCGCAGACGAGGCAGGAGATATAGCCGATGGCATTGCAGGCAGGCGGGAATGCGGACTGGTGGCGCGGCGCGGTGATCTATCAGGTCTATCCGCGCTCGTATCAGGACACCAACAGCGACGGGCTCGGCGACCTCAAGGGGATCACCCGCCGGCTGCCGCATATCGCCAGCCTCGGTGTCGACGCGATCTGGCTCTCGCCCTTCTTCAAGTCGCCGATGGCCGATATGGGCTATGACGTCTCCGATTATTGCGATGTCGACCCGATCTTCGGGACGCTCGCCGATTTCGACGAGATGATGGCCGAGGCGCACAGGCTCGGCATCAAGGTCGTCATCGACCAGGTGATCTCGCACACTTCGGACCGGCATCCCTGGTTCGTCGAGAGCCGGACGAGCCGGACCAATCCGAAAGCCGACTGGTATGTCTGGGCCGATCCGAAGCCCGATGGCACGGCGCCGAACAACTGGCTGTCGATCTTCGGCGGGCCGGGCTGGGAGTGGGACGGCGTGCGCCGGCAATATTACCAGCACAATTTTCTGACCTCGCAGCCGGACCTCAATTTCCACAGCAGGCAAGTGCAGGATGCGGTGCTGGAGACGGTGAAGTTCTGGCTCGATCGCGGCGTCGACGGCTTTCGGCTGGACACGGTCAACTATTATTTCTGCGACAAGCAGCTCAGAAGCAATCCGCCGCACGAGCCCGATGAAGATGATGCAGGTCTCGATGCGCCCGACAGCAATCCCTACGGCATGCAGAATCACCTCTACGACAAGACGCAGCCGGAAAACGTCGATTTTCTCAAACGCTTCCGGGTGCTGCTCGACCAGTACGAGGATCGCACGACCGTTGGCGAGGTCGGCGACGGGGCACGTTCGCTGAAGACGGTGGCCGCTTATACGAGCGGCGGCGATAAGCTGCATATGTGCTACACGTTCGACCTGCTGGGACCGGATTTCACCGCCGAGCATATTCGCGGCTGCGTCGAGGCTTTCCAGACGTCGGTGACAGACGGCTGGGTCTGCTGGGCTTTTTCCAACCACGACGTCATGCGCCATGTCAGCCGTTTTGCGCTGACGGCGGAAGAGCGGCCTGCGATCGCCAAGCTGGCGATCTCCGTGCTTGCAGCGCTGCGCGGCTCGATCTGCCTCTATCAGGGCGAGGAGCTCGGTCTGCCGGAGGCGGAGCTTGCCTTCGAGGATCTGCGCGATCCCTACGGCATCCGCTTCTGGCCGGCCTTCAAGGGCCGCGACGGATGCCGCACGCCGATGCCCTGGGAAGCGGGCAAGGCGCATGCGGGCTTCACATCGGCCGAGAAGAGCTGGCTGCCGGTGCCTTACGAGCAGGCTGCACTTTCCGTGGATACGCAGGAGGGAAGCGACAGCTCGGTGCTGCATCACTATCGCAGCACGCTCGCCTTCCGAAAAAACCACCCGGCGCTGATCGACGGCGAGATGACCTTCATCGGCACCAACCAGGACCTGCTTGCCTTTACCCGCGAAAAGGACGGGGAAAAGCTGCTTTTTGTATTCAACCTGACGCGCGAGCCTGCGGAATTCCGCCTGCCGGAAGGCTTGGTGCTCGGCGAGCGGCTTGAGATGCCGGGCTTTGAAGCGGTGGCAGGCCCGGGGCTGGTGAAGCTTGCGGCGCTGGACGGGTTCTGTGCGCGGATTTGAGGTCCAATTCAAATTGAAACATCCCATGGGATGTATTATGTTACTCCTATGAAGCGGGTCGTGCTTGATACCAACATATTGACCGCCGCTCTTCGCAGCAGAAGCGGCGCATCCTTCGCGATATTGCAACTGACAGCGAAGAGGGCGATCCGGCCGCTGGTCACGACGGCGCTTTTTCTGGAGTACGAAGCGGTGCTGAAGCGTCCGGAGCACGTCGCGGTTCATCGGTTTATGCCACCGGAGATCGATGACCTGATGGCGGAAATGGCTGCGTTGGCCGAGGCGGTGGATGTGCATTTCCGCTGGCGGCCCCAACTGTCGGATCCGCAGGACGAGCTGGTACTCGAGGCGGCGGTCAATGGACGTGCGGATGCGCTTGTGACGCACAATATCAGGGATTTCGAAGCGGTGAAGGACCGGTTCGGGCTCCGGGTCATTCGTCCCTCGGAGTTGCTGGAGGAAATCAGGAAATGAGCACGAACACCTATCCGCTCAAACTTCCAAGCTCAATCAAGGCGGCTGCTGCCCGCCTTGCGAGGGAAGACGGCGTGTCTCTCAATCAGTGGATCGCATCGGCGGTCGCACAAAAGGTCGGTGCCGTCGAAACTGCCGAGGAATTTCTCAAGAGACGGGCAGGCGGCGCGAGTGGTGATGGTCTTTTGAAGCTGCTCGATAAGGTGCCGGAAGCAGAACCCGCCGAGAATGATGAATTACCGGAAGGCTGGCGATAGGCACAGTCTGTGCTCCTCCGGTGCTCGGCAGGCAGATCACCCGATCAGCGCGAACTTGTCCACATCGACCATGCCGCGGTCGGATATCTTCAGGTGCGGGATGACCGGCAGCGGCAGGAAGGCCAGTTGGAGGAAGGGTTCCTCCAGCGTGGCGCCGAGCGCGAAGGCGGCCTTGCGCAGATGGTGCAGCGTATCGCGGACCGTCTCGTAGGGCTCGAGGCTCATCAGGCCGGCGATCGGCAGGGCGATTTCGCCGGTGACCTTGCCGTCCTCGACGACGACGAAGCCGCCCTTGATCTCGCCGAGGCGGTTTGCGGCGCGCGCCATGTCGTCCTCGCTGACGCCGACGACGCAGATATTGTGGCTGTCATGGCCAACGGTGGAGGCGATCGCACCCTTCTTCAGGCCGAAGCCCTGGACGAAGCCGTTGGCATGGTTGCCGTTCTTGCCGTGGCGCTCGATGACGGCGACCTTGATGATGTCGTTGGCAAGATCGACCGATGTTTCGTTGCCCCTGACGGGCAAGCGGTAGCGGCGATGCTCGGTGATGATCTTGCCCGGCATGACGCCGATAACCGGCGTTTCGCCTTCGGCGACCGGCACGCCGAAATGGGCAGCGTTGACCGGCCGGGCCTTGACGCTGTCGAGGCCGATCGGCGCGACCGGTTTGCGCGTGGAAAAGAGCGCATCGGTGACGCGGCGGCCGGCGGAGAAGACTATGTCAGCACGGCAACCTTCGAGGCTGTCGAGTACCACCAGATCGGCGCGCCAGCCCGGCGCCACCAGGCCGCGGTCCCTGAGGCCGAAGGCGCGGGCAGCCGAAATCGAGGCGGCGCGGTAGATCGCCAGGGGTTCGACGCCGCTTGCGATCGCCGTGCGGATCATGTGATCGAGATGGCCCTGTTCGGCGATGTCGAGTGGATTGCGGTCGTCGGTACAAAGCGCGAGGTATGGCGAAAGCCGCTCGGTGATAATGGGCATCAGCGCGGCAAGATCCTTGGACACCGAGCCCTCGCGGACCAGGATATGCATGCCCTTGCGGATCTTTTCCAGCGCCTCGGTGGCGCTCGTGCATTCGTGCTCGGTGCGGATGCCGGCTGCGAGGTAGCCGTTGAGGTCGTTGCCGGACAGCAGCGGCGCGTGACCGTCAATATGGCCGCCCTGGAAGGCGTCGAGCTTGGCCATGCAGACGGGATCCTTGTGGATCACGCCGGGAAAATTCATGAATTCGGCAAGGCCGATGACCTTCGGATGGTGGCGGAAGGGCAGGAGACGCTCGATCGGCAGATCGGCGCCGGAGGTTTCGAGATGCGTTGCCGGAACGCAGGAGGAGAGCTGGACGCGGATGTCCATGATCGTCTCGAGCGCGGATTGGAGAAAGAATTCGATGCCGGCGGCTCCCAGCACATTGGCGATTTCGTGCGGATCGCAGATCGCGGTGGTGACGCCGTAGGGCAGAACGCAGCGGTCGAATTCATGCGGCGTGACGAGCGAGGATTCGATGTGCAAATGCGTATCGATGAAGCCGGGAACGACTGTTTTTCCCGATATGTCGATCTCGGTTTCGCCCTGATAATTGCCACAGGTGCCGACAACGCGATCGCCGCCGATGGCGATGTCGGAGCGGACGAGTTCGCCGGTGACGAGGTCGAAGAAACGGCCGCCCTTCAGCACGATATCGGCCGGCACGCGGCCAACACCCTGGTCGATGAGACGTTCGAGTTTGCTGATCATGGCATCGCTCACATTACAACCGATTCCGAAGTTATAACCGATCCATCGTCACAAGCGAGGGGCGCAAAACGAAACCGGGCGCCGCAGAGGCGCCCGGTCGATGGTGACCAGCGATGGCTTACTCAGCGGAAACGATCTTGCCGTCTTCCCACTTGTAGAGCGAGAAGCTCTGCGAGGTCAGGTCGCCGGTTTCGCCATAAGTGACCTTGCCGATGGCGGTCGGGATCTCCTTGCCGTCTTTCAGCGCCGCCGCGACGGCTTCCGCGTCCTCGGCACTACCGGCCTTCTCTATGCCGGCTTTCAGCACTTCGACGGCGGCATAGGCGTTGAGCGTGAAGGCCTCGGCCGGGATGTTCTTGGCAGCGAGCGCATCGGCGGCAGCCTTGGAATCCGGGTTCTTGGTGGCGTCGGACGCGTTGGTGAACAGCGTGCCTGCTGCCGCATCCGTACCGATTGCCCAGAATTCGGTATTGGAGAGGCCGTCGCCGCCGATGATCGTCGCGTTGGCGGCGAGGTCATGCAATTGGCGGGCAAGCAGGCCGCCTTCCGGGTGATAGCCGCCGAAATAGACAACGTCGACCTTTTCGGATTTGACGCGGGTGGTCAGTGCGCTGAAGTCCTTGTCGCCTGGGGTGATCGCGTCGTTGACGACTTCGGTCATGCCGCCGGCGTTCAGCGTCGCCTTGAAGGCGTCGGCGAGGCCCTTGCCGTAGGCGCCCTTGTCGTTGACGATGGCGACGCGCTTGTCCTTGAAATTCTTCAGCACGTATTTGGCGGCGACTTCGGCCTGCTGATCGTCGCGGCCGCAGGTGCGCAGCACGTTGGTGAGACCGCGCTTGGTGAGGTCGGGCGCCGTTGCCGTCGGGGTGACCATCAGCACGCCGTTTTCAGCCAGCACGTCCGAAACCGGAATGGCAACACCAGAGGTCACCGGGCCGACGACGAAACGGATGCCGTCGGCGACGACCTTGTTGGCGGCGGAAACGCCCTGCTTCGGTTCGCCGGCATCGTCTGCCAGCTCGAGGACCACCTTCTCGCCGAGAATGCCGCCCTTCTTGTTGATCTCGTCGACGGCGGTCTGAGCGCCGTTCTTCACCTGATCGCCATAGGCGGCGACGGGGCCAGTCAGCGGCGCAATCAGGCCGATGGTGATATCGGCATGGGCAAGCGGCGCAAAGGCAAGCGACGCAACGAGTGTCGCCGTCAATGTCTTGAGGGTCATTGTCTGTCTCCTTGGATGGGGTCCTTCGACCCGCGATGAAGTGCCGCGCCGGTTTTTCCGATCATTCAACGGCCCCTTTGGGCCGTGCCAAGGACGATCGACAAGGGCGCGATCAGCGAGCCTGCCGGCCATATTTGACTCGGGAAGGCTCATGGCGAGATTTCTAGGAATTTTGACGGTATTGCGCAAGTTCATAACAAAATGGAAGGAAAATCGGATCGATCCGGCCGGAAAGGGGTTCGAAGGCGATCATTTCCTTCGGTTTTCGGTGATTTCTCATGAGGGACGTTGCAATGGACAGGCCGCTGCCCAGGCGAAACCGCCTCCGTATGGTTGTCTTTATCTTTCCCATTAACCGTTAGTTTGGCTGGTGGCAGTAGTATCCCGCGATACCCAGAACACCGCAGCATTGAAAAAGAGACCCATACAAATACTTAGATAGATATAGCGGGAAACAGAGACTTGATGCTCAAGCGGATCGACGCCAGCCAAGTGCGTATCGGAATGTTCGTGGAGGCCGTCGAGGGCCTGTGGCAGGATCCGCTTTTGTCCAAGCGCAGATTTTCGCTGCGGCGCGAGGCCGATGCCGCAAAAATTCGCAAATGCGGCACCGTCAGCGTGGTCATCAACACCAGCAAGGGGCTCGATACCGGCGGCCTGCCGGGCCGTGACATCGAGATCGATATCCAGGTCGCGCGCGAGACCGTCCAAAAATCCGTGCAGGTGCTGGAAGAGGCTTTCGAGAGACTGCGGAATGGCGATGCGATCAGCGTCGCGCATGTGGCGCCGGTGATTTCTTCCGTCTCCAAGTCGATGGAGGACAATCCCTCGGTTTTCCTGAACGTCACGCGTTTGAAATCAAAGGACGAAGTGACCTTCCTTCATTCTATTTCGGTAAGCGCGCTGATGATCCTGTTCAGCCGCCATCTCGCACTCGACGAGCCTACGGTCCAGATGCTCGGCACCGCCGGGTTGCTGCACGATGTCGGCAAGCTTGAAATTCCGCTTGAGGTGCTCAACAAGGCCGGGCCTCTGGAAAAGGACGAGATCAGCTTGATCCGCGGCCATCCGGAGAAGGGACACGCATTCCTGTCGCGGCAGGAGGGCATGTCGGAGATCGTTCTCGATGTCTGCCTCAATCACCACGAGCGCATCGACGGCAAGGGCTATCCGCGCAGGCTGTCCGGCAGAGAGTTGAGCCTCCACGCGCGCATTGCCACGATCTGCGATGTCTATGACGCGATCACCTCGGTGCGGTCATATAAGGCGGCATGGAGCGCGACCGACGCACTGAAATGGATGTTCGGGAATGAAGGGCACTTCGACCGCCGTCTGCTGAAAAAATTCGCTCTCTGCCTTTCCGTCGCCTCGGTGACCTGAGGTCGATCCCTCGTGGCGACAAAAAGGCCTGCGTGGGCTTGCACCCGTCGCAGGCCATGATTTTGAAAGCTTGAGAACTTTCTCAGATATTGTTCTGCAGGATGGTCCGCAGCTTGCCGAAGAGTTCGTCGATATGGTGCTTCTCGATGATCAGCGGCGGCGAGAGCGCGATGATATCGCCGGTGGTGCGGATCAGCAGGCCGCTTTCGTAGGCTTTCAGGAAGGCGGTAAATGCGCGCTTGGTCGGTTCGCCGGCGATCGGATCGAGCTCGATCGCGCCGATCAGGCCGGTGTTCCTGATGTCGATGACATTGGGGCAGTCCTTCAGCGAATGCAGCGCGTCGGCCCAGTAGTCGGAAAGCTCGGCGGCACGCGTCAGCAGCCCTTCTTCCTTGTAGGTGTCGAGCGTGGCGAGCGCGGCGGCCGAGGCGATGGGATTGCCGGAATAGGTGTAGCCGTGGAAGAACTCGATCATGTGCTCCGGGCCGTTCATGAAGGCATCATGGATCTCGGAGGTGACGAAGACGGCGCCCATCGGAATGACGCCATTGGTCAGTCCCTTGGCGGCGGTGATCATGTCGGGCTTGACGTCGTAATATTGTGCGGCGAAGGGAGCGCCGAGGCGGCCGAAACCGGTGATGACCTCGTCGAAGATCAGCAGGATGCCGTGCTTGGTGCAGATCTCGCGCAGCTTCTGCAGGTAACCTTTCGGCGGGATGAGCACACCGGTAGAGCCTGCTACCGGTTCGACGATGACGGCGGCGACCGTCGAGGCGTCATGCAGGGTGACGATCCGCTCCAGTTCGCTGGCGATGTCGCCGCCATGTTCGGGCTCGCCGCGGGTGAAGTTGTTCTTGCCGGGCTGGTGGGTGTGCGGCATGTGATCTACGCCGGTCAGCAGCGTGCCGAACATCTTGCGGTTGGTGACGATGCCGCCGACGGAGATGCCGCCGAAATTGACGCCATGATAGCCGCGCTCGCGGCCGATCAGGCGGAAGCGTGAACCATTGCCCTTCACGCGGTGATAGGCGAGCGCCACCTTGAGTGCCGTCTCGACGGATTCGGATCCGGAATTGGTGTAAAGAACGTGGTTCAGGCCTTCCGGCGCAATGTCGACCAGGCGGTTTGCCAGTTCGAAGGCCTTGGGATGGCCGAGCTGGAAGGCCGGGGCGTAATCGAGTTCGCCGGCCTGCTCGCGGATCGCCTCGGTGATCTTCGGGCGGCAGTGGCCGGCATTGACGCACCAGAGGCCGGCCGTGCCGTCGAGCACCTGGCGGCCGTCATGGGTCGTATAATACATGTCCTTGGCGCCGACGAACATGCGCGGCTCCTTCTTGAACTGGCGATTTGCCGTAAACGGCATCCAGAAGGCGCGAAGATCATTCGGTGCGTTGAGGCGATTGGACATGCTGTTCTCCTGGCCGCTGACGGCCCTTTTCCCGGGGCTTCACGCCCCAAATTTTGACTGCCCGGTCAAATTATCAGGGCTTCTTCAAGCGTCAACGGTAAAACGCCCGGGAGCCGTCCGTGACAGGAAGGCTTGAGTTTTGACCGGATCGATCTGGGGATATTCCGGGACAGGCGGGTGCAGCAAAAAGGGCACGACCGGCAAATCGCAAGATCTGCCGGTCGTGCCATAAGGTTCAGGTGCTGAAATATCGTTGCCGCGCTTCCGGAAACATCCCCTTGCGGCACGGCATCGGCCGACATTCATGTCAGCGCTATCATCAAGCGGCGGATCTGTTCCTGTTCTGCACGAGGTAAATGTCTTCGAGCGTTGCCAGGATCTTCATCACCGGCTCGGAGGTGCTGGAATAGTAGATGGTCTGTGCATCACGGCGGGTTTTGACCAGCTTCTGTGCACGCAGTTTCGACAGGTGCTGAGAGAGTGCCGACTGGCTGAGGCCGACCTGCGTTGCAAGCACGCCGACCGCCACTTCGCCCTTCACGAGGCTACACAGGATCAGCAATCTTTTGGGATTTGCCATGGCCGACAATAAAGCTGCCGCCACATTGGTGTGATCGGCCAAATCAGTGGTTTCCATATTGTTATCTTCCTAATGCGAAACGTACATCATGCGTGTTGGCACAGGCCGTCAGTCGGATTTCGACCGACGCCCCAAAAATAGCAAGTGGGGTCGAAGATTGTATATACCTAAATTTAAGGTATCGAGTATGCTATTTTAGATATGTTTGAACAAACGTGATCGGCATCCCCAGCGAGGGTTTCGAATTCATATCGCAGCAGAAAATCGCCGGAAATCAGGTCAAAACCTGAGGGATCGATACCACAAATGCGCCAGGAAGCCGATTTCGGCGCTTTTAGCCTGGCAGCGAGGGTCTTTGCGACGTCGGGGTGGCGTGCTACTAAATCTCGCACTGTTTCTGCCGCGCCGGCGGCAATCTCCTCATTCGCGGCCGACTGGATGATGAGATCGTTCCCATCGAGCTGGTAGGCGCGGCCAAAGCCGCCATTGAGGCTGGCCCGCTCCGGTTTGAGGCGAAAAAAGAGAAAATCGGGAAAGTCGATATAGAGGTTCGCCTTGCTGTGGCGGGCGAGAAAACGAGTGCGCAGACGCTCGTGGAAGGCGTTGCCGCGCTCGACGGGTTCCGCCAGGCATTGGGTCGTCAGGCGAGGGTGGGCGAGCGGATCGCCCTTGCCGGGCTCGCCGGTCAGGAGTGAGGCGCGCGCGTCACGGCCGAGCGCTTTGGTATGGGCCGAGAGTTTCGAAACGAGAATGACGGGGGTGCCGTCAATATCGGTCGCGACGAGCACACGGCTGGCGAAGGGAAAGCCGGTCTCGGGGTCGAGAACGGCAATCGCCGCGTGCCGCGCGGAGCGCAGCAGCACGCGGGCGAGTTTGCGGGCGTCGTCGTCGGTTTCGCGTATGGGCGAGGGCTGATCCTTCATATCCGCTTTGTGGCAAAGCGGATTGAAAACATCAAGCGTCCTGCTTGCGGCGATGGCGGGTGAGACCGGCGACGATGTCCTGGGCCGAGATGGTGCCGACGATCGTGCCGTTCTCGACGATGCCGATACTGCCCGGCTGGCGGGCAAGGGCATCGAGGATATCGACGAGCGGTGTCTCGGCGCGGGCCGTGGCGCTGACACTCATTCCGGCGGCCGTCTGACCGAGGCCGGACTGCATCACGTCGGCCGCCGTCAGCATGGTGATCGGGTTGAGATGCTGCACAAAATCGGCGACATACTGGTCGGCGGGGTTCTTGACGATGTCATGCGGCGTTCCGCACTGGATGATGCGGCCGCCCTCCATGATGGCGATGCGGTTGCCGATGCGGAAGGCCTCGTCGAGATCGTGGCTGACGAAGAGGATGGTCTTCTTCAGCCGCCGCTGGAACTCCAGGAGCTCGTCCTGCAGGCGGGTGCGGATCAACGGGTCGAGCGCCGAGAACGGCTCGTCCATCAGCAGGATCGGGGCGCCGGTGGCAAAGGCGCGGGCAAGCCCGACGCGCTGCTGCATGCCGCCTGAGAGTTCGTTGACCTTGCGGTCGGCCCATTTCGTCAGGTTGACGAGTTCGAGCTGCTCGCCGATGCGGACCTTGCGCTCGGCCTCCGGCATGCCGGCGAGCTCGAGGCCAAAGCCGACATTCTCGGCGACGGTGCGCCAGGGCAGGAGGGCGAACTGCTGGAACACCATGGAGACGGTGTGGGTGCGCAGTTCCCGCAGGGCCTTGGCATTGCATTTGTAGGGGTTGACGGAGCCGGTGGCGGTGGAGACCGCAACATCGCCGCGCACCACGGGAGCGAGCCCGTTGACGGCGCGCAGCAGCGTCGACTTGCCTGAGCCCGAAAGGCCCATCAGCACCAGGATCTCGCCTTCCTCGATCGTCAGCGAGGCATTGGCGACGCCGAGCACCAGGCCGGTGGCTGCACCGATCTCGTCGCGCGTTTTGCCCTGGTCGGCCATGGCAAGGGCCGTTTGCGGCCGATCGCCGAAGATGATGCTGACATTCTTGAAATCTATCGCCGTCATGCGCCGTCTCCTTCGTCCCCTGCGCGGAATATGCGGTCGAGAATGATCGCCAGGATGACGATACAGAAACCGGCGTCGAAGCCTTTCGCTATGTTGACGGTGTTCAGCGCGCGCACGACCGGCACGCCGAGCCCGGGAGCGCCGACGAGGGCGGCAATAACAACCATCGACAGCGACAGCATGATGGTCTGGGTGAGGCCCGCCATGATCTGCGGCGCGGCGAAGGGAAGTTCGACCTTGCGCAGCACCTGCATCGGCCGCGCGCCGAAGGCGACGGCGGCTTCCACCAGTGACGGCGGCGTCGAGATGATGCCGAGGCGCGTCAGGCGGATGGGGGCGGGGATCGCGAAGATGACGGTGGCGATCAGGCCCGGCACCATGCCGAGGCCGAACAGGATGAGTGCCGGGATCAGATAGACGAATGTCGGGATGGTCTGCATGAGATCGAGCACCGGACGCATTGCGGCATAGACCCAGGGGCGGCGGGCGGCGGCAATGCCGAGCGGAATGCCGATCACCATACAGACGAAGGTGGCGGCCAGCACCAGCGCCAGCGTCTCCGTCGTCTCCTTCCAGTAGTCCTGGTTCACGATGAGCAGCAGCCCAAGACAGGTGAAGAGGGCGATCGCAATCGACCGGCGCAGCCAGAAGGCGATGGCGGTGATGGCAGCGATGACGATCAGCGGGTGAGGCTTCTGCAGCACGAAGAGCAGGCCGTCTATGGCGCTGGACAGGAGGAAGGCGAGCTGGTCGAAGAACCATGCGCCGTTCGAGGTCAGCCAGTCGACGAAGGCTTTGGCCCCTGGGCCGATGGGAATTTTAAATTCGGTGATCCAATTCAAGGGAGCGCCTATCCAAAAAAAATCAACAATCGGACAAAAATGAAACGGGGCGGCGAGCCGCCCCGTTCATATCATCAAAGGCCGAGGCCGGTCTTGGCGGCCGCCAGCGCGTCGCCCTTGCCGTCGCGGGTCTTGACGCCGGCGAGCCAGGGCTCGAGGGCGGCAGGGTTCGCCTTCAGCCATTCGGTAGCCGCAGCTTCCGGCTCTTTGCCGTCGTCGAGGATCTTGCCCATGATCTGGTTCTCCATGTCGAGGGAGAACGTCAGGTTCTTCAGCATCGCGCCGACGTTCGGGCACTCGCCGACATAGCCGGCGCGGACATTGGTATAGACCTTGGCGCCGCCGAAATCGGGGCCGAAGACATCGTCACCGCCGGTGAGGTAGGTCAGCTTGAAGTTGGTGTTCATCGGATGCGGTTCCCAGCCGAGGAAGACAACGGGCTTGCCCGCCTTGTCGGCACGGGCGACCTGGGCGAGCATGCCCTGTTCGGAGGATTCGACGACCTCCAGATCCTTCATGCCGAAGGTGTTCTTTTCGATCAGGTCCATGACCAGGCGGTTGCCGTCATTGCCGGGCTCGATGCCGTAGATCTTGCCGTCGAGATCATCCTTATGAGCGGCAATATCCTTGAAGTCCTTGATGCCGAGTTCCGCACCCTTGGCGTTGGTGGCGAGCGTGTACTTGGCGCCGACGAGGTTGGGGCCGAAGGATTCGACCGACTTGTCGTCGAGATAGGGGCGGACATCCTTTTCCTGCGTCGGCATCCAGTTGCCGAGGAAGATGTCGATGTCCTTGTTCTTCAGCGAGGTATAGGTGACCGGCACCGAGAGAACCTTGACGTCGGTCTGATAGCCGATGCTCTTCAGGACGACGGAGGCGGTGGCGGTGGTGGCGGTAATGTCAGTCCAGCCGACATCCGAGAAGCGGACGGTGGAGCAGCTGTCGGGATCGGCGGCGAAGGCGGCGGTCGCAACGGAGAGGGCGGCGACGGCAGTTGCGGTAACGAGTTTGAACGTGCTTGTTGTTTTCATTTTAGACTCCCAGTCTTTAAGTTCCCAAGCCAACCACCAATAGCCGAGTTTGACAAGCGACCTGAGTGCGTTTGCGTCGTATCGACCCATGCGATTGCGACGTCGGCGGATTTTTCGCGGCACCTGGTTTTCAGGCGACCGGCGATTTTCGGGCTGGGATTCTTGTGATTATCGCGCGCAGGGGGCTTTCCTTTGCCATTCTTAGCTTTCAATAAACCGATCAAGGAGAGATCGGATGGCAAAACTCTATTTCAACTACTCGACGATGAACGCCGGCAAGTCGACGATGCTGCTGCAGGCCTCCTACAATTACCAGGAGCGCGGCATGCGCACGGTGCAACTGATCGCCGCCTTCGACGAGCGCACCGGCCGGGGGGTCATCGGCTCGCGGATCGGGCTGGAGGCGAGCGCCATTCCCTTCGAGCCGCACGAGGACCTGTTCCGGCTGATCGCGGCGCTGAGCGGAGAAGGGGCGCCGATTGCCTGTGTCTTCGTCGACGAGGCGCATTTCATGACGCCTGCCCATGTCTGGCAGCTTGCCCGCGTCGTCGACAGGCTCGGCATTCCTGTGATGGTCTATGGCCTCCGAACCGATTTCCAGGGCAAATTGTTTCCGGCCTCGCAGGAACTGCTGGCGATCGCCGACGAAATGCGCGAGGTGCGGACGATCTGCCATTGCGGGCGCAAGGCGACGATGGTGGTGCGGCTCGACGCGGAGGGCAAAGTGCTGCACGAAGGCGCGCAGATCGATGTCGGCGGCAATGAGAAATATGTCTCGCTCTGCCGCAGGCATTGGGACGAAGCGATGAACGGGGCCTGGATCGCCGAGCCGGTCTGAAGCCGCGATGCCGCCTGTTTTTAGCAGCGCAAGCGACCTGCTTTCCATTTTACGCCATTCCGGACGGAAAACCGCTTCACACTTTTCGGCATCATGCTCTAGCTTGGACAATACGAGATTCCTGGAGAGGCCTGTGCGCAAACCTCCGCCATTCCAAAGCCAATACGAAACTGCCTGCAGCCTTGCCGAGAGGATTGCGGCCGACGGAGCCTATTGCGTGGCCGCGATCAGCGCCTTCGGCGGCGATGAAGCACGTTCGGCCGACGAGATCTTCCTCGAGCAGAATGCCCGGTTCCAGGACCATATCGCCGATGCTGCAGCACTCGACGCCCTGCAGGCCGAACTGGTCTTCTCCCTCGACCGGCTGACGGCCGAGGTTTCGGCCGATCTCGACAGTTTCCGGGCGCTGACGCTGCGCGAGAAGCTGGCCGGCTGGACGTCGCGCCAGCGGATGTGGCGCATGTATACCGACCGCGTGCGCGAGGCTCCGGTCATCGAACGGCTGCTCGAACTTCTGACGAAATCGGATGCGCTCGCCAGGCTGATCGGCGGCCAGCGCGCTGCGATCATCGAACGGCACAGGGCCGCCGAACGCGGTCTGGTCGACATCGTCGAGCAACGGCGCCGGCTGGTCGATTCCATCGATATCGCCCGCCTCAAAATGAAGGAGCTCAACGCCAAGGCGCTGACGACGCAGGGCCGTATCGGCGTCTACGGCAACAGGGCGCATTGGGAGCAGATGGAGGCGGAGCGGCGGGCGCTGAAGGCCGAGGCCGAGCAGATCTCCGCCGGCGAGCACGAGATGCGCGACGACAGCCAGCGGCGCGAGCGTTTCATCGGCCTGTTCCAGACCTTTGTCGATTCGCTGAACGGCCGGATCGCTGCCTGCAACGTGCTGCTGCGCAAGCTGATGATCGACGTCGAGGAACGGCTGATCATCTACCAGGCGCAGGTCGATACCGACAGGCCGGGGATGAAGATGCGGATCAAGCCGGAACTCTTTCCCGATATTGCCGCGCCGATCGGGCTGTTTGCGAAGGGTACGCTGGTTGCTCAGGATCTGGAACGGCGCAAGAGCCGCGCCGATCTGGAATTTACCGGCAGGTTTCCGACCTATGCCGAACCGCTGCCGGGGACATCGGGAGCGCCTCTGATCGACACGGCGCGCAAGTCCTTCCGTTTCAGCCTGCCTTTCCTGCGTTCCTGACCCGTAGGGCCTGGTCCGCGCCCCTGCGGCGATTCCTTCAATCCGAAAAATCGAAGGGCTCGTGTTGTGCTCGGCCCGTCGAGCGCATATGTGGGTGTGGCAATGTCCCACTGCATAACTCCTTAAATCGGAGTCGATTTAAGGAGTTATGCAGTAATTGAAAGTGTTACAGCGTCGTTTGCGCGTCTGAAAAGACGCGCGGCGCTGTGGTGTTCGCCTCGCCTGACAGGAGACGACGATGCTTGACCGGATAGCCGGTTTTTTCAGGCTGATCGGCCAGATGATCGGTCGCTGGGCCCGCCTGTTTTCCGCCTGGGCCTTCTGGCCCTTTCTTGCCGCGCATGGCTGGTATCAGCGCCGGAGCTGGATGATCCGGCTGCCGGTCATCGCGCTGGTGGCGCTCTTGGTCGTGCTTTACGGCTATTTCTTCTGGCAGACGCAGGCCTGGTCGAATTTCAACACGGCCTTTGTCGATCAATACCGGCTTTCCGAACGCAAGGTCGCCGCCGGGCAGGAAGTACCGGTCGCCGAGGGAAGCAACACCTCGGCCTCCAAGACCTGCCAGCGTTCGGCCATCGTCGACGTCACGGCCGACCTGACCGACTTCAATGTCAACCAGAACGCATGGATCTCTTCCATGCTGCTCTATAAAATGGGCTTTTTCGGCATCGACTGGGATCACACGCCTTTCCTCGACAACAAGGCGTCGTTCCAGCGGGGCATCAATCAGGCGGTCCGGCGGACGTCGGCGGAGCTTGTCGATACGCTGGGGCGCGTGCGCGGCACGTCTGGTATCAACAACGATCTGCAGAGCGCCCGCGGCAACCTGCAGTTCGACGAATACAGCTGGTATTTCGGGCTCAATCCTTTCGGGCCGAAAACGCCGACGCCCTCTTATTACCGCTCGGCGATCGGCAGCCTGCGCAAGTTCAACACCGATCTTTCCGCCTGCAATGTCATTTTCGACGGCCGCGCCGACAACCTCATGCAGTTCATCGACCGCATCGCCAACGATCTCGGCGGCACGTCCGACATGCTCGCCGAGCGTTCGGAAAATCATAATCGCGGCTGGTTCGATACGCGTGCCGACGACCGGTTCTGGTTCGCCTACGGCCAGCTCTACGCCTACTACGCCATCCTTGCCGCCGCGCAGGCGGATTTCTCGCAGGTGGTGCAGGAGCGTAATCTCGGTGCGGTCTGGGGCAGCACGATGCGGCAGTTCCAAGCGGCACTGCGTATCCAGCCGGCGATCATCTCGAACGGACGCGAGGACGGCTGGATCATGCCGAGCCATCTCGCCACCATGGGCTTCTATATTCTGAGGGTGCGTTCGAACCTCGTCGAAATCCGTTCCGTGCTCGACCGTTAACACCTTCTGGAGTCAGCGGCGCGTCGTATTGTCCTCGAAGCCGACGACGCGCAGTTTCTCGACGAACTCATAGGTGACGCCGACGATGCCGCCGCCGCTTTCACCGTCCCGGAAGCGGCCGACGCTGCGCACCAGCTTGTGGCCGCCAAGCCGATTGTCGACGCGGTATACGAAATGGAAGCCGACGCCGCGAAGGCTCGCCTCTTCGAAGGTCTGAGCGATCAGGCTGCGATCATCCTCGTGGATGCGCGACATCAGCTCGGTCAGATTGACGGGCCCGTCGCTGTAGGGGAGGTCGAAGATTGCGTGCACATCCTCGCTTGCAAAGAAATGCCCTGTCTCGATGTCGATGCGCCAGAAGCCGAAAAGGCGATAGGCAGCAAGCATCTGGACGATTTCCGCATCGGTGATGCCAATGTGGGCGCGGGATTGCTCCATCTTGTCCATGATGGGCTGTTCGAAGCGAAGAGACACGTTTCCCCCAGATCACGGGTCCCCCAGATCACGGGACGACGTCCTGACTCTCTTCCGATACCTCAGTTGATCAGCTTCAATCGAATTGCCTTGGCGACCAGCTGGGTGCGGTTGACGCAATCGAGCTTTTTGATCGCATTCGTCATATAAGCATTCACCGTATGGTCCGAGAGCGTCAGGATCTGGCCGATTTCGATCGAGGTCTTGCCCTGGGCAGTCCAGCGCACAACCTCTAGTTCTCTTGTCGACAGCGCGTTATGCGCGCATTCCTCGTTCCGCTTGACTGCGTTGTATGCGTCGAGGGCATGCAGAATGATCATCGCCAGCTCGTTGACCTCGCTCTGGCCGAGTGCGGCGCGCTCGCCGCAGAACCAGAAGACCAGGCGCTGGCCATTGGCTGCAATGGTCGGCATGGCAACACCCGCCGGTATGGCATGGCGCAGCATCAGGGCACGCAGCTCGGCGGGGAAGGCCTGACCATTGACGGCGTCGTTGAGGTGCCAGGCCGGCGGGACGGCGGATTCCCTCAGCCGTAAGCCGAAAGGGCAGCCGCGCATCATGTGCGCGCGGTCGAACTCCCTGATGTAAGCGGCCGGAAGCGAACTTTCGATCAGCAGGGGTTTCAACAGGAGATCTTCCGGGGAGGGCGCGTGCATCAGCGTCGCATGCGACAATCCAAAAGCTGCGGAGACCCTGCCGAGCGCTTGGGCAAACAGACTGCGCGTTCGGGCAGTGGCGAGCTCTGACGAAAGCAATGACTGTCTTTCAGAGGTGGTCATGTAAGACATTTATACGCCCCCGGCAGTCCCAATGTTAACGCTATCAAACACAGAAAGGCGGCCGAATGCTAGTCCCAATTGACTTCACATCTGCTGATTTACTCATATTGTGTAAAATTATCGACAGGGGATCGCGCTTTAGTTGAGTTGCGACTTGCAAATATAGCGTTGTGGTATCTTGGACTTCCTCCATGCGTATAGTCATGGGTCTCGCGCAGTGATGCAGGAAGAGAATCACCTTGGAAAGTGTCTGGCGGCAACACTTGTCGAAAACCGGCTTGCTGGTGATCAACGCAATTGCTAAGCGTCTTGCCATGTATAATTGAGGCAATTTAATCGTGCGCTCTGCGATTTCTTTTTTCGTGAAGTCCCTATTTTCCCCGATATTGCTTGTTTTATTATTTCTGACCCTGCTGATCGGATCTGCAACCTCGCAGGCTGCCGGGCAGAAGAAGCAGGCGGGGCAGCCGCCGATGCGATTCATCCTCGTGCGCAGCCTGCTTTGCATGGAAGACTGTCCGGAATGGATATCGGCAGAGGGACGCATAACCTCGGATACGCCGGCTCAGCTCCGAAAAATTCTGAAGAAGATCGGCGAGCGGAAATTGCCGATTGTCTTTCTTTCGGAGGGGGGTGAAGTCGACGCGGCCTATGCAATGGGCCGAATGATCCGCAAGGCCGGACTGGAAACAGCGGTCGGCGGCACCCGGCTGAAGGACTGCCCGGCGGAAGACATGCGTTGCGATGCTGCTGTCGCAAAGGACGGGGCCTCGCTTGGTGACACCTATTCCTATGGTGCATACTGCTTTTCCGCTTGTCCGCTGGTGTTTGCTGGCGGAACCGTGCGTGCGGCGCCGCAATGGGCGTTCATCGGCGTCCATCAGATCACCACCATTTATAGCAAGGTGCGCGTTTCCTATCGCATCGAATACAAGATGGTGAACGGCAAGAAGACGGAAATCTCCCGCAAGGAGGTTGGACGCAAGTCAGCGGGGCAAAGCAGTTCGACCAAACTTGGAAAGAAGGCAGCCGCTGCCCTGACCGCCTATCTGAAGGAAATGGGCGTCAGCGCCGATCTAATCGGTGTGATGATGAGTGCCACGCCTGACAAAATTAACGTCGTACCGCCCGAAGACGCACTTCGAATGGGCCTCGCAACCGACGTGTTGGCGTATAACGAATGGCCCGGCATGCCACTTTGCGCGTCGGACGCGGCGGCTGAGGCCGTTTGTCACCGCCGCCCGGCGGCCGAGGCGCCGGCCCAGGATGCGGCTGCGGTCACCCGCGAGCCGGAAAGCCGGCCGATGGATTTTCTGGTGATGTATGACGGCAATTGCCAGGACGAGTGCACGCAGTGGATTTCTGCGGAAGGAGACATCACGCCGGAGACCCCGGCTCGGCTGAAGGCGATCTTGAAAACGCGTGGCGAAAAAAAGCTGCCGGTCGTTCTTCAGTCCAATGGCGGAGACATGGATGCGGCTTTCGCGATGGGGCGTATGATCCGGGCTGCTGGCCTGGAGACCTCGATTGGCAGAACGCGGTTACCCAACTGCCCAACGCTGGATCCGCGCTGCAAGGCGAACATGGTCAAAAGCGGGCCGACCAAGGGCGAAGTCTCTGCCGGCGGTGCATACTGCCTTTCGACCTGTACTCTCGTCCTGATGAGCGGAACGCCGCGTCTTGTCGGATATTCCGATATCGGCCTCGTTAGACCCACGAAGGCTGAATATCCAAAATTCTTCGCCTATGTTGACGAGATGGGCGTCAATGCCGAGTCTTTCGAGACGATGATGCTCGCCAGCTCGATTGGGCAAAAGACCATACCTCGTTCCCAGGCGCTCGAGCTTGGCATCATCAATGGTATCATCCCTTATGGTGACGAACCCGGTTATCGCCTGTGCGGACCCGATGCCAATGAAAGTCTCCGGTGCCCCAGAAAAGCCGAGGCAGGGATCGCTCCTGCTGCTGCCTCGCTAAATTGATATCAGATTGCGGAAAAGAGTAACTCGGCGTTCCCGTTGTCGAAGCGCCTCTCTTCCCTTCTCTAAGCCTTATCCTTCAAGTCATTCTTCGACGTCGCGCTCATCAGCTTCTCCAGGAAGCCGAGCATGACGGCGGAGGCGACGAAGGCGAGGTGCATCAGCGTCAGCCACATGATCTTGCCGTCCGCATATTTGTCGGCGTTGAGGAAGACCTGCAGCAGATGGATGGAGGAGATGGCGACGATCGAGGAGGCGACCTTGATCTTCAGGCTGCCCGAATCGAGCTTGCCGAGAAAGGAGACTTCGTTGTCGGCTTCGCTGGCTTCATCGAAGCGGCTGACGAAATTTTCATAACCGGAGATCATCACCATGACGATCAGGCTTGCGACGAGGGCCGCATCGATCAGGCTGAGCATGGCAAGGATCATCTCGGCCTCGTCGAGAGCGAAGACGCCGGCGGCGATCTTCAGAAGCTTATAGCCGAAGGAAACGGCATAGACGGCTAGCGCCGCGACCAAGCCGATATAGAAGGCGACGAGGATCCAGCGACTCGACAGGATGATGCGCTCGATGATGAGTTCCAGTGCTTTCATGTTTTCACCTCGGGGGGAAATCGCGATCTTTGACCGCCACATAAACATCCAGCGTGGCGGCCGCAAGGCGCAGCGCTATTCACACCCCGCCGATATTTCGCTATCCCGATGAGGAGAGAGCAACGCCTCCGCGCCCGGCGGAAGGCCGGGACGGGGAACATCCATGCCAGCGATCAAATCCGATATCGAAATCGCGCGTGCTGCGGCCAAAAAGCCGATCTTCGAAATCGGGGCGAAGCTCGGCATCCCGGTCGAGCATCTCGTTCCTTACGGTCACGACAAGGCAAAGGTCAGCGCCGAATTCATCGCCGGACAAGCGGACAAGAAGGACGGCAGGCTGATCCTCGTCACTGCGATCAACCCGACGCCGGCGGGCGAGGGCAAGACGACGACCACCGTCGGGCTCGGCGATGGGCTGAACCGGATCGGCAAGAAAGCCATCATCTGCATCCGCGAGGCCTCTCTCGGCCCCTGCTTCGGCGTCAAGGGCGGCGCGGCCGGCGGCGGTTATGCGCAGGTCGTGCCGATGGAAGACATCAACCTGCATTTCACCGGCGATTTCCATGCGATCACCTCGGCGCACAATCTCTTGGCGGCGATGATCGACAATCACATCTACTGGGGCAATGAAGAGAATATCGATATCCGCCGCATCACCTGGCGGCGGGTCATGGATATGAACGACCGGGCGCTCAGAAGCATGGTCTCCTCGCTCGGCGGCGTTGCCAACGGCTTCCCGCGCCAGGGCGGGTTCGACATCACCGTCGCCTCCGAAGTGATGGCGATCCTCTGCCTCGCCACCGATCTCAAGGATCTGGAGCGGCGGCTCGGCGACATCATCATCGGCTATCGCTTCGACAGGACGCCGGTGCATGCGCGCGACCTGAAAGCCGACGGCGCCATGGCGGTGCTCCTGAAGGATGCGATGCAGCCGAACCTCGTGCAGACGCTGGAGAATAATCCGGCCTTCGTGCATGGCGGGCCCTTCGCCAATATCGCCCATGGCTGCAATTCGGTGACGGCGACGAAGACGGCGCTGAAGCTCGGCGACTATGTGGTGACGGAAGCGGGTTTCGGTGCCGATCTCGGCGCCGAGAAATTTTTCGACATCAAGTGCCGCAAGGCCGGGCTGAAGCCGGATGCGGCGGTCATCGTCGCAACCGTCCGGGCGCTGAAGATGAATGGTGGGGTGAAGAAGGAAGATCTCGGCACGGAGGATGTCGCGGCGCTGAAGAAGGGCTGCGCCAATCTTGGCCGGCATGTCGCCAATGTGCGCCGGTTCGGCGTGCCGGTCGTCGTGGCGATCAACCATTTCGTCTCCGATACCGACGCCGAGATCGCGGCGGTGAAGGAATTTGTGTCGCGGCTCGGCGCCGAGGCGATCCTTTGCCGTCACTGGGCGCTGGGTTCGGCCGGGATCGAGGAACTGGCACACAAGGTAGTGGAACTGGCCGAATCCGGCCAGGCGAAATTCCGGCCGCTCTATGGCGACGATATTTCGCTGTTCGAGAAGATCGAGATCGTCGCCTCGAAGATCTACCATGCCGGCGAGGTGACGGCCGACAAGGCGGTGCGCGACCAGTTGCAGACATGGGAGGAGCAGGGCTACGGCAAGCTGCCGGTCTGCATGGCGAAGACGCAATATTCCTTCTCCACCGATCCGAATCTGCGCGGCGCGCCGGAAGGCCACATCGTTACCGTGCGCGAGGTGCGGCTTTCGGCCGGAGCCGGCTTCGTCGTCGCCATCACCGGCGAGATCATGACCATGCCCGGCCTGCCGAAATCACCGTCGGCGGAGCGGATTTTCCTGAACGATCAGGGTTATATCGAGGGCTTATTCTGATCCGGTGACGGTTTCCCGAAGCGCTCGACCAGGCGGCGCTCGCGGCGCTTTTCGAAGTCCGGATCGATAAACAGCCAGATGAAAAGGCTTTGCATCGCCCCAAGGAACAGCGTTCCGATGGCAGGGAGCCAATGCAATTCACCAGTAAAGATGAAGCCGACAGCGACGATCAGGAGAACCAGTATGACGTTCGCTATGATCTTCATTTGCCGCTGACCCACCCCACCCATTTGCAGCTTCTATTTGGTTATTTCGCTGCACGATTCAAGCGGGGATCGCAGCCACGGAATGATCAGTGGCAGTAGCGATAGCTGCCCTTTCTCTCGATCACGTCAAGGTGGAAATGGGTTTCGTGGGCCGCGTCGCTTTCGGGGTCGAGGACGGTGGTGAAATAGAGGCAGCCGGCGGCGCTGACGGTGCGCTGGAAGGCGCCGGTCAGCGTCGGGTCCTCGCGGCGGGAGCGGACGGCGACGTCCTCGCCCTTTTCGAAATGGAAACTTGCAATATCGATGGCATTGCCGCGGGCATGTTCGGAGATCTTGCCCGTTCCGGCGCCGTTGCGCAGGCGGCACATATAGGACGTCGCCTGGTTGACGGTGGTGAGACGCCGCTGTTCCGGCAGGGCGGCGGAGGCGGCGGGGATCACGCTCTCCTTCATCCAGCGGGCAAGGGCGAGTGCGGCCCGGCAGCGGATCGTCGCCTCCGGCTTCAGCGTGATGCCGGGCAGGGCTTCGGAAACGATGATCGGCTTGTCGATCCCGCAGCCGTTCCCGTCGTCGATGCGCGGCGCGTCCTTGAAGACGACGCCCAAGGCCTTGAGCGCAGCGGTGCATTCCGCGTGCTCGGCATCGTTTTCGGGTTCGATCGTCAGATGCTGCTCTTCGAGCGTCTGCTCGGCAGGTGGCTTATTGTCTTCCTCCGGCGTCTGCGGGCCTTTGCCCGGCGGCAGCGGCGGACCCTGCATCGGTTCTGCCGGCGCGGGCTTTGCCGGTTCGGGCTTTCCGGGTTCGGTTTGGGGCGCCAACGGCTGGTCCGGTTCCCGTGTCTCAGGCTCCTTCACATCAGGCTTCGGCTGAGGTGCGGGCACGTCATCGGGTGCCGGCGGTTCAGCCTTGTCAGGCAGCGGGGCAGGGCTGGTCGTATCGCCGGTATCCGGCCGAGGTTGGGGTAAGGGACCATGCGGGGGCAGGCGGGCACCGCCAAGAAAGGTGGCTGCCGCGAGGAGGATCGCCAGTATCGAAAGTTTTCTCAACGCATCCGTTTCCGTCATGTCGATCGCGTAGGGGGTAACGCATTATGGCGGTTTTCGTTGCAATTGCGCAACGTCAGGAAAGATCGTTAAAACTTGATTGGTATATTCAGCATAAGTCATCGGATGCGGCGAAAAGAAGGCGGAATTTCGCACCGTCTTCATCCGCAAAAGCCCAGCCAGCCCCTCGAGCGTTCGACGCGCCACGACCAGCCAGCCCGGTAATCATCATGAGAGGGTAGGTTATGATCGTCCGGTATTGGCGCTCGGTTCTATTGGTTTGCACGGCAGTTGCAGTTGTTCTTCCTGTTTCGCAGTCTTTCGCGCAAGGCGCTGCGGCGACCACGCCGCAGGCGACGACGGATGACAGCACCGTTCTGCAGAAGATCGTCGTCAAGGGCAAACGCGTGGCGCCGGGCAGCGTCGCCGATACGCCGCTTGCAACGGAGATCACCCAGAAGCAACTGGAAGAGAAGCAGGTCACCAATTATGACGATATCGGCCGTAGCATCGATGCGGGCGTAAACTATTCGCGCAGCGACGCCGGCTTCAACCTGCGCGGCCTTTCCGGTGCTCGCATCCTGACCACGATCGACGGAATTCCGATCCCTTACATTTCGAACAGTTCGCGCCAGGGCGCTTTTGCGCCGGCCAACGCCAATGGTGGCGGCGACACTTTCGATTTTGACTCGCTGTCCTCGCTCGATATCGTGCGCGGCGCGGATTCGAGCAAGGGCGGTTCAGGCATGCTCGGCGGCGCCATCGTTCTCAATACGCTGGAGCCGGAGGATCTCATCCCCGAAGGCCGGGACTGGGGTGCGATCGTCAAGTCGACCTATGACAGTGAAGACAGGAGTCTTTCCGGCTCGGCTGCCGCCGCCAAGAAGATCGGCGGCACCTCGATCCTGTTCCAGGGCGGCTACCGCAAAGGCCATGAACGCGACAATATGGGCGATAACGACAGCTATGGTCGTTTCCGTACCGAGGCGAATCCGGCTGACTTCGATCAGAACAACCTGCTCTTCAAGCTGCGCCAGGACCTGGAAGGCGGCCATCGCATCGGTCTGACGGCGGAACGGTTTCGCCGCGATCTCAAGACCGACCTGAGAGAACTGCAGGGAACCGGGCGCCCCTACATGATCGACAATTATGACGGCCGCGAACGGCGCGACCGCGATCGTGTATCGCTTGATTATGACTATGAAGCGCAGTCTTCAGACGGGTTCTTCAGCAGTGCGCGCGCCACGCTTTATTGGCTGGATTTGAAGAAGGAAGCCGGTAGCAGGGGCCGTACGGCCGCCAATGTGGCCTATGGCCGCAACAACGAGGTCGAAAACGAAACCTGGGGCTTCAGCGGCACGGCGACGAAGGATTTCGAATATTCCGGTCTCAGCCACTCCGTTCGCGTCGGCCTCGACGTCGGCGTCTCCAACTGGAGCCAATATAGCTGGGCCTTGTGCCCCACGTCGACGACTTGCCCGTCGCTGAACAACCAGGCGGAAGTACCTGATGTCGACAGCCAGACCCTTGGGCTTGTCGTCGAAGACAAGATCGAGATCGGCAATACCGGCTTCACGCTGACACCCGGTTTCCGCTTCGACTGGTTCAACTACGATCCCTCGACCGGCGGCGGTTTTGCCAATAATACCGGCCTTACCCGTTTCGGTGGTCTTCGCGACCGGACGGAAGCCGCCCTGTCGCCGAAGATCCTTGCGACATACGACCTGACGCCTGACGTAGAGCTCTACATGCAACTGGCCGTCGGTTTCCGTGCGCCCACCGTCGACGAACTCTACAGCCGTTTCTACAACCCCACGGGTCGCTACGCCCAGCTTGGCAATCCCGATCTGGAACCGGAAATCGGCCGCGGCATCGAAGTCGGCGCCAATTTTGACACGGGCGATGTTACCGGAAGGGTCGCGCTTTTCCACACCCGCTACCAGAACTTCATCCAGACGGTGACGAGCGTCGACGCGACCGGCTTCACGGAGTTCAATTACACGAACGTGGCAGCAGCCACGATCTCGGGTATTGAAGCCAGCGCCGTCAAGACCTTCAACAACGGCATCAACCTTCATGCGTCGCTCGCCTATGCTTATGGCAGGAACGAGGAAACCACCCAGCGGCTGCGCTCGGTGGCCCCGTTCAAGGCGATTGTCGGCGGCGGCTGGAGCAACGAGACTTTCGGCTTCGACCTTTCCTCGACGCTTTCTGCCGGCATGCTGACCGATCACCTCAAGACGCCCATCACCAACACTGCCGACACGACCTTCGATGCGCCCGGTTATGCCATCGTGGACCTGACTGGCTGGTGGACGCCGGAACAGCTGCCGGGCCTGCGCGTTCAAGCTGGTGTCTATAACATCTTCGACCAGGAGCACTACAACGCGCTCGCCGTGCGCGACGTCAATCTCAGTTCGGCGGCGGCGTCCCAGCCGCAGGAGTGGTATTCCGAGCCGGGCCGCACATTCAAGGTGTCGCTCACCAAGACCTTCTGAGCCAGTCATGCCTTCAAGGCTGGGGCAGGGGCGGCTTTCGGGCCGCCCCTTTCATTCGCGCAATCGCCTCTTGCGCGGCGGCTGATCTCAGGCTAACTGTTTCCTCCATGATCAAGTCCTTGAACATTGCTGTTTGGTGGTGGGCTCGCTAAGGCGGCCTCGACCAATCGTGTCCAAAGACGACGAGTGAGCCGCCCGAAACTTCGAGGCGGCTTTTTTATTTATCGCCGCCTGTCGTCCGGGCCCCGATAACGGAGTGGAACAATGGTAACGATCCTGCGGGATGATGGTGCGGAAATCTACGAGACGAAGGGCGGCATATCAGTCACGCGGCAGCGGCGGGCGATCCCCTACGGCGATGCGGTCTCTTCCTATATCGACAAGCTCGACGAGCGCCGCGGTGCGGTTTTCTCGTCGAACTATGAATATCCGGGCCGCTATACGCGCTGGGATACCGCCGTCGTCGATCCGCCGCTCGGCATCTCCTCCTTCGGGCGCGACGTCTGGATCGAAGCCTATAATGAACGCGGCGAGGTGCTGCTCGGCTTCGTGACCGAGCGGCTGAAAACGGTGTCCGACCTCGTGCTTGGCGCTTCCTCCGCCCGCCGTCTCGACCTCTCGGTCAAGGCGCCGGACCGGGTGTTTACCGAGGAAGAGCGCTCGAAGATGCCGACGGTCTTTACCGTGCTGCGCGCCGTCACCGATCTGTTTTATTCGCAGGCGGATGCGAGCCTCGGGCTTTACGGCGCCTTCGGCTACGACATCGCCTTCCAGTTCGACGCGATCGAGCTGAAGCTGACGCGACCGTCTGACCAGCGCGACATGGTGCTCTACCTGCCCGACGAGATCCTCGTCGTCGACAACTACGCCGCCAAGGCGTGGATCGACCGTTACGATTTCGCCAAAGGCGGCGTGACGACGGAAGGCAAGGCTCAAGATATTGCGCCGGAGCCTTTCAAGCACACGGATGCCATTCCCCCGAAGAGCGATCATCGGCCGGGCGAATATGCGGAGCTCGTCGTCAAGGCGAAGGAAAGTTTCCGCAAGGGCGACCTCTTCGAAGTCGTCCCCGGGCAGAAATTCATGGAGCGCTGCGAGAGCAAGCCTTCCGACATTTCCAAGCGGCTGAAGGCGATCAATCCGTCGCCCTATTCCTTCTTCATCAATCTCGGCCACCAGGAATATCTGGTCGGCGCTTCGCCCGAAATGTTCGTGCGCGTTTCCGGCCGACGGATCGAGACCTGCCCGATCTCGGGCACGATCAAGCGCGGTGACGACCCGATCGCCGACAGCGAGCAGATCCTGAAGCTTCTGAATTCGAAGAAGGACGAATCCGAGCTGACCATGTGCTCCGATGTCGACCGCAACGACAAGAGCCGCGTCTGCGAGCCCGGCTCCGTCAAGGTGATCGGCCGCCGGCAGATCGAAATGTATTCGCGCCTCATCCACACGGTCGACCATATCGAGGGCAGGCTGCGCGACGACATGGATGCCTTCGACGGTTTCCTCAGCCACGCCTGGGCCGTCACCGTCACCGGCGCCCCGAAGCTCTGGGCGATGCGCTTCATCGAGAGCCGTGAAAAAAGCCCGCGCGCATGGTATGGTGGCGCGATCGGCATGGTCGGCTTCAACGGCGACATGAACACCGGCCTGACGCTGCGCACCGTGCGCATCAAGGACGGTATCGCCGAGGTGCGCGCCGGTGCGACGCTGCTCAATGATTCTATCCCTGAAGAAGAAGAAGCCGAAACAGAACTGAAGGCCTCTGCCATGCTTTCCGCCATCCGCGACGCCAAGACCGGCAATTCCGGCAAGACCCAGCGCGATGTCGCAAGCGTCGGCAAGGGCGTCAGCATCCTGCTCGTCGACCATGAGGACAGCTTCGTTCACACGCTTGCCAATTATTTCCGCCAGACGGGGGCGACCGTTTCGACAGTGCGCACGCCGGTGCCGGAGGAAATCTTCGACCGGCTGAACCCGGATCTGGTCGTGCTATCGCCAGGACCCGGAACGCCCAAGGATTTCGACTGCAAGGCGACGATCAAGAAGGCCCGGGCGCGCAACCTGCCGATCTTCGGAGTCTGCCTCGGCCTGCAGGCGCTCGCCGAAGCCTATGGCGGGGAATTGCGCCATCTGGCGCTGCCGATGCACGGCAAGCCCTCGCGCATCCGGGTGCTGGAGCCGGGCATCGTCTTCTCCGGCCTTTCCAGGGAAGTGACGGTTGGCCGCTACCACTCGATCTTCGCCGATCCCTCGACGCTGCCGCGCGAGTTCATCATCACGGCGGAAAGCGAGGACGGCACGATCATGGGCATCGAACACGCCAAGGAGCCGATCGCCGCGGTGCAGTTCCACCCGGAATCGATCATGACGCTCGGCGGCGATGCCGGCATGCGGATGATCGAAAATGTCGTGGCGCATCTGGCGCGCAAGGCGAAGACGAAGGCTGCCTGAGCGCAATTCCTTCGCCCTTCCTGCGTTTGCGGGAAGGGCGGGCGTCTGCCGAAAAGTTCGGTTGACTTTCCCTAGCAAATCAGAACATTTCAGGAACGATCAACCGGAACCCGTCGCCGTGGCCAGTGAAAAGTTCATCGTTCTCCCTTATCGCAAGAACCGCGGCAATCTCGTGCCCGGCGAAATGCGCCAGGCATCGAACTCCGTCAGCGCGGAAAAGATCGCCTCGGCGATGGCTGAGCGTTTCGTCGGCGTGGCGGCCTATGCCGTGATCGTCGACGAGGAAACCGGCGATATGTCCTCACCGCGACTGCTGGCGCGATATGGCGAGATTGCCGATCTCAACGCCGCCTGAGGCATCGGTGTGCCATGGAGACGTCGCTTTACCTGCCCGTCAAAGCCTTCCTGGAGGCCGCCGGCTATGTCGTGAAGGGTGAGGTCGGAAAATGCGATCTCGTCGGCTTGAGCGATGGCGACCCGCCGGTCGTGGTGGTCTGCGAATTGAAACTCTCCTTCAACCTCGAACTCCTCCTCCAGGCGGTCGACCGTGCGGCGATGAGCGATGAAGTCTGGATCGCGGCGCGCGTTTCCGCCAAGGGACGCGGGCGAGAGGCCGACAGGCGCTACCGCGACCTCTGCCGGCGGCTCGGCATCGGCATGCTCGGCGTCTCCGACGGCGGCGAGGTCAGCATCATCGTCAGTTCGATCTCGCCGATGCCACGGACCAACCCGAAGCGGCGCTCGCGCCTCGTCAGCGAGCACCAGCGCCGCCGTGGCGATCCCGCCGTCGGCGGCGGTTCGCGCGCACCGATCATGACCGCCTATCGTCAGCAGGCGCTGCTCTGCGCCTCGGCACTCGAGCAGGGGCTCAAGCGGCCGCGGGAGATGAAGGAACTTGCGGCCAACGCCGGAGCGATCCTGCGCGACAACGTCTATGGATGGTTCGAGCGAATAGAAAAGGGTATCTACGCGCTGACACCGGCAGGGCAGGCCGCGCTCCTGCGCTGGCCGCAGCCGGTCCGTTCCGACCCGGCTCCTTGAACCGTCCGGCAGCCGCCCGTGAACGACGTTTCATTCCCTTTGACAAATCCTCCTTCATCACCCATACCACCTTCAACTGAACCGCCTTCGCGATAGTCGCGTGGGCGGTTTTGCGTTTCAATGGCTTAAGAGCTGCAATTCATTCGCAACCGCAGGGGGACGATATGAGTGACAACGGCGACCTTACGGTTCGGACGCTGGCGATGTGGGGGATTCCGCTGTCGCTCGGCGTCATGGGCCTGAAGATGGTGGCCTGGTGGGTCACCGGGTCGGTGGCACTGCTATCGGACGGGCTGGAATCAACGGTCAACGTCGTTGCCGCTTTCATCGCCTTTTTCGTCATCCGCTATGCGCAGAAGCCGGCAGATCACGACCATCCTTTCGGCCATCACAAGGCGGAATATCTGTCAGCCGTCACTGAAGGCGTGCTGATCGTCGTCGCCGCACTTCTGATCGTCAACGAGGCTGTCGGTTACCTCGCCGAGCCGCGCATGCTTGATGCGCCGGGGCTCGGCCTAGCAATCAATGTCGCGGCCGGTGTCATCAACGCGGTCTGGGCGCGGCTGTTGATCCGGACCGGGCGCAAACACCGCTCGGCGGCGCTTGCCGCCGACGGGCAGCATATCATGTCCGATGTGGTGACCTCCGCCGGCGTGCTCGTCGGCCTGCTGCTGGCGCTGGCGACAGGCTATGCGATCTTCGACCCGGTGCTTGCCATTCTCGTCGCCGTCAACATCCTTTATCAGGGCTGGAAAGTGATCTCGCAATCGATTGGCGGACTGATGGACCAGGCCGTCGATCCGCTGAACGAGGAGGCGATCAAGCAGGCGATTGCCACCCATGCCGCGGGTTCGATCGGCGTGCACGACCTGAAGACCAGGCGGGCGGGCGCCGTCACCTTCATCGATTTTCATATGGTGGTGCCCGGCACTATGTCCGTGCGGCAGGCGCATGATATATGCGACCGCCTTGAGGATGCCATCAGTGCGGTGCACGAGGGCGCCAAAATAGCCATTCACGTGGAGCCGGAGGGCGAAAAGGCCCATGGCATCCGCGTCAAAGTCGTCAAGGAGGCATGATGCCGAATACCGATACCTCCAGCCTGTCGATGCTGGGCCAGCAAACCGAAACCGCACAATCGCCGGAGGCGGCGGTGCTTGAAAAAGTGCCGTCCAACCATGCCGGCACCGACTACGTGGTGCGCTTCACCGCGCCGGAGTTCACCTCGCTCTGCCCGATGACCGGACAGCCGGATTTCGCCCATATCGTCATCGATTACATTCCGGGCGAATGGCTGGTGGAATCGAAGTCGCTGAAGCTCTTCCTGCATTCCTTCCGCAACCACGGCGCATTCCACGAGGATTGCTCGATCTACATCGCCAAGCGCATCGTCGAACTGCTCGATCCCAAGTGGCTGAGGATCGGCGCCTACTGGTATCCGCGCGGCGGCATTCCGATCGACGTGTTCTGGCAGACGGGCAAGCCGCCGGAAGGCGTGTGGCTGCCGGAGCAAGGTGTCGCCACCTATCGCGGACGTGGGTGAGCTGCGGTCGGGCGCAGCCCGAGCAATCGATCCAGTGAATCGATTGCAGCAGCGAACGCCCTGAGCCAAAGCGAAGGGCCGGGCGAGGGTTCGGCAACCGGTGTCCCTTGTCCGACCGATGGCCGAAGGCTTCAGCGCTGGTTCTCAAACATCGGTAACGTCGGACGAATCATCGCTGTAATCGTCACCGTCGTCGTAATCGGCCTGCTGCACATTGGCATTGTCGTTGTCATCGGCAGCGTTGTCCGAGGCCTGGCGGGTGTCGTCATTGCCGTAATAGTTGTTGATGACAGTTTCCTCGGTGGGCGCGCTGGCATTACCGAAGGGGTTGGCGCCGAACGGCGAGCCCCAGCCGAGCGAGGACATGTGATTGCCGAAGATGCCGCTCAGCGAATTGGCAAGCAGCATGCCGCCGGCAACGCCGGCTGCCGTGCCGAGCGCGCCGCGCAGGAAGCTGCCGCCGGCCGATGGCGCAGAGGCCTGCTGGCTCCAGGGGCCGGTCGGCTGCTGCTGCGGCTGGCGGCCATCGCGGTCGTAACCGCGCGAATCGTCATAGGCGCGGGACTGGCCCCAGGGACCGGGATTGGCGGGAACGGGTGCAGGCTGCTGCGTCTGGGTGTTGCCGAAGATCGAGCTCAAAAAGCCGCCGCCTTGTTCGGCCTGCCGGTGTTCGCTCGCGCCGGCTTCCAGCTGGCGGACATGCTCCTCGAGTTCCTTGATATGATTGGCGGCCGCCTCCAGCCCCTTTTCCTGAACGATGACGGCCTGGGCGAGGTAATAGGTGGCGGAGGGCTGTTCGCGCGTCGCCTGGTCGATCAGGGCCTCGGCGTCGCGGTCGCGCGGCTGGGCCGCTGCGGTGCGCACGCGGTCGAAGAGGGCGGTCAGCAATTTGCGTTCTTCGGGTGACATGTCCTGCCTCCTGTTGGGTCCGGAGCGCTCTCGTGTCCGACCGGACGGGTAAAGCGCTCCACGATTTTTCGGTGCAGCTATCGCTGCGTGAGGTTGAGGTAGGAACCGATTCAGGCTTTTCAAAGCCTTTCACCGTTACATTTCAGTAAGGCTTGCAGAACGGCGCGCGGCTTCTTAAGGATATCTCCATCGCTTCGGTGCCTTGTGTTTTTCCCGCATTGTTTTAGGCATTGAGTCGCACTATGTGCGGGGAAGCCGAATTCATCTCCAAGAGGTTCGAATGAACGACGAAGACCAGGACGACAAGACGAAGGAACTGCCGCTCGGCAAGGAAACGGAGGCGAATCTTTTCAAGTCGCGTTCGATCTTCATCTACGGACCGATCAATCAGGAATTGGCGCAGAAAGTCTGCTCGCAGCTCGTGGCGCTTGCCGCGGCCAGCGACGAGGACATCCGCATCTATGTGAACTCGCCCGGCGGCCACGTCGAATCCGGCGATTCCATCCATGACATGATCAAGTTCATCAAGCCGAAGGTCTGGATGATCGGCACGGGCTGGGTCGCCTCGGCCGGTGCGCTGATCTATGTCGCCGCTCCGAAGGAGCAGCGCCTGTGCCTGCCGAACACCCGCTTCCTGCTGCACCAGCCCTCGGGCGGCACGCGCGGCATGGCATCGGACATCGAGATCCAGGCACGCGAAATCATCAAGATGAACGAGCGCCTGAACAAGATCATGGCGGCGGCCACCGGCCAGCCGCTCGAAAAGATCGCCAGGGATACGGATCGCGACTACTGGCTGTCGGCCGAAGAGGCGAAGGACTATGGCCTCGTCTCGCGGATCGTGACGTCACAGGCCGATATCTGAGGTTTCTCATTCAAAACTGCTAGGAAACCGCCCTCGCCCTGCAGATCGCAGGCGAGGGCGGTTTGCTTTTGGCGATGCCTGAACGGAGATAGGGCCTATCGGCGAGGACTGAACGGAAAGAGCTGAATTCGGACTTGCGCCTGCGGCAACCGTCATGCTCCATGCGCCATTCCCGCAGATCGCGAGTCCCGCCATGCTCAAAGATTTTTCCGTCCAGGCCCTGTTCATGGGGCTGCTGACCGCCTTCGTCGGTTCCGCCAGCTCGTTTGCCGTCGTGCTGCACGGGCTCGAGGCGGTCGGTGCTACGGATGCGCAGGCGGCCTCGGGGCTGATGGCCTTGTCGATCTCCATGGGTGTCTGCGCGATCGTGCTCTGTGCCGCCACACGATTGCCGATCAGCATCGCCTGGTCGACGCCGGGCGCGGCGCTGCTGGCCAGCACCGGGCCGATCGAGGGCGGCTTCAATGCGGCGGTCGGGGCATTCCTGATCTGCGGCGCGCTGATAGTCGTCGCCGGCCTGTTCAAGCCGCTCGGCCGGGCGGTCGCCGCCATTCCCGCGCCGCTTGCCAATGCGATGCTCTCAGGCGTGCTGATCGGCCTCTGCTTCGCGCCGGTGAAGGCGATCGGCTTCAACCCGCTCCTCGGCCTGCCGATCGTCATCGCCTGGATCGTCGTCGGCGCCTTCAAACGGCTCTGGGCGGTGCCGGCGGCACTCGCAGCTTTCGTGCTGGTGCTCACCTTCGGCGTCGATATTCCGGATGGTGCGCTCAATTCGCTCGAACAATCGCTGGTGCCGACGGCGGAAATCATCCCGCCGGTGTTCAATCTTGCCGGCCTCGTCTCGATCGCATTGCCACTGTTCATCGTCACCATGGCCTCGCAGAACATTCCTGGTATCGCCGTCCTGAAGGTCAATCACTACGATCCGAAGCCCGGTCCGCTGTTTGCCGTCACCGGCTTCTTCTCGCTGCTGTCGGCGCCGTTCGGCGGCCACGCCGTCAATCTGGCGGCCATCACCGCGGCGATGTGCGCCGGGCAGGATGCTCACGCCGATCCGAAGAGGCGCTATTGGGCAGCGCTGATCGCCGGCATCGGTTATATCATCCTCGGGCTGCTCGCCGGCGCGGTGACGGCTTTCGTCGCGCTTGCGCCTCCGATCCTGATCGAGGCGGTGGCCGGGCTGGCACTGGTCGGGGCTTTCTCTTCCTCGGCGATGTCGGCCTTCCAGGCGCCGGAGTCGCGCGAGGCGGCGGCGATCACCTTCCTCGTCACCGCCTCAGGCGTTTCCTTCGGGGGCATTTCCGGCGCATTCTGGGGGCTGATCGCCGGCGGGCTGATGCTGGCGTTGTCGCGGCTGGTGAGTGTTTGGAAAGACCGAGGCCAGCCGCTGTAGCGGAGTGTCGTTTGCGCCGTCGGCGGCCAAAAGCCCGGGCAAGGGCTTGCCAGTTTCACCGCCCAAGGCTATAAGCGCGGCCATGAAGACCACAGGCGCCAGAATTTCCGACACGATTGCACGCGGCCGCATCGCCCTGCGTGACAATACGCGCGCCCTGACCTCGCTTCTTCTCCTCGGCCTTACGCGCGGTTGCCGGGTCCTTTGAGGAGCGCCCGGCGGCCGAAAGCCCGCCCGGCCATCGCTCCTCGCGACTCACTTTCAAAATTGACCTAACGACCGACAAGGTCCGCATTTGTTTATCGCCAAGCCTGACACGATCGGCTAAGAGCGGAGCAAATGCCGGGACGAGGAGACGATATGATGAACGCAAAGACGCAATTCTCCGAGGGAAAAACGGCCTCCGCCAAAGGCATGCCTGACGCTGCCGTGAAATACCGGGCCTATCCACAGGTGAACATTCCCGACCGCACTTGGCCGACGAAGACCATCACCAAGGCTCCGGTCTGGTGCTCGGTCGACCTGCGCGACGGAAACCAGGCACTGGTCGATCCGATGGGCCATGACCGCAAGGCGCGCATGTTCCAGCTGCTGCTGGAGATGGGCTTCAAGGAGATCGAGATCGGTTTCCCCTCCGCTTCGCAGACCGATTTCGATTTCGCCCGCTGGTGCGTAGAGGAGGGCAACGTGCCCGCCGACGTCTCTCTGCAGGTGCTGGTGCAGTGCCGCCCGGAACTGATCACCCGCACCTTCGAAGCACTGGAAGGCGCAAACCGGCCGATTGTGCATTTCTACAACTCGACCAGCGAGCTGCAGCGCCGCGTCGTTTTCGCCAAGGATGTGCAGGGCATCAAGCAGATCGCTGTCGATGCCGCCAAGATGATAACCGACATGGCCGTCAAGGCAGGCGGCGGCTACCGTTTCGAATATTCCCCCGAGAGCTTTACCGGCACGGAACTTGAAGTGGCGCTGGAAATCTGCAATGGCGTCATCGAGGTGGTCAAGCCGACGCCCGATAACAAGCTGATCATCAATCTGCCGTCCACCGTCGAGATGGCGACGCCGAACGTCTATGCCGACCAGATCGAGTGGATGTGCCGCAATCTCGACAATCGCGAGAACCTGATCATCTCGCTGCATCCGCATAACGACCGCGGCACCGGCATCGCCGCTGCCGAACTGGCCTTGCTGGCAGGTGCCGACCGCGTCGAAGGCACGCTCTTCGGCAATGGCGAGCGCACCGGCAATGTCGACATGGTGACGATGGCGCTGAACATGTTCACGCAAGGTGTCGATCCCGAGATCGACTGCTCCAATATCGAGCGCATCAAGGAAGTGTTCGAATATTCCAACCAGATGGTGATCGGCGAGCGTCATCCTTACGTCGGCGAGCTGGTCTATACGGCTTTCTCGGGTTCGCATCAGGATGCGATCAACAAGGGTATGAAGGCTGCCCAGGTCGCCAACCACCCCGTATGGGAAGTGCCCTACCTGCCGATCGATCCGCGCGATGTCGGCCGTTCCTATGAGGCGATCATCCGCATCAACTCGCAGTCCGGCAAGGGCGGAATCGCCTATATTCTGCAGCAGGATTACGGGCTCAACCTGCCGCGCAATCTGCAGGTGGAATTCCGCGAGGATATCCAGCGCATTACCGACGTCGAGGGCAAGGAGCTTCCGTCAAAGCGGATTTACGACCGTTTCATCGAGCGCTACGTGACGCAGCCCGATGGGCGGCTCAAGTTCGTCGACCACCACACCTATCCCGATACCGAGCACAAGGGCCAGCGGATCGTGGCGGCCGAGATCACCGACAATGGTGAGATCAAGCGCATCGAAGGGCGCGGCAACGGCCCGATCGACGGCTTCATCAACGCGCTGTCGCATTATCTCGGCATCGAGATGTCGGTTGAGGATTATTCCGAGCATTCGCTGCAGCACGGCTCGAACGCGGCGGCGATCTCTTATGTCGAGACCTCCTATCCTGGCGGCAAGCTCTTCGGCGCCGGCATCAATACCAACATCGTCGCGGCATCGCTGGAAGCGATCGTCTCGGCCGCCAACCGCGTGCTCGAGGTGAAGGCCGCCAAGGCCTGATCGAATTGGGTCAGGCCGCGACCGCGCTGGTGTGGCGCGGCCTGATGATGCAGTCGGCGATCATGCCGGCTTCGTCATTCGCCTCGGCATGGCGCTGGCCCCAACGGCAGAGCGCCAGCAGCACCGGCTCGAGTTCGAGGCCGAGTTCGGTCGCGCTGTATTCCACACGGGACGGGACTTCGGCAAAGACTTGGCGGGTGACCAGCCCGTGCTCTTCCATCTCACGCAACTGCTGGATCAGCACCTTTTGGGTGATTGCAGGCATCATGCGCTTCAGCTCGGAAAGACGCTTCGGGCCGGAGAAGACATAGTAGAGGATGACGGGTTTCCAGCGCCCTGAAATCACCTTCAGCGCGCGCTCGACCGGCAATTCCGGCAGTCTTTTCATCGGCTCGGCCATGGTCACCTCCTGGTGGGTAGGGCACGAAAGAGTATGTATTCTTGCTTCCCATCCTATTGCTAAACCTGCCCCAGGCCAATCAAACGTGAGGTTCCCTGTCATGAAAGCCATTCAGTTCACTCGCTTCGGTGCGCCGGATGTTCTCGAACTCGTGGAGCTGCCGGTTCCGGAGTTCAAGCGTGATGAGGTGCTGGTCCGTGTCCATGCTGCGGGCGTCAACTTCTTCGAGGTGCTGATGCGGGCCGATCGTTATGCCGTGACGCCGGAGCTGCCGATGTTTCCCGGCGTCGAAATTGCCGGTGTGGTCGAACGGGCGGGGCCGGACGCCGACGCATCGCTGGTCGGCGCACGCGTGGCGGTTCCTCTCTTCGCGGTCGGGCGCGGCGCGGGTTATGCGGAATTCGTCGCGGTCGACGGCGGATCGGTGGTGCGGCTGCCGGATGCGATCTCTTTCGGGGCGGCTGTCGGACTGATGGTGCAGGGGCTGACGGCGCTGCATCTGACGCGCCGCAGCCTTCCGAAAGGCAAGAGCGTACTCGTCAGTGCCGCAGCCGGCGGCGTTGGCTCGCTGCTTCTGCAATTGGCAAGGCGCAACGGGGCCGAGATGGTGATCGCGGCGGCGAGCGGCGAGAAGAAGGGGGCGCTTGCCCTGTCGCTCGGCGCCGATCATGCCGTCGATTATACCGCGCCTGGCTGGCAGGAAGATGTCAGGAGGCATAGCGGCGGGCGCGGAGCGGATATCATCTACGAAACTGTCGGCGGTGCGTCCTCAAGGGCGGCGGTCGATGCGCTGGCGCCTTGCGGCGAGCTGGTTCTGGCGGCGATGGGGAGGTTCGGACTCAAAGCGGAGGAGATCGAGCGGATGCTCGGCGACAACCAATCGATCAAGGGGTTTTCGCTGTTGCCGCTGCTGACGCCGCACCACAGGCTTCGGGAGGATCTCGGCGAGCTTTTCGATCTTGCGGCAACGGGCCGGCTGACGGTCGTCGAAGGTAGTCGCTTCCCGCTGCAGGAGGCGGCGGAAGCCCATCGCACCATCGAGGAGCGAAGAGCGGTGGGCAAGGTGGTGCTGGTGCCTTAAATCGAAGACGGCGGATGCGACGCGGCTCCGCCTTTTCGCATTTTAGATCGCCGTGGCGATCTTCATGGCGAGCTGGCCGAGGGTCGCTTCGGCGGAGGGGCCGGCAAGCACATAGGAGGTGCCGGCATTGTGCCAGGTCACGAGGCCGATCTCGTCCTTGATTGTTTCCTTGAAGTCGTCGGTCTCCGGTGGCTGCGCGTCCTTGCGGAAGCAGATGGAGATGACGTCGCCGTCGGCGTTGGAATAAACGAGCTGGCCGACAGGGCGGCTGTCGCCGAGGATGACGCGCGCGCCCTGGAAGGTCCAGGCTTCGGCGCTGAGGTCGGGCACGCGGAAGGGCACGCCGATCGCCGTCGTGAGCCAGCTGGAGATTTCCTCGGCCTGCGAGGCCGGCACTTCGACGAGATGACGAGGCTGGCGGATCAGCAGGCGCTGATAGGCGGTGACGTCGCCCAGCCAGTCGCTGGTATTGGCCGGCGCCGTCGCGGTGGTCGTGCTGGCGATTTCGTCGGCATCCGGGCTGGTGCCGACGAAATAGCCGATGCCGCAACCGACGACGAAGAGGATAAGAGCGGCGGCCAGCGCCTGCGGGCCGCTCGGGGCCAGCTTCACCGGCGGGCGCGTGGCGCGCTGGGCGATCGGCGTCTTCGGCGGCTGCGTGCTCTTGATCGAGCGGACGAGGGCGAGCGGCACCGGCTCCTTCAGGATGTCGTCGAGGCGGCGGCGGCCGAAATCGGCGCCGTGGCGAAGTTTCTCGTGCAGCCGGCGTGCATTCTCGTCGGTTGCCAGGCGCTGCTCCAGTTCGTGGCGCTGTTCGGCCGAGACCTCGCCATCGAGAAGGGCGGTGAGCTGGGCTTCGAGCGGCAATTTCCTAAGATCGAGCAATTCAGTACCTGTGGATCGGGTGAGTGCCGGCGAGCCCGGCAAAATGCAGCCTTGCGGTCGCGAGCTGTGAGACGACATTTGCAACCGGCATGCCCATGATGTCGGCCGCCTGCTGATAGCTGTGGCCCTCGACGTCGACGAGCAGGAACATACTGGAGAGACCTTCCGGCATATCGGCGATCATGTGATGGATGGCGTCGGGATCAACTGCCGTCGAGCGTTCGCGCGCGGCTTCGCGAATATCGGTGACATTGCCGCGGAGAGAGGCCTTCGGCTTGCGCTTGCGGCTGTCGTCGGTCCATTGCTGGCGGGCAAGCGTGTAAATCCAGCTTTCCAGCCGGCCTTCACCGCTCCATTGATGGCCCTTGGCGATGGCGCGCTGACAGACCGCCTGGACGAGTTCGTCGGCCAGAGCAGCCTCACCCGCGAGCGTGATCGCGAAGCGGCGAAGGCGGGGCAGAAGGCCGACGAGATCACGCCGGAGATCGATGGTCGTTGCGGGTTGACGCATTGTTTATCCAAGAAGCATTCACAATGGTTTCGCGGACGAAGGGTTCGCCGTCGGGCGCGAAACCGGCTTTATCGACGCCGACGATGCATGTGCTTTATGAAACAAGTCTCCTGCACTTCGCAAGCATCCGGCCGTCTTCATCCCCTTTTCTCAAGGGATTTTCGTATTGTAGACCACAAAACTTGCGTCAATATGTCTTGTAGCCATTCAAGCTTTGCAGCAGAGCGCGATAGGCCCACGTGCCTTCGCCGCCGCGATCGCGGATTTCCACGAGCTGCACGCGGGCGCCTTGGATATCTCCCTGTTCCACCAGCGCCATGCCCATGTAGGAGCGGGCGAGGATGTAGTTCTCATCCGCCTGCAGCGCCTTGCGGTAGTAGGACATGCCGAGCTCCATGCGGCCGGCCTTGCGGTTGGCGTAGCCGAGGTAGTTTAGGATGCGCGGGTCGTTCTGGTTGCGGGCGAGATTGAGCACGGTGATGGCATTGTCATACTGGCCGGCATAGGCAAACTCGCGGGCGAATTTGTAAAGATCGTCGTCGTTGAAGCTGCTCTTCTTCGGATTAACGCATTCCTTCTTGGCCTTGTCCCAGACCTTGCCGCCGGTGCAGGTTTTGGTCGTTTCGGTCTTCGGCGGCGGATTGGTGTCATCATTGCTGCCGCCGACCGCGAAAGCGGCGGTGGCGATGCCGAAGGCAAAGCCCGCGGCGAGCGAAAGTCTGGACAGGTGACGGAAAGAAGACGTCATTGGCGGGGCTCCGTTCTGAGGCGATGCAGTTGGCCGGATTGTACGCCTACCGCTAAAAATACCAAGAGGGTAAGCGGCCGCCATGGCAATTGTTGCGGCGATGGCCCGACCTCCTCTCAGATCGGGTCAAGTGCTGGATAAAAGAGTCCGGAGCCGGCGCTAACGCGCGAAAACATCAACGCTTTCCGCCATCACCGCGTCGCCGGACCGGTTGACGCTGAAGCGCTCGCCGCTGAGCTCCCAGGCGCCGGGAGAGCCGTCGATGGAGAAGAGGTTGTAGGCGGCTGGCGGCTTGATGCTGCCCGGTCCCTGCGAGGCCGAGGCGATGCCGACGACGGGCACCGGCTGGACCTGGCCGCGCAGCCAGTGCAGCGTGTTCAGGTGCGTGTGCCCGTGCAGCACGAGCTCGGCACCGCCGGTCGAGATCACCGCGGCGAAGCGGCGGATGCCGATCATCCGCTTGTAGAAGGTCGTGGCGCCACGGATCGGCGGATGATGGATCATGACGACCCGGAAGAGGCCGGCTTCACCGGCCGCTCGCAGCATGTTGACGGTATCGCGCGCTTGGCGCGCGCCGAAAAAGCCGGAGGCGGCAAAGGGAGGGGTGGCGACTGCCGTCGAGCAGCCGACGATCGCGACTTTGCCGCGGATGCGCAGATAAGGAAAAATATGGCGATCCTCCTGCCATTGCGGCGGGGCGAGATCGCCGCGGACATACTCGTACCAGGCGCGCATCGACCTCTCGTAGGCGCCGGGCACATAGGCGTCATGATTGCCGGGAACGACCGAGGTGTCGGCGGGATCGCCGAGCGCGCGCAGCCAGGCGGCGGCGGCGCGGATCTCAATGCCGCTCGCCAGATTGACGAGGTCGCCGGTGACTGCGAGATGATCCGCCTGATGGGCGCGGATGTCGTCGAGCAACAGATCCAGCGTGCTGCCGAAAAGGTGCTTGCGTCGATTTCGATGCCAGTTCACAAAGCCCGTTATGCGTTTTGAAAACAGCTCCTGGATGGAAAGACGGGGCAACGGCCCGAGGTGGACGTCGGAAATATGCGCGAGCTTGAACATGCTACGAGACATAGACCAGCTTATTGACAAATCAAACACATCCGGCGCGATGAAGGGCTGAAACGGAACGATGGTGGATAAAGAAAAGCGGCCTCTTCATATCAGGACGGCCCTGCGCCTTCTGCATGTCTATTTCTCCTTCGCCCGCGGCATGACGATGGGCGTCAGGGCCGCCTGCTTCGATGCGGAGGGGCGGATTTTTCTGGTGCGCCATAGCTATATCGGCGGCTGGCATATGCCGGGCGGCGGGCTGGAGCGCAACGAAACGGTCGAAGAAGCACTGGCCAAGGAATTGCGCGAGGAGGGCAACCTCAGGATCATCGGCAAGCCGCAGTTGGTTCAGGTCTATTTCAACACCACGACCACAAGTCGGGACCATGTCGTGTTCTACCGCGCGAGTGTCGAGCAGACGGCGCCGCGCCCGCCCGATTGGGAGATCTCCGACAGCGGCTTCTTTTCCCTCGACAGCCTGCCCGAGGGCACGACCGAGGCGACGCATCGCCGCCTTGCCGAGCTTCGTGGCGAGCAGGAGCCCGACCACCGCTGGTGAGGGGCCTCAGGCCGCGGTGAGTAGTTTAAAGTTCTACAGCGTCCTTTGCGCGTCTGAGAAGACGCGCGGCGCTGTAGCACGGCCATGCGGGCTGTCGAGATCGAGCGCCGGGCCGACGGGAACGATGCCGGTCGGATTGATCGTCTTGTGGCTGCGGTAATAGTGTTCCTTGATGTGCTTCAGGTTCACCGTTTCGGCAACCCCCGCGGTCTGGTAGAGGTCGCGCAAATATCCAGGCAGGTTGCGGTAGTCGGATATCCGGCGGATGTTGCACTTGAAATGGCCGACATAGACGGGATCGAAGCGCACCAGCGTCGTGAACAGGCGCCAGTCGGCCTCGGTCTGGCGGTTGCCCAGGAGATAGCGGCCCCTGTCCAAGCGTTCGTCGAGCATGTCGAGCGTTTCGAACAGCTTACCGACATTTTCCTCATAGGCTTCCTGGGTGGTGGCAAAGCCCGCCTTGTAGACGCCGTTGTTGACAGTGTCGTAGACGATGGCGTTCAGCGCATCGATTTCGGCGCGTAGATCCTCGGGATAAAAATCGGCCTTTGCGCCGGTCAGCGCGTCGAAGGCGCTGTTGAACATGCGGATGATCTCGGCGGATTCGTTGCTGACGATCGTGCCGGTTTTCTTGTCCCAGAGGACGGGAACGGTGACGCGGCCGGAATAATGCGGATCGGCCTTCACGTAAATCTGCCAGAGGGTGGTGGCGCCGAAGAGCTGGTCGCCGGTGGCGCCATCGCCGACCTTGAATTCCCAGCCGTTGTCGAGCATCAGCGGGTCGACGACCGAGACCGAGATCAGCTCCTCCAGCTTCTTCAGCTTGCGGAAGATCAGCGTGCGGTGCGCCCAGGGACAGGCAAGCGAGACATAGAGATGGTAACGCCCGGTCTCGGCCTTGAAGCCGCCGCTGCCGGAAGGGCCGGCCTGACCGTCCGATGTCACCCAGTTGCGGAACTGCGAGGGCTGACGCTTGAACTGGCCCTTGCTCTCCTTCGTGTCGTACCAGACATCGTGCCAGACGCCGTCCACCAGCATTCCCATGATCTTTATTCCTTTGGTTGCGTGTCGGGACCTGATTTAGCTGAGATAGCGGGGCTTTGCAGGCGGTAAAGGTTGAACAGTGTGTCACGCCGTTCCGGCGCCGCATGGTTTCCGGCGCCGTCGTGTGCATTTTGCGTTGGACGGCGGAAATTTTTCCTGCTATCGGCCTTTTCACGATTTTAGGATCCTTGGCTGATGTTCATTTCCAGAAACCCGCGACGACGCTGATGCTCCCGAACGCCGAAGGCGTGTTCGAGACCCATCAATCTGTCCATCCGGTTTCTGTCATCATGTACAAGCACGATCTCGTCTACCTCACCGAAGACGCGTCTCATGACGCCGCCATCGAACATATCAACGAAGAAGCCTTCGGTCCGGGCCGCTTCACGCGGGCGGCTGCTCGCATCCGCGAGCAGGGGCCGCACGACCTGTCGCTCTCCTTCATCTGCGCTGACGACGGCGAGACGATCGCTTCGGTGCGCATGACGCCGGTGCTGGCCGGCACGGTAAAGGGCCATCTTCTCGGCCCGCTTGCCGTCCGGCCCTCGCACAAGAATATAGGCATCGGCCGGGAGCTGGTGCGGATCGCAGTGGAGGCGGCAAGACGCAAGGGTTCGGAAGCCGTCATCCTCGTCGGCGATCCGCCCTATTACGGCCCGCTCGGCTTCGAGAAAGTCGCCTATAACGCGCTTTCCTTCCCGGGGCCGGTCGATCCCGGCCGCGTGCTCGTCGTTCCGATCGCCGAGGGCGTGCACGAGCGGCTGAAGGGCATCATCGCCTGGCACGGATGATTAGAGGGTTTTCCGGAGGAAGCTGCGCGTGCGGCCCTCCGGGAAATCCTCGAGTTCCCCAAAGACCTCATAACCCTGGCGCAAATAGGCGCTGAGAGCCTGCGGGCTGAACGTGTCGATCCAGGCGCCGCGGCAGCCCCGTGCCCTGGCTTCTTCTTCCGCTTTTGAGAGGATCCTGCCGGCGAGGCCGGTGCCGCGCAGCGTGTCGGGAATATAGATCATCTGGGTGAAGAGCCAGCCCCAGGCGGTGAAACCAGACAGGCCGCCGGTCACCTTGCCGTCGGTGTCGCGGATGAGAACGGCGAGCGGCCGGCGGTCGGCGGGGCCGACATCCCCGGCGTTGAAGGCCGAGAGCGCATCGGTGATCGCCGCCAGTTCCTCCGGCGAGGGCGAGGCGGTCAGCTCGAATTCCGGCATGCGATTATCGCCCTTCACGCCACCACATGGTTCCGAAGGCAAGCAGCAGGATGCCGACGCCGGCAAAGCCGGCAAAGAGCGGCAGCGTGTTGATACCCTTCAAGACCGTTTCGCTGGTCATGCGGATCATCATGCGATCGTTATCGGCGACGCGGACCTGGCCGCGCACCGGCAGGATCGGCGGCACGGTGATCCTGCCGCTTTCGTTGGCGACGCGGGTGACGAGGCCCTTGCTTCTGTCGGCCACCGGCTTCAGCACATCGGTCGTCGAGATCATCGCCTTGAACTCCGGCGCGTCGACGGCACCGATATGGACGAGCGTCGACAGCTTGCCGTTGTGGATTTCGAAGAGACCGATCTCGTCCATCCTTTTCTCGGCCTTGTAGAGTCCGGGTTCGGTCTGGGTGAGCGGCAGGGTTTCGGTCTTGCCCGAGGGATAACGCACGGTGGCGTTGCCGGGATTGTCGCCGATCGTCTGGCGCGTGACTTCAAGCGTCCGGCCGGAGGCGCGCGCCGTCAGCGCCTCTTCCTCGAGCGCCGGCTCCTTCATCAGCCAATGGGCGATGCGGCGATAGAGCGAGACGTTCGGGCCGCCGCCTTCGAAGCCGCGCGCCCAGAGCCAGCCCTGATCGGAAAGCAGCATGGCGACCCGGCCCTGGCCGGCGCGGTTCAGCACCAGCAGCGGGTGGTTGTCGGCGCCCAGCATGATCGTCTCACCCTGCGGTCGGTCGACATCGACGCTGCGGAACCAACGGCCCCAATGCGGCGGATCCTCGCCCGAGCCGTCGAGGCCGCGGGTGACGGGATGTTTGCGGCCTTCTTCGGAAAGGCGCGGATAGAAAGCCTTCTCGATCATCTCTCCGGTGGGCGATGCCGGCAGCACCGAGGAAAGCGGCGTCAGTGCTATGGAATCAGGTCCGGCATGCTCGGGACCGGCGGCGATCAGCAGCGCGCCGCCATTGTCGACATATTGGGCGATGTAATCGTAATAGAGCAGCGGCAGCACACCGCGGTGCTGGTAGCGGTCGAAGATGATCAGGTCGAAATCCTTGATCTTGTCGACGAAGAGCTCGCGCGTCGGGAAGGCGATCAGCGACAGCTCGTTGATCGGCGTGCCGTCCTGCTTTTCCGGCGGGCGCAAAATAGTGAAATGGACAAGGTCGACCGAGGCATCGGATTTCAAAAGGTTGCGCCAGGCGCGCTCGCCGGCATGCGGTTCGCCGGAGACGAGCAGGACGCGGAGATTCTGGCGGATACCGTCGATGACGTGAACGGCGCGGTTGTTGGCGGTGGTGACCTCGCCCGGAAGTGCGGCGACGGAAAATTCGAGCACGTTGCTGCCGCCGGCCGGCACTTTGAAAGAGAAGGGCGTGTCCTGGCCGGGCGTCGCCTGCAGGGTGGCGATCTCGTCACCGTTCAGCTTCACGGTGACATTGGCGGTGCCGCCGGGGCTCGGGCCGTCGTCGAAGACGCGCAGAACGACCTGCTGCTCCTCGTTGACGATGCCGAAGCGCGGCCCCTTGATGACTTCGATGCGGCGATCGAATTCATTGGCCTTGCCGGTGATGAGGCCATGGATCGGCGCATCGAAACCGAGCGCCTGATTTGCGGCCGGAACATCATGGACTTCGCCGTCGGTCAGCATGATGGCGCCGCCGATGCGGGCCGGCGGGACGTCGGCGATGTTGGCCGACAGCGCGTCGAACAGGCGCGTTGACGGCACGTCGGAATTGGGATCGCCCTCCACATCGACGAAGCGGGGCTCTATCTGGGGGAAGCGGGCGAGCTGTCCCTTCAAGGCCGCCAGCGCATCGTCGGTCATCTTGACGCGATCGGGCGTCTGCTGGCTTTGGCTTCGGTCGACGAGAACCGGAACGATCGTCGACAGCTGATCCCGGTCCTCCTGCAGCAGCACGGGATTGGCAAGGGCGGTCAGCATGGCCAGCGCCGCCAGCGTTCTGATCCAGGCGCCGCGAATGCCACGCCAGATCGCGAAGGCGGCGATGAGGACGCTGACGGCGGCCAGTGCGGCCAGAACCGGCCAGGGCAGGAAGGGCGAAAAGTCGAACGTCATCTCACTGTCCTAACCGTTCGAGAAGGTCGGGAACATGGACCTGGTCGGTCTTGTAGTTGCCGGTCAGCATGTACATCATGATGTTGACGCCGGCACGGTAGGCATATTCGCGCTGCGCTTCATCGGACGGCACGGTCGGAAGCATCGGCACGCCGTTGTCGTCGATTGCCCAGGCGCCGGCGAAATCATTGCCGGTGATCAGAATCGGCGAAACGCCGTCGGCGGTCGCAGCCGATTTTTCGGTCGCTTCGCGGCCGCCCTGCCGAGCCTCGATCCAAAGCGGGCTGCCGGTGTAACGGCCGGGAAAGCTCGACAGGAGATAGAAGGATTTCGTCAGCACGTGATCGGAGGGCACGGGTTCCAGCGGCGGAATATCGAGATTGGCAAGGATTGCCTGCAGCCTCTGGCCGTTGGCGCTGACATTGCCGCCATTGTCCAATGCGCTGATCTGATCGCGTGTGTCGAAAAGCACGGTGCCGCCATTGCGCATATAGGCGTCGATGCGGCTGATCGCCGCCGCCGACGGCATCGGCGCCGTTGCCGAAACCGGCCAGTAGATGATCGGATAGAAGGCGAGCTCGTCTTTGGTCAGGTCGATGCCGACGGGCGGCGCCGGCTCCAGCGTCGTGCGAAACGTCAGGAACTGGGTGAGGCCCTCGAGGCCGCGCTCGGATATCTCGTCCACTTCCCGTTCCCCGGTGACGACATAGGCGAGGTGCGTGTTGTCGAGCCTCTGCAAGATCAAGTCGTCGCCGGGCTGGGAGTCGTTGGCGTGAAGCGTGCCGGGCTGCATGAGAAAGCCGGCACTGAGCGCAACGGCGATCATCGCCGCTGTACGGGCAGCCGGGCGCAATCGTGAGAATGCGCCGTTCATGAAGAGGACGACCAGGCTATCGGCCAGCAGCAGCAGAAAGGCCGCGAGAAAAAGCGCGGGCTTTGCCGACCAGCTTTCGCCGCCGATCAGGCCTTCGCGCACGGCATTGGTCCCGGCGGTGTCGAGCGGCGTCAGTTCGGCGTCCTCAGGCAGTACGTTCAGGGAGGTGAAACCGTCTTCCGAACCGTAAAGCCCGGGTGGGTTGTCGAAATTCGCCGTCGGTTCGGCTCCGGCCTGTGGAATGAGGGGCCGCGCCGAACCCGTCTCGGAGACGAGCGTGCCCTTGGCCGTCAGCATACGGAATGGCGGCAGGGTTTCGGAGACACGCGCATTACCGCGCGCCTCCGGTGTCACGCCGCCGGAGCGCGATATCTGCAGGAGGTGGCGCAGCATGTCGACGAAAGTGCCGGAGATCGGCAGATCGGACCAAGTCGCTTCCGCCGTGACGTGAAACAGGACGATCTGCCCGGATGCGAGCTGTTTCATCGTCACGAGCGGCGTGCCGTCAGCCAGGCTCGCCCAAGTGCGTTCGGCCAGATCGGGCGTCGGTTCGGCCAGCACCTGCCGCTTGACGACGACATCGGCGGGGCGCGCTATGCCAGCGAAAGGCCCGAAACCCGGAAATTCGGCCAGCGACTGCGGCTCGCTCCAGGACAATGTGCCGCCCAGCGCCCGTTCTCCCTGGCGCAGGATAACGGGGATCAGCGGATCGTCCGCAGGGGCCGCGGCCATGCGCGGACCGGCGAAACGCAACAGCATACCGCCATTCGATATCCAGCGTGTCAGCGGTTCGTAGGTTTCTTCAGGCAGACGGCCGATATCGGCCATGATGATGATGGAGGGATTGCTGGCGAGCAGTTTCGGTATGGCGACCGAAAGATCGGAATCGCTGGGCTGGATCAGGTCCGCATAGGGCTGCAGCGCTCGCTGAATATAATAGAGCGGCGAGAGCAGCGGCTGGAACTCATCCCCGCCTTCACCCGACAGGAGGACGACGCGGCGGCGCTTGAATGCGTCGTCGAGAAGATGGACGGCGCCGGCCGTTGCGCCGTTATCGACGCTGACGCGGGCGAAATCGTTGCGCATCTCGAAGGGCGCGGTGATCGAACTCGTCGCAACGCTCTGGCCGGGGCGGAAATTCACCCTGCCGTTGGCAATCGAGCGGCCTTGGGTATCGACGGCGTTGAGCGCCACGGATGCGGCACGCGAAGTGTTGAGCCGTGTGACCTTGACGGTCATGGCGTCAGCCGCATTGTTGGCCGCGGTGATGGCGACCGTGCGGTCGGCATCACCCTCGATAAGGCGGAGATCGGCGGGCTGAAGTTCTGCGAGCCGTCGCACCGTCGGGTCTTCTGATTTGGCGGCGACGCCGTCGGTCAAAAAGGCTAGGGTGCCGGGCTTGATGCCGTTCAGCGCGGCGCGCAGCGCCTGGAAGGTGCGCTCACGGTCCGGCACCAGCGGTCGCGGCTCGGCGGCGCGCAGCTTGTCGCGGGCGGCAGCGGCGGTGCCAGGAACGGCGTTGTTGCTCGGATCGGCAGTGAAGGCGATCGACACCGGCGTGCCGGCGGATTCCGCATCGTCTATCAACGCATCGGCTGTCTGGATGCGGCGCTCCCAGTCGGGTGCCGCCGCCCAGCTGTTGTCGACGAAGAGGACGAGCGGACCGCCGGATGCCAGCGAACTGGTGCGCGGGTTGAAGACCGGATCGGCGATCGCAAGAATAACAGTGGCGGCGAGCAGCATGCGCAGCAGCGTCAGCCACCATGGGCTCTGCGCCGGCGTCTCCTCGCGCTTCAAGACGGAGGCGAGGATCTTCAGCGGCGGGAAGACCTCGGTCTTCGGACGCGGCGGCGTCAGCCTGAGCAGCCACCAGATGACCGGCAGGGCGATGAGGGCGCCGAGAATGGCAGGATAGGCGAAAGCGAAGGGAAGGGCGTTCACAGCTGCCCTCCATGCGTTGCCTTGGCCGGCATGCCGGACAAATACATGTGCACCGCGACCAGCGCCTCCGAGGCGAGATGATCGGTGCGGTGCGTCGCAAAGGTCCAGCCGAGATGGCGCAGCGATTGGCCGAGGCTCTCCCTGCGGGCGAGGTAGGCGTTGCGATAGGCCTCGCGAATGTGTTCGGCGCGGCCGGAGATAAGCCTGGCGCCGCTCTCCGGATCGGTGAATTCGGTGCGGCCGCTGTAGGGGAATATTTCCTCGGCGGGATCCGATATTTCGACCACATGGCCGCGCAGGCCGCGGCGGGCGAGCGGGCCGAGGCGTTCCATGATCGCCGGCGCATCATCGAGGAAATCGCCGATGAGGACCAGGTCGCTCCAGCCGCGGATCATTCCTGTTTCCGGCAGGCCGCCGGTCAGCGGCGTGTGCATGAGCGCGGCCGCAAGGCGCTCGGCGGCATTGCGGGTGGAGGCGGGTTCCATGATGCCCGGGCAGCCGATGCGCTCGCCGGAACGGGCGAGGATTTCGGCCAGCGCCAGCATGACGACCAGCGCCCGGCTTTCCTTGGAGACGCTGCCATAACTCGACTTGTACATCATCGAGGGCGACATGTCGCACCAGAGCCAGATCGTGTGGGCCGCCTCCCATTCGCGCTCGCGCACATAGGTATGGTCGTCGCGGGCGGAACGGCGCCAATCGATGCGCGACAGGCTTTCGCCCTCGGCATAGGGACGGAACTGCCAGAAATTTTCGCCGATGCCGCGTTTGCGGCGGCCATGCCAGCCGGCGATCACCGTGTTGGCGATGCGCTTGGCTTCCACCAGGCAATCCGGCACCAGGGCGGCCCGCTGCCTGGCGCGGGAAAGGGCATCGCTGCCTGACGTCGGATTGACGATCTGTCCGATAGATGCCACGCGTCCGGCTTCCTTATCCCTTTGCCTGCTTGACCAGTCCGGCAATGACATCGCGCACCGACATGCCTTCGGCGCGGGCAGCGAAAGTCAGCGCCATACGGTGCTGGAGAATGGGTTCGGCGAGCGCGAAGATATCGTCGAGCGACGGCGCCAGGCGGCCTTCGTAGAGCGCCCGGGCGCGGGCGCAGAGCATCATCGCCTGGCCGGCGCGGGGACCGGGACCCCAGGCGACGTTCTTGTCGGTCGAGGCATTGCCCTGGCCGGGACGGGCGGAACGCACCAGCGCCAGGATGGCGTCGACGACCGTGTCGCTCACCGGCATCTGGCGCACCAGGGCCTGAATCTCGATCAGCCGCTGCGCGTCGATGACGGCTACCGGCCGGGTTTCCCCCAAGCCCGTCGTCTCAAGCAGGATCTGGCGTTCGGCGGCGAGTTCGGGATAGTTGACGTCGACCTGCAGCAGGAAGCGGTCGAGCTGAGCTTCGGGCAGGGGATAGGTGCCTTCCTGCTCGAGCGGGTTCTGGGTGGCGAGCACGTGGAAGGGCGCCGGCAGATCATAGCGCTGGCCGGCGATGGTGATGTGATATTCCTGCATGGCTTGCAGAAGCGCCGACTGGGTTCGCGGCGAGGCGCGGTTGATTTCGTCGGCCATCAGCAGTTGGGCGAAAACAGGGCCCTTGACGAAGCGGAAAGAGCGGCGTCCACTGTCGTCCTGATCCATCACTTCGGAGCCGAGAATATCCGAGGGCATCAGATCAGGCGTGAACTGAATGCGGTTGGCGGCAAGGCCGAGCACTTCGCCGAGCGTCGTCACCAGTCTGGTCTTGGCAAGGCCAGGGACGCCGACGAGCAGAGCATGACCACCGGACAGCACGGCGAGAATGGTGTTCTCGACGACGCTTTCCTGACCGAAGATCACCTTCGAGACTTCTGTGCGGATGGCGGCGATATCGGAGAGCGCCTTTTCGGCAGCGGCGACGATCGCCTTTTCATCGAGGCTGGCTTCGGTCTTCATCATACCCACGGGCATCTCCAACGGCTGAAATCATTCGGCAGCGAATCGGCGGACTTATACATCTGCCTCATACTCGATAGAGTTATGGAGATGCGACGGGCTGACAAGTTCGTTGCGAATGACTATCTCGTGACTTCACTTCGTTAAGGACAAACCGGGACGGAAGAATGGCAGCCGAGGAAATCAGCGGACAGGCGGATGCGGCGGGACTTGCCGCCATGATTTCGCGCGCGTCTGACGAAAGCGGCGGAAAAAAACGCGGTTTACCGCCGGTCGAGCGGTGGAATCCGCCTTTCTGCGGCGATATCGACATGGAGATCAGAGCCGACGGTACGTGGTTCTATATGGGCACGCCGATCGGCCGGCCGGCGCTGGTGCGGCTGTTTTCGACGGTTTTGCGCAAGGACGACGACGAGAAGACCTATCTCGTAACTCCTGTGGAAAAGGTCGGGATCAGGGTCGCCGACGCGCCGTTCATTGCCGTGGAGATGAACGTGACGGAGGGGCAGGGCGAACAGGTGCTGACATTTCGCACCAATGTCGGCGATGTCGTGGAGGCGGGAGGAGAGCATCGGCTGCGCTTTGCCATTGCGGACGGCAACGCCGAACTGAAACCCTATCTGCATGTGCGCGGGCGGCTGGAGGCGCTGGTGTCGCGTGCGGTGATGTATGAACTGGTCGCGCTTGGCGAGATCCTCGACGTGGAGGGGCGGGCGATGTTTGCGCTCCGCTCCGCCGGCCAGGTCTTCCCTGTCATGCTGGCCGACGAACTGGATGCTCTTTGCCGATGAATGATGCGATCACCCACCGTTATCCGCTGTTCTCAGCCGCCGAATTCCGCCGCCGCGCCCTCAACCAGAATGGTGGGCCGGTCGACCATGCCTGGCGCGATCACGGCGACCATATCCTCAATCCCGATATCGTCGCCGAGGTCGAGACCTTCAAGCTGCGCGACGCCGCCGTGCTCGTGCCGGTCGTCGACGACGGTGAGGAGGCACATGTGATCTTCACCAAGCGCACGGCAACGCTGCGCAAACATTCCGGGCAGATCGCCTTTCCCGGCGGGTCGATCGATCCATCCGATATCTCACCTGAGATGGCGGCGATCCGCGAGACGGAGGAGGAGATCGGCCTCGCCGGTTCCTTCGTCGAGACCGTTGGGCGGTTGCCGAATTATCTTGCCTCGACCGGCTTCCGCATCACGCCGGTGCTCGGCGTCGTCACGCCGGGGTTCGCGCTGACCCTGAACCCGGCCGAGGTGGCTGACGTCTTCGAGGTGCCGCTGTCATTCCTGATGAACCCTGCCAACCATGCCCGCGACAGGCGTGTCATCGACGGCATCGACCGGCATTTCTACCGTGTGCCCTATGAAACCAGAATGATCTGGGGCATCACCGCCGGCATCGTCCGCACGCTTTACGAAAGGCTTTATGCATGACCCGTCTTGCCGACCAAGCATGGTTCCGCGACCCGGCTCTCGGCCGGATTCTTCCGCTTCTCAATACCGATGGCGGAGAAGGGCGGGTGGTCGGCGGCGCGGTGCGCAACAGCCTGATGGGCCTGCCGGTCAGCGATATCGACATCGCCACGACGCTGACGCCGGAGATCGTCATGGAGCGCGCGGCGGCGGCCGGCATCAAGGCGGTACCGACAGGCCTGCAGCACGGCACGGTGACGCTCGTCATCGACGGCAAGCCCTTCGAGGTGACGACGCTTCGCACCGACGTCGAGACCGACGGGCGCCACGCGAAGGTCGCTTTCAGCACCGATTGGAAGGCCGATGCCGAGCGGCGGGATCTGACGATCAACGCGCTTTATGCCGATGCCAAGGGCGAGGTAGTGGATCTGGTCGGCGGGCTTGCCGATATCGAGAGGCGCAACATCCGCTTCATCGGTGACGCGGCAAAGCGCATCGCCGAAGATCATCTGCGCATCCTGCGCTTCTTCCGCTTCTTTGCCTATTACGGTTCCGGGCGGCCGGATGCGGAGGGGCTGAAGGCGTGTTCGGCGGCGCGTTCGAAGCTGAAGACGCTGTCGGCGGAACGCGTCTGGTCGGAACTGCGGAAGCTCTTGAGTGCTGCCGATCCCGGCCGGGCGCTGCTGTGGATGCGGCAGGTGGCGGTGCTGACGGAAATCCTGCCGGAATCGGAACGATGGGGGATCGATGCGATCCCTTCGCTGGTCGCCACCGAAAAGGCGCTCGGCTGGACGCCCGATCCGCTGCTGCGGCTTGCGGCGATCGTGCCGCCCGATGCGGTGCGGCTGGAAGCGCTGGCAGCCCGCCTCAAGCTCTCGAATGCGGAAGCGGCCACCCTCAGGGCCTGGGCAATGGCCGCACCTGTTAATGACGACATGTCGTCGTCGGCCTTCGAACGGCTGCTCTACCGCAACGGCGCCGACGGCATCACGACGCGGCTGAAGCTGGCGCTCGGCGTGGCGCGTGGCAAGGCTGAAGCGGATTTCGACGAAATGGCGCGGTCGGCGCGGCTCACCAAGCTCCTGGATCAGGCCGCAAACTGGAAGAAGCCGCAATTTCCGCTAAACGGCGGCGATGTGATGTCTGCGGGAATCGCCTCAGGCCCGCGCGTCGGCGAACTGCTTGCCGGCCTGGAAAACCAGTGGGTAGAGGAAAATTTCGTTTCCGACCGGGCGGCACTGCTCGCCCGGCTACAAGAACGACTGCAATAATCAGGCGGCGTTGACCTCGTCGCGGATGCGAGCCTTGATATTATCCACCATGTTCTCACGGATCGTGGTTTCGCCGTGAGCATTTTTCAGATGTTCGACGGCGCGGCGGACCACCTCGGCGTCGCTATCCGCCCGTGTATGCCAAGCGCAGCCCGGGACGAGAGTGCCGCATTCGAAAAGTCGCATGGTCTTCTCCTCTGTTCGAAACACAAAGACGATCGCGATCTGACGCGATTTATGAATGTGCGGGGGGAGGGAAGGTTCCGGCCGGCATCCATATGCCGGCCGGTAAAGGCCGTGTCAGTCGGGCATCGCCCAGGCTTTGTAGGCATCCGAAAGCTGGCCGGGCATGTTGCTGTTGGCGGCCGCTGCTTCATTCTGCAGCTGTTCCGGCGACTTTCCTCCGGCCAACTGCAGCTTGACCTGCTCGATGAAGCAGGACAGCGGCAGATCCGAGCCGCTCTTGGCCCGCAGTTTCTCGGCGATGCGCGTCAGAAACTCGGATGTGTCGATCGTACGAGATGTTTCCTGGGCATCCGTGGACGCGGGCGAACCACTTTGTATCGTCATGACAATCCTCCTCCGATTGTTACGCACATACATATAAAGTTAGGACGCGCTTAATTTTCGTGAAGGTCAATCAACTCGAATTTATCGACGAGATATCACAGTCTCATGGCCAGCGGACGACAGGAGGCAAGGACGAAAGAATGGATTCAACGTTGCCGCCGGTCTTCAGGCCGAAGATCGTGCCGCGATCATACAGCAGATTGAATTCGACGTAGCGGCCCCGGCGGATCAATTGTTCGTCACGGTCGGCCTCTGTCCACAGCTTATTGAAGTTGGAGCGGACAATCTTCGGATAGACCATGGCAAAGGCCCGGCCGACATCGCGGGTGAAGGCGAAATCGGCGTCCCAGCCGCCGGCGTCCTCGCTCGAATGCAGCCAGTCATAGAAGATGCCGCCAATGCCGCGGCCCTCGTTGCGATGCTTCAGGAAGAAATATTCGTCGCACCAGGCTTTGTAGGCAGCGTAATCGGCGACGGCATGATTACGGCAGGCGATCTCCATCGCCTTGTGGAAGAGCTGGCTGTCCTCGTCCTCTTGGGTGCGCCGGCGCGACAGCACCGGCGTCAGGTCGGCGCCGCCGCCGAACCAGCGGCTCGTGGTGACGACCATGCGGGTGTTCATATGTACAGCCGGAACATTCGGATTGACGGGATGGGCTATCAAGGAGATGCCCGAGGCCCAGAAACGCGGATCGTCCTTGGCGCCTGGTATCTGCGCCCGGAAGTCCGGGGAGAATTCGCCATGGACGGTGGACGTGTGGACGCCGACCTTCTCGAAGACCCGGCCCTCCATCATCGACATGCGGCCACCGCCGCCGGCGCCGTTTTCGCGCGACCAGTCCTTGGCGGTGAATCGGCCGGGCTCCTGATCGGAGAGCGGGCCTTCCAGCTCGTCTTCGAGGGCTTCAAAAGAGGCGCAGATCGTATCGCGCAGTCCTTCGAACCAGCTGCGGGCGGCAGCCTTCTTCTCTTCGATATCCTCAGGCAAGCCGATCGGCAGTTCCGGTCTTTCCATGTCACGCCTCCGGCGGTCGGTATCCGTTAAGGGGTGCGACTCGCTCATTCCTCGTTGCCGGCCACGTCTAGCAGGTGGCGCCGCTTCTCGCCAAGCCAAGGGCAACGCTGCCCGGCGTTTCCAAGATTCGACTCGCAAATCAAGTATTTCGATACTACCTTTTCCGAAGAGGTAGGTTTGATGAAAAAAGTTCCAGGACCTCCGTCCTTCGACGGCCTGAAGCGCAGGATAGCAAGACATCGGGCGGAAACGTCCTCCCGCCGGAAAGACCATTTCGTGCGTGAGACATATTGCCTCGGCCTCCTCGACGCACGCGCCAAAGCGCGCGAATGGTTCGACGAATATCCGAAGGCGGCCTACTGGACAGAGGTGGAAAGCTGGCGCCAGCTCGACGGCGACCAGATCGAATTCACGATGCGCCGCCTGCCTTCGGCCGATTGACCGTCACTCCGCCGCGGGTCGTACGCGGCTTTCGATCAGCAGACCGCTCTCATCCATGATCGGATGCGCCACCGAGACGATGTGGGCGTTGATACGCTTCAGGTCGCGCAGCATGTCGAGATGCAGCGAACTCGTCTGCAGGCTGTCGGCGCGGCCGTCGCGCAGGCGTTCGAGATGGCGCTCGGCCGACTGCTTCTCCATCCGGCGCACCTCGACCTTTACCTCCATCATCTGCCGCGCGAGATTGAAATCGCGGGTGACGAAGATCGTCTGGGCGACGCGCAGATTGTCGATCGTCAGATCGAACAGCTTGCGCAGTTCCTGATGGCCGTCGTCGGAAAATTTCAGGCCGAGCGAGATCTTCTTCGCCACCTGTTCCCGCAAGCCTTTCTCGATGATGTCGCCCATATGTTCGAGATTAATCGCGTAGTCGATGACGACGATCGAGCGGCGGGCGTTCTCGTCGGTGAGACCCTCGCGGCCGAGCTTCGAGAGATAGACCTTCACTGCCTGCTGCAGCCGGTCGACGCGCTCTTCGAGAGCCGGGATTTCGGCAAGCTTGCCGGCATCATTCTGCTCGAAGGCTTCGGAGACCCTGACCAGCATGCGCTCGATGAGGTCGCCGACGCCGAGCACTTCGCGGGTGGCGCTGGTCAGGGCAATGACGGGTGTCGAAAGCTCCTGCGTGTCGAGATATTTCGGGGCGTTGTCAGGCTCGGCCTGATCCGGCACCAGCCGGGCCATCAGGGTGGCGAGCGGCCGGGAGAATGGCCAGGCGAGGGCTGCCAGCAGAAGATTGAAGGCGAGATGCGCATCGACCGGCAGCTTGGCCGGACCGAAGGGCAGCATCTGGATGAGTTCGGCGCCATAGCCCGCCAGCGGCAGGGCGATGAAGCAGCCGAGCGCGCGCACCGCGAGGTTGCCGAGAGTGACGCGCCGCGCCGAAACCGGGCCGGACAATGTCGCAATGACAGGCGGGATCGCGCCGCCGAGATTGGCGCCGAGCACGAGAACGATGACAAGTTCGGCCGAAACCAGACCCGCCGAGGCGAGCGACAGGATTAGCACCACCACAGCCAGGCTCGAGGAGGAGAGGAAGGCAAGAGCTGCCGAGAAGAGCAGCGCCACGGGCAGCGCCCCGTCCAGAAGGCCGATAAATGCGGCGAGAGCCGGGGAGGCGCGCATCGGTTCCGTCGCGAGGCCGAGCAGATGCAGCGACAGCAGCATCAGACCGATGCCGATCAGTGCCGCGCCGCCGCCCTGGCGGGTGCTGGAGCGGCCGCGGTAAAGCACGATGCCGGCCAGGATCAGCAACGGAGAGAGCCATTCGATGCCGGTGGCGACGATCCAGGCGGTGATCGCCGTGCCGACATTGGCGCCGAGCAGGACGATCTGCGCCATGCGCGGCTTGATCAGGTCACGTTCGACGAAGGATGCTGTCATCAGCGCGGTTGCCGTCGAACTCTGCAGCGCGATGGTCGCCACCAGTCCCGACAGAAAGGACCGGAAACCACCGCGCGTGCCGCTCGCCAGACCTGCTCTCAGCCGTGCGCCGAAGGCCCTGGACACGCCGTCCTTCACCTGCGCGAGGCCGAACAGCAGTAAAGCCACGGCGCCGAACAGGTTGATCATGATGACTGTGGAATCCATTTTCTTGCTTTTATTCTTCTTTCATCTGCCTTTGAGAGGGGTAGGCTTGGGTGTAGCCTACCAAACTGTTGAAATTATGGAGGCTATACGATATGTTTGTTTGCTCGGCTAATAAATATAGACCGATTTGGCGCGGATTGACAACGTCATTTTCCGACACGGTCCGGAGCTGATCGGCTATTTCGCCGACGCCGGTGCCGGTCAAGCCCAGACGGTCAACTCCAGACGGTCTGGCGCATCGCTTCGCTGACGATCATCGCGGCCGAAACGGCGATGTTGATCGAACGCTGGCCCTCGACCATCGGGATCAGGATGCGGGCATCCGCCTTCTCATGCACATGATCCGGCACCCCGGCGCTTTCGCGGCCGAAAAGCAGGATGTCGCTGGGGTGGAAGGCAAAATCGGTGTAGCGGTCGGCCGCCTTGGTCGAGGCTAGGATCAGGCGGCGGCCGGTCGTGGCGCGCCACGCCTCGAAGCGATCCCAGTTGACATGGCGGGTCAGCGCAGCGGCGGCGATATAGTCCATGCCCGAGCGTTTCAGGTTGCGGTCGGAAACGTCGAAGCCGGCCGGTTCGATCAGATCGACCGCAAAGCCGAGGCAGGCGGCAAGTCGCAGGATCGTGCCGGTATTGCCCGGAATATCCGGCTGGTAGAGTGCCAATCTGAGGTCCGTCATCGCGCCGCTTATTTTCGTTGGGACGCGTGAGACCTAAAGCAACTGCCTTTTCGCCGCAACAGGGCGCGTTTTGGCCCGGAAACATTCAGTTTACGCCATTATGGGGCTGGAAATTTCGCAATTTTCGCGTTATCCATGCACAACTTCAATCGCCAGCAGGGAGGGCCGTCATGAATATTTTGCTCGCTATGCGCTTTCCCGCCGTGATGCCGATTAAGGCGACGCGGCGCCGCTAGGGCGCATTTCTTCCCTGAATCTCCCTTTTTGATCCATTGTGCGGCTGCTTCAGCCTCGCCCCTTGAACGTTCGGTTCCCATATGTGCATGCAGTGCGCCGGGATGGCGCGAAGCCGGGAGCCGAAACGCTGACGTTTCGGAGCAATTTCATGTTTGGCTGGTTCGAACAGCGACTCAATCCCTTTCCGAGCGAGGAGCCCATCGCTCCGCCGAAGGGTCTGTTTGCCTTTTGCTGGCACTACAGCAAACCGGCAGCGCCCTGGCTCGGCCTGATGGCCGTGCTGACGGCGCTGATCGCCGTCGGCGAAGTGGCGCTCTTCCAGTTCCTCGGCGATATCGTCGACTGGTTGACCAATGCCGACCGCGCCACCTTCCTTGAGACGGAAGGCCACAAGCTGTTCTGGATGGCGGCGCTGGTGCTGATCGGCCTGCCGCTGACGGCCGGCCTCGATTCCCTCATCATGCACCAGATGCTGCTCGGCAATTATCCGATGAGCGCCCGCTGGCAGATGCATCGCTTCCTGCTGCGCCACAGCATGACATTCTTCGCCAACGAGTTTGCCGGGCGTGTGGCGACCAAGGTGATGCAGACCTCGCTGGCGGTGCGCGAGACGGTGATGAAGATCCTCGACGTCTTCGTCTATGTCGTGACGTACTTCCTGACGATGATCATCGTCATCGCAGCTGCCGATTGGCGGCTGATGATCCCGATCCTCGTCTGGCTCGCCGTCTATATCAGCATCGTCGCCTATTTCGTGCCGCGGCTTCGCAAGATCGCGGCGGCGCAAGCAGATGCGCGCTCGATGATGACGGGGCGCGTGGTCGACAGCTATACGAATATCGCCACCGTCAAGCTGTTTTCGCATGCCGGCCGCGAGGAGGTCTATGCCAGGGAAGGCATGGACGAGTTCCTGCAGACCGTACACAAGCAGATGCGCAAGGTGACGCTCTTCCACATCAGCGTCTACCTGAACAACTGCATCGCGCTCTTCGTCGTCTCGGGCATGTCGATCTGGTTCTGGCTGAACGGGGCGATCTCGGTCGGTGCGATTGCCATCGCCATCGGTCTTGCTATGCGCGTCAACGGTATGTCGCAATGGATCATGTGGGAAGTCTCGGCGCTGTTCGAGAATATCGGCACGGTCTATGACGGCATGGAGATGATGAGCAAACAGCACGACATCGTCGATAAGCCGGACGCTCCTCCCATGACGGCGAAAAAGGGCGCGATCCACTACGACCGCATCCGCTTCCACTACGGCAAGAGCAAGGGTGTCATCGACAACCTGTCGCTCGACATCAAGGCGGGCGAGAAGGTCGGTCTCGTCGGCCGCTCCGGCGCCGGCAAGACGACGCTGATGAACCTGCTGCTGCGCTTCTACGATCTGGAGGGCGGCCGCATCACCATCGACGGGCAGGACATATCAGGCGTCTCGCAGGAAAGCCTGCGCTCCCTGGTCGGCGTGGTGACGCAGGACACCTCGCTGCTGCATCGCTCGATCCGCGACAACATCGCCTATGGCCGTCCCGAGGCCTCGGATGCAGAGATCACCGAGGCCGCCAAGCGCGCGAATGCCTGGGAGTTCGTCGAAGGGCTCGTCGACATGCAGGGCCGCCAGGGGCTGGACGCGCAGGTCGGCGAACGCGGCGTCAAGCTGTCCGGCGGCCAGCGGCAGCGCATCGCGATCGCCCGGGTCTTCCTGAAGGACGCGCCGATCCTGGTGCTCGACGAGGCGACTTCGGCGCTCGATTCGGAAGTCGAGGCGGCGATTCAGGAAAACCTCTTCGCCCTGATGGAGGGCAAGACGGTCATCGCGATCGCCCACCGGCTGTCGACGCTGACGGAGATGGACCGGCTGATCGTGCTCGACAAGGGCCGGATCATCGAGGCCGGCTCCCACGGCGAACTGATCGGGAGCGGCGGCATCTACGCCGACCTCTGGAACCGCCAGTCCGGCGGCTTCCTCTCCGATCACGCCGAGGAGGCGGAAGAGGCGGCGGAATGATAGATGGCTCTCCCGGCGGAAGCGGGGAGGGCTTCTTAACAGTTGAGAACAGTTAAGAAGCTGTGGTACATTTGCTGATCCCAGCGAGGAATGTGCTTATGGCGACCGTAACGATCTCATTGCCCGACAGCCTCAAGGCTTTTGTCGAAAGCCAGATGGCCAGCAAGGGCTATGGCAATGTCAGCGAATATTTCCGGGGCCTCGTTCGGGATGCGCAGGAGCGCGAAAACGAGGCGCGGCTTGAGGCCTTGCTGCTCGAGGGCCTGGCATCTGGGGACGCCGTTGAGGCAACGCCCGCATTCTGGAGCGATCTGAGGAAGGAAGCCGCGCAGTTGCTGGCAGCGCAGAGCAAGAACAAGTCGCCATGAAGCTTGCCGTCAAACCGGCAGCTCGCGACGATATGTTGTTGCAGCTTTCCTATCTTGCGGAGCGTGGCGGAGAGGAACTCGGTCTGCGGTTTCTGCATGCCGCCGAACAGTCTTTCGTGCGTCTTCTCGAATATCCGAATTCTGGCACGCCGAAGACATTCGGCAATTCAAAACTGGCGTGCATAAGATCGTGGCCCGTTCCGGGTTTCGAGGATATTCGCGCCTATTATACCGTGGAACATGAATCGGTTACGATCTTGCGCGTTCTGCACGGCCGTCGGGATGTTGTAGGTATTCTCGGCGGGAATTGATGCCGCGCTTGCTCTGCGGCGGTTCAAAGACTGTCGGCCCAGTCGATGACGCGGTCATGTTCGACGAGGATGATGGTGTTGGCGGCGGCCAGCGTGCGCAGCGCGGCGATGCGGCGGTGCTCCTCCTGGTCGAGCCAGGCGGAAACGGCCTCGGTGACGATTTCGTCGCGCGGCAATGCCAGGTCGAGAGCCAGGGCATCGAGCCTTTCCGCGAGCGGAAGCGGAATATGCGCATCGAGCATTTTCGTTTCCATGAACCTTCTCTCCGGTGAAGCGCGATCGTATCGTCAGATTGTGACCGGTTCGGGGGTAATCAATGGCGATGCCGCCGATGTTATCGATCATTACCAAAATATAACATTGCGTCCGCTTTTCATTCCCTTTGCCGCCCCGCCCAATCCGCCTATATCGCTTCCATGTTCCTGCGCCCCATCCTTCGCCTGTTCGAAACCTGGATCGATCCGTTTCGTCCGCGCGCCAATCTTCAGCCGCCGGGCTCGACGCTCGGGTTTGTCTGGTTCTATATCGGCCAGGCGAGGATGCCGTTCATCGCCATGCTTATTCTCGGCGGCACATCGGCGGCAATCGAGGCGGCGCTTTTCTGGTTCGTCGGTCGACTGGTCGATATCCTCGGCAGTATCACACCCGGCGCCGGTTGGAGCGGTCTTCTGGCAGCCCATGGCGGCGAGCTGTTCGGCATGCTCGCTCTCATCGGGCTCGTGCGTTTTGTCGTCGCCTTCCTGATCGCGCTCGTCGATCAGCAGGTGATCACGCCGGGTTTCTATAATCTAGCACGTTGGCAATCTTATCTCCATGTCTCCCGGCAGTCTTTATCGTTCTTCCAGAGCGATTTCTCCGGACGCATCGTTACCAAGGTCTGGTCGGCCGGGCAGGCCACCGGGGATCTCGTCACCTCGCTGATGGAAAGCGTCTGGTTCGTCGGCATTTATGCGGTGACGACGCTCGTGCTCGTCGCCCGGCTGGACTTTTCCCTTGCCGCCGTCGTGCTGTTCTGGCTTGGCGCCTTCGGCCTACTTGCCCGCCACTTCGTTCCCAGGATCCGCCATCATTCCCGCGAAACGGCGGAGGCCGGATCGATGCTGAACGGCCGAATGGTCGATTCCTACAGCAACATGCAGACGCTGAAACTGTTTGCCCGCGACGAGGAAAGCGACCGCTACATGCGGCAGGGCTTCGATATCTTTCAGGATACGGTGCTGCGCTTCACCCGGTTCATCACCGGCGTCAGGGCTTCGATGGCGCTTCTCTCCGGCCTGATGATCGTGACGATGGCTGGACTGAGCGTCGATCTCTGGCTGCGCGGCCTGGTCAGCTCGGGTGCGGTGGCATTCTCGCTGGCACTGGTGCTCAGGCTGAATTTCCTGCTCGGGCGGCTGATGACGCAGTTCAACGGCATCATGCGCAATCTCGGCACCATCCAGAATGCCGCCGAGCTGATCTCCCAGCCTCTGGGGCTCGTCGATCGGCCGGATGCGAAGAGCCTGCTGATCCGGCAGCCCGGCATCCGCTTCGACAATGTTTCCTTTCGCTACGGCAAGGGTCACCTGCCGGTCGTCGAGAATTTCTCCCTGACAATCCATCCGGGCGAAAAGGTCGGGATCGTCGGACGTTCGGGCGCGGGCAAATCGACGCTGATGAACCTGCTGCTGCGCCTCTATGACATTCAGGACGGCCGCATCCTCATCGACGGCCAGGATATTGCAGCCGTGACGCAGGAATCGCTCAGAATGCAGATCGGCGTCGTCAGCCAGGATACCTCGCTGCTGCATCGTTCGGTGCGCGACAATATCCTGTTCGGACGGCCGGATGCCGGCGAGGAACGGTTGGTCGAGGCGGCCAGGCGCGCCGAAGCCATCGACTTCATCGAACGCCTGCAGGATCAGCAGGGCCGCAGAGGTTTCGATGCGCATGTCGGCGAACGCGGTGTCAAACTCTCAGGCGGGCAGCGGCAGCGCATTGCCATTGCCCGGGTCATGCTGAAGGACGCCCCGATCCTCGTTCTCGACGAAGCCACGTCAGCGCTCGATTCGGAAGTGGAGGAAGCGATCCAGTCCAATCTCCATCGGATCATGGAAGGCAAGACGGTGCTTGCGATCGCCCATCGGCTGTCGACGATCGCGGCACTCGACCGGCTGATCGTCGTCGATCTCGGCCGGATCATCGAGGAGGGCAGCCATGATCAACTGCTTCGCCGCGGCGGGCTCTATGCCGAACTCTGGGCACGCCAGTCCGGCGGCTTCCTCGCGGCGGACGAGGATGCGGGCTCAAGGGTCGATGGTGAATTCCGCCATCAGGCCAAAATGATTTGATCCGAAGCTTGTCTCGATGCGGCGGACCGATTTCAGCCGCAGAGGCGCCCGGCTGAAGACGTGATCGATCGGAATGCCGAAGGCGCCTGCCGCGATCGGCCATGTCGCCGGCTCCAGCGAGACCGTGCCCAAGCCTTGGCTGCGCATGAGATACTGCACGTCGGGCGCCAGAATCGACGTGTTGAAATCACCGGCAAGGACGAGCGGGCCCGGCAGGGACGGAATAATCTCGGCGAGATCCTCGATTTCTAGGCCGTGGAATTCGTCGTAATAGGGCTTGGTCAGGTGCGCGGCGAGGAAATTGACCTTCTGCCCGCCGAAATCGATCGTCGAGATCGTCAGCCGGTTGCGCCAGAGCAGCCCGAGATTGCGGATGCGGGGTTCGATGAGCGGGCGCTTCGACAGCACCAGCGTATCGCATTCCTGCATGCCGACGCCGCAGCCGATGTAATAGGGATAGGTCTTCAACAGCCGCGGCAGGTCCGACAGCAGCGGCTCGGCCTCCAGGATGCTGACGACGTCGGCGCCTGAGGCGATCGCCATGTCGGCGATATCGGCGCCGTTGGCGAAATTGTCATTCTCGATATTGAAGGACATCAGCTTGAAGAGGGCCGGGCGGCTCTCTTCGACGGCCGGCTCGACGAATTCGCGCATCATCACGACGCCGTGGACGGCAAGAACGACGGCTACGCCGAGCGTCAGCAGCGCATACCAGTGGCGTTTGACGAGAAGGGCTGCGACGGAAGCGGCTGCCGCGGCGACCGCCAGATGGACCTGGAAGCTGTAAAAGAAGGAAAGCAGATAGAAATCGGTGACATACCGCAGCGAGACAATGGCGAGGACGAGGGTTGTGAGAACGCTGAATACGCAAAAAATCGTGTCTCTCATCCGCTCCGGTCCGGCTCGCTGGCGTGGCTGCGATTGCGCCTATCACGGCGGCTTTTTTGTTGCAATGCAACATAAAGGTAAGCTCGTATTTGCCTTAAAAAATTCATCCGAAATTCCCGCGACATTGTGCCCTCATCCCCTTGCCAAGGCTGGACATAATTTGCGATCAAGCTTAGAACGCGCCGGATTGCCGGGGAATCTATGGCCGAATTGTGTCCAGATCGATTCGCCGGCAGAGGGGGCAGGGCGGAATTCCGCTATAATTGCGCAGAGGATGGTTAGGCCGTGAGCGAACACGTAACGACAAGCGAGGCTTCAGCAGAGCCTACTCGCCGTGATTTCCTTTATCTCACCACTGGAATGGCGGGTGCTGTCGGCGCCGTCGCGGTTGCCTGGCCGTTCATCGACCAGATGCGCCCGGATGCGTCGACGCTGGCTCTGGCTTCCATCGAAGTCGATGTCGCGAGCCTCGAGCCCGGTATGTCGCTGACGGTGAAGTGGCGCGGCAAGCCGATCTTCATTCGCAACCGTACGCCTGAGGAAGTGAAGGCAGCCGCCGATGTTCCGCTGGCCGATCTCAAGGACCCGGTCGCCCGCAATGCCAATCTGCCGCCCGAGGCTCAGGCAACGGGCGTCGATCGTTCAGGCGGCAAGGACAAGGAAAACTGGATCGTCATGATTGGCACCTGCACCCATCTCGGTTGTGTGCCGCTCGGCCAGGCCGGCGAATATAATGGTTGGTTCTGTCCCTGCCATGGCTCGGTTTATGATACGGCCGGCCGCATCCGTAAGGGTCCTGCGCCGCAGAATCTGGCGATTCCGACCTTTTCATTTATATCCGATACCAAGATCAAGATCGGTTGAGGGGAGACTGATTAATGAGTGGCCATTCCAGCTACGAGCCATCAACCGGCCTTGAGAAATGGGTCGATGCGCGCCTGCCTTTGCCGCGCATGGTCTATGACAGCTTCATTGCATATCCGGTTCCCAGGAACCTGAACTATGCCTATACGTTCGGTGCCATGCTCGCCGTCATGCTGATCGTACAGATCCTGACAGGCGTCACGCTCGCCATGCATTATGCCGCCGACACGTCGCTGGCTTTCAACTCTGTTGAAAAGATCATGCGCGACGTCAACCACGGCTGGCTGCTGCGCTATATGCATGCCAACGGCGCCTCCTTCTTCTTCGTGGCCGTTTACCTGCACATTGCCCGCGGCCTCTATTACGGTTCCTACAAGGCGCCGCGCGAAATTCTCTGGATCCTCGGCGTCGTCATCTACCTCCTGATGATGGCGACCGGCTTCATGGGCTATGTTCTGCCCTGGGGTCAGATGTCCTTCTGGGGCGCGACCGTCATCACCGGCTTCTTCTCAGCCTTCCCGCTGGTCGGCGAATGGATCCAGCAGTTCCTGCTTGGCGGCTTCGCCGTCGATCAGCCGACGCTGAACCGCTTCTTTTCGCTGCATTACCTGCTGCCCTTCATGATTGCCGGCGTCGTCGTCCTGCACATCTGGGCGCTGCACGTCACCGGCCAGACGAACCCGACCGGTATCGAGGTCAAGACCAAGACGGACACCGTGCGCTTCACGCCGTATGCGACGATGAAGGATGCGCTCGGCGTCTCCGTCTTCCTGCTGGTCTATGCCTATTTCGTCTTCTACCTGCCGAACTTCCTCGGCCATGCCGACAACTACATTCCGGCAGACCCGCTGAAGACGCCGGCCCACATCGTTCCGGAATGGTACTTCCTGCCGTTCTACGCGATGCTGCGTTCGATCACCTTCAACGTCGGCCCGATCGATTCCAAACTCGGCGGCGTGCTCGTCATGTTCGGCGCGATCATCGTGCTGTTCTTCCTGCCTTGGCTCGATACCTCTAAGGTCCGCTCGGCCGTCTACCGTCCCTGGTACAAGCTGTTCTACTGGCTGTTCGTGATCAATGCGATCATCCTCGGCTGGCTCGGCTCGCAGCCCGCGGAAGGCCTGTTCACCACGATTTCGCAGATCTGCACGCTCCTCTACTTCGCTTTCTTCCTGGTCGCGATGCCAGTTCTCGGCCTTGTCGAGACACCGCGGCGCATCCCGAACTCGATCACCGAAGCGGTGCTCGAAAAGCGCAACAAGACAGCAGCAGCCAGTGCTGCGGCCAATGCGTAAGCGCGCGACGGAAGGAAACAGAAATATGAAAACGCTTGTTGCAAGCATTCTTCCGCTCGCAGTCGCTGCCCTTCTGGGCAGCGCCGCCTTCGCCGAGGAAGCCACGCCCGCCAATGGCGCGGCGCCCGCCCATCACGAGGAAGGTGCGACGCCGCACTATCCGCTGAAGGAGCCCAAGGAGGAAGAGTGGAGTTTTGCCGGTCCGTTCGGCCATTACGACAAGGCTCAGCTTCAGCGCGGCCTCAAGGTCTACACCGAAGTCTGTTCCGCCTGCCATTCGATGAACCTCGTGCCTTTCCGAATGCTCGACGAGCTCGGCTACAACGAGGCGCAGGTGAAGGCTTTCGCCGCGAACTACGAGGTCCAGGACGGGCCGAATGCGGCCGGCGAGATGTTTACCCGCAAGGCAGTCCCCTCCGATCACTTCCCGGCGCCTTTCGCCAATGCGGAGGCGGCCGCCGCTTCCAACAACGGCGCGGCTCCGCCTGACTTTTCGCTGATCGCCAAGGCCCGCGAAGTCGAGCGCGGCTTCCCGCGTTTCGTCTTTGACATCTTCACGCAGTATCAGGAGAACGGTCCGGATTATATCCACGCACTGTTGACCGGCTATGAAGAGCCGCCGGCCGGTTTCCAGGTGCCGCAGGGCGGGCATTACAACCCTTATTTCCATGCTGCCGCCGTCCTCGCCATGCCGAAGCCGCTCTCCGACGGCCAAGTGACCTATGACGATGGCGCGCCGCAGACCGTTGACCAGTATTCCAAGGACGTCTCTTCCTTCCTGATGTGGGCCGCCGAGCCGCATCTCGAAGAGCGCAAGCGGACTGGCTTCATGGTCATGATCTTCCTGGCGATCTTCACGGTGCTGATCTACCTGACGAAGCGCTCGGTCTACGCCAACAAGGAACACTGAACGTTCCCGATCAACATTCAAAAGGCGGCTTCGGCCGCCTTTTTTGTTGGTTCCGCCCCGGGCAATTGATAGGGTGCCGCCGATTTAAAGCGCTCGCAGATATGGACTTTCCATGGACAAGAATATGACTTCGGAGCTTGCCGCCAGCATCCGCTCCATTCCAGACTATCCCAAGCCCGGCATCATCTTCCGCGACATCACCACGCTGCTCGGTAACCCCCGCGCTTTCCGCCGGGCGGTCGATGAACTTGTGCAGCCCTATGCCGGGACGAAGATCGACAAGATCGCCGGCATGGAGGCACGCGGCTTCATCCTCGGCGGCGCGGTGGCGCACCAGCTTTCCTCCGGCTTCGTACCGATCCGCAAGAAGGGCAAGCTGCCGCACGATACGGTGCGCATCGCCTACAGCCTGGAATATGGCGTCGACGAGATGGAGATGCATCGCGACGCGGTGCAGCCCGGCGAAAAGGTGATCCTGGTGGACGACCTGATCGCCACCGGCGGTACTGCCGTGGGTGCGACCAAGCTGCTGCGCCAGATCGGCGCCGAGGTGGTCGGCGCCTGTTTCGTTATCGATCTGCCGGACCTTGGCGGCCGCAAGAAGCTGGAAGAGCTCGGCGTCGTCGTGCACACGCTGGTCGAATTCTCCGGCCACTGAGTCCGTAGACATTCCCCAGCAGCGTCAGTCGAATTCGAGCACGCCGCTTTCGAAGCGCATGACGGCTTCGCCGTTCTGATTGATGCCTTCGCAGAGAATGGTGTTGAGGTGCCAGCCCGGCCGCGACGCGAGCGGCCGGCTGGAGAGGAGGGCGACGGAATAGGTCACGACGTCGCCCGGGAAGATCGGCCGCAGCCATTGCAGTTTCTGAAAGCCCGGCGAGGGGCCGAGGTTCGGCGCCTTCAGGCCCCTTTGGGCGAGGGCGACGCTCTGGCTTTTCCAGAAGGCGAGGAACGTCCGCATCCAGGCGGCGGTGGTGTGCCAGCCCGACGCACAAAGACCGCCGAAGAGGGTGTCCTTGGCGGCTTCTTTATCGACATGAAAACGCTGCGGATCGTGACGTCTGGCGAAGCGGATGATGTTTTCCTCGGTGAAAGTGTAGCTGCCGATCTCGGCCTTCTCGCCGACGGCGTAAAGCTCGGACATTCTCATGCCAATACCTCCGGGCTCGTGCCGATCCCCGGCGCGAGGCGCATGCGGATCATGACCGAATTTTCCGAGAGACAGACGAGCTCGCCGCGCTGATTTTCCACCTCGTGGCGGAACTTGGCGATTCCGATGCCGGGGCGCGAGCGCATCGGCCGGGCTTCAAGCACGGTCGAGTGACCCTGCAATGTATCGCCTGAAAGCACCGGCTTTCGCCATTCCATCAGGTCGATACCCGGCGCACCCTCGCAGAGCGCGTTCAGGATGTAACTGTCGGCCATCATGCGCATGAGCATCGCGGACGTATGCCAGCCGGAGGCGGCGAGACCGCCGAGAATGCTGGCGCGGCCGGCAGCCTCGTCGAGATGCATCGGCTGCGGGTCGAATTCCGCTGCAAACTCGATGATCTCCTCGGCGAGCACCAGCTTCGGGCCGAGGGCGAAGCGTCGACCGGGCTCAAAATCCTCGAAGGAAAGCTTTTCTGCCGACATTCGCTTCTCCCGCCATATGCAGCGCCTGGAACAGGATTCAGATTTTAGGCCGGATCAGCCTAAAATCTGAATCCTGTTCTACATTAAAGAGTTAGAGCATGATGTCGCCCGAAAACCGCTCACATTTTTCGGCATCATGCTCTATTGCTTACAATAGCATCCGCGTGGGCTCAATGATTCCGGGGAGATAAACCGGTATGACGGAACTAAGGTCTATACTCGAGGAGGCAGTGCGCCAGGACCTGATTTCGTCAGAGGCGGGCGGGCGGCTCTTGCCGTTCTTGAGCGAGCGCGGCGTTGCTGTCGTCGAAGAGCCGGCAACGAGCGCCGAGGGGCGGGCCTGGTCGGATACCGAGACACCGCGCTTCGTGCGCGGGTTCCACGACGTGCTGATCACCATCGGAGTCATCGTGGCGCTTTGCGGCCTCTGGGGGCTTGCCGCACTTTATGCTGTGCTGCCTGCCATCATCGTGCTTTCGGAAATACTGGTGTACCGCCAGCGTCTCGCTTTGCCGGCCGTCAGCCTGACGATCGCGCTGTTCTGCTGGACAGGATTGTTGATGTCCCATTTCTTCCCGCCGTGGACGCCGACCTCCCAATCCTTCGGAGCGGAGGCGACGCAGTTCGTCGCCGGCTTCCCGATGCTTCTCGGCGTCTATTACGTCCGCTACCGCGTGCCGCTGTCGCTGGCGCTCTCTATCATGTCGGCGCTTGCTTTCGTCCTCACCCTGCTTTTGCGGCTGGTGCAATGGGCAAGCGGCAATCCGGCGTTTTTCCTCGATCATCCCGCCGTGCTGGCGCTGGTTTCCCTGATCTGCGCGCTCGGACTGTTTGCGATGGCGCTTTTTTTCGATCTCGGCGACCGGCTGCGGCGGACGACGCGTTCGGATATTGCCTTCTGGCTGCATCTCGGGGCGGCGCCGGCGCTGCTCTACAGCACCGTTTCCCTGCTGTCTTTAGGGGCAGACGTCCGTATCCTCGACGTCGCGAACATGTCGGCGCGGACACCCGTGGTCGTCGCGACGGTGACGGCGCTGATGCTGATCGGTCTCGTCATCGACCGGCGCGCCTTCGTGACATCTGGGCTGCTGTCGCTCGGCGTCGCGATCTTCAGCGTCGTCAGGCGGGGAAACGCTACGGTCGACACCTACATCTTCACAACGCTGATCGTTGTCGGCGCGATCGTATTGATCATCGGCACCGGCTGGATGCCGCTTCGGCGGCTGGTGCTCAGGGCACTGCCGCCGGCAATCGCAAACAGGCTGCCGCCAGGTTGAGGCGGCAGCGCTCCTTTATTTAGGTATTGAAGCGGAAGTGGATGACGTCGCCGTCCTGGACGACATATTCCTTGCCTTCGTCGCGCGCCTTGCCGGCATCCTTGGCGCCGACTTCGCCGTTGTACTTGATGTAATCGTCATAGGCGATGGTGTTGGCGCGGATGAAGCCGCGCTCGAAATCCGAATGGATGACGCCGGCCGCCTGCGGCGCCTTGGTGCCGCGCTCGATCGTCCAGGCGCGCGTTTCCTTCGGGCCGACGGTGAAATAGGTGATGAGGTGGAGCAGCTTGTAGCCGGCGCGGATCAGCCGGTCGAGGCCTGCCTCGTCGAGGTCGAGGGCGGAGAGGAATTCCTTGGCTTCATCTTCGGGAAGCTGGGCGACCTCAGCTTCGATCGCTGCCGAGATAACGACGGTTTCGGCGCCCTGTTCCCGCGCCATGGCGGCGACGGCCTCGGTGAATTCGTTGCCTGTGGAGGCCTCAGCCTCGGCGACGTTGCAGACGTAGAGCACCGGATGCGAAGTCAAAAGGTTGAGACCCTTGAGGATTGCGATTTCCTCGGCATCGAGCGTCGACAGCAGCGTGCGCACCGGCTTGCCTTCGTTGAGCAGTTTCAGCGAGGCTTCCATGATCGGCAGCATCGCCACCGATTCCTTGTCCTTGCTGGTGGCGCGCTTTCGCGTCTGCTCGGTGCGGCGCTCCAGGCTTTCGAGGTCGGCGAGCATAAGCTCGGTTTCGATGGTCTCGGCATCGGCGACCGGGTTGATGCGGCCTTCGACATGGGTGATGTCGCTGTCTTCGAAGCAGCGCAGCACATGCACGATGGCGTCGACTTCGCGGATATTGGCGAGGAACTGGTTGCCGAGGCCTTCGCCTTTCGAGGCGCCTCGCACCAGGCCGGCGATATCGACAAAGGAGATGCGGGTCGGGATCAGTTCCTTCGACTTGGCGATGTCGGCAAGCTTGCGCATGCGCGGATCGGGCACGGCGACTTCGCCGGTATTCGGCTCGATCGTGCAGAAGGGATAATTCGCCGCCTGTGCCGCCGCCGTTTTGGTGAGCGCGTTGAAGAGGGTCGATTTGCCGACGTTCGGCAGACCGACGATGCCGCATTTGAAGCCCATGGCTAAAACCTGCTGTTCTTGAATTCCTTGCTGGTGCCTATGGGATAAAGGAGCAATATGGTCAAGTCTTAGAGAGGTTTTAGCGTCGTTCACTTGCCGACCAATCCGTGCTGACCTATTGTTAAAAGCGACGGAGATTTCGGCGCATTGCGGATTTCACCGGGGTGTGCCCTCGCTCAGATGCAATTGACCGCATCGATGTCGCAGCCGGCGAGCGGTTTTGCTCGTTTGAAGCTTGGAGCCGCGACGGCTGACTACCGAAAATTCGTCATCGACTGATTAGCTGTTTTGAAGATCGCTGACCCCATGTCATCAACGGGTGGATTTTCCGATGAGTGACAATGACGTTGCCCTGAAACCGAAGGCCAAGGTGAAGCCGAAGCTCGACAAGCCGAAGCTCTATAAGGTCATCCTCGTCAATGACGATTATACCCCACGCGAATTCGTCATCGTGATCCTGAAGTCCGTCTTCCGCATGAGCGAGGAGACAGGCTACAGGGTGATGATGACGGCGCACAAGCTCGGCTCCTGCGTGGTCGTTGTCTGCGCCAGGGATATTGCCGAGACCAAGGCCAAGGAAGGTATCGACCTTGCCAAGGAGATGGGCTTTCCGCTGATGTTCACGACGGAGCCGGAGGAATAGCGCGTGTTCAGGGCCGGCGGATCTGATAGCCGGTCTTATCCTGCAGAAAACCGCAATTCTTGTAAAAGCGATGCGTCGCCGGGTTCGTCGAGCCGGTGAGCAGCATCACCTTGTAGCAGCCGGCCTTCCAGGCCTCGGTCACCGCATGGCCGATGACAGCACCGGCATAACCGCGCTGGCGGTGATCGGCATGGGTGACGACGTTTTCGATCAGCGCATAGGAAGCGCCGTTTCGCGTCAGGTTCGGCACGACGATCAGCGTGACGGTGGCGGCGGCGACATCGCAGGCGAAGCCGATGAATACGGTCATGCCGGGCTGAGCAATGATGGCCGAGAATCGCTCTTCGGCCATGGCCCTTTCGAGGAACGGATCGGTAGGGTTCAAATGCTGATAGAGGATGGTCAGCCCCGGGAGATCGCCTGCAGCGGCTGGACGGATGGCGAAATCCAGGTTCGGCACCGGCCTCATTCCCCCTTGTTGCCGAACATCTTCTTCAGCATGTCGGCCATCGGGCCGGTGGCCAGCACCTTCGGCTGATTGTGGTTGCGGGCCTGATGGATATGCGACTGGCCGGCCGGCTTCTTTTCGGTAGTCTTGCTGTCTTTCCGCCGCTTCTCCTCCTCGGCCTTGCCGCCGAGCGCCAGCGCGATCTTGTTCATCAGTTGCGAATCCTCATTTCGCACCAGCATGTCGGCATTGTCGGCAAGCGTATCGAGAAGCGGCTCCAGCCAAGCCTTGTCGGCCTTGGCGAAATCGCCGAGCACGTGGTTCTGCACCATTTCCTTGATGCCGGGATGGCCGATGCCGAGCCGCAGCCGCCGGTACTCCTTGCCGCAATGGGCGTCCAGCGACCGGATGCCGTTGTGGCCGCCATGGCCGCCGCCGGTTTTCAGCCGCGCCTTGCCTGGGGGAAGGTCGAGTTCGTCATAGATCGCGACGAGATCGGCGGGCTGGAGCTTATAAAAGCGCATCGCCTCGCCGACAGCCTCGCCGGAGAGGTTCATGAAGGTCTGCGGCTTGATCAGCAGCACCTTCTTGCCGCCGAGCTCGCCTTCGGCGATCTCGGCCCTGAATTTCTTCGACCAGGGGGAGAAGCTGTGGCGCCGATGAATGGCGTCGACGGCCATGAAGCCGATATTGTGGCGGTTGCCGGCGTATTTGCCGCCGGGATTGCCGAGACCCGCGATGATCAGCATGGCCTGTCGTCCTCGCTTAACTTTTGCCCACGTTCACCACCCGGAAACGAGAACAAAGTCAAGCGGAAAGGGCAAGCCCGCCGGCAGCGTCATTCCGACAGGTTCATACCGTATTTCAGGAAGATCTGCTTCTGGACGCCATCGGCGATCAGCTTGTCGAGGGCCGCCTGCATCCTGGCGCGCAGATCGTCCGGAAAACTCTTCTCGCAGGCAATGCTCATCGGTTGGGCGGAGAGCACGGTCACCATTTCCACCGGCTGGTCGGCCTTCAGCTTTTCGAAATAAAGTTCCGAAATCGGCATCATGTCGATACGCCCGCCGAGCAGCTTGCGCAGCGTCGCGTTGAAGTCGCTGGCGACATCAAGCTTGGTGAAACCCTTCTCCTTCAGGATCGTCTCGGTATAATCCTCGCGCTGGGTGCCAACCGTATATTTCTTCGCCTCGTCCAGATTGCCGGCGGTGACGCCAGAGCCTTTGCGGGTGATCAGGATGTTGCGATCGATGAGCAGCGGTTCGACCCATTTGAACAACGGGTCGCGTGCGCTGTTGTGGGCGGTCGCGAAGACGCAGGTCATCGGTGCGGTGCGGGCGAGGCCGAAGGCGCGCGCCCAGGGCATGATCTCGATCGTGTAGTCGACGCCGATCGCGGCCATTACCTTTTCGACCTGCTCGACGGTCGCGCCCTTGATCTCCTTGCCGTCGCGATAATTGAAGGGGGCGTAATCCTCGGTGGTGAAGGTCACCGTTTGCGCATGGGCGGCGCAGGGCAGCGCCAGGCATGCGAGAAGCAGGAGCTTTTTCATCATCTCATCTCCCTTGTTCATGAGGCGCGTGCGACGGCCGATTGCGAGGCCATCAGTTCCTCGATCAGTACGGCTGCGTGCTGCGGACGGTGGAAGAGGTAGCCCTGGCCGTAATCAAGCCCCATCTGATGGAGCGTGCGGCATTCCTCTTCGGTCTCGATGCCCTCGGCGATGACGGTACAGTTCATCTTGTGAGAGAGCGTGGTAATGCCTTCGATCAGCATGCGGCTCTTCTGGCGCACGTTGTCGTCGCCATCGTTGATCGCGCGGGTGAAGGACTGGTCGATCTTGATGATATCGACAGGGAAGCGGTTGAGGTAGCTCAGCGACGAATAGCCGGTGCCGAAATCGTCGAGCGCGATACGGCAGCCGAAACGGCGAAGCTCGGTGACGATCATGCGGATCTGCGGGTTGTCGTGCATCAGCACGGCTTCGGTGATCTCGACGACGATGCGTTCCGGGCGGATGCCGTGGCGGCCGACAATGGCGGCGAGACGCGCCGGCAGTGCGGGCTCGAACTGCAGCGGCGAGAAGTTGATGGCGAGATAGGTATCCTCCATGCCCGATATGCGGGAAATCTTCGCGAGGTTGGCGATCGCCTTCTCCATGATGACATTGCCGACGCGGACAATCTTTGCCGTCTCTTCGGCGACGCTGATGATCTCGGCCGGCGGCATCAAGCCCTTCTGCGGATGGTTGAGGCGCATCAGCGCTTCGAAACCGGCGATACCGCGACCGTTCAGATTGACGATTGGCTGCAGGAAGGCCTCGAACCAGTTGTCGATGAGACCGGCTTCGATATTGGCCTCGATCTCGGCGCGGCTGCGGGCCCGGTCGAGCATGGCGTTGTCGAAAAGCTGCGCGCCATTTTTGCCGTCGCGTTTCTTGGCATACATCGCCAGGTCGGATTTCTGCAGCAGTTCGGCCGCGGTTGCGGCATGGTGCGGATAGATGGCGATGCCGACGGAGGCACTCAGATGCATGTCGGGGGCGAAGGGCGTATCGAAGATCGAGGCGATCTGCTCGCACATCATCCTGGCGCGTTTTTCGGCGTCCTTCGCCGGCAATAGGATGGCAAATTCGTCGCCGCCGAGACGGGCGGCCTCGTCGGAGGGAGCGAGATAGATCTTCAGTCGCTCGACGAGCTCGACCAGCGCCATGTCGCCGGCGGCATGGCCCATATTGTCGTTGATCCACTTGAAGCGATCGAGATCGACGAAGAGGCAGGCGAGTTCCTGGCCGGCCGCGTCGGCGGCGGCGATCTTGTTGTCGAGGACGGCTTCGAAGCCCTGGCGGTTGAGCAGCCCGGTCAGGTGATCGGTGATCGCCTGGCGATGGTTGCGGTCCTCGGAGGCCTTGAGTTCGGTCACATCGGTCATGACCGAGAGCGAGAGGCGATCGGGCGCGCCAGCTTCAGCTTCCGATTCCATGATGAGGACGTCCATGGTGCGGCCGTCCAGGCAAACGAATTTGACGGTGACCGTCATACTGCTTTCGGCCTGGCGGCGCTTGACGAATTTGTCGCGGGTGGTCGATGTGACGAGATCGGCGAAGTTGCGGCCGATGACGGCGGCGCGATTATAACCGGTGGCAAGCAGCCAGTAATCGCTGACGGCGGTGATACGGTCTTCCTCGTCGAGCGAGAAGAGCATGGCAGGCGTCAGATTATAGATGTCGGTGGCGCGGCGGTGAGCGAACTTCAGCTCCTTTTCCTCGCTTTCAAGCTTGGTCTGCATCTCGTTGAAGCTGCGGGCAAGCCGTCCCATCTCATCGTTCGACTGCCAGTCGACATGATGGCGGGAGCCGAGCTGCCGGGTTGCCTCGATCGCTGCTATCAGCCGCATCAGCGGCTGGATGACGAAGAAACGGTTGCCGATCAGCGCCGTGCCGAAAACGGTCAGTACGGCGAAGATGAAGATCGAGATGAAGACGACCTCTTCCTGCTTGAGGCCGGAAAACAAGCCGAGTGCGGGATAATAAACGCTGATGCTGCCGAGATTCTTCGGGCCGTCGACGGTATTGTAGACAATGGCGCGCGACACCTGAACGAGCTTGCCGTCGAAGGAACGCGGGATGGTGGATTGGCTGACGTCGAGCTGGCCCGACTGGTCGCGCACTTCGACCTTGACGATGGCGCCCTGGGAAACGACCGTCGCGCTGATCTGGGTGACGCTCTCCTCATCGAGATCCCAGAGCGGCTTTGCCAGCGCCTGGGCATTGGCGACCAGAAGAACGGAAATATGATCGCGTATTTCCTTGTCGGCCCGTTCCGAGGAAAGGAAAAGGAAGAGAACAAAGAGAGGAGCGACAAAAACGAGCAGCGCTCCGCAAACAATTCCAAAAAATCTGTTCTCAACGGAATTGTTCATGGTTCCGTCTTCTCCCCCAGGCCGACCCTATCTGCTGTCGCGCGTTAAGACGGGCTTCTTCGCAGCTGACGAAGCATGCTTTCACGAATACGTTAAATGTTGCTGAAACAGGGACTTGCCGGGCAATCAAAAGCCCGACTTCCCAGTGAACTGGCTCCTGAAAGTTGGACGACAACCTTTCAGGGGTCAGTTCACGGGAAAGCGGGCCGTATGCTTTACCAATTGGTCGAAGCGATCAGGCTTCGGCTTCGCCTTCCGCGGCGCTCTCGTCGACGCCGGCAGCCGGAGCGATGATGGTCGCGATCGTGAAGTCGCGGTCGATGACTGTCGTGACGCCCTTCGGAAGGGTGACTTCCGAAATATGGATGCTGTCGCCGATCTTCTTGCCGCTGAGGTCAACGTTGAAGAATTCCGGGATCGCATCGGCCGGGCAATGAACTTCGACTTCATGGCGAACGATGTTCAGAACGCCGCCGACCTTGAGGCCCTGGGACTTCTCTTCGTTGATGAAGTGAACCGGGATTTCGACGGTCACCTGGGTGTTGCCGGAGACGCGCAGGAAATCGACATGCATCGTGAAGTCGCGGACCGGATCGAGCTGGTAGTCCTTCGGCAGAACCTTGTACTTCTTGCCGTCGACTTCGATCGTCGCCACGGTGGTCATGAAACCGCCGGCATGAATGCGCTTCGTCACCTCATTGGTGTTGAGAGCGATGGCAATGGGGGCCTGCTTGTCACCATAGATGACAGCGGGAATCAAACCGTTGCGGCGAAGTTCACGGGCGGACCCCTTACCAACCCGTTCGCGCGCCTCGGCCTTGAGCTCGTAAGTTTCCTGGCTCATGGCTATTCCTTTCGAGGTTATTTGGAGAGTTCGTCGGCGGGCAAAAGCCTTGTTCCGTCGAACCGGAGGCGGGTTTCCCCATCCTCATCCGCGTTGCCTCCAAGGGTGTCTACACGGACCGGTGGCCTATATTATAAGTCGCTCGGAAACGCAAGTTGCGGATTAAGCCTGTTTTTGGCAAAGCGAATGCCGCGTCCGGGAGGCAATGTTTGCGCTTACTGCGAAACCCGCAGTCCCGCAAAGCGGCAAAATCGGCAGTCCCGTTATAGCCGAGGTTGACATCGGCGCGCTTCCTCTCTTTGGATGCCGCAATCAAAAAAGCGGCTGAGGAGAAATCGGACTATGCGTCTTAAACTTGTCACGGCAACGAGCTTGCTGGCACTTTGCCTTGTCACTACGGCCCAGAGCGCCGAGATCAACCAGGACGGCGCCAATGCGCTCAAAGGCAGCCTGACAAAGCTGCTGCCGGAGGAACTGGCGAAGAGCGGCCTGATCACCGTCAATCCGACCGGCACGCGCTACGAGATCATTTACGATCTGGCAAAGCTGCTTTCCAAAGCCGATCCGGCAAAATTCACGATCAACGGGCTGACGCCGTTCTCGACATTCGCCACACCGCTCGACAGCGGGCTCTGGAACATCGAAGGCGACAATCAGTTCGATGTCTCCGGCCATTTCAAGGGTCCTGACCAAAAGCCGACGGATTTCTCCTATTCCATTGCTTCTCTTGTCTATGCTGGCATCTTCGATCCGGCGATCAGCTACCTACGCTCCAGCACCGCCACGGCAAAGGACATCAAGCTCACCAGCAAGTCTGAGACCGAAGAAGTCAGCGCCAGCATCGCCAGCATGGATCAGAAGCTGAATTCGACCGACAGTGCGGGCGGCAATGGGCGTATTGATGTCGTCGGCAGCGGCTCGGCGTCGACTTTCGTCGAGAAGGTTTCCGGCGCACAAATGCCGCCCGTCGAAATCCGTGCCGACTCGATCGACGTCGAAGCCAAGATAAATGGTCTGCCGGCCAAGCAGATCCGCGACATGGTCTTCTTCATTCTCGATCATGCCGACGAGAAGGAACTAAGCCCCGAAAATAGCGCCAAGGTGAAGGGGATACTCAAGGAAGCCTTCCCGCTTCTTGCTTCGTTCAGCGAGACGATTGGCGTCAACAATCTGACCGTCAGCAGCCAGTTGGGCAATGGCGGTGTCAAGGCGTTTGGTTACAACGTGGCTATGGACGGGCCGAGCGATGCCATGCGCTTCGGCTTCGGCATGAATGCGCAAGATATCAGCCTCGACAGTCCGCTGATGCCGCCAAGCTATTCGACTTTCATGCCGACCAGTTTCGATCTGCAAGTTGCCGTGCCGAATTTGGACTTCGCCAGTTTTGGCGATGCCTTGATGGCGATGGATTTCAAGGACAATGCGCCGGAGGCGAGCGGCGAAGAGATGGGCAAGAAGCTCTTCCGCGACGGTCGCCTCGCCGTCGAGTTTCCGCAGATCAGCGCTAAGTCGGATGTTTACGACATCGACGTGACGGGCAAGATCGAAGGACGGATCGACACCGAGAAGGACTATTCGATGGAGGCGACGATCCTTGCCCGCGATCTGGACAAGACGATCGCCGCGGTTCAGGAGCTTGCCAAGACGGATCCCGATCTCAACCAGGTCTCCTTCGGCATCATGATGGTGAAGGGCTTCGCCAAGACCGATGCAGACGGCCGTTCGCGCTGGGATATCAGCATCAGCCGCGACGGCGCGGTTGCCGTTAACGGACAGGTGGTCAAGGGGCCGGACGCTCCGGATCAAGATCAGGGGACGGAGTCAGACCAGGAGCAGGAACCGGATCAGGGCCAGGATGCGGTACCTGCGCCGCCGCAGCAGCCTTGAGCGTTATCAATCGGGATAAGAAACAAAAGAAGCCGGCCTTGTGCCGGCTTTTTGCGCCTTACGTGACAAGCTTCGCGGAATGATCGGAACGGCGGTTTATTCTGGGCTTTCGTTTCCAGCAATTCATGCTGCTCTGTGAGCATGCCCGGTAATAGCCTGGTCCATCTGATGCAAGAGCCGGTCGAATGCCGGCTCTTTTTAATCGAAGAGGCTGGAGACCGACTCTTCCTGAGCCGTTCGGCTGATGGCTTCGCCGATCAGCGGCGCCGTCGTTACGATGCGGATGTTGTGTGCCGAGAGCACGGCCGTCGTCGGCTGGATCGAATCCGTAATGACGAGTTCGCGCAGCTTCGAGGAGGTGACGCGGGTGACCGCGCCGCCGGAGAGGACGCCGTGGGTGATATAGGCGGTGACGCTGGCTGCGCCCTTGGCGAGCATCGCGTCGGCCGCGTTGCAGAGCGTGCCGCCGGAATCGACGATGTCGTCGATCAGCAGGCAGTCCTTGCCGGCGATGTCGCCGATGATGTTCATCACTTCCGATTCACCCGGCCGATCGCGACGCTTGTCGACGATGGCCAGAAGACAGTCCAGCCGCTTGGCAAGCGCGCGGGCGCGAACCACGCCGCCGACATCGGGCGAAACGACCACGACGTTGCTGAGGTCGTAATGGCTCTTGATGTCGCGCGTCAGCACGGGCAGGGCGAAGAGATTGTCTGTGGGGATGTCGAAGAAGCCCTGGATCTGCCCGGCATGGAGATCGAGCGTCATGACGCGGTCGGCGCCGGCTTCGGTAATGAGGTTCGCGACCAGCTTGGCGGAGATCGGCGTGCGGCCTGAGGCGCGACGGTCCTGACGTGCATAGCCGAAATAGGGAAGCACCGCGGTGATGCGGCGGGCTGAGGAACGACGCATCGCGTCGATCATGATCAGCAGTTCCATCAGGTGGTCGTTGGCAGGGAAGGCGGTGGGCTGCACGAGGAAAACATCCTCGCCGCGCACATTTTCCTGGATTTCCACGAAGATTTCCTGATCGGCAAATCTTCGAACACTGGCTCTCCCCAAGGGAACGTTGAGATAGGTGCAGATCGCTTCGGCGAGTTGCCGGTTCGAATTGCCTGCGAAAACCTTCATTTTGGTCCGCCCGTTATGCGCTGATAGCCGCGCTTTTTAGCCAGCTTCCCCGTGAATGCAAGGGCAAAGGCGCCACAGGCTTTCATATTTGCGAAAAGTTTGTGACTAACCGCCCCGCGCCTGCCGCCAGGAGGAGAATTCCGCGATGGTTTTCGAGCCGATCTGCTGCATCACCGAGGCGGGAACTCCCGCCCAGGGGTCGGCCGCCGCCGTCGGCACGCTTTCCTGCCCCTGGATGCGGTGCAGGCGGCCGCCGGCACTGTCGAGCACGTCCCAGACATAGACCACGGTGACCTTGCCGTCGTCGCTGAAGGCGGAGAGATAACCTTTGAGAATGTAGTCGCTGCTCGCATCGGTCGAGCTCTTGATGGAAAGGCCGTGCGCGCGCGCTTCGGCGCCGAGCTGGCGCGAGAGCGGGGTCACCGCCTGCACCGGTGCGCCGATGATCGGCAGGAAGCGCACGGTGTTGCCGCGGGCAGAGGAGGAACCGGGGAGGGCGGCGGTCTGTTGCGGCTGTTGCATCTCGACCGGCTGAGCCGACTGTGCGGGAGGCGCACCGCCGGAAGCCGGCGGTGGCAGCGATTGTTCCTCGATCGGGGCGGAGGCGGCCGGCGAGGAACTGTTCCTCGACAGGGCATCCGCCTGTTCCTGCATTGTCGTCGGCGGTGCGCCGGTGCCGGGCCGATAGGCCTGCTGCGACTGATCGTAAGCTGGATGGTAGCCACCCGGCTGGGAGCTTTGGGCGAAGACCCGCTGGCGTGTGCCCGCCAGACGCTCGGCCTCGCCCTGCGTCACCGGGCTCGACGACGCGCGCGCGGAGGAATCGCCGATATCGACCTGCGGCGTCAGCGCATCGGTGGTATTGCAGGCGGTCAGCAGAGCCGTGACGACCAGGAGGGTGGGCACAATCGCAGCTCGCGTCATCCCTTGATCCGTCCTTTCCACAATCGCGTCAGCCCCGTCCGAATTTATGCGGGCGGGGGCGGGCGTCTGTCAATTCCGGATTCTCATCGGTCAAAGACCGATGAAATCCAGCGGATGGCGGGACAGCGCGCGCGGCGCATCCGCCGTCGTCAGATAGGTCTGGCCGAGCGTCATCGCCGTGCCCGTGTCGGAATCGGCGATGATCATGTGCACGAAAAGCGACATGTTCGGCTCGATCGGCTGCGGATTGCCGACATGGAACATCTGGTGCTCCATCCAGGAGGGCGAGAAGCGGGCGCCGAGTGAATAACCGCAGGCATTCAACCGGTGGCGGGCGAGGCCGCGCTCGTCCATGATCCTGGCATGCATGTCGAAGACGTCGCCGAAGCTGTGGCCGGGCTTCAGCACGGTCTCGATCGCCTCGATGGTTTCGCGGCATGCATTGTAGAGTTCGCGGTGGCGTTGCATCGGCTCGCCGATGACGATCGTGCGCATCATGGCGGCATGGTAATGCGCATAGGTGCCGGCCCATTCGAGCGTCAGCTGGTCGCTGGCGTCGAGTTTGCGGCGGCCGGCCTTATAGCGGCAAAGCAAGGCATCGGCGCCGGAGCCGATGATGAACTCGTTGGCGGGATAGTCGCCGCCGCCGGAAAAGATCGCGCCCTGCATGGCGGCGAGGATATCGGCCTCGTCGGCGCCGGGCTTGGTCAGCCGGATCGCGGCGTCGAGCGCATCGTCGGCGAGAAGGGCGGCGCGCTCGACATAGGCGACCTCAGTCGGGCTTTTGACGAGGCGCAGCCGGCTGACAAGATAGGATGCGTCGACGATCTGGCCAAAGGTGGTCAGCTGCGCGTCGAGCAGCCGGGAGATCCGGCCGGTCATGCCGTGCGTGTCATATTCGATACCGATGCGGGCGCCGAGCAGGTCCATGTCGACCAGCAGGTTCTTCAGGTCGAGCGTCGGATCGGCATTGACCCGGTCGACCCAGATATGGATATCCTCGAGGATCGAGGTGTGCCTGGCCTGGCGAAGATCGGCCGAGCGGGTGAGCAGCGCCATGGTGCCGTCGCTCTTGACGATCAGCGTCTGGAAGAAGCAGTAGCCGAAGGTGTCGTAGCCGGTCAGCCAGTACATGCTTTCCTGGGCGAAGAGCAGCAGGGCGTCGAGCTTTTCTTCCTTCATCTTTTCGGTGAGGCGCGCAAGCCGGCTTGCGAATTCTGCCTTTTCAAAGTGCAGTGCCATTCTGCTCAAGTCTCCCTGATTGAGATCGCGGAAATCTGGCGGCCGTAGTCCGGCTCCTTGCGATGTGTCGTCCTGCGGTAGGAAAAGAAGCGCTCGCTGTCCGGATAGGTGCAGAGGCCGAGGCTTTCGGCCCGCACGCCGGCTTTCGTCAGCCGGCCGATAGTCAATGCCGGCAGATCGAACATGGCGTGGCCTGATGTTGCCGAAGGCGCGAAGAAACGTTGGTAATCCGGGTCCTCGGCGATGAAGCGCTCGACGAACTCAGGGCCGACCTCATAGCTTGTCTGGCTGATCGAGGGGCCGAGGCAGGCGATAATGCGTGTGCGGTCCGCCCCCAGCGTCTCCATGGCGGCGATGGTGTTTTCAAGCACGCCCGTCAGCGCGCCCTTCCAGCCCGCATGGGCAGCGCCGACGACGCGATTGTCCGGGTCGGCAAACAGGATCGGGCCGCAATCGGCGGCAAGCACGCCAAGCACGATGCCGGGGGTGCGCGTGACCATCGCATCCGCCGCGGGACGGGCGCCGTCGTAATCGGCATCGATCGTCACGACATCCGGGGAATGCACCTGATGCACGGTCGCCAGCCGCTCGACCGGCAGGTCGAACCAGGCGGCGACCCGGCGGCGGTTTTCCAGGACCTTGTCACGTTCGTCGCTGGAGCCGAGGCCGACATTGAGGCCACGATACAGCCCTTCGGAAACGCCGCCGGCGCGGGTGAAATAACCGTGGCGGATAGTGCCGCCCGCCGCTTCGTTCAGCAGCGTGCTTTCGATCGGTGCGGGAGAGGCCGCGTCCTGCATCTGTGATTCCGGGGTTTTTTAAGAGGTTTGTTATTATCCCAAGCGCATCGCATTGGCGGCGCGCTTCAAGTTCTTGGTGGCTGGGATGTTGAACCAGCCGCGTGCGCCCTGTCAATCCACGGGGCGAAAGGGCATGAGGTCGACTGCGGGGTTAGAGACCGCCATCACCTTGAAGAGTTCACCCATCCGGCCTTCACCGGCGCCGGCGAGCCGCTCGACTGCCGTTTGAATGACCTGCTGGGTTTGCGGCTCGCGATCCTGGCCGAGGGCGGCGGCACGTTCGAGGATGCCGAGGCCGGTCAGAAAATCACCCTGATGCAGGGCGCCGTTCAGATGGACGCCGGCCGCAAGCGCTGTTTCGGCGAGCTGCTGGAAGTCGACATGGCTCGTCAGATCGGCTTCGCCGGGATGGGCGAGCGGCGGGTCGAATTCATGCATGCGCACGGCCTGCAGCGTATCGCCGAAGCCGGTGACGAGATGGCCGTAATCGATCGCGAGCGCCGTTCCGCCGAAGGCGCGCAGCCGCTCGCAGATCGCCATCATCACCGCCTGGCGGGCAGGCGAGATCTCGAAGAGCGTGCCGAGCGGCAGGTTCTGCACCGGTTCGGGCAGAAGTGCCGGATCAAGGCCGGCGACGCCGGCGGCGAAGGCCAGCTCGCCATTGGCATCAATGCCGATCATGCGCTCACGGAAACCCGTCGGCATGCGGACAAACTGGCGGATCGGGATGGCGTCGAACAATTCATTGGCGGCTATCAGGGTGAAGCCCGGCGGGACTTCGTCGAAGCCGTGGTGCCAGACGATCTTCTCGCCGTAAGCCTCGAGTGTCTGGCTCTGGACGTCGCGCAGGCGCTCGCTGGTTTCGACGAGATGTACGGTCATCGCCTCCAGGAGCGGCGGAGCGATGCGGGAAATGACCCGCAGCATATCCGCCATCATCGTGCCGCGGCCGGGGCCGATCTCGACGAGGCGGACGCCCGCCGGCGTGCCGTGGCGCTGCCAGGCATGGACGATGAAGACGCCGATCATCTCGCCGAAGATCTGGCTGATTTCGGGCGCGGTAACGAAATCACCCGAGCGGCCGAACGGCTCGCGGGTCCGGTAATAGCCGTGTTCGGGATCGGCCAGGCAGAGCGAGAAATAATCGGTGACGCTGATCGGGCCGTTGGCCTGGATGATCGCCTTGATCTTTTCGCCTAGAGCGGTGGTCATGTCGCGCGTCCTGCCGTTTTCAGAGCTGCGGCGCAGCCTGGCGGCGGGCCCTGAGCATCGCCCAGAGGCCGAGCAGGATCATCGGGGAGGAGAGCACCATGCCCATGGTCAGCCAGTTCGTGCCGAGGAGGTAACCGAGCTGGGCGTCAGGCTCGCGGAAGAATTCGACGAAGATGCGCGACAGCGCATAGCCGCAGACGAAGACGCCCGTGATGAAGCCGGGGCTCTTCAGCGCCCGCATGCGGTAAACCAGGGCGGCCAGCACCAGGAGCAGAACGATGCCTTCGAGGCCGGCTTCGTAAAGCTGGCTCGGGTGGCGGGCGAAGGGGCCGCCGGTCGGGAAAACCACGGCCCAGGGCACGTCGGTCAGCCGGCCCCAGAGTTCGCCATTGATGAAATTGGCGATGCGGCCGAAGAACAGCCCGAAGGGAACGACGGTGGCGACGATGTCGAACAGGCTCCAGATCGGAATGCCGTTGCGGCGGGCAAAGATGATCATGGCGATCGTCGTGCCGGTCAGGCCGCCATGGAAGGACATGCCGCCGTTCCAGATCTCGAGCGCGCGCACGGGACTGCGCAGGACGGCGGGGAGATCATAGAAGAAAATATAGCCGAGACGGCCGCCTAGGACGACGCCGAGAGCCGCCCAGACGATGAAGTCGTCGAGCTGCGTCTTAGACATCGGCGAGACATTGCCGGGCCAGAGACTGTTATTGGCGGCGAGGCGACGCGCATAGGCCCAGCCGAGCAGGATGCCGGCGACATAAGCGAGACCGTACCAGTGAATCGCCAGCGGACCGATCGAAAAAGCGATCGGATCGATGTCCGGGAAAGGCATGATGGCAAGGAGATTGGCTGCTGTCGGCAAGGTTTTCCCACCTGTTTGGTTGCGCGGAACATGCCGCTGCGATCCCGGACGGTCAAGTCCATTGTTCGTGATGGCGCTTTCGCGGCGCGTTCCGGCAAGCCGATCCAATGCAAAGCGCTTGCATCGCGGGTGGCGAAGCCCTACCTCAATCCTTGAGGCCCCACAGGGCTGAAATTCACCTCATGCGAAGGGAGAAAAACGCCATGACGACCGGAACGAACCGCATCATGGACGAATTCGCCAAGCTGATGACCGATGCGGCAGGTGCTGCCCAGGGCGTCCGCAAGGAGATCGAAACCGCCTTCAACGCCCAGGCCGAGCGTTGGCTGAACAGCATGGATATCGTCAAGCGCGAGGAGTTCGAGGCTGTGCGCGAAATGGCGATCAAGGCGCGCGACGAGAACGAGGCGCTTGCCGCCCGCATCGCGGCGCTCGAAGCGAGGCTTGGCGGCGAGGGGCACTGATCCGCGTCGCAATCTTTCAGATTCGCTCCTTGCGCTTCAGGTCTTTGTCTTCCGCACGCCGCAACCGCAAGCCGCCGAACGCTTTGCGCGGCATGCTTTAAAGTCCCGATATGACACAGATGCGGCGTTGCCTTCATGCCACACGCCGCATCCGTCACAAAAAATTCAGGTGGAGTTTTCCACCTGTGGACACTGCCAAAAAAGCCAATTCGCAGAGTCGCTTATTCTCCCTTCTGAATTGAATTTCGAAGAGCCTTTCCACAGTGGTCCGGCCTATTTTCCCCTCAGGGGGCTGGCAGGTGGCAAGGGGCATTATACACTGATTTTAAATGATGATTCGAAGCGACTTGGTAAGCTCCGGGCAGGTTATCTGCGTTAAGTCTGGCAGCGGTTCAACGATCATCCGAGTGGTGGTTCCGGTATTTGCGTGTGTCTTTCTTGTGTTCTTACACCAAGTTAGGTCGCATTCGTTCCGGTCAAGAAGGTGCTGCATGAACCTGATGGAATTGGAAGTCGAGCGTCAGTCGAACCCGGTCGATATGATTGAGTACGTTGCCTCCAACAACGACTGGTCGTTTGAACGGTCCGGCGAGGACGAGATCGCGATGACGGTCGAGGGTCGCTGGACGGACTACCACGTCTCCTTCTCCTGGATGGAGGAATTCGAGGCGCTGCACCTTGGCTGCGCCTTCGATATCAAAGTTCCCGACATCAGGGTCAACGAGGTGGTCAAGCTGCTCTCGGCGATCAACGGGCAGGTGCTGATGGGGCATTTCGACCTCTGGCGCCAGGAAGATGTCGTCATCTTCCGGCAGTCGCTGCTGCTGGCCGGCGGCGCGGAGCCCACCAACCGCCAGGTGGAGGTGCTGCTTTCCAGTGCGCTCGATACCTGCGAAGCCTATTTCCAGGCATTCCAGTTCGTCGTGTGGTCCGGCATGGAAGCGACGAAGGCAATGGAAGCCGTGTTGTTCGAAACAGTCGGCGAGGCATAAGATGCCCACGAACACCTTCTCCTCGACAAATCCCGTCGTCCTGATCGGCGCCGGAAATATGGGCGGGGCGATGCTCTCCGGCTGGCTGAAAAGCGGCGTGCCGGGCTCGGCCGTCATTGTCGTCGATCCCGGCCCGTCGCCGGCGATGCTGGCGACGATCAGCGAGGCCGGCGCGACACATGTGGTCGCGGCTCCCCCGGCTTTGAAGGCAAGCGTGCTGTTTCTCGCGGTCAAGCCGCAGGTGATGGAGATGGTGCTGCCGGCGGTGAAAAGTGCCGTCGGGCCGGAAACCGTCGTCGTCTCGGTGGCTGCCGGCAAGACGCTCGGTTTCCTTGAGACGCATCTGGGCAAAGCCGCCATGGTGCGGGCCATGCCGAATACGCCGGCCATGGTCGGGCGCGGCGTCACCGGCGCCTTTGCCAATTCAGCGGTCAGCAATCAGCAGCGCGAGCGTGTCCACTCCCTTCTCAGCGTCTCGGGTCCTGTGGAATGGGTGCCCGCGGAAACCGATATCGATGCCGTGACGGCGCTGTCGGGCAGTGGTCCTGCCTATGTGTTCTATCTCGTCGAATGTATGGCGGAGGCAGGCCGTAAACTCGGCCTGCAGGCGGACCTCGCCATGCGTCTTGCGCGGGAAACAGTCGCGGGGGCTGGTGAACTCTTGCACCAGTCCCCCGACGACGCTTCGCGGCTGCGGCAGAATGTGACCTCTCCCGGCGGCACGACGGCGGCGGCACTCGCCGTGCTGATGGCCGAAAACGGCATGCAGCCTCTGTTCGACGCAGCGCTGGCGGCGGCGCGCAAGCGGGCCGAAGAGCTGGCCGGCTAGAGCGCCGCGCGTCTATAAAGACGCGCCAAGGACGCTCTAACATTTTAAATGCGCATCATTCCTTTGCGAAAATCGATCTCGATTTTCGCAAAGGAATGATGCGCTAGCGGAGACGATATGGCCGAGGAGATTAGCTACGCCGAGTTCGAGCGTGTAGACATTCGCGTCGGCACGATCATCGAAGCCAGTCCCTTTCCGGAAGCGCGCAAGCCGGCATACAAGCTGGTCATCGACTTCGGCCCCGATATCGGCATCAAGAAATCCTCGGCACAGATCACCGTGCACTACACGCCGGAAAGCCTGATCGGCCGGCAGGTGCTCGGCGTCGTCAATTTCCCGCCACGCCAGATTGGGCCGGTCCGCTCGGAAGTACTGACGCTGGGTTTCGAGGACGAGAATGGTGCAATCGTGCTTACGGCGGTCGAGCAGCCGGTGCCGAACGGCAGGAAGATGATGTGAGCGAGCGCTCACATTATTCTAAAGCGCGTCGCGGTTAACTTGATTCATGCGACGCGCTTTCGCTCTTTGTTTTTATGTATGTCGTTATCCGGGAACCGCTGCACACTTCCCGGCGACATGCATTATCGCGTTTCACCTGATGCGCCCGCGCCGGCGCTGATTTCCTGCAAAAATGGATTGCTGCGCCGCTCGTCGCCGATGCGGCTGCCGGGGCCGTGGCCGCAGATGAAGCCGACGTCGTCGCCGAGCGGCAGCACCTTGTCCCGGATCGAATCGAGAAGCTGCTGATGATTGCCGCCCGGCAGGTCGGTGCGGCCGATCGAGCCGTTGAACAGCACGTCGCCGAGATGGGCGAAATTCTGCGCACGGTTGAAATAGATGACGTGGCCGGGGGCATGACCGGGCGCATGATAGACCTCGAATTCGTGGGCACCGAAAGAGATCGTGTCGCCATCCTTCAGCCAGCGGTCGGGTACGACGTTGCGCAAGCCCGATATGCCGTATTTTTCGGCCTGGGTCTCGATCCGCTGCAGCAGCGGCAGGTCGTCCTGATGCGGGCCGACCACGTCGATGCCAAGGGCTTCCTTCAGCTCGCTGGCGCCGCCGGCATGGTCGAGATGGCCGTGCGTCAGCCAGATTTCCTTGATGATCAAGCCGTTTTGCGCGATCGCCTGCAGGATGAGCGGCACGTCGCCGCCGGGATCGACGACAACGCCTTCCTTGGTCTCGGGATCGAAGAAGATCGTGCAGTTCTGCTGGAAGGGTGTCACTGGAATGATGCCGGCCTGGAGCATGCCCATAGGTGCCTCGCTTGGTGTCTCGGATGCCCCGGGTATAGTCCGAAACCGCGTCAAGGACAGCCAGAATCTTCTGTGTCTGCTGCCCGCCTCACGGCAAAAAGACGGGCTGCAACAAGAGTTTATGCCTCGCGATGTTGCCGCCAGAGGCCGGAAAACTCTTGTTTTCTTCAATATATTCAATGGCTTGTGAACGGCGCCTCGCAAGTGGTCTTTCGCGCTGCGGAGTGGGGGGGAACATCGTGGAACGCCGTGCGTTGTCCGCGCATCGAAACCAAGGAGACGCTCAGATGACCTTGAAGAGAAACATTCTATTGGCTGGAGCCGTGCTCCTGGCGAGCGGCGGTCTGGCGCAGGCGGAGATGATGGCGACGACCGTCAACGATCTCAACGTCCGCGCCGGCCCCGGCCCGCAATATCCGGCGGTCGGTCTTGCCACCCGCGGCTCGACCGCGGTGCTCGACGGCTGCATCGAAGGCAGCCGCTGGTGCCGTGTCGACGTCAACGGCATGCGCGGCTGGGTCTATGCCGATTATCTGCAGGTCGACCGCGGCGGCACACCGGTCATTGTCGAACAGAACCGCGCCGAGATCGGCGTTCCCGTCGTGACCTACGAGTCGACCGCCAGCGTCGTTCCGGCTGACCCGCAGCCGGCGCCTGGCGACGAGTTGCTCGGCCCGGTCGGGGCCGTTGAGACCATCACCCCGCCGGAGACGGTCCGCACCTATATCGAAACCAATCCCGGCCAGACGGTGCAGCTCGGCGGCGATGTCGTCGTCGGCGCGGAGGTGCCCGCCGATGTTACCTTCCAGACGATCCCGGATTACGAATACGGCTATACAAGGATCAACGACCGGCCGGTGCTGGTCGATCCCGGCACACGCCGGATCGTCTACGTTTATCAGTGATGTAACCGGTAAAAATACAGCGAGGCGGTCGGCTGGCCGCCTCGTTTCCAGCCCGTTCGCTTCTCCCCCTTGCCTCCCGCATGGGTTGATTTTTTCTTAACGTTTTCCTTCCGAATATGCTAAAATGCTAATATGCCGAAGGTTCGGCATATAACGGCGATCGGGGAGATCGCCAGAGGAGGAAAGTCATGGAAGCGCTACTTCCGCTCGTCATCCAAATGATTGCCGGTGCCATCGGCGGCAATGCCGCGAGCGCCGCCTTGAAGCAGCATGCAATCAATGTCGTCGCCCGTACGATCGCGGGCGCGATCGGCGGTATCGCCGGCGGCATGCTGCTCGGCATGGTCGGTGGGGAAGCGGCTATGACCGGCCTGATCGCCGACGGCATCGGCGGTCTGATCGGCGGCGGCATTCTCTCGACGCTCGCCGGACTGGTTATGGCACGGGCGCATCGATAAATGCCCGGCGGGCGTTCAGCCTAAGCGCCGCGCGTCTTTTCAGCCGCACGGCGCCGTAACGCTTTGATGTGCCGGGCCGATTGCGTGAAGGATCTTATCCAGCAGCGACCGCTGCCGGATAGACTTCCTTCACGTAGTCGTTCATCAGCGTTTCGGAAATCGTCGACGGCTTGAAGCGATGCGGGCCCGATTTCGGAAACCGGCGTCACTTCAGCAACCGGGCCGCTGAGGAAGCACTCGCTGAAAACAGGGAGTTCTTCCGACAGGATTGCGCGTTCGATGACCTCGATGCCGCGGCGTTTGGCGAAACCGTTTGGTTATGTCAGGTGAGCTTCAACACCCGGCCGCCATAGGCGCGCTCGCCCTTAAAGCCGGCGCTTCAAACTCCATGCCTGTTGATTGTTGTCCCCATTACGTTTTATCCACAGATGCAAGGGGAAATCGCGTATTGCGTCGGAGTGCCGGGCAGGCCTTGGTCAGGGAAATGCTGAGGAAATAAAAGGCAGTGCGGGGCTCCCGCAGAGGCCAGAAAGCTTACAGTGACGCAAATTTATGTCAATAAAACTGACATATCTTGGCGGAAGTTTCCCGCGGGGGCGGGAGGAGAAAGGAAATGCCGCGTGTCACGACAGACCGGCCCGAAAACAGGCAAGCCAGAGCCGCTGGCCACGCCGATGGAAGATACCGACACCATCGATTTCGAGATCATCGAGCTGTTCTTCTTCGCCTATCGCGACTTCGTTTCCGATCCTGACGCTATCCTCGAAACGAGCGGCTTCGGGCGGGCGCATCACCGTGTCGTGCATTTCGTCAACCGTAACCCCGGCATGACGGTGGCCGATCTTCTCGATACGCTGAAGATCACCAAGCAGAGCCTTGCAAGAGTGCTGAAACAGCTGATCGATTCAGGCTATATTCGCCAGGTCGCAGGTCCAGAGGACCGGCGGCAGCGCAAGCTTTATCCGACGAAATCGGGACGAGAGCTGGCGCTTGCCCTTGCCGAGCCGCAATCGCGCCGCATTGAGCGGGCATTCGAAGGGGCTTCTGCGGAGGTGCGGGAGGGCGTAAAAGCTTTCCTTAGAGGCATGCGGGACAGACAGAAGGCGGATTGAATGGCGGTCAAGACAGGTATTTCCGACGATGCGGCGCATCTGCTGGTGGTCGACGACGACTCGCGCATCCGCGCGCTGCTCAATCGTTATCTCGCCGAGAACGGCTTCCGCGTCACCGTCGCCGCCGACGGCGCCGAGGCGCAGCGCAAGCTCACGGGTCTCGATTTCGACCTGATCATCATGGATGTGATGATGCCCGGCGAATCCGGAATCGAGGTCACCCGCGGGCTTCGTGCCATCAAGAACGTGCCGATCATCATGCTGACGGCGCTGGCGGAATCGGGCAACCGCATCGAAGGCCTCGAGGCCGGCGCCGACGACTATCTTTCCAAGCCTTTCGACCCGCGCGAACTGGTGCTGCGCATCAACAACATTCTGCGTCGCAATGCCGGTGGCGAAGGGCCGAAGATCGAACAGGTGATGTTCGGCCCCTACACCTTCTCGCTGACCCGCAAGGAGCTGAAGAAAGCCAGCGAGGTGATCCGGCTCACCGACCGCGAGCAGGAGATCATGCTGCTCTTTGCACGGCGCGCCGGCGACACGATCCCCCGACACGAACTGATCGGCAACGACACCGAGGTCGGCGAGCGGACGATCGACGTGCAGATCAACCGGCTGCGGCGTAAGATCGAGGATGATCCGGCCAATCCCGTCTGGCTGCAGACCGTGCGCGGCATCGGATACAGGCTGAGCATCGACTAAAGCATGTCGCGCAAAAGTGTGCAGCGGTTTTGCGGCAACGACATGCGTAAAAATAAAGAGCTAAAGCGCAAAGAGCGAATCTGAAAGATCGCGACGCGCTTTAGATCTAAGGATAGAGGCCAGGACCGGCGCTGATGGTGACGATCGACAGCTTGCGGCGGGAAGACCGCAGTTCTGCGCCGGGCTGGCGCTGGATCCTCCGCTGGCTGCGCCGGCGGCTGCCGACCGGGCTTTACGCACGCTCGCTGCTGATCATCATCATTCCGATGGTGCTGCTGCAATCGGTCGTCGCCGCCGTTTTCATGGAGCGCCACTGGCAGATGGTGACGGAGCGGCTGTCGCTTGCCGTTACCCGCGACATTGCTGCGATCATCGAGATCATCGAAACCTATCCGCAGAATTCTGACTATAGCGAGATCGTCCGCATCGCCCGCGATCAGCTCAGCCTGCAGATCTCGATCGAGCCGGACGGCGACCTGCCGCCACCGCGCGTCAAGCCGTTCTTCTCGATCCTCGACGGCATCCTCAGCGACGAAATCACCGACGAGATCCACCGACCTTTCTGGATCGACACGGTCGGCAATTCGAACCTCGTCGAGATCCGCATCAAGCTGGACAACAAGATCCTCAGGGTGCTGACCAAGCGCAGCCAGACCTATGCCTCGAACACGCATATCTTCATCGTCTGGATGGTCGGCACCTCGCTGGTGCTGATCGGCATCTCGATCCTCTTCCTGCGCGGGCAGATCCGGCCGATCCTCACCTTGGCGCGCGCGGCCGAAAGTTTCGGCAAGGGGCAGAAGCCCGATGATTTCTATCCGCGCGGCGCCGACGAGGTGCGGCGCGCCGGCCTTGCCTTCATCCTGATGCGGGAGCGAATCGAGCGACAGATCGAACAGCGCACTGCCATGCTCTCCGGCGTCAGCCATGATCTGCGCACCATTCTCACCCGTTTCAAACTGCAGCTGGCGCTGGCCGGCGACAATCCCGACCTGCATGGGCTGAACGACGACGTCAACGATATGCAGACCATGCTGGAGGCCTATATGGCCTTCGCACGCGGCGAGGTCGAAGAGGATGTCGGCGAGCTGAAACTCAGCGAGATCTTCGCCAAACTGGAATCCGATTTCGCTCTGCACGGCAAGACATTCAGCTATTCGATCGAAGGCGATGATGACATATCCGTCAGGCCGAACGCTTTCATGCGTCTGGTCACCAACCTTGCCTCGAATGCGCGCCGTTATGCCGGCAGGCTCGATATCGAGGCCAAGCACAATGCCAAATGGCTGACCGTCATTTTCGACGATGACGGTCCGGGCATTCCGGAAAAGAACCGCGAGGACGTGTTCAAGCCGTTCTTCCGGCTGGATGCGGCGCGTAACCTCGATGCCTCCGGCACCGGCCTCGGCCTGGCCATCGCCCGCGACATCGCCCGCAGCCACGGCGGCAACGTCACCCTCGGCGACAGCCCGCTTGGCGGACTGCGGGCAACGATCCGCATCCCGGCCTAAACGCCTGCAACGGTCAGCTTCACGGCGTTGCGCGCATCGAAATCGCCCAAGCGTTCGACGATCCAACGCCAGAGCGCGGCAACCTGCATGAGGAGGTCGCGTCCGAGCGGCGTCAACTCATATTCGACGCGCGGCGGCACTTGCGGATAGAGGGTGCGGATGATGAGTCCGTCTCGTTCGAGGGTGCGCAGCGTCTGCGTCAGCACCTTCTGGCTGATGCCCTCGACCCTCTCCATGAGGCGCGAGAAGCGCAAGGGTGCGCCGGCATCGGAGAGCACGTGCAGGATGCGCAGCGGCCATTTCGCCGCCGCGCGCTCGATCAGTTCGCGGGCGCGCGCATCCTGTTCGTCCGTCATGGAGCAGCAGAAATCGAACATGTCGCCGGTCAAGTCAGTTACCTCAAGGTGTGTATAGATCGTCGGGGTACCTTCTTTCGATCGGATACAATAGACCATACATCAGCCGGGAACCAAAGAAGGAAGGGTTTCCGATGTCCAGGGTCTGGCTGATTACAGGAAGTTCGCGCGGTCTCGGCCGGGCGCTGGCGGAGGCAGTTTTGGCCTCCGGCGACAATCTGGTGGCGACGGCGCGCGATCCCGCCCGCCTTGCCGATCTCTCCGAGCGGTATGGCGGCCAGGTGCTGACGATAGCGCTTGATGTGACCGACGAGACGGCGGCAGCGGCGGCGGTCGAGGCTGGCGTGAAGCGGTTCGGGCGCATCGACGTGCTCGTCAACAATGCCGGCTACGGCAATGTTTCCTCGATCGAAGATACCAGTCTCGCCGATTTCCGGGCTCAGATCGAGGCCAACCTGTTCGGCACGATCATCATGACCAAGGCGGTCATCGCCTTGATGCGCGGGCAGGGGGCAGGGCACATCATTCAGTTCTCATCCGTCGGCGGCCGCATCGGGCCTGCCGGGCGCGGCGCCTATTCGGCGGCGAAATTTGCTGTCGAGGGCTTTTCCGAGGTGCTGTCGAAAGAGGTCGCGCCGTTCGGCATAAAGGTGACGGTGATCGAGCCCGGCGGCTTCAGAACCGATTTCGCCGGCGCCTCGACGGTGCTTGCCGAAGGGCGGGCGGAATATGCCGAGACGGTCGGCGCCACCGTGCGCTTCCAGCGTGACTATAACGGCCGCCAGCCCGGCGATCCCGCCAAGGCGGCCGCGGTCATTATCCATATCGCCGGTCTCAACCAGCCGCCGTTCCGGCTACTGCTTGGCAGTGATGCCGTAGGCAATGTCGAGAAAGCTGATGCCGCGCGTATTGAAGCTGATCGGGAATGGCGCGCCGTCAGCGTCTCGACCGATTTCGACACCGATGCCGAGGTCGGACCCATGCCTTGGGAAAAGAAGGCCGGGTGAAGGGCTCAAAAAACAAAAAAAGCGCCGCTGATCAGCGGCGCTTGTTACCTGGGATTGTTGAGCGATCAGCCGGCGGTGCAGAAATGGCTGCGGCCGTCATTGCCGATATAGGTGCCGCTGCGCGGATCGAAGGAGCGGTAGCGGTAAGAGCAGTAACGCTCCCATTGCGGCGACCAGGGCTCCACGGCGGCGCGGGTCGGCGCATAGTATCGCGGCTGCTCGACATATTGCGGCTGCTCGACATAGACTCGGCGCGGGGCGCGATAGACCGGGGCGGGCTCGTAATAGTCCGGCTCGTAGGCCGGGTCGATGTAGCGGCGCTCTTCGTAAGCGGGACCATTATTGGCATTGGCGATAGCCGAGCCGACGATCAGGCCGGTGGCGAGACCGACGGCGCCGCCGACGAGCGCATCGTTGCCGTTGTGATGGCGCCAATGACGGTCGCGGGCCGATGCCTCGCTGATGGCGGAAAGCGTGAGTGCGGCAGCCGTTGCCGTCAGCAGAAGAGTCTTGGCGAGCCTGTTCATCAGCATAAAGTCCTAATCCCGGGAACCGAACGCCGGTTCCTTTCTCGATGATGACAGTACTATCGATTGGTAGCTGAACGAAGGCTGAACGACAAAACCCGGCATCGCTGCCGGGCTTCAACTCGAAATTCGACAGCCTTGTTAAGGGTTCAGCCCGCAATCTGCAGATTGACGGCCTTGGGGCCCTTGCCGCGGCGATCCGGCTCCGTGTCGAAGCTTACCTTCTGATTTTCCGTCAGACCGGCCAGCCCGGAGGCTTGAACGGCAGAAATGTGAACGAAGATATCGGCGCCGCCCCGGTCCGGCTTGATGAAGCCGAAGCCTTTGTCGGTATTGAAGAATTTTACAGTCCCAGTCTCTGCCATGCGTCAGGTCCTTTTCTCTCTGCCCGCCATCCACACGGGCAGCCTCATAGCATTGCCTCCTTGCGGGAGGTGTTGGCAGGCAATTCTTGAAATGTGAGAAAAAGGTCCCCTCTACCTCGGCCTGCTCCGGGCAGGACTTTCGCCCGCCATTTTTTGGAACCGGCTGACCGGGATAATTAGCGTTCCCGGCGCGCAAATACTTAAGGACTTCCCATGCTCGCAAAATGCCCGAACGCGCTGAGAGTGCTGCGTTAAACGAATTTTGGCAAGTAAAAGTTTTTTGCCGTGTCGTTCGAGGCACACCCGCCCGGATATCCAATTTGCGCAAAAACGCAAAATTTCCTTCGCCGATAGGGAATGATTAACGTTTTATATCGTCTGCAATATAAATTTCGAGCAGATTTTCCCAAAAGTGCAACGTGCACGCGTCTTTTCGGTTCCGACGAATTTTTTTAAAAGATGCCACTCACCCATATTTGGACGCGTGTTCAGGCGGCTGGCAGGCGCCGGCGAGCGAATCCGGGTACGAGTTCGACTACAAGCATAGCGATAAACATGAGCGCGCAACCTGCATAACCGGTGGCCGGCATCGTCTCGCCGAGCAGCAGGGCTGCGAGCGAGGCGCCGAAAAGCGCTTCGGAGGAGAGAAAGATCGCGGCCTGCGAGGGTGTAGTATAACGCTGGGCGATCACCTGCAGCACGAAGGCCAGGCCCGAGGAGAAGATGCCGACATAGAGGATCTCAGGTCCTGCGGCCCATATCGCCGATAGGGTGATCGGTTCAAAGGCTGCGGCCATCGCGAGCGCACAGACCGCGGTGACGGCGAATTGCGTGGCCGAGAGCGCGAGCGGCCTGCCGGTCGCAGAAACCGTCGTGCCGGCAAGGGTGATCTGGATTGCCCAGAAGACGGCGCAAGCGACGGTCAGGAGATCACCTGATGTGAGCGCCGAGAGATGACCGCCGGACAGGAGATAGATACCGGCGACGGCCATCAGCGCGCCCGGCCAGATGATCCAATGCGGGGCGCGGCGCAGGAAGAACACGGCAATCAGCGGCACGAAGACGACATAGAGGCCGGTGATGAAGCTGGAATTCGTCACAGTCGTCGTCTGCAGCCCGACCTGCTGCGTGACTGCGCCGCTGAAGAGGGCAAGGCCGGTGAGGACATAGAGTTTCGCATGGCGTGCGCTTGTCTTCGCCTTGGCTTTGCGCGCTTCAAAAACGACGAAAGGCAAGACGGCCAGCGTGGCGACGGCAAAACGCAGGGCGATGAACCAGAAGGGTCCGACTGCCTTCATCGCCGTCGACTGGGCAACGAAGCCGCCGCCCCAGATGGCGGCTGCGAGCAATAGCAGGAGGTTCGCCTGAGCGCGCGTCATGTCGGCCTCGATGGGAAAGGGTGCGCCCGAGCGGTTAGCAGTTGCGTTTCCTCAAGGCAAGGGTGAAGACTTCATGCCTATCGGCGGAGATGGCAGGATGCGACACGAAGAAAGCCGGCCGGCCGGCGATACGGCAGCGACGTCCGGGACGGCAGGATATTCAGGCAGACCGCTCGCCAGCAAGCTCGGCCTTGGACGCGGGCAGGCGGCTGCTCTTCTCGGCGTTCCCGAAACGATGGGCGACATTCATGGCTTCGAGGGTTTTGCCTCGCTCGCCCTTGCGCTTCCGGACACGGCTTGGCGGGCGTTTGACTATGTGCATCTGTTTGTGACCGAACGCGCGGCGCTGGAGGCTGCCGCGGTTAAACTCTTCGGGGTTCTCAAGCCGGACGGCATGCTCTGGATCTCCTGGCCGAAAAAAAGTTCGCGGGTGCCAACCGATGTCACCGAGGACGTTTTGCGGGAGATCCTGCTTCCGACCGGTCTTGTCGACGTCAAGGTCTGCGCCGTCGACGGGATTTGGTCCGGGCTGAAATTCGTCATCCGCAAGGAGCTGCGCGGGGCTTTGTGATCTTTCAGCCGTTATTGGCCTCAGCGCGCGAAACCCTGAGCAGCGCGCCGTTATCCTCATCCGTCACCATCAGCAGCGCCCCATCGGGCGCGACGATGACATCGCGGATGCGGCCGTATTCGCCCTCGAACAGGCGTTCCTCGGCGACGAAGACGCCGCTCTCGTCGCGCTGCATGCGCGAGAGCAGCTGGAACTTCAGCGCCGCGACGAGGAAATTGCCGTCCCATTCCGGAAACATGGCGCCGCGATAGACGGTGAGCGCGCCGGGGGCGATCGATGGATCCCAGTAATGCAGCGGCTGTTCCAGCCCCTTTTTGGCGGTGCCTTCGCCGATCTCGGCACCAGAATAATCGCGGCCGTAGGTGATGATCGGCCAGCCGTAATTCTTGCCCGCCTCGGGTTCATTGATCTCGTCGCCGCCGCGCGCGCCGTGTTCGACGGTATAGAGTTTGCCGTCCTTGGTGTCGAAGGTGATGCCCTGCGGGTTGCGGTGGCCTTTCGACCAGATTTCCGGCAGCGCCTTGCCGCCGTCCTTGAACGGATTGTCGGCCGGAATGCTGCCGTCGGCATTGACGTGGATGATCGAGCCGGCATCGTCCCGCCAGTCCTGCGAGCGGTCGCGGTCGCCACGGTCGCCGACGCTGATGAACAGCGAACCGTCGCGGGCAATGGCGATGCGCGAGCCGTATTGGATATTGCCCGAGGTGAAGCGCCGCATGGTGAAAACGGGTGTGACGGCATCGAGTCGCCTCTCGTCAACGGACAGCGTGGCGCTGAAGGCCTCTGTGCCGGAGCCCTGTCCATTGGCGACAGCGGCGGTGAAATAGAGCTTTCTCGATGTCGCAAAGTCCGGAGCGAGCGCAGCGTCCATCAGGCCGCCCTGGCCGCGGGCGCTGACCTTGGGCACGCCGCCGATCGGGTCGGAGACCTTGCCGTCGCGGACGATGCGCACGCGGCCCGGCCGCTCGGTGACGAGGTATGCGCCGTCGGGCAACACCTCGACCGCCCAGGGATGGTCGAGCCCGTCGGCGAGCTTTTCGACACGGACCGTGGGGCCTTGTGTGTTGACCGTATCGGCGGCATCAGCCGATATGGTGCCGAGCAAGACCAGCGCTGCGGCGAAATGGAAGGCGGACAGTCTCTTCATCTTGTTTCCCCGTCGTCTCTCCAGCGTCAAACCTGGAGCGGACAGGGGAGGGGTTCAACCCTCATTCGGCCTGCAATAACGGCTTTGTGTTTGCCGGTTGAACGGAACCTGTCGCTTGTCCATCGACCAGTTCGGCTTCGAGGATGTAGCGCAGCGGCCCGCGTTCGGTCGTGTCGAAGGGCCAGCAGGTGGTCAGCACCAGGTGACGACCATCGGAGGCGGGATCGATGCCGCTGGCATCCCAGGGAGCGATGCGGCCTTCGCCGGCCTTGAAGGTCAGCACCTTGCCGTCGCGGCGGGTGACTTCGATGCTGTCACCCGGCTTTATGTATTGCAGCCAGCGAAAGTGGGTGTCGCGATGGGCGGCGATAACAGCGGTGCCTTCATCGCCTGGCTGCGGCGTGTTGGCGAGCCAGGCAGGACCAAAGGCAAGCGCTTCGCCGGAAGCGCCGGACAGCACGATCGCCTCTTTGCCCAGGCGCGGCGCACGCACTTTGGCCTCGGTGGTGAAATCCGCCCAAGGCCAGGGTTTTGTCTCCTGGCCCTTGAGTTCCGCGGCGAAGGCGCGTTTCAGCAGGATCTGAGAGAGCTCCGCCTTCGCCTTCAGCAGGAAGCCGTCGCCGATCAGCACCAAGCCGTAGAGCGCAAGGCCGGCAATGGCGACGGCGATCGCTTTTTCGATCGAGGAAAGGCGCCAGAGGAAGAAACCCTTCCTCTGGCGCGCCTTCGGCCGGTCGTGGGCCGTGGCAGCGGCCATGGCGAGCTCCAGATAGGTCGGAAGCGGCTCGAATTCGGCCGCTTCCTCGTCCCGGCTTGCTACGAGCCTAGAGGCCATTTGGCTTGGCTCCGACTGCTATCATACGCTTGATGCGCCGGCGCCAGACGGCGAGCCCGCTTGCCGCCGTCAGTGCCAGGAGCAGCATGGTAAACCCGCGGATGATCTGCCCGTCGGCGCGCGTCGCCGTCTGCGGCAGGTTCACGGTCGAACCCTTCTGCGCGATCATCGTCGCGGCCTTGGCGGTCGGGGCTGCGGCCATCATATTTGCAATTTCAGGCGATGCCGCGAGTTCCGCTGTTCCCGCCGCGGCCTGCTGCGGTCCGGCATTTCCTGCAGGCGTAGCCGCGCCATGACGTTCTCCGCCACCGGGAGGAACAGCGTTTTCGCCGAAGACCTTGTCGAAGTCCCAACCCTCAGGCAGGTTGAGCGGCAGTTTCGCCGAGCCGAGCGGCTCGCCGGCCGGCCGAGACGGGGTGACATCGACGGCGACCAGGCTGGTGAGGCGGGAGACGAGATGGTGGGCGAGTGCCACCGTCTCGATATCCTTGTCGAGCGCAGCCGGATCCTGACGCTCATAGGCGCGGGCTTCGAAATCGTCGATCTTGCGCCGCGCCCAGAGCTTGGAGATGCCGCTGCCGTCGGCGGCATTGGCGATATCCATTTCGACGCGCCAGGGCTGGTCGCCTGTCTTGCCGATGATCTCGAGCTTGCCGGCGGGCTTATTCCCAGGCAGCTCCGCTGTGAGAATGACAGGTTCGCCGCTATAAAGGTCCGGCATCGGGTTCGGCGTGATGTCCTCGGCTGCGATGCCTTCGAAATGCGCTGATATATCGGTCATGGCGGGGTTCTGCAGCTTGGCGAAAAGCTCGCCCATGCGGCTTGCCACCTGATCGGCCGAACCGATCTGAGTGAAGGTCCCACGGCCGATTTCGGCGGCCTTGGTCATGAAATAGGTGTTCGGCGCCGAGCCGATGCCGACGGTGAAGACACGGGCATCGCCGCGGTTTGCGGTAATTTCCTGGAAGAGCTGCTGTTCGTTGCCGATCGCGCCATCGGTCAGGAATACGACCTGCCGCAGTGCGCCGGCTGCGACCGGTCCCTGATTGCGCAGCGCATCCTCAAGAGCGGGCAGCATTTCCGTGCCGCCGTCGGCAGTCAGGCCCCTGACATAGGCGATCGCCTTTTCGCGATTATCCGGGGTGGCGGCGACGAGGCCCTTGAAATAGTCGGTCATCGTGTCGTCGAAACGGATGACGTTGAAGCGGTCGTCAGGGTTCAGCCTGGAGATGGCGAGCGCCAGGCTCTGCCTTGCCTGCTCGATCGACGGGCCGGACATGGAACCGGAATTGTCGATGACGAAGACCACTTCGCGTTTTGCCGGCGGCGTTGCCGCATCCGGCGCCGTGGGCGGGGTGACGAAGGCGAGCAGATAGGCCTTGCCATCCTTCACCTCGCGGAAGAGGCCGGCACTCGGCAACTTGCCGGGAGCAGCCTTCCAGGTAAGCTCGAAATCCTTGTCGGCGGGAACGGCGTCCCCCTTCAGGCTGATCGTTCTCGCCTGGTCGCTGTCCTGGCGGATATCGACCTCGTGAAAGGACGATTTGACGTCGCCGAGCGGGAAGCCGGCCTTGAGGTTGACGGTCAGCGATACCGGATTGATCCTGGCATTCTCGCGCGGATCGAGTACCGGGGCCTCGATCTTCTCACGATTTTCCACCGGATCGCGCGGCGTCGCGAAACCGGCGCCGTTGTTGAACTCGACGGTCTGAACGATCGGTGCCGGATTGTAGCGCGGCGCGACCACCATCGGGAAGCGCAACGAGAACTCGCCGCCCGACTGGTGGACCGTCTCCTGATATTCGATCTGAACGACGATCTCTTCGCCGGGGCCGATATTGGCAACCTGGTTGGTGAAGATGTTCGGCCGCTGCTGTTCGAGCAGCGCCGTCTTCTTCCCCTCGGCCTTGGCCTGCTCGTAGATCTCGCGGGCTTCCTGGCGCGGCTTGATCTGGCCTTCGATGAAGCGTTCGCCGATTTGCATCTTCAGCGCATCGACGGCGGAATTGTCCGGCAGCGGAAAGACGTAGGTGCCCTCGACCCAGCCCTTGCTCGGGTTCTGGAAACGCTGCGTCACCTTCACCCTGGCGACCGGGCCGGAGACATCGATGGCGACATCGGTCTTCAGCCGCGGCGCCTCGACATAAAAGCCCGGCTCCGTCGACGGGAAGAGCAGCGAGCCGCTGTTGACGTCGTTCGGCCGGACGAAGGCCACGCGTTGGCCGGATATCTGCTGCGTCTCGGCGCGGGCAGCGGAGGCAAGCCCCAGCATCGCCGTGACACAGGCGACAAAGGCGGTGGCGGCGACAAGAAATGAAATGGAAATTCGGCGCGCGCGTATGCGCCCTATGGCATACTCATCTTCCAGAAACATTGGCATACCCTCAATAACCAATTTCGGATGTGAGAATGATGCGGCTTCGATCTCGGCGCGCTCGCGACCGAATTGCGGCGCGGCGTGGCATTTGTTGCGGCTTATTCGTGGCCATGACGAAATCCGACGATCTGTCTGATTTCAAAAGACATAGGTGAGGAAAAATCGCGATCGTCGCACCCGCGAAAGTGCCGGATGCTGTCGAGACGTCACCGACCGTCCGCCGCAGTCGTTAGCGATAATCCTAATCTCTTTGACATGCCCGCAAATGACTTCGAGGAAACGGAGAATCCCGATGATCTCAGATCTGGCTGCAAGAGTTGCGCCGAGCACTTCAACTTCTGTCCGAAGCGCCGGCAAGCTGGGCGGCCGGTGCGGCAAAAGGATCAATAAGAATCATTGCCCCCATCACGCCTTTGCGCTTGAAATGCCGTCATACATTGGACATAGAGCTAACCGCAGAACTCCGGTCGCGGCTTTCTGCCCGTTTCAACCAATAGGACCGATATCATGGCCTTCCTTGCCGATGCTCTTTCCCGTGTGAAGCCTTCAGCCACCATCGCCGTTTCCCAGAAAGCGCGCGAGCTGAAAGCAAAAGGACGTGACGTCATCGGCCTCGGTGCAGGTGAACCGGATTTCGATACGCCCGAGAATATCAAGACGGCCGCCATTGACGCGATCAACCGCGGCGAGACGAAGTACACGCCCGTCTCCGGCATTCCCGAATTGCGCAAGGCGATCGCCGCCAAGTTCAAGCGCGAGAACGGCCTGGAATATTCCTGGGAGCAGACGATCGTCGGCACCGGCGGCAAGCAGATCCTGTTCAACGCCTTCATGGCGACGCTGAACCCCGGCGACGAAGTCGTCGTCCCGGCACCCTATTGGGTGTCCTATCCTGAGATGGTGGCGCTGTGCGGCGGCACGCCGGTTTTCGTTTCGGCCAGCCAGGAGCATAATTTCAAGCTCCAGGCCGCCGATCTCGAAAAGGCGATCACGCCGAAGACCAAGTGGTTTATCTTCAACTCGCCGTCCAACCCGACGGGTGCTGCCTATACGCATGATGAGCTGAAGGCGCTGACGGATGTGCTGATGAAGCACCCGCATGTCTGGGTGCTGACCGACGACATGTACGAACACCTGACCTACGGTGACTTCAAGTTCGTCACGCCCGTCGAAGTCGAGCCGAAGCTCTACGACCGTACGCTGACGATGAACGGCGTCTCCAAGGCCTATGCGATGACCGGCTGGCGTATCGGCTATGCGGCAGGCCCGATCCAGCTCATCAAGGCGATGGACATGATCCAGGGTCAGCAGACCTCGGGCGCGACCTCGATCGCCCAGTGGGCGGCCGTCGAAGCGCTGAACGGCACGCAGGATTTCATCCCCGAGAACAAGAAGATCTTCGAAGGCCGCCGCGATCTCGTCGTTTCCATGCTGAACCAGGCCAAGGGTATCGTCTGCCCGGTGCCGGAAGGCGCCTTCTACGTCTATCCCTCCTGCAAGGGCTTGATTGGCAAAACCGCCCCCTCGGGCAAGGTTATCGAGACGGACGAGGATTTCGTTTCCGAACTGCTGGAATCGGAAGGGGTTGCTGTCGTTCATGGCTCGGCCTTCGGCCTCGGCCCGAACTTCCGCATTTCCTACGCAACCTCGGAAGACCTTCTCGAAGAAGCCTGCCGCCGCATCCAGCGCTTCTGCGCCGCCTGCAAGTAAGCGGACTGCGCTAGTATCGATCGAAGGCCTGCCGGCGACGGCGGGCCTTGTTCTTGCGGCGACGTTGATGATGTGGCTGCATGTAGCTACATTTGTGGCATGAAGACCGTTTCGATCCGCGATGCGAAGAACCGCCTGACCGAGCTTGCCCGCGAGGTCGAGGAAGGCGAGACTATTGTCGTGACGCGCAACGGCCGGCCGGTGTTCGATCTCGTGCCGCATCAGAAGCGCGGCGGCTTGGACCTGGAAGCCGGTCAGGCTTATCTTTGTGCGCGGGGCATCACCAATCCTGTACCGTTCATCGCCGATGATTTTGATGATCCGCTGCCCGAGGATTTTCTCCTGCAGCCTTTGCCGTAGCGATGAGGCTTCTTCTTGATACCCACATCGTTCTTGCCATCCTCCGGAAAGACGCTGGCCGACGATTTCCTGAGATCGTCTCACTGCTTGGCGATAGCAAAACTGTAGGCTTCGTCAGTGTAGCAAGCCTTTGGGAAACGGCGATCAAGGCTCGTCTGGGAAAGCTGGATCCTGGCATGCCGCTTGAAGACATTGCCGGGTCTCTCGAGGAAATAGGGCTGATACTGCTGCGGATCGACATCCCGCACGTCATCACCGCCGCCGACCCGGAGCCGGAGATGCGCGATCCTTTCGACCGACTGCTGCTGGCGCAATGCAAGGTCGAGGGCCTGCAGCTTGCGACGGTTGATCGGCTGCTCGTTGGTCATCCGCTGGCGCTGCGACTTTAGGCTCACATCCTGATTCAAGGCCTTAGGGCGTTGAATCCATTTTTCTTCGCAAGTCGTTGAATTCAGATTCAAAACGTGACGAGGAGCGACAGTTCATCCGGTGATCTGCGGTTGCGGGCGGCCGCCAAACCCACTAGATATCCGGCATCAAATTTAAGTTGCCGCTTCGGGGGGCCGGGATTTTGCAGCAGAGTGCGGTGATCGTCTGTTCGGATGTCAACATGCTGCCAGCCGCCTGCTGCACGCTGCTTTCGGTCAAGCGCAATCTCGGCGGTCCTGGCGTGGAGTTCCTGCTTCTCGGTATCGACCTTAAGCCGAACGAGATCGCCGAGGTCGGCAATTTCGCGAAGCTGCACGACATGGCGATCACTGTGCTGCCCTACAATACCCCGGATACTGCAAAGCAGGCCCGGGGCCGCTGGTCGGGCGCGACGCTGGCGCGGCTCTATATGGATCTGCAAATCCCTGAAACGGTCGAACGCCTGCTTTACCTCGATGCCGACGTGCTTGCGGTGGCGCCCGTCGACGAACTCTTCACCAGAGATCTCCGAGGCAAGGCGCTTGCCGCGGTCGACGATTATGTCATGGCCTTCCCAGAGAAAGCCGGAGCACGGCAGCGTAAGATCGGCATGAGCGAGGGCGGACGCTATTTCAATGCCGGCGTATTGCTGTTCGACTGGTCGGCCTGCCAGGCGAAGGGACTTTTCGCCAGAACCCGGGAAATCTTCGAGGAGCGGTCGCATCTGTTCGAAAACAACGACCAGGACGCGCTGAACGTCACGTTCGACGGCGACTGGCTGGTGCTCGATCCGCGCTGGAACACGCAGACCGGGCTCCTGCCTTTCGTCGCCCGGCCGGCCATTTTTCATTTCACCGGCCGCAAGAAACCGTGGCAGGCGACCGTTCCCTGGGTGCATCGGCGGATGGCCAGGCAGTATGTCGAGGATCTCCGCAATACGCCCTGGGCGTCCTTCTGCAGGCAGCCGTCGGCCGCGGGCCGGATCGGCGGATTCTTCTCGCATGTGGGAAAGCAGATCGGCGGGCTGGCGCGGCTTGCCCGGATGCGCGCCTATTTCAGCAACAGCTAGCAAGGTGCGTCCTTGGAAAGTGCATGTGAGCCGATATGGAATCGATCCCCAGTGATATGCAGAGGCTAGCCGCCGCCGATAGCGGCTTCAATTTCCTGACGCCGGAGGCGTGGACGGCGCTGCTGTCGCGCTATTCCCACATCGTGCTGGTGGCAAACAGCGAGGCGGTCGATTTCGAGCGGCTGCGAAGCGAGCTGCCGGAGACGGCGCTCTACGTCTTCTTCAACAATGTCTACAAGGTGCTCGACGAACCCTTCGCCGGTCATGGGGTGCTGGTTGCCCGCAGCGGCGTGATGGGCGCCAATATCGTCCACCGGCGCGAGGTGGCGGATGTCCTGCGCTTTTTTGCCGGCGGTGATTTTCTGGGCGTCGTCAACATCCGCGTTTCCCCCGAGGAGAACTTCAGCGAGGAGAGCCGCTTCAACGGCGCCGGCGCCCGCCACCTCGACCTGACGCAAATGATCGGAGATCTCTATCCGACCGGCAAGATCGCGACGAGCGGCTTTGCGATGGCGCTCTGGCTCGCCGACTTGCACCTGCCGGGCAAGATCCTGCTTGCCGGCTTTTCGGCAAAGAGAAGCGAGAAGTGGAAGGTCTTCGACGTGCACGATTGGACGTTCGAGCAGATTTTCCTGCGCCTCTTTGCCAGGATGGGCACGATCTCGATGATGGGCGGCGTCGATGCCAGCCCTTATGCGGCGCTCGCCAAACGCTTTCCGCAGGTGCCGCCGATCGAGATCGCGATGACGGCGGCCGAAGTCCTTTCCGAGCGGCTTCACAATGCGAACAGTCAGATCGACAGGCTGATGTCCGTCACCAAATCCATCCGCGCCATCGAGGGTTTCTTCCGGCGTTTCAAGCCGAAAACCCGTAAGGAGCGTTTCCTCGAGAAGTCGAAGGAGTGACGGCGCGCCGCTTTTAAAGCCCCAGCGCCGTCAGCATGACGAAGGTGGCAAAGAGAATGAAGTGCGTCATGCCCTCGATGGCGTTGGTCTCACCGTCGTTGAGGTTGATCGCCGCGGCAATCAGCGTGATCGTCACCATCACCGTCTGCACCGGGGTCATCGCCATGAAGAAGGGCTGGCCGGTATAGAGCGCGATCGCCTCCATGACAGGCACCGTCAGGATCACCGTCGACAGCGAGGCGCCCATGGCGATGTTGACGGTCGCCTGCATGCGGTTTCTGAGCGCTGCCCTCAAGGCGGTCAGGATCTCAGGGGCGGCTGAAATCGCTGCGACCACGACGGCGGTCACGGCGATCGGCGCGCCGCTGTCGCGCAGGCCTTCGCTCATGAAAGCGGCCATGAACTCGGCCAGCAGGCCGATGATGACGACGCCGACGAGAATGGTGGCGATCGAGATTGCGGCCGGCTCGTCGGAACCATGCTCGTCCGGGCTTTCTTTTTTCCGTTCGGAGCGCGGGTAGCTGTAGCTGAAGAAATAGCTGTGCTGGCCGACCTGCATGCGCAGGAAGAGGCCGTAGAGCGCAATCATCGCAACGATGGTGAAGGCGGAATAATAGTGCCATCTGTCACCGGGCACGAATTCCGGAACAATCATCGAGATGCCTATGGCGGTCAGGATCATCACACCGTAGGTCTTGCCCGAATTGTCGTTGTAGGGCTGTTCGCCGTGCTTGAGGCCGCCGAGCAGGGCGGCGAGACCCAGAATGCCGTTGATATCGAGCATCAGGGCAGAATAGATCGTGTCGCGCACCAGTGTCGGCGAAGTCTCTCCGCTCATCATGATGGCGAGGATGATGACCTCGACGGCGACGGCCGACAGGGTCAGGATCATCGTGCCATAGGGATCGCCGACCTTGATGGCGAGCAGTTCGGCATGATGGGCAACGCGGATCGAGGCGAGAACGATGGTGCCGACCAGGGCGGCGGCGGCGATCAGCGCGACGCCACGTCCCATCTCGATCACGGCCTGTTCCAAGAGATAGGCGACGGCTGCAACGGCAAGTGCGGCGACCAGAAACTTCTCTTCTTTCAAGCGTGACGCAATCCCCACGTCTCAGCTCCTGTCCTGATTCATGCGTTTTATCTAAGTCACTGATTTCGCATATCAAGCAGGCGGCTATCCAGGGCCATTTGCAGTCTTTGGCGTTTAATGGAATACTGAACGTCATCGGGGCCGGAAAGCAGATCGCGGCGTCCTCGAATTCTCGTCAAGCGGCCGCGATGATCCGGATCCTGTCCGGAAGCGTGCGAATGCGCAACAAAGATGAGGAGACGGATGCATGATCAAGGTGGTCTACGAAGTCGTGCCGCACGATGGCGGTTGGGCCTACAGGCTCGGAGGCGTCTATTCCGAGGCATTTCCGACTCATGCCGAGGCGCTCGAAGCTGCGCGCATCGTCGCGGACGAACAGCAGGTCGGCGGCGATTCCGCCGAGATCAGCTGGCAGGACGAGAATGGCAAGTGGCATGAGGAATATGCCGAAGGTGGCGACCGGCCCGAAACTGAGGTGGTGGATGGTCAGTGGAAGGACCGCGGGGCCGGGGCCTCGCAAGGCATATGAAGTCAACGATCGTCCGCCAATGCCCGCGCGACGATCGCGTCGACGAATTCGCGCTTGTGCGCGGTATAGCCGTCGCCATCCATCCTGAATTCGCCTGCCAGCCTGCGTTTGAGCGCGGCATATTCGGCCGCTACCTCCGGGTGCGCGATGAGATAATCCCGGAACGCCAGCCTGTTTCGATGCGTGCCATTGCCGGCAGGACAAAGGTAGACTCGCTGCCGCGGCACCGAACCTCTCGATAGAAACGCCCAGACCTCGTCGTCATAACGATTGCCGCGTGGTTCGTAGCCTTCCGCCAGAAGCACAGCGGTAGCCTCCTCGATATGCCCGAGGCCGGGAAGAACGATGTCGATATCGATCAGCGGCTTGGCGGCCATGCCTGATATGGACGTGCTGCCGATGTGATCGATGGAGAGCGCCTGCGGCAGCAAAGCGAGCAACCTGTCGCGGATGCGCCGGAACGCCTGCGGCCATTGCGGATCGTAGGGCACAAGTTCAACCGGATCGTGGCTCATCATCTCTTTCCGCTACAGGGCCGCGCATCCAATAGCGACGGGATGCTCTCTTGCGTTGAAATTTGCGCATGATTCTCTCCGAAAATCGATGCCGGATTTCGAGACGAAAGCGCGTCGCGATCTTTCAGATTCGCTCCTTGCGCTTTGGCTCTTTGTTTTGACGCATGTCGTTGCCGCAAAAGCGCTTCGGGCTTTGCCTGGCAAAACCCCTTCGCGCTTTGCCTGGGAAAGCCATGGTACACTTTTGCGCGACTTGCTTTATGTGCCGATCGAATATCGGTGATAGTCCTGAAGCCCCTTGACCAGGGCATCGAAGGTGGCGCGGCAGCGCGGCGAGGTCTTCAGGCTCTCATGCATCGCCACCCACGTGCCGAGCGGGATGCTTAACGCATCGGGCAGGAGGTGAACTAGATCGGGATTGTCCCGCGCGAGCCCGATCTGGCAGAGACCGATGCCGACGCCGGCGCGGATCGCCGAAAGCTGGGCAAGATTGCTGTCGGTCCGGTAGGAGAAGTCGATGCCCGGCACGTCATAGCGTTTTGTTACCATGCGAATATAGGCCGTCTGCCGGTCGAAGCCGATGAGCCGGTGGTTTGCGAGTTCAGCCAGGGTTTGCGGAATGCCGTGTCGCTCGAGATAGCGGCGATGGGCGTGGAAACCGAGCGGGATATCGCCGATGCGGCGCACGACGAGCGCAGCTTGCTGCGGCTCGGCCATGCGCACGGCGATATCGGCCTCGCGGTTCACCAGATCCTCAATCGCATCGGAAGCCGAGAGCTCGATCTGGAGCTCTGGATAGGCCTCCTGCAGCGGTCCGAGAATCCCAGGCAGGACTTCGACGGCGATGACCTCGCTGGCGCTGACCCTGACGGTTCCGGCAACACGCTGCCGCTCACCGGATGCGGTGCGCAAAAGGGCCGCGGTGGTTGCCGCCAGCGTCTCGGCATAGGGCTTCAGTGCCAATGCGGCATCGGTTGGCAGCAGCCCGTTCGGGGATCGGGTGAAGAGTTCAGCGCCGATTGCCGTCTCCAGCGCGTCGACATGGCGGCCTATGGTCGGCTGCGTCAGCCCCAATTCTCGGGCGGCGGCCGAAAGCGAGCCCTGCTGAAGCACGGTCAAGAAACTGCGGTAGAAATCCCAGCTCGGTTCGATGTTCATATATTTTTGTATAGCGGCAGCATTTATTTCGTCAATTTTGTTTATTGCGGACTGGTGGCATAGTCCTTCCACCCAATCGAAGGAGATGATTGTCATGAGCAGCGAAATGAAGACGACGGCGCTCGTTCTCGGCGCCACCGGCGGTATCGGCGGCGCGGTCGCCCGCAAGCTGCTTGCGCGCGGCTGGCGCATCCGGGCGCTCAACCGTGACGCCGCCAAGGTGTCGAGGCGCGAGCCGGCTTTCGAATGGGTGCAGGGCGATGCGATGAATGCCGGTGACGTGTTGAGAGCGGCTGAAGGCGTCAGTCTGATCGTCCACGCCGTCAATCCACCCGGTTACCGCGACTGGGAAACACTGGTGCTGCCGATGCTCGACAATACCATCGCCGCTGCCCGCACCGTGGGCGCGCGCATCGTGCTGCCTGGAAACGTCTATAATTTCGGTCCCGATGCCCTGCCGGCGCCGACGGAGGAAAGCCCGCAGCAGCCGCTGACGAAGAAGGGAGCGATCCGCGTCGAGATGGAGAAGCGGCTGGAAGCGGCGTCGCAAGCCGGCGCCGGCGCGATCATCGTCAGGGCCGGGGATTTCTTTGGTCCGGGCACGACTGGAAACAGCTGGTTTTCATCGGGATTCGTCACCCCGGGCAAACCCGTCGGCACGATCCGGAATCCGGGGCGGCGCGGCGTCGGCCATCAGTGGGCCTATCTGCCCGATATGGCGGAAACCATGGCCCAGCTCATCGAGCGGGCCGATCGGCTGCCGCCCTTTGCCGTCTACCATCTGGAGGGATTCTGGGATGGCGATGGCATGCAGATGGCCGAAGCAATCAAGCGTGTCGCCGGCGGCGCGGCGAAAATCGGCCGTTTTCCCTGGTGGATCGTACCGCTCGCTGCGCCGTTCGTTCCGATCATGCGGGAGATCAAGGAGATGCGTTATCTCTGGAAGGTGCCGCTCAGGATGCGAAACACCAGGTTGACGGCCGAACTCGGCAAGGAGCCGCAAACGCCGATCGACGAGGCGGTCAGAGCTTCGCTCACAGCACTCGGCTGCTTGCCGGAACCGCATCGTGAAACGGCGGCCGCCTTGATCGTGCCTTCGCCCGAGAATGCGGGTTAAGCCGCTAGCTCGGCCAGCGCAATCCGGGCGACAGTCAGGGCCGTCTCTGCCTGCAGAATATTGCTATCGCCGAGGAACCAGGCGGCGGAAAGGCCGGAATAGGCGGCGATCCATTGCAGCAGCCGCTTCGGCTCCAGCCGAGCCTCTGCCGAAACGACGGCTAGCTGGCGGCGGAAACGGGCAGGAACGGTGATGACAGGCAGTTCCTCATTGGCGAAGATATTGGCGAAATCGAAGCCGCGCTCACCATGGAGCCGCTTCGGATCGATCGCCAGCCAGCCACGCGCCTCGAAATCGAGAATGTTCTCGTGATGAATATCGCCGTGCAGGACGGTGATATCACGCTGGTTGGAAAGCAGGGTGTCGGCAATCGCCGAGCAATCGGCCAGTGTGCCGCCATGTTTTCTGGCTGCCGGTTCCAGATCGCGGAACCAGCGGGTGAGGGGCACGGGGTCGGGAAGCGGTCTTTCGCGCGGCGCATGCAGCCGTGCCGCTGTCCGGCAGAGGATGCGGCTCGCCTCGTCGTCCTCGCCGTTCATCGCCATGGCAAGCAGCGAGCGTTTTCCCGTCGCCCGTTCCAGGAGCACGGCGTCGTCTTCATGGGCATAGACATGGGCCGCGCCGTCGCCGTCCCACCACCGCATCAGCAGCGCGCCGTAGCGTTCGTCGATATCGGTGGCGACTTTCAACATCGCGGGCCTGCCCTGCCAGAGGACCGGCAGCAGGCGGCTCGAATGGGTGATGATGGGCTCGCCGTCTGATATCAGCGACCAGCGATCAAGATGGGGAGCGAACATGATGGCACCCTACAGAGACGGGTCGAAAATGGAAATCCCGCCTTTCGGCGGGATTCGCGTTGGCGTGGAAGGGCTCAGGCGACCTTTTCGAGGGCGGGGTAATCGACATAGCCCTTGGCGGTGCCGCCATAGAAGGTCGACTGGTCTGGCGTGTTGAGCGGCAGGTTCTTCGCCAGCCGTTCGACGAGATCGGGATTGGCGATGAAAGGTTTGCCGAAAGCGACGAGGTCGACGCGGCCGCTTTCGACGGCATCGATCGCCAGCGCCCGGTCATAGCCATTATTGACCATCCAGTCGGCCTTGCCGCCGGCCGCTTCATAAGCCTGGCGCAACGCCTTATAATCGAAGGAAGGATTGTCGCCCTGGCGGTAGTCGCGATCGCCGCCGGTCTGGCCTTCGATCACATGGAGGTAGGCGAGATCGTATTTTGCCAGGCCTTCGACGACATGGGTGAAGGTCGCCTGCGGATTGGAATCGTAGCTTTCACCCGACGGCGTTACCGGCGAGATGCGGATCGCGGTGCGGCCTGCGCCGATTTCGCTCACCACGGCATCGACGACCTCGAAGGTCAGCCGCGTGCGGTTTTCGATCGAGCCGCCATATTGGTCGGTGCGATCGTTGACGCCGTCGCGGATGAACTGGTCGAGCAGGTAGCCGTTGGCGCCGTGGATCTCGACGCCATCGAAGCCGGCGTCGATCGCCGCACGGGCGGCCTTGCGGTAATCTTCGACGATGCCGGGGATTTCGGCGGTTTCGAGCGCGCGCGGTTCGGAGGTGTCGGCAAAACTGCCGCTGCCGTCGCCATTGACCAGATAGGTCTTGGCCTTGGCGATGCGGTCGGTCGAGGAGACCGGCTTGTTGCCGTTCGGCTGCAGCGTCGTGTGCGAGATGCGGCCGACATGCCACATCTGGACGACGATCTTGCCACCGGCTGCATGAACGGCATCGGTCACGCGTTTCCAGCCGTCGAGAGCCTCTTTGCTATAAAGGCCCGGTACGTTGGCATAGCCTTGGCCCTGATGGGTGATCGCGGTCGCTTCGGTGATGATCAGGCCAGCCGTGGCGCGCTGGCGGTAATATTCGACATTGAGGTCGTTGGGGATGGCGCCCGGCGAGCGGTTGCGGGTGAGCGGCGCCATGACGATGCGGTTCTTGACTGTGATGTCGCCGACCTTGGTGGGTTCGAAAAGCTTGGCCATGATGGTCCTTTCTTTTGCGGGAGGATCACTCGGCAGGGGCGAGGGCGGCCCGGCCCCGGGCGGAGAGATAGGTGAGCGCGGTTGCGCCGAGGCCGATCAGGGCCATCAAGGCTGCGGCGCGCGGAACGCGTTTGAGATCGAAGCCGAGGGGCATTCTACTAAAGATCCTGCGTCAGCTGCTTCAGGAAGGCGGCGATCGTTTCTTCGTTGCGCTTGTAGAAGATCCACTGTCCGACGCGTTTGGTGGTGACGAGACCGGCGCGATGCAGCGTTCCCAAATGGGCCGAGACCGTCGATTGCGACAGGCCGCAGCGCTCGAACTGGCTGGCGCAGACGCCCATTTCGAAGGGGTGCTCCTGCGAGGGGAAATGCTGCTCGGGATTTTTCAGCCAGGTCAGAATGTCCATCCGGGTGGGATGGGCGAGCGCCTTGATAATCTCGTCTTTGTCCATCGTCGTGCACCGAACTATAAATCGCGTTTGTTCGATATATCGATCGTCGGACGTCGATATGCAAATCACGGAGGCGTGAGGCGGCGAATTTTGTCGGGTGAGCAAAATTTGGGCAAAAAAAGAGGGCCACCGGAAAACCAGGGCCCTTTTAATTGTGAAGGTCAAAAACCTCCAGAGGGGAACAGCTAATGCGGTGGTACTGGGAGAGAAACCACAAGATGCATCAGCTGAGAGAGATATGGTGCTTCATTGAGCAGGTTTCAATGCTTTTTTGTGCATGCCTGCTATGCGCCGCACAATTTTTTTGCGGTGCGGCATTTCCCGAAGGGCCAAGGCAAAAAAAGAGGGCCACTGGAAAACCAGGGCCCTTATAAGTGTGAAGGTCAAAAACCTCCAGAGGGGAACAGCTAATGCGGTGGAACTGGGAGGAAAAGCCACCATGTGCATCAGCTATGTGCGATATGGTGGTTTAATGGGCAAACGGCAACCCTTATTTGTGCATGCCAGTTATGCGCTGTCCGCATAGTATGGAAATCATTCCATAAATCTGGCCTAGATCCGGATGATTTAAGGCCAATCCGGCCTAAAATCGTCCGGATCTAAATCAAGAGAGGATGATGTCGACCGAAAACCGCTCACACTTTTCGGCATCATGCTCTAGAAATTCCAGTTTCTAGCCTTGCTGACGATGAAGTCACGGAAAGCCTTCAGCTTGGCGGCGTTCTTGATCTCATCGGGATAGCAGAAATAGGTGTCGAAGGAGGGGACGTCGGCATTGATCGCCAGCTGGATCAGGCCGGGATCGCGGCCGACGATATAATCGGGCAGGCAGGCGACGCCAATGCCGAGCAGGGCGGCGCGCTTGATCGAGGTTTGGCTGTTGATCTGCAGGTGCGGGATGCGTTTGTTATCCGACGAGCGGCCGGCAACTTCAAGCCAGTTGACGTCGAGCAGGTAGCTCGGCGCCGGCTCGCCGAAGGTGATGATGCGGTGATTGTCGAGATCCTCGATCTTCTGCGGCTCGCCGTGGCGGTTGATGTAGGAGGGGGCGGCATAGACGTGCATGTGCACGGTGAAGAGCTTGCGCTGGATGAGGTCGGACTGCTGCGGCTGGCGCAGGCGGATGGCGCAGTCGGCATGGCGCATGTTCACATCCACTTCCTCGTTGTCGAGGATCAGCTGGATCTGCACATCGGGATAAAGCTGCAGGAATTCCTGGATCTTGTCGGTGAGCCAGCCCTGGCCGAGACCGACCGTCGTCGTCACGCGCAGCTTGCCGGACGGCGTCTCGTTCGTCTCCGTGAGCTGCATCTTCACAGTTTCGAGCTTCAGCAGCACGTCATGGGCGGTGCGGTAGAGCAGCTCGCCCTGTTCCGTCAGGATCAGGCCGCGCGCATGGCGGTGAAACAGCTTGGTGCCGACATCCTGCTCCAGCGCGCTGACCTGGCGGCTGATGGCGGATTGGGACAGATGCAGTTTATCCGCCGCATGCGTGAACGAGCCCGCCTCGGCAGCTGCGTGAAAAATACGCAGCTTGTCCCAATCCAATGGCATTCCCCCACCCCGCATGCCGATCTTACTCCGCTGCCACGGCGACGGGCACGTGGCTCGTCAGATAGCGTTCGGCTTCAAGCGCCGCCATGCAGCCCAGGCCGGCAGCGGTGATCGCCTGGCGGAACGTATCGTCGGTCACGTCGCCGGCGGCATAGACCCCTTCGAGGCTGGTCGCGGTCGAATCCGGCGCGGTCCAGAGATAGCCGTTGTCCTTCAGCTTCAGCTTGTCCTTGAAGAGCTCGGTTGCCGGCGCATGGCCGATGGCGACGAAGACGCCGTCGATCGGCATCTCGGTGATCGCGCCGGTCCTGGTGTCGCGCAGCCGCGCGCCGGTGACGGATTGCGGCATCGGGGGCTTGGCCGGCGTGCCGGTGATTTCGGCCACCTCGGTGTTCCACAGTACCTTGACATTCTCCTTGGAGAACAGGCGTTCCTGCAGGATCTTTTCGGCGCGGAAGAAGTCGCGGCGGTGGACCAATGTCACCGACTTGGCGATGTTGGAGAGATAGAGCGCCTCCTCGACGGCGCTGTTGCCGCCGCCGACCACGATCACATCCTTGTTGCGATAGAAGAAGCCGTCGCAGGTAGCGCAGGCCGAGACGCCGAAGCCCTGGAAATGCTGCTCGCTCTCGATGCCGAGCCATTTGGCCTTGGCGCCGGTGGCGATGATCAGCGTGTCAGCCGTCCAGACCTGGCCGCTGTCGGTGCGGGCGACGAAGGGGCGCTGGTTCATGTCGACTTCGGTGACGAGGTCGTTGACGATCTCGGCGCCGACATGTTTTGCCTGCTGCAGCATCTGCTCCATCAGCCAGGGACCCTGGATCGGATCGGCAAAGCCCGGATAATTCTCGACATCGGTGGTGATCATCAGCTGGCCACCCTGTTCGAGGCCGGCGATCAAAACCGGCTTCAGCATGGCGCGCGCGGCATAGACCGCGGCTGTATAGCCTGCGGGTCCGGAACCGATGATGAGCACCTTCGTATGGCGGGCGGGCATGTCATTTCCTTTCGACTGGCAGGAGGGCGGCGGCTAAGTGGCGATTGCGGCCGTTTCGCGGTCCTCGCGCCATTTATGAACGTCCAATGCTTTTATTCAAGGGCAGCCTTGCGTTACCAACAAGGCAAATCGTCCTGTTGTGCAAGAATCCGTCATCGGCGTGAAACATTCTTGCGTATTCCGCCGCTTTATATAGAAGCTCCCCGCGGAGAATTAAAGAAAGGCAATGATGTGGGTCGCGCCGAACTCGACGTCATCGATATAAAGATCCTCCGGGAATTGCAGGCCGATGGCCGCATGACCAATGTGGAGCTTGCCGATCGTGTCGGCATTTCGGCGCCGCCCTGCCTGCGCCGGGTGCGCAAGCTCGAGGAAGCCGGCATCATCGAAGGCTACCATGCGATGCTGAACAGCCCGCGGCTCGGCTTCGATCTCGTCGCTTTCTGCATGGTCGGCCTCAAGCATCAGTCGGAAGGCAATCTCAAAGCCTTTGCAGCCGCCACAGCCGAATGGCCGCTGGTGCGCCAGGCCTGGATGGTCTCCGGCGACAGCGATTTCCTGCTGCATTGCGTGGCGGAAAATCTCACCCATTTCCAGGATTTCGTCATCGAAGTGCTGACGGCGAACGAACATGTCGACACCGTGCGCACCATGCTGACGATCCGGCAGGTGAAGAAGCTTGGGCTGGTCGAAGTCTGAAACAGTTTATTTGCGCGCGGAATAGCCGCCGCGGTTGATGCCGTGGCGCTGAAGCTTGTCGTAAAACGTCTTCCTCGGAATGCCGAGCGCCTCGATGGTGCTGCGCACGTCGCCGTCATTGGCCGTGAGCGCCTCGCGGATGATCTCCGCCTCGTAGCGTTCCAGCCGTTCGGGTAGGGTGCCGCCCGCCGTCTGCGGGGGGACGGGTGCGGCTGTGCCGCCTTCGACACCCAGCACCACACGTTCGGCATAATGCGAGAGCTCGCGGACATTGCCCGGCCATGCATGCGAGGCAAAGTGGCGGCGCACCTCGGGCGAAATCTCCGGCACCTCTCTGCGGAAGCGCTCGGCGGCGCGCGCGGCGAAGTGGGAAAACAGCAGCGGAATATCGTCGCGGCGCTCCCGAAGCGGCGGAATGGAGATCGTCACCACATTCAGCCGGTAATAGAGATCCTCGCGAAAATCGCCGCGCAGCTCGGGATCGCCGAGATCGATCTTGGCCGCCGCGACGACGCGCAGATCGACCGGGCGCACCTCGTTGGTACCGAGCGGGGTGATTTCGCGCATCTCAAGCACCCGCAGCATCTTGACCTGGGTGGCGACCGGCATGCTCTCGATCTCGTCGAGGAAAAGCGTGCCGCCGCTGGCATGTTCGATGCGGCCGGTGCGGCGTTTCTGGGCGCCGGTAAAGGCGCCGGCCTCGTGACCGAACAGCTCGCTTTCGATGACGGTTTCGGGTAGCGCGCCGCAGTTCAGCGCCACGAAATTGCCTTTCCCGCGGTGGCTCCACTGGTGCAGGATCTGGGCGACGACTTCCTTGCCGCTGCCGGTTTCGCCGGCAACGAGCACGTCGACATCGGTATCGGCGATGTGGCGCAGAATCTTCCGCAAATTCTCCATGACCGGCGTCTGACCGATCAGCGGTGAATTCTCCTGCGCATCTTCGGCAGCCTTGCGCAGCATGCGGTTTTCCAGGACAAGCCGCCGCTTCTCGCCGGCGCGGCGCACGCTCTGGACGAGCCGGTCGGCCGCAAAGGGTTTGGCGATGAAATCATAAGCGCCGTCCTGGATGGCTTGAACCGCCATCGGAATATCGCCATGGCCGGTCATCAGGATCACTGGCAGGTCGGCGTCCATGCCCTTGAGCGTGGCGAAGAGCTGCAGTCCGTCGATCTCCGGCATGCGGATATCGGTGACGACGGGGCCGGCAAAGTCGGCGGGCAGGTCGGCCAGAGCGGCCTTCGCGCCGTCATAGGCCAAAACAGAAAATCCGGCGAGTTCGAGCGTCTGGGCGGTGGCGCGGCGCAAATCCCTGTCGTCGTCGATCAGCGCAACGGGCATCGGTGTGGCCATGATCTCAAGCCTTCCTCAAATGGACGACGAAGCGGGTGCCGCTGCCGTCGCTGTCCACTTCCATGCGGCCGCCGTAATCGCCGACAATATCCTTGGAGATGACCAGCCCGAGGCCGAGGCCGCTTTCCTTCGAGGTGTTGAACGGCGTGAACAGGCCCTTGCGGATCTCCGGCGAAATGCCGGGGCCGTTGTCGGCGACCGTCAGCGTCACCATTTCCGCGTCGCTCGACGTCCTGACCTCGACGCGCGCCTCGTCGGCCTTCGGCGCCACGGCTTCGAGCGCGTTCTGAAGCAGGTTGATCAGCACCTGTTCGAGGCGGATCCTATTGCCCATGACTTGTAGATCGGGCGGCGGCAGGTCGATGTCGAGTGTGTCCATGCGGCCGGCAAAGCGGCTGCGCAGCAGCATCACCGCGCCCTCGATCACATCCTTCAAACCGGTTGGTTCGGCGCTGCCGCGGCCTTTGCGGGCGAAAGTCTTCAGCTCGTCGGTGATCGAGCCGATGCGCTCCGTCAGCTCAGCGATGCTTTCGAGATTTTCACCGGCAGGGGCCGTCTGTCCGCGGTCGAGGAAGGTGCGGGCATTGTCGGCATAGGCGCGGATGGTCGCCACCGGCTGATTGATCTCATGGGCGACGCCGGCTGCCACCTGTCCGAGGATCGCCAGCCGGTTGGCCTGCACCAGATCCTGCTGCACCGCCTGCAGCTTCTGCTCCGTGCTCCTGTGGCCGATGATCTCGGCCTGCAGCCGGTCGCGCGCCTGGCTGAGATCGAGCGTCCGCTCGGCGACGCGCCGTTCCAACTCCTCCCGCGCCTGCTGTTCCCTGAAAATCCTGAGGGTGACCGCCTGGCGGCGGCGCAGCAGGAAGGCCGCGCCCGCCAGCAGCGGCAAGAGCATGAGCAATGCCAGCATGCGGGCTTCGCGAATGCCCGCATCGACGGATGGCCCCAGCGCCACGAGATGCTGCAAATGCCAGGCGGTGGCGGGCACCGGCATTCCGACATCGAGAAAGTTGGTTTTTCCGGCGCCGCCCGGCATGACGATTTCGACGACATCGAGGTTTTCGCCAAGGCTTCGGACGGTATCGAGCGGCAGCGGCTGAAGCGGCGCATCGCCGAATTGCAGGCTCTCGCGGATCGCCGTCAGCCGGTCCTCGGCGATCCTGCCGATCGTCATGAACCGCCAGGAGGGAATGCTGGTGATCAGGACGATGCCGCGATCGTCTATCACGTAGGATGGTGCGTCCTTGGCATTCCAGTCGGCCTCGACATCGTCGAACTCCACCTTGACCACGACGACGCCCAGGAGCCCGTCGGTGCCTGATATCCGCTCGGAGATATAGAGGCCCGGTTTCTTGCTGACGGTGCCGAGCGCGAAGTGCTCGGCCTGTCCTGCAGCGACCGCGCCCTGAAAATATTCCCGGAAACGATAGTCGTTGCCGACGAAGCTCGTCGGTTCGCGCCAGTTGCTGGCCGCAACCGCCATGCCGTCCTTATCGATGACATAGATGACCGCAGCCTTCGTGCCCGCAGCCAGCGTTTCCAGCTTCTGACTGAGGTGCTCGAAGGTGCGGGCGTCCTTTCCCGCCAGGGCTGCGGCGAGTGCCGTATCCTGCGACAGCACGAAGGGCAGCGCCCGGTATTTTTCGAGAACCGTGCGCAGCAGGGCCGCATTCAGTCGGGCATCGGTGCGGGCCTGTTCTTCCAGGGCAGCCTCGGCCTGGCGCCGGCCGATCTCGCCGCCTGCCCACAGGCTTGCGGCGACGGCGAGAAGCGCGACCACCGCATAGGCCCGCCACATCCGGCGGATGCGGTGCCGCAGGGGCAGGGAAGGCCACAGCGATGATAGCGACAGAGACATGGCGGATTTGTGCATTTTTCTGCACTGGTTGCAAATAGATTTGTGCGGATTTCCGCATTTATTGATAAGTGATCGGCGGTTGCGGAAATTTTTATTGCATTAAATCAATTACTTAAATCGGTGCCGTCAAACTGGCACGGCGATTGCGAAGGAGAAGGCAACAACGGCTGAGCTGTTGGATTGAAGCGAACGGCTCGGGAGGCCGGAGTTCGTTCCGGACGAGCCTTAAGGAGGACATCATGATCGCAGCACCATTCGATGCAGTCGCAGACAGCAAGGGCAAGAAGCCCTTTTATTCCCATCTTTACGTTCAGGTTCTCGCCGCTATCGCCGCGGGTATCCTGCTCGGCCATTTCTATCCCGAACTCGGCACCCAGCTGAAGCCGCTCGGCGATGCCTTCATCAAGCTCGTCAAGATGATCATCGCCCCGGTCATCTTCCTGACGGTCGCGACCGGCATTGCCGGCATGAGCGACCTGAAGAAGGTCGGCCGCGTCGCCGGCAAGGCGATGCTGTACTTCCTCACCTTCTCGACACTGGCGCTCGTCATCGGCATGGTCGTCGCCAATGTCGTCCAGCCCGGCGCCGGCATGAACATCGATCCGGCTTCGCTGGATCCTGCCGCCGTCGCCACCTTTGCCACGAAGGCGCATGAGCAGAGCATCGTCGGCTTCCTCACCAATATTATTCCGACGACGATCGTCGGCGCTTTTGCCGATGGCGATATTCTGCAGGTGCTGTTCTTCTCGGTGCTCTTCGGCGTCGCGCTTGCCATGGTCGGCGAGAAGGGCGAGCAGGTTGTCAATTTCCTCAACGCCCTGACGGCTCCGGTCTTCAAGCTCGTCGCCATCCTGATGAAGGCCGCCCCGATCGGCGCTTTCGGCGCCATGGCCTTCACCATCGGCAAGTACGGCATCGGCTCGATCGCCAACCTCGCCATGCTGATCGGCACTTTCTACATCACCTCGCTGCTCTTCGTTCTCGTCGTTCTCGGCGCCGTCGCCCGCTATAACGGCTTCTCGATCCTGGCGCTGCTGCGCTACATCAAGGAAGAGCTGCTGCTGGTTCTCGGCACCTCGTCTTCGGAGGCCGCACTTCCGGGCCTGATGAACAAGATGGAAAAGGCCGGCTGCAAGCGCTCGGTTGTCGGCCTCGTCATCCCCACAGGCTATTCCTTCAATCTCGACGGCACCAACATCTACATGACGCTGGCAGCCCTGTTCATCGCCCAGGCAACCGGTATCAATCTCTCCTGGGGTGACCAGATCCTGCTGCTGCTGGTGGCGATGCTGAGCTCCAAGGGTGCCGCCGGCATCACCGGCGCAGGCTTCATCACCCTTGCCGCGACGCTCTCGGTCGTACCTTCCGTGCCGGTCGCCGGCATGGCGCTCATCCTCGGCATCGACCGCTTCATGTCGGAATGCCGGGCGCTGACCAACCTCGTCGGCAATGCCGTTGCGACGATCGTCGTGGCGCGTTGGGAAAACGAACTGGATACGGCGCAGCTTTCCAGAGCTCTGGGCGGCCAGGCAGAAGAGGGCACTCCGGCTGGCGGACTTCAGCCGGCGGAATAACCAGCCACTCGTCAGTCTTGGATAGTTGCAACGGCCCGCCTTCCAGCGGGCCGTTTGCTTATTGATGATTTCGTTCTCTATTCATCGTCATCCTCGGCCTTGTGCCGAGGATCTGCTGCCCTATCGACCGAAGGCAGATGCTCGGGACAAGCCCGAGCATGACGACGGAGGGGTTGCCGCCCGTTACGCAACGGGCCGTTTCGTTTTACTCTTCAGCGGTTGTCACCGAGAAGGCGGTCGTAAATGGCGCCGATGGCGTTTGCTTCCCTCTCCAGCGCAAAATTCGCCCGGACATGGCGCAGCGCATTCTCGCCATGGGCAATCGCCAGCGCGGGATCTGCGATATAGGGGGCTATGGCCCGCGTCAGCGCCTCGCCGTTGCCGGCGGCGACGACCGAGCCGGTCTCTCCTTCGGCGATGAGTTCTGCATAGGCGCCGGCGTCGGATGCCACCACCGCCGTTCGCGAAGCCATGGCTTCGAGCGGCGTCAGGCCGAAGCCCTCGTTGCGGGAGGGGGCGACGTAGAGTGTCAGGCGGCGATACCAGACCTTGATATCGGGCACTTCGCCGAGGAAGAGAATGCGGTCGCCGAGGCCGGCGGCCGCGACATCGGCCTTGAGCTTGTCTGCGAAGGCCGTGTGCTCCGCCGTCACCCGGCCGGAAACAACAGCCGTCCATTCCGGGTGCTGCGGCAAGAGCTCGATCATCGCCTTGACGAAAAGATCGGTGCCCTTCTGGTGGCGCACGCGGCCGAAACAGCCGACGAGATAGCGGCCGGGCAGGCCGGTGGCGGCAATACCGTCTTCCGCCGTTTCCGGCGGATGGAACAGGCTAAGATCGACGCCGTGCTGGATGACCGTGTGCGGCACCTCGAGGAACGAGCCGGAGCGGTCGCTGGTCGCAATGACAGCGTCCATGCGGCGGATCAGCCATTTCGTATAGGCGGTGTGGCGGCGTTGCGCCGCCGATGTGAAGACGAGTTTCAGCGGCATGCGCAGCAGATGGCGAAGCAGGATGCCGACGGCCATCTCATTGTTGCGGCGGGCGTGCCAGACACGCCGGCGCCGGCGCGCCGGCGGGCGCCAGAGACCAGGGAGCTGCGACCATCGCAGCTTCGGCAGACCCTCCGGCAGGCCGGGGCCGAGGGTTGCAATCCTGACACCGAGCCGAATCTGGCAGGGGATGAGCTGGACGATGGTCGACGTGACGCCGGAGAGCCGGCGCTTGAAATTGGGCGCGATGATCTCGACGTCACGCATATCAGGCAAGGGAGGGGTCTCGTCTGTGGCGGGCGATCAGCCCCAGGAAACCTGGAGAATTTCGTAGGCCTTGGAGCCGCCGGGCGCATTGACCTCGATGGAATCGCCGACTTCCTTGCCGATCAGCGCACGCGCGATCGGGGAGGAGATGGAGATGCGGCCGGCCTTGACGTCGGCTTCCTGGTCGCCGACGATCTGATAGGTCTTTTCTTCCTCGGTGTCCTCGTCGACGAGCTTCACCTTGGCGCCGAACTTGATCTTGTCGCCCGACATCTTGGTGAGGTCGATGACCTCGGCGCGCGCCGTCAGATCTTCCAGTTCGCTGATGCGGCCTTCATTGTGGCTCTGGGCTTCCTTGGCGGCGTGATATTCGGCGTTTTCGGAAAGGTCGCCATGAGCACGGGCTTCGGCGATCGCCTCGATGATTCGCGGGCGCTCCTCCTGCTGACGCCAGCGCAGCTCTTCCTGCAGCTTGACGAAACCACCCTGTGTCATCGGTACCTTATCAACCATTTTTCTGTCCTTCACTCCCTGTGGCCGCCGTCCCCGCTTCACGCAGACAGGCACACACAAAAGAAAACAGGTCCCGAAGGGGAGCTTCGGAACCGTGCCACAATACTAGTTAAGTGCTTATAGCAGATCGCCAAGGCCGATTTCCAGAAAATTCGCATGAACGAAATGCAGGCCGCCGCGACAGCCGGTGCCCCGCCGTAAAAACGCGGCCAAAGCGGAATTGCCGTCATTGACTTTACGCGCAAGAACATATAGTGAACATACTAATGAAGAAGTCGCTAACAGAACGCTTGGCCATCCTTTCCGACGCCGCCAAATATGATGCTTCCTGCGCCTCCAGCGGCACGGTGAAACGCGATTCGGGAACAAGCGGCGGGCTCGGTTCGACCGAGGGATCCGGCATCTGTCATGCCTATGCGCCGGACGGGCGGTGCATTTCGCTTCTGAAAATACTGTTGACCAATTTCTGCATCTACGACTGTGCCTATTGCGTCAACCGCTCGTCGAGCAATGTCGAGCGGGCGCGCTTCACGCCCGAGGAAGTCATCTGGCTGACGCTGGAATTTTATCGCCGCAACTATATCGAGGGCCTGTTCCTTTCCTCCGGCATTATCCGCTCGTCCGATTACACGATGGAAGAGATGGTCCGCATCGTCCGCGAACTGCGCGTGACCCATAATTTTCGCGGTTATATCCATCTGAAATCGATCCCCGAGGCGTCGCCGCGGCTGATCGAGGAGGCGGGGCTGTTTGCCGACCGGCTGTCGCTCAATATCGAACTGCCGACGGATAACGGCATCAGCCGCTTTGCGCCGGAAAAGAAACCCGCCAATATCCGCCGATCGATGGGCGATCTGAGGCTGAAGATCGAGGCCGCCGGCGAGCCGACGCTGCGCACGAGGAAGCGCCAGCGCTTCGTGCCGGCTGGCCAGAGCACGCAAATGATCGTCGGCGCCGACGGCGCGAATGATGCGACGATCCTTGCGACCAGCGGCCGGCTTTACAGCAGCTACGGCCTGAAGCGCGTCTATTATTCGGCCTTCAGCCCGATCCCGGATTCGTCGAAGAACCTGCCGCTGATCAAGCCGCCGCTGATGCGCGAACACCGGCTCTATCAGGCCGACTGGCTCTATCGGTTCTATGGTTTCGGCATCGACGAGATCACCGCCAATCAGGCAGGGGGCATGCTCGATCTGAACCTCGACCCGAAGCTTGCCTGGGCGCTCGCCAACCGGGCCGAATTCCCCGTCGATATCAACAAGGCCGAACGTGAACGCTTGCTGCGCGTGCCCGGTCTCGGCACCAAGACCGTCAAAGCCATTGTTTCGGCCCGCCGCTTTCGCCGCCTGCGGCTCGACGATCTCTCGCGGCTCGGCATCTCGCTCAAGAGGGTGCAATCCTTCATCTCCGCGGAAGGCTGGTCACCGCGCCGGCTGATCGACAGGCCGGGTCTTCGTGCCATGTTCGAGCCGAAACCCGAACAATTGTCGTTGCTATGATGCGCCGGGTCGTGCTTGCAGGACGCGGCGATCTTGCCGAGTGGCGTGATGCCGCACGCGCCTTTGCTGCTGCCGGCATATTGCCCGAGGAGATCGACTGGCGCGAAAAGAACGCAGAGGCTGATCTTGCGTTCCAACGCGACGCCATGCCGCCCGCCCCTGTGACACGAAAGCCGATGACGGTGCCGCCGGCCTTTATCGAGCTTGCGGAGACGGTGCTTTGCCATTCCGACCCGGCGCGCTTCTCCCTGCTTTACCGCCTGCTCTGGCGACTGCAGCTGGACCGGCAACTGCTGGAGGTGGCCTCCGACGAGGATGTCGTGCGTGCTCGGCTGATGGCGAAGAATGTCCGGCGCGACGCCCACAAGATGACGGCCTTCGTCCGGTTCAAAGAGGTTGGTGCGGCAGCGGCGGGCCGTCGAAAATTCATCGCCTGGTTCGAGCCGGACCATCATATCGTCAGGCGGACCGCGCCTTTCTTCCAGCGCCGTTTCACCGATATGGACTGGCTGATCGCCACGCCCAAGGGGTCGGCGGGCTGGGACGGCAAACGGCTGACGATGAACGACGCGCCGTGCGAGAAGCCCAATCTCACCGATGCCACCGACGATCTCTGGCGCATCTATTATGCCAGCATCTTCAATCCGGCGCGGCTGAAGCTGAAGGCGATGCAGGCGGAAATGCCGAAAAAATACTGGAAGAACCTGCCGGAGGCCGATCTCATCCCGGGTCTGATCGCCGCTGCGGAAAGCCAGGTGCGGGCCATGGCCGCGCGCGAGGCGACGCAATCGCTGCCTTTTCACGACCGGCTGCAGGAGGCGGCGCGCAATATCCCTGCCGAACCCGAGGCGCCGGCCGGCACGCTCGAAGCCCTGCGCGCTGAAGCCGCCGTCTGCACCCGCTGTCCGCTGCATGCCAAGGCGACGCAGACCGTCTTCGGCGAGGGGCCGCGCGATGCGGCGGTGATGTTCGTCGGCGAGCAGCCGGGTGATCAGGAGGATATTTCAGGACGCCCCTTCGTCGGTCCGGCCGGCAAGCTGCTCGATCAGGTCATTGCCGAAGCCGGCATCGACCGCTCGGCGCTCTATGTCACCAATGCGGTCAAGCACTTCAAATATGAGCCGCGCGGCAAACGCCGGATCCATCAGAAGCCCAATATGGGCGAGGTGAAACATTGCCGCTGGTGGCTCGATCGGGAACTGGCGCTCATCAAGCCGAAGCTGATCGTCGCCATGGGGGCGACGGCGCTTGCGGCGCTGACCGATGTGAAGGAACGCCTGCAGGACGTCAGGGGAAAGGCGATGGCGATCGAAGGAGGACGCACGCTCTTTGTGACGGTGCATCCATCCTATCTGCTGCGGATTCCCGACGAGCGGCTGAAGGCGCAGGAGATGGCGCGGTTTCGTCAGGATATGTTGGAGATTCAGCGGCTTATGGCGTCAGCCGGATAAAGTGATTCCGCTTGAAGCAGCGTCACCGCTCATCGAGCGGTGACGTTGTTCTTTGTTTTTTGGGTAATTCCGTAGGAAAAACCGCGGGCGCGCTTTTTGATGCGATTGCTCCAATCTCAGGCGAAGTAGCTCTGCAGCGGCCGGACTTCCAGATTGCCGGCCTTCAGCGCTTTGATCGCCTGGGCGGCGGCTTCGGCGCCTGCCATGGTGGTGTAATAGGGCACCTTCTGCATCAGCGTCGCGCGGCGCAGCGATTTCGAATCCGAGATCGCCTTGTTGCCGTCGGTGGTGTTGATGACGAGCTGGACCTGGCGGTTGCGGATCGCGTCCTCGATATGCGGACGGCCTTCGAGCACCTTGTTGATCTTGGTGGCGGTGATGCCGTTTTCGCCGAGGAAGCGGGCGGTGCCGCCGGTTGCCAGCACCTTGAAGCCCTGTTCGACGAGAATGCGGATCGCCGGCAGCACACGCGCCTTGTCCTCGTCGCGGACGGAGACGAAGACGGTTCCGTCACGCGGCAGCTCGACGCCGGCGCCGAGCTGCGACTTGGCAAAGGCCAGCGCGAAATCGGTATCGAGGCCGATGACTTCGCCGGTCGAGCGCATTTCCGGGCCGAGCAGCGTGTCGACGCCGGGGAAGCGGGCGAAGGGGAAGACGGCTTCCTTGACGGCGATATGCGTGAGTTTGCGCGGATCGGGCTTCTGGCCGTAGGCGGCGAAGGTCGCATCGAGTTTTTCGCCGGCCATCACGCGGGCGGCGATCTTGGCGATCGGCGCGCCGATGGTCTTGGCGACGAAAGGCACGGTGCGCGAAGCGCGCGGATTGACTTCGAGAACGTAGACGGTGCCGTCCTTGATGGCGAACTGGACGTTCATCAGGCCGCCGACATTGAGCGCCTTGGCCATCGCCTTTGCCTGGCGCTCCAGCTCGTCGAGCAGTTCGACGGGCAGCGAGCGCGGCGGCAGCGAGCAGGCGCTGTCGCCGGAATGGATGCCGGCTTCCTCGATATGCTCCATGATGCCGGCGACATAGACGTCGGTTCCATCAGAGAGGCAGTCGACATCGACTTCGATGGCATGGCTGAGATAGCTGTCGAAGAGCAGCGGGTTCTTGCCGAGCAGGGTGTTGATCTGGCCGGTCTTGTCGTTGGGATAACGCTGCTTGATGTCTTCGGGCACCAGTTCCGGAACCGTGTCGAGCAGGTAGGTCTGCAGCTGGCCTTCCGAATGCAGGATCTGCATGGCGCGGCCGCCGAGCACGTAGGACGGGCGCACGACCAGCGGGAAGCCGATTTCGGCGGCGACCAGGCGGGCCTGCTCGACCGAATAGGCGATGCCGTTGTTCGGCTGGTTGAGATCGAGCTTCATCAGAAGCTTCTGGAAGCGGTCGCGGTCCTCGGCAAGGTCGATCATATCGGGCGCGGTGCCGAGGATCGGAATGCCGTTCTTTTCGAGCGCCTCGGCAAGCTTCAGCGGCGTCTGGCCGCCGAACTGGACGATGACGCCGACGACTTCGCCCTTTTCCTGCTCGGCGCGCAGGATTTCGATCACGTCTTCCGCCGTCAGTGGCTCGAAATAGAGGCGGTCGGACGTGTCGTAGTCGGTCGAGACGGTTTCCGGGTTACAGTTGATCATGATCGCTTCATAGCCCGCATCCTTCAGCGCGAAGGCAGCATGGCAGCAGCAATAATCGAACTCGATGCCCTGGCCGATGCGGTTGGGGCCGCCGCCGAGGATGACGACCTTCTTGCGGTCGGATACTTCGGCCTCGGAGCGGGCGGCGCCGACGAAGGGCGTTTCATAGGTGGAATACATGTAGGCGGTCGGCGAGGCGAATTCGGCCGCACAAGTATCGATGCGCTTGAAAACAGGGCGGACGTTCAGGCCGTTGCGGAGTTCGGCGACCTGCTTGGGGCGCTTGCCGGTGAGCGTCGCCAGACGGGCGTCGGAAAAGCCCATGGCCTTGAGCATGCGCAGGTTGGCGGCATCTTCAGGCAGGCCATGCTCGCGGATGCGGGCCTCCATGTCGACGATGTTCTTGAGTTCGGCGATGAACCAGGGATCGATCTTGCAGCCCTCATGCACCTCTTCGATGCTGAGGCCCATGCGCAGCGCCTGGGCGACCATGCGCAGGCGATCCGGAGTCGGCGTGCCGATCGCAGCGCGGATCGCGTTATGGCTGGATTCGCCTTCCTCGGAATCGGGGATTTCGATTTCGTCGAGGCCGGTCAGGCCGGTTTCGAGGCCGCGCAGCGCCTTCTGCAGCGATTCGGCGAAGGTGCGGCCGATCGCCATGACTTCGCCGACGGATTTCATCGCCGTCGTCAGCACCGGTGAGGCGCCGGGGAATTTCTCGAAGGCGAAACGCGGGATCTTGGTGACGACATAGTCGATCGACGGCTCGAAGGAGGCAGGCGTCGCGCCGCCGGTGATGTCGTTGTCCAGCTCGTCGAGCGTATAGCCGATGGCGAGTTTGGCGGCGACCTTGGCGATCGGGAAGCCGGTGGCCTTGGAAGCCAGCGCCGAAGAGCGCGAGACGCGCGGGTTCATTTCGATGACGACCAGGCGGCCGTCCTTGGGATTGACGGCGAACTGGACGTTCGAGCCGCCGGTCTCGACGCCGATCTCGCGCAATACCGCGATCGAGGCGTTGCGCATGATCTGGTATTCTTTGTCGGTCAGCGTCAGCGCCGGAGCGACGGTGATCGAATCGCCGGTGTGGACGCCCATCGGGTCGATGTTCTCGATCGAGCAGATGATGATGCAGTTGTCCGCCGTGTCGCGGACGACCTCCATCTCATACTCCTTCCAGCCGAGCACCGATTCTTCGATCAGCACTTCGGTCGTCGGCGAGGCATCGAGGCCGCCGCCGACGATTTCGAAGAATTCCGAGCGGTTGTAGGCAATGCCGCCGCCGGTGCCGCCGAGCGTGAAGGACGGGCGGATGATGGCGGGCAGGCCGACATGATCGAGCGCCTGGGCGGCAATCGCCACGGCGTGGTTCATGTAGCGCTGCTTGCGATCGCTCTCGCCGAGGTTCCACTGGTTTTCCAGTTCGTCCAGCGCCTTGTCGAGGTCGGGGCCGGAGAGGCTTTCGCGCAGCTTGCTGCGCTCGGCCTCGTGCGTCTTGCGGTCGAGGTCCTTGATGTCGGTGGCGTTCGCCAGCATCGAGCGCGGCGTTTCCAACCCGATGCGGACCATCGCCTCGCGGAACAGCGCGCGGTCCTCGGCCATGTCGATGGCGGCGGGCTTGGCGCCGATCATCTCGACATTGTAGCGGTCGAGCACGCCCATGCGCTTCAGCGAAAGCGCGGTATTCAAAGCCGTCTGGCCGCCCATGGTCGGCAGCAGGGCGTCCGGGCGCTCCTTGGCGATGATCTTGGCGACGACCTCGGGGGTGATCGGCTCGACGTAAGTGGCATCGGCAAGGCCCGGATCGGTCATGATCGTCGCCGGGTTGGAGTTGACGAGGATGACGCGGTAGCCTTCCTCCTTCAGCGCCTTGCAGGCCTGGGTGCCGGAATAGTCGAACTCGCAAGCCTGGCCAATGACGATCGGTCCCGCGCCGATGATGAGGATCGATTTGATGTCTTGGCGCTTCGGCATGGGCGATATCCATTATCTAGCTGCGCAAAAAACCGGCCAGGGTGGGAGATCACCGGGTCGGGTCGCGCATTGAGGTCTTTTCAGGCTAGAAGCGGCTTATAGGCAAATGTATTTGCAAACGGAACCCCATAAATCGCGGAATCGACAGGAATCCAATACGGCATGGAAGACTATTTTCGTCAGGCACGACCATCACCCCCCGATGAACTCGCTGGAATTCCAGCCGTCGACGGATATATAGATTCTTTAGGTGCAATCGCGGGCATTGCCGGGGAGAACGAAGATGGAATGGAGAGGCCGGCGTCAGTCCGACAATGTCGAGGATCGCCGCGGCGACCCGAGCAGCGGCGGTTTCGGCCGCGGCGGTGGCTTCAACTTTCCCTCCGGCGGCGGCGTTCGCCGCGCCGGCGGCGGCTTGAGCATCGGCACGATCATCTTCCTCGTCGTGATCTATTTCATCTTCAAGATGATGGGCGTCGATCTGCTGCAGGTGCTCGAAGGCGGCGGCATGTCGAGCGGTCCGGGCTACGAGCAGAGCGAGTCACAAGGCACGCGCACGCCCGCCAATGACGAGATGACCGCCTTCATGCGCACCGTGCTTGCCGAAACCGAGGATACCTGGACGGGCATCTTCCAGGCGCAGGGCCGGGATTACGAGGAGCCGCGCCTCGTGCTGTTTTCGGGCTCGACGGCATCGGCCTGCGGCTCCGCATCGGCGGCAACAGGCCCGTTCTACTGCCCCGGCGACCACAAGGTCTATCTCGACACGGATTTCTTCCAGGAACTCTCCGACCGTTTCGGCGCGTCCGGCGATTTCGCCGAGGCCTATGTCGTCGCCCACGAGGTCGGCCACCACGTGCAGAACCTGCTCGGCATCCTGCCGAAGTTCAACGAGGCCCGCCAGCGCATGAGCGAGGAGGAGGCCAACAAGATGTCGGTGCGCGTCGAGCTGCAGGCCGATTGCTTCGCCGGCATCTGGGGCAAATTTACCCAGCAGAAGGGTCTGCTGGAGTCGGGCGACCTCGAGGAAGCGCTGAACGCCGCCCAGCAAATCGGCGACGATACGCTGCAGAAACGGTCGCAGGGCTACGTCGTGCCCGAAAGTTTCAACCACGGCACCTCGCAACAGCGCGTCAGATGGTTCAAGCGCGGCTTCGACAGTGGCCAGCTGTCGGCTTGCGATACGTTCTCGGGGCCGGTTTGAGGGCTCCCTCTTCTCCCCAGCGGGGAGAAGGTGGCCCGAAGGGTCGGATGAGGGGGCCGCACGGCACTCCCTTCATGATTGCCCTTCGCTTGCGCTCAGCGCATTCGCGGCTCTGCCGCTCACCCCCTCATCTGCCTGCCGGCACTGACCGGGGTCGAGCCGCGGGTCTCGACCCGTCCTTCGGACCCCCGCTGGGGAGAAGGGAATCGTGGCAATCGCCGCGCCCGCCGGTTGAGACATCTTCTAAATTTCCCGTTCTGCATCATCAAAAACTTTGAAATGTTCACGGATTGTTTCGGTTTCTTTTCTGAGCTATGTCACTTTCTCGGCGACGAGATCGTCTTTTCAGAACCAACCGCTGTAGAGATGCCTCATGCTTGACCCCAAATTCGTGCGTCGCGGCCTTTTCCTGGTCTTCATCATCCTCTTCCTCGACATTATCGGCATCGCCATCATCATGCCGGTGCTGCCGGCCTATCTGGAGCAGCTGACCGGCGGCGGCGTCAGCGATGCGGCGATCGACGGCGGCTGGCTGATGCTCGTCTATGCCGGCATGCAATTCCTGTTTGCGCCGCTGCTCGGAAACCTCTCCGACCGGTTCGGCCGCCGGCCGATCCTTCTGCTTTCGGTGCTGACCTTTGCGATCGACAATTTCATCTGCGGCATTGCCACCAGCTTCTGGATGCTGTTTGTCGGCCGCGTGCTTGCCGGCATTAGCGGCGGCAGCTTCGCCACCTGCTCGGCCTATATCGCCGATATCAGCACGGAGGAGAACCGGGCGAAGAATTTCGGGCTGATCGGCATCGCCTTCGGCGTCGGCTTCACCATCGGCCCCGTTATCGGCGGTGTCCTCGGCGAATTTGGCCCGCGTGTGCCGTTCCTCGGCGCGGCAGCACTCTCGCTCGTCAATTTCATCGCCGCCTGCTTCCTGCTGCCGGAAACGCTGGAGGCTAGGAATCGCCGCCGCTTCGAATGGAAACGCGCCAATCCGCTCGGCGCCTTGCGGCAGATGCGCCATTATCCGGGCATCGGCTGGGTCAGCCTCGTCATGTTCCTGTTTTTTCTCGCGCATGCCGTCTATCCCTCGGTCTGGTCCTTCGTCTCGACCTATCGCTACGGCTGGAGCGAGGGGCAGATCGGCCTGTCGCTCGGCATTTACGGCATCGGTGCAGCGCTGGTGATGGGACTGGTATTGCCGCGTGTCGTGCCTCTGCTCGGCGAATGGAAGACAGCGCTTCTCGGCCTCTGTTTTTCGGCCGCAGGGCTTACCGGCTACGCCTTCGCCTGGGAGGGCTGGGTGGTCTATGTCGTGATCGTCGCGACCGTCATGGAAAACGTCGCCGATCCGCCGCTGCGCAGCATCGCCGCCGGCAAGGTGCCGCCCTCGGCGCAGGGCGAACTGCAGGGCGCGCTGACCAGCCTCAGCAGCATCACCACCATCGTCGGGCCGCTGATTTTCACGCAATTGTTCAGCTATTTCACCCGGCCCGAGGCGCCGGTCACCTTTGCCGGCGCGCCCTATCTGACCGCTGCCCTGTTCATCCTGGTGGCCGCCGGCGTGTTCCTCGTGCGGGTTCGAGCGCGCCAGCCGGCCGATGCGCTTGAGGCGGCGGGCTGATCAATCAGAAATGGTGATGCGATGATGAATTTTTCATCATCTGCCTGTTTTGGGGTAGTTCTTTGCGGGGCTTTCCTCTAAATCCCGATGATATTTCTCCGCCAATTGCGCGGCGAGGCATATTTCAATCACAGGACCAGGTGTCATGGACACGCCGATCGACGCGCGCAGGCTTGCGCCGACAACCGATAATCGTTGGGGCGCACATTTCCGTGCAACGCTGGCGCTCGGCATTCCGCTGATCGGTGCGCAGCTCGCCCAGCTCGGCATCAATACCACCGACGTGATGATCGTCGGCCGGCTCGGCGCCGAGCATCTGGCGGCGATGGTGCTTTCGGCGCAGTTCCTGTTCACGATCCTGATCTTCGGTTCGGGCTTTGCCATCGCCGTCATTCCGATGGTGGCGCAGGCCTATGGCCGCGGTGACGTCGTCTCCGTGCGCCGGGCGCTGCGCATGGGTCTCTGGGTGGTGATCGCATATTGGGTCGTCATGCAGCCCGCCTTCTTCAATTCGGAGCAGATCCTTCTCTTCGCGCAGCAGAAGCCCGAGGTGGCCAGGCTCGCCCATGGCTACATCATGATCGGCCAGTTCGGCGTGCTGCCGGCGCTGCTTTTCAATGTCATGCGTGCGCTGGTCAGCGCTATCGGCAAGGCGGGCATCATCCTCAATGTCACCATCGCCACGCTGGTGCTGAACGCGATCTTCGCCTATGCGCTGGTGCTCGGCCATTTTGGCCTTCCGGCGATGGGGCTCGAGGGCGCTGCGATCGTTTCGGTCGTCGTGCAGACGGCCGGCTTTCTCTTCCTTCTCGCCTTCGTGCAGAAGCGGGAAGAGACACGCCGCTACGAGATCTTCGTGCGGTTCTGGAAGCCCGACTGGCATGCGCTGCTGGAGGTCCTCCGGCTCGGTTTTCCGATCAGCGTCACCGTGCTTGCCGAGGTCAGCCTGTTCACGGTGGCATCGCTCCTGATGGGTTATATCGGCACCATAGAGCTCGCCGCTCACGGTATCGCCCTGCAATGGGCCTCGATCGCCTTCATGATCCCGCTCGGCCTCAGCCAGGCCGCGACGGTGCGCGTCGGCGTCGCGCACGGGCAGGGGGATTATCGCGGGCTGGTGCGGGCTTCGATCGTGGTGCTCATCCTTGCCTGCGCCATTTCTGCGGTGGGCTCGGTGCTCTTTGCCACCATGCCGCAATTTCTCGGCAGCTGGTTCCTCGACGTCAACTCGCCGGAGGCGCCCGCAGTGCTTGCCTATGCCGGGCCGCTGATCGTCGTCGCCGGGCTTTTCCAGCTCGTCGACGGGCTGCAGGTGGTTGCCAACGGATTGCTGCGCGGCCTGAAAGATGCGCGGGTGCCGATGATCATGGCGTTGATTGCCTATTGGCCGATCGGCTTCTTCCTCGCCTGGGCCTTTGCCTTCCCGCTGGGCTTCGGCGGCATCGGCATCTGGTTCGGCTTCCTCGTCGGGCTGGCGGCGGCTGCCGTCATGCTCTGCTGGCGCTTCTATCTTCTGCTTCGCCGGGAGGAGGCGACTTCAGGCGGCTGATCGGCCGTCTTTACCCTCAGGCCGCTACAGGCTTGTAACTGGCGATATCGGCTCGAATGCCGAGACGTGCGAACATTTCTTGCGGATCGAAATTTGCGGCCTTATGGGCGGCCGCCACGGCTATCCGCGCGCGTTCGACAACCTCGGTATTTTCCCATTCGGCAATCGTTACGAAATTGAATTCGCCGGGACCGGCGACCTGCTCCAATACCCTATGATCGATGAAACCTTCCTGCGCTTCCAGCAGCTTGTGGGTCATCATCACCTTGACGAGAAACTCCTCACGCGCCGCAGCCGGCACGACGAATTTGTCGACACGAAAGAAAGCTCCGCTCATCCATTTTCCCCTGCATCAGATGTCTGCCGGGAGTTTGTAATTCCTCAAGTACGGTTGAGGTCAACATGGAAGCGAAGACGTCCGGTCACTAACTTGGAATCGCGGGGCGACCACTTCCTGAAGCCGTCGTGTTCCAGAGTGACGGCATTACCTCTTAACCACTTATTGACTCACCCGCAGTTGAACAATAACTTGCTAATTTGGTCGTTGGGCTTGTCCTCACATGACGGATCAATCTCTTCAGCGTCGTCTCGCTGCCATCGTCGTTGCCGATGTGGTGGGATATTCACGCCTGATGGAGGCTGATGAAGTCGCAACGCTTGAAAACCTTAGGGAACTCCGTTCAGGCGTTATCGAGCCGGCCGTGATGCGCCACAACGGTCGCATCTTCAAGATCGTGGGCGACGGCTTCCTGATCGAATTCGGTAGCGCGGTGGATGCGGTCGAAGCAGCGCTGGAAATGCAACGGGCCAACACTACTGTCGAGGCTTCCGGAGATCGACAACTACTTTTGCGTGTAGGTGTCAATCTGGGAGATGTCATTGACGATGGTCCAGATGTCCTCGGCGACGGGGTCAATGTCGCGGCGCGCTTGGAGACGCAGGCCGCGCCGGGAGGTATCTGCATTTCAGCCGGCGTTCACGGCGAGATCGTCGGCAAGATCGGCGACCGGTTCTTCGACGCAGGCGAACGCTACCTGAAGAACCTGACCCGCCCTGTCCACGTGTGGCATTGGCCCGATGCGCTGCAGAGCATATTGCCGCTGCCCGACCGTCCCTCGATCGCTGTATTGCCGTTCACGAATATGAGTGGGGATGAAGCGGACGCGCCTTTCGTCGACGGCCTGACTGAAGACCTGATCACCGACCTTTCCCGTACGGCCGGCCTGTTCGTCATCGCGCGCAATTCCGTGTACGGCTACAAGGGCAAGCCGGTCAACGTAAAGCTGGTCGCTCAGGAACTCGGCGTCCGCTACGTTCTGGAGGGCAGCGCCAGACGCGCAATGGGCCGTGTCCGCATCAATGCCCAATTGATCGACGCGCTTGCCGGCGGGCACTTGTGGGCTGAAAGGTTCGACAGGACGGTGGAAGATGTTTTCGAATTGCAGGACGAAGTCAACGCCAAGATTGTCGAAGCCCTCGTCGGCCGGCTGACCATCCCGACGCCGCGCAATCGGCCGAAGAACTTTGAGGCGTACGATCTGTGTGTGCGCGCCCGCCTCCTGACGGAAGAGTCGCCGCAAACCGAGCGTGAGGCCTATATGCTGCTCCAGCGCGCGGTCAAGCTCGAGCCATCATATGCCGAGGCGCTCGGTCTGCTTGCCTATAACCGTTGGCTGGCCTGGACCCATTTCGGCGAGCCCGAAGATCCAAACCGTAAGATGGCGACGACATCAGCGCAGAAGGCGGTCGAGCTTGATCCCAACGATGCCGGATGCCGTTACGTCCTGGGGACTATTTTGGCCTATGAGCGGCGATGGGAGGAATCGGAGGCCGCCTTCGCCAAGGCCCTGGAACTGGACCCCAACCACGCCGACACCTGGGCCGCCATCTCTGACATCTCAGTGCTGGACGGCAGGGTTGCCGACGGACTGGCGCAGATCGAAAAAGCTCTGCGGCTCAATCCCCGTCCAGCCTGCTGGTATCTTTGTCATCTTGGACAGGCGCAATACGCCGCGCGTGACTATGAGGCGGCAAGCGCTACCCTGCGCAGGGAAGACACCTATCGTACCAACTCACGCAAATTCCTGGCTGCTACGCTTGCGCAGTTGGGCCACAGTGAGGAGGCGCGGCGAGAAGCAGAATTGTTCCTGATCGCCCACCCTCATTTCACGATCGGCCATTGGCTCAGCTCCCAGCCGCTGCGCGATGCATCTGTACGAGACCACTTTGTCGACGGCTTTCGAAAGGCAGGCCTGCCGGAGATGTGACAGCGGGTGGGAACAATCTCGACGCGTTCGAGGACTTGATCAACGGATATGCGCTGCGCGAAACGGCGGTCTGGATCGCAGTGCCAAGCTTCTTCAGACGCTCCACAAAACGCGTCAACCAGCCCGAGTCTCGCATGACTTTTCCGCTGGACCGCCTTGCATCATGGTGGCGATGAGCCCGTAGCCCAGAATGAAGACAGGATGCTTTGCGAAACATTTAAGCAGCTTCGTCGAGACATGAAGGCGACGACGCTTACTTCCGCTATCGGCGGCGCAAAGATGCCGTTACCTTGAAACTAGACAATGTCTGCTTTCCGGCAGGTGCAAGGTCTGCTCCAACGGCTGAAATGAGGGCGCGAGGCGGACGGTGTGATGGCTCCGAGTTACTCACCAACGGGTCTTTGACCCCAGACCGCCACTCCTCCGCCGCCAAACGACCAGAAGGTGGGATCGGAAAGCAGTCGCATTGACCTTGCAAACGTCGAGGGATCGATTGTTCCGGCGTCAAACATTCGCTCCCTCATCTGTTCGGCAGTGAGCTTAAAAAATTCAGCAACCGGGGATCCGCCCTGCAATATCGAATAATCGCCCTCGGCACCGACATTGGATAGGCCCATTCCCGCAATTGTTTTGGGGAGCGCCCTAGCCCAGAAGCAATCCCGTCCGGAGGCTTTGACGACTGTGTTCACCAAGGCGGTCATGAAGTCACTGTAGTCGGCGGAAGGTGATGCGTGGACTGGAAAAAAGTCGACTTCCTCCACCAGAAGCCATCCGCCGGGGCAAAGCGCTTCTACCATTCTTCGCAGCGCCTTCTCGGGGTCGGGGAGGTGATGGAGCAGCCATCTGGTATGGACAATGTCGAACCCCGTCTCAGGCAACGGATCATTCAGGATATCGTGCTGCAGCGTAACGAGGTTCGGCCGTCTGAGGTTGTCGAACAGGGCCGTGTTGATATCCGTCGCAACAACTTTGCCGGAAAGGCCGACCTTCTCGCTCAGCCAAAGGGCAATCGATCCGCCTCCGGCGCCGATCTCCAGACAACTCAGTCCGTCGCGGATGCCCAGAGCTGCGAAACGCCGCCGTGTGAAGGGGTCCAGATAGTGCTCCAGCAGTTCAAGTCGGCGTTTTGCCCTGTCCCAGGAATTGTCCAATGCATATCCGGGCATCGGTGTTCCTCCTTTGTTTCGCATGATTGCCGGCGTGCCGGCCAGCATTTTCACCGGGCTTTTTCCGAATCCTCAAAATGCCAAAGACGGCGTCATGAGCCTGATCGTTCTCAGAGTTTAACCCACTCCGGGTCCATTCTTGCCTCAGGCGGGATGCTGCATTTCGGGATAGGCTGTCGAGATGCGTGGCGATCGCGTCATAAAATGCTGTGGAGACTACAAAGCCAAAAACAGCCAACGCTCAGAACATGCTGAGCCAAACGGCAAAGGCAATCTACTTGCGCACTGGATCACGGCATTAAGCGCAGCCATGCCCGAGTTTCAGTCCAGAGGGGTGGTCCGCTACCGTTTCTCGGCTTCGCTAGAACTGTCGGCAATATGCGATAAGTACAATCACAGGCTACCCAGTGAAATAATTCACCTAAGCTGGCACAATTTATACGGAAGTCAATATTTCGATCAGCGGAATACTGCCTAAAGCGATGTCCGTATTTAGCTGCAACACCGATTTCCGCAATTGATGCTGTGGACGGCTCCTCCGCCGGCATCGCGATGTGCCATGATTGCGGTGTTGTCAGGAACCACATGCGGTGCGAACGACCAAAACGGGCGCGCAAAGCAGCCTTGTTCTTCTATAACGAAAAAAGACCGCTATCGGCAGATAGCAGTCCTTCCTCTCATTGCTGCCTTTCAAGATTCAAGGGATTCCACATCACGCTAGCGGCTGCCGGTTTGGCGGGCACTTGCGAAATCGGCAGTTCTTGAAATCAGCGTTCGGCGAGCGCCGGTTCGCCCTTCTTCTCGCGCACCATGTTGATGAAGCGGCGGAAGAGATAGTGGCTGTCCTGCGGGCCGGGCGAGGCTTCCGGGTGGTGCTGGACGGAGAAGACCTGCTTGCCGCGCACGCGCAGGCCGCAATTGGTGCCGTCGAAAAGCGAAATGTGAGTCTCTTCAACGCCATCGGGCAGCGACTTCGAGTCGACCGCGAAGCCATGGTTCATCGAGACGATTTCGACCTTGCCGGTCGTATGATCCTTGACCGGGTGGTTGGCGCCGTGATGGCCCTGATGCATCTTCTCGGTCTTGGCGCCGAGGGCCAGCCCCAGCATCTGATGGCCGAGGCAGATGCCGAAGACCGGGATATTGGTCTTCACAAGCGTCTTGATCACGGGCACGGCATATTCGCCGGTTGCCGCCGGATCGCCCGGGCCGTTCGACAGGAAGATGCCGTCGGGCTGCATGGCGAGCACGTCTTCGGCGCTCGTTGCTGCCGGCACGACGGTCACCTTGCAGTCGAGACCGGCAAACAGCCGCAGGATGTTGCGCTTGACGCCGTAATCGAGGCAGACGACGTGGTATTTGGCGTCCGCTGCGGCGAGTTCGCCGTAACCTTCGTTCCAGACCCACGGCGTCTCGGTCCATTGCGAGGACTGGCCCGAGGAAGCGATCTTGGCAAGGTCGAGACCTTCGAGGCCGCTCCAGGCCTTGGCTTCGGCCTTCAGCGTCTCGATGTCGAAGACGCCGTTCGGATCGTGGGCGATCACCGCGTTCGGGGCACCGTTCTCGCGGATCCAGGCGGTCAGCGCGCGTGTGTCGATGCCGCAGAGTCCGATGACGCCGCGCGCCTTCAGCCATTGGTCGAGATGCTTGGCGGCGCGGTAGTTCGAAGGCTCGGTGATGTCGGCCTTGAAGATGACCCCGACGGCGCCGTGGCGGGCGGCAGGCGTCAGATCCTCGATGTCTTCATCGTTGGTGCCGATATTGCCGATATGCGGAAAGGTGAAGGTGACGATCTGGCCGAGATAGGAGGGGTCGGTCAGGATTTCCTCGTAGCCGGTCAGCGCCGTGTTGAAGACCACTTCGGCCTGGACCTCGCCGGTGGCGCCGATGCCCCTGCCTTCGATGACCGTGCCGTCGGCAAGAACGAGCAGGGCGGTCGGCTTTTCGATTGTCCAGGGTGCTGTCGCGGTCATCTTCATCCCGTTTCCGGCGGTCGGTGCGCGTTGCCGCGCTCGTCGCCATTTGATCTCGCAGGCGTGTGGACGCGGCAATGCCGCGCGCTTCAGGCCTGATCACGAATTTTGGTGCAGGTGGCGGTAAATAGCCACGCAATCGCTGAGCGTCAATCTTTGTAACCGGGATTGCCGCCGTTTTCCTGCGCTTTATCGCGGCGACCGCGCAATTTATTTGATCCGCCGCATCAGCGTGGTTTATGAAGCGGCATCAAAACAGGAGTGAAGACCATGCTGCGCGATCAACTCGCCACCCAGCTGAAAGAGGCGATGAAGGCCAAGAATGCGGAGCGGCTTTCCACCGTCCGGCTGATTCAGGCCGCGGTCAAGGATCGCGATATCGCCAATCGCGGCACCGGCAAGGAGCAGGCGAGCGACGACGAGATTTTGCAGATCCTCGCCAAGATGGTGAAGCAGCGCGACGAATCGGCAAAGATCTACGAGGAGAATTCCCGGCCGGAGCTCGCCGCCAAGGAGCGCGCCGAAATCACCGTCATCCAGGATTTCATGCCGAAGCAGCTTTCGGACAGCGAAGTGCGCGCCAATGTGTCTGCGATCATCGCCGAAACCGGTGCGGCGGGCGCTAAGGACATGGGCAAGGTGATGGCCGCGCTCAAGGAGCGTTATGCCGGCCAGATGGATTTCGCCAAGGCGTCGGCGACCGTCAAGGAACTGCTGAGCTAACCTCAGACCACCCGTCTCGCCTGCGGCTCCTCATGGACCGCAGGCCCGAGCGCCGCTTCGGCTGCGGCATCGATAATGGCGAATTTCGCCGCCTGATAATTCCAGTATTCGAGAATGAAGCGGCGCGACAGCCAGAAGTCGCCCTTGCGGGAGGGGGCTGTCCAGCCGACGCTCTCCATGGCCGCCGCCTGGGTCAGTAGCCGCTTCAAGTGGGTGTTGGAGATCATGAACTGTTCGCGGATTTCCCTGAGCGACAGGGGGCCGACCGCGACGCGCTCGGCTGCGCGGGGAAATTCCGGAAGGCGCGAAATCAGGTAGTCCATCACCAGCCCGCCGGTATTTGCCCAGTTGAAGAGGTTGAAGGTCGGGCCGGGATTGCGCACCGCTTCGCTCCCGATGATCGCCCTGGCGATCCGCGGCTGGATCGCTGCCATCATCGCCGAGGGATCGGCACTGACCTTGCTGGCGCGTTCACCGCCGTCGAGGTTGTCGAGGATCATCAGATGGGCGACGAGCCATCGGGTGAAATGCTCCTCGGCGGTTTCCGTGGGCTCCAGATAGCGCGTGCGTTTGTCGGGGCCGGGAACCGGCCGCAGAAAACGATAGGCCAGCATTTCCTGCATGAAGGCCGCGGCCGTATTGCGGCTGGCGATGTCGTTCCTGACGGCGAAATCGATGAAGCGGCCGGAATAGAGACCGCTCTTGCCGTCGCCGGGATAGCCATAGTGAAGCGCAAAGCCGGCATGGGCCATCAGCCAGCGCTGCTGTGCGGCGAAAATCGAGGCGATGCGCGGGCTCTCCCGATAGATCGAGAGCATCTGATCGGCGCAATGCAGGATCGCAGCGAGAAAGCGATCGTCTGCTGCAAGAGTTTCAGCGGTAAAGGCCATGTGGAAGGGGTCCAGGGAGTTCGGCGCATACTTCTTTCACGCAAGCGCCGCCTGTCAACGGTTTTGTCAATAATCGGTTAATTTCAAAAGGGAATTTGTATCAGGGGAAGGCAAAATTTAAGAAGGCAGGAGCTGGGGGCGCTCCTGCCTTCTTGCTCTTTGCTTCCGCCGGCAAACGCAGGGCCGAGGCCCAAGCCGGAGGGTATTTGCAAAGGCACCCTTGCGAAGCGGCGCCGGGGGTAGGGATGGTGCTTCGCTCGGGGATCGCTTTGTTGAGATCGAACCTATTGCGGGGCGGCGGCTTATTCAAATTACAAAAAAATAATGATTGCCGAAAATGTCGGTTTTGGAGAGGCAGAAGCGAAGACTCTGTAGGCGCCGCGACGATCGGGCCGTGCAATCGATGCACAAGGCAAGCATTTGTTTTAAAACGGTTTAATTCAACCCGGCTAAAGGCCTTCACACTTGCCGAGGCAGTTGCAGCGGTGGAAATTCAGCGCTTGAACGACAATAATGTCGCACCCTGTCGCAGGGGGCGATAACGCGTTTTTGATTGGATAACCGACGCCACTGCGGACCGGTGCACTTGCCTGTGAATAGCGGGTTTTCATGACAAGTTTCGTGGCGTGAAGCGGTAAAGCAGCTTATATGGAGGCTGGCCAAGAGGTATAGATGCGCTTTTCCAACACCTTTCTCGATGATATTCGCGACCGCGTTCCGATTTCGAACGTGATTGCGCGCCGTGTCAGCTGGGATAAGCGCAAGACCAACGTGTCGCGTGGCGATTACTGGGCCTGCTGCCCGTTCCACGGCGAGAAATCGCCGAGTTTCCACTGCGAGGACCGGAAGGGCCGCTATCACTGCTTCGGCTGCGGCGTCACCGGTGACCATTTCCGCTTCCTCACCGAGCTGGAAGGTCTGAGTTTTCCCGAGGCGGTGCAGCAGATCGCCGATATGGCCGGCGTTTCGATGCCGCTTGCCGATCCTGTGATGGAGAAGCGTGAGAAGGAACGCGGCTCGCTGATCGACGTCATGGAAATGGCGACTCAATTTTTCCAGGATCAATTGCAGACGGCGAATGGGGCGAGGGCGCGCGCCTATCTGCGCGATCGCGGGCTGACCGGGCGCACCATCGAAACCTTCCGTCTCGGCTATGCGCCTGACAGCCGCAATGCGCTGAAGGAGTTTCTCGCCGGCAAGGGCGTGCTCAAAGAGCAGATCGAGGCCTGCGGCTTGGTCGTTCATGAAAACGTACCGGTTTCCTATGATCGCTTCCGCGACCGCATCATGTTCCCGATCCTCTCGTCGCGGGAAAAGGTGATCGCCTTCGGCGGCCGCGCCATGTCATCAGATGCGCCGGCGAAATATCTGAACTCCAACGAGACGGAGCTCTTCCACAAGGGCAACGTCCTTTATAATTTCGCTCGCGCCCGCCGCGCCATCCAGGGGCCGGGCCGCAGCGATGCGCAAGACGACAATGCGACCGGCACCATCATCGCCGTCGAAGGCTATATGGATGTGATCGCGCTCTATCAGGCCGGCATCGAGAATGCGGTGGCGCCGCTCGGCACGGCACTCACCGAAAACCAGCTTGAGCTTCTCTGGAAGATGGTGCCGCAGCCGGTGCTCTGCTTCGACGGCGACGGCGCCGGTATCCGCGCCGCCAATCGTGCCGCCGAGCTGGCGCTGCCGCATCTGAAGCCCGGCCGTTCCGTCCGCTTTGCGCTTCTGCCGGATGGCAAGGACCCGGACGATCTCGTGCGCGATGACGGCCGCGCGCCCTTCGACAAGGTGATGAGCCAGGCAAAGCCGCTGTCGGAGATGCTGTGGAGCCGGGAGATCAACACCGGCAAGTTCGACACGCCCGAGGCGCGCGCCGAGCTCGAGGCGCGGCTGAAGCAGCTGGTCGCCGTCATCGCGGACGAGAATGTGCGCCGCCATTACCAGCAGGATATTCGCGACCGGCTGAACACCTTCTTCCAGCCGCAGTTCCAGAACCGCAGCAATGGCGAACGCCGCGGCTTCAACGGCAACGGCAATTCCCGGACGGGCCGCGACAATGCGGGTAAGGCAGGGCCGAAAAGCCCCAGCGTCATTTCCGACCGGCTCGCCCGCTCGGGCCCCGTGCGTGGCCACCGGGACAATACGGCGCTGCGCGAAAGTGTGCTGGCGCTGACCATCGTCAATCATCCGGCGCTGATGATCGACGATTATGACGAGATCGCCGCGATCGACTACGACAGCCGCGAGCTGCAGCGGCTCTGGTCGGCCATGCTTGGGGCAGCCGCTGCCGTCGCTGGCCCGCATCTGACGCGCGACTATCTGACCGAAAGGCTGGAATTCGAAGGATTCGGCCCTCTCATCAAGAGCCTCGACCAGCAGGTGCGCAATGCCAGGCTCTGGACGGCGACCGAGGAGGCGGCGATGGAGGATGCGCGTGAGGGTTATCGACAGGCGCTCGCCTTCCACAAACGGGCAAAGGCGTTGCGCCGGCAGAAGATGGAGCTCGAACGCGAGATTGCGCTGGCGACCGAAGCCGGCGACGGCGAGGCGATCGTTCAGCTGATGCGGGCGCAGCAGGAAGTGCATTTCGAAGGAGTGCGGCTTGAGAACCAGGAGGCGATCATCGACGGCTTCGGCGTGCTATCCGGCCGCGTCAAAGGGGTGGCGAACCACTGATGCCGCAGACCGAACGGAACGAACCGGGCTTTTCCGCCTCCGTTGCGCTGTTTTCCGCCGGCCGCGCGCCGCTCGATATTCTCAAGCAGGTCTACGGCTATTCCTCCTTCCGCGGCAAGCAGCAGCAGGTGGTCGAGCATGTGGTGTCAGGCGGCGATGCCGTGGTGCTCTTCCCCACGGGCGCGGGTAAATCGCTGTGCTTCCAGATCCCGGCACTCTGCCGTGACGGCGTCGGCATCGTCGTTTCGCCGCTGATTGCGCTGATGCGCGATCAGGTGGAGGCGATGAAGCAGCTCGGCATTCGGGCGGCCGCGCTGAATTCGTCGCTGTCGCGCGAGGAATTCGTCGAGGTCCGCCGCGCGCTTTCGGCCGGCCGGCTCGATCTTCTCTACGTCACGCCCGAACGCATCCTCACCGATGGTTTCCGCGAACTGATCGCCAACGAGAAGATCGCGCTGTTTGCCATCGACGAGGCCCATTGCGTCTCGCAATGGGGCCATGATTTCCGCCCGGAATATCGTGCGCTCGGCCAGCTTGGCGAGCAATATCCCGGCGTGCCGCGCGTGGCGCTGACGGCGACGGCCGATCCGCATACGCGCGACGACATTATCGAGCGGCTGGGGCTCGACGCTGCCCGGATCTTCACCACCAGCTTCGACCGTCCGAACATCGCTTACGAAATCGTCGAGCGCGACCAGCCGCGTCAGCAGCTTTTGCGCTTCCTATCCGGCCACAAAGGAAACAGCGGCATCGTCTATTGCCTGTCGCGCGCCAAGGTCGAGGATACGGCCGAGTGGTTGAACGGCCAGGGCGTACGCGCGCTTGCCTACCATGCCGGCATGGACAGGGCGGTTCGCGACGCCAATCAGGATGCCTTTCTGAAAGAGGAAAACCTCTGCTTGGTCGCCACCGTCGCCTTCGGCATGGGCATCGACAAGCCGAATGTACGGTATGTCGCCCATCTCGACCTGCCGGGATCCGTCGAGGCTTATTACCAGGAGACCGGGCGTGCCGGCCGCGACGGCCTGCCGTCCGAGGTCTGGATGGCTTATGGCATGGCCGATGTCATCCAGCGCGGCCGGATGATCGACGAGGGCGCTGCCGCCGCTGAGATCAAGCGGGTCGAGCGCGCCAAGCTCAATGCATTGCTGGCGATCTGCGAGACCGCCTCCTGCCGCCGCCAGGCGATCCTTGCGCATTTCGGCGAGGCGCATGCCGGCCAATGCGGCAATTGCGACACCTGCCTGAAGCCGGTCGAGACCTGGGAGGGCACGGAAGCGGCGATCAAGGCGCTGGCCGCGATCTACCGCACCGGCGAGCGTTTCGGCGCCGGCCATGTCGTCGATGTGCTCGTCGGCAACGTCAATGAAAAGACCGAGCGTTTCGGCCATGTCGATATGCCGGTCTTCGGCGCCGGCAAGGATATTCCGTCGCGCATCTGGCAGTCAGTCTTCCGCCAGCTGCTCGCCATGGGATTGGTCCGGGTCGATCACGAGGCCTATGGGGCGCTGAAGCTGGAGCCGGAGGCGCGCGCCGTCTTCAAGCATGAACGGCAGGTGTTCTTCCGCAAGGACCGTCCGGCCTCCGAACGGCGCACGAAGAAGGCGGAGCGCAGCGAGCGCAAGTCGGGACTGTCGGGTGCCGACGGCGCTCTGTTCGAGGCGCTGCGGGCCGAGCGCATGGCGATCGCCAAATCCCTCGGCGTGCCGCCCTATGTCGTCTTTCCCGATACGACGCTAATCGCCTTTGCCACGGAGAAGCCGAGGAGCCGCAAGGAATTGCTGGCCATATCGGGTGTTGGCCAGGCGAAGCTCGAGCGTTACGGCGACGCCTTCCTGGAGATCATCCTGGCGCAGGATGGCTGAGCGGATCGGCGGATGTCTTCGGCCCAGCGCTGAACAAGACAAGCCGATGGCGATATGCTAACCCGGAAGCTATAAAAAACATCAGGAAGGGCCGCCCATGACCTCGCCATTTCTCTCCCATCTCAGTGCCGAAATTTCGGCGCTGAAGGATGCCGGCCTCTATAAATCCGAGCGGGTGATCAGCTCCAAGCAGGCAGGCGAAATTGCCATTTCGACCGGCGAGCGGGTGCTGAATTTCTGCGCCAACAATTATCTCGGCCTTGCCGACAACGAGGAACTGGCCGCGGCCGGCAAGCAGGCGCTCGACCGCTATGGCTACGGCATGGCCTCGGTGCGCTTCATCTGCGGCACCCAGGAGGAGCACAAGCAGCTCGAGGCTCGTATCTCTTCCTTCCTCGGCATGGAAGACACGATCCTCTATTCCTCCTGCTTCGATGCCAATGGCGGCCTGTTCGAGACTCTGCTCTCCGAAGAAGATGCGATCATCTCGGATGCGCTGAACCACGCCTCGATCATCGACGGTGTCAGGCTGTCGAAGGCCAAACGCTTCCGCTACGCCAACAACGACATGGCGGCACTCGAAGAGGAATTGAAGAAAGCCGAAGGCAGCCGTTTCAAGCTGATCGCCACCGACGGCGTCTTCTCGATGGACGGCATCATCGCCAATTTGGGCGGCGTCTGCGATCTCGCCGAGAAATACGGGGCCATGGTCATGGTCGATGACAGCCATGCGGTGGGCTTCGTTGGCAGGAACGGCCGCGGCTCGCCCGAACATTGCGGCGTCGAGGGCCGGATCGACATCATCACCGGCACCCTCGGCAAGGCGCTCGGCGGCGCGTCCGGCGGTTATACCGCGGCGAAAGCCGAGGTCGTCGAATGGCTGCGGCAGCGCTCGCGGCCCTATCTGTTCTCGAACACCTTGGCACCGGTCATCGCCGCCGCCTCGCTCAAGGTCTTCGACCTCATCGAAAACGGCGATGCCTTGCGCAAGCGCCTCTCCGACAATGCTGATCTCTTCCGCGCCGAGATGACGAAGCTCGGCTTCACGCTCGCCGGCGAAGGCCATCCGATCATCCCGGTTATGCTCGGCGACGCCAAGCTTGCCCAGGACATGGCGGGGTTGATGCTGAAGAAGGGCATTTACGTCATCGGCTTCTCCTTCCCCGTCGTGCCGAAAGGCCAGGCCCGCATTCGCACGCAGATGTCGGCGGCACATTCCAGGGCTGATGTTGAGCGGGCGATTGCGGCCTTTGCTGAGGCTGGGCGGGAATTGGGTGTGATTTGAGAATGGGGGATTGCCCCTCACCCTAACCCTCTCCCCGTAAACGGGGCGAGGGGACGTGCCCTGCGAGAGGATGGTGGGGACGGAGAGGTCGCCGCGTGTCCCCTTCGCCCCGCCTGCGGGGAGAAGGTGCCGGCAGGCGGATGAGGGGCCGAAACAGGCACTGACCAAGGATACAGATATGTCGAACATGATGAAGGCGCTGGTCAAATCAAAACCCGAAGTCGGGCTGTGGATGGAGAATGTGCCGGTGCCGGAGGTCGGGCCGAACGATGTGCTGATCCGGGTGAGGAAATCGGCGATCTGCGGCACCGACGTGCATATCTGGAACTGGGACCAGTGGGCGCAGAAGACCATTCCGGTGCCGATGGTCGTCGGCCATGAATTCTCCGGCGAGATCGCCGAGATCGGTTCGGCGGTCACCCGCTATCACGTCGGCGAGCGGGTTTCCGGCGAGGGTCATATCGTCTGCGGCAAGTGCCGCAACTGCCGGGCGGGCAGGGGGCATCTCTGCCGCAACACGCTCGGCGTCGGCGTCAACCGGCCGGGTTCGTTCGGCGAGTTCGTCTGCATTCCCGAAAGCAATGTCGTGGCGATCCCTGAGGATATATCCGATGAGATCGCCGCAATCTTCGATCCGTTCGGCAATGCCGTGCACACCGCACTCTCCTTCGATCTCGTCGGCGAGGACGTGCTCGTCACCGGCGCCGGGCCGATCGGCATCATGGGGGCGCTGGTCGCCAAACGGTCCGGCGCCCGCAAGGTCGTCATCACCGATATCAACCCGCACCGGCTGGAACTGGCGCGCAAGCTGGGGATCGACCATGTCGTCGACGCCTCCCGGGAAAATCTGGCCGACGTGATGAAGACGATCGGCATGACGGAGGGTTTCGACGTCGGGCTGGAAATGTCGGGGGCGGCGCCCGCCTTCCGCGACATGATCGACAAGATGAACAATGGCGGCAAGATCGCCATTCTCGGCATCGCGCCGGCCGGTTTCGAGATCGACTGGAACAAGGTGATCTTCAAGATGCTCAATCTCAAGGGCATCTATGGCCGCGAGATGTTCGAGACCTGGTACAAAATGATCGCCTTCGTCCAGGGCGGCCTTGACCTTGCGCCGATCATCACTCATCGCATCGGCATCGACGATTTCCGCGACGGCTTCGAGGCGATGCGCTCGGGCAACTCCGGCAAAGTCGTAATGGATTGGATGTGAGGAGGAAGACATGCTCTATGAAGGAAGCTGCCATTGCGGCAAGGTCGCTTTCGAGGTCGAAGGCGAATTCACCGAGGCGCTGGACTGCAACTGTTCGCTCTGCCGCCGGCGGGGCGGGCTTCTGGCCTTCGTGCCGCGCGACAAGCTGGTGCTGAAGACGCCCGAAGAGGATCTCTCCACCTATACTTTCAACCGGCATGTCATCCGGCATCACTTCTGCGCCAAATGCGGCATCGCGCCGTTCGGCGAAGGCGTGGCCCCGAATGGCGCGGCGATGGCCTCGGTCAATCTGCGCTGCATTCCCGCGGTCGATCTCGGCGCGCTGAAGGTGACGGCCTATGACGGCGAGGCAAAGTAGCCAATATTGGTGCGGACAGAGGCGAATAGAGCAACGATAGGACTGCAAAAATGGCGCGAACAACTGGCTCGGCGGGCAAAATCTTTGCTGCCCTTGTCTTTTGTTCGCCGCATCTTAAATAAGGCTTCGCAATCGCTGCCGCGGTTCAAAGCCTGTGGATAAGGCTTTTTCCGAGCTTTCGTGAGCTTTTTTTGTAGAAAAGCTTGACGAGAACAAAAAATGTGGGAATCACCGTTCGACTTGTTGAAACGGTGAACTGGGTCAAGGCGGATCGCGCAACCATGGCCGGAAATCCAAAAGCAAAAAAGCTTTGCTGTCCGATGCCGGCGATCGTGGTTAATCAGGCTTTAAATGTCATCCCGTTAGGTGGGCAAAGGTGATTCGAGGGCGGCGCGAGCGACGCGTCAGGCCCTGAGACGGCCCATTCACCGTAGCGAGATTGGATAGCGTCAGGAAGGCGACGATATAAATGGCAACCAAGGTCAAAGAGAACGAAGACGCGGAAGTCGAACGCGACGGCGCAAGCGACGGCCCTCTTCTCGATCTTTCCGACGACGCGGTCAAGAAGATGATCAAGGCCGCCAAGAAGCGCGGCTATGTGACGATGGACGAGCTCAACGCGGTCCTGCCGTCCGAAGAAGTGACATCCGAGCAGATCGAAGACACGATGTCGATGCTGTCGGACATGGGCATCAACGTCATCGAAGACGAAGAAGCCGAGGAAGCCGGTGCTTCCAGCGGCGGCGATGACGACGACGCCGGCGGCGACGAGGAGAGCGAAGGCGGCGAACTCGCACCCTCGAGCGGCACGGCGCTCGCAACCGCCAAGAAGAAAGAGCCGACCGACCGCACCGATGACCCGGTGCGCATGTACCTGCGCGAGATGGGCTCGGTGGAGCTTCTTTCCCGCGAGGGCGAAATCGCCATTGCCAAGCGCATCGAGGCTGGCCGCGAAACGATGATCGCTGGCCTCTGTGAGAGCCCGCTGACCTTCCAGGCGATCATCATCTGGCGCGACGAACTCAACGAAGGCACGACGCTGTTGCGCGAGATCATCGATCTCGAAACCACCTATTCCGGCCCTGAAGCCAAGGCTGCGCCGCAGTTCCAGAGCCCCGAGAAGATCGAGGCCGACCGCAAGGCCGCCGAGGAAAAGGAAAAGACCCGCCGCGCCCGCTCCGGCGACGACGACATCACCGATGTCGGCGGCGAGGGACTGCCTCCCGAGGAGGAGGAAGAGGACGAGGACGAATCCAACCTTTCGCTGGCGGCGATGGAAGCCGAGCTTCGCCCGCAGGTGATGGAGACGCTCGATACGATCGCCGAGACCTACAAGAAGCTGCGCAAGCTGCAGGACCAGCAGGTCGAGCAGCGCCTGTCGGCATCCGGCACGCTGTCTTCAGCCCAGGAGCGCCGCTACAAGGAGCTCAAGGACGAGCTGATCAAGGCCGTCAAGTCGCTGTCGCTCAACCAGAACCGCATCGACGCCCTGGTCGAGCAGCTTTACGACATCAACAAGCGCCTCGTTTCCAACGAAGGCCGCCTGCTGCGCCTGGCCGAATCCTACGGCGTCAAGCGTGACTCATTCCTGGAACAGTATCAGGGCGCCGAGCTCGATCCGAACTGGATGAAGTCGATCGGCAATCTGGCCGCCCGCGGCTGGAAGGAATTCGCCCGCGGCGAAAACACGACGATCCGCGACATCCGCCAGGAGATCCAGAATCTCGCGACCGAGACCGGCATTTCGATCTCGGAATTCCGCCGCATCGTGCACATGGTGCAGAAGGGCGAGCGCGAAGCGCGCATCGCCAAGAAGGAGATGGTCGAAGCGAACCTTCGCCTTGTCATCTCGATCGCCAAGAAGTACACGAACCGCGGCCTGCAGTTCCTCGACCTCATTCAGGAAGGCAATATCGGCCTGATGAAGGCGGTCGACAAGTTCGAATACCGCCGTGGCTACAAGTTCTCGACCTATGCGACCTGGTGGATCCGTCAGGCGATCACCCGCTCGATCGCCGACCAGGCCCGCACGATCCGCATTCCGGTGCACATGATCGAGACGATCAACAAGATCGTCCGCACCTCGCGCCAGATGCTGCACGAGATCGGCCGCGAGCCGACGCCTGAGGAACTGGCGGAAAAGCTCGCCATGCCGCTCGAAAAGGTCCGCAAGGTCCTGAAGATCGCCAAGGAGCCGATCTCGCTCGAAACCCCTGTTGGTGACGAAGAGGATTCGCATCTCGGCGATTTCATCGAGGACAAGAACGCGCTGCTGCCGATCGACGCCGCCATCCAGGCGAACCTGCGCGAGACGACGACCCGCGTTCTCGCCTCGCTGACGCCGCGCGAGGAACGCGTGCTGCGCATGCGCTTCGGCATCGGCATGAACACCGACCATACGCTCGAAGAAGTCGGCCAGCAGTTCTCGGTCACCCGCGAACGTATCCGCCAGATCGAGGCGAAGGCGTTGCGCAAGCTGAAGCATCCGAGCCGCTCCAGGAAGCTGCGTTCGTTCCTCGACAGCTGATTTGGACAACGTCGTTCTGATTGGAAAGCCGGGCCTCGCGCCCGGCTTTTGCGTTGTGATTAGTACCAATGATCCCGGCGGCTTTCTTGTCGCTGCCTGGTGACAGGCCTATAATCCGGCCACGGGGGAAGAGATCGATCGCGACGCGCGAGCGAGGGTCGACGTATACCTGCGTAGACCGGTCCTCCGTTAGGAGGTGCGACATGACCACTTACATTCTTTTGATCAACTGGACGGACCAAGGCATCCGTACTGTTCGCGACTCGACAAAACGGCTGGACGCGGCGAAGAAACTGCTCGCCGGCGTCGGCGGCTCCTTCAACCAGTTCTATCTGACGATGGGCGGACACGACATGGTCGCCGTCTGCGAGGCGCCCGACGACGCGGTGATGGCGCATTTTACGCTGTCGCTCGCCATGGCGGGGAATGTCCGGACCGAGACGCTGAAGGCCTTTCCTGAGGCGGCCTATCGGGATCTCATCGGTTCGCTCGGCTGAATGCAATTAAAGATTGTGTATTTTATTTGTTGCATGGCTTCGGCTGTGCTGACAGTGTCGCACCGTGCTTCAATTTCCGCGGCAGGGCTCCCGGCCCGATTTTAGGGCAAGCTCCATGATGAAAGCGCTCCCCAGTTTCATGATCACCGCCGATCGTCCGACGGCTGCTTCCTGACCGATGGAACTGGCGGCGGGCAAATGGGACGATGGGATCCAGCGGGGCGCGGCGGCGTCCTTCGCCTTGCATGCCGCGGCGATCCTCCTTCTCCTGCTGCTGTTGCCGAAGGCCGAGCCGCCGCTGCCATCGCCCGATGACGGTCTCTTGGTGGAGATCGTTCCGCAGCCGGTGGGAGCAGTGAAGACGGCCGAGCCGGTCAAGGCGCCTTCGCTTGAAGCGGCAAAGCCCGAAGCCGCGGCGCGCCCAGCAGAAAGGCCTGCGCCGGTTGCCAATAATGCGCCTGCTGCGGCAATCCCGTCTGTGACGCCGATCGCTCCGCCGGCGCCGAAGCCGGCTGAATTCGTCGCCGCAAGCCGGCTGTTTTCCGACAAGGTGCTGGCCGATCCGCGCAGCCGGCGCGCCCGCGAGGCGCTGCGCGGCCTTGCCGGCAGCGAGCGCAATCTGCAGCTTTGCGACCTCGAGGCGCTGGAGCAGGTCCGCCACGCGCGGCCGGATATGCGGCCCGATCTGCTCGCCCCCTATGCGATGGCGCCGGAGAAAATCAGCGGCAACAGCGTCGAGGTGAGGGGCGGGGCGTTGCGCAGCAACAGGGCATGGTACAACATCCAGTTCAAATGCGGCCTCGATGCCGGCTCCGGCAAGGTCACCTCCTTCGCCCTTCTCGTCGGCGATGCCATTCCGCAAGGCGAATGGCAGGCGCATGACCTGGTGGCCGATGACGGGGCTGCCGACCAATGACGCCGATCACGCAGTTTTTTTCCTTTGTGGCTTGATGCTGCCGGTTTTAAAGGCCACATCGCTGCTGTGACAGAAGAAGACGTGGCACCGGCGGAAACGCAGCACGAAACGGGAAAACAGCGGCCTGAAATCCGCTGGGGTGTTGTCGTGTCCGTGCTTCTGCATGTTCCCCTAGTCGCGCTTCTGATCTTCGGCCTGCCGAAGATCGAGCCGAAGCCTGCCGAAGAAGAGAGCGTGAAGGTCGAACTCGTTCCGCCGCCGGAGGAGAAGAAGCCGGAGGAAAAGCCCAAGGAAAAGCCACCGGAGCCGAAGCCGCCGGAACAGGCGAAGAAGCAGCCTCCACCGCCTCCACCTCCACCACCGCCACCACCACCGCCTCCGCCGGCGGCGGCGGCTAAGAAAACTCCCGCGCAAACGAAGCCGATGCCGACCCTGCGCCCGGTCATTGAGTTTGGCGATAAGAATAGCGGCCCCGAAAAGTCGCTGACGGGAAATTCTTCGCAAGGTGAAGCCAAACCTGCGACAACCCCGCCGCAGCAGGATTCCGAAACGGCGGAGATGCCGGCAAAGGCGGCGGCCGATAAACCTAAAACTGAGGAGCCTCCATCAAAACCCCTGCCAGATGACGTGAAGCTTCCTGAGGTTGCGACGGCGGACGTTTCGCCGGAGCGTAATGGGCCGCCGACAGACGTGTCTGGCGAAACCAATACGACGATCGAGCAGGCCAAACCGCCTGAAGAAAAGACCGCTGAGACGCCTAAAGCGATTGCTAAAAACAGCGATCTACCCAAGGCAAAAACGCTGTTTTCACAGACGGACGATGGCAGTCCGTTTGCACAAACTGCGATCAATGGGCTTCCGCGTAAAAATCGAGTGGCCACGCTTTGTACCACCGAGCTTCAGGCCCAACTTGTTCACGGTTCGCCGCGTTATTTCCCCATCTCGTTGCCCAGTTTTGGATTGCGAGCCGGCAGCATTCTCAACGTCGACGATGCGGCCTTTAGCACAGCCAAAGGCTGGTACCACGTTCGTTTCCGGTGCGAGTTGGATGAGGGAGCGACGAAAGTCGTGTCGTTTGCCCACGAAGTCGGCGGGTTGATCCCCCGCAGTCAGTATGCGAAGTATGATATTCTTGACTAGGCCTTGCGATGGGATTGCGTCTCACTGGCAACAAGCCACACGCAAGGAACCGCATCTAGCCTCTCCTCATGGCCGTGATGTTACGGTGAAGAGGACAATGATATGTCGAACGAGATCGAGCATTTTCTTGAGCGTCAGGATGAAGCCGTGAGCGCGCTGTTCCTGGAACACAAGGGCGACGAGCTGACCGATATTCTGGTGGCGGCCCTGGAAGAGGCGTTCGAAATCCTTCTCGACGCTGCACCCGCCGAAACCCTGCATTGACATTTTCCAAAACATTGCCGGGAGCGCTTGCGGAGCGGCTGTCCGGCTACCGGTTCGAACGCGACGCGCTCGGCCGTTCCACCGCCAGCGTCTTCCGGCTGGAAGGCGAGGGGCTGCCGGTCCTCTACCTGAAGGTCGAGGCGGCGGGGCCGTTCGGCGAGCTTGCCGATGAAGCCGTCCGGCTCGGCTGGCTGAAGACAGCCGGCCTGCCGTGTCCCGAAGTGATAGCCCGGGAAAGCGACGGCGGGCGTAACTGGCTGCTGATCGGCGCCCTGCCGGGCAATGATCTTGCCAGCGCCTCGGCGCTGACGCCGCTGGCGCGGGTCGAACTGCTGGCAGCAGCGCTTTCCCGTCTCCATGACCTGCCGATCGCCTCCTGCCCCTTCGATCACCGGCTGGAGAACCGTATTGCCGCGGCCAAAGCGCGGATGCAGGCCGGCATCGTCGACGAGACCGATTTCGACGAGACGCGGCTTGGGAAAAGTGCCGCGACCCTGTTTGCCGAGCTCGAAAGCAGAAGGCCGGATCGCGAGGATCTCGTCGTCACCCATGGCGATGCCTGCCTGCCGAATTTCGTCGCTTCGGCAGAAGGGTTTTCCGGCTATATCGATTGCAGCCGGCTCGGCGTCGCCGATCGCCATCAGGATATCGCGCTCGCCTGCCGCAGCATCGCCCATAATTTCGGCGAGGCGCTGGTGCAGCCCTTCCTCGATCGTTACGGGCTGACGATGCCGGATCCGGCTAGGCTCCATTATTTCCAGCTGCTCGACGAGTTCTTCTAGCCATTGCTCCATCCGGCTGGCAGAGTGGCCGGCGATCGGAGCTGCGGGCAGATGACGGCGAAAAACCAGTTCAGGATGCTGCGCTCGGCGCTGGCGGGCGTCGAAGCGGTGGAAGCGGAAACGCATCACAGTTTTTCCAGGCACACGCATGAGCAGTTCGGCATCGGCCTCGTCTCATCAGGGGCGCAGAAATCGCTGAGCGGCCGCGGCATGGTGGAGGCTACAGCCGGCGATATCATCACCGTCAATCCGAACGAGGTGCATGATGGCGCGCCGATTGGCCAGCGGCGGTCGTGGCGCATTCTCTATTTCGATCCCGAGTTCGTCGCCGGCCTGGCGCGAGAGGTCGGCGACGGCGGGGCAGGGCGATCGGAAATCCCGCATCCGGTCATCCGCAACAGGGCGATCGCCGCCCGCTTCGAGGCGCTCTTTCGTGTGGTCACCGGCGATGGAGCGGCCGATGGTCTGCTCCGCGAGCAACTGTTTCTGCAGCTCGTCGCCGATGTCATGCGCGAGCGCGGCGGCAGCGACGAGCGGCCGCCGGTGCCGGCCTCGATCCGCGCGGCCCGGGATCTGATCGACGACGATCCGCTTGCCGCCGTCTCGCTCGCCGATCTCTCGCGGGAAAGCGGGCTCAGCCGCTTCCAGGTGCTGCGCGGTTTTGCCAAGGCGACGGGATTGACGCCGCATGCCTATCTCGTCCAGGCCCGCATCCATATCGCACGGCGGCTGATCGCTCAGGGAACGCCGCTTGCGGAAGCGGCCTTCGCCAGCGGCTTTGCCGACCAGAGCCACATGACGCGTGTCTTCGTCCGCAAATACGGCCTGTCGCCCAGCCTCTATGCCGGCGCCTTTCTCTGAGCGCCTGCAATTTCGTTCAAGACCCGATCCGCTCCCTGCTGTTTTCTCGCCGCGTCCAACAGGAGGCGCCGAATGTCGAAGCAGGTTCAAGGCTATCTCTATCTGGCGCTGGCCATGCTGACCGTCGGAAGCACCGTCATTGCCAGCAAGCTCATCGCCTCCGGCCTGCCGGCGTTCACCGCCACGGCATTGCGCTTCGCGCTGGCTTTTCCCGTCTTGCTGGTGCTGATGCGGGCGAGCGGCGTGCGGCTGCCGAAACTCTCCCGGCATGACCGCCTGATCCTCGTCATCCAGGCCGGTGCCGGCAGCGTCGGCTATACGACGCTGCTGATCTCCGGCCTCAGCCTGACCTCGGCGGCCGATGCCGGCGTGGTCATCGGCACGCTGCCGGTGGTCTCGGCTGCGATTTCCATTCTGCTGCTCCGCGAAAGGCCGAAGCCTGCTTTGCTTGTTGCCGTGGCGCTGGCGACGGCAGGCGTGCTCTCGATTGCCGTCACCGCGGACGCGGCCGGCGGGTCGCTCGCCGGCAATGCGCTGATCTTCTGCGCCGTCGTCTGCGAGGGGCTGTTCATCCTGCTGAACAAGAAGCTGAAGACTGACATTCCGCCGCTTGCCCAGTCGACGCTGATGGTCGGCATCGGCTTCGCCGTCGCCGTCATCCCGGCGGTGTTCGAAGCGCCTCTCGCGCAGGATATGTCCACAAGCGCCGTCATTGCCGTCGTCTATTATGCGCTGGTGCCGACCGTCGGCGGCTTCCTGCTCTGGTATGCCGGGGCGGCAAGGGTGAGCGGCACGGAAGCGGCGCTCTTCACTGCGGTCGCGCCGGTCTGCGCCGTCATGCTGGCTTTCCTCATTCTCGGCGAGTCGATCGGGCTCAACCAAGTCGCCGGCATCGCCTGCGTCTTGGCGGCCGTGCTCGGGCTCGCCTTTGCCGGCAGCCGGACGGCAATGAATATATCTGGAGGAAGATAGAAATGCAGTTCCGTCATTCCGATGCGATATGGCAGGCGTTTCCGGAGCTGCGCGCCGGCGCGCTTCAGATGGACGCTATCCATGCGGATGCCGATGTCGAGACGGCGATTGCGCGCTTCAGTGGGATTGCCGAGGCCCGGCTGGCCGCGGCGCAGGAGGGCGAATTTCCGGAAATCCAGGCGTGGCGGCGCGGCTTTTCCCGCATGGGGCTGAAGCCGACGCAATATCGCTCAGCCGCCGAGGCGCTGCTGCGCCGCTTCCGCCAGGCGCATGGCCTGCCGCGCCTGCATCCGCTGGTCGATCTCTGCAATGCGATTTCGCTCGCCTTCGCCATTCCGATCGCCGTCTTCGACACGGAACGGATCACTGATGATCTCGAGGTTCGGCGGGCCGGCGGCCACGAGACCTATCTGACCTTCGGCGGCGAAATCGAGCATCCTGAAGCAAACGAGGTGATCTTCGCAGACGGCGCGGAGAGGGCGCATGCGCGGCGCTGGACGAACCGGCAGAGCGGGCTTTCGGCGGTAAAGCCGACGACGCGCTCGGTGCTGATCGTCGCCGAGGCCCTGCACGCCTCTGCCGGCGAGGATATCGGCCGGCTGATCGCAACGCTGGCGGAGGCGCTGGCGCATCACTGGCCGGCGGCGCCGAAAACGGCGATGCTGAGCCTGGCATCGCCGCGTTTCGAATTCTAATGCCTGTCATCAGGAAAGGTCTTGGGCCGGCGGCGTGCCCGCCCTATCTCGGTGAGATCGATATCTCCTGGAGACGAACCTCATGTCAGACAAATCGATCAAGATTCCGGGCCCGGATCATCCGATCACCGTCGAGTACAATCCCTGCCGCGTCGTCGTGACTGCCGGCGGCAGGACGATTGCCGACAGCCGCGATGCGCTGACGCTGCGCGAGGCCTCCTATCCGCCGGTGCAGTATATTCCACGCAAGGATGTGGAGATGTCGCTGCTGCAGCGCACCGATCACTCCAGCCATTGCCCCTATAAGGGGAACGCGGCCTATTACAGCATCATTCCGGGCGGCGAACGCTCAAGGAATGCCGTCTGGAGCTACGAGGCGCCGAATGCCGCGGTCGGCAACATCAAGGACCATCTCGCCTTCTATCCCGACCGCGTCGACGCGATCGAGGAAATGGCCTCGCCGGAGGCCGGCACCTTCTGACGGTGACAGAGTCCTCGGGTGGAACCTGTTGGTTGCGGGATCGTTGACTTGATCTAGCGGGGGATGTGTCGTGCCGAAATTCTACTTTCAGCTCCTCGATCGTGATGGCGTCGGGGCGACCGAGACCGGATATGAATTCGCCTCCATCGACGCCGCCAAAGCAGAGGCGCGCCGCGTGCTGGCGGAGATGGCCGCCGAAGGCCTGCCGGCGGAACCTCTGAACATGCTGTCGGTGGAACTCTTCGACGAAAGCCGGCGGCCGCTGGCGGAAATCCGGCTGATTCTCGAGGAAATCCTCAAATAGCCGCGGCCGGCATGCCGCCTCTCCGTCAGTCAGAGCAATGGCGCGACTATGTCAAATTTAATTGCCGGCTATGAAGGCGGGTCCTAATGCATGCTGCGACATGCATAAACGAAGAGCCAAAGCCGCGTCGCGGCGGCCGCTATCGCAGGACGTCGAGCCATTCATTGTTGAAGACGAGGCTGGCAACCGTCACCGGATCGCCGCTTTCGTTGCGAACGGTGACGGCGATGATGGTGCGATCACCCGCGGGCAGTTCGTCACGGGCCACATCCAGCAGGATGCGGGTCACCTCTTTGGGAATGTCCGCGCGCGATCTGAGCTCGGTGCCATGCTCGTCGCGTGTCGGACCTTCGCCGTTATGCAGATCGAAAAAGTAGCGAGCCATGTTTCTTCCTGTGCGTCACAGGGGAAATTACAGATGAAGACAATTGTTCCCGAGGCTAGGCATTGATTCTTATAGAAAATACAGGTCGCATCGTCATGATCACCTCTTGTGCTATCGGCGGACAAGCCCGTGATTGAAGCCCTGCTGCTCAACCTTGGAAGCCGCGATGTGCTGTCGGCAGAGGAGGAAAACCTTCTCCGGTCGATCCTGGTCAAGGACCGGCACTTCGTTGCCGGAGAGGATATCGTCCCCGAAGGCAGCCGGCCGCCCTACAGCACGCTGCTGATCGATGGTTTCGCGGCGCGCTACAAGGTGATGGCCGATGGCAGCCGCCAGATTACCGCGCTGCATGTCGCCGGCGATTTCGTCGACCTGCACGCCTTTCCCGTCAAGAAGATGGATCACGGCATCGTTGCGCTGTCGGCCTGTCATGTCGCCTTCGCCGATCATGCCGATCTCAGGGCGATCACCGAGCGCATGCCGCATCTGACCCGTCTTCTCTGGCTCGACACGCTGGTCGATGGCGCCATTCACCGGGAATGGATCGTTGCCATGGGCCGGCGCTCCAAACGCGCCCATATCGCTCATCTCGTCTGCGAGCTTTTCGTGCGGCTGCAGGTCGTCAAACGGACGCGGGGCGAAAGCTTCCAGTTTCCGTTGACGCAGATCGAGATGGCCGACGTGCTCGGCGTTTCCGTCGTCCATCTGAACAAGACACTGCAGGCGCTGAGGCGCGAGGGGGTCTTCACCTGGGAGAACCGGACGATCACCATCGTCGACTGGGAGCGCCTGCAGGAAATCGCCGAATTCGACCCCGCCTATCTGAACATCGTCAAGGAGCCGCGCTGATGCCGGCCGGTGCGCCGTCATCACCGCGCGTTGCAATTGACAAACCGCTCATCGGAGCAGAACACCGTTTTGACATTCACGAAAACCTCCTGAAGGCCGCGTCTCCCATCGCCGGCCGGTGACATCGCAATGGACATATCCCAAGCCCCGCGGAGCGTTCTTCGCCACCCCGGCTATCTGAATTTCGCTGCCTCCCGCGTCTTTTCCTCGCTTGCCTTCCAGTCGATCGGCATCGCCATGGGCTGGATGATCTACGACCAGACGCACAGCGCCTTTGCGCTCGGCCTCGTCGGCCTCTGCCAGTTCCTGCCGATGGCGGTGCTGACCTTTGTCGTCGGCCATGTCGCCGACCGCTTCGACCGGCGGCGCATCGGCCTCATCTGCCAGTTGATCGAGGCGGTAACGGCGCTGGTGCTCGCGGTTGCCACCTGGCAGCAATGGCTGACGCCTTCAGGCATCCTTGTCGCCGTCACCGTGCTCGGCGCCGTCGTCGCCTTCGAGCGGCCGACCATGGCGGCGCTGCTGCCGAATATCGTGCCGGCCTCGATGCTGCAGAAGGCGGTCGCAACCTCCACCTCTATGATGCAGACGGCGCTGATTATCGGCCCCTCGCTCGGCGGCCTGCTCTACGGGCTGAACCCGGTGGCGCCCTTCGCCGTGTCGGCGCTGTTCTTTGCCGCCGCCAGCGTCAACGTCATCTCGATCCGCATGCAATGGGCGCCTTCCAAGCGGGAGCCGGTAACGCTCGCCTCGGTCTTTGCCGGCGTCGCCTTCATCCGCAGCCGGCCGGTGATGCTCGGCACGATCTCGCTCGATCTCTTCGCGGTGCTGCTCGGCGGCGCTACCGCGCTCTTGCCGATATTTGCCCGTGATATCCTCAATGCCGGCCCGTGGGAGCTCGGACTTCTGCGCGCCGCACCGGCGATCGGCGCGCTCGCCATGTCGATCTTGCTTGCCCGCCGGCCGCTCGAAAGCAATGTCGGGCGCAAGATGCTTGCTGCCGTCGCCGTGTTCGGCATCGCCACCATCGTCTTCTCGCTCTCCACCAATATCGTGCTTTCGGTCGCGGCCCTGCTCGTCGTCGGCGCCTCGGATACTGTCAGCGTCGTCGTGCGCAGCTCGCTGGTGCAGCTCCTGACGCCGGATGAGATGCGCGGTCGTGTCAGCGCGGTCAACTCGCTGTTCATCGGCACCTCCAACCAGCTCGGCGAATTCGAATCCGGCATGATGGCGGCAGCCCTCGGCCCGGTCGCCACCGGCATCGTCGGCGGGCTCGGCACCGTTATCGTTGTGCTCCTGTGGATGCGGCTCTTCCCGGATCTCACCAAGGTCAAGACGCTGCAGGGTTGATGCATGCATGGCGCGTTGAAAGCGGCGGCGGCTCCCGTTAGGGTCCGCGCAAATCATAATTCGGCGGGGCCGCGCGTGACGAAAACCTTTCTACCCTATGTATTGGCGGCGTTTTTCGCATCGGTGCCGGCCGCCGCACGGGCCGATTGGCAGGCTGTGGAAGAGGTGCGGCCCTATTCGATATCGGGAACGACCGGCGCCGAACTCTACGAATCGATCGGGGCGCGGGGGCCAAAGGCCGGGGTCACGGGCCGGGTGATCGCGCATACGACGTTCAAGCTGACCTGGACCCGGAAATACGAAGCGCAGGGCAATGCCTGCGTCATCACCACCAACCGGCCGAAGCTGATCATCACCTATACGCTGCCGAAACCATCGGCCGCGCTGCCGCCGGCCGTCGGCAGCAGCTGGGAGAGCTTCATCACGGGCGTGCAGGCGCATGAGCGCGTGCATGGCGAGACCATCAAGGAGATGGTCAAGGAGATCGAGACGATCAGCATCGGCCTCACCGTTGCCGACGACCCCGATTGCAAGAAGATCCGCATCGAGCTGACCCGCCGCCTCGGCGAGATCTCCATGAGGCAGCGCCAGCGCGGCCGCGACTTCGACAAGATCGAAATGGGCGACGGCGGCAATATCCAGCAGCTCATCCTCAAGCTGGTGAATGGGCCTTGATTGCCTCTGCCCGGCGCTTCCTCCCTGGACCTGCCCGGCCGCTCTCCTATTTCTCTCCCCAGCGCGAGATGGATGGAGGAGGCGTGCAATGTCCTATGTCGACGGTTTCATCGTGGCGGTGCCGAAGGAGAATATCGAGGCCTACAAGACGTTCTCGACCTTCGCCGGCACGATCTGGAAGGAATATGGTGCGCTCGAATATGTCGAATGCATCGGCGACGACGTGCCCTATGGCGAACTGACCTCCTTTCCCCGCGCCGTGCAGGCGAAAGAAGATGAGGTCGTGGTGTTTGCCTGGATCGTCTACCGCTCCCGGCAGGAGCGCGACGATATCAACGCCAAGGTGATGGCGGATTCCAGGCTCAAGGGCGACCAGTGGCAGATGCCCTTCGACGGCAAGCGGATGATCTATGGCGGCTTCGAGACGCTGATCAAGCTCTGAGCCGATGCAGGCATTGACTTGGCCGTCACGGCGCGCCAACTCGCGGCGATCATATTCCGAGACGGGAGAGCGCCTTGCCACAGACGATCCTGACCCTGCCCACACGCGGACAGGGCCTCTACGAATTCACCGACCAGGCGAATGCCTTCGTCCGTGCCTCGGGGCAGGGTGAGGGGCTTCTCACCGTCTTCGTGCGCCACACCTCCTGCTCGCTGCTGATCCAGGAAAATGCCGATCCCGACGTGCAAGCCGACCTTCTCTCTTTTTTCCGCCGCCTGGTGCCGCCGGCCTCCGATCCTGACATGGGCTGGGTCGTGCATCGGGCCGAAGGCCCGGACGATATGCCGGCGCATATCAAGGCGGCGCTGACGCAGGTCTCGATCGGCATTCCCGTCGCAGGCGGTCGGCTGCTGCTCGGCACCTGGCAGGGCCTCTATCTTTTCGAACACCGCGACCGGCCGCACCGGCGCGAAATCGTGCTGCATCTGAGTTCGTGAAAGGATTAATCCTTCTGAATGAAAACTGAATGCCTGGTTCGAACCCCGTTCAGTTTGCAGCGTTTACTGTCGAGACAATCCCTGAAGGGAGCTTAAGCATGGCGCGCGAAAACGGCATGCGAGAGATAAAGATCAATCGACGGAGACACCTATGACGCATTTCCTCACCAAGGCTTGCCTCGCCGCAGTGCTCGCTCTCGGCGCCATTCCCGCCACCGTTTCCACGGCCGCAGCCGCAGGGCCGCAGACGAATTTCGTCGTCGAGGCGCAGTACCACCGCCCGATCCGCGGCTGCTCGCCGATGCGCGCCGTGCACAAGGCACGTTATCTCGGCCTGCGGGATGCCCGCATCACCCGCATGTCGCCGCGCGTCGTCGTCGTTGCCGGGCGCGACCGCCGCGGCTGGGACAGGATCACCTTCGCGAATGTCCGCGGCTGCCCGCTGATCCGGCGCTGAGGACTGCGCCGGCAAGCGCCGACACGGCGCTTGCCGGCCGCTTTTGCCTTGACGGCGACACTTTCAGCCGCTTCTTCTCTAATCCGTATGAGTGATTCCCGGGCGGCTCGGCCGCACCGACTTTGAAACGAAAGGTTTTTCGATGATGCAGTTTTTGGCAAAGGCGGGTCTTGCCGCCATGCTGACCGCCGGCACCCTTGCCGGCACGGTGGCGCCCGCCGCCGCGCAGTTGAATATCATTATCGGCGATCAGGACCGTGACGCGCCGCGGGACTACCGCCGTCCGGCTCCGGGCTACGACCGTCCGGGCTACGACCGCCGTCCGCGCGGCTGCGATCCGCGTCTGGCCGAAGACATGGCCCGCGATTACGGCTTCCGCCGCGCCCGCGTCGTCGACGTCACCCCGCGCCGCGTCATCGTCCAGGGCTGGACACGCCGCGGCCCCGGCGAGATGAGCTTCGGCAACGTCCGCGGCTGCCCGGCTCTGCGCCGCTGATATAGATTAGAATACCGCCCCGTCTCCCCGACGCGGCGGCTACTGCATAATTCCTTAGATCGGAAACGATCTAAGGACAAAATTATGCAGTAATTCAAAGTGCTGCAGCGTCCTTTGCACGTCTGAAAGACGTGCGGCGCTGCAGAACCGCCTTTGCCCGTCTCCCGGGATCGGCAAGGGCGGTTTTGTTTTTGTGTTCGGTTTGATGACAGTTGCGCTCTTACCTGGCGCGATGCTTCGGAGCCACAAGGTTGCCCCTCACCCTAGCCCTCTCCCCGTAAAAACGGGGCGAGGGGACTTGCCACGCGAGACGTTGGTGAGGGACGGAGAGGTCGCGTCATATCCCCTTCTCCCCGTTAAACGGGGAGAAGGTGCCGGCAGGCGGATGAGGGGCCGACGCGCGGCACTTTCTCATTTACTGCTCGATCGCAAAAGTCACCGTAACGCTGACGGTATAATTGTTCTCGCCGCCCTGGACGGGAACCGCCGCATCCGAGGCCTCCTTCATCATCGTGGCGCGATAGACCGGCTGCGGCATCGGGCGGGGCACATTCTCGTTGATCTCGATGATGCGGCCGAGCTTGACGCCGGCGGCTTCGCTCAGCGTTTTCGCCTTCTTCACCGCTTCGGCGACGGCGTTCTTGCGCGCCTCTTCGAGGGCCGTTTCCGGCTTGTCGTTGGTGAACTGGATATCGCCGCCCTGGTTGATGCCGAGGGTGACGGACTGGTCGATCACCTGGCCGAGCTTGGCAAGATCGCGCAGCCGGACGGTGACCGAATTGATGGTCTGGTAGCCGATCAACTGCGGCGGCGGCTGCTGGCCATCGACCGGCTGCGGATAATTATATTGCGGCTGGATGGAGAAGCCGGAGGTCTGCAGATCGCGCTCGGCAATGCCGCCGTCCTTCAGCGCCTTCAGCACCTCGTTCATCGCCTTGTTGTTCTCGTCGAGCGCTTCGCGGGCGGTCTTCGCCTGCTTGACGACCGCGAGATTGACGACGGCCATATCGGGCGCGAGGGCCGATTCACCATCGCCCGTCACCGAAATCACCGCCTCCCGCGGCTTTGCCTCCTGCGCCAAAACAGGCGCTGCGCTGCCGAGCGGCAGGGCCAGAAGGGCAGTCATCAGAAGAGTCTTGGAAAGCATCGGCGCCATGTTTCATTCCCTAGTTGTCGTTTCCCGGATGAACGTTCTGTCGGTTGATTGTGAAGCTATTGCGGCGGAAGGGAAGGGCGAGTGCGGATGGAGAGAAAAATGTGCGGGGGCGGGAGGAGAGGGTGTGCCGTGCCAGACCCCTCTGCCAGGCTGGGGTGAGGGTCTCCGCCTTCTCCTCCCTCATTCCTGTGCTCGTCACAGGAATCCAGTGCGCCCAAGTCTTTGGGCGCGGAAGACTCTGCTTCAGCGTAAAAAGTCATTCACCGCGCAGACGCGCGGTGGCTGGATTCCTGTGACAGGCACAGGAATGAGGGAGGAGAAGGTGACGCTCTCAGACGCCGGTAACGGCAGTGCATGACGCGTGGAGGCAGGGCAGAGGGGGCTGCCACGGCACAGCCTCTCCATTCCTGCGTCTTCCCACCACCTTCCCAAATCCCCCAAACCTGCTAGCAAAGACGGGGTTAAGAAACAGGGGCGGACAGGCTGTGTCCGGTAAGGGGGCAGCATGCGCTTCATGACAATTCTTTCGCTCGGCCTCGCCATCGGCTTGGCGGGCTGCTCCCAGGTGGCGGAAAAAGCGGAGAATGCCGCCAACCGCTCCTACACCAGCTATGCGCTCGGCAAACCCTATGCGGAGATCGCCAATCTCGGCCAGTCGCCGATGGCGCGGCTTTCCGGTTCCGACGCCACCTATGGGCCGATGATCGGCGCGACGCCGCTGAAGAACGGCATGACGATCTACCGGCATATGGCGCCCGCAGCCAAGACCGAGACCGGCACGAATTTCGCCGGCCTGGTCGGCAGCTCCACGGTGTCGCAGAACAACCGGCTGTCCTATTTCCTGGTGGGCGCCGATGGGATCGTCAAGGATTGGGCGACGGGCTCGGCGCAGGGCAGCGCCAGCGACTGCGTGCAATATATCGGCGGCATCATCAACCGCTGCAACGACATGCGGCAGCTGCAGGCTTCGCTGGCGCTCTACGACATGAGGGTGGAAACCAAGACCGGCCAGCCCATATCAAGCTGGGGCGAACCGGCAGCGCCCGCGGTGAACTGAGGACGGCCGCCGACGGCGAGGAAACAAATGTTCGAAACGCTCGACCCCGTGCCGGCCGAAATCGCCAATGCGATATCAGACGGTATCAGTGCATTCAACGAAAGCGCTGAGATCAGGCGCGAGGCCTTTGCCATCATCTGGCGGGAGAACGGACGGCTTCTCGGCGGCATAACGGCCTCCGTTTCCTTCTCGGTGCTCTTCATCGGCAATTTATGGGTTGCGCAATCGCAGCGGCTCGGCGGCACCGGCACGAAGCTGATGGCGGCGGCGGAAGAGGAGGGACGCCGCCGCGCCGCCGTCACGGCCTGCGTCGATACGCTCTCGACCCAGGCGCCGGCCTTCTATCCCAAACTCGGCTATGTCGAATTCGGCAGGATCGGCGGGCGCGCCGAAGGCAGGCCGGTCGACAGGATCTGGTTCCGGAAGGAATTGTCCGCCGCCTGATTGGAGCCGTCAGCGGCGGCTTTCCGGCGCGTCAGGCGCCGAAATCATCCATGAAGGAGGGATGGATCGCGGGCTTGCGCTCTTCGCGCGCGTCGCGAAAGCGCTGGGGAACCACACCGAGACCGGTGACAAAACGGGTCAGGAGATTGCGGTTGAAAAGTTTCTGTATGGCACTCATGGCAGTTCACTCATTCTTTTTTTTGTTAGGCGGCAGCATATATTTTGCCCAAGCTGCCGTCGCAATGGGCAATTTTGCATGACAGTTATGTGACGGTGCATGGCTTGAGTGCAGGCCGAAAGCCAATCACATTGGCGTTAGGAGGGCGTGCCAAGCGGGTGAACTGCTATAAATCCCCACAAACGCGCGTGATCGCGTGGTAAATTACTCCCTTCGGGCAAACCCATATCCTCCGAAGGAGAAGCTCAGATGAACCGATTTTTCGCACTTATCGCGACCGGAACGCTGATCGGCCTTGCCACGATCACTTCGGCCTGCACCTCATCCGGAAATCTCGATCAGACCTCGTCGATCGGCGGCGGCTATTATCGGGAAGAGCTGCCGCTCAACCCGGCCTGCGGGGGTGGGTTCAGGCCGAGCGACGGTCGCTCCTGCAGCTATTAAAGGCCTGCTCGGTATTGATCTGGCTACGATGTCTTCTGGATTGGCGCCGCAGATGAAATCGGGGTAGCTGGCGTCATGGCGGCGGTCGATGGACCGAGCAAGCTGAGCTTGCAGTTGAGCGGTTACGACCAACTGCCTGCATCACCGCTTTGGCCGCCTGCTTGGCGTCCAAGTCGCTCAGTGAAGCCCTTGCAGCCTGTTCCGCCGCTCTGCCAGCAGTTCATTTTTAACCAGATCCCGGGCATCGTCCGAGAGACCATTCGGCCCCAACAGACCAAGCTCGGTAAACCGCGCTTCGATTTCCTTCGGAATGCTATCCGCTTCGTGTTGGCAAAGGCGCACAAGCCACTTCCATTCGTCGCTAGTCATATCCCTGTGCACGACCATGAATTGCTACCCCCTCCCGAGAACAACGGATCCACTAATAAGTAGCACAACTTCTATCGAAAGGCAGGTGGTTCGACGATCAGGCTGATCATGTGCGTATCAATCCGCGAAGTGCTGCGCAAACGCGAAGTTTCCGATCATCCTCTGTAAGTCTCGGCCAGCGGATCGTTGGCAAACCGTGACGCATATTTCTTGTCGCAGTCTCACCAGACGATCACAAGAACTCGCGCCGCGAGCAGTTCGAAGAGACGGCGAAAGTGCTAGGCCGGCTTCGAGGGCGCTTCATATTGTCTTTGAACGCGGTTCAAGGCGGCCTCGAAACCTTCAAGATCGACGAGGTGGATTGCACTTATTCTGTAGGCGGCGGAGGAAATGAAAAGGCCGTCAAAGAGTGATCATCAGCTAACCAGTGGATCATGAGTGGGAGCGAAGGAGATTCATTCGATCACCTCAATTAGCTCGGCTATTCGCTTATCGGTTACGACCATAAGATTCGGGCTTAAAAAAACAGCAGGAAGCTCTGCCAGTCTCAACAGCTCGCCGGAGTGCTTATCAAAAAGAGTAACCAACGCGTCGTTTACATGATCGGCCACAACAACTTCGTGGCGCGGACCGCGTTGGCGATATTCCAGGCGGCGGGGATGGATCAACAATGCCGAGGCGGCCCTGCCGTCGGCACAGATATATGTGAGCCCGTTCTATACTCCGAACACCAACACGATCACGCTAGCACAATACAGGATGTCAGTGCAGTCAGCAGTAGCTGCCGCCGGCGGCGCAAACGTGACTTACGTTAACGGCCTGTCGATCATGACGAACTCGGGAGCTCGTCTGGCTGATACGATTCATCCGACGGATCTCGGAGCGGCAGAGATCACGACGGCGCTAGCGGCGATCCTGGCCGCGTAAGGGGCGGGCTTCGGTCCGCACCCTACCTCTGTCTCGGCAACCTGTTTCCGAGCGCAGTAAGTACATGGAATGAAACTCGCATGAGAATTGGGGATTTCCTTAATAGCCATGCTGCAATAGGGCTCGCTGCATAGTAAACAGCGATAATCATTCTTCCAGTAGCGGTTGCCTTAAGGCGCGCATCACGGAATCGAAGAAAGCTGTCCAATGGTTCTTCTCGATACCGCCCGTCAAGGGCAGCGGCAACAAAACAAAGCTTCGCCGAGCTGTTCATCTGATCGAGGTTCGCATTTGCTTTCATTTTCTCAACGAGCCCTTCTCGCATTAGCCTTAGTGTTCCTCATCTACACGTTCGCTTGGAATCAATCATATGCACAGGGCCAAGTGCAAGTGTATAGCGAGCCAAACGCACAACCTGCTTCTGAGGCGGCAGAAACGTGTGATGTCCGCAGGGCTGAGTATGGCTCAGAGATTTGCGCGCAATGGGCATCTATCGTCACTGCAAGAGAAAACACACAGGCGACGTGGTGGGGCATTGGCGTGAACACAATCGGCATGGCGCTGCTGATTGCAACCCTCTTCGCCAATATGTACAGCGCATTCTTGGCAAGGAAGGCGACGCTTGCAACCATCAGTTCCGAGCGCCCACACGTCCGCATGTTTACAACGATGAAAACAAAGGATGAGAAGGGAAATGTTGTCGCCACGCATGGCGTGACGTTTCGCAACTACGGCCGAACGCCAGCGAGAGTGAAACGCCTTAGCATCTGCTACAAGCTGGCAGACATTCCTCCAGATCCAGAATCCTGCTCGGTAATCCGAAGTTATCCTGACGACTCAGTCATTACTCATGAGGAGTTATGGCCATATAAGGGATGCGTCCCTCAACTGGACGGTCCTAGCGTAGAAAGCCTAGTTGAGGAGCACAAAATAAACGGGAAGCGCCTCTTCGTTTACGGCAAGATCAACTATGTCGACGCGTTTGGCGAAGAGCGGTTTACACGGTTTTGCCGAGAATTTGACGGCCGTAATTTCTCTTACAATCTAACGGATGTGAACGATCAACAGTCACTAAACTATGCGACCTGAGCAATCCAACGGCCCGCCTATTCCCGCCTGCGACACGCCCGAAAATCCTCACAGAAATCAGCATCAATTGGCCGAGTTGTTTGTCGGGGTTCTCTCTCATCCACTTATCGTAGGGGTCTTCTTGGTCCTCTGGCGTCAGACCTGAGATCTCGTCAAGCTTGGCGTCGATCGCGCGCCGGTCCCATTTGCGGGTGCCAGGCATGCAGGGCGGCATCTTGTGGGTTGCCACCCAAAGCGAGAACGTCGATTCGGCGATGCCGGAGTAAGCTGCGGCATCCTGTGGCTCATGAGGCGGGCTCGATGGTCATTTCTTCAGTTCCTTCAGCTTCGCTCGCTCTGCAGCAAAGTCGAAACGGGCGCCGGCCGTCGCACGCTTCACGGCAAGCTCGTGGGAGCGCTTCCGCGTCCCGTACCGCGCCGTCGCCTGTCCTGGGTCGCGATAGGTCCGCTGCGTTCGAAGACATTTGCCTTAAGCACGGCGATAAGCCCTTCGAGCTTCTTGAGCGCAAGCATGTGACCGCGATCCGCGACACGCGCATCGACAGCCCGGCGCCGCCAACGACATCGTGAAAGCCATTAGCGCGCTCTTTGCGTGGGCGATCGAGGTCGCGGAGGCAGAGACGAACCCATTCAATGGGATCAAGCGCGTCAAATCAGGCGACGGCTTTCACACATTGACCCTTGAGGAAATTGAGCAGTACCAAGCCAGGCATGCTCCGGGCTCGACCGCACGGCGCGCGTTTGCGGTCTTCATGTTCACCGGCCTCAGGCTATCGGACGCTGCCATTCTCAGTCGGCAGCATCTCAACGATGGCTGGATTCGCATACGGCCGGGCAAAACGCGCAAGTCGAGCGGCGTTGAGGTCAATGTGCCGATCCTGCCCGAGCTGGCCGAGGAATTGGATCGGATGCCGGCGGGCCAACTGACGTTTCTCGTTACGGAATACGGCAAGCCGTTTAAAAGGGCTTGGCAACAAGATGCGCGACTGGTGCGATGAGGCGGGGCTGCCACATTGCTCAGCCCAAGGGGGTGCGGAAGGCCGGAGCTTCCATCGCTGCCGACAACGGTGCAACGAGCGATCAACTCAAGGCGATCTTCGGCTGGACCACGAGTCAACAGGCTGACCTTTACACGCGCCCCGCACGCCGGAAGAAGCTTGCCGGAGACGGAGCAAAGCTACTTCTGCCGGACCGAAGCGAGAACAAAAGTGTCCTACCTGGTGAGGCCAATATTGAAAAGTGGGACCTCGAGGCCAAAGATCATCAAGAAAAACAGGATCTTAGAAAAAAACGATGGTGGGCCCGGAGGGACTCGAACCCCCAACCAAGCGGTTATGAGCCGCCGGCTCTAACCATTGAGCTACAGGCCCTTGACGCCGATGAAGCGCCTTGGCGCCGGAGACCGGCGCCGTGATGCCGGGGCAATGGTTCCCGCAGCATCGGTTCGCTCTAACGCAAATTGCAGGGAGCCACAAGCGCAGAGCGCAAGCATCTGTGGACGATGCATATTTCATCGGTGCGGGTACTGGAACCTTCTCACGCGGGCGACAATTACAGGGATTGGATTCGATGAAGAGGGCGATCGCAGATGGTGGCGTTGAACAGTGCCGTGGTGCTTATCGTCGAGGATGAGCCGGTGATCCGGTTCAATGTCCTCGATGTGCTTGAAGATGTCGGCCATGTGGCGCTGGAGGCGGCGAATGCCGATGAGGCGATGGTGGTGCTGAAAGGCAGGCCGGATGTCGATATCCTGTTCACCGATGTCAACATGGCGGGTTCGATGGACGGGATCCAGCTTGCCAAGCGGGTGAGGGCGATGCGGCCGAATATAGGCATCATCATCACCTCGGGCATGGTGCGGCTCGACCCCATGGCGCTGCCCGCCAATACCGCCTTCCTGCCCAAGCCCTATATGCACGACGCGCTGATCTCGACGATCGATTCGCTGATGACGTGACTTCCGGGATGATTTGACTGGCAATGCCCCGATGACATGACAGGGGCGCGCAGCCGCAAAACGGGGACTGGTTTTGCGGCTGCGCGCGAGGCGCCGGGAGACATGCTCGTCTTCAGGCGTGCGGAGGGGGTCGCGCCCTCAGCTGAAGCTGCTCTTCAGCGCCTCATTCTCGTGATGAGCCTTCTTCTCGTAGATCGTGAACAGCGCCATCGAGAGGAGATAGGAGAGGAAGGGATCCCCGATCTGCGTGGCGATGTCGCGGGAGGCGAGCACGTGGCGCTCCAGGGCCCCGATATCTTTCTGTATTGCGGTTTCAGCGAGGCGGTTCATGCTGCCATCTCCAGGAATTGGGTCACGACCGAGCGGGCCGGAACATGTCTGATGTAAAGGGGTAGGGTCAGGCCGAGGGCGGCGCGCATCTTGCGCAGCACGCGGTCCGACACTTCGAAGGCGCCGCAGCAGACGGGATACTTGCCGTAGCCGTCTGCGCGGCCGAGTTCTTCCACTTCGGCGCCGGCGCGCTTGTAGACGCGCTTGAGATAGGGCTCGTAGTTGGAAATCATCGTATGGATGCCGTGATCGAGCGCGCATTCGCAGAGCGCCAGCAGCATCATCGAAAAGGCGCGGCCGGCATCGACATTCGGGAAATCCCTGGCGATCGCCTCTTCGTCGATGCACATGCGCGTGCCCTCCCAGATGCCCGGCGCGATGAGATCGGCGGCGTCCGGAAAAGTCTCGCGGAAGACATCGTAGAGAAGGGTCGGGCCGGTCGTCGGCATCAGGCGCATGCCGCCGTAAAGACGGGTGCGGCTGTCGTTGCACCAGACGAGATAGGCCGGAGCCAGCGCATCGTAGCTGTCGCGTTCGTAAGGGCCGACGACGGGAACATCCCAGCCGAGCGTATCGGCGAACACCTTCTTGCGCAGGCGAAACATCTGATCGAGTACGGCAGCGTATTTCTGGTACTCATGTGCCTGAATGATAACGAACATTTTGCCCTCCAGCGTTTGCAAGTCCGTGGAGAGCAGAATGGTCCAGGCGGGCCGGATCGGAAATTCCCTCAGATGGGCCCCCTCAGATGAGGGGATTAGCCCAAAAGTATGAGGGCTGGCGTCACGAGATGCGCCGGCCGAAGACTATGGATTGATGATGCGCAATTGCACGGCCCGCGAGGCGGCGGCCGAGATCGTCGCGCAGCCGAGCTTGAAGCGGGCGGTCTTCAGATAATCGCGGGTCGTGTGCTCGGAAATGCCGAGGATGACCGAGATATCCTTGTAGTCCTTGCCGAGTGCCGTCCAGTGCAGGCACTCGATCTCGCGCGGCGACAGGGCCGGCACCGGGTCGTTCTCGCCGTGCAGCTCGTAGACGGCCTTGCGATGGATCAGATGGGCGATCTCGATCCATTCGTTGCGGCAGCGGCGGACAAGCTCGTTCCATTCGTCGACCGGGATGCGGGCATTCACCGACAGCAGCGCGCGGCGCTGCGCCTTGTCGGCGACGGGAATGGAGTAGCCGTTGCCGCCGATGCCGTGCTTCTGCGCGTCGACCAGCATGGCATAGGCCTCCGGCGTCGGCTCGACCTCGCTCCAGTCGAAGGGCAGCTGACGCTCGAAGCCCTGTTTGACGATCGGGTCGACCTTCACATAGCTGTTCAGCAGATAGCGGGAGACCCAGGCATCCGGATAGGTGGTGCGCACGAAGGGCGAATCGATCTTGCTGGCGATCGTCTGGGCGAGGTGGTAGGTGACGAAATCGAGGCCGTATTCCGCCTGCAGAATGCGGATGGCCGCATCCACATTGGCCGCCGCCTTGATCTGTTCGAAGGCGGGTTCGAACTTTTCGCTATAGGTATTCTCGGTCATTTCCACTGCCCCAATTCCCTCAATCCTACCGTGAGGACCGTCACAAATACAAGGCATCCCCACATATGCGGGGAATGACAATCCCGGCTCCGCCTGCTAGCGCCTTTCACGAGGAGACCTCATATGGACAGCAAGAGACCCTTCGAGATTGCCGAATGCCAACAGGCCGCCAAGGGCCTGAAATCCAGCTGGCAGGACATGGCAGGCTCCGAAGCGCTGATCCGCGCCCTCGTTGCCGAACGCAACGGCGACACCCCGCTAGCCCTGTTCTGGACCGAGGTCCACCGGGCGCTTTGCGTTGATAACAACGTTTTCTGACATGGCCCGCCCCGGCGGGTGTTTCAGGCTTTTCCCGATATTGACTGGATCGGCTAGGCACCAGGATCGGCCACGGCAAGATGAAATCCGTGTCCCCTTTTCATTCTCATCCGTTTCCGATTTTGCGAAGAAAGTGTCGAGCGGCAATGCTGCGGCCGGGTAGAGGGAAAGCCGCTACTCCCTGGATTTGTGCCATTATGCTTGATGAATGGTTTCCAATGCCGGCGCTGGTGTCTCGGGAAACGGCTAGACTGTGCCATTGCTGACGCGCGCGAGCCGCACGCCGCAAGCGGCAACCTCTCTCCGACCCCATCCTGAGGTGCCCCGCAGGGGCCTCGAAGGACGAGGCCGGCCACCGGCCACCCCCGCTCACTCCACCTTGATCGGCCCGCGCTTCGACAACTCCGGCAAGGCCTCGTAATCCATGGCAATCAACGCCTCCTTCTTGCGGCGCGACCAGCCCTTGATCTGGCGCTCCGGGGCGATGGCGTCGATGATGCGGTCATAGGTTTCGGTGAAGACGAGTTCGACGGGCAAGCGCTTGGCGGTGTAGCCGTCATAGCTCCCGGCATTGTGCTCCCAGACACGCGCCTCGATCTCCTGCTTGGTCAGCCCGGTGTAATAAGAGCCGTCGCTGCAGCGGAGGATGTAGACGGTGACTTCCATGGCGGGAGGCTAGCATGGGGGGCGAGTGGGCGGCATTTGTGCAGCCGCTAGATCGCCGAGCCACCCGCCCTCGTGGTTCGAGACGGCCCTGCGGGCCTCCTCACCATGAGGGCTAGTTGTGGTGCCGCGTGGCTGGTGGGCTGATCGGTGGGTCATGTTTTGCAGGCTGGGGCTCTAGCGTGCTGCACCGCTTTCCGATGAGGCAAGCCGCACCCTCTCTCCGCCCTCATCCTGAGGCGCCCCGCAGGGCCTCGAAGGACGAGGCCGACCAACGGCGCCAAAGCCGATATGAGATAGAGATTGACCTGCCACTGAGAATTTCCTCCAGAATGGATTAGAGTCCGGCCTATTAAAGGACGGACGAATGAAGAAGCAGCGATTTACGGAAGAGCAGATTATTGCGGTGCTGAAGGAGCAGGAGGCTGGTGCGAAAGCGGCCGACCTCTGCCGCAAGCACGGGATTTCAGAGGCGACCTTTTACAACTGGAAGGCCAAATACGGCGGTATGGAAGTCTCTGAGGCGAAGCGGCTGAAGGCGCTTGAGGACGAGAACGCGAGGCTGAAGAAGCTGCTGGCCGAACAGATGCTGGATGCGGCCGCGCTCCGCGAGCTTCTTGCAA
>NZ_LFIO01001555.1 GCF_001187535.1 Rhizobium ecuadorense
TCGAAACTACAAAGCCATGATCGCTCTGGCCGCAACAATCCTATGGCTCAGATAATTGTCCACAGCTCCTAAAGCGCGCCGCATGAATCAAATTTGATGCGACGCGCTTTAGCCGACCGAAGTCTAAGGGAATTGAAGGCCGCTTCCGCAAAGGAGCGCGTGTAGCGCGGGATCCCTGAGCCGGAGGTCGCCGCGGGTGAAGTCCATCTGCGTTCGGCCCTTTGCCAAACATTGCAAACATTACCAACTTTTCATTGGCCGGACAGTTCGCAGTAAGGTGCGCCATCCTATATCTTGATGCATCGACTGATCCGGCGCTGCCGGGCTGAAGATTTAAGAACAACAGAAGGTGCTCCAATGCTCAAGAATTTCAACGGACGTCCGTCCCTCGCCACTGTGCTCAAGGCTTCTACCGTCGCTGGTATCGCAGCCGCTGTGCTTGCAACCGGCGTTCCGCTCGAAATCACCCGGTCTTATGCCGAAGCAGTCAAGGTTCAAGCACCTGCTGTCCCAAGCTTTGCCAATGTTGTCGATGCCGTTTCGCCGGCCGTGGTTTCCGTCCGCGTTGAGAACCGCGTCAATCCCGTCTCCGACAATGACGGCTTTTCCCTCGAAGGCCGCGGCTTCGACGATCTTCCCGATGATCATCCGCTGAAGCGCTTCTTCAAGCAGTTCGGCGGCCAGGACCCAAATGATCAGCAGGGCCATCAGCGGCGCTTTGGCCAGAACGGCCCGGGCGGCCCGAATGGCCCCGGCGGGAAGGGCCGTCTGCGCCCCGTCGCTCAAGGCTCCGGCTTCTTCATTTCCGAGGACGGTTACATCGTCACCAACAACCACGTCGTTTCCGATGGCCAGGCCTTCGTCGCCGTCATGAATGACGGCACCGAGCTCGATGCCAAGCTGATCGGCAAGGATCCGCGCACCGATCTCGCCGTGCTGAAGGTCGACGGCAAGGGCAAGAAGTTCACCTATGTCAACTGGGCCGACGACAACAACGTCCGCGTCGGTGACTGGGTCGTCGCCGTCGGCAACCCCTTCGGCCTTGGCGGCACGGTCACGGCCGGCATCGTCTCGGCCCGCGGCCGCGATATCGGCTCCGGCCCCTATGACGATTACCTGCAGGTGGATGCCGCTGTGAACCGCGGCAACTCCGGCGGCCCGACCTTCAACCTCAGCGGCGAAGTCGTCGGCATCAACACCGCGATCTTCTCGCCATCGGGCGGCAGCGTCGGCATCGCCTTCGCCATTCCCGCCTCGACCGCCAAGGATGTCGTCGCTGATCTGATGAAGGACGGCCAGGTTTCGCGTGGCTGGCTGGGTGTGCAGATCCAGCCGGTGACCAAGGATATCGCCGAATCCATCGGCCTTTCCGAGCCGAGCGGCGCCCTCGTCGTCGCCCCGCAGGCTGGATCTCCGGGCGATAAGGCCGGCATGAAGGCCGGCGATGTCGTCACTGCGCTGAACGGTGAAACGATCAAGGATGCGCGTGACCTCAGCCGCCGCATCGGTGCGATGCAGCCGGGCAGCAAGGTCGAGCTTTCCGTCTGGCGCGCCGGCAAGGCGCAGCCCCTGACCGTCGAACTCGGCACGCTGCCGGCCGACCAGAAGGACGCGTCCGCCGACGACAACAACCAGCCGCAGCAGCCCGAGGCACCGGCTTCCGAGAAGGCGCTTGCCGATCTCGGCCTGACGGTCGGTCCTTCCGATGACGGCAAGGGCCTGGCGATCACCGGCATCGACCCGGATTCCGACGCCGCCGACAAGGGCATCAAGGAAGGCGAGAAGATCACCTCGGTCAACAACCAGGAGGTCTCCAGCCCCGCCGATGTCGTCAAGGTGCTGAACCAGGCCAAGAAGGACGGCCGCACCCGCGCGCTGTTCCAGATCCAGTCGAGCGAAGGAAGCCGTTTCGTCGCACTTCCGATCAACGGCCAGGGCTGATCCTTTACGAAAACAGAAGCCGTGCGGATGAAATCCGCGCGGCTTAATTCTTCTGACCTTTGAAGGATGATCGCGATGAGCGCCGCCCCGCAGGAAGATGCTTTGAGCCTTGCCGAAACGCAGCCGGTGGGTAATGTCGGCCGCATGAAGATTCTCATCATCGAAGATGATCTCGAAGCCGCGGTCTACCTGACGAAAGCCTTTCGCGAGGCGGGTATCGTCGCCGATCACGCCAGCGACGGCGAGGCCGGCCTGTTCATGGGGTCGGAAAACACCTACGACGTCATCGTCATCGATCGCATGCTGCCGCGCCGGGACGGTCTCTCGGTCATCAGCGAGCTGCGCCGCAAGGCGATCCACACGCCGGTCCTCATCCTCTCCGCGCTTGGCCAGGTCGATGACCGCGTCACCGGCCTCCGTGCCGGCGGCGACGACTATCTGCCGAAGCCCTATGCCTTCAGCGAATTGCTGGCCCGCGTCGAAGTGCTCGGCCGCCGCAAGGGCACGCCGGATCAGGACGTCGTCTACCGCGTCGGCGATCTCGAACTCGACCGGCTCTCCCACGAGGTGCGCCGCGGCGGCAAGGAAATCCCGCTGCAGCCGCGCGAATTCCGCCTGCTCGAATATCTGATGAAGAATGCCGGCCAGGTGGTGACCCGCACCATGCTGCTCGAAAATGTCTGGGACTATCACTTCGATCCGCAGACCAACGTCATCGACGTCCACGTCTCGCGGCTGCGCTCGAAGATCGAGAAGGACTACAGCCAGCCGCTCCTGAAGACCATTCGGGGCGCGGGGTACATGATCAAGGATGAGGGATGAGCCGCTTCAGGGTTCTCTTCAAGTCCACCGCAGTCCGCCTTTCGGCACTCTATATCCTGCTTTTCGCCATCTGCGCCGCGACGCTCGTCTTCTATGTGACGGCGATGTCGGAACGACTGCTGACCGGCCAGATCCGCGACGCCGTCAAGCAGGAGGTGGAGCAGGTGCAGCGCGCCTATGACACCGGCGGCATGAACCTTCTCCTGCGCACCATGGAGCGGCGCGCCCGTCAGCCAGGTGCCAACCTCTACATCATCGCCGGTCCCTCGGGCGATATTCTCGCCGGCAACGTCGCCTCGGTGCAGCCGGGTGTTTTCGAGGAAATCGGCTGGACGTCCGCGTCTTTCATCTATCAGCGTTATACAGACAGCGGCGTCGAGCGCCGCCACAAGGCGATCGCCAATATCTTCGTGCTCGATAACGGCTTGCGGATCCTGATCGGCCGCGACCTCGGCGATCCCGAGCGGTTCCGTCTGCTGGTGCGCCAGGCGCTGATGGTGGCTCTGGCGATCATGGGGCTTGGCGCCATCATCATCTGGTTCGCCATCGGCCGCAATGCGCTGAAACGTATCGACCGCATGTCGGATGCGAGCAAGAAGATCATGGCCGGCGACCTGTCGCAGCGCCTGCCGGTCGGTGGCTCCGGCGATGAATTCGACCGGTTGTCGATGTCGTTGAACACCATGCTGGAGCGCATCGAGAAGCTGAACGAAGGCCTGCGGCAGGTCTCCGACAATATCGCCCACGACCTCAAGACGCCGCTGACGCGGCTGCGCAACAAGGCCGCCGATGCGCTCGATATCGCCGATGGCGACACACGGCGGGGAGCGCTCGAAGGCATTATCTCCGAATCGGACCAGCTGATCCGCACCTTCAACGCGCTGTTGATGATCTCCCGGGTCGAGGCCGGATCGGTGGCGGCGGAAATGTCGCCGGTCGAGCTTTCGGCGATCGTCTCCGACAGCGCCGAGCTTTACGAACCGGCGGCCGAGGAAGCCGGGCTCGGCCTCAGCGCCAGCGTCGAACCGGGTGTCGAAGTGCAGGGCAATCGCGAGCTGATCGGCCAGGCGATCTTCAATCTGCTCGACAATGCCATCAAATATTCCTCCGATACCGAAGGGGCGGGCACGGTATCGCTGAAGCTGGCCCGCCGCCCGGACGGCATCTGTCTTTCGGTGGCCGATCATGGGCCGGGCGTTCCGGCCGAGCGGCGCGACGACGTGGTGAAGCGGTTCGTGCGCCTCGACGAAAGCCGTTCGAAGCCCGGGACGGGGCTCGGGCTCTCGCTGGTGGAAGCCGTCATGGAGCTGCACAATGGCCGGCTGGAGCTCTCCGATACCGATCCGGACAAGCCCGGACAGCGCGGCCTGACCGTCAGCATGATTTTCCCGGCCAAGGCTGCCTGACTCTTCTGCCGAATGACCATCGGCTGAATCGCGTATTGGCGGTTTGGCGCCAAGACCCTAGTTTAATGCCGATCGAAGCAGGCGGTTCGCGATTCCCTGTGGCCGCTTTCTTCCGCTTGAAGCCAGGGAGAGCGCATGCTGACGAAATCGACGCATGGCCTGAAGGATGTGGCCGAAGGCCTGCTGCGTCCGCTGAGCCAGACGGAGCTGAAGCTGGCGATGGCCGATCTTCAGGAGGCTGGCAAAAGCGAGCCGTCGGTGGCTGCGATGCTGAAGACGGAAGGCCCGCTGCGCGATTTCATCGCAGCGGCGCTGACGCTGTCGCCTTATCTGCGCGAAATCGCCAATCTCGATCCCGCCGTCCTCGCCGGCGCCATCACGCAGCCGCTGGAGCCGCAGATCGAGGCGCTGGTCGCCGAGGCGCGCGGCTGCTGGCGGCCGGAGGGCGAGGGGGCCGCACCGGCGGAATCGGCTGTCATGACCAGGCTGCGCATCATCAAGCGCAAGGTCGCCTTCCTGGTCGCGCTCGCCGATCTCTCGCGCATCTTCGACGGGCGGGCGACGACGGCCTGGCTGAGCGAGCTGGCAGAAGCGTCAGTCGCCGCCGCGATCGACCATCTGCTGCTGGCGGCCCATCAGGGCGGAAAGCTCAGGCTGCGCGATCCGGCGGCCCCCAGCGACGGCTCCGGGCTGATCGTGCTCGGCATGGGCAAACTCGGCGCCTGTGAGCTCAACTATTCCTCCGATATCGATCTGGTCGTCTTCTTCGACGAGGAGGCCGGCATCGTGCCCGATCCCGATGACGCGATCGAAGTGTTCCCCCGGATGATGCGCCGCCTGGTGCGCATCCTGCAGGAGCGTACCGCCGACGGCTATGTCTTCCGCACCGATCTCAGATTGCGCCCCGATCCCGGCTCGACGCCGCTGGCGATCCCGGTCGAGGCGGCGATGATCTATTATGAGGGCAGGGGCCAGAACTGGGAGCGGGCAGCCTTCATCAAGGCGCGCGCCGTTGCCGGCGACCTTGCCGCGGGCAGCGATTTCCTGCGCGGGCTTTCCCCTTTCGTCTTCCGCAAATATCTGGATTATGCGGCGATCGCCGATATCCATTCGATCAAGCGGCAGATCCACGCGCATAAGGGCCACGGCGCCATCGCCGTCAAAGGCCACAACGTCAAGCTCGGTCGCGGCGGCATCCGCGAGATCGAATTCTTCGTCCAGACCCAGCAGCTGATCGCCGGCGGCCGCATGCCGGCCTTGCGCGGCCGGGCGACGGAAGAAACGCTCGGCGAACTCACCAAGGCGAAATGGATCGATGCCGAGACGCGGGACGAACTGACGGAGGCCTACTGGTTCCTGCGCGATGTCGAGCATCGCATCCAGATGGTGCGCGACGAGCAGACCCACCTGCTGCCGGAGACGGATGGCGACCTGAAGCGCATCGCCTTCATGATGGGCTTTACCGATACGCCGAGCTTCGCCGAACGGCTGGTCGGCGTGCTGAAGACGGTCGAGCGGCGTTATGCCCACCTGTTCGAACAGGAAAGCAAGCTTTCCACCGGCACCGGAAACCTCGTCTTCACCGGCCAGGGCGACGATCCCGATACGCTGCAGACGCTGAAGAAGCTCGGTTTTACCAGGCCATCCGACATTTCCCGCATCATCCGCACCTGGCACTATGGCCGCTACCGCGCCACGCAATCGGTCGAGGCGCGCGAAAGGCTGACGGAGCTGGCGCCGGAGCTTTTGCGGGTTTTCGGCGAAAGCAAGCGCGCCGACGAGGCGCTGCTGCGTTTCGACAGCTTCATCTCCGGGCTTCCTTCCGGCATCCAGCTGTTCTCGCTGCTCGGCAGCAACCCGGCGCTCCTGTCGCTGATCGTCAACATCATGTCCTCGGCACCACGGCTTGCCGAGGTGATTGCCGCGAGGCCGCATGTCTTCGACGGCATGCTCGATCCCGGCCTGATGGCCGAACTGCCGACCCGCGATTATCTCGGCGAACGGCTGAAGGGCTCGCTTGCCCAGGCGCGCCACTATGAGGAGGTGCTCGACCGGCTGCGCATCTTCGCCGCCGAGCAGCGCTTCCTGATCGGCATCCGGCTGTTGACCGGTGCAATCAACGGCCAGATGGCCGCACGCGCCTTCACCCATCTCGCCGATCTGATCATCACAGCCGCGCTCGAGGCCGTGGTCAGCGAGATGCGGATAGCGCACGGCGACTATCCCGGCGGGCGCATCGCCGTCGCCGGCATGGGCAAGCTCGGCAGCTTCGAGCTGACCGCGGGGTCCGACATCGACCTGATCCTGCTCTATGACTATGACGGCGATGCCTCCGAATCCGACGGGGCAAAGCCGCTGGACGCGACGCGTTACTTCACCCGCATCACCCAGAGGCTGATCGCCGCTCTGTCGGCGCCGACCGCCGAAGGCGTGCTCTATGAGGTCGACATGCGGCTGCGCCCCTCCGGCAACAAGGGGCCGGTCGCCACTCGTATCAATGCCTTCGGCAAGTATCAGCGTGAAGAGGCATGGACCTGGGAGCACATGGCGCTGAGCCGCGCCCGGCTGATCTCGGGCGATGACAGCCTGATCGCCGAGGCGGAACATATCATCCGCGAGGTGCTGACTTCAGATCGCGACATTGACAAGGTGGCGCATGACGTTGCCGAGATGCGCGAACTGATCGACACCGAAAAGCCGCCCTCCGGCCCATGGGACCTGAAGCTGATCCCCGGCGGTGTCATCGATCTCGAATTCATCGCCCAGTATCTGGCGCTGATCGCCCCCACCCGGGGTGTAGGCATTGCAGTCAACGGGCTGAGCACTGGCGAGGCCTTGAAGGTGCTGGGCGACCGACTGATGGCGGCGGCCGATCTCGACATATGCCTCGAAGCCTTCGCACTCCACACCAGTCTTTCACAGTTGATCCGACTCTGCATCGAGAGCGAGTTCGACCCGAACGACGCGCCGTCCGGCCTCGTCGAACTCGTCTGCCGCGCCGGCGACTGCCCTGATATCAGGACGCTGGAAGGCGAGCTGAAACGGCTTTCGAAGGCGGTCAGGAAGATCTTCCTGAAGATCGTAACGGCCTGAGGCAGGATGAACGGCGACGTGTTTTAGACGTCGTCCGGAATGCGCAGCGAGATCACCGTGCCCACAGCTTCGCGGGAGCGGATCTTCATGCGGCCGCCATGCAGCGCGGTCAGCGAGCGGGAGATGGCGAGCCCGAGGCCGGAGCCGCCCTTGCTCTTGGCATATTGGCTCTGCACCTGCTCGAAGGGCTGGCCGATCTTCGCCAGCGCCGAGCGTGGAATGCCGATGCCGGTGTCGGCGATGGTGACAAGGACGGCGCCGTCGATGCGGCGTGTGCGCACCGCGATGCGGCCGCCATTGTCGGTGAACTTCACCGCATTGGAGAGCAGGTTGAGAAGCACCTGTTTCATCGCCCGGCGGTCGGCCGTCAGCGTCAGGCCGGATGAGATGCGCTGATCGATGACGATGTTCTTCTCGGCCGCCGGAATGGCGGTGAAGCGCAGGCTTTCCTCGATCAGCGGCACCAGATCGATGCGCTCGCAATGCAGCCGGAGATGGCCGGCCTCGATCTTCGACATATCGAGAATGTCGTTGATGACGTTGAGCAGGTGTTTCCCGCTGTCATGGATATCGCGGGCATATTCGTCGTATTTCAGCGAGCCGAGCGGCCCGAACATCTGGTTCTGCAGGATTTCGGAGAAGCCGAGGATGGCGTTGAGCGGCGTGCGCAGCTCATGCGACATGTTGGCGAGGAATTCCGACTTCGCCTTGTTGGCGGCCTCGGCGCGCTCTTTTTCCGCCTGGTAGTTGGCATTCGCGGTCGAAAGCTCGGATTTCTGGATCTCCAGCGTCTGGCGCGAGGCCGAGAGATCGCCGATCGTCGCCATCAGCCGGCGCTCGGATTCGCGCAGCCGCTCCTGATGGCGTTTCATCAGCGTGATGTCCGTTCCCACAGAGACCCTGCCGCCGTCGCGGGTGCGCCGCTCGTTGATCTGCAGCCAGCGCTCGTCGGCAAGCTGCACCTCGGTCGTGCGCGAATAGCCGGGGCCGTCAGCATCGGCGATCCGCCGCTCGATGACGGGGCGGGCAGCGGCGGCATTGACGATCGAGCGCTCGGTGCCGGGCACGAGCACACTGTCCGGCAGGCCGTAAGCCTGCTGGAAATGCGTGTTGCACATGACCAGCCGATCATTCTTGTCCCAGAGCACGAAGGCCTCGGAGGTGCATTCGATGGCGTCGGCAAGCCGCTGGTCGGCTTCCGCGTAACGCTGGGCGAGCCGATGCTGTTCGGTCACGTCCATGGCGATGCCGATCAGGTGCACGCGGCCGGAATTGCTGCGGATCACCTGGGCGCGGGCGCGCATCCAGACATAGTGGCCGCCGGCATGGCGCATGCGGAAGATCTGATCGACCTGGCCGGAATGGCCCTTGGCGATGGCGCGGGCGATCTCGTAGAGCCCGCCGTCATCGGGATGCATCAGCCGCGCGGCTTCGCCGAAGCCCATCGTCTTGTCGGAGCCCGGCAGGCCGAGCATGTCGTACATCGAGCGCGACCAGAAGAATTCGCGGTTCTCGAAATCGAAGTCCCACAGGCCGCAGCGGCCGCGCGACAGTGCCGTCTCGACGCGCAGGTTCGATTCCAGGAAAATGTCGTCGGCGTCGCGGGCGCGCTTCACCTGCGTGTAATAGGCATAGAGGATGACGAGCAGGATCGAGGAGATGCCGGCAAACAGCGTCACGTTGAGGGCCAGCTGCTCGCGCCAGAGCCGGCTGATCTCGTCGAGCGAGGTGGCGGCGACGATATAACCGCCGGCATTGCCCATCAGCGTGATCTCGGCGTAGTGCGGCACGCCGCCGATCGTCGTTTCGATGACGCCGGCGCGATCGCCGAAACGCCGGATCGCCGAAACCTCGGGGAAGAAATCGCCGACATTGCTGCCGACATGCGAAAGCCCGGCGGTCGTTGCGGCAAAGACCTTGCCGCTCGCCTGCACGAGCAGCACGAAGGCGCCGCTGTCGAGCCGGTCCTGCGGCAGGAACCTGGCGAGCCGGGCCTGCGCTTCTGCGATATCGCCGCTGTCGAAAATGTCGGATGCATCGGCAAACACCGCGGAGGCGGTCGCGGCCGAAAGTGCCGTGGCATGGCGGGCAGAGGCTTCCAGGCGGGAGTATTCGCTGACCATGCCGAAGAAATGCGAGGCGGCGACGACGAAGAGGAAGGCGACGATCAGCGCCGGAATGGCGCGCTTCAGGAGCAGCTCGGCCTTTGGCAGATGACGCAGAAGCGGTTCCGATGTCGCATGACCGGAAAGGCTGTCTCGCCAGGCTTTCAACCCGTCAAAATCGACACGCAGCCGTCCTCCGGCCACGGTTGCCCGCCGCACGTCCATCATCTTTTCGCCTTGTCCCTCGTGTGATTCGCGCGCCGCTCGCTCGAACCTGACCTAGAGAATCATGGGTGATTCGCCTTGTCCAGAGGCAAAGGTAAAAATCCGTTAACTATTTATAATCTAGCGCTTTTCGGGCGATTCGATCTACTCGGCAACCAGCCGCCGAATTATTCCCTGCGGCCGGTCGAAGCAAATTACCCTTTAAGCGTGCGCTCGACGATATCGCGCACGTCTGTGGAAAGAGCGTCGGCCTGCTCGATCTCGTTCAGCGCCGCGCGGGCGTGATCGGCGCGCGCCGGTTCCAGCGAGCGCCAGGAGCGCATCGAGGTCAGAATGCGGGCGGCAAGCTGCGGGTTGCGCTCGTCGATATCGAGAATCTGACCGGCGAGGAAACGATAGCCTTCGCCGTCGGCGCGGCCGAAGCCGGTCGGATTGGCAAAGGCGAAGGTGCCGACCAGCGACCGCATCCGGTTCGGATTGGTCCGCTTGAACAGCGGATCGTTCATCAGGGCGCGGACCCGATCCAGGGTTTTCGCGCCGGGAATGCCGGCCTGGATCGCAAACCATTTGTCGATAACCAGCGCATTCTCCGCAAACCGCTCACGGAAGGCGGCGAGCGCTTCGGCTGTCTCCGCGCTGTCGGGGAAACGATGGGCGAGGATCGTCAGCGCATGGCTGAGATCGGTCATGTTGTTGGCCGCATCGAAGGCAGCCCTGGCGCGGGCCGGCGTCTGCTCGGCATATGAGAGATAGGTCAGCGCCGTATTGCGCAGCGCCCTGAGGCCGGCGCTTTTCGCGTCCGGGCTGAAATCGCCCGATGTCGTCGTCGCGGCGTAGAGGCCGGCAAAAACATCCTTCCCGGCATCGGCGATCTGCTTGAGGATTGCCTGCCGGCCGGCATGGATGGCATCGGGATCGTTGTTGCCGCCGAGTTCGCGGGCGATGTCGGATTCGCTCGGCAGCGCCAGCGCCTGGGCGCGGAAGGCAGGCTCGAGGCTGTCGTCGGCGGCCGCCGCAATCAGCGTCTCGACAAAGGTCGCCTCGCAGACGACCGGCTTGCCCTCGCGGGCGTCGCGCGCGGCTTTGAGGAGGTTCGGCAGTGCCAGATCGGTCAGGGCCTGCCAGCGGGCGAAGTGATCGGTCTCATGTCGGGCGAGGTGGGCGAGATCGGCCGGGCTCTGATCGAAATGCAGGTTGATCGGCGCCGAGAAGCTGCGGTTGATCGAAACGACCGGCCGCGAGCCGATGCCGTGGAAAACTGCCGTCTGCGTGCGGCCGGTGAAATGCAGCACTTGGCCGGCATATTCCGCGCCCTCGACCGAGCTCGGCTCGAGCTTGCCGCCGTTTTCGCCGAAGAGCGCCAGGCTGAGCGGAATATGCATCGGCTCCTTGCTCGGCTGGCCGGGAGTGGCCGGGATCATCTGTTCGAGCGACAGGGTGAAGCTGCCGGCGGCCGCATCATAGCTGCCGGATGCGGTGACGAGCGGCGTGCCGGCCTGATGGTACCAGAGCGAGAATTGCGTGAGGTCGCGTCCGCTCACATCCTCGAAGCATTTGACGAAATCCTCGATCGTCACGGCCTGGCCGTCATGGCGATCGAAATAGAGATCCATGCCCTTCTTGAAGCCGTCCTTGCCGAGCAGGGTCGCGATCATGCGCGTGACCTCGCTGCCCTTTTCGTAGACCGTCGTCGTGTAGAAATTGTTGATCTCGCGATATTTCGTCGGCCGCACCGGATGAGCGAGCGGGCCGCCGTCTTCCGGGAACTGCTCCGATTTCAGATGGCGCACCTCGGCGATGCGCTTGACCGGGCGCGAACGCTGGTCGGACGAGAATTCGTGGTCGCGATAGACCGTCAGGCCTTCCTTCAGGCAGAGCTGGAACCAGTCGCGGCAGGTGATGCGGTTGCCGGTCCAATTGTGGAAATATTCATGCGCAATGATCGTTTCGATATTGGCATAATCGGCATCGGTCGCCAGTTCCGGATCGGCAAGGACGTATTTGTCGTTGAAGACGTTGAGGCCCTTGTTCTCCATCGCGCCCATGTTGAAGTCGGAGACGGCGACGATCATGAAGATGTCGAGATCGTATTCGCGCCCGAACCTCTCTTCGTCCCACTTCATCGAGCGTTTCAACGCGTCCATCGCATAGGCGGCGCGCGGCTCCTTGCCGTGCTCGACATAGATCTTCAGCACCACCTCGCGGCCGGACATGGTGGTGAACGTGTCTTCCACGACGCCGAGATCGCCGGCAACCAGCGCAAAGAGATAGCTTGGCTTCGGATGCGGGTCGAACCAGGCGGCGAAATGCTTGCCGGGGCCATAGCCGGCGCCGCCGAGGAAGTTGCCGTTCGACAAGAGCAGCGGGTTGGCCTCCTTGTCGGCGATGATGTTGACCGTGAACGGCGCAAGCACGTCGGGCCGGTCGGGGAAATAGGTGATGCGGCGGAAGCCCTCCGCCTCGCATTGCGTGCAGTAGATGCCGCCGGTGCGGTAAAGGCCCATCAGCTGGGTGTTGGCCTCGGGGTTGATGACCGTGGTGATGGTCAGCTCGAAGGGCGCACTCTCGGGCAGATCGCGCACCGTCAGGCTTTCCGCCGTTGCGTCATAACGCGAAGGGTCGAGCTCCACCTGGTCGAACAGCAGCCCCGACAGCGTCAGTTCGTCGCCGTCGAGCACGATCGGCGCTGCCGGATCGGCGCCGGGGCGGCGATGAAAGATCAGGCGTGCCTCGACCTTTGTTTCCGTCGGGTCGAGTTCGAAGGTCAGGTCCACGCGTTCCAGCACGAAGTCGGTGGGACGGTAATCTGCCAGATGAATGACCTGGCCGGTATCTGTTCGCATGGTGTTTCCTGAAGACCGTTATTTGACAACCGCGGAATACAGAGGCGGGCGCACTCTGCCATAAATTTGCCGGGCATGATTACATTAAAGTCTGAACTAAAGTTAAAGCAAATTGCCCGCAAACACCAAGTTCACGGGCAAAATATCCTGTTTGGAGCGGATAAGCCCGGCCGCTGCGGAGCGCGCCGCTATTTCAGATTGAGCGCCGCCTTGATTGTCGCGTCATTTTCCGTCTGCTGTACGACGACGCCGTACCAGCCGAGCCCATCATAATCCTCGTAGCCCAGGGTGCGCGCGAAGGCGACGATCGAGCCATTATTGTCGTAGTAGCTGCCCTTGGCCCGGCCGGCGGGATTGGCGAGGGCGAAATGCGAAAACAGCAGGGCGGGATTGGTGGTGGCGATCACCCGGCTCTTGCCGTCGAGCAGCATGACCGTTGTTTTCTCCGCCATCTGCGGCGGCAGGTTCGCCTCTTTTTCGACGATCGCCTGGCCCTGGTTCTGCCAGTCGAAATAAACGCCGAGCGTGCCGATCAGCCGTCCGTCGAGCTTGCCCTCCTGGCGGATGCCGGTGGCATAGACGAGCGCATGCCTGTTGTCGTGGAGCGGGCTCGCCTTGACCTCGTCGACACTATAGGCGTCGCCGGAGGAGCAGGCCGACGCCGCACGGAACCACGGATCGCCGGCAAGGCTTGTCCCGACGAGCTTGCGCTGGAACTTGGGATTGGCGGAGGCGATCACCTTGCCGGAAAGATCGGTCATGACGAGATCGAGATAGACGGTGTAGAAGCGGTTGATGGCGCCGAGACGCTCCGCCGCAAAGGCGACGGTTTCCCGATCCGGATTCTCAAGCGCCTGCCAGAGTGCCGGATCCGTCGCCCACCAGCGCACATCGGCGGTGCGCTCGAAAAGATTGCGGACGATGAGCTGCACCAGCGTCTGCGCCAGGTCGGTGAGGCGAACGCCTTCCATTTCCTCGACCAGGCAATCCGCCATGGCGCGGCTGAGACCGATGCGGCCGAGCACGTTGCTCTCGAACCTGCCGGTGATGTCGGTTGCGATCTGTGCCAGCCGCTGTACCTCGTTGGCAACGACCGCAAAGCCCTTTCCGGTCTCTCCGGCTCTTGCCGCTTCGATCAGCGCATTGATGGCGAGTAGCTTGATCTGCTTGACGATATTGGTGTTGTCGGCGCTGAAGCGCTCGAGGTCGGTGCTGATGCCGTCGGTGACGACGCGCATCGAGCGCGGTGTCGCATTCTGCGACTGGGCAATGGTTTCGGCGCTAAGCGGCTTCATCAAATGATCCTGGAAGGGGCGGGCAATCGTTTGCAGGTCGAAAAATTTCGAGATCTGTAAAAACGATGCGTGCCTATGGTTTTCAATTGGTTAACACCGACCGGTCAGAGGTGAACATTTTGGGGCGAAATCGCTGAAGAGAGGATAAATTCGATGCGTGGGCGTGCATTGCCGCTCCGTCCAGCCAGCGGTCGACGATGATTTTGCGATTCTGCCGCGCTGCTTGCGAATTTTTCGCCAATCCGGATTTTCTTCGCTACGATAGGGAACGTCATCCTCTGCGTTCCCGAGTCGAACGCGTCTTCCCGTTCCCGTTAAGTCGGTATCAAGAGCCAGGATCATGCACGCGGTTCTCAAAAACCCGATGAGAGGCATTGCGCTGAAGGTCTCGTCGGTCGTGGTCTTCCTGGCCATGCAGACCTTCATCAAGCTGGCCGGTTCGGACATTCCGCCGGGGCAGGTAACTTTCTGCAGGTCCTTCTTCGCGCTCTTTCCGATCATGGCTTATCTCGCCTATATCGGGCAACTGCGCGCCGCCTTCTACACCGCCAATCCGGTCGGCCACCTGAAGCGCGGCACGATCGGCATTCTGTCGATGGCTTTCGGTTTCTACGGTCTGCTGCATCTGCCCCTGCCGGAGGCGATTGCGCTCGGCTATGCGCTGCCGCTCGTCGCCGTTATCTTCGCCGCGGTTTTTCTCGGCGAGACCGTGCGCATCTATCGCTGGAGCGCAGTCCTGGTCGGCATCGTCGGCGTCGCCATCGTCTCCTGGCCGAAACTCACGCTGTTCCGCAATGGCGGCATGGAGGCCGAGCAGGCCGTCGGCGCGCTCGCAGTGCTGCTCTCGGCGGTTCTCGGCGGCATGGCGATGATCCAGGTGCGCCGCCTCGTCGAGGAGGAGAAGACGGCGACGATCGTGCTCTATTTCTCGCTCACCGCTTCGGTCTTCTCGCTGGCCTCCCTGCCGTTCGGCTGGCTCGCCCTCGCATGGCCGTCGGCGCTCTATCTGATCGCGGCCGGCTTTTGCGGCGGCGTCGCGCAGATCCTGCTGACGGAAAGCTACCGCCATGCCGACGTCTCCACCATCGCGCCGTTCGAATATACCTCGATCCTGCTCGGCGGCATCGTCGCCTATTTCGTCTTCGGCGACGTGCCGAGCGTGACCATGCTGATCGGCACCCTCATCGTCATCTCCGCCGGCATCTTCATCATCTATCGCGAGCACCAGCTTGGCATCGAGCAGCGGGAGGCGCGCAAAGCCACGACGCCGCCGGCCTGACCCCGGCAAGCCGCTGATATGAAAGGCTTTAATGCGAGGATTGCCGCGATTGGAAAATTGCTCGCAAAGAGCGAAAAGAATGGTGAATTCTTGGGATACCGCTCTCTCACGGAATATGTTTGTTGAAGATGAGCGAGTATCATTTATTTGAAGCTGTGCATGTCTGAATGGCCGCTGATGCCGGAAGAGCGCTCGGTGTCGTTACTCCGATCGCCGGTCGGCGAGGGAGGTGGAGAAAAGCGTAATGGCATTCACGGCGGAGCAATTGGCGGAGAACTGCTCCTTTCTGCTGAGTATCCGCTTTTTGGCTGGGCAGATGCGCGGTGTGTTCGATGCCGGTCCGCGCCTGGCGCGATTGCTCGCCTCGCATCAGCGCTGGCTTCTGACCCAGACTGCCTATGCCCTCAACCTGGAATATGATCCGCGCGACCCGACCTCGGGTTTCACCGCCGTCCGGCTGACCGGGCGCATCACCGCGCATAAGGTGGCGAGCCGTAACACCGTGCTCGCCTTCATCGAAGAGCTCTATACCTACCGTTTCATCGTTCACACTCCCGGCGACGAGCGGCGGCGACCGCGTCATTTCGAGCCGGCCGACGTCAGCCATCAGGCGATGTTTGCCTGGATTCATTCCAATCTCGGCGCGCTCGATCTGCTTGACGGCGGTCAAAGGGCGGCGTTTTTTCAGGCAAACCCATCCATGATGCGGCTCGTTCAGCCGCGCATTGCCCGCCATTGCCTTGAGGATGCCGCCTGGCGCGAACCGCCGGAACAGGTGGCGATGTTCCTCTGGACGGAAGCCGGTGGCCTCGTCGTCGACAACTTCATCGCCCGCATGGATATGGAAAGCAGCGAACCGGAGAGGTTCTCCGTCGGCCGGGTCGAAACCCGCGCGCTCGCGGCCGATTTCATGATGTCGCGCACCCATCTGCAGCGGCTCCTGGCAAAGGCGGCGCAACGCGGCAGCGTCGGCTGGTACGACGAACCACGCAAGGCGCATCTTTGGATATCGCGGGATTTCGTCGAGCAATATTGCGCCTGGCAGGCGGTCAAGTTCGCCTATGTCGACGAAGCCTTCGAATGGGCGAAAGCCCAGTTCGAGGAAATGGCCGTCTGATCAGAGAACGATTGCCGCAGCGCTTGAGCCGCCATTGCCGGCATCGGTCGGCTTTACCGAAAGCTCGCGCTCATATTCCCGCGCGGCTGAGACTGCGACGCGGATATGTTCGAAGGTCTCGATGTTGCGCAGAAGCGATATCAGGATCGTCATCTTGTCACTCTTAAAACGCAGGCGAAGCGCCCGCCGCTCAATATTGCTGGAAGTCCGAGAAAATCGCGTCGGGGCGCGCCGTGCGGCCGTTGATGCCGGTGCCGCGGGCGGTCATCTGTTCATTCGCGGCAAAGCCGAAACGGCTGTAGCCGTGGGTGGAACGAACTTGGTCGCCAGCGAGGCGAAGGGTTTCAAACCCGCTATGGATAGGACGAAAATGCTTGTTCATGGCCTTGGTTCCTGTGGTTCCTCCCAAGACACCACCTCATATTGCGGTGCAGCATCGATTCCGCAATGCGTCACGGCGGGATGCAGCTATGCGCAAGGCGCATAGACTGATTCATAAATTATTCAACTTTGGCTAATTTCTAAGCAAAGAGAGAGACTTAAGCTTCGCTTGAAAGGAGAGCAGGTCGTTCCAGGCCAGCCGTTTATTGACCGGCGCGGTCAACAGATCCTGCGGATGCAGGCTGGCTATGGCAGGAATGACACAGTCTGCAGCGGCGATCTCCTTCCAGCGGCCGCGCAGGCCGTGAATCGTGTCGTTTTCGCCGAAGAAGAAGCGGGCCGAAAAATTGCCGAGCAGCAGGATCGCCTTGGGTTCGGCCAGCGCGATCTGCCGTTCGATGAAGGGCCGGCAGATGTCCATTTCGGCGGCCGAGGGCGCACGATTGCCAGGGGGCCGCCAGGGGATGACCTGCGTCAGCAGAACGCTCGAGCGCGTCAGCCCGATCGCCGCCAGCATCTTGTCGAACAGCTGGCCGGATTTTCCCGAGAAGGGCACGCCTTCACGATCGTCTTCGGCGCCCGGCGCCGAGCCGATCACCATGATACCGCTTTCGGCATCGCCGCTGGCAAAGATGGTCGAGCGGGCGCTGTGCTTGAGGTTGCAGCCGTTGAAGGCTTCGATCGCGGTCTTGAGCTCTGCCAGCGACCGCGCGGATTCGGCGACGAAACGCGCCTGCTGCACCGCCTCGCCGTCCGGGATCGCCGGTTGCGGGCCGGAAGCGGCGCGTTCGGCCGGGGCAGGGCGTGCCGCTGCATTCGGGCGCGTCGGTGCCCGGCCTTCGCCGGAGATGGCACGTTCCCCGACGGCGGCAGGTTGCGACTGCGCCTGTGTCGCCGGGCGCCGGGCGGCCTTCATCGCCTCGAATTCGGCGAAGCGGTCGACCGCCTCTTCCTCCAGCAACCATTCCACGCCGGCATCCGCATGGAAATGCAGAAGCGCTGCGAGCTCGGCGGGGGAAAGGTCGTTGGCGGAGATCATCCGACAGGTTTAGCGGAGAGACTGTGGCATGGAAAGGGCAGGCGACGGATTGCCCACCCTTGCCAGTGCTATTGCACAGTCCATTGCGCGATGTCGTCGCGTTCGCCGATCAGCGCCAAGCCGTGGGCGATCGACAGCAATTCGCCGCCGCTCTCGATCTTGTCGCTGTCGAAGCGTTCGGTGAAAATGCGCCGCACCGCCGGCACGAAGGAGGTGCCGCCGGTCAGGAACACCTTGTCGATGCCGGATGCATCGGTGTTGGTCTTTTGCAGCACGTCGTCGAGCGCGCCTTCGATTCGGGCGAGGTCGTCGACGATCCAGCTTTCGAAATCGCTGCGCTTGATTGTGCGATGACCGGCGCGGCCGAGCGGGGCGAAATCGAACGGAGCCTCTTCGGCGGAGGAAAGCGCCATCTTCGTTGCCGAGACCGCCTGGTAGAGCGGATAGCCCTCGTCATGGTCGATCAGGTCGACGAAGATTTCCAGCTTCTCCGGTTCCAGCGCCGTGCGCACCAGCTTCTTCAGATCCTCGAATTCCCGCGAGGTCTTGAAGATCGACAGCTGATTCCAGCGGCTGAAGCTCGCATAGTAGTTCGACGGCACCTCGAGGATCTTGTCGAAGCTTTTGAAATGGCTGCCCTTGCCGATCTGCGGCGCGACGATGTTGTCGATCATGCGCGCATCGAAATGGTCGCCGGCCACACCGACGCCCGAATGGCCGATCGGCGTTGCCGTCAGTTTGCCGGCCCTGGTCTCGAAGCGGATCAGCGAATAGTCCGTCGTACCGCCGCCGAAGTCGGCGACGAGCACGGTCGCATCGTACTTCAGATTCTGCGCGAAGTAGAAGGCGGCGGCAACCGGCTCGTAGACATAGTGAATTTCCGGAAAGCCGAAGCGCGTCAGCGCCTCGTTGTAGCGTTGCACCGCCAGCACCGGGTCCGGACTGGCGCCGGCGAAATGTACCGGGCGGCCGGTGATGATGCGGCTGGTATCATCGGGCCAGCTCTCGCCTGCGTAATGGCGAAGGCGCCGGATGAAGATTTCCATCAGGTCTTCGAAGCTCTGCCGCTTGCCGAAAATGATCGTGCCCTGGAAAAGCGCGCTTGCGGCAAAGGTCTTGATCGATTGCAGGAAACGACAGTCGCCGGGATTGTCGATGAACTGCCGGATCGCCGCATGGCCCGCCTCCACCTTCAGCGCCGAGGCGCCGAGTTGCGCATCCTTCATGAAGGAAAGCGCCGTGCGCATGCTGTCGGCCGTGCCTTCAGTGCTGGTGAACGCCATCGAGCGCGTCGCCCCGCTATCCGCCATGGCGAGAACCGTATTGGTCGTGCCGAAGTCCAAACCCAGCGCCTGAGCCATGCCCGCACCTCTTTCATGCCGATTGTTATTGGAGGCGGAGCATGGCTCCGCGAAGGGGCGTAAGCATGCCCCGGATTCAGGAGGGCGGGTGATGCCACAGGGGCGTGACACATTCAAGGGAATTGAAGGTTGATATGACCGCAGGCGCACTTCTTCTTCCGGTTGGAATGAAGAAGTGCGCCGCAAGGGATAATCGGCAATACCGAAATCAGAGGGCCGTCATCATTCGGCTGCCATTGCCCTTGCCTCCTGCACCACCGGTTCCTCCACCTCCTTTCCGCCGATCAGGCGGCCGAGGAAGTTTCCGAAGCGGTCCATCTCGACGAAGATGACCGGGGTGATGAATAGCGTCAGCATCTGCGAGACGATCAGGCCTCCGACGACGGCGATGCCGAGTGGCTGGCGCAGCTCCGAACTTGCGCCGGTGCCGAGCGCGATCGGCAGAGCGCCGAGCAGGGCGCAGAAGGTCGTCATCATGATCGGCCGGAAGCGCCGCACGCAGGCCTCGTGGATCGCCGCCGTCGCCTTTTCGCCTGTCGTGCGCATCGTCTCCACTGCCACGTCGATCATCATGATCGCGTTCTTCTTGACGATGCCGATCAACATCAGCAGGCCGATCAGGGCGATGATCGACAGATCGAAGCCCATGATCTTCAACGCCAGCAGCGCGCCGAAGGCCGCGGCCGGCAGGCCGGAGAGGATGGTGAGCGGATGGATGAAGCTCTCATAGAGCACGCCGAGCACGACATAGATGGTCAGCACCGCCGCCAGGATCAGATAGGGTGTATTGCCCTGCGACTGCTGGAAGATTTCAGCCGTGCCGCCATAGGAGGTGAAGACGTCGGCCGGCACGCTGATGTCCTTCTTGATCTGCTCGACCGCCGCCGTGGCATTGCTGAGTGAGACGCCTTCCGGCAGGTTGAAGGAAACCGTGGTCGAGACCAGCTGGCCCGTCTGGTTGATAGTCACCGGGCCGGTGGTGCGTTGCACATGGGCGAAATTTGACAGCGGCACGAGGCTGCCATTGGAGGAGGCGACGCGGATTTCCGACAGTTTCTGGTCGTCCCAGGGTTTGCTGGTGTCGTATTCGACGATGACGTCGTAGCTGTCGCCGGTCGACTGGATTTCCGCCGCCGCATAGCCGCTGAAGGATTCCTGCAGCGTCGTGCGCAGCGTGTCGTTGTCGATGCCGTAGGCGGCTGCCCGCTCGGTATCGATGACGATATTGGCCTGGAGAGCGTTGTTCTGGGCGTCCGAGGTCACGTCCGTGAACAGGCCGCGGTCGCCACGCATCGCCGCCTGGATCTTGCCGGCCCAGAGGTTGGTCTGGTCGGCGCTGAGCGCCTGCACCACCAGCTGATACTGGCTGGCGGTCTGGCGGCCGCCGAAGCGCAGGCTCTGGTTCGGCGTCACGAAGGCCTGTAGTCCGGGGATCTTGTTGATCGCCGTGCGCAGCTCGCGCAGCGTCTGGTCAAGCGGCGGACGCTCCTTCTTGTCCTTGAGTTCGACGAACATCGAGCCGTTGTTCTGCGGTTTGTTCGGGTTGCCGCCGATCGTCGACATCACGTGGTTGACGGCCGAGTTTGCCTTGACGGCGGCTGCCGCCTGCTGCTGCAGCGCTTCCATGGCGGTGTAGGAAATATCCTGGCGCGCCTGGGTGCTGATCGTCAGACGGCCGATATCCTCCTGCGGGAAGAAGCTCGTCGGCAGCGTCATGAAGAAATAGATCGTCAGCGCCACCGAGCCGAGGAAAACCCCGAGGATCGTCAGGCGATGGCGAAGGCACCAGCCGACCGCCCTGTCATAACCGTTCAGCGTCCGCTCGAAACCGGCATCGAAGATGCGGATGAGAAGCGGCGGCCGGCTGTGGTTGTTGGAGAGGCGCGAGCCGAGCATCGGCGTCACGGTCAGCGAGACGATCGCCGACGAGATGATGGCGATGGCGACCACCATGCCGAATTCGTTGAACACGCGGCCGACGACGCCGCCCATCAGCAGGATCGGAATAAACACCGCAATCAGTGAAACCGACATTGAGATGATGGTGTAGCTGACTTCGCCGGCACCCTTGATCGCCGCTTCCCGCACCGGCATGCCTTCCTCGACATGGCGCAGGATGTTTTCGAGCATGACGATCGCGTCGTCGACCACCAGCCCCACCGCGAGCGTCAGCCCCAATAGTGAGATGTTGTCGATGCTGTAGCCGAGCACATACATCATGCCGAAGGTCGAGATCAGCGACAGCGGAACGGCAAGTCCCGGAATGATCGTTGCCGTGGCATGGCCGGTAAAGAGGTAGATGACGAGAACGACGAGGCCGATCGTCAGGAACAGCGTGAACTTCACGTCTGAAATGGCGGCACGGATCGGTTTTGCCGCGTCGTTCATCACGACCGTGTTGACCGAGGGTGGAATTTCGGCGTGAAGCTGCGGCAGCTTGGCGTTGATCGCATCGACGACATCGACCGTGTTGGCATCCGGCTGACGCTGAATGGCGAGGATGATGCCGCGCTGGCCGTCATACCAGCTGCCGGTATACTGGTTCTCGACGCTGTCCTGCACGTCGGCGATATCGCCGAGATGGATCGGCGCGCCGTTCGGATTGGCGATGACCAGCGAGCGGAACTGTTCGGCGTTGGTGCGCTGCGTGTTCGCCGTGATGGTCATGCTCTGCGAATTGTTCTGCAGCGTTCCCACCGGCTGCTGGCTGTTGGCCGCAGCCAGCGCCTTGTTGACGGTATCGATGCCGATACCGCGGGTGAGCAGCTTGTTGGGGTCGACCTCGACGCGCACGGCATAGGTCTGCGCGCCATAGACGCTGACTTGGGCAACGCCCGGCAGCGTCGAAAGCGACGGCGAGATAATATCCTCGGCGATCTCGTCGAGCTTGCTGCGCGGCATGGTGTTGCTCTGTACCGAGAGCAGCATGACCGGTGCATCGGCCGGGTTGGTCTTGCGGTAACTCGGCGGAGTCGTCAGATTGTCGGGCAACTGCCTCGTTGCATGCGAGATCGCCGCCTGCACGTCGGCCGCAGCGGCGTCGATATCGCGGTTGAGATCGAACTGCAGCACGATGCTGCTGCTGCCGAGCGAACTCGAGGCGCTGATTTCGCTGATCCCGGGAATGGTCTCGAACTGCTTGATCAGCGGTGTGGCGACCGAGGTTGCCATCGTCTGCGGCGAGGCGCCGCTCAACTGCGCCGAAACGTTGATTGTCGGAAAATCGACCTGCGGCAATGCCGCGACCGGCACGAGCCGGTAACCGGCGAGACCGGCCAGAATGACGCCGATGGCAAGCAGCGTCGTGGCGACGGGGCGCTGGATACAGAAATTGGGGATCATTGCTGAGCTCCCACCGCGATCGTCTCGGACTGCTGGGGTTGCCGAGGCTCTTCGGCGGAGGCGACATCAAGCGCCTTTTCATCGAACTGCTCGTTGATCGCCTGCTGGTCGCTGAGCTGGCCCTGACCCTCGACGACGACATGGTCGCCTTCCGAAAGACCCGATTCGATGGCGGTGAAGCCGCCATTGGCGCGGGCAACGGTGACCGGCGTCAGATGCGATTTGCCGTCCTTGGCGACGAAGGCGAAGAAACCGTCCGGCCCGGGGCTGACGGCAACCGTCGGCACCACCACCTGCTGATCGTTATTGTTGAAATGCACGACGATATTGACCGACTGGCCGGGCCAGAGCGCCCCGGAGGCGTTCTCGAATTTCGCCTTGGCGAGGATCGTGCCGGAGGCGGTGTCGACCGTGTTGTCGTAGAAGCTGATCTCGCCCTTGCGGACCTGTCCCTTGGTGGAAGCGGGAACCGTGCTGACTTCGACCGGGCCGGCTGCGAGTGCGCTCTTCAAGGTGCGCAGGTAGCGTTCCTGCAGATGGAATTTTACATAGATCGGATCGTATTTGGCGATGGTGACGATGGCCGCGCCGGCACTGAGGAAAGCGCCCCTGCTGATGGCGATATCGCCGAGCCGGCCGTCGAAGGGGGCGCGGATATCGGTGTTTTCGAGGATGATCTGATCGGAGGCGAGCGTCGCCTTGTCGGCATCGACCGTGGCGGCGGCGGTATCGCGGGCGGCGACCGCCTGGTCGAGACTCTGCTGGGTGCCGGCCTTCTGGTCGAAGAGATCCTGCGCACGCGTCAATGCGGTTTCGGATTCCGAAAGAGTTGCCGTGTCACGCACGATCATCGCATTGTCCTTGTCGACCGCCGCCTTGGCCGTCCGGTCGTCCAGCTTGGCGATCAGGTCGCCGGCTTTGACGGTCGCCCCATCCTGGCCATTGATACTGACGATCAGGCCCTGTTCCTGTGCGGCAATGGTCGTGTTGTCATCGGCGTCGGCCCAGCCGGTCGCCGTCACATCCGTCGGCAGCGTCGTTTTCACCGCCGCGACTGTTTTGACGACGGTCGGGCCGCCGCCGCGTTTGCGCCCGCCGCCCTGATGTTGGCCACCGTTCTGCGCTTGATCGGCCTGCGCCTGATCGCCCTCTGCCGGCTGCCCGCCATTGCCGCCAACCGGCTGCTTGATGAACTGCGAGAGGGTGGGAATGCGGGAGGCATAAGGGATCAGATTCCCGAATTGCCAGACGCCGACGGCGGCAACTGTGATAACGCTGACAGTGATCCAAAATTTCTTCATGGGCGAGACCGGGTGTTGAACGGGGTTTGCGATTTTATGCCCTGATTGAGCCGCCTATATTGCGGCGCAAAAAAGACATAATTCCCGGGTCGGCATCACTAAGTGGTTATAACGGCTTAAATTTTTGTAATGAATATTCCGTAATATTCAAACTATACTAATATAGGCCCAGTGTAGCCTGGTGCCCTTTGACGGCGGACGAAGTCGGTCCGCACGGTTCGTTGCCCGGCGAAAAACACGGGAAAAACCCGAGAAAGCAGGTCGTCATGACCGAGTTGAACGCCAGCGAATTTCGCTCTCTCATCATAAGCGTGTTTCCTGAACTCACGGCCTCTGTCTTCAAGCTGGCGTCGAAGAGCTGGGACTCGCTTGCCGTCGACGTCGATGACACGCTGATCTTCAAATTTCCCCGCCATTCAGGTGCGGAAAGAGCGCTCGTGAAGGAAGCCGCCTTGCTGGACATCATCAGGCCGGCACTGTCGATGGCGGTTCCCGACATGCGCATTCACGATGGACCGTCGATTTTCTCCAGCCATGCCAAGATCGACGGCGAACATCTCATTGCCGCAGATTACGATACGCTTGGCGAAGGCGATCGTCAGCACCTCGCCGACGATCTGGCGCGCTTTTACGCCGAGCTGCATGTGCTCGATGCCGATCGGATGCGCTCGGCCGGCGCCGGGCCGATCCAGCCCTGGCAATCGCCAGAGACTGTGCGAATAAAGGCTTTGCCGCTGCTGCCGCCCGAGATCAGTCCCTTTGCCGAGGCTGTAATTTCAGATTTCGAAACCTTGCCGCCCGATCCCCACGGCAACATCTACGGCTTCTTCGATGGTCATGGCTGGAACATGGCCTTCGACCATGCGCAAGGCAGGCTCAACGGCATTTACGATTTCGCCGATTCGGGCTTCGGGCCGTTGCATCAGGAGTTCATCTATTCGAACTTCATCTCGCCCGATCTGACCGCCCGCATCATATCGGCCTATGAAATGCTGACCGGACGCAGGCTCGACCGGCGGCGCATCGCGATCCTGACCGGCTTCCATCGGTTGTCCGAGCTCGCCGAGCTTGCCGACGATCCGGCGCATGTCGGATCGATGGTCCAAAGTGCGGCGAGTTGGGCCGCTGTCGCGGCCCATGCCGGCTAAGCCGCCGTCAGACGGATCGGGCCGCGCCGCCGTCACAGCGGATCAGCGAGCCGGTGATGTAGCTGGCCGGCTGGCTGCACAGGAAGGCTGCCGTCGCGGCAAATTCCTCCACTCGGCCGTAGCGGCCGACCGGAATGCGCGCTTCCTTATCGGTGCGGATCTCTTCGAGGCTCTTGCCCGTCCGCTTTGCCGCCGCACCGTCCAGATCGTCGAGCCGCGCCGTCAGGATGCTGCCCGGCAGGAGCAGGTTGGTGGTGACGCCGAAGCCAGCCACTTCGGAGGCAAGCGTCTTGCTCCAGCCGGCAAGCGCCGGGCGCAGCGTATTCGACAGGGCCAGATTGGCGATCGGTTCGATCACGCCTGAGGAAGCGACCGTCAGGATCCGGCCCCAGCCCTGCGCCTTCATGCCGGGCAGCAGCGCATTGGTCAACGTGATGACGCGGGCGACCATGGAAAGGAAATAGGTATCGAGCTTTTCACCCGTCATCTCCTCGGTCGTGCCAGGCGTCGGCCCGCCGGTATTGTTGACGAGGATATCGAGCCCGCCGAACTTCTCCTTCACCGCCGTCGTCACCGTCTCGACGAAGCGTTCATCTCCGAGGTCGGCCCAGATCCAATCGGCCCGGCCTTTGCCTTCGCCGTTGATCGTCTTGCAATTGGCCTCCAACTGCTCGCCGCTGCGCCCGCAAAGCAGCACGTTGGCGCCTTCGCGCGCTAGTGCTGTGGCGATACCGAGGCCGAGGCCACGTGAGGAGGCGAGGACGAGCGCCCGTTTGCCTTCGATGCCGAGATCCATGATTGTCCTCCTAGAACCGGATGATTTTAGGCCGGGTCGGCCTAAAATCTGAATCCTGTTCTACATTATAGAGTTAGAGCATGATGTCATAAGAAAACCGCTCACACTTTTCGGCATCATGCTCGATATCTTCGTGCGATGTATAAGGCGCATGCAGCGGGAAAGGAAAGGGAGTGTGACCGGTTCGGCGGCGTTTGTTAATTGACGTTAACGTAAACGTTATATAATTCTGCCGTACAAGGCATATCATTGTGCGAATTGAAGATTGGCTGTCGTATCCCGGCTCGACAAGGCTTGCTCGTTTTGACAAGAAAGTGCCTGAGGGATGACGGCTGCGCGCCGCCAAGCGGAGACGAGTGAATGACCGAGACGAGTGAGTTGCCTGAACGCGAAAGCATGGAATTCGACGTGGTGATCGTCGGCGGTGGTCCGGCCGGTCTTTCTGCGGCGATCCGGCTGAAGCAGGTCAATC
>NZ_LFIO01001234.1 GCF_001187535.1 Rhizobium ecuadorense
CAGCAGCGCTTGTGGCTGGCTTATCCGCGGGATCTCACTGATATCTCGGCAGCAAATCGCCGTGCGCATCGATCAGGTCGTCGACAAGGTTCCAGATTTGGTCTGGCGACAATTCCGCAGATGTATGCGGATCGAGCAGAGCGGCTTGGTAGATGCGCTCGCGGTTTCTTGTGAGAGCCGCCTCGACCGTCAACTGCTGAACAGAAACGCTCAAGTTCATGACGGCGGAAAGCTGCGAGGGGATCCGACCGACCCGGATCGGCTGAATTCCGTTTCTGTCGACATGGCAAGGCACTTCCACGA
>NZ_LFIO01000543.1 GCF_001187535.1 Rhizobium ecuadorense
GCCGTATGCGCCAAGCTCACCGTAGCCGAGATTGTCCATAAGGATGAAAACGATATTCGGCCTGAGCTGCACACTTCCTTCCTCCCCCCAGAGGCCGGATCAGCCATTCCCGCGTCGAGAGGACGCTGATGATGGCAGAACATTAGCATACGCCCTTGAAATCAGCGAGAGAATTTGAGTTCATATTCCCTTCCGCGTTGTATGACGTCCGTCCGAAGCCGGTCGGCGCTGAGAGCCGTCGGACGCATCGCGCGCGAATACGGGCGGGCTGGCTAGACGGGGCCGTCCTTCTTCGGGAAATC
>NZ_LFIO01000240.1 GCF_001187535.1 Rhizobium ecuadorense
GGCCGGGCCTTTACCAATAGGTCGGCGATCGTGCGGAGTGCGCCCGAGCCGCCCGCTGTCTGGCAGGCGAACATGCGCGAGAGATCGGCCTTCTCGCCAAAGACCAGCTTCAGCATGGCCTTGTTGAAACCTTCATCGCCTGCCATGCCGACATAGGTCTTGCTCGTCTGGCTTTCATAGAGGCGCTTCTCAGCGTGACGCACGGCCCGCATGATGACGGTCGCACCCTGCGAATCCTTGTAGACGCCGACGCCGAGATCCATTTTCGTCGGCCGTGCGTCATTTCTGTACAGAACCGAGAG
>NZ_LFIO01000098.1 GCF_001187535.1 Rhizobium ecuadorense
CGCCCCGCTCGAATCCTATATGCCGGCCAAGCTCAACCTCGACGATTTCGACAAGGCGCAGATCGAAGGCGGCAGTGTCGACGGCCACCTCTACGGCGTCAGCCTCGGGGCGAATTCGGCGGCCACGGTCCTGAACACCACTGCCTTCAAGGAGGCCGGCGTCGATCTGCCGACCCAGGCAACCACCTGGGAAGAATTCGGCCGCATCGGTGCGGAGATCACCAAGGCGGGCAAACGCAAGGGCATGTTCGGCATGGCCGACGGCAGCGGCGGTGAGCCGCTGTTCGAAAATTGGCTACGTC
>NZ_LFIO01001744.1 GCF_001187535.1 Rhizobium ecuadorense
CTCGTTGGGAGAACGGCACTTCGCCGTCTCTCGAAGAGATGCAGAATATTCGGGACGCCGCCAAGTCGCGCGGCATCCCGTGGAACGACAGCTGGTTTTTCGATGTTCCGGTGGCAGCCCAATGACCGCGCTCGCTTTCGACTTCGTCTCATCATCTTCTCCTTCGCAAGTTCATGCGAAGAGAGTGCCAGTTCTCGTTTCCAAAGTGCCGGAAACGTTGACCAATCGGCTGGAAAGCCTTTCCAGCAACGATAATTTCGCATGTTCCTCCCAGGAGCAGCTGTGCGGGGAGGGGTTGTCTG
>NZ_LFIO01000228.1 GCF_001187535.1 Rhizobium ecuadorense
CCACGGGCTTGAGGCCGAGAGCCCGGGCGAGCGCCGTGGAATCGCCCTTGTATGGGCTATCGCCCGAGAAGATGGACGTGAATCCGTTTCGCGTGAATTGCGCGCTGCAGTCCCAGCTCGGCGCTCCGGAGTTGAGAAAGCATCCGATGATCGGCATGGGTATCCAGCTGAGCGGTGCAGCCGTACCTCCGAGAAGCTGGAAGCGTCGACCGTCCGGCATGGTGATCGTCGTCGTGATCCGTCTCACCGGCAGGCTTTTCTCGAATTCCTTCGTCTCCTCCTGACTGACGGTGACGATGGGC
>NZ_LFIO01001252.1 GCF_001187535.1 Rhizobium ecuadorense
CTTTCGACGCAACACGGACTCCGGGCATGGAACGCGGGAACATTCCATTGAAAATCTCGCATTAACCTTGACGTCCGGTTAACAGGCCGTGCCGGAATGTGCCTATGGGCAGCTCAGCACAACCCGAAGGGATGCGTGCTGTCGCAATACCCGCGACTTCTCCCCGTCGACACGGGGAGAAAGGCCGGCGGCGAAGCGCAATCAAATAATAACGTGCGAGCCCAGTTCCACCACGCGGTTGGCCGGCAGACGGAAGTAGTCCGAGGGATTGGCAGCGGCGTTGGCGAGGGCGATGTAGAGCC
>NZ_LFIO01000600.1 GCF_001187535.1 Rhizobium ecuadorense
GGGCGGCGATCTTATCCAGCGTCAGGTCGCCGCCGGCTGTTTCCAGATCCGGCGTCGTCGCCGGCACCGTGCTCGGCACGGTCAGGAAGATGGATAGCGGCGCCTGCCGTGCATCCTCGAGCATGGCCTCAACGCCGGCGACGTCCATGACGTTTCCGATCTCGTGGCTGTCGCAAAAGATTGTCGTCGTGCCGTTAAGGAGGGCCGCTTCGGCATAGGCGCAGGCCGTCACCATCGAGGATTCGATATGGATGTGCGGATCGACCAGACCCGGGGCGATGATGCCGCCCTTGGCGTCGTAG
>NZ_LFIO01001612.1 GCF_001187535.1 Rhizobium ecuadorense
GTGATGACCGCACCGCCGTAGGAATGACCGACAAGCACGACCGGCCCTTTCTGCTGGGCCACCATCTTGCGTGTCCGTTCGGCATCCTCGGCTAGCGACGTCAACGGCAGTTCGACGGCGTGAACGGACTGATAGCCCCTATGCGCCAGCTCGAGTATCACCTTTCCCCAATGGGCGGCCCCACCCCAAAAGCCGTGCACCAGAATGATCGTGGGTTTATGACTCATAGTTTCTCCTGTTTTCTGAAAAGAGCGATACGACTGTGATCGGCGAGAACGGAATCAAGGCATCCTCTTTCGCCG
>NZ_LFIO01000743.1 GCF_001187535.1 Rhizobium ecuadorense
GCACCCATATTGTCCGAATGATTGTCCGAATGTCCGTCCCTGTTATTCTCGCCGTTCGCGTCATTGTGCTTGTCGTTGAAGGAAACCGTGTCCATCAGGGTGAAGCCGTCATGGGCCGACAGCAGATTGATCGATGAGGTCGCGCCGCGATCCGAGTGGTTGAACTGTACCGCCGAGCCGGTGATGCGCTGCGAGATCTCCGACACCATGCCGCCGTCGCCCTTCCAAAAGCGGCGCACGTCGTCGCGAAACTTGTCGTTCCACTCGCGGAAGGGATGGGGAAAACCGCCCACCTGATAGC
>NZ_LFIO01000060.1 GCF_001187535.1 Rhizobium ecuadorense
GGGCTTCGACATGATGCACAAGGGTGAAAGCATCCGCGGCGTGGTGGTCTACTGAGCCATGAAAACCATCTCGACCGACAAGTCTTACGGCGGCACTCAGGGCGTCTACGTCAGCCGCTCCGAGGCCTGCGACTGCGACATGACCTTTGCGGTATACGTGCCGCCGCAGGCGGCCGAGGGCAATTGCCCGGTGCTGTGGTATCTGTCCGGCCTGACCTGCACCCATGCCAATGTCATGGACAAGGGCGAGTATCGGCGGCTAGCCGCCGAACTCGGACTGATCGTCGTCTGCCCGGATACCAGCCCTCGCGGCGATCACGTTCCGGATGAATCCGACAATTGGCAGTTCGGCAAGGGCGCCGGCTTTTATGTCGACGCCACCGAGCCGCCGTTTTCGGCGAATTATCGCATGTACAGCTACATCGCTGACGAGCTGCCGCGCCTCCTTGCCGCGGAGTTCCCCGCCGACATGGAGCGCCAGGGGATCTTCGGCCACTCGATGGGCGGACACGGCGCGATCACCATCGCGCTCAAGAACCCGGACCGCTTCCGGAGCTGCTCGGCCCTTGCGCCGATCAGCCATCCCTCGGTCTCCGGCTGGTCGAAACCGGCATTGCGGAAATACCTCGGAGCCGACGAAAAGACCTGGCGGGCCTATGATGCCTGCGCGCTGATCGAAGACGGGCAGCGTTTCCCGGAACTGTTCGTCGACCAGGGCACGGCGGATAGCTTCCTGGAGGACGGCTTGCGTCCCGACGAGCTTCGGCAAGCCTGCGAAACGGCGGGCATTCCGATCAGGCTGCGCATGCAGGAAGGCTACGGCCACTCCTACTTTTTCATTTCGACCTTCATGGAGGACCATCTGCGCTGGCATGCGCAGAGGCTGGGAAATTGATTGCAGGGCTCGGCCGGGCATAACGCAGACGGCCAAGGAGGGAAGGAGAACATCAATGAGCATAGCCATTCATCCGGCAGTGGATTCCGGCTTTCGAGCGACTGACGCCGCCTTTTCAGGCGGGACGCTGGTGTGCAAATGCACGAGCAACCCCGTGAAGGTCAGGATCAAGGGCGATATCGCCCACAATCACGCCTGCGGCTGCACCAAGTGCTGGAAGCCGGAGGGGGCTGCCTTTTCGGTCGTGGCGGTCGCTCCGACCGAGAGCGTCGAAGTCCTCGAGAACGGCAACAAGCTCGCCGTCGTCGATGCCGGGGCTTTGATCCAGCGCCACGCCTGCAAGGAATGCGGCGTGCATATGTACGGCCCGGTCGAGCGTGAACATGCGTTCCAGGGGTTGTCGTTCATCCATCCGGAGCGCTTCCAGGAAAGCGGCTGGGCGAAGCCCGGCTTTGCGGCCTTCGTCTCGTCGATCATCGAAAGCGGCTTCGATCCTGGCAAGATGGATGCCGTCAGAGCGCAGCTGAAGGCATCGGGCCTCGAGCCGTACGATTGCCTCAACCCCGGCCTGATGGACGCTATCGCCACCTGGACCGCCAAGAAGAGCGGCGTCCTCGCTGCTTGACGAGATCGACAAAGGCGCCTCGCCCACTATGGCGAGGCGCTCTTTGCCTTGCACCACGATACCGGTCGGCTTGACCTCCAGCCGTGGCTGCGATCTGTTTGATCTTATGGGCGGGCTGGAAGTCTCGTCCGTGTTCAAGAAACCAGCATCGGCACTATCACGACTGTTTTTCGGTCTGCTGAAGCGTAGAACATTCACAACATGATAATCGGCTACACATCGTGCGGCTCCGGAACGAGGCCCAGCTTTCCAATGCCTAACCAAGTCGTCTGGATTTCGTTTCCTCTAATGGTCAAGTGAGATTTGTGGTCGATACAACGCACTGCTGCAGGAGCGGTCGCTTTCTAAAACAGGGGTCGTTGCCATGACCGGAGCAGGTCAACGACCCGGAAGCGTCCCGGCGGACGATCAACCCTTTGAAATACTGCCTGACCGCGGAATAAGCGAACCATAGGAGAGAATCGTGACCAAAACCCCACGCCGCCCAGCCAATGCGCTTGATGCCGCGGAAGCCTTGTTCAAACCCGCCAAAAAAGTCGCCGCCGCACCGCCCGTCGCGCGGCCGGCGCTGCCGAACGTCAAGGAGCAGGTCATTCTGAAGCTCGACAGCGACGTGCTCGTCCATTTTCAGGAGGATGGCCCGGGCTGGCAGGACCGCATCAATGACGTGCTGCGCGCCGCCATGAGGAACGATCGCTGAGCGGTCATACGACCGCTGCTTCTCTGCGTTATCGTCGATTGGTTCAGCCGTCGGGTGCTGTCGTGGCGGCTGTCGATCACGATGACGACCGCGCTTCTGGACCGTCTCACCCACCACTGCGAGATCGTCGAAACCGGAAACGAATCTTGGCGCTTTAAGAACCGCTCTCAAAGCTAAAGCCGAAGACGATCATCACCCGCACTTGGCCTACCCTCTGCAACCCCCGTCCAGCGCCGGGCAGGCCAAGCGCTGATGTACAGCATATGGGGGCGTCAAAATTGGATGCCGATAAGGGGTGAGTTTTGGACGCCGATTTACAGACACCTTCGCCGCTGTGAGAATTCGGCGCTATTCTGTTCGAATCTTGTTGGGGCTCTTGGTGTATTTGCGGACGAGCATTGACACACGTTCCCGATTTGACCGTGACCGGGGCGACATTGAGGTAAACGGGTAGGATGCTCCGGTGGTCGCGCCCGCTGCCCCGGTTGCCACGATCGTGATCGCTTCGGGTCGCTTGATATTATGATGAGTGCATCGTCGGGAAATGCTTTGCATTGTTTGTTGGTGAGCTGCCTTGAAGGTCGGTTCCCGCGAGACGAAGGTCGTAGATGGCCGGAGCCTGCGCAAGGGCGCTTCAAGGAAAACGACTGCGAGGCCTCTCGAGCAAGCCGCAACGACGCGCGCCCGCATTGGATCAGCTGGAAGATCTGATTCAGCTTGAAGAAGATAACAAGAGACTTCGGAAAATCCTCCGCGGCGCATCTCCTAAACGTTGCGTAGTCACTTTACCGCACCCCCTAGGGCAAAACCCGCTTTGAACTGGCGTGACATCCCCAGGAACAGAATGATTACAGGTAACGAATAAACGATGGAATAAGCGGCTATGACGCCGTAGTCGATCGAGTTCGAACCCATGAACCCAAAAAGATGAACAGGTGCGGGTTGGTCGGCCAGACTGTTGATGAGGACCACTGGTAAAAGGAAGTTACCCCAAGCATTCACAAAGCCAAAGATTGCCGCCGACGCCAGGCCCGGCTTCGTCAACGGAAAAATCACTCGGAACAGGATCTGCAGGGTGTTGGCTTGCTCAAGCGCTGCCGCTTCTTCCAATTCCGGCGGTACGGCGTCGATGAAATTCTTCAACTGGTAGATCTGGAAAGGGATCGCCGTCACGCCCAGCAACACACCCGTTGGTATAATGGACAACCAACCCAGTGTCGCGAACATTTTGTAAACCGGCACGATCAATATCGAAATCGGAACACCCGAAAGAAAAAGAATCGTGAGCAAGATCGGGTTTTTGAACGGTATGTTGTGCTTGGAGAAGACGTACGCAGCAACGAAGGCTGCCGCAGTCCCGATGACCGTAGCGATGACGGAAAGCAACAAGCTGTTGCCAAACGCCAAGAGATTTTCAACCTGTACTGCGACCCAGTAATGCTCCGCAGTTAGGTCGGGGATCCTTAGCTGGTTTGTCGCGCCATGATCGACCGATGCAAGAACCATCCATAGCATCGGCAAGGAAAAGAATGCCGCCAACACGAGTGCTGTCAAATTGCTGACAATCCTCTGGGTGGTGATCGTGCTGGGCCGGTTCGGCTTCCCCCCTCGCGGCGGCGTTGGCATAGGATCGACGTAAACTGTCTGCATCGAAGTCGCCTTTTACTTTGGATCAATGGATACGGGCTCATCTTGCCGGCGGGTTTTGGTCGCCCAGACGAACATGCCTCCCAGCAAGGCGGAAAGCAGCACCATGACATTGCCCAGGAGGGCGGCATAGCCAAGGTTATGGAATTTGAAGCCCTGTTGGTATGTATAGACCGGGAGGATGTTGGTATCGTTTCCTGGTCCGCCCCCGGTCATGAGATAGATCAGAGTGAAGTTGCCGAAGGTCATCAGCATCATCAAGAGCGCACAGGTAACGATCGTCGGTTTCAGTAGTGGAAGCGTTATTCTCATCAGCGACTGAAGCGGAGTGCAGCCTTCGAGTTGTGCCGCTTCCATCAAGTCTCCCGGTATGTTGCGAAGCGCGGCCGAAAACATTGTCATCGCAAGTCCTGCCAACGACCAGGCGTTGGCCGTCGAAACGACCAGCATGGCGTTTTGATATAGAATATCGAGCCGGGAATTACCCACCATGATGGCGATTAAGCCGGATTGCGTGCTCGTCGCCAGCCACAGAAAAGCGATCGTTGTCGGGGGGAGTGTCCAGGCCAGTATCGCGGCGGCACTAGCGATCCAACGAACCGGCGCTATGCAATTCTGCAGGGCAAGCGCCAAGATAAGCCCGAGCAGGGTCGTCGCCACGGCACCGGAGCCGACGACAAAAACGACCGTCAGCCACAGAGACTTGTAAAAGACCGCGTCGCCCAGCAAAAACGCAACATTGGTGAAGCCGGTAAAACGGTAGTTGATGGCATGGATGCCAATCAACTGAAGATTCGTGAAGCCGAGATAGATCGCATAGATCACCGGCCCGAGGAAAAACGCGCCGAGAAGCAGTGCCGCCGGTGAAAGAAGGAAGAAAGACATCGGGTTCACACGCGGCTGATCAAGTCGCGTATGTCTGGCTGCATCCGAGCTTGCGGCGTTCTGAGGGCCAGTTTGATAAACTGGCCCTCCGACGGCGCTTGAGGCGCGCTTTGATGTCAAGGCAGGGTCTCCAGGTTCTCTTCGCCCACTTGGGTTGCCATGTAGGATCGCAGAATGTTGACACCTTCATCGATCGTGGTTTCCGGCTTCAGCACCATTGCCTGGGTGGCCTGCTGGAACGCGTTGCCCCAAATCGGGAATTCAGGTTGTGACGGCATACTCCGCGAGGTCGAGCTCAAATCAGCGAACGCTTTCTGAAAAGGTTCCTGTGTTAGCGACAGATAAGACTTGTCGGTCTTGAGCGATGCTGTCGCGGGAACCACGGGAACCCACGCCGCGATGTTCAGCAGGTTTTCCGTCGCCTGCATGATCTCTATTGCGGACCAAGCCAGCTTGGGGTCCGAGGTGTCCTTGGACATCGACAATACGACGCCATTGAAACTCGCCCCGATGCCAGGTTGTTGGCCTTCAGCCGTCGGTATTTCGCTGAAACCGATCGTCCTTTCCTTATCGTCCCAGCAAGGCGCGCAAATGTCTTTGCCCCAAAAAATCGGGATCCAGTTGCCGGCAAAGGTAATCCCGAATTTGTGATCATGAAGCGCCTCGGCTGGATGGGTCGCCCCATTGGGGTCCATGATCTGCGAAGTGGGCGCAAGAAGGCCTTCAGCGGCAGCCGTCTTGTAGAAGTTCAGGACTTCGCGGATGCCCTTGCTGTCGACCACCCATTTTTTTGTTTCCGGATCGTAGATCGTCGGATTGCTAGAGGCCGAAAGAAGCAAGCCAGGTCCCGCGACGACGCCGAACGTTCCCTGCGCGGTTCCAGTGATCACGTAGAGGGGCGAAGCATCCGGCGATGTCTTCTTGATAGCACGGGCACCATCCAGGATGTCCTTCCAGGATTTGGGCTTCCAGTCCTTCGGCAGTCCGGCCTTCTCCGTCAGTGTTCGGTCAAACAAGATGCCATAGGTGTTTATCCCCTGTGCCACCGAGTAGATCTTGCCGTCGTATTTTCCAGACGCCTGTACAGGGCCGGGCGTGTCCTTCCACCAAGGCGCGTCCGCGACCTCGTCGTCAAGCGGTGAAAGAAGGTCGCTGCCTGCAAACTGACCAACGTTGATGTCGAAATATTGGACGATGTCGGGCTTGGTATCGGGCGAATTGTAAAGGAGGCTCAGTTTCGTGATGAAATCATCATAGGTTCCCGGGACGGGGATCAACTCCATTGTATCGCCGGGATGCTTCTTCTCGAATTCCGTCTTGACGTTGCCGAACCACTTTTGAGCAAGCTTGGGATCAGCGAACGTCCAGTTCAAACTGAACGCGACCTTCACCGTGGCAGCCTGGACGCCTTCGACAGATGCCGTTGCGAGACCCGTTAAGGCGAGGGCGGTTGGCAATGCAACATTGCGCAGTACTCGGTCAAATGACCTGCCGATTATTGACCAAAGCGGCGCCGATTGATGCACGGTCGCCAGATGACCGAATTGTTCATTTTCTTTCCTGCGGGATTTGCTTTCATTTAGGATATTGGGCATCAACTTATCTCCCAGTTTAGATTGCGTTCCACTTAGTTATTTTATTGGCGACGTCGCCTTTCAGGCTCTTGCCTGTTCCCCCATCGAAAAAATGCAGGTCTGAAGGATCAAAGACCAAGTCGACCGCGTCCCCTCGCTTTACAGGAGCAAAGCTCGGAAATTTGGAATTCACTAACGTTCCCTCTACATCGACCAGGACGAACGTATCGGACCCAGTTGTTTCGAGGGACGTCACAATGCCTGTGATTTTTTCCGTGCATCGTGAAGGCGCATCCTTCACCCATTGGATTTCGTCCGGCCGGATGCCTAGCTCGATCTTTTCCGGCAACCGGTCCGCAGCGAAATGGCCGCTCGCCATCGAAAAGGACGTACCGAAGCATTGCACGTTTACCCGGTCGCCTTCGGCATGCACCGTCGCCGGCAGGATGTTCATTCGGGGTGATCCGATGAACATACCGACAACCTTGTTGGCCGGCGCTCGGTAAAGCTCTGCTGGTGTCGCCACCTGGAGAATGCGACCGTGATCGAAAACCGCAATGCGATGGCCCATCGTCATCGCCTCGACCTGGTCATGTGTGACATAGACGGTCGTGACACCCAGCTGACGCTGCAAGTCGGCGATTTCGGTCCGCATGTGGGTTCTTAGGCTTGCATCGAGGTTCGAGAGCGGCTCATCGAGCAGGAAAATACGCGGACGGCGGATCATGGAGCGCGCAAGAGCGACACGTTGGCGTTGCCCTCCCGAAAGCTCACTTGGATAGCGGCTCAAGAGCGGCTCAAGCCCGACAAGCTTGGCAACTCCTTCAACTCGGGCGGCGATCTCCGCTTTGTTCTCGTGCCTAATCTGCGGCCCAAACGCAAGATTTTGACGGACCGACATATGCGGGTAGAGCGCGTAGCTTTGAAACACCATCGAAATGTTGCGGCGCCCAGGCGGTGTCAGGGTGACATCATCATGACCGAGCAGAATCTTCCCGTAGGTTGGCGTTTCCAGCCCGGCGAGCATCCTTAGCGTCGTCGTCTTCCCGCATCCGGATGGACCGACGAACACCATGAACTCACCATCTCTGATCTCAAGGTTGAGGTCTTCAATTGCGACATGCGTACCGAATTGCTTCCAGACATTTGCGAAAGTGACCGAAGTCATGAGCTCTCCTTCAGAGGGTCGACCTGTTGGTGATCCCGACTTACCGGTAGGCGTATTCGCCTCCGGTGCGCTTGAAGGCCATGACCCGCAAGATCGCATAAAGCGCGAGACCAACTTTTCTCACCCTTATTCCCCTTTGTTGTTAAATCGAGTGAACACTATGATCCAGATACATGTCAAGAGGATCATGTGATCCAATTTGGTGTTTCTTTGTGAAGCAAGCAGCCAGTCTGCACTTCTGCCGTTTTCAATTTCTCCATCCATCGCCGATCGGGTGCGGCCCCGTGGCTGCTTATTGCGGCGTCCATTGAGGAATGCCGCGGTTCCCTGCGCCACCATGGGCGAAAAGATAATGTGGATCACATGATCCTATTGACACACTTAAGGATCAAGTGTTCATTGTGGACAATGATTAACCGCGAGGGCCTCAGGTAAGAGGCGTCCTCCAGCAAGAGGCCCGACGCAATTCGTCTTCGCAAAGCACGGAGGAACTCTGGGTGGATTAACAGCCGGCGACGCGTTTTGGGCATCCACCGCGATTTCGCGACGGGGCGCTGCTCGCCACGAGTTAACGCCTTATGCGACCGATGAAGCGTCACCTTGTGATGCCAGACAGCAAAAGGAAGCGAAATGATCGAGCCTAAATTTCGGGTATTGCACACAATGGTGCGCGTCAAAGACCTCGACAAGTCCATAGACTTTTACACACGGCTGCTCGGAATGAAGCTGTTGCGCCGTCTGGAATATCCCGATGGGAAGTTCACTATCGCCTTTGTCGGTTACGGTCCCGAGGAGACACATGCTGTCCTGGAGCTTACCCATAACTGGGAGCAGGAGACTGCCTATGAGCTTGGAAATGGCTATGGCCACATCGCGCTCGGCGTCAGGAACATCTACGACGTCTGTAACGAGCTTGCGGCAAATGGCGCCAAGATTCCACGACCGGCCGGCCCAATGAAGCACGGAACAACCGTGCTCGCCTTCGTGGAAGATCCCGATGGTTACAAGATTGAACTGATCGATCTCGACACATTGAACTGACATTGGTCGGCAAAACCGAGCAAAGACATGGCATCAAGATGCAATCGCCGAGTGCGGAGGATTATTGGCATGACTACGAACAATGAGACAGGAATTATCCTCGTTGCCCCCCATCGATTCCCAAACGTCGACCGCGAACGCGCGCTCGCCGAACACATGGGACGTGAGATTGTCGTCGCGGACGACCAGGCCTCGTTCCGCAGTCGCATGGCTGAGGCCGAAATCGTCATGGTCACGCCTTATGCCAAGATGACGGCAGAAGAATTTGGATTGCTGCAGCGTTGCAAGGCAGTCGTGCGATATGGTGTCGGCTACGACAACATCGATGTCGCGGCCGCCAATAAAGTCGGGGTGCCCGTGACAATCGTGCCGGACACGGCTTCAGAAGAAGTTGCCTCCCACGCCCTGGCCATGGGTTTGGCGCTCGCGCGGCGTATTCCCCAGGGGCACGCGGCGATTGGCGTGGGCCAGTGGGCAGGGACCATCGGCCTCGATACGCCCAAACTTTCCAACCTCCAGGTCGGCATTGTCGGTACTGGCCGGATCGGGCGGTTGGTTGCCACCTGGTGGGCGGCGATCGGCGCCAAAGTGCATGCTTTCGACCCAATCTCGACATTCGAGGGCGTTACCGCCGCCTCGCTGAAGCAGGTGCTTGAAGAGTCGGATGTCGTCTCGTTGCACCTGCCGCTGACGGATGAGACGCGTCACTTGATTTCCGACGAAGTCCTCAAGCGCATGCGGCGCAACGCGGTGATCGTGAATGTCTCGCGAGGCGGGTTGATCGACGAAGAGGCACTGGCTGCGGCCCTTCACGCCGGAACAATCGCCGGCGCAGGCCTGGATACTTTTGCGCAGGAACCGCTGCCGGCAGGCCATCCACTACGAGAAGCACCTAATACGCTGTTCACGCCCCATGTTGCCTGGCGTTCCACGACGTCACTGGGTGCGTTACAAGAGCAGGCAGTCGAGAGGGCGCGACGCGCCCTGCAAGGAGAGCCTCTTCCGGATCTTGTCACCCGATGACGTGCTGAAAACTCGCACGGACTGACGATACGATTGCGTGCCGTGACCTGCGCAGGTGTGAGCCAAGCGTAAGTTATGGCTAGAGGCTGTTCGTCGCACCTAATCAGCGCAGCCCGGTTCGTGGATCAGACGCAGTGGTAAGGATAGGAAGACGATGCACAATCTCGAACACGCGCTTTTGGAACTGCCGCAGGACCTGATAACAAGGGATCAGGATATCCTGTCGTCTTACCTCACCGACTTTCGCCGACAGTACACGGGACGAACCCCTGCTTTGCTGCGCCCGCGCAATACGGCCGATGTCCAGACGATCGTCCGCGTTTGCGCAAAGCATAGTGTCGCCATCGTGCCACAGGGCGGAAATACCAGCTACTGTGCCGCCGCCACCCCAAGCGCAGATGGGGACGAGTTGCTGATCAGTCTGGAGAGGATGACGAGGTTGCGTGATCTCGACAATGAGAACCTCTCCGTGACCGTCGATGCCGGAATGATACTTGCAGACTTGCAGCGCGCCGCCGACGAAGCAGGCCTGTTGTTGCCCCTTGCCCTGGGCTCACAGCAATCGTGTCGTATCGGTGGCAACTTGTCGACCAATGCGGGTGGAATCAATGTTTTGCGATATGGAATGACGCGAGAACTGGTGCTTGGATTGGAAGCGGTATTGCCCGATGGCTCGCTCTACAGTGAGTTGGCTCCGCTTCGCAAAAACAATTCCGGTTACGACGTCAAGCAGCTCTTTATCGGTGCGGAAGGGACGCTAGGCTTCATTACTGGGGTTACTCTGAAGCTCATGAGAAAGCCAAGCCAGACAGTCACGGCGTTCTTGGCGATCAGACATATCGCCTCTCTCGCGTCAATCCTGAGCGCTGCTCAAGTCCAAACCGGGGAGGCGATTAGCTCGTTCGAATACATCTCATGCACGTCACTGAACCTCCTTTTCAGTGCCAAAAACAATCTGCGCCATCCCCTGCGGGAAGAAAGCGAGCACTACGTCATTCTGGAGGCGACGACTGTATCGCCTGTTCTGAATTTCGAGGAGTGTATGAGCGCTCTTCTCGGCGAACTCTATGAGGCCGGTTTGATCGTTGATGCGACAATCGCGGCCAGCCAGCAGCAACGAGCCGCCCTATGGTATCTACGTGAGAACATACCTGAGGCGGAGGTTCATCACGGCGGTTCCATTAAACACGACATCGCGGTACGAACCTCCAGAGTGTCGGATTTCGTTGAGGCCGCGTCTTGTCTTGTTCAGGACAGGTGGCCGGGCGCCATCCTGTCGGTCTACGGTCACGTCGGTGACGGCAACGTCCATTTCAACATTGTCGCGCCGCCTGGGGTGGATATGGGTGATTTCCGGCGAAGGGTTGAAGAAGAGATCTCTCCTGAAATCTACCGTCTGGTCTATGACATGGGCGGGACATTCAGCGCTGAGTACGGAATTGGGCGCGTGAAACTCGGTCTTCTTCTCCGCTACGGTGCTGAAGGCAAGCTTGATGTCATGAGGCGCATCAAGTCGTCAGTCGATCCACACGGGCTTTTCAATCCTGGAAAAGTCCTTCCTTGAATGCATAGCCGCTCATCGACACAGACGAGTTTAAGGCGCGGCGCATGTTTACGCCGGAGCGTTAAGGCAGACGGGTTTCGCCGGCGCTGCAGTCGAATCGAAGCCATGATCGTCGCGCCGCCTGCAAAGGCGGCGCTCCCCGACACCATCCAAGATCGACTCTCAAGGTTCGAGCCGAACACCGCCTTTCGGAAACATCGCGACGCGGGTAGCAATGGCAAGTCTACAGCGGCTCCGGCACGTCCAGATAGACGGCGCCTCTTTCTTGAACCCGCTCGACTGTTTCCATGATTTCGTCATAGTCCGGCGTCTCGTAAAGAGCTTCCTGGCCTGGATATCGCAGCTTTCCTATGACCGCCTCGTCGAGAAAATAGGCACCGGCAATCAGAAAGCTGATCACATAGAAGTCGTCACCGCCAAGCGCGCGGATCGCCTCCAGAGGGCTAGGCGGTGGGTTTTCCGGGAGCCGGGCCAGCGCCCTAAAGAAGGAGGGGGCCATGTCCTCGCGTTCTTTCAATGCTCGGGGCAACAAGCGCTCGAAGATGCCCGCTTCACTTGCCGACGGCATGGCATGATCATGATCCGTAGGGATCAGCGCATCAGCAACCCATTCGATCTTGGATTGCAGGTGACGGATGTCATGGGTTGTCATGGCTCAATATCCAACCTTTCGTGCTTCAACAGTTTGGCTGACCGGCTGGGAACGCCGGTTTGCAATAATGGCCTCCGCGTTTCGCAATGCGAGCGCAGTGACGGTTCCCGTCGGATTGACCGCACCAGAGGTCGGCATCACGCTGCCGTCCATGACGAAGAGGTTGGGAACGTCGTGCGACCGGCCGAACCCGTCGACGACGGAATTGGTGGCGTCGTCGCCCATGCGCGCCGTTCCGAGAATATGCCAGCCCGTTTCGCGCATGAGCGGTGTTCCCGAGACTTCGTAGGCGCCTGCTTCCTTCATCGATTCTGTCGCGCGCAACACGTTATAGTCCAAAAGATCCAATGTGTTCTGCGAGGCTTTGTATTTCACCTTGACCGCTGGCATGCCCTCGGCGTCGGTTACGTCCGGATCAAGCACCACCATGTTTTCCTCACTTGGTAAATCCTCGGCCATGATTCCCCAATATGCGGAGCGGCCGAAGCGTTTTCTGACCGTTTCGTGGAAATTTTCGCCCCAGACATTCCCACCGCTTCCCCACGGCCAACTGCCAACCGTCGCGAGCGGACCGCCCATTCCCATAAGCTGCCACTTTGCGCCGCGGTAGAAATTGGTATCCTTGCGGGTCTCGGCGAATTCCAGTGAATATGCGCGTTGACCGTATGGGCCCTGCCAGTTCTCGAAGAAATCGTCGAAAAGCCCCGTGACCGTCCCATAGGGATGCATCATGAGCCTCTTTCCGACCATGCCCGACGAGTTTCCCAGACCGTGTGGGTTCTGAGTGGACGCAGAGTTCAAAAGAAGTCTCGGCGTGCCTATCCCGTTTGCGGAGACGATCACCAGACGACCCGGCTGGAAATGTGTGGCTCCGCTCTCCCGATCGATATAGGTAACGCCGTTCGCGAGCCCGTCGGCCCCTGTTTCGACGCGCAGCACGCGCGCGTTTTGAATAAGCTTCACACCAAGCTTGATACAGGCAGGCCAGTGCGTGCGATCTACCGATGCCTTGGCGCCGTCGAAACAACCCCATGTGCATGCACCGCGGCGAACGCAAGGATGCAGGCCGTTGTGCTTGACCGTCGCAATCGAATTGCTACCGGGCCACCAATGCCAGCCGAGGCGATCGTGCGCCGCGGAAAACTTACGATCCATTGCAGTCATCGGAAATGGAGGCAGCGGAATGTCAAAGCCCGGCGGGTAGGCAGGGTCGCCCCCGACGCCGGAAACCGCGAAGTCGTTTTCAACGCGGGCATAGAAAGGTTCGAGCTCAGCATAGCTTAAAGGCCAATCGTCAGCAATTCCGTCGACGGTTCGGACCCGGAAGTCACTTGGCTTCAATCGATGCCAAGCGGCTGCATAAAGAACCGAACTTCCCCCAACGCCGTTCCACATCAACGGCTCAATGTCTGAATCCTTCACATCGATCGGATAATCGGAAGGGTCCTTGCGGCGATTTGGGTTCGTCGCGAAATGCTGATTTTTCGTAAGCTCGAATTCAAGTCCGGAGTGGCGGAGTTTGGTGTAGTCGGGGTAACTGCCCTGTTCCAGACAGACGACCGACATACCTTCTTCCGCCAATCGTTTTGCGGCTACGGCGCCAGACGGGCCAGCGCCCACAATTACAACGTCATAAACCGCCGCTTGGCTTTCATTGGTCATCTTATCCACTCCTGGTAAAGCTATCGGTTGGTGTTCGAGCGGCGATTGGAGATGTTCGTGGCTCAAGATCAGCCCTTCCCGGATTATGCTTACGGGCCTGCGTAGCTCTCATCTTCACGGCTAGGGATCTAGCGCCGAAGAACTATCCTCAGTTCGAACTCCTCCTAGTCAATCAACATCATGATCCAATGAGATGTCAAGCGGATCAACTGATCCAAAGCAAGATTCTGACCTGTTGCCTTCCTGCAGGCGAGGATTCGCTCGCCTCTTTTTTTTAAAGGTTGGCAACACGCGTGTTCATGAACCAAACGAACATGGATCACATGATCCTGTTGACAGCAGATTGGATCATAGTGTTTAGTGCGCCAAGCTCAGGTGTGGATGGAGAACACTATGAAACTCGATCAGGTGCGCAGCAACGAACCGGCTTCGGCCGTCGGCAATGGGTCCAAGGCGGCCTATCTGCGTGAACGCAACGTCGTTCCGGGTGGCTCGATGCGCGCGGCGTCATGGTTTCAACCTCATCCGCCATATGCCGCTCGTGGTGAAGGGTGCTGGGTCATCGACCTGGACGAGCGCCGCCTGCTCGATTGCGCCAACAACTTTTTCTCGCTCATCCATGGCCACGCCTATGAGCCCGTTCTGGATGCGGTCCGTCAGGCCATGACGAAGGGGACGGCGTTCGGAATGCCGACAGAGAGCGAAATCCTCCTTGCTGAAGCCCTCGCGGCACGGAGCCCGCGTATGGAGCAGACCCGTTTCTGCAACTCGGGCACCGAGGCAGTGCTTGCCGCAATCAAGGGAGCACGGGGTCTGACGGGGCGCCAGAAAATTGCCAAGTTTGAGGGTTGCTACCACGGTGCCTATGATTGGATCGAAGTCAGTCTTGATCCGACGCCGGCCAACTGGGATGACAAGAACGGCAATCCTGCATCTGTCCGCTGCAATGCAGGTACACCCGATAGCGTGTTGAACGAAGTGGTCGTGCTTCCTTATGATGATCCCCAGCGCTGCGCCGACATCCTGCGCCGGGAAGGGCCTACGCTTGCCGCGGTCATCGTCGATCCGCATGCCTCACGCGCCGGCACAGTTCCCATGTCACGGGAGACGACGTCGGTAATCCAGGAAGCGTGCCGTCGTGACGGCATCATCCTCATCGCCGACGAGGTGATCAGCTTCCGTCTCACCTATGAGGGCGCGTCTCCGATCTTTGGCCTCGAACCGGATTTGATCACCACGGCAAAGATCATCGGCGGTGGTTTGCCAATTGGGGCAGTCTCCGGACGTGCAGAGCTGATGGCGGTCTTTGATCATTCTGGCGGAAAGCCAAAGGTGTCCATGGGCGGTACGTTCAGTGCAAATCCACTGAGCATGGCTGCCGGGCTCGTCTCGCTCGAACACTATTCAAGGCAAGAGGTGGAGCGGCTCAACGCACTCGGCGACACACTACGCCAGAAGATTCGCAAGGGCATCGCAGACGCTGGCGTTGCTGCGACGGTGACCGGACTGGGCTCGCTTTTCCGCCTCCACGTCGGCCCGGGCCCTGTTACCGGCTATCGAAGTGCATTTCCGACCCCCGAGGCTGCAAAGCTTATCCGCAAGATCCAAATGGCAATGCTGGACGAGAACATCCTTCTGACGCCGAATTGCTCCGGCGCACTGTCGAGCCCGATGACCGAGGTCGAGGTTTCCCTGATCGCCGATAAGCTGGTTGACGTCGTCAGACGGGAGCTCAGTGCTCAGTAGGACAACCGGTCCTGGCGAAGTGCGCTGCAGTCTCGGATAACAAGGATAAATGAGGGTGAATCAAGGATGAGTGGACAACCGATGTTAATTGCACCTTACCGCGTCGGAGTTGATATCGGCGGTACATTTACCGACCTCGTCGTGGTTGATTCCGTGGGCGCCGTGCGCGCGTTCAAGGCTCCCTCGGTCCCATCCGATCCGACGGAAGGCGTTCTTTCCGCAATTCGGCTGGCGGCAACAGCCTTGTCGACCGACGTTGAAACGTTCCTCTCGAATACGGAACTTTTCGTGCACGGTTCGACCATCGCAACCAATACGCTGCTGGAAAAAAAGGGGGCGAAAGTCGGCCTCCTGGTAACCGACGGCTTCCGCGACTCGCTGGAAATCCGCCGTTCGATGCGTGAATTCGTCTGGGATCACCGAAAGCCCTTCCCCGAAGTGTTGGTTCCTCGCTACCTTCGGCTGCCCGTCGTTGAACGACTGGAACAGGATGGAACGGTCAGGATACCCTTCGAGCCGGGTTCGGTCGCAGCTGCTGCACGTGTCTTCGAAGAAGAAGGCGTGGAGGCGGTTGCGATCTGTTTCCTGCATTCATATGCCAATTCCGCTCATGAGAGGGCCGCGAAAGCTGAGCTCAACAGGCTGCTCCCCGACGTCTGGGTGACGGCGTCGTCTGAGATTGCACCGACGATCGGCGAATATGAGCGTACGTCGACGACCGTCGTCAACGCTTACGTCGCGCGACGGGTTGTTCCCTATCTTGAAAGCCTTTCAAATCGCTTGTCGTCGCTCGGGCTCAAACGCAAACTCTTGATGATCCAGTCGAATGGCGGAGCCATTTCCATCGACGAAATAGGACATGCGCCTGCAAGCCTGGTGTTGTCCGGACCCGCTGCTGGCGTGGGCTCGCTGAAGTTCTTCGGTCAAGACACCGGGTCGGAACGGCTGATGTCGATCGAGATCGGTGGAACGAGCTGCGATGTCACGCTCATGGAACACGGAATGGTGTCAATGACCGACCAGATCGTGGTCGATGGCTATCACCTGAACATCCCATCCGTCGATATTCACACCGTCGGCGCTGGTGGCGGCACAATCGCGTCGGTAGATGGCGCGGGCTTGTTAAAAGCTGGACCGGAGGGCGCAGGCTCAACTCCAGGCCCGGCAGCCTATGGTCGCGGCGGTAGCCGCCCGACCGTGACCGATGCTCAGCTCGTGCTCGGAAGACTCAAGCCTGGCCCCTATGCCGGCGGGGTCATCACGCTGAGCCTGGAAAAAGCTGTCGAGGCCATTGAGACCCATGTCGCAAAGCCTCTCGGCCTCAGTGTCACCGATGCAGCGGCCGGTATCATTCAACTCGTCGAACAGAATATCCTTCACGCGGTCGAGCAGGCTTCGCTCGAGAAGGGATATAATCCGAGAGCTTTTACCCTTGTCGCGTGTGGCGGTGCAGGCCCTCTGCATGGCCCGTCGACTGCGCGCCTGCTGGGGTGTTCTAGCCTCTATATCCCGCGACTGGCGGGTGTGTTCTGCGCATTCGGAATGTGTAACTCTGACCTGCGTCACGACTACGTGAAAAGCTGGCTCCACGATCTCGACGTTGTTGAGAGCTCGGGGCCTGATATCCTCGAAGCAGCCTTTGTCAAAATGCAGGGGGAAGCGCTCGAGGTCCTGACGCGTGAAGGTTTCACCGGTGATAAAGCGGTCCTCAAACGGGGTTACGACCTCCGTTATTTTGGTCAGCAATGGACTATCCCGGTCGAATGCTCGGCAACAGATGCGGCAACCATTCGGGCGGCATTTGAGCAGGTTTACCAGCGCCTTTTCGGCTACGTGCAGCCCGCAGGTTCGATCGAGATCGTGAACCTTCGACTGGCTGCGATCGGCAAGCTGGACGCTTTGCAGATTGCCGTAGCGGCGGCGCTCGTGTCGGATCCAGTCCCGATCTCGCGTCGGCCGGTCTGGATCGGTAAGCAATCGGGATTTGTCGACACACCCGTTTACGATGGAACCGTCTTGACCGCAGGCCAGCGACTGATCGGTCCTGCCATCATCGAGGAAGCAACCACCACGCTCATCCTGGGGTCCGGTGACAAGCTGACGATGACCGACGCAGGCAACTACCATGTTGATATTCTGGAGGAGGAAGCTGCATGAAAAGCACAGCCCTCCCGAATTCAACTTGCCCGTCGCAGGATATTATTGGCCGCAGGCCGGTCGCTCAGCGAAGCGGACTGCATTTTGCAAGAGTTGACGAGGTCAAACCATGAGCACAGTCATGTCTTCCGAGTACGATCCGGTTCTCATCGCAATTCTGCAACGGCAGTTGGACCACATCAGCCTGCAGATGGGCACCATCATGACCCGGACCGCACGCAGTCCGATCTTCAGCCAGAGCCATGATTTCTCTTGCTTCCTTAGCAATGCGGATGGAGAGACGATCGCTCAGGCGGACGGTCTTCCGATCCATTCCGGGAGCGGTGGATTTGCCGTTCGCGCCGTCTTGCGGGACTTTTCCGGGCGGATCGACCCCGAAGATGTTTTCATTTTGAGCGATCCATATGCCGCTGGCGGCAACCACCTGCCGGACTGGACGCTTATTCGCCCGGTTTTTGTGGATGGGGAGATGGTCGGCTTTTGTAGCAACCGCGCTCATCAGTCCGATATCGGCGGTGGCGCCGCGGGGACCTACAATGCCAAGGCAACGGAGATCTTCCATGAGGGGATTCGCCTGCCGGTTCTCAAACTGATCGAGAAAGGACATCTGAGAGACGATCTCTGGCGGATGTTACTCCTCAACTCGCGCTGCCCAGACCTTCTGGAAGGTGACCTTGGCGCGATGATCGGCTCAACACGCATCGGCGGACAACGTTTGGCCGACGTCATTGCCCAACTCGGCGTGAAGAAGGGCCGCGCCTATCTCGACGCACTTCTCGACTATGGCGAGCGCCGTATGCGTCAGGCGATCGCGGAACTTCCAAACGGTGTCTGGCACGCGTCCGACTTCAGCGATACCGACTGCTTTGACCTCGTCGATATCGAAACCCGGATCACGATGACGATCGACGACGACACGATCACGTTCGATTTCACAGGGACGTCGCCGCAGATCAAAGGCTTCAAGAACAGCGGTATCGCTAACACCCATTCCGCTGTCTACTGCGCCCTGTCGGCCTTCCTCGACCCTGCTATTCCCCACAACGAAGGCACTTATCGTTGCGTCAATATCATTGCGCCGGAGGGATCGGTCGTGAATGCATTGCCGCCGGCGCCGATGACGATGAACACGGTCTTTCCAGCCATCGACATTATGAATGCTTGTTGGGGCGCATTGGCCCAGGCCGATCCCGAACGCGCCTGCGCCGGTTGGGGCAAGTCGGTGTTCGGTATCTCCTCCGGCAAGAAACCAGATGGAAACGTCTTTGTCCTCTACCACTGGCACGGCAGTTCCGGTGGTGGCGCGGTTAAGGGCCGTGACGGTTTCGCGACTTCCAGCCATCAGATGACGCTCGGCGGGATGTTCATCCCGAACGTTGAGACGTACGAACAGTCCTATCCAATCCGCGTTCATCGCTACGAGATGCGGAGCGATACCGGCGGCGCCGGCGAATATCGCGGCGGAACCGGCGTCGACTACGTCGTTGACGTCCTGGCGGGCGGCGAGCATTTGCTGCGAGGAGAAGGCGCGCGCAAGAAGACTGCGGCAGGTGTGAATGGCGGGCATTGGGGCGAAAAAGGATCAATCAGGGCTTTCGACCTGGAAACGGGCGATGAACTTTACTGCCCTCCCTATGGCGTCGAGGCGGTGAAGCCCTTCCATTTGGTGATCGAGGCAACTGCCGGCGGCGGCTGGGGCCATCCGCATCGCCGCGATCCCGCATTTGTGCTCCGTGATGTGCGCGATGGTGTCGTTTCACGTCAGGCGGCAAAGGATATCTACGGTGTCGAAATCTCTTCCGATGGAAAATCTATTCTTTCGACCGAGGCCAGACAACAGTCAGTGTGATCGACCGGGGTGTGAAACGAACGGCCGTACCATCAGCAAGGAGAACCAATATGGCTAAGAAACGCGCGAAGGATATTCTGCGGGAGTATCATGACGCTTGGTCAAGCGGCGATGTGGAAAAGGGATGCAGCTATTACGGCGACAATCTTGTCGTCCACATGGGAGGCAAGCACCCTGTTCTGTCCCGTGATTTCCATGGTGCAAAAGGTTTCATCGAGGGTTGGGTTAACAAGGTTGCTGACTATACCGACAAGTGGATCGTGGGAGGCGAGGCGGGACATGACGAGCTGATCTGCGAGTCTGATGACGCCATTGTCATCATGGTGCACGAGATTTGGACCCGTGGTGATAAAGAAGTCCGCACCGACCGCATAGCGGCCTACCGTTTTGAAAACGAGCAGATCGTCGAATGCTGGTTCTGCGACATGCGCCAGGCGGAAGTCGACGCCTTCTTTTCAGGCATCCAATGACTATAGGACAGGATTGAGGGCGCGCTGGCAGGTCCAGAGCGTTCTTTATGCAGCTCAAGCAGATTAGGACTGTGCTATGCCCGATTTTATCGTGGTGGGGGGAGGCTCAGCTGGATGCGCCATCGCGGGCCGGCTGAGCGAGGATTCCGATGTGACCGTCACGCTGTTTGAGGCCGGGCCTCGCGACAGCAACCTATGGATCCGGTTTCCGGTCACATTCTATAAGTCGTTCAAAAGCAATCTTCTCAATTGGTACAAGGTCGAGAAGCTCAAACACCAGAACGACACGGAGCCGAAAGTCGGGCAGGCGCGCGTTCTTGGCGGAGGTAGCTCGCTTAACGCGATGATTTACATGCGCGGTGCGCCTTCGGATTTCGATCGCTGGGTCGACCACGGTGCGGATGGATGGGGCTATAAGGATGTCCTGCCATACTTTCGCAAGGCCGAGAATAACGAAGTCTATTCCAACGACGTCCATGGTCAGGACGGCCCACTTAGCGTCTCAAACCAACAGTATACGCTGCCGCTGACCAAGGCTTGGGTGAAGGCATGCCAGGAGGCGGGGATTCCCTATAACCCCGACTTCAATTCCGGCCAATTGCAGGGGGCCGGACTGTATCAGTTGACGACAAAGAATGGCCGGCGATGCAGCTCTGCTGACGCCTATCTCCGTCCGGCGCGCAAGCGGCGCAACCTCAATATCGTGACCGACAAGCAGGTTACGAAGATCATTGTTGAGAATGGTCGCGCCGTCGGTGTTCAATATGTTGAAAATGGTCGCCTCCAGACAATGCGCGCCGACCGTGAGGTCGTGGTCTCATCTGGTGCGGTCGGCTCGCCGAGACTGCTGATGCTATCGGGGATCGGCCCGGCCGCGGAACTGCAGAAGGCCGGCGTTCAGGTTGTCCACGACCTTCCTGGTGTTGGACAAAACCTGCAGGACCATACCGATTGTTTCCTGATCTACAATCTGAAGTCGGACACGAGCTATGACAAATATAAAAAGCTGAGGTGGCAGATCGCCGCCGCAGCTGAATACGCCCTCTTCGGATCCGGACCCATTACGTCGAACATCTGCGAGGGTGGCGCATTCTGGTGGGGCGACAAATCGGATCCGACCCCGGACCTTCAATATCACTTTCTCGCCGGTGCCGGCATCGAAGAAGGTGTCGAAACGACGGAAAGCGGTAATGGATGTACGTTGAACGTTTATGCCTGCCGGCCGAAATCACGTGGGCGGATCGCCCTGCGCTCGGCGGACCCGAATGTGCCGCCGCTCGTCGACCCCAACTATCTCAGCGATCCATACGACGTTGATCGCATTATCGATGGCATTAAGCTTGGGCAGGAGATCATGGAGCAGCCGGCGATGAAGAAATTTGTCGCTGGGTCCCATTTGCCCTCGAAACCGCTTCGGACACGCACGGAACTCGAGACTTTCGTGAGGACATACACTCAGGGAGCGTATCATCTCAGTGGCGCCTGCAAGATCGGCAGGGATCCGATGGCGGTGGTTGATACGCAGTTGCGCGTTCATGGCATAGACGGTCTTCGGGTGGCGGACACATCCGTCATGCCCTTTGTGTCTTCGAGCAACCTCAACGCTCCAGCCATCATGATCGGGGAGCGTGCTGCCGACTTCATCAAAGGAAACAGGATCTGAGCCTCGCGTCTGCTTCCTTGGCGATGGACATCGTGTGTATTTCAGCCGTCCGGTCGCCATCAACTTCGAACACTAAAGCACCGACCAGGTGCGGGAGGAATAATGAAACTCGTTAGTTTTGAATCGGCCGGTTCTTGGAACGCAGGCCTGTTGATAGACACATCGATCTTCGACATCAGCGCGCTTCTGCACGGTAGCGGTTCGAAGCCGGTATTGTCAGTTCGTCAGTTGCTGGCCGATTATGGCGATAAACTCCCCGAGCTGGCAGCACAGCTTGCGGCGGCGGTCAAAAGCAATCCTGGCGCTCGCGCCGGCTCTCTCGACGAACTGCGGCTCGGCCCGCCCATTACCGACCCCCAGAAAGTCCTTTGCATCGGTCTCAATTACAACGACCATGTTGCCGAAACGGGCAGGGCGCTACCTACACATCCTGACATTTTTGCGAAGTTCGCGAGCTCTCTCATCGGACCGTTCGACGAGATCGCCTGCTCCAAGATCACCGACAATCTCGACTTTGAAGGCGAGCTCGCGATTGTGATTGGCAAGGAGTGCCGCTCGGTCACGGCTGAGCAAGCCCTGGAATATGTCGCCGGTGTCACTGTCCTCAATGACATCACGGCACGCGACCTTCAATATCGCGGAACGCAATGGCTTGCAGGCAAGGCCGTTGACGGTTCCACGCCCGTAGGCCCGGCGATTGTGACCCTGGACGAAATCGGAGATATGCAAAATCTCGATATCCGCACCAGGGTTAACGGTCAGCAGGTTCAATCCTCCAATACGCATCTAATGATCTTCCCGATCCGACAGCTGGTGAGTTACATCTCCTATTTTCTCTCGCTTGCCCCCGGAGACATCATCACGACCGGTACTCCGCAGGGCATCGGGGCCAAACGGCAGCCGCCAATGTGGCTGAAGCCTGGTGATACGGTCGAAGTTGAACTTGAGAAAGTCGGCGTTTTGCGCAACGTAGTGCGCTGACGAACATCTGGTTGCGGTGGGTTAACGCCTCATCCATATATTCGCGGGCAGGCTATGTACCTGAGGTGATCTTCGCAATTCGTGAAGTATCTGACCTCTCGCAACGGGCCCAAAGATAGGAAGTGTCGACAGAAGGTGCCGCAACCACCGATGTTCGAGAGAGGATCCATGACAAGGCCAGAATTGATTGAGCAGATCAAATCGATTTGCGTTGACCTCTCCGGGCAAATGGTTGACGGGGCTCATTATGTCATCAACAATGCCGACGAAATTCCGTTCTACTCGATGCGGGAAATCGCCCGACGAGCCAACGTGCAGCCCGTCAATCTTGTTCGCCTCGCTCAGAAGCTGGGGCTGAACGGGTATAAGGATCTGCGACAGCAGTTCATCGATACGACACCGGAAAGGCCCCAGCGCGATCGCCTGTCATTACATCGCAATGAGGCCAGTGCTCGCACGCTTATCGCCGAAATGGGCAAAAGTTCAGGACTGAAAGCCTTCGTCGACTCTTTTTTCGAGACGGAACAGGCCGTCGTCACACAAGCAAGAGCCCATCTGTCGGAGGAACAGCTTGAGAAAGCCGTTGAACTTCTGGCGCATGCTCCGAAAGTTTATGTGATGGGCCGGCGGACCGCCTTTAGCCCTGCCTATACGCTCGCTTACACGCTCCAGAAGGCTCGACCCAACATTGTCCTCCTGGATGGTCCCGGCGGAGCTCCGGAGGGTGCGTTGGATGATATCAGGCCCGGAGACGCTTTCGTTGCTGTGACCTTTGCGCCATTTAACCGCCTTGTGCACAGGATGGCCGAAAAGGCAGCGCTTTCCGGAGCGACGCTGGTCGCGATCACCGATAGCTTTGCTGCGCCCATCAGCAAGCTGGCAGGTTCTTTGCACTTTGTCGCCCAATCGTCTGGACGGGCATTTCCAGAATCCACGCTGGGGGCGATAGCAATCGTCAATATCCTGGCGGCGTTGACGATCAGCAAGCTAGGGGAGGTCGCGGAACACCGAATCCGCGACAACGAACGCTTTCTGGTTAATTCCGGCGAATATCTTCTTTCGGGAACCGCTAAGACTTCACGGCGTAAAAAGGTGGCCGAAGCATAGGGGGCGCTAGCGGTCAGCTCTCTTAGGTCCGTTTGACGACGACAGCGATGCAAGCAAGGGCAGGCTGCATCGCTCGAGTTCGCGTGTGGTCTGCGGAAGAGGCGGCGCTCGGGTCGAGTCGGGATCATATGATCCTCTTGACAGAGATCTGGATCATATGCGATTTACAATCTTATAGGCGGATCGATCGCCTCCCGTCTTCCTTGAGCACGGTAGATTTGTCAGGTCGTTGATCTGAAGCGACGCTGCCGGCTCTCTCGGTTTACAACCGCTATGCTGCTAATGAGGAGACAAGTTCCATGAAGATTCTCGTGCCCGTCAAGCGCGTCGTCGACTACAACGTGAAGATCCGGG
>NZ_LFIO01000595.1 GCF_001187535.1 Rhizobium ecuadorense
GTCCGTTATTCTTCTCCGCAACTCTGACACTGAGACGGACGTCTTGATGCTGCGCCGGAACCACACCCTTGTCGGTGAATGGTGTCAAATCGCCGGTGGTATTGAGGACGGCGAAAAGGCTTGGGAAACAGCGCTGCGTGAGGTGAAGGAGGAAACGGGACTAATATGTGCTCGCCTTTATTCGGCAGACATATGCGAGCAGTTTTATGAGGCTGACCGCGACGCTATCACTATGGCACCCGTCTTCGTCGGCTTCGTAGATACAAGGGCGCAAGTCGTTCTTAATGAAGAGCATAGCGAG
>NZ_LFIO01000248.1 GCF_001187535.1 Rhizobium ecuadorense
TACCGCCCGCCCCTTGCCCCGCGTGATTATAGTCTCGACCGAACGGGCGCAATTCAACAATATGTTTTCTAACCCGCGATCGATTGTCTCACCGGAGACGACGCCGTGCCCTCGGTCGGATCGGCTAAAAATCGAAAGCAACACGTTTTGATGATGTGTTCTCAGCCGAACAAGCAGTTTCGAGATAGATATCGTTAGCAAAGGCTTAAGCCGTTGTATCTATATTAGCAATCGCGTGCGGCGCTCTTCTGCCGTTCTGACATGATGTCTGCCGCGTGGCGAAAACCCCGGACTCCGCATG
>NZ_LFIO01001777.1 GCF_001187535.1 Rhizobium ecuadorense
GCTCGAGGATTTGAAACGGATATTCGACGTCAATTACTTCAATCAGATTCTGTTTTCTCAATATGTGGCGAAGAGAATGGTGCGGGCGAAGGCCGGCTCCATCGTCAATATCGCATCGACTGCCGGACTGCTTTCAGACGCGGGAACGCTCGCTTATGGTGGCAGCAAAGCTGCGCTGATCCACGCCACAAAGGTGATGGCGACCGAGCTGGGGCCATTCGGAATTCGCGTCAATGCCATTGCGCCCGCGGTGGTCGAGACCGATATGGCTATCCAGATGGACGAAAAAGCAAGAACAGCC
>NZ_LFIO01001686.1 GCF_001187535.1 Rhizobium ecuadorense
GCGAAAGAACCCTGCCGCTTCTGCAATTTGCGCGGCCTCTGTCGCGTCTACGAGGAGCTTGTTTGATGTCGCGACTGACGACCATTACCGCCGCCGCTGGCGCCGGAAAGACGACGAGGATCGTCAATGACATCGCCGACGAGGTTCTGGTGCGTACGCCCGAACAGATCCTTGCGACGACGTTCACCATCAAGGCGGCGGATGAACTTGTCGAATGCGCCCGTGCCAAACTATTTGAGCAAGGCAAGGCGGACGCAGCTGCCCAGTTGCTCGGTGCGCGCTTCGGCACTGTCAACGCCG
>NZ_LFIO01000223.1 GCF_001187535.1 Rhizobium ecuadorense
GGCGTCGAACGACATGGGACTCTCCCTTCATTTTGAATTCATGACTCAACATAAGTTACATGAGATTGTGCCGTCAAGCATCATGTTACTTGTCTTGTTACGATCCCCTTGCGATAGTGACCCGTCCGATCGACAGGAAGAGAACCATGCGCAATGACAGCCGCCTTTCACGCATGCTGCACGTGCTGATCCACATGGATAAGCATCAGCATTCGGCGACCTCCGACATGATTGCAAAGATGCTGAACACCAATCCCGTCGTCGTCCGCCGCACCATGGCCGGCCTTCGCGAACGGGGCT
>NZ_LFIO01000660.1 GCF_001187535.1 Rhizobium ecuadorense
GAGCAAGCGTCGGCAACTGCACCATGTCGGGCGCGGTGAACACTGAGGCGGCGTCCGCGGAAGTCTGCCGATATCTTTGGCGACAGCGCTGTCAACCGCCACACGCGGATGCTACAGGGCGGCGTTTGCATTCAAAGGAAATATCATGAAAAAATTGGTGCGCCTGCTGCTGACGATCGCTCTCGCATTCGTCGTCTTTACTGGTTTCCGGTGGTATCGCTACATCAGCAACACCGACAGCCCTTACGATGAAATCGGCATCACGCTCAACAATGCCATGCCAGGCCCGATCAATGCCT
>NZ_LFIO01000879.1 GCF_001187535.1 Rhizobium ecuadorense
CTTGTTCTTCGGCATCAGTTCGTCGAGCGCAGACCAGAGGGTCAGCGACGTGCGGTCGCCGATCCTGCCGATCTGGGCCTTGGCGAGACCGAGATCGGCGAGAACCTTTGCGCATTTCTCGGCGGTCTTGAGGACGGAATCCCCGGGGCGGTCGGCATATTCGCGGCCGATCGGGCCGATCTGCCAGATTTCGTCGACGAGTACGGGCTCGCCGCCCGGCGGCAGCAGGACGGATTGCGTGAAGAAGGACAGAAGCACCATCGCCTTGTCGGCGTCGGTCGGGATGATCAGCACGCCCT
>NZ_LFIO01000604.1 GCF_001187535.1 Rhizobium ecuadorense
AGACCGAATTCGAGCGGCTGGCCGGACAGGAAGGCATGGACGCCGCAGCGCGTGAGGCAGCCCTTGTGCGCCTGCACGCGGAGACGGGCCAGACGCTGATCGTAACGCTCGGCGGCGATGGGGTCATCGCCATTCGCGACGGGGCGATTTCAAGGGCGCAAGGTCTCAAGATCGAACCTGTCGATACGGTCGGCGCCGGAGACACTTTCTGCGGTTATTTCGCCGCGAGCCTCGACGACGGCCTCGATTTTGTCCCGGCGCTGCGCCGTGCGGCGGTTGCCGGTTCGCTCGCCTGCCTC
>NZ_LFIO01000061.1 GCF_001187535.1 Rhizobium ecuadorense
GAGCCCCGTAGGCATCGAAGACCCGATCGGGAAGATAGCGTTCACAGGTGTTGTCGATGTTGCGGGTCGTGAAGCTGTCAACCACCAGCACGACATATCCCCATGAGGTCAACCGCTGCGGCCAGTAGGTCTTGGTGTTCGGCCGAATACCTCCGCAACCGTGCATGACAACGACGGCCGGAAAGGGACCATCTCCCTCTGGCCGGCTCAGATATCCCAGCAAGTGCGTGGTTTGGGCCTGCGGGAGACTGACACCTTGTTCCCTGGCCTTGCGTTCCAGGTATGGACTTGGCTTTACG
>NZ_LFIO01000838.1 GCF_001187535.1 Rhizobium ecuadorense
CTGTCGGCGGGGACGAACTTGTCGATGTCGATCGTCTTCACCGTGTCGAGCGCGACGGCATCCAGATCGTCCTCGGTGAGGATAACGTAGTCGTTCTCCCCGCGAGCGTAGCCCTTGGCTTCGTTCTCATCCTTGACGGGCTTGCCCGTGACGGAATCGATGTACCGGGAGACGACGCGGTTGCCCGTCTCCTTGTTGAGTGTATGGAAGCGGACCTTCTCGCTTTCGCTCGTGGCCGGGGTCATAGCCACGGGGCAGGTGACCAGCGAGAGTTTGAGATAGCCTTTCCAGTAATATTT
>NZ_LFIO01000611.1 GCF_001187535.1 Rhizobium ecuadorense
ATCCCGGCCAGATGAGCCTCCAATGGTGACAAAATTTAAACCGGACACTCGTGGCTCAAGGCCTGGGATGACGGAGATTGGGGGTCTGTTTTGCCAAACTCGCCGTCGATGCAGATGACACGTTACATTTCCTGGTTCTACGCGGTGCCGTGTGGCCTCACGCTTACCTGGTTGAGCCACCGGTCTCACCCGCTCCTTGGGACTGAGGCGAGAAGAGGATATGCCGCGACCACCCCCGGTGACCTCTATCGCATTGGCCTCAAGCCGCCTTGACTGCCGCATCGATCGGATGCTGCGAGCGGAAGCCGACCGCCAGCCGGTTCCAGACATTGATGGCGCCGATCGCCACGGTGATCTTCGTCATCTCCTCTTCGGAGAAATGCGCCTTCAGCGTCTCGTAATCGGCGTCCGGCGCGCCTGACTTGGCGATGTTGGTGACGGCGTCGACCCAGCCGAGCAGGGCGCGTTCGCGGGCGTCATAAACAGGCGATTCTCGCCAGACGCACATCAGGTTGATCCATTGCTCGGAGAGCCCGTCGTGGCGGGCTTCCTTCACATGCATGTCGACGCAATAGGCGCAGCCGTTGATCTGCGAGGCGCGCAGCTTGATCAGGTGGATGAAGCGGCGCTCCAGCCCGCTGGTCTGGACATATTGCTCGAGTGCGGCGACCGCCTTGTAGGCATCGGGGGCGGCTTTGGCGAAGTTGAAACGCGGTTGCATGATCTTCTCCTTGGTTGTGGCTCAGCGAGCCGTCTTGCGTTCATGGATTTCAAGAAAGGCGCAGCCTCGGGCTGCGATCGATCCGTCGTCGAGGGCGGTCAATTCGATGCCGAGATCGGCAATGCTGGTTTTGGCGAGTTCGGCCCGATAGACCCGTTCGGCCCGGAGCATCGCCGCGCTGATGTTGCAGGGCTTGGCAAAGAAGCGATCGGAGACCGGGTTCGGCCCGCGCTGGCGGATTTCGGCGCAGCGGAATGCCGGCGCCGGTCCTTCGACCGCGAGCAGGATATCGAGCAGCGAAATCTCTTCCGCCGCCTTCGCCAGCCGATATCCGCCTTTCGGCCCCGGCACGGTATCGAGGATGCCGGCGCCGGAAAGCGCCTGCAGATGTTTCAGCAGATAGCTCGTCGACACACCGTGGAATTCCGCCAGCGCCGCGGCCGAAAGCACGCCGCCTTCGGAGAGGCCGGAAAGCATCGCAACGCTGTGAATGGCCTGTTCGACGCCATCGCTCATCTTCATTGAGGCAATCTCCTAATCATGGATAAAAGATATCCACGATTATGCCGGCTGTCAAGAGCAGCCTCTGCGGCTTGCCGCTTGCCTTTCTCCCGACGGCGGATAGAAACGGGAAAACGACAGGGGAACATCATGGCAGCCAATGCCTTTACAGGCCTTCTGAATTCCAGCGCCGATCGCCACTCGCTGTTCGACGACGCCCAGGGCATCGTCGCCGGCAGCATGCTCGCTGTGCTCGGCGTCTCGCTGCTCTCCGGCGCCGGACTGCTTGCCGGCGGCACGGCGGGCCTTGCCTTCCTCGCCCATTATGCGACCGGCTTCAGCTTCGGCCTTTGCTTCTTTGCCGTGAACCTGCCCTTTTACTATCTCGCCTTCCGCCGCATGGGTCCGGCCTTCACCATCAAGACTTTCGCCGCCATCGCGCTGACCTCGATCCTGTCCGAATTCGTGCCGGGCTTTATCGGCATCGGGCATGTTAATCCGATCGCCGGCGCGCTCTTCGGCGGCCTCGTCATCGGTGCCGGCATGCTGGCGCTCTTCCGCCACCGCGCCAGCCTCGGCGGCATCGGCATTCTCGCCCTCTATATCCAGGATCGTCTCGGCTGGCGCGCCGGCCTCGTCCAGCTCGGCTTCGACTGCATCATCCTGGCGCTCTCCTTCCTGGTCGCCAGCCCCTCGATCATCGCCTGCTCCGTGCTCGGCGCCGTCGTGTTCAACCTCACGCTCGCCATCAACCACCGCAAGGACCGCTATATCGCAGTCTAAATCAGGAGGCAGCGCATGATGTCGCCCGAAAACCGCTCACACTTTTCGGCATCATGCGCGTAAGCGGATGGCGGCTCTTCTTTTTCTCTGAGCTTTCACTAGTTTCAGCGCGTGGACCAGATCGATTCCGAAACCAGCGCTTTGCTGCCTGCCGCCTTTGCCCGCTGGTTTGCGGAAAAGGGCTGGCGGCCGCGCGCCCATCAGCTGGAGCTGCTTGCCCGTGCCGAGGCCGGCGAAAGCACGCTGCTGATTGCGCCCACAGGCGCCGGCAAGACGCTGGCCGGTTTTCTGCCGTCGCTCACCGATCTCACCCGCCGGGGCAGGATTCCGCCGGGCTCCGCCTTCACCGGCATCCACACGCTCTATGTCTCGCCGCTGAAGGCGCTGGCGATCGACATCGAGCGCAATCTGATGAAGCCGGTCGCGGAGATGGGCCTGCCGGTCACCGTCGAAAACCGCACCGGCGATACGCCGAACGCCAAGCGCCAGCGGCAAAAACTCAACCCGCCGGATATTCTGCTGACGACGCCCGAGCAGGTCGCCCTGCTGCTGGCCAACCGTGAGGCCGAGCGGTTCTTCAAGGACCTGAAATATGTCGTGCTCGACGAGCTGCATTCGCTCGTCACCTCCAAGCGCGGCCATATGCTGTCGCTCGGCCTTGCCCGTCTGCGCCGCCTTGCCCCGGACCTCCAGACCATCGGCCTGTCGGCGACCGTCGCCGAGCCGATAGATCTGCAGAAATGGCTGGTCGCGCAACATGAGGGCATAGGGCAGGAGGGCCGGGAGCACCATGCCGGTCTCGTCGTCGTCGAAGGTGGCGCCAAGCCCGATATCTCGATCCTGTCGACCGAAGAGCGCATTCCCTGGGCCGGCCATTCCGCCAAATATGCCATTCCCGACGTCTACAACCAGCTTCTCGAACACCAGACGACGCTGCTCTTCGTCAATACCCGCAGCCAGGCCGAGATGCTGTTCCGGGAACTCTGGACGATCAATGACGACAATCTGCCGATCGCCCTCCATCACGGTTCGCTCGATGTCGCCCAGCGCCGCAAGGTCGAGGCGGCGATGGCCGAAAACCGGCTGCGCGCCGTCGTTGCCACCTCGACGCTCGATCTCGGCATCGACTGGGGCGATGTCGATCTGGTCATCCATGTCGGCGCGCCGAAGGGCGCCTCGCGCCTTGCCCAGCGCATCGGCCGCGCCAATCACCGCATGGACGAGCCTTCGAAGGCGATCCTCGTGCCGGCCAACCGTTTCGAGGTCATGGAATGCCAGGCGGCGCTCGACGCCAATTATCTCGGCGCGCAGGACACCCCGCCGGTCGGCCGCGGCGCGCTCGACGTGCTCGCCCAGCACGTGCTCGGCATGGCCTGCGCCGAACCCTTCGACATGCTGGAGCTTTATGACGAGATCACCAGTGCCTCGCCCTATGCCGATCTCAGCTGGGAAACCTTCGAGCGCATCGTCGATTTCGTCGCGACCGGCGGTTATGCGCTGCGCACCTATGAGCGTTACGCCCGCATCCGTAAGACCAAGGAAGGCCGCTGGCGCGTCTCCAATCCCGCCGTCGCCCAGCAATATCGCCTCAACCTCGGCACCATCGTCGAAAGCCCGATGCTGAACATCCGCATGGTCAAGCGCGGCGAGGGCGGCCGGATCGGCCGCGGCGGCGCGACGCTGGGCAAGGTCGAGGAATATTTCCTCGAGCAATTGTCGCCGGGCGATACCTTCGTTTTCTCCGGCAAGGTGCTGCGCTTCGAGGGCATCCGCGAAAACGAATGCCTGGCCTCGCAGGCCTTTTCACTCGATCCGAAAATCCCGTCCTACAATGGCGGCAAGTTTCCGCTGTCGACCTATCTTGCCGAACAGGTGCGGGCGATGATCGCCGATCCCGACCGCTGGCGCCATTTGCCGGATCAGGTGCGCGACTGGCTGTCCTTGCAGAACGACAAGTCGATGCTGCCGAAGCGCGACGAGTTCCTGATCGAAACTTTTCCGCGCGGCAGCCGCGGTTATATGGTCGCCTATCCCTTCGAAGGCCGTCTTGCCCACCAGACGCTCGGGATGCTGCTGACGCGCCGGCTGGAGCGGGCGGGCGCCAAGCCGCTCGGCTTCGTCGCCACCGATTATTCGCTGGCCGTCTGGGGTCTCGAGGATATCGGGCTGATGATCGGCAATGGCCGGCTCAGCCTCTCCGATCTCTTCGACGAAGACATGCTCGGCGACGATCTCGAAGCCTGGCTCGACGAATCCTTCCTGCTGAAGCGCACCTTCCGCAATTGCGCCGTGATTGCAGGCTTGATCGAGCGCCGCCATCCCGGCAAGGAAAAGAGCGGCCGCCAGATCACCGTCTCGGCCGATCTGATCTATGACGTGTTGCGCAGCCACGAGCCGGATCACATCCTGCTGCAGGCGACGCGCCAGGATGCGGCGACGGGACTTTTGGATATTGGCCGTCTTGGCGATATGCTGAAGCGAATCAGGGGCCACATCACCCATCGCCCGCTCGACCATATCTCCCCGCTCGCCGTGCCGGTGATGCTGGAGATCGGACGCGAGGCGGTGCCGGGCGAGGCCCATGACGCGCTGCTCGCCGAAGCCGCCGACGATCTGATCGCCGAGGCTTTGGCCTGATGATGATTTTGGAATCGACGATAGTGATGAACCGCCTGGCGCTGGCGCGCGACATATCCGGATTGGCTGCGATCCCCGGCATCGAGACATCGGTGAACGGCATTGCCGCCGTCTGCGATCCGCTCGGCGCCCTCTATCTGCCGGATGCCGGTCTGCTCGTCGTCTCCGACCTGCATCTGGAAAAGGGTGCCGCCTTCGCCCGCCGCGGCATGATGCTGCCGCCCTATGATACGCTGGCGACGCTGACCGTGCTGGCCGCTGTCATCTCGCGTTACGATCCGAAGCTCGTCGTCTCGCTCGGCGACAATTTCCACGACCGCATCGGCTCCAAATACCTGCCGGAGAATTTTCGGGCGCTGATCGTCGCCATGGCGCGCGGCCGCGAATGGATCTGGGTCAACGGCAATCACGATCCCGACGGCGTCGTCGATCTGCCCGGCGCCTCCGTCGACGAAATGCACTATGCCGGTCTGACCTTCCGCCACGAGCCGAGGAACGGCCTGCAGAGCGGCGAAATCGCCGGCCACCTGCACCCGTCGGCAACGGTGCGCCGCCGCGACAGATCCATCCGCCGCCCCTGTTTCGCCACCGACGGCGCCCGCCTGCTGATGCCGGCCTTCGGCGTCATGAGCGGCGGCTTGGATCTCGGCCATCAGGCGATGAAAGGCCTGTTCGACAAGGCATCGCTGGTGGCGCATCTGCTGGGGCGGGATCGGATTTATTCGGTCCGGTATGGGAATTTGCGGGGATAGGACCTGTTATCCCTGATGGGGCTTGCTTGCCACACCCTTAAATCAATCACACCCCTGCAACTGCTGCTGATACGTCCCGGCCATCCGCGCGAACTTCTGCGCGGTCTGCTGCAATTGCCCGTTCGAGCGCCAGTCGCCGCGTTTGTATCCCGTCGGACCGGAATAATAGGCAAGATAGAGATTATAGGCATCGTTCAGCGGAATGCCGGTCTCGGCGCTGTTCTGGGCGTGGTACCAGCCGATGAAATCGATCGCGTCGGCGAAGTTCGCCCGTCGTGCCGTCCAGTTTCCCGTCTGCGACTGATAATGGTCCCATGTCCCGTCGAGCGCCTGCGAATAGCCATAGGCGGTCGAAGGCCGGGTCCAGGGAATGAAGCCGAACAGCTTGGTGCGCGGCGGCCGCGCATACGGCTGGAAGCCGGATTCGGTATACATCGTCGCCATCAGGATCGGCACCGGCACGCCGTATTTCTTCTCCGTCCGCTCGGCCGCACTCTGCCAGCTGGAGAAGAGCCCGTCGCGCTGATCGAAGACGGCACAGATATTCCGCGTCTGCTTCGGCGCCGTCGCGCAGCCGGCAAGCAGCGCGAGACCCACCGCGGTCAGAATGACACGAGTACGCATGACAAAACCTCTCGTTTCCGAGAGATTACTAACTCGTAAATGTTAAGGACCGGTTTTTAGTCGAATACGAAGTTTTCTGGAAAGGCAGGGCTAACCGATCAATCCTTGCGGAAGATCAGGCTGGCGCCCCAGCCGGTGATGAGGGCGAGCAGCACGGACGCGCAGCCATAGAGGATCGGCTGACCATGGGCGGCGTCGGTGATCATCTGTTCGATGCCGGTTTTAATGACGCGCAGCGGCAGCGATTCCTCGGTCACCAGATTGCCGCTCTTGAAGAGATAGGCGCGCACGGTATGGACGCCGTTCGGAATGTTTGCCGGCAGGCGCAGGCTCGCCTTGAAAAGGTTGGAGGAAACGAAGCGCACGCCGCTCGGGTTGCGGTCGTAGAAGCCGCCGCCCTGCTGCAGCCGCCGGAAGGCATCGCGGAATTCGCCGAGATTGCTGCCGTCGCCGACGAAGCCGACCGGCGTCAGCGGAATGTGATCGATGCCGATCCCCTGGTCGGTCAGTTCGAGCGGTGTCGTCAGGTCGTCGATCATCCGCGAACTCGACATCGAATAGGAGTGCGGCACGGATTCGAAGGTCATCGAGCGGGTATTCACCCAGATGCCGAAGACGCGCTCCTTCTTGCGCACGGTCGCATCCTGGCGCGGGCCCTCCAGCACCACGACCACGTCATACTGGCCGATGGCCAGCAGCAGCTGGTCGGTATTCGACAGCGCCCCGAAGATGGTCAGATCGGCGCCGTGGAAATCCGAGGTGATGGCGATTTCGCTGGTCGAGGTGCCGATCTCCAGCCCTTCACGGACCGCTTCGGCTGACTGCCCCGGCAGCCATTGCGCCCCGGCAACAGCCGGCAGCAGGCAAAGCAATGTCATGACGGCGACAAGCAGGCGCATCAGTTGCCGGCCCCCATCACCACCGAATAGACGTCGGCCGGCGTCACCACCAGGGCGATCGCCAGACGCAGGCCGACGGCGAGCACCAGCAGGCCGAGCAGGGCGCGCAGCTGTTCGCCGCGCAGCTTCTGGCCGACGCGCACGCCGTATTGCGCGCCGATGACGCCCGCCACCATCAGGATGAAGGCGAGCACGATATCGACGGAAAAGTTCGTCGCCGCCTGGACGATCGTCGTATAGGCGGTGACGAAGATGATCTGGAACAGCGAGGTGCCGACGACGACATTGGTCGGGATGCGTAAGAGGTAGATCATCGCCGGCACCATGATGAAGCCGCCGCCGACACCCATGATCGAGGTGAGGATGCCGATTGCAAAACCGAGCGCGACGATCGGAATGACGCTGAGAAAGATCTTCGATTTCTTGAAGCGCACCTTCAGCGGCAGTCTGTGCACCCAGTGCTGGTGGCCGGGCTTGCGCGGTGCCGGCGGCTCGTTGCGTGCCGCCCGCCGCATGGCATTGATGCTCTCGAGCAGCATCAGCCCGCCGACCGTGCCGAGGAAGATGACATACATCAGCGAAATGATCAGATCGAGCTGGCCGATGGCGCGCAGCAGCGAGAAGATCCAGATGCCGACCGTGGCGCCGGTGAGGCCGCCGATCAACAGCACCGTGCCGAGCTTGACGTCGAGCGTGCCGCGCCGGAAATGGGTGATCGCCCCCGAGATCGACGACGCCACGACCTGGTTGGCGCCGGTGGCGACGGCAACGACCGGGGGAATATTGTAGAAGATCAGCAGCGGCGTGATCAGAAAACCGCCGCCGACGCCGAACATTCCAGACAGGAATCCGACGGCCGCTCCCATGCCGAGAATGATGAAAATGTTCACCGACAATTCTGCGATGGGCAGATAGATTGTCACAGCCGACCCCGAATGATGACCGCTCCTGCCGGGCGGTTTTTGTCACGTCCCCGTTCGAATGCGCACCATACTGTGAAATCGTTGCCAGAGGCTTTCGATCGGCCCCGATTGGCGATGGAGATCGATGGCAGAAGATTCGCCGGATGCGCGGATGGATATGTCCCGCATAATCCGGCTTTTTTCAGATTGCATGACGGGTGGGAGCAAAAAGTGGAGAAAGCCTTGCGGCATAGTGCCGCCAGGCTCGGATCGCGGACAAAGTCCGCCCGAATCTTGGGGTTCGTACGCGACGGTTGCCCCCGGGGGCAAGGGGCGTGCCTCGCGAGATGCCAGTGAGGGAGGGAGAGGTCACGGCATATCCCTTCTCCCCGCGTGCGGGAGACGGCGCCGGTCCCACACTCTCTTCCCTCATTCCTGTGCTCGTCACAGGAATCCAGCCACGGCGCGTCCGCGCCGTGAATGAATCATATCACGGGAAAAGTCTTTCGCGCCCAAGGACTTGGGCGCACTGGATTCCTGTGACGAGCACAGGAATGAGGGAGATTGTAGTAGCCGTTTCACCCAACTTTCTGCCAACGCGGATAAAGCCCATCCGCCAAAAGGGCACCGACCCGTCCTTCGGATACCGAGAGAAGAATAGGGAAACCAGACGCCGCAGCGCCCCTCAGATCGCCTTGGCTGTCTGCTTGTTGCGTTCGAGCAGCGCCTTGACGGTCGCGTCGGTCACTTTGCCGTCCGGCTCCTGGCCGATCGACTTCTGGAAGGTCTTGATCGCGGTCACCGTCTTCGCGCCCATTTCGCCATCCGGCGTTCCGGCGTCGAAGCCGTTATTGTTGAGGATCGCCTGGATGTTGCGGATCGCCTTCTTCATGTCGACGCTTGCCGTCTTCAGGCCGGTTCCCGCCCATTCGTCGGGAATGTCGATGGCATTGGTGCGGTGGTCGAGCGGCTCCGGCTTCCAGAGATCGGCCTTGGCGCGGGCGCGTTCGAGCTGGTCGGGCTTCATGGCATTGGCCACTTCGTCGCGCTTCTGCGCCGCATCCTTGTCGCCGGCCTTGGCGGCGATCGCAAACCATTTGTAGGATTCTTCGAGATCGGCCGGAACGCCGTTGCCCCTCGCGCAGAGGATCGCCAGGTTGAACTGGCTGTCGGTGATGCCGAGGTTCGCGGCCTTGGTGAACCACGAGGCGGCCGTCGCATAATCCTGCTGGCCGAGCGCGCCGGAGGCGTAGAGCACGGCGAGATTGTGCATGGCGCTGGCATTGCCTTGGTTTGCCGCCTGCTCGTAGAAGCCCTTGGCCTTGGCGATGTCGCGTTCGACGCCGTTGCCCTTCTCGTACATGCTGCCGAGCCGGTATTGTGCCGGCGCAAAGCCCTTATCGGCCGAAAGCTGGTACCAGCCTGCGGCCTGCTTCTGATCGACGGTAATGCCGTTGCGGCCGTCCGAATAGCGCGCACCGATCTCGAACAGCGCCAGCGCATCGCCGCCCTGTGCCGCATCGGCAAGCGATTTCGGCTGGATGGTGTCGGGAATGGTGATGGTGGCCTGCGGCGCGCTTGCCGCCGGCGTATTGGCAACGAAGCCCGATGTCTCCTGCGGTGCGCCGGGGGTAAGCGTCGCAGCCCCCTCGCCGTCGAGCGGCGTCGCGTCGGTCAGATGATCGCCGGCAACCGGCGGGGCTGCCTCAGGCTGCGCCTGTTCGCCGGCGGGTGGCGTCGCCGCCGCTGCGGGAGCGGCCGTTTCTGCCGCATTGCTGTCCGGCTGGGCGGATGTCGCTTCAGGCAAGGCCGGCTGCGGGTTCTCAGTCGCGCCGGTCAGGGCCGAAACTTCGGCCGGCGGCTGCGGCGCGCGCTCGCCGCTCGTCAGCGTCCGGGCGAGCGGAAAAGCCATGATCGCGAGCAGCACGGCGCCGACCGCCAGCAGAATCGGCCGCCGGTAGCGCGAAAAGGCGCTGGTCTTGCCTGTCTTATCCGTCTTATCGGAAATCTTGCCGGCCTTGTCGGCAGCCTTCTTCTCGGCCTTCCCGCCCTGCTTCGGATTGGCGTCCACCTCCATCGCGGCCGCCTGCGCCGCACGGCGGGCGGCGGCGATATAATCGGCGCGATCGGTTTCGGCGGCAGGTTTGCCGCGTGCCGCGCTCTGGCTGGCGCGGACGCGCTCGAGGATCTTCTTGACGTCGGGTGCGCCCGAGCCCGGCTCGAGCAGTTCGTTTGATGCATCCGTCGGCACCACATCGGTGGGGTCGATCGACGGCGCGGGGTCGATCATCGGGCGTTCGGCTGCCCGGTTCTCGGCCTTCTTGCCGGGCCGCAGCCGCTTGCCGAGACTGGCGAGCAGGCCGGCCTTTACCGGCGCCTGCGCCAGTGCCTGTATTGGAGCGGCAGCCTCCGGCGTCCTGGTCGCGGCTTCGATGGCGATCGCGCTCGTTCCGCTCATGGCGGTGGCTTGCGCCGGGGCGGCAGGTTCGGCGGCGACCTCGGCGGTGCGGATGACAGGAGAGCCCTTCGCTGTCATGGCGGCGGCCGGCGCGCTGTTCATCTCGGCCTCGGCCACCATCAGCGCATAGGGGTCGACATCGAAATCGACCTCGGCCACCGGCATCTGGGCACTCATCCGCCCGCCGCGCTCTTCCATGCCGTCGAGGCGGTCGGCGATATGCACCAGCGTCTCGTGCAGCGCCTTGAAGGTCTTGTGGGTGCGTTCTTCGCTGTCGCGGCTGATATCCTCAAGGTGACGCAGATCCTCGGCCAGCGCCGTCAGCGCCGACATGTCGGCAGCGGGCACGCCGCCCTGCGCGGCGCCGTTGCGCGAATAGGCCTCGACGACGGCCTCAGCCGCCTGGCGGGCGGCCTCGATGATATATTCGTCGCTGGTCGCCATATAATCTTCGATCGCGCCCATGCGCCGGTCGAGATCGGCGGGGATCGCAGCGCTTTCGCGCGGCTCGCTCATCAGTGCCGAAAGATTGGCGATCTGGTCTTCGAGGTTTTTCAGCGCGTGCGGATCGGTCGGTGCCGCCGCCGTGCTCTCTTCCAGCCGGGCGGCGATGTCGCTCAGCCGGCCTTCGAGACGCCGGAAGGCGCCGTCGTCGACTGCCGCGACAGGCGCCGGCTGCTGATAGGCCATCTCGTCGATGCGCCGGGCGAGATGGTCGAGCCGTTGCGCCAGCACGTCGTTGACGGCGCCGTTCTCGAGCGCATCGATCTTGCGGGAAATGTCGGAAAGCGGTCCGGTGAGGTCGGGCTGCGGCGCAGCCTTCTGCGTGTGCTCCAGCAGATAGGACAGATGTTCCAGCCGTTCGTCGAGCCGCGACGTCGCTTCCGCCTTCGTCAGCTCCTCGACGCGAGATGTCAGCGCCTCCAGCCGCATCGCCAGCTCGTCATCAGGGTTCACGCGGTTGGCCGCATCGTGGCTCATCAGGTCGATCTGATCGGCCAGCGCCGAAAGCCGGCCTTCCAGCCGCTGCATCAGCGCCGGATCGTTGGTGGCGGCCGCGCGTCCGCTGGCGGCGATTGCCCGGCTGATCTCGTCGAGCCGCATGTCCATGGCGGCGAACTGTTCCGACATCACCCGGTCGTGCGGCTGGATCATGTTGCCGAACTGCTCCATCGCCGTGGCGATGGCAATGAGCTTGTCCTCAAGCGCCCTGACCGCCGGGCTCTCGCCCATGCCGCCGATATGCCGCTTGATGTCGTCGAGCCGGTAGGCGAGCGAAACCAGCTCTTCCTGCAGCCCCTCGGTATCGAGTGCGGCAAGCCGGCTTTCGAAGCCGTCCCAGCGGTTTTCCATATGGCGCAGCGAATCCTCGCGCGCCAGCCCGTCCATCAGCGAGCGCAGCTCCTCGAAATCCTCGCGCAGGCCTGCAGCTTCAGGTCCGGCGGCCCGGCCGGTCAGCTGGGTAATGCTCTGGGCAAGGCGGCCCATATCGGCGCGCATATCGTCGGCGAAACGGCCGTCTCCGGCATTGGTCTTGATCTCGCGCAGTTCGGCGCGCAGCGCGTTCATCTCGCGGGTGACGCCTTCGGAAATGTCGCGCTTCAGGTCCTGCCGCAGGTTGACGAGCGCCTGGGCGATCTCCGTCATCGTGTCGTCGCCGGCGCGGAAGGCTGCTGCCGGCTGCGGTGCCGCGGCGCGCGGTGCGGGGTCGCGCAATTGCGGGGCCGGCTCGCGTGTGTAGGGCCGCTCGCGGCCGGCTTCGAGGGCACGCTGGCGTTGGCGGATTTCGGCGAGCGGATCCGGCCGCTGTTCGAGCGGCGCCCTTGCCGGGCGCGGAGCATTGGAGCCGGCATAGGGATCGCGCTCGGCGGGTGCCGTGCGCGGCCGCTGTTCGCGCCCGCTGCCCATCAGCCCTTCGATGCGCGCCTCCAGCCCTTCGATCGTGCGGTTCAGCGCATCGAGCGAGGTCCTGTCGGACTGCCGGGAAGGATTTGATCGCGATCCGTTCATCTTCTTGCTCGCTTCGACTGCTCGACCTCTCGTCAGAGCTCGATCCGTGGCTTTTCCGTCTGTGGCCAGCGTCTTCACGCCGACCGGAGCATCCTTCATCAGAAGTTAGTCAATTAGACTTTCCTCAAGCTGAACGATGTAGCGGGGCACCCTTGAGAAACGCGAGACTGGGAAAAGGAATGCGGATTGCTACTGCTCAATCCGCACCTTTCACGAAACGTGGTAAACAAGCCGTTAATATCGATGGGAATTTTTTAACGTTTGTGTTGCAAACGCCGTTTTTGCCGGCAATTGCCGGCCAATTCATCGGATCAACGAACGCCGGTGCGTTCAGTCCGGCCGCTTATACTGCAGTTCGATCTTCACGCCTTCGGGGCCGTAAACGAAGACCTGGCCGAGATCGGTGTCGGGGATATCGTAATATTCGTAGCGATAGGCGCTCGCCTTGATGCGCTCCAGTGCCGGGGCGAATTCGTAAAGGCTGAAGGCGACGTGGTTGAAGATGCCGGGCGGGAAATCGCTGCCGCGCGATGTCAGGCTGAGATGGATGACCGGGCGGTCGTCCAGATAGAGCCAGTGGCCGGGCGAAGGGAAGGGCGGCCGATAGCCTTCCTCGACGCCGAGCACGGTCTTGAAGAAGCCGATCATGCGAGGCGCATCGCGTGTTTCGATCGTGACGTGGTCCAGGCGCGGCATCGGGTTCCTCCCAGCAAGCTCTTTCCACGAAACATAGTCTGTTCGCCGCCGCCGCAAAAGCGGCCTCTTCGACGCAGACGGCAGCTCAGAAATTCTCCGTCCAGGGCCGGACTTCGACCTCCAGCGACCACGCGCTGCGGTGCTGCCGAAGCACGTCGATATAGGTCTGGGCGATCGCCTCCGGCGAGAGCGTGCCATCCGGCTTCTCCGCCCGGTCCGGCCGCATCTGCGAACGCACCGCGCCGTCGATGACGAAATGCGCGACATGGATGCCGATCGGCCCGAGTTCACGGGCCGCACTCTGGGCAAGGCCGCGCAGCGCAAACTTGCCCATCGCGAATGGGGCCGATTGCGCATAGCCCTTCACGCTGGCCGAAGCGCCGGTGAACAGGATGGCGCCGTGGCCGCGCGGGATCATCCGCCGCGCCGCCTGTTGCGCTACCAGAAAACCGCCGAAGGCCGTGGTCGCCATCGCCTTTTCGACATCGGCTGGGTCGAGTTCGGCGAGCGGCCCGCGGACCCGGGCGCCGGCGTTGAAGATCACCACGTCAGGCCCGCCGATCGCGGCGTTGGCCGCTTCGAACAGCGCCGCGACGCTTGCGGGTTGCGAGACGTCAGCGGCAAAGGCGCTGGCGCCGGTCTCCCCGATCAGCGTCTGGAGCTTTTCGATATTGCGAGCGGCAAGCCCGACCTTGACGCCGAGCGCCGACAATTGCCGGGCGAGCGACGCGCTGATGCCGGAGCCCGCGCCGACGATGAGAGCGCTCTCATAGGGAAAGTCGGTCATGATATCCTCCTCGATGAATCGTTCGGAAGACGTAGGAAGTCCGAGCGGCCTGCGCTACTGCCCGCGCGAATTTCCGTGCGGCTCTCCCGCATCGATCGAGTAGGCACTGATGCGCGAGAGGTGAATGAAGGAAAGGCCGGTCTCCTCGGCCCAATCGTTGAAGGCCTGCTGGATCAGCGGCTGGTCCTTCTTCGCCGTGCCGGAGGCAGACAGCGGCACGCCCGCCGATCGCAGGCAGGCGAGCACATCCATCGTGGCGACGAAGCTGTCGCGGCCGATGCCGCGCAGGAAATATTGCCCGGTCATGCCCCCGAGCCGGCTGCCGCGTTTGCTCAGCAGGTCGAGAAGGCCGATCTGGTCCTCACGCGGCCAATCGGCGAAAAAGGCGCCGGCGCTGCCGTGTTCCCTCGCCAGTTCCCGGATGAAACCGGCATTGGCGCGCACCGACATGATCTTCGCGCCGTTGCGGATGATCCGTTCGTCCGAGGTCAGCTCATGCCAATAATCGTCAGGCGCGATATTGAGCATGGCCGGATCGAAACCGGAAAACGCCGCTTCGAAACCCGGCCACTTCGCATCGATCACCTTCTGGACGAAGCCGCTGTAGAAGATACGCCGAGTCATATCGGCGAGGATGCGGTCATCGGGCATGGCGCGCAGCGCCTCGTGATCCGGCCGATGCTTGTCGAGCATTGCCAGCAGCGCCGCCGCACCGCCCTTCCGCTGCTCCGCACGCTGCCTTATCGCCTCGAAACTGATCATCTCAAGCCATCCTGAATTGCGGATTGAAAGACACTTCTGCTTATACGCTGTCCCACGATGGACAAGGAAGGGGAGATGACGTCCTGTCAGCCCCTTCGGCAGCCGCAGATTGGCACTCGCAATTTTTTTCGCGAAAGGCGGCAAAGCTGTCGATTTTGACGTTTACGCAAACGTCAATATTTTGTAAGACGGTTTCCCAAGGCCGGCGCGACCCGGCAGTCGAATGGGAGGAATTTGAGAGATGTCAGTCTACAAGGCCCCGGTGAACGATACGCTCTTCGTCCTGAACGACGTGCTGGGCCTCGAGCGCTATAACAACCTGCCGGGTTTTGCCGATGCGACGCCAGACATGATCGAGGCGATCCTCGGCGAGGCTGGAAAGGTCGCCGAAGAAGTTCTCTTTCCCGTGAATTATTCCGGCGATCAGGAAGGCTGCAGGCGCCACGACGATGCCAGCGTCTCGACGCCGACGGGCTTCAAGGATGCTTACAAGGCCTATCGCGATGGCGGCTGGATCGGCCTTGCGGTGCCGGAGGAATTCGGCGGGCAGGGACTTCCCTATACGCTGCATACCGCCGTCGGCGAATACACGTCCGCCGCCAATATGTCGCTGATGATGTATCCCGGCCTGACGCAGGGTGCGATCGCCGCGATCCTCGTCCACGGCTCGGCCGAGCAGAAGAGCACCTATCTGCCGAAGATGGTCGACGGCGCCTGGACCGGCACCATGAACCTCACCGAGCCCCATTGCGGCACCGATCTCGGCATGCTGCGCACCAAGGCGGTGCCGCAGGCCGACGGCAGCTATAAGATCTCCGGCCAGAAGATCTTCATCTCCGCCGGCGAGCATGATCTCGCCGACAATATCGTCCATCTGGTGCTTGCCCGCATCGAGGGCGCGCCCGAGGGCACCAAGGGCATCTCGCTCTTCATCGTTCCGAAATTCCTGGTCGACACGGACGGCGCGCTCGGCGCTCGCAATGCGGTCACCTGCGGCGCGATCGAGCACAAGATGGGCATCCACGCCAACGCCACCTGCGTCATGAATTACGACGAGGCGACCGGTTTCCTGATCGGCGCCGAAAACCGCGGCCTCAACGCCATGTTCGTAATGATGAACGAGGCCCGCCTGATGGTCGGCCTGCAGGGCATCGCCATTTCCGAGATCGCCTATCAGAACGCCGCCGCCTACGCCCGCGACCGTATCCAGGGCCGCTCGCTCTCCGGCCCCAAGGCGCCGGACAAGAAGGCCGATCCGATCATCGTCCATCCGGATATTCGCCGCACCCTGATGACCATCCGCGCCTTCAACGAGGCCGGCCGTGCCTTCCTGCTCTGGACTGCGCTCAAATCCGATATCGCCCACCGCGCCACCGACGACAAGGAGCGCCAGACGGCCGACGATATTCTCGGCCTCGTCACCCCGATCCTCAAGGGCGTGATGACCGACAAGGGCTTCGATCACGCCGTCATGGCCCAGCAGGTCTTCGGCGGCCACGGCTACATCGAAGAACACGGCATGAGCCAGTACGTGCGCGATGCCCGCATCGCCATGATCTATGAAGGTGCCAACGGCATTCAGGCGCTCGATCTCGTCGGTCGCAAGCTCGCCTTGAACGGCGGCCGCGCCGCCATGGCCCTCTTCAAGGAGATCGGCGATTTCTGCGAGGAGAACCGCGGCGACGAAAAGCTCTCCTTCTTCACCAAGCACCTGAAGAAGGGCTTGAACGACGTCCAGGCCGCGACCATGTGGTTCATGCAGAACGCCATGGCCAAGCCCGACAATGCCGGCGCCGGCTCGACCGATTACATGCACCTCTTCGGCCTTGTCGTTCTCGGCTATATGTGGGCAAAGATGGCGAAAGCCGCCGAGGACGGCCTTGCTTCAGGCGATGGAAGCCGCGAGGATTTCCTGAGGAACAAGCTGGTGACCGCCCGTTTCTTCATGGAGCGCATCATGCCGGAAACCGCCCTTCGCAAGGCCCGCATCGAAGCCGGCGCCGACACGATGATGGAACTGGCCGCCGAAGCGTTTTGAGCTAACGGACTCCCTCCCCCTTGTGGGGAGGGTTGGGGAGGGGTCTTCTCTCCTCTTTCCAAGATTCGAGGCAAGATAGATTGCCGCCAGGGAGACGAGACAATGACCGAGGTTTTCATTTACGATCACGTCCGCACGCCGCGCGGCCGCGGCAAGAAGGACGGCGCCCTGCATGAGGTGCCTTCCGTCCGCCTGGCCGCCAAGACGCTGGAAGCGATCCGCGACCGCAACGGGCTCGACACCAAAACCGTCGACGACATTATCATGGGCTGCGTCGATCCGGTCATGGATGCCGGCGCCGTCATCCCCAAGGCCGCCGCCTTCGAAGCCGGTTACTCCACCCGGGCGCCGGGCATGCAGATTTCCCGCTTCTGCGCCTCCGGCCTCGACGCCGTCAATTTCGGCGCCGGCAAGATCGCGCAAGGGGCTGACGACATCGTCATCGCGGGCGGGGTGGAAAGCATGTCCCGCGTTGGTCTCGGCATGTCCGGCGGCGCCTGGTTCATGGACCCTTCGGTGAATTTCCCGGCCTATTTCATGCCGCAGGGCGTCTCGGCCGATCTCATCGCCACCAAATACGGCTTCACCAGAACCGATGTCGACGCCTACGCCGTCGAGAGCCAGAAGCGCGCCGGACATGCCTGGGCGCAGGGCTGGTTCGACAAGTCGGTCATCCCGGTCAAGGACCAGAACGGCCTGACGATCCTGGATAAGGACGAGCATATGCGCCCCGGCACCGACATGCAGGCGCTCGCCTCCCTCAATCCCTCCTTCCAGATGCCCGGCGAGATGGGCGGCTTCGAAGCCGTCGGTATCCAGGCGCATCCCGAAATCGAGCGCATCAACTATGTCCACCATGCCGGCAATTCCTCCGGCATCGTCGATGGCGCCGGCGTCGTCCTGCTCGGCTCGAAGGCCGGCGGCGAGAGCATGGGGCTGAAGCCGCGCGCTCGCATCAAGGCCTTCGCCAATATCGGCTCCGATCCGGCCCTGATGCTGACCGGGCCTGTCGATGTCACCGAGAAGCTGTTGAAGCGGACCGGCATGCGCCTTGCCGATATCGACCTCTTCGAGCTGAATGAGGCCTTCGCCGCCGTGGTGCTGCGCTACATGCAGGCCTTCGACATCGACCACGACAGGATCAACGTCAACGGCGGAGCCATCGCCATGGGCCATCCGCTCGGCGCCACCGGCGCGATGATCCTCGGCACGGTGCTCGACGAGCTCGAACGGCGCGACCTCAACACCGCGCTGGTGACGCTCTGCATCGGCGCCGGCATGGGCACCGCGACGGTTATCGAAAGGGTCTGACGATGAGCTTCAACACCGGCACGATCGAAACCGAATATGCCGAGGTTACCGAGCATTGGTCGCCCCGCGTCATCGCCGATCTCAACGGCCAGAGCGTCAAGCTCGCCAAGGTGCGGGGCCAGCTCGCCTGGCATTCCCACCGCGACGAGGACGAGCTTTTTCTCATCTGGAAGGGCGCGCTGACCATCGAATATCGCGACCGCCCGCATGTGCACCTGAACGCTGGCGATTTTCATGTCGTGCCGAAGGGCGTCGAGCATAATCCGGTGGCGGAGGAGGAATGCTGGATCGTGCTTTTCGAGCCGTCGCAGACCAAGCATACCGGCGACGTCGTCACCGAAAAGACGAAGACAGTCGACGCGCAGCGCAGCCATTTGCCGGCCTGATCGGGGAGGAAACCCAATGACCTACACCAATTTCACGCTCGAAACCGACGCCGACGGCATCGCTCTTGTCACCTGGGACATGCCCGGCAAATCGATGAACGTCTTCACATCAGAAGTGATGGAAGAACTCAACGCCATCATCGACGCCACGACCGCTGACGCAGCCGTCAAGGGTGTCGTCTTCACCTCGGGCAAATCCTCCTTCTCCGGTGGCGCCGACCTCTCGATGATCAAGTCGATGTTCAGCTCCTATCAGGAGGAGAAGGCAAAGAGCCCGGAAAAGGCGGTGCAGACGCTCTTCGGCCTGGTCGGCCGCATGTCCGGCCTGTTCCGCAAGCTTGAAACCTCAGGCAAACCCTGGGTGTCGGCGATCAACGGTACCTGCATGGGCGGCGCTTTCGAACTGTCGCTCGCCTGCCACGGCCGCGTCGCCTCCAATGCCAAGAGCGTCAAGATCGCGCTGCCCGAGGTCAAGGTCGGCATCTTCCCCGGCGCCGGCGGCACCCAGCGCGTGCCGCGGCTGGCTAATGCCCAGGATGCGCTGCAGATGATGACGACAGGTCAGTCGCTGAGCGGCTCCCGCGCCAAGGCGATGAACCTCGTGCATCAGGTGGTCGAGCCGGATCAGCTGATCCCGACCGCCAAGCAGATGATCAAAGATGGCCTGAAGCCGGTCGCCCCCTGGGACGAGAAGGGCTTCAAGCTGCCGGGCGGCGGCATCTGGACGCCGGCCTCCGCCCAGCTCTGGCCGGCCGCACCCGCGATCCTGCGCCGTGAAACCTCCGGCAATTACCCGGCCGCGCTCGCCATCCTGAAATGCGTCTATGAAGGCCTGCAGGTGCCCTTCGATACCGGCCTGAAGATCGAGCAGCGTTATTTCACCGAGGTGCTGCAGACCCGTGAAGCCTTCTCGATGATCCGCTCGCTGTTCATCTCGATGCAGGAACTTGGCAAGGGCGCCCGCCGCCCGGCCGGCATTCCCAAGACGGAACTGAAACATGTCGGCGTCGTCGGCGCCGGCTTCATGGGCGCCTCGATCGCCTATGTCACGGCGGCCGCCGGCATTCCGGTGACGCTGATTGACCGTGATATGGAAGCTGCCACCAAGGGCAAGGCCGTCTGCGAAGGTCTCGTCAAGGATTCGGTCGGTAAGGGAAGGTTTACGCAGGACGAGGCGGCAGCGCTGCTTTCCCGCATCACGCCCTCCGCCGATTATGCCGACCTCGCCGCCGCCGGTCTCGTCATCGAGGCGGTGTTCGAGGATCGCGAGGTGAAGAAATCGGTGATCGAGGCTGTGGAAGCCGTACTGCCGGAAGGGGCGATCTTCGCCTCCAACACTTCGACCCTGCCGATCACGGGCCTGGCGAAGAACTCCAGGCGCCCGGCCGATTTCATCGGCATCCATTTCTTCTCGCCCGTGGAGAAAATGATGCTGACCGAGGTCATCCTCGGCAAGGAGACCGGCGACAAGGCGCTGGCCGTCGCGCTCGATTATGTCGCAGCGATCAAGAAGACGCCGATCGTCGTCAACGACACCCGCGGCTTCTTCGTCAATCGCTGCGTGCTGCGCTATATGTCGGAGAGTTACGACATGCTGATCGAGGGCGTGCCACCTGTGATGATCGAAAATGCCGCCAAGATGGCGGGCATGCCTGTGGGACCGTTGGCTTTGAATGACGAGGTGGCGATCGACCTCTCGCTGAAGATCCTCAAGGCCACGGCCGCCGATCTCGGCGAGAAGGCCATCGACCCCAGGCATATGGAGCTGATCTCCCGCATGGTGGAAAAGGAGGGCCGCTTCGGCCGCAAGAATTCCAAGGGCTTTTACGACTATCCGCCGAAACCGGCGAAGAAGTCGCTCTGGCCCGATCTCAAGAATTTCTATCCGCAGAAGAAGGCAGATGACGTCGACATCGCCGTCCTCAAGCAGCGCTTCCTCGTCACCATCGCGCTGGAAGCCGCCCGCACCGTCGAGGAAGGCATTGTCACCGACCCGCGCGAAGCCGACGTCGGCTCGATCCTCGGCTTCGGCTTCGCCCCCTACACTGGCGGCGCGCTGAGCTATATCGACGGGATGGGCGCAAAGGCTTTCGTGGACTTGGCGGAGAAGTTAGCAGCGGCTTACGGAGATCACTTTAAGCCGACGCCGCTGCTGAAGGACATGGCTGCCAAGGGCGAGACGTTTTATGGGCGGTTTGATCCCTATGCGAAGGTGGGGCAGGCGGCTTAGGCCGCCTTTGCCTGCTCACGAAGCCGATCGCACTGCCCAACCTTCGTACATATACGTCTGAAGCAACCCTCTTCTTACAACAGATGCCAGTTTATAGAACTGTCCGTCAGCTACCAACTGCGCAGGTCGGCAATCTCATCTCTTTTCATTGCCACCTGAGCACCAAGGGTCACGAGAGATTCCGTAAGCTCTTTATGGTTGTCTCTCGGAGAGTACGTCAAAACGTTCAATCCCCTTGTCTTTTGGATAAGCGAGCACTCGGCGTCTGATACTGGGGTAGGCAAGGTTATAAAATGCGGGGATTCTGATAGTTTGTATCGATAATCTTCAAATATTAACTGCATATCGGGGTCAGAGAGACCGCAGCCTATACATAAGAAAGTATGCGTATGTAGAAGAGAAGTGAATATCTCATAAAATGTAGAATAGATGGTGCGGGCTCGGCCATAATCTTCGAGAGTGAAGATCATCTTTGATAGGGTGTCTACTGAGCCATGTGGTTTCATTATATAACGGTCAGCCCCCGCTACAACTTGGCGCACATCGTCATCGTAATAATTTTTTATTATAATAGTTCCTTCGCTAGCAAGCATCGCATAGCTCTCATAGACTTTATCGAAATTTAGGGATGCGACAATTCTGCAGTCAAGGTCAAATATAGCTCTATGTATGTCTGCGGGTTTATAGTTTGGTGTTAGAAAACTTCCCCTTATTAAATCGCCCCAGCCTGCTCCGTGAGCCTGCTTGAGGTATTCACAGGCTTCAAGATAGTTATACCGCTTCAATGCGGTTGTGATGTGTTTGAGTTTTTTGCCTAATTTTCCGTGCGCCTCATCCAGGAAGGCCCCCCACGTCGGCGGATGAGCGCCCGCATCCGTGACGGCATTTGCAGATACGCCAGAGCCAATAAGAATAACTGCGCGGCGTCTTGCAATCGATTGTACCAGAGAGGTTGGCCACTTAATCATTCTAAGAGAGTGCCTTCAAGTTCGATAAAAGCTGCTTTGTCAAATCTTGAAAGATAGTTTCTGCTTCTCTTACTTTGTTGAAATGCGCTCCCCTTACCCCATCCTTCGCTTTCAATGAAAAGATAGGCTTATGAGCCGTCTGCGACATCGGAATTAAGCTATACAAATTCGGAATAGTTCCGATCTCATAATCTATCTTAGGAGATGTGGGAAATTTGAACTTATCAACAAAGAAAGTTTGGATAGTCTTCGGAATCCTTTTCATAATCTTTTCGTATGAGGCTACGGCTCGTTGCTCTCCTTGGGTGGTTTTCTGTATATACTGTTGAGCAACATATCCCGCGAATTTAATATCGAATTTACGAGTCGAGGGAAGGTCGTCTTTTAATGTTTTGTCGAGCTGTGATATTCCGTGAGATAGACGCTTATTCCATTCCAATACCGCTGCAGAGATATTTTCAATTGCCTTTAAGCTAAAAATGTCGATTGACATAGGGCTTAGGAAAAAATCGCATGACAGCAATACGGCCCTATTGATGGAGCCAAGTGATGGGCCCATGTCAAATAGTACGAAGTCATATTCGTGGCAGCGAAGCAGGAATTCGGTAAAAAGGTAGGATGTCCTCATTCCACGTATGTCACCAGCTATTGCGTCCTGCCAATCTTTGGACAGCAGGTCCTCTTTCAAAGCTAGTCGAGGATCTCCAGGGATAAGATCGACGCCGTAATCAGGGACATTTCGGGGGGTCATGCTTGATGCGTAACCCTTTCCGATAGAAAGGGGATGGATTATGCTAGAGCAGGTCCTGCGATCGATGAATCGAATGTGAGGTGACGTAGCGAGCCGCA
>NZ_LFIO01000160.1 GCF_001187535.1 Rhizobium ecuadorense
CGTTGATCTCGAATGCCCCGGTGAAAACGCCGGCAATGAAGAACAATGGCACCGCCAGAAGAGCTGAAGGCATCCAGGGGATCAGCGCGAAAAACAACGACGCACCGAAGACGGTGACGAAAGCGGTGGTGCGCGCACCGAGCCTCTCGATGAACCTCACCGAGAACGTCAACCCGCAGAGAACCCCGGAGGACATGACGGCGAGCAGCAGGCCAAGCTCCCCTTCCGTAAGGCTGAACTTAAGCTGAAGGTCGGGCAGCCGCGAAACAAACGCCCCCAGGGAAAGGGCCACGGCAAAC
>NZ_LFIO01000170.1 GCF_001187535.1 Rhizobium ecuadorense
GAGCCGGGTGATATCGACGATATCACGGCCCACGACTGCCTGATCTTTGCCAGCCGCAATCAAAGGCAGGGCTGGCGCTTTCGCGGGGAAGGCGGTCCCTGGGTCAAAGCGCAAGGGCGCAGCCGTCTGAGGCTCGACAGCGCAGAGGCGATCCGCGACGCCGCCCTGGCGGGACTAGGGATTGCCCTCCTTCCCGATTTTCTCGTCGCCGATGATCTCCTCGCCGGGCGCCTCCGGCAGGTCCTGCCCGGCCTCGAAACTGACGACGCAAAGATCGTCGCTCTCTATCCCGACAAGCG
>NZ_LFIO01001491.1 GCF_001187535.1 Rhizobium ecuadorense
TGACAAGAAAGCTCATCATCCGTGTTCTGCTTTGCTCGACATTCATTGCGGGCACAGGCGCAATCTTGCAGAGTTGCATCTTTGATCCAGGCGCCAGGACACTGTTCGCCAGTGAAGAGCCGGCCAGGAACGCCACGCCTGCCAGCAAACCAACTTCCACCGTTAGAAGAGTGTCCGCAACGAGCAATCAACCGGCTTTCACCCGCTCTGAGAACAGTTCCGGTGGCAATTCCGGCTCTGGCGGTGGCTCATCGAGCTCCGGCGGGGGCTGGTCCAATCGCCGCTTGAAGACTGATATC
>NZ_LFIO01000697.1 GCF_001187535.1 Rhizobium ecuadorense
GACCGATTTCGCAGTCTGCCGCAGGATTAAGGACAAGCGTCCGACAAGCGGAGAAGCGGCCCCTCGCTTTTTCCAGCGCTGAACGATATCCACGATCTAGCCTGACCAACATGAGGAGCATCCGATGATCCACGAATTGCGCATCTATACATGTCTGCCGGGGAGGCTGCCGGCACTGCAGCAGCGTTTCGAGACCGCGACGCTGGCGATCTGGGAGCGACTCGGCATCCGCTCACTCGGCTTCTGGACGACGATGATCGGTTCTTCCAGCAACGATCTGACCTACCTGCTCGAATGG
>NZ_LFIO01000438.1 GCF_001187535.1 Rhizobium ecuadorense
GGTATCGACGCTCAGGACATCAGCCTCGACAGCCCGGCGATGCCGGCAAGTTATTCGCCCTTCGTGCCGACCAATTTCGATCTGCAACTCGCCATTCCGAATCTGGATTTCGCAACCTTCGGCGACGCGCTCATGGCGATGGATTTCAACGCCAAGCCGCCGGAGCAAAGCGGCGACGAGATGGCGAAAAAGCTCTTCCGCGATGGCCGGCTCACCGTCGAGTTTCCGAAGGTCAGCGCCAAGTCCGATGTCTACGACGTCGACATGACGGGCAAGATCGAGGGACGCGTCGATACTC
>NZ_LFIO01000260.1 GCF_001187535.1 Rhizobium ecuadorense
TTCACGGATCGTCAGGTCGAAGTCGTGGAGGCGCTCCGACGCGGAAAGGCGAATAAAATTATCGCTTATGAGCTCAATCTTCGAGAAAGCACCGTAAAGGTGCATGTTCGCAATATTATGAAAAAGGTCAAAGCAACGAATAGGACGGAAGTCGTATTCAAGCTCAACGACTTGTGCCAAACCAGTCTATCGGCGTGAGCGTGAATAAGGCGTTGTACTGATCAACCGTTGGGGCAAATCTTTTCGGTTTTGGAACGACCGTCTTGCTCAAATCACCCGGTGGGCGCAAATGCGTCAC
>NZ_LFIO01001510.1 GCF_001187535.1 Rhizobium ecuadorense
CGACCGCGCGCGCCGCGACGGTGGTGCTTTCGGCCTCGCCGATAGAGAGCGTACGGCTGCTGTTGAATTCGGCGTCGGCGAAACATCCTGATGGGCTCGGCAACAGCTCGGGCGCTCTCGGCCGCTATTTCATGGACCAGCTTCCGTGCCTCGCCTTTGGGTCCTTTTCGAAGGCGAGGGGTTGGGCGGTCGACGAGTCCGCGCCGACCGACCCGTTCTACAATCCGTCGGGCGGGATCTTCATTCCCCGCTTCGGCGAGGGCGATGCCGCCCGCGGCGATTTCGACTACCAGGGAAG
>NZ_LFIO01000870.1 GCF_001187535.1 Rhizobium ecuadorense
ATGTCGACCGCCGATTGCATCCTGGCCAGGGCACTGCAAAAAGCAACATATCTAACGGTAACACACGGTAAGCCCGCATCTGCCGTGCAGGCAACGCCAAGGCGCGTCCACGACATCTCCGTGGACGCGGATGACTTTGTGAAGTAGATTACACTAATAAAATTTCTGGTAGTGGCGCCCTCAAGAGCGGTGAGGAGCATGGCATGCAGAATGCGATGGCAGCCGATGCTGCACGACCTTCCACGCGACCGCCTCCCGGACCTGATGATATTCGCAGGCAGCTTGAGCGCATCATCGC
>NZ_LFIO01000659.1 GCF_001187535.1 Rhizobium ecuadorense
ATATATGGCAAAGCGGCGCGCTACGGGGTCATTCTTTGCGGCGCCGAGGCAATGTAAGCAGGCAATAACAGAGGGGTAGCCGACGATCCACGGGCGGCTTGAGGAAGCCTCTCGGTGTGAGGCCGATCCTCTAACGCTTAAAGTTGTGTTTCTGTCAAATATCCCAGAGGGTGGCAGCGCGGGGCCGCTCTCCTGCCGCCACTTCGTGCGGCGACGGATGCGGCCCGGCAATGTCAGTGACTTCCAGGAATACGGGCGATAACCTTTATCTCGAAGTCGAAACCGGCGAGCCAGTTG
>NZ_LFIO01000187.1 GCF_001187535.1 Rhizobium ecuadorense
TAGGCATGCAGATAGGCCGTGTCGCCGGTGGACGCGATTTCGCCGGCGACGAAACGGAAGAGCAGGGTGCCGAGGCCGCGCCCCTGGAAATCGGGATGGGTGCAAAGTCCGCTAAGCTCGGTAAAGCCAGTCTGCCGCATCCGCTGCCCGGCCATCGCCACCAGGCGGCCCTCGCTTCTGATCCCCCAGAAGCTGCCGAGGCTCTGGGCTCGCAGGGTGAACGGCCCGGGTTTGGTCAGTGTCGCCAGCGCCAGCATGTCGGCGGCATCGGTCTCCGTCAGGGGCTCGATGCGGGGA
>NZ_LFIO01001810.1 GCF_001187535.1 Rhizobium ecuadorense
CGCTCAAGCGGCCTGACCTGCGGCCTTCACCGGAGGCTTACATCATTTCTGGAAGTATGAAGACGCAGAGCTAGGCGGTTAGAATTATTGGCCACACTGCTTGTCACTTGGAAACACCAAGTATCGAAGTCCATATTGTGGGATAAAGATCACAAATAAGCGCAAGACCGTAAAGCGTGTGCCGTCTCGATCCCGTTGATTACGCGTGTTATTGGCGCACGAGTGGAGCACCCGGTGGCCGATGCGAGGCTTATTTCTGGCGATTCGGCCGCGGCTCTGCCGCTGTATTGGGAATGGTTTAGGTTTCTTCATAATCGGTCCTTCGCATTGACATTGAGCGAACAGTAATCTGCGGTCGTCGCCGATCTTCCGTCGATCACCTGCGACAGAACCTCGATCCGCTAAAGATCACGCTCGCTCATCGCCATTGATCCCACCCGCAATCCCCTACGCCAGCAAACGTGGGCAGTATGGCATTCGAACTTGGCAGAAACAGAACTTTTTCAATCTGCGGCACTCTAGCCGCTACAGAGATTCGAAGCGGGAGCCGTGCGGCCATGGTCACCATCCGCCTTGCTACCAAATGGTACAAGCAGAGCCGCGGCTTCGCCGATCGGCAGGTCGACCACCGTGATTCCGCTTGCTGCAAGGAAACGGCGCTCGTTTTTGGTAAGGCCTTCCGCATCAAGTACTGCAAAGTGGGGGCCGTGAGAGCGCTTGATGATCTGTCGAGCGTAGATCCGGAGCATCTGATCGTTGAAGCGGCAGCCAATGAAAAGAAAACCGCGATCTATACGCCGTTCTTTCACCATTCCAGGTATTGGCGTCTGGATATCGATTTCGGTTAGGACTTCCACGTAATCGGAATCGGACACCAGAAAGTTCGAAGCTGGTATAACACTGCCGTACGGCGCATAGAGGACCGTCTTTGGCGCTGCGACGCATTCGACGTCTCTCCCGGACAGATCGTAAGTTTTTGTCCAAATGTCGCCGCCGCCGTTTGCACGCGTGACGCCCTGAATCTCGACGACATCCGTTCGACCGGTCTTCGCGAAAGCCGCACGCATTGTCCCGTCGTACCAACCGTCGACGATAAGGGAGAGCGGCAGCGTTGCGAGCCAGTCGTGGAGGGCGGTCGGCGCCACGGGTGCTCCAAATATTTCTGCCATCCAGGCCTGAAGCGTCCGGCGATGCCGTCGCTGTTCAATAAACTGCGCGACTGACCACATATTGCTGCGTATCCTGGAAGGGGCAGGTGTGCGTTCGTTGAGTGCCGCGGAGACGGCTTCCGGGGTGTCCGGTACAGGTGGTTCCGTGGATTGCAGCCGAAGGAGATCCGGACCGAGATAGGGAACGATCCGATCCGCAGCGAGCGCTTCCTGAAGCAGCCTAAGTCTTTCTTCGGCGTCACCGTTGCGAATGATCAGGAGACGGTCCGAGGTCAAAATTTTATTCATGCTGTTTTCTCTTACCTCTCGTTTGCAGCATCAGTCCTCGTCAGGAATCTTCCTTGCGTGGACGGTGATCGGCAGAGGCGTATCCCGCGATAGCTTGGGCAAGACGAGTCTCCAGCCGTTCCTGAGAGTGATCGTGCCGCCCCACATGTCATCAGCCTCGACATCTACGATCGGCTCTTCGAGATCTTTCTTTGGTACGTAAGCCGACAAGCCGGCGCTCGTTCTGCGAATCATTATCTTCATGTCGCTATTCCTTCGTTGGGGGCCCCGCGATTTCAGCAGCGCCGCAAGCAGCGGCGTTGTCTAGACTCGTCAGTTCACGGGCACGCATGCCGACGATAGTGCCACGTTCGACCCATTCGACGGCATAGATGTAAAACTGCTGGAGAAAGGTGCCGATGTCGCGCACATAGCCTTCGTCGCCCTTCCGCACCAAACTTTCCCCAATTTTTTTGCCAGCATAGGTGCCGTCATTCTTTACGTGAAGTCTGGCCCGCACCCGCTCGCCGGGTGTAAATCGTGGAGGCCTGTGGATTTCGACCTCCTGTTCACGTCCAAGGCCCATGGGCATTCCTCCTTGCAGGATATCATTGAAGGCTTCTCCGCAGGAGCCCCGACCATGCTGAAGGTCAAATCGCAGGTGCGGCGAGGACGCAGGTCTTCGGCACGGGGCAAACCTCCGCGCATTGCTGCGTTTCGAAGGTACCCTTGCATTCGGTGCATTTTTCCGGGTCGATAACGTAGATCTCACCTTTGAACCTGATCGCACCGGAGGGGCATTCGAACTCGCAGGCACCGCACTGGGTGCATTGGGACGCTATGATCCTGAAGGCCATTTTTAAACTCCTGAAGATGTTGGATTAAGAGCGCTCACGCCGTCGCCGCTTGTGGTTCGACGCCAAACTTGGCGGCGTAGAGGGTGCCGATGGCGGTCTCGATGTAGTCATAGCAATAAGCATCCGTTGCCCGAACCCCGGCCTCCATGAGCTTAGTCTTAGGGCACTCCCCGATCTTGGCGCATAGCACGACGTCAATACCGACCAGCGCAGTTATGATGCCGTCGAGGGTGGCTTCCTCGCCCCTGCCTCCGAGGCAATACTGTTCGATCTTGCGATGCCCGACGTAGGTGATGCCTCTCGACGAAGCTTCGTATACTTGGAACTCCTTCGCATGGCCGAAGTGCTCGTTGATGCGACCGCCACCCTTTGTCGCGACCGCGACGTGGAGGGACCCATCGCCGGCTGCTTTGACTGTCTCGATTGCCTCGCTCTTGGCGGTCGCGTGATCGCCGCGTTCGCGGGCGATCACTTCCCGATAGGCCTCGCGCTTACGGGCGTCATAGGTGATCTCTCCGGGAAGCTGGTCGAGTGCGAACTCCTGGCCCCGATCATCCCCAAGCAGGCCGACGGCATCGGCCCTACACTGCCGGCAATGGCGCATTAGCTTTGCGCCGCCTTCGAGACGATCCTGGAGCGCCTTCAATTCGAGCGCCCGCGGGCCGCGCTGTCCGGTCAAGCCGTAGTAGGTGCCATGGGCCGGATCGGAAATAAGCGGCATGACGTTGTGCAGGAACGCCCCCCGCTCCTTGACCCATTTATTTACCTCGACCAGGTGTTCGTCGTTGACACCAGGAATCATCACCGAATTGACTTTGGTGATGATGCCGCACGCGGTCAGCATCTCCAGGCCCACCATTTGCCGCTCGTGCAGAATTCTCGCAGCTTCGATGCCGGTGTAACGACGGTTGCGGTAAAAGATCCAGGGATAGATCTTTGCGCCGATTTCAGGGTCAACCATGTTGATCGTAATTGTCACGTGATCGACATTCATGTCGACAAGTTCGGCGACGTGATCCGGCAGCGCAAGCCCGTTGGTGGAGATGCACAGCTTGATGTCGTGGATCTCCCCCGCAACTCGTTCGAACGTTTCCTTTGTCTTCTTCCAGTCGTAACAGGCATCGCCCGGTCCGGCGACACCCAGCACGGAAAGCTGCGGCACTTCGTTGGCGACGGCAATGACCTTGCGCAGCGCCTGGTCTGGCGTCAACTTTTCCGAGACGACCCCAGGGCGGCTTTCGTTGGCGCAGTCATATTTACGATTGCAATAGTTGCACTGGATATTGCAGGCTGGTGCGACCGCGACATGCATGCGCGCGAAATAATGGTGAGCCTCTTCTGAATAGCAGGGGTGGTTTTTGATCTTCGCCCAGATAGCCTGGTCCACGTCGGCCGGTTTTGTGGACACGCCACATGACGAGGATGTGCAGCCACTCGGTTTCGCGGTCGCCAGCAATTGATACAAGGATGTCGTGCTGGTCGCACTTTCAAGCGAAATCATCGGTGCGGACATTGAGTGCTCCGTTGCTAGTTGACGTCGCCTTTCAAAACGCAAAAGCCATGCCATCCCAAGGACGGGATTTGCTTTAAGAATTTGCATTTATTGCCCGATTCCGACCGTGTTCGGACACAGACTTGTCAAGCTTCCGACAGTCGACAAAAGAGTTGTCCGTAAGCCACCAAACCAGGCATTGGAGATCGAGAAGGTCCAACATCACCCAGGCGCTTAAAGCTTTTTCACCTCGATGCGATGCTGGCGTAGAGCATAGCCGACCTGACGAGGCGTAAGGCCGAGAATACGAGCCGCTTTGGCCTGAACCCATCCGGCCTTTTCCATCGCCTCGATCAACCGGTCCCGTTGCGTGAGGCGCGACTCCATTGCGGGACAACCGGAACCGTGCGGATCACAAGCCTTGACGGAAGATACCTCGTCCGACGCACCGATGCTCCCGCCCGAGCGCGGCGATGAAGTCGGCATCACATTGCTCCGGGCATGCCCATCGACGGTGATGCCGCCGGGCGACCCGTCGGTTTTCCAGAGGAGCGACGAAAGGCACTGGCTGTTCTTGCAGGCAAAATCAGACGAAACGATCGAGCTTGAACGCGCAAGGGTGGCAGTCCTTCGCACGCAGTTTTCGAGTTCCCGGACGTTACCTGGGAAATAGCATTGCGACATCACCTCGATCGCCGACGACGAAAACGTCAGCTCGCGTTGGTTCTCCTTGTTGAATCGGTCAAGAAGAGCGTTCGCAAGGCGTGGAATATCGCCGGGTCGCTCTCGAAGCGGCGGCAGGACAATTGGAACTACGCTGATGCGGTAATACAGGTCGGCCCTGAATTCGGCGTTTGCAACAGCCATCTCGAGGTTCTTATTCGTGGCGCATATGAGCCGGACGTCGACCGCAAGCGTCTTGGTTCCGCCCACCCTCTCCAGTTCGCCTTCCTGCAGGACGCGCAGCAGTTTGGCTTGAAAGGCGGGCGAAATCTCGCCAATCTCGTCAAGTAGAAGCGTTCCGCCATTTGCCAGTTCGAAGCGTCCGGCGCGCTGCGCGATGGCCCCGGTGAAAGCCCCTTTTTCATGCCCAAACAGCTCCGATTCCAGGACGCCTTCGGGCAGCGCGGCGCAGTTCAATTTGACGAACGGCTTGTTTTTACGAGGGGAAAGTTCATGGATCGCCTGTGCAAAAAATTCCTTGCCGGTGCCGCTTTCGCCCCGCAGAAGCACGGTGGAATTCGTCCTCGCCACCACCGAGACGGTTTCAACCACCTGCTGGAGAGCCGGGCTATCCCCGATAATCCCGTCGATTTTGACGGGTGGATGTCGGCCCGGCGCGCCCCTTTGCGCGATGATCGGCTTCTCCGGTCTCTCTTGTTCGCCGATAGGTCGCCGACCCTCCAGGTTCAGGAAACGATGAAGCCTGATCGTCCGACTGACCAGATTGGCGACCATGGTCAGAAAGCGAACGTCCTCGTCGGCGGGGAAGGGGGCGGCGTCGTTCCTGACGCGATCGATCGATATTGTGCCAAGTATTTTATTATCGGCTTTTACCGGAACGCCAATAAAAGAAATTGGGACGGTGCCGCTGCTCCAAGGCGGTTGCGGCTCAGCCTGAAATAATTCGGACTTGCTGACATCCTTTACGATTAAGGGCATACCGGTCGTCGCGATATGGTCGATTACGGCCTTAGGTATAACGCCTCGAGCGGCTGATTGAGAGGATGGGGGGATGTCGCCAGTTGCGGCAATCTCGGGCTGACCTTCAGCGTCTAGAACAACGATTGCTCCGCATCGAATCTGCAGAAAGGAAGAGAGGACGTTCACGACGTTGGCAAGCGTAATCTCTAGCCGGGCGGGGGCAGTCAGTACCTTTGATATCTCGTAGATTCCGCTGCGCTGCGTGCCCGCTTGGCGCATAGGTCCAGCAGGTAGCGCAGATAGGGGTTCCGCTCCATCGACCGGTCGGGCGGGCATGTGGGTCATTATATGGCCTTGGGTTGTCTAACGTTTCTTATCACCCTTGCTTGCATGTATATATAGTAATTTCTAATACCAATCTGCAACGCGCACCTCTGCAAGTTTCCGATGCGCCCGTCTGCAAACCCAAGTTGGTTCTGAATCGTGGAGTTGCAAACCTTTATCCGAACTTGAAGAGAACGCCGAAACCGCCTCTCGGATAGTTCCACTCGATATCTCCACTTGCCTCGCAGAGTACGCGGCACGTGCCGCACTCCATGCACCCGTCGGCGATAACCTCCACTTGGCCCTGGTCATTCAATTCGTAGCACTTGGCCGGACAGACACTTGTGAGGGCATACAGATTTACGCTTGGCCAATCGTGTGGACGCACCCTAATATGCGGGCGTCCGGCATCGACCACGTATCGATTTTGGTAAAGCTTGTCCTCTACGCGTATGTTCGTCACTGCAACCGTCATCTCATCTCTCCTTTATCGCCACGCGCGCGCCAAGCGAACCGCGTCACCAAACAGCCCCCAGCGGGAGCGTGCCTTGATGAAGGTGCCCGTGGTCGCCCGTTCCTTGTCGATCTTCGGGGTGCCATCGACTCGCACAAAGTTCTGTGCGGCCTGCGACAGCAACCTTGGATAAGTCGTGAAGAAATTGCGGGAATTGGTGTGCAGCAGGGCAGGCATGTCCTTGTATTTCCGCAAGTCTTTGATAACGAACGACTTTTCAAGCATCGACTTGTAAAGGGAGAGGTTCTCCTTGACCATCGGCTTTTTGCGATTCTTGATCTGGACGATTGCTTCGCCGGCGATGCGCCCCGACGTCATGGCGAGGTTGGACCCCTCGCGGTGCACCGCATTATTAAGTTGTGCCGCGTCGCCGACGACGACCCAGCCGTCACCAAAAAGCTGCGGAATTGCCTTGTAACCACCTTCTGGAATGAGATGCGCCGCATATTCCTTGACTTCCGCTCCTGCGATCAGCGGCTTTACCGACGGATGGCTTTTGAATTTTTCGAGCAGATCATAAGGACTTTCCATTGTTGCCGCGAATTCGGAGACAAGGCAGCCAATGCCGATCGAGATCGATTCTTTGTTGGTGTAGAGGAAGGCAAGCCCGGCCATGTTGCGAGAGATCGTGCCAACTGCCTCGATGACGCAGCCTTCATTGGCCTGGAGGCCGAACCGCTGGTCAATTACCTCTTCGGCCAGGAAATGCATTTCCTTGACGGCGAGCGCGACAGTTTCCGGTTTTGGCGTGTCACGCAATCCAGCACGCGTGCCGAGCAGCCCATTGACGCCCTCTGCGAGAACGACCACGTCAGCAAGAATCACGTCGCCGGCGCGGTCGGTGCGAACGCCAATCACCTTGCCCTTTGGATCACGAACGAGTTCCGTCACGGTCGTCTCGCATAGAAGCGTCGCTCCGGCCTCGCGCACCTTGCGTGAAAACCATTTGTCGAATTGGGCGCGAATGACCGTGTAGCGATTGTGTCTCGACTCGTTGAAGTCGTCCGACCGGTATTGCATACCGATGTGGGACGAGTCGTCCATCATCCAGAAGCGCTGCTCGACTAAGTGCCGCTCCAGAGGCGCATCATCCCGGAAATCCGGCAGGATTTTCTCCAGCATGTCCGCGTACATGATGGCGCCCTGCACATTCTTGGAGCCCGGATACTCGCCACGCTCCAACTGCAGCACCTTCATGCCGCGGTTCGACATCGTGTAAGCAGCTGCGTTTCCGGCCATGCCGGCCCCGATAACTATGGCGTCGAAGTTTTCCTCAGTCATGGGGCGCCCTCAGTTTGCAAGCTTATCGCGACTGTGCGGCGACAGTCGATGGGTGAAGAGTTCCGTTAATGACGGCAGTAAACGGATCGCATCGGTGACGACGCCGAGGTGGGCGAAATCAAAAATCGGCGCGTTAGGATCGGTGTTAATGGCTAAAATAAGATCAGCTCCCTCGACGCCAACGCGATGCTGGATGGCGCCGGAAATGCCGGCTGCTATGTAAAGCTTCGGCCGGATAGTTTTGCCAGTTTGGCCGATCTGCCGATCAGCAGGCATCCAGCCCTTTTGGACGAGGGGGCGCGAACAGCCATAATCGGCCCCGATCGTCCGCGCGAGTTTCTTCATAAGCTTCACGTTCTCCACCGCGCCGAGACCGAGGCCTCCAGCAACCACGACGTCCGCATAGGCGAGATTCGCCGTCGCCGACTGGCCATCGGACAAGAAACCGAGGACCTTAGTGACGATCTCTTCCTCGATCATCGACACTTTGTGTTGAATGACGCGTCCGATCTTATTATTCCCGCGCGGAGGCATGGCCATGACCCTCGGCCGGACCGTTGCCATCTGCGGCCGGCAGTTGAGCGTGTAGATCGTGCAAAGCAAGGAGCCGCCGAAAGTCGGCCGGGTCGCCGCAAGCGAGCCGTCCGCATCCACATCAAGTTCGGTGCAATCCGCCGTGAGCCCTGTCAACAAGGTCGTCGCCACGGAACCGGCAAGGTCGCGCCCGAGCGTCGTTGCCCCTAAAAGAAGGATTTCCGGTTTGTAGTTAGTAACCAGATCCGTCAATGCTTTGGTGAAAGGCTCATTTCGGTAGTCGGCGAGCAGTGGGGCCTCGACGAGGTAGGCCAGGTCGGCGCCATAAGCAAAAGCCTCGGCGATGGCAAACCACGTGGCCTCTCCCGGTGGTCCGAGAACGACGCCGGCAAGCTGGACGCCCAGCTTGTCGGCGAGCTTGCGGCCTTCGCCGAGCAGCTCGAAGGAGACGGGATGCACCTGATCGCGCTCCAGCTCCATGAAGACCCAAACGTGCCGATGGTCCTTAAACTGATCGGGCAGCTCTTTCTTCATGGCGGCACGGCCAGCGGCTGGAGGAGGGCTCTCTCGATTCGTGCTCAACATCGTCGCTCCTTGCCTTCATTCGCCGTCAAAGGCGAGTTCGCTTTCGAGCGCCGGCTGGCGCAAAAAGATCCCAGCGATCAACTCCTCCGCGAGATCGCGCGGTGTTTTTTCCGCGGTGTCGATCTGCTCCGCCTTTTCCGCCCGCTCAGGAGGGGCAAAGACCCTCTTAACGACGGTTGGCGAGCCACGCAGGCCGCACTTGGTGAGGTCCTCTATGCCAGCGTCGGCCGCATTCCACTTCACGATCTGGCTGCGCGCGGCCCGTAGCGCGTCATCGAGCGAGCCGCGGCGGATTTCGTTTGTGCCTTCGAGCATTGTAATTAGGCAAGGGAGCTTGCTCATCAGCGTCTGCGTGCCCCCTTCCGAGCGGCGCTCCACCGTAATCTCGCGCCCATTGATGTCGACAGAGACGATTTTGGCAACGTAGGTGAGCTGCAGGAGGTCGAGGCGCTTGGCGATGCCAGGCCCAACCTGGGCGGTATCGCCGTCGATGGTCTGTTTGCCCGTAAAGACGATATCGGGCGTACCGAAGGCCTCTCCGATCTTCGCGATGGCTCGCGAAAGAGCAAACGAGGTCGCCAGAGTGTCGGAGCCGGCAAAATGACGGTCGGTCAAGAGTACGGCGCGGTCGGCGCCGTAGGTGAGCGCCTTGCGCAACGCGTCCTCTGCCATGGGCGGCCCCATGGTGAGCACGGTCACCTCGCCGCCATGGCGGTCGCGCAACTGGAGCGCCTCTTCAAGGGCGAACAGATCATAGGGGTTGATGATGGTTGGCACTCCCTGACGCATGATTGTGTTCGTCACCGGATGCACTCGTATTTGTGCGGAGTCCGGTACCTGTTTGATACAGATAACTATGTGCATGGCGGTTTCTTACTCCCTCCCTCTATGGGTGGCGGGCTTGTCAGTACACATGCTTGCGTGCATCATTCGTGCCAACCGTTTGGCGTTCTCTATCACATTGAAATGGCTTCGATTCCGACGTTGCTAGCATATGACTGAATTGTAAGCTTCCCGACATTGTCGTGTCGCAACCGTGCTCACTTCTTTTCGAACGGCTTCAGGAAAGAGTCTAACGGGACAACGGTGCGGCCGGGTGTGACAGGTCTGTTCGGATTGTGGTCCTTGAGCACCTTGAAGACCCGGTGCGAGAGCGGCGCGGAGGTCGCGAAATCACAGTAGGCCCTTTCCAGTATGGCACGGGCACGAGCAGCGATTACCCGGTCTGGGAGATGGGAGAAGTCCTCTGCCGCGAGGTATTGGCCCATACGCTTCATGATATGGAGTCGTGAGACATCGAGAACCTTAGGGTCATAGGGGACCCCTAGGGCTGCGAAGAACTCCTCCGCAGCCGAGAGAGATTTCAGCCGATTGAGGATGTCTTTGACATCGACGGGACTGCTGTCAGCGGAGCAACGGCACATAAGATTCCCCCTGGTCGTGAGCGGTGATCGCGAGATCGTTCTCCCGTAGCTTAAGCTGCAACGTACGGAATGCGTGGTTCGACGCGGCTAGGCGCAAGGCAGTCGCGTTGCAACTGGAGTCGGCATAGGCTGGTGGTCGGATGCGATCCACCGATGGTGTCGAGAGATTGATTAAGATGATATGGCGCTGGGCCCCCTCCACGAACACGCATGGGCGGTGAACCGGCGATCTATGTGACTGAGAGCCCCGGCTTTTACCTGATCGTTCATACGATGCCGGTGCCGTCATGCAGGTCGTATCGGTGAAAAGGAATTGCCGTTTCATGAGCGTGCCTGCTCCTACTCCCCTGAACGAACCCGGCTGCTCGTGTCGGCCACGTGGCCGGAACGGCATTGGCTCCGGAGCCTTTCAACGATGCCCGGTAAAACTTCGAGCACCCGGTCGACATCCTCGTCACAGTTATCGCGCGAGAACGAGAAGCGGATTGTTCCGTGCGCCATAGCATGAGGGATATCCATTGCCCTCAAGACATGGCTCGGCTCCAGCGAACCGGAGGAGCAAGCAGAGCCGGAAGAGCAGGCGATGCCATAGCGGTTGAGAAGAAGGAGCATACTGTCTCCTTCGACACGTTGAAAGGCGATGTTCGCCGTGTTCGGCAACCTCTTAAGCCTATCGCCGGTTACGAAGGCGCCTGGAACACGCTGGACAATGCCGTTCTCCAATCGATCTCGGAGCGACTTTAATCGGGTGCTCTCGTCGTCTATTGATTTCAGGGCGAGTTCGGCAGCCTTGCCTAAACCGACAATCCCGGCCGTATTTTCTGTCCCTGCGCGTCGGTCGCGCTCCTGATGACCTCCCTTGATCAGTGAGGAGAAAGATAAGCCCCGCCTGAGATAGAGTGCACCAATGCCTTTTGGTCCATGGAATTTGTGTCCGGACAACGAAAGCATGTCGATTGCAGTAGGTTGGAGGTCCATTGGAACCTTGCCGACCGCCTGGACCGCGTCGGTGTGGAAAAGTGCACCGATTCTCTTGGCCATCTCGGCAAGCTTAGCGACCGGGAAAATGGTTCCCGTCTCGTTGTTCGCCCACATGATCGAAGCAATCGCTACACGATGAGTGAGGGCGGTCTCATAGGCGTCAAGATCGAGACGTCCATGTCGATCCACTGGGATCCTGTGTACCTTAATGCCGCGCGTCTTCTCCAGATGGCCGCAGAGTGTCAGCACCGCTGAATGCTCGACTGCGGAAGTCACGATCTCTGTGCGCTCAGGCATCACCTCCAGCGCCGAAAGGATCGCCGCATTGTCGCTTTCCGTCCCCCCCGAGGTGAACACGATCTCATGATCGAACTCGGCGCCGATCAGCGCTTGCAATTGCCGGCGCGCCTTCCTCACCGCCTCGCGGATGGAGGAGCCAAAAGCGTGCGTCGACGAAGGGTTTCCAAACTGATCCGCAAAGAACGGCAGCATGGCTTCAACCACTTCAGGATCGACTCTGGTCGTTGCATTATTGTCGAGATAGATCGCTCTCATGGGTGGATCTCGACTGAGGGGAAGCGGTGACAATGCTGCGGCGTCTTGCACATGCTGTTGTTTGATAGCCTCGGGCAAGCAGCGCGGGGTGGAGTCGTGCGATGGCGCGTCACGCGATCTTGTTGGCATCGATAACGTCGCATAGCCGCCATCAGTAGGAAGGGAAGAACGTTGTGCGCTCGCGCCTTTTCCAACGGTTGGATTCGCCGCGGCTGCTTAACTAGATGGGTCGCCAGCTTAGCTTGTCGCTGAGAACTGAACTGTTGCAGGCTGCGGCGATTTTTAGACCCTGTCCTACGCGATTGCCGGCTACAACATCCATTTCGACCCTGCCAATTTCTCCAGGCCTCAGATTTCTGTTGTGACGGTCTGATCGTCCTCCTCTGCCGGAACGAGGCTTTCGACGACCAGTATTGTATAAACCTCTGACACGTCTTCGACGGCTTGAACGAGTGTCGTCCGTCTACTGCCAGATCTAGCGAAGTGAGCGACTTGGTCATGAAATCAAGCCTCTTGACACGCACGCGTCTTCGCTCACCTTTCCTCGGCGCGGAACTGCTTGCAGAGGGGGCGTCTCCTTTGGAATCCTGGCCCGGATGCCCGCCAAAAAATTTTGCTGCCTCAGGATAATCCGTTGATGAGCAGACCTTTCTCTCCGGCAGCAAACCGCTTAAAAAGCCTGCTGTCTCCTGACGGACGGTTTGAGGCGCTTCGGCGGGCTTTAGGGTTATGAGTTCGGCCAGCGCTGGCGAGAAGGCGGTCGCTGGGTTGGAACGCAAGGACGACGGCGTCACCAGAAACGCTTCCACCGTTGGATCGACTCCAATTATCAATTCAGGCCCTCTACCGTAGGAAACTGCCCCGGTCTCGCTGAGGGGATTTTCCTGCACGCCGTCGTTCTTCGGATTGAAAAAGGAAACCATGACCTTTTCGCAATAATTCCGCATGGCTCTCTCGCTTTCTCGGTGATCAGCCGAAGGATTTGCCGCAAGTGCAGTTCTGGTGCGCATTGGGATTGTCGAAGACAAAACCGGAGGTTTCTGGTCCCGTCACGAAGTCGATCGTCATGCCGTTGATGTGTGCTTGCGAGTCTGCGTCAACGAACACCTTGACCCCATTTGTTTCGATCACCGCGTCGCCCTGGCCCTGGACGCTTTCTAGCCCCACCAGGTATTTGTAGCCGGCGCATCCACCTGCCTCGACCGCGATGCGAAAGCCTTCCGCCTGCTCGGCTCGGGAAAGCGTTACGTTCATGATGGCGGCGGCATTCTCTGTGAGCTTGATCATGGGATGATTCCTTTTTGTTCGATGGCGCATTTTCGGATTACCGTGCATGCGTCGTGCCAAGCGGTGAGGAAGGCCAAGAGTTCGATCAGCCCGCGTGTTGTATTCCTGCGTCGTCGAACATCGGAGATCTCGAAAGCGCGCCAACTCCAGAACGTCTGCCCGCGTATCTCCGTCTATCATTTTCGGTTGAGGCTCTCGTTGCCGCCGCACCGAAATCCCAGCGGTTCGGCGAAAATGAATGGGAGGCGACAACTGCTTCTAGATTTGTCGCTTGCGCGACATAAAAATTCTGCACGAGTTTTCGTGATTAACCGCTTAGCCCCTAAGCGCTTGGGCTATGGAACAGACATCTAATCTTTTCTGGAACGTCAGCTTAAGCGGCCGGAACAACTTTTGAAGCTCCCGTGACGAGGCTGCGGTCGCCAGCCCATATGAAGTCGATCCTCCATGGAGAGGACTAAGCACAATGTCACATGTGCCTCAGTTCCGCGGTTTTTGGGAAAAGGGCATCACCTACGGTACAAAGGACTTATCCCTCCGCGGCCGCCAGTACAAACCGTTTCTCCCGCCGGCGTTGCGCGGACGAGGGGATGTTCATCGCCTCGCGATATTTGGCGACTGTGCGGCGAGCAATGTCGACGCCTGTTTCCTTGAGCTTGGCAACGATGCCATCGTCGGACAGCACATCATGGAGCGTCTCTGCGGCAATAAGTGCCCTTATCTGATGGCGCACAGCTTCGGCCGAGTGCGCGTCACCGCCTTGTGAGGACGGGATCGCGACGGTGAAAAAATACTTGAGCTCGAACACGCCGCGGGGCGTGAGAATGTATTTGTTCGACGTTACCCGACTTACAGTGGACTCGTGCATGTCGATCGCGTCAGCGATGGTCTTAAGATTGAGAGGGCGAAGATGAGCAATGCCATCTTCCAAAAAGACATCCTGGTGGCGCACGATTTCGGTCGCCACCTTAAGGATCGTCGTGGCGCGCTGATCGAGACTCCGAACCAACCAGCTCGCGCTCTGGAAGCATTCGTTCAGGAATGACTGATCTTTCGAGCTTTGGGCGGTTAGGCGAGTAACTTGCGCAAAATAGGTTTGGTTGATCAGTACCTTGGGCAAAATCTCCCGATTAAGCTCGACGTGCCATCCGCCTCCCGGCGAGGGTAGGACGAAGACGTCGGGTATGATGGATTCCGACCTTGCGGACTGGAACTGGTTTCCAGGCTTTGGGTCAAGTGCACGAATTTCGTTCAACATATCGAGAAGGTCGTCTTCATCGACCCGGCAACGTCGCTTCAGTGCTCGAAAATCGCGTCGCGCAAGCAACTCGAGATTTGCGACCAGAGCTGCCATGGCCGGGTCGAACCGGTCTCGTTGGCGCAACTGAATCTCGAGGCATTCGCCCAGACTTCGCGCAAATATGCCCGGCGGGTCAAATAGCTGCAAAGCCTCAAGAACCCGCTTCACTCCAGCCTCAGGGCTATTTAGCCTCTCTGCTAGCTCCAGAAGGTTCACTTGCAGATACCCAGTGTCATCCAGATGGTCGGCAAGCGCGCCAGCAATCAGCCGCTCCTGGGGTGTGAAGGCAGTGAGGGCGATCTGATGGGCGACATGTTCGTGCAATGTCTCAGTTGAGGCGGCGAACTCATCCAGGGAAGGCCTTTCCCCCGGCGAAAGGTTGCCTGTGTCACGGATTGATTTCCAGGGACTAGACAGCTCAGGCATGTCCGTCCTGGCCGGTCCATCAACGTGGTCTTCGCGTGCGCTGATATTTGGATCATCCGCCGCAGTTGGCGATACGCCAGAAGCCCCGCCGTCATTCGACGCCAGGTCGAGAAATGGGTTCTTCTCGATTTCCTGTTCCACGAACTGATTCAGTTCGGTGTGCGCCAGCTGCAGCAAGCGAATAGACGCGATGAGCTGGGGCGTAATAACCAGCGATTGCTGCTGACGCTGATGAAGGCTTGTAAAGGACTTCATGGTTCGAGCAAAACTCCTATCATTCGGCGCAGGTGTGCACGACAAGTCGTAGCTGCTGGTCGTTGGCTTCAATGCTCATACGAAGGCTGGGGCCTTAAGGCATTTCAAAATGTTTTGCGGCGAAGAAACGCCATACGGATCGGTCGCGCAGTTGTCGCCAAAGCCTTCTTCCTCGAACCACCCCTCCACGACGCCATTATTGATCACGGCAGCGTAGCGCCAGGAGCGCAGACCGAAACCGAGATTGTCCTTGGCGACGAGCATACCCATTTTCCGAGTGAATTCTCCCGAACCGTCCGGGATAAGCTTGACATTTTTCAACCCCTGAGACTTGCCCCAAGCATTCATGACGAAGGCATCGTTGACGGAGAGACAGTAGATGTCGTCAATGCCATTCTTCTTAAACTCGACATAAAGACTTTCGAAATCAGGCAGTTGGAAGGTGGAGCAGATTGGCGTGAAGGCGCCCGGCAGCGAAAAAAGGATTACCCGCTTACCGCTGAAATAGTCGTCGGTCGTCTTGTCTTCCCAGCGGTAGGGGTTGGGACCGGATATAGACTCGTCGCGAACCCGCGTGCGAAAGGTGACAATAGGGACCTGCTTTTCCATGGTCATCAATGAAGCTCCTCTAGGAAAATTTATTTGCGGCCTCTCAGTCACGGCTAACACGAATCCGACCTCGGCCCACACGCCAGGGCAAGCAAGCGTCATGCCATTTGGCCTGAAGGAGATGGACTTTCTGTCAGCACAGGGCCTTCGTCGCCGCACTCGTGCGCTGCTCGTGCGGGCGAGCGAATTGTGAAGCCGTTGTGCCGCGCTGACGGCCGGGCGCTGTTTCGGCTACTTCCGACCGCATCTCGATCAAGGTTTCTCTGCCGCCTTTTAGAACCTTAGCATACTGCCCGCCAGTCCGGTCGCGGCGGGAAGGCGCGGGTCACGAGGTTTGAGGTTCTGCTCGTGCGTATGTCTACCCGCGCACGTTTTCTTGTTTGAAACTGCACAAGAAAGTTTGAGGTCCGACAAAAAGGGGGCGCCAGGCTCGGACCGCGCATCGAAAAATGGTGAAACGCAAACGGCTCCGATAATTTCGTCACAGAAGACGACGATGGCGGATATCCGCAGGTTGGGGGCGTGAAGAGCTCGCAGCCGCCAATATCGATCGGCTGATGCCGACCGGCACCCGGGTCGCGCTATGTAGCCTTTGGCCTACGAGCATTTGTTGCTCGGCTGACGTCGCCGCGGAGCTGATATTTTGTTCCTCTCACCGCTCACCGCTCAGCTCGCTGGCGACCTGCTGGGCGCCCGGCGCCGATGGCGACGCCACCCACCTGCCCGGCGGCTATCCCGAGCTGCAAGCCGGCGGCTCCGGGACTAGAAGTTTTCTCGCCCGGAATGCTCGATGTGGTAGCGCCCGGCACGTCCGTCTGCATCCCGACAATGCCGCCTAGTTCTTTACGCTGGCGCGCCAGGCTGGCCTTTCCAATACGCGGGTGGTAATTACCCGCTGATTTTCTTTGCGAGCGCATCCATGTCGGGCACGGTGATATGCCGGATGTTCTCGATGCGGATGACGCCCTCTTTGCGAAGCCGGGTCAACTGGCGGCTGACGGTTTCGATCGTCAGCCCGAGAAAGTCGGCAATCTCGGCACGCGATAGCGGCAGATCGAAGGCAGTGCTCGTCGCCGTCTCGGCGTGGGCGGCAATGAGGTGGAGCAGGCTTGCGACCTTCTCCTCGGCGGTCCGCCGGCCGAGCGTCAGCATCCATTCGCGCGCGGCATCCAGCTCGTTCAGCGCCTGAGCGTGCAGGCTACGCTGCAATTCCCTAGTCTCCAATATCATGCGTTCGAGCAAATTGCGGGGGAACACGCAGATCTCCGCATCGGTCGCGGCCTCGGCCGACAGCGTGCTTTCGCGCACGAAGGGGCGGCCGACGAAATCGGGGGCGAATTGCAGGCCAACGATCTGCTGGCGCCCGTCCGACATCACCTTGCAGAGCTTCACCACGCCGCGCGTGATGTTCGAATAGAAAGAGTTTTCCGATCCTTGTGCAATGATCTCGCAGCCTGCGTCGACCTTGCGGCGCAGCGAGTGGCGGCCAAGTTCGCTAAGCTGGCCAGCCGACAAGGCGCCGCAAACGACGCCGTGCCGCGCCTGGCAGGAACGGCAAGCGACGGAAGTGCCAATCACGAGAACCTCACTGCGTGCGACGTCCATGTCCTGATCCCTTCGAAAACCGCCTATGCCGGACATGCCCGAGACGACCACGCGGCCGTTGCGACTTCGGCTATCCCTATTTCTTCCAGCGCGTCTTTGATGGCTATCAATTTCATCGGGATTGCGATTTGATCCAGATCAAATCTCCGTACCCACGCTCTTGCCGTGCCAGGCAGGGTAGTTTGTGGATTTGTTTCGGACGGCATTTTCGGCCCGCCGCTTGAGCGGGCTTTCTGCGGCCATCGCCTTCCGTCTCGGCGGACGGTAGGCCACCATACCCATTGCTGTCAGGCAACACCCAATCGGCAGATTGCCGCCGACTCTTAGGGTGGTGTCGTCGGGCTGGTAGAACTGACATTCAGGACAAAGGAGTAGCACGCTTCGAGCTGTTCCCGGAATTCCGCCGCTAGCTCGATGCCACAATTCAAAGCTACCCACCCTCAAGCTATCCCACTGCATCGCAGTACATCAGGACATTCGTTACTCGTCGCGCTGTCTCTGGCCCCCGGCTGTGGTGGCTGGAAAAAAGTCGCACCTGAATAGATGGCATCCGGCACCTGATGTCGGGTTTTGTTAGATACGCGACACGGCCTTGATCAGCCAATCTTTAGTTCTGCCTTGAGCCAAAGCGCTGAAAGGCAATTGAAAAATTTCTTTCCGGCCAAATCAATCAAATTGGCATGAACTTTGAAGTTCTTCTTGCGGGGCGGCAAGGACTGTCGGCCGGTTTCTTTGGTGACCGCCATGGAGCGGAGGAAATCAAAATGCATCTGTGCTCAGAACGCATTTACCGGAAGAGAGGTACCCGTGAAAATCCGATGTCGACCGGAAGGGCGGGCGAGGCATCCAAGAAATTTCGACTTCGGCCAACAAAGCAGCGTGGATTTCGAGCCGCACGGCGATCTGATCGCTGCATCGCATGTCATTGGCGCCTCGCGCTGCTGAGATTGGAAATCTGGCGCTCAACGATTTTGCTCGCTCCCTCTCCGAGGAGAATTCGTTCTCGGCGAAGGGGCTTTGATGACAGGAGAAAAGCAGTGGCTACCATTAGGGTTCCAGAACATGTCCCTCCCGAAATGGTGAAGGACTTCAGCCTGTTCACGTCGCCCGGCATGGAGCGCATGCCAAATGGGGATCCGCACGCAGCTGTCGCTTGCCTCCATAATGGACCGAGAATCTTTTATTCTCCCTGCAATACGCGCGATGGCCGAGGTACCTGGGTCATCGTTCGCGCTCAGGACCAACGCAAATTGCTGCAGGACACCGGAACCTTTTCCAGCCATCGGAGCCTTTTCGCCTCGGCGCTTGGCGAAAACTGGCCGCTGATCCCGCTTGAACTCGACCCCCCGGCTCACAGCGTGTTTCGCTCACTTCTCAATCCGCTGCTTTCGCCCAGGCGGATAATGGAGCTTGAACCGGCGGTCCGTGATCGGGCGATTGCGTTGATTTCCAAGATTTCCGCGTCGAGCACAAGCTGCGACATCTTGACGGACTTCGCCTTTCCTTTTGCGGTTAGTATCTTCCTCCGTTTGCTCGGCTTATCCGATGAGCGCCTCAATACATTCGTGGGCTGGGGGAAGGACCTGCTCCACGGCGACGGCATCAGACGAACCGCAGCCGCCCGAACAATTTTGGCGTTCATCGATGAACTTGCAGCGATGCGCCGCAAAGAACCGGCCGACGATTTCATGACCTTCGTCGTGCAGGCAAAGGTCGACGGCCGCCTGTTGAGAGACCAGGAAATCCATGGAATAGGCGTGCTTCTATTCGTCGCGGGACTGGACACCGTGGCAACGGCGATCGGCTTTGACCTGGCCTATCTCGCGCGCAATCCGACAGAACAGGAATTGCTGCGGAGCAAACCGGATCGAATTGTGCTCGCAGCCGAAGAACTGCTTCGCGCCTATTCGACCGTGCAGATGATCCGTGTGGCGACGAAAGATATCAATTTCGAAGGCGCGCCGATCCGTAAGGGGGACTACATTTCCTGCGCCACGATGATTGCCAATCGTGATCCGGTGGAATTCGAAAATCCGAACACGATCGATTTGGCACGAGAAGACAATCGCCACACCGCTTTTGCGTACGGTCCCCATCGCTGTCTTGGATCACACCTTGCCCGGCGAGAGATCGTCATCGGCCTGGAGGAGTGGCTGTCGCGCATCCCTGACTTCCGTATCAAGGATGGTACGGCGCCCATCACCTATGGGGGCCACGTGTTTGGAATGGAGAATCTGATCCTGGACTGGTCCTGATAATTGAGAGGAGGAAAGACATGGAGTACCGTATGCGCGTCATAGTGCACACTTCCAAATGCCAAGGTCATGCAAGATGCTGGGCCCAAGCGCCCGAAATATTCAATCTTGACGACGAGGGATACATACTGCCCGGTGCAATCGATGTCGAGGAGAGGGACGAACTGTTCGCGTCGCGAGGCGCTCGATCCTGCCCTGAACGTGCGCTGGAGATAGATTGCGTTTCGGATGCGTTGCTCGATCGCCTTTTGTTCAACCAACATTGTGGGGGTTGAAACGCAACGCAACTGGTGCATGACGGCGCCGTCGCTGTCCAAACACCTTACCCGCAGCTCTCCCATTGATGTCTACTTCTAAGGGCAGTTGTTTACATGCATGCCTAAGCAGAGGGAGGGTTTTTCCTTACGTCAGCCGAGCAGTTGAAAGCTGGCTGCGTCACTGGATGGGTAAGCGCCCCGATATCAGATGTGCGACAAGCGATGAAACACAAAAAAATTACCGAATTGCTCGACCGCGAGGCGCTCCGCGACTGCCTCTATCGGTATTGCCGCGGGATAGACCGCGCCGATGAAAGGGCGCTGCGCAGTTCCTACTGGCCCGATGCACGTGACAATCACGGGACCTATTCCGGTTCGGCCGAGGGCTTCATCGAGTTCGCCCTTGGTGTCTTCAAGACGGGACCGCGCAACATCCATCAAATCACGAACATTCTGATTGAGTTCAAAGCCGACTGATAATGCTTTCATCGAAGCGTTCAATGGCCGCTTCCGTGCAGAATGCCTGAACCAGCATTGGTTCCTGACCCTTGCGGATGCCCGCGAAAAGATGGAGGATTGGCGTAGATACTACAATGAGGAAAGACCTCATGGTGCGATCGGCAACAAGGTGCCGATCTCGTTGGTGAATTCGGGAGGCGCAACCAGCCCGCCTCCCTGAATGAAGCCGGAAAACTCTAGCATCCGGTGGTCCAACGTTTGGGAGCGGTTCAAGACCGCCGAGGCTCTAATCGCCGCCGGATGAAAATTCAGTGGCAGGTCCC
>NZ_LFIO01001147.1 GCF_001187535.1 Rhizobium ecuadorense
AGAGCCCCTGAGGCGAGATAATCATGGGTGACGCAATCGGGGAGCCAGGCGATACCAAGCCCTTCAGCGGCCGCGCTCGCAAGCGCCATGCCGTTGTCGGTCCTGAAGCGGCCCTGCGGTTGCACTGTGACGATCTTTTCGCCATCCATGAATCGCCAGCTCTCCGCACCGACCAGAGCCTGGTGCGACGCGATGTCTTCCGGCGTCTCCGGCGAGCCGTGCAATCTTATATAGTCCGGGCTCGCCACCAGCTTGCCGTAGATCTGGCCGACGCGTTTTGCGATCAAATTCGAATCG
>NZ_LFIO01000767.1 GCF_001187535.1 Rhizobium ecuadorense
ATGAAGACGATCAGCGGCGGGATCGTCACGAGGAGGATATTCATGAAGAGGAGATTGTACTGGCTCGTATACATGCTCTGGAAATTATAGAGCGTCAGCTGCACGGTCACGTTCTCCTTGCCGGGAAGATAGTAGAGCGGGTTGGTGAAATCGTTGAAGATCGCGATCGACTGCACGACGATGTTGGTGACGGTCACCGGCTTCAGCAACGGCAGGATCACTCTGAAGAAAATCTGTCGGGGCTTGGCGCCATCGATCAGCGCCGCCTCGTCGAGGTCGCGCGGTATGGTCGAAATG
>NZ_LFIO01000494.1 GCF_001187535.1 Rhizobium ecuadorense
CAGACGTACCCTGGCGCGAGATCCGTGACGGGACGTTAAAGCCTATCGTTGTGCTGGAAACCGCCGACGGTGCGCCGCTCGTAAGGCAGGGACCTTATCAAGGGCCATATGCGCAATACCACCAGTTCCCACCGCGGCTGATCGATGCCGTCCTTTCAATTGAGGACCGCCGGTTCATGGATCACTTCGGCGTCGATCCAAGAGGGATCGGGAGGGCGTTTCTCCGGAATTTGGAGGCTGGCTCGGTGGTGGAGGGGGGCAGCACGATCACCCAGCAACTTATCAAGCTGCAATACC
>NZ_LFIO01000352.1 GCF_001187535.1 Rhizobium ecuadorense
GTTCCCGGGAGATAGTGGATGATGATGATGCTTTGAAGCGCCTGCGGAACTCCCCTAAGCGGTGACCGCCATTGTGCTGGAGGAAGGTGGTTACTGTGGTCTTGAACTGAACAAATCTCCACCCCTTTCCACCACTGTCGGGCGCAATTCGACCAGCGGAGACGGCGGAATCAATTTGAGAGAGAAATTCCGTAAAGTATTGAAAAATGATTCGTTTTGAGTCGGAACGAATCACCCTGACACGTCTTTGAGTCGCGTATTAGTGGTTCGGAGAATTTGTCATGCCGTCAGGACAG
>NZ_LFIO01000792.1 GCF_001187535.1 Rhizobium ecuadorense
GTTGGACAGATGCTGGTCGCCGATCATCGGATACGTGCAGTGGGCTTTACGGGCTCCCGGCGCGGCGGAACCGCGCTGATGAAGATTGCCTCGGAGCGGAAGCAGCCAATTCCGGTCTACGCCGAAATGAGCAGCATCAATCCCGTTATTCTTTTCCCGAACGCCCTGCGGAACAACGCGGAAGCGATCGGGAAATCGTTTGCGTCCTCCTTGACCTTGGGAGCCGGTCAGTTCTGCACCAATCCAGGCCTCATCATCGCAATCGATGGCCCCGGCCTCGACGCGTTCATAAACGC
>NZ_LFIO01000033.1 GCF_001187535.1 Rhizobium ecuadorense
CACTTTGAGCGAGCGCGGCTTCCTGCATCAATGCACCGACTTGGAAGCACTCGACAGCTGGCTTTGTTCAGGAGCCGGCACAGCCTATAACGGCTTCGATCTCACCGCCGACAGCCTTCATGTCGCGCATCTCATTCCGATCATGATGCTGCGGTGGTTCCAGAAGACCGGCAACAAACCCATTGCGTTGCTCGGCGGTGCGACAAGCCGCCTGGGCGATCCGAGCTTCCGCGACACGTCGCGTCCCTTTCTCAGCGAAGAGCAGATCACGAAAAACCTGCTCGGCATCCGGCGTG
>NZ_LFIO01000789.1 GCF_001187535.1 Rhizobium ecuadorense
CATCGCTTCGACCAAGGGTTCGACGTCTGAGATGTCGATCAAGCTCAACAAATCCGATCCGCTGACCTTCCAGGATACCGCCTCTCCCTATCTCGCCGTCCAACAGGGCAAGGCCCGCGGCATGGTGGCCAACACCATGACGACGACCAAGTTCGTCAATGAATCGAAGAGCAAGGGCAAGCCAATGCGGATGATCGAGGAGCCGATGCTGTATCAGCCGATCGGCATCGGCATGGCCAAGGATCAGCCTGCGCTGACCGCCAAGATCAACGAGATCCTTCGCAAGCTCGACACAT
>NZ_LFIO01000516.1 GCF_001187535.1 Rhizobium ecuadorense
ACCTATGGATGGCTGACACTTGCCGTTTTCCTGCCGCTGCTGACCATGCTCGTGTTCAGCTTCATGTCCGCGACACCGATGGGCAAGGCCCCGATCGTCTTTACGCTGAAGCAGTACCGCGCGTTCATCGACCAACCCTATCTGGTCGGGATCGGCATCACGTCGCTGCTGATCGGTTTCTGGACGACGCTGTTCTGCGCAGTGCTTGGTTTCCTGGCGGCTGTGGCTTTGGTCCGCTCGACCTTCGGCAAGACGCGTGAGATGTTGTTGATCCTCATTCTCCTGCCATTCTGGAC
>NZ_LFIO01001161.1 GCF_001187535.1 Rhizobium ecuadorense
ATACCATACTATATGAGTGTCAAGTTAGTTGCTGCGAGGATGCAGTTCAGGCCGAGGCGGAGATTTCAATTTGGCGCGCGTGTGCTCTCACGCTTGGAACGCGCCTCTTCTTTTCAGCTTATTGTCAGCAGCCACAGACCCCGCAACGGCAGCGCCGAAGGCGCACGACAAGTCCGGAGGTCACGATTGTCCCAGTTCATATGATATCGCCTTATGTATTATTTATTATGGCATACCATCACATTGAGCAAAGTTGGGTGTCAAGCTTGGAGTGCGGAGTCTGCTAAATTCCTAGG
>NZ_LFIO01000715.1 GCF_001187535.1 Rhizobium ecuadorense
GTGTGCTGATCAATCGCGGCTCGGCGTCGGCTTCGGAGATTTTTGCCGCGGCAATCCAGGACTACGGTCGAGGCGTGATCGTCGGTGAACCCAGTTTCGGGAAGGGCACCGTTCAAACCGTCATCGATCTTGACCAGATCGTCCGCAACAGCAAACCCGAGTTCGGGGAGCTGAAAGTGACAATTGCCCAGTTTTTCCGGGTCAACGGCGGTACGACGCAGCTGCGCGGCGTGACGCCTGATATCGGCTTGCCGGGACTGTCCGATCCGACTGTTTTCGGGGAGACCAGTTATGAC